>CAWBXE010000014.1:0-482133 GCA_963792715.1 uncultured Alphaproteobacteria bacterium | reverse complement strand
GCCGCATGGATCGGCCGCTCCAGAGATGCTTAGTGAAGCATGCCCTCATTTGGCACCAACAAGCGAACGGAGCACATGAACAATATCCTCCGCGGGATATGGCTTTCGCAAGAACCGGCTGTCAGTAGGTAACTCGGCATCAGTTAGCTTCGATTTTCCCGAAACGATTACTATTTTGATGGGCGGCCACCGATTGCGCACCGCATGAGCTAGCTTCAATCCATCCATGCTTCCGGGCATATGAATGTCCGTGAAAAGGAGATCGATGTCCGATCTCGATTCCAGAATGGAGATTGCCTCGTCGGCATTTTGTGAGACTATCGCGCTGAAACCAGCGTCTTCGACCAGATCGACCGCGAGAACCCTGAGCATGGCCGGTCCTCGACCACCAGAACGACGAATTTTGGAGCTTTACTGCGGTCCGTTTGAGGAGTGCCATATGTGATTTGAGCGAACCATGTGCCGCTTTGAATGTTCCACCTTCGCATTTAAAAACATGTACGCTCGGCCAGCTCGACCGCAAGATTGATCATTCATGAACGCAATATCTTCAAGCATCATTCCGGAAAATAAATCGCAGCGGTTGGCTGCGGTGAAGCGGTATGACATTCTTGATACGCCGCCCGATGGGGCGTTTGACCGCATCACTGCGCTCGCGGCCCGTCGCTTTGGCGTTCCGATTTCGATCATCAGCATAGTCGATCATGACCGCATCTGGTTCAAATCGCATCATGGTCTGGATGTCGAGCAGATCGGGCGCGATCCCGGCCTATGCGCCTCCGCGATCCTTTACGATATGCCGCATTTGCTATCCAACGCAGCCTTGGACCCTCGGTCACTTGCCAATCCCTTGTGGCCGGGGACTTTGGTCTCCGATTTTACGCGGGAGTGCCGCTGAAGACCGCCGACGGATTCAATCTCGGCACGCTCTGCGTTATTGCACAGGAGCCTCGGCCCATCGACGAGCCTCAAATCAAGGACCTGAAGGACATGGCGTCCATTGTCATGGACCAGATGGAACTACGAATATCGGCGCGTGAGGCGGTAGCTCAAGCAAATTTGCTAGCCCGTGAGATTGACCATCGCGTCACCAACAGTCTGCAATTCATTTCGGGATTGTTGGCAATGCAGAGCAAAACCTCCGACCCGGCCACTGCCGACCATTTGCGATTAGCGGCTAACCGCGTCGCTGCTGTGGCGCAGGTGCATCGGAACTTCTATTCCAACGAAGCTGCCGACATTTCTTGCATCGAATTTCTGCGCCGATTGTGTGCTGACCTGTCGAACATTTTGGAGAGCAAGATTGAAGTCGATGGTGACGAAGGCACGGTCCCGAGCACGAAAATTCAGCCGATAGGCTTGCTGGTCAATGAGCTCGTGACCAACGCGGCGAAACACGCCCCGGGACGCATCATGTTGAATATCGCACAAAGGGCGCGATCCATGAACTGACGGTCTGCGACAAAGGGGAAGGACTTCCATCGGATTTCGACCCAATGGCGTCCGCAGGCTTAGGAATGAAGGTGATCACAACCTTGACCAAGCAACTTGGGGGCACCCTTACCGCCACTCGCAAGCCGTCGGGATCGGGATCGTGTTTTAGGATAACCTTCGACGTGGGCGGTGGAAACGTTTGAGGATTACAAGCGCCAACCATATAGCGGCCCGGATCTTCTGCCGCTCCGGCGCGCAGTTACATCGGCACCTAAGGGGCTCATCTCAACCCTTACTTGAGCAGACAAAATGTCGCTTATCGGCTGGATGGCTCCTGAATGAGATTGAGCGGGCGGCTGTTTATGACTGAGGCGTTTGCCGATGCTGACAGCCTGCTAAGCGAACGCCAGCGGCTTGTGGCTGAATTGGCAAAGATCGATCAGGCTGGCTATAATCCCCCCGCCGCAGGCTGAAGACGATGATCTGATCCCTATTGGTGCTGCAGCCAGGCGAGCGTGCCGATCGACACAAACAATTCGCCGATGGTGCGTGGATCATGGCATCGGTGTGCTGGTGGCAGGGCGCTGGCAGGTGTCGAGCCGTCGCCTGAGCTCGCATCTGCAAAGCCGACCATGATCGCTTTCGAGAATGAATGAGGCGGCTACTGAGGCGGCGTCCGAATCCGGCCAACTGTTGCTTGGAAAACACGGCTTCAGCCTGGGCCTCCTGCTATGACTGACTTACCTAAGCGCCCTCGGGGTGCGCAACGGAGGCATTTCAGTGAATAAAATTGCCCTGGCAGTTTCGATTTTAACTATTAGCGCCGTGAGCGCATCAGCCGCCGACATGGCGGCGCGCTACAACAAAGCACCAGCAATAGCTCCGGTTACGCTGTATGACTGGTCCGGCTTGTATATCGGCATCAACGGTGGCGGCGGTTCCGCGCACAGTTGTTCGAGCCTTCTCTCGATTGGAGGCGTCACTGTTTTTGGGGCACCGGTGTTTGATGGCTGTAACAACGGAACAGGGGGCACGATCGGCGGTCAGGTAGGCTATCGATGGCAGTCGGCGGCTTGGGTATTCGGGCTCGAAGCCCAAGGCAACTGGGCCGACTTCAAAGGCAGCAACCCGAGTCTGGCTTTTCCTGCTGGCAACAGCACCGACACCACAAACATTCAGTCATTTGGCCTCTTTACCGGTCAGATTGGTTACGCTGTTAACAACGTCCTGTTTTACGCTAAGGGCGGCGCTGCTGTCACCAACCACCAGTTTAACATAATTTCCAATATCAACGGTGCTGTACCTATCGGGGCAATTTTCGCCGCAGGATCGGAAACGCGCTGGGGTGGAGTGGCTGGCGGCGGTATCGAATTAGGCTTCTCGCCGAACTGGTCAGTCAGCGCGGAATACGATCATTTGTTTATGGGTACTCAGAACATCACGCTTATCGCGCGAGGGGGACGGGCCGGCATACCGAATGTCAACAGCACCAGCCAAGATGTGGATATCGGGACTGTCCGCTTGAACTACAAGTTTGGCGGCCCGGTCGTTGCGCGATACTGATCTCTTATTAACTCGGACTCAAAAGCCCCGGCATCATCCGGGGCTTTTTGCTTGGCCTCTATCAAATTCGATGTCCTTCTTAAGGACTGGCTTTGGCGGAATTTCCAATTTCCATAATCGCGATGCCCGCCACGATAACCACTAGGCCAACCAGTCTGCTTATATCGATTGGCCGTCGGACCATGCCAAATAGACCGAATTGGTCCACCGCAGCAGAGCTGAGCAGCTGAGCAATTAGAATAAACGCGATGAAGCTAGCTGCGCCGAAACGAGGAATAATGATCGTGGCGGACAGGCCATAAAATCCAATTAGCAGCCCGGCACCGTAGCTGACCAAGGGTGCTGACCCCAGTTGAGCGACGGATGGATGGCCATACAGCGGGAGAGTGAGCGCCAGAGCTACGGCCGCTGCCACTGCAAACATGACTGCGGTAGCAGCAAACGGGTTGCCGACGCTGCGAGCAACGCCGCTATTTAATACGCCGATTAAAGGTATGCCTGCTCCCGCTAGGAGGGACCATGCCGCAAAGATCGAATACGAACGCATTTCAAGTTGCTCCTATCAACGGTCAGAGAGAGTTAAACTCGCTCAATAAATTTAGATCGTGTTGCATTTGTTGCAATGTTGCGTTGCGCGTGTTGCGTTCGGTCGCCAGCTTCGCGGCATGAAATACGAACCACTTCCACACCCTGAAGGTTACACCGATCGCCTTACGGCGTCCGGCGCCGCGGTCCTGGTCGCGCTGTGCGCAGCGCCGCTAGCCGCGAAGGCCTGACGATAGCCGATTTTATTCGGCTTGCAGTCGATGAGCGCGCCTCTCAGGCTGGCGTCCAATGTCCTAGCCTGCCCGTCACCTCCAACACCGAACTTCTTAAGAGGGATGGGTGATGCAAAAGCAATCGCAAGAGGCAAAATTAAAGAACGCGCTGATCACTCCTAGGGCCGCAATCCCTCGGGGCTCGGGAAACACCAAGCTCAAGACAAAGTTTCAGTACCGACCTCCCCATAACTCAGGGTCATTCAGATCGCGCATCACGCCTACGCGAATGAGCGACAACCACATCCGCTATATGCGGCGCTGGGTGTTCCGACATAAGGACAGTGGAGACCGAATAAAAGAACTGGACCACACGTGGTCACTGTTCCATTCTAGGTGAAGCCTTAGTTTGCGGCCAAAGGGGACGCACTATGTCCAACGATGCTCTTCGCGAAGCGAACCGCAAAATCATCAGGGCGATTATTACTGAAATCGGCGAACGACTACGTTTGATCCTGCGCGTTGGGACGGCTTTACCGCCGAAAATTGCAGCCTTAATGAAAAGATTGCGGGACAGCGACCGCAAGGAATAGCGGAGGCAACTAAGAACCGCAGTCATGTCTCATGATGATCAGTCAGCTTTGATAATTGCATCAGCGGCACGTACCGACAGCGCTTGCACGAACGGCCGTTTCAGCGCCGCTTGGTACTGGCAACCTGGTTTTTTTAGCCCTCAAGGCAGCCCACCGTCTGGCGGCGTGCACTCAGAACTTTTTCCCCGTACCGCAGCCTTGACATCGTGACACCCAGCTAGCTCGCCCTCGCATCTCATTAAACAGGCCACCATCGCCCGGGTAACCAAAGCATTTCAAAGCATCTGCTTCGGGAAACATGGCAAGTTTTGGCAAGTTTTTAGCGCCGGCCGTTTGATTTCAATCAAATTGACGCAAACTCAAGTCTTAGAGAATTTAATATACCGAATTACGGTGCTGGCCTGTTTTGACCGTCAGTGACCTAATTTGAAATCAGCAGCGGCCTAATTTGAAAAGACGAAAGTAGCAGTACTTAGTCGGCGATCGATTTAGCGATTATTTAGTTTCTGCGAACATCCTGTTAGGATGAAAACGATCCGCAGATTTCTTGCAGACGAAAGTGGTGCCACCGCCATTGAGTACGGCCTGATCGCCGCCGGTATTTCGCTCGCCATCATCGCGGCGGTGAACGGTCTCGGCACCACCCTCAAAGGCAAGTTCACCGCGATCAATACATCGCTAAAGTAACCCCACCGTTTCCCTTTTAAGTGTTGCCATTCTGCGACAGACTCTGGCCGTTGCCGGGTGTTAGCGTCTCTCCTGTTTCATGGGGAGTATCGAGATGACGTCTGTTCAATTTGCAAAACTGCAACCCGCAAGCCTTATACAAAGCCCACCCTTGTGAAGGGTCCGGTAATGAACGACGTGACGGCCCAACCATTAGCCTGGGTGAAAGGTGCCGACATAACAGCCTAGCGGAGCACAGACGGAGCGCCCTGGATGCTATCACCACCGGGCGTCACCGCTCCTCATCCGGATGCACCCATTTGTAGGGCGTGATCTCCTGTTGTTCGGTCAGCTTGATCATGTGCACCGGTGGTGCGTAACGCCGTTGGCGAGCGTGAACTGATCATGATGCGCTGGGGAATGCCACCGCCACCAAAATTCGACGGCGCGCGGGAACCCGGCGCAAACATCAAGATGACTAACTTAGAACTTGTATGCGACGCCGAGCCGCACGTCGCTCATGGTCACCCTGTTCCCCGTGTCGCCAGCATTCGGCGCCGAATAAACACCATTGATTACGGTGCCCGCCGAAAATCTTGAGCTTCCTAAATCTGTATATCGGTATTCAGCTCTCAGCAGAACATTGTTCGTGATGGCATACTCGCCGCCGAAACCAGCAGTCCAACCGACATGCTCATTAACATTGTTAATGTAGAACGGCGGCGTCGTTCCAAAGATCGAATATGAAGTTGACCAAGAACCCCATGCGACACCACCGGTGCCAAAGATCATGAAACGGTCGAGCGCAATACCAACTCGGCCACGCAGAGACCCGTAATCATTGATGTTGGTGGCGATGGTATAGCCGGGCGGACCGCCAAACATCAGGTTCGGACTGTTACCACGCGCATTTGCAGCCTGCCAATCCGCCTCCACACCAAGTACCAACTGGTTGATTTGATAATTACCGCCCACAAAGCCGCCACCAATCACTCCATCTGCATGATAGCGGTAGCACGGACCGATGGCCAAAAAGTCCGAGCTCGATCCGCAACCTCGCGAAGCGCCCCAAGCGTACCCAACGTCAGCGCCGACGTATATGCCGCTCCAGTTATAGGTCGCGATGGGCGCGACGGGAGCCGCTTTGTACGCCATGTCTGCCGCTTGAGCCGCAGTCGTTGTGGCGGCAATGGCGGCGACAAGTCCCAGTGCTAGTTTTGTCATCCTAAAGTTCTTCCAAATAAAATGTCAGAATCTGACTGTATCGTAGTCGCGGTATCAACGCTGTATCGTCCATGCCACAGAGACGCCGAAACCGAACACGTTTAGGTCCTGCATCACGGTTTCATCCAGCATCTCTCACGACGGCACGGCAGGAAGCACTATGGGCACGCGATGCGTTGAGGGTGGACTTAATTTTGCTAGACGGAGGACGCTCCCGCCGCGCGATTTTTCGCCTGCACATCATGGTTTTGTTGCGTGAGCGTACCGCCGGGCGTGCCGGGTTTATCGAACCCTGCCGGCCGTCGAAGGCACCTCGTCGAAAGACCTGCGGGCAGCGCAGATCAGTATGGTGTGCCAAAGGCGCAACCGAATAGACCGGCGCGCCCGGGTGACAGGGGGTGATCTCAACAGGACGAGTTTGAGTGCGAGCGGCCAAATCAGCCTAAGGGCAAGCAGCGTTTCACCTTCACTGTTGCCGTGCCGCGACAAACTCCGCCGATGGCGCGGTCTAGTCTGCCGTTCTTTCAGGGGATATTCCGATGATTTCTGCACCAGCCAGTTCAGTTTCCAAACCTGCAGTTCGCAAACCTTATGTGAAGCCCACGCTTGTGAGAGGTCCTGTCATAACGGACGTGACCGCCATTCCTGGCGGCATAAGCAACACATCAGTCGAGTGCTGGGTTGCACGAGCTGCCTTCGGTGAACAGGATATCCGGTGGAGGATTTTCCGCGCCTGGCTTCTCGAAGATGCTCCTGTTTGGTTCCGGCAGCTTTATATTCGGCATGGAGCAAGGGTTGGCGGCTGGCTTGAAGGTCGTAACGGCGCTCGCCGGTTAGTGCGTGCGGCGATGATGCCGGCAATCAAGCGAAAGCTGCGCCATTAAAACGGGTCAACCGTCTTCGTTGCTCCGCGAAAATTTAAGTAGGAGTATTTCTTCAAAGGGAGTTTTCAAGTGAAATCTGTATGCGCCAACGCGGCCTTAGCGACCTCAATCCGCAAACCCTACTTGAAGCCCACACTCGTGACAGGCCCAAAGATAAGCGACGTGACGGCTACTGCGGGCATAAGCATTCTTGCTCCGGTGAAACCGGGCACCGGCCCCGGCACAGGCTTTTAAGGAATAGCGTTGGAGGATCATCGACCGCTTGTGGCGCCTTCAGTCTTCACCGCCAAAGACCCTCTTGCTCAGAGATGGTTTCAATCAACGCAGTTCGCCCTCGCGATTCCGGCGCGTCCAATGAGCGTGGCCGTAATTGCTGAACAAGCGATACTGCTCAGTAACGAACTCACAAACCCTGCGCTCGACGTCGCATATTCGAGCTAGTTCGCCTTCGACATTTACGGTCAACTATTTGCCGATGCCGAAGCCGATCTGAAGGCCGCTGAAGCGGACCAGTTTCGTCTCTTAGGCCTCTAGGTCGCGTAACTAGCCTGTGTGGTCTGGATCAATTGCCCTGTGAAAAATTCCAGTTCACCCTTACTCGAGCTACATTAAAATCATTATTGGACTTCCCAGTGTAGGACGACCTGGCGCCTGAGCGCCTTGCGCGGATGTAGCGGCTCGCGGCTGGCTTGAGGTCTGACTCCTATTCGGTCCGTGGACGTTGACCCTCTCAGCGGAAAGCGGTGATGATGTAGTACCTTAGAATGTTTGTATCGCCGAACACCAAGAGCGCAGCAACGCCCGCGACAAATCCCAGGATGAAGCAGCCAAACGGGCCCAGCTTGAACTCGTCTTTGGCGGGCGGACGGTTTGAGACATCATCCGCGAATTTAGGCAGCCGGCTCATCACGAGATCATGTTCGCCACCACAAGCGCGATCATTATCGCTGCACCACCAACTCCGATCCTCAGAAACTGGGGAACGCTAATTCGTTCGTCACGAAGCATGGGGCGCTCCCGTCCCTTCAATGGATCAAAACAGGCTGCACCCACATGCTTTACGCAAAGTTAAGGCTGCCGCCGCCCTCATCATGAAAAACCCGCCGGGTGAGAAGTCCGGCGGGTTGTCGAGTTTGAACCGTGCGGTACGCATTACCAGGCCGCGCGGTGAAATTTGGCTAGTCGAGTGCGCTTAAAGAACGGCTTCTTTCCGGAGCAATGTAGCCGTGAGGATGCGATTGGCCTCGCGCTGCAGTCGGCCAAAATGACCTGGGCACGTTTCCTCATCTGAGAATAACTCCGGGTCGCCGCACCAAAGTCTTCCCTCAACGTATCGCGCGACCAATGGTGCGACGAGGCGCAGGCCTCAATGTGCTTCACCGTACTCGCCATCTGTTCATCCGCCAGCAGACTGCGCTGATTAACTCAATCCGAGCGCACCTCGCTGAGTTTGGCATTGTCGCCCCGGTCGGGCGCAGGGGAGTCACGGAATTGCTACGCGTTGTTGCCGACACGAACGACAAACGGGTGCCGGAGATTGCCCGCGCGTGTCTTGCCGCGCTCGGTACCCAGCTGCTCGCTCTCAAGGAGCAGATTTTGCAATTCGATAGAATGATCCTGACTTGGCATCGGTCCAACGAGACGAGTAAGCGCCTTCACTACATTCCCGGTGTGGGCCCGATGCTGGCGACTGCTTTGGTTGCAAGCGTTGCCGATCCAAGAACGTTCCGATCAGGGCGCAACTTCTCCGCCTGGATTGGGCTCGTTCCCAAGCAGCACTCAAGTGGCGGCAAGGAGCGGCTCGGCAGCATAAGTAAGCAGGGCGATCGTTATCTGCGCAGCCTGTTCGTGGCCGGAGCACTCGCGGTCATCCGCTACGCCAAGATCCATGGCACCGGGCATCGGCCCTGGCTCACCGCGTTGCTAGGCCGTCGCCCGACCAAGGTCGTCGCCATCGCGCTCGCCAACAAGATTGCGCGGATGGCTTGGGCCATGATGGCCAAAGGTGAACGATATCGGAATCCAGCTGCGCTTGCGCGGTAAACGAGATCGCGCTGGGCAACCGGCGTGATGTGAAGGTTGGGAGGGCGAACAGCACGTAATGCAGAGCCGGTCGATCCGGCGATCAGGACAACCCACTTGTGCCATCGCATTGTTATCGAATGCGTGCTTTTGACCGGGACCTGATCCGCGGAGGGCATTATGGCCAGCGGTCCATGTGAACCGCACTTATAGGCCGAACACATGGCTGCACCGACCAAGCCTGCGACGTGAAGAAAGTCCTTGCCAACTCGGAGCCGTCCACACATGGCACGCTACCGAAGTGCCGACCCTTGCAATGGATGTCGGCTTTCGACAGTAGAGCCGACCTAAGCTAGCTCCGCCAAAGCGGCGTGAATGACCGACCCGGACATCGCACCCTCATCATATTTAACTCTCCCCCGACTTTTTGGCTGTTACACTGCCCGCATATTCATCGTTGGAGACGTTGATGCGACGGCGCGAGTTCATCGGACTGTTACCCACCATATTCGTGCAACGAGAATACGGAGAGGCTGGCGGGCTAATGAGTTATGGGGAAACCCCATGAACAGGAAACGTCGCCCCGATCAAGGACCCTCGAACACCGGCTTTTTTATTTTAATTGGCTGCTGTGCGCTCGCCGCAATTGTCCTGGTTGCGCTTCTTGTTGGCGGCGAGGTTCAAGGCACCAGAGTGGCTCCCGATATCGAGTACAAGACCAAGACCGTGGAATGAGAACCGGCTTGAGAACTTAGTGGCGCTGTCGGATTGAGCAAATATCCAGATTTCGCGTCGTCCTATCTTGCAAAAAGGATGGTCTGATCATTCAGCAAGTCCCATACAGAAATCGCCACGAAATTTGCGTGGGAAGCGAAACGACGGCGGTGGTCAGGATGCGCCGCTGGTCAAATACCTTCCATCCTTTGGTTTTGTAAAGAAAGTGTATTTCATGGTTTCCTTTTCCGGAAACCAATCCCAATCATCCTCGTCTGTTTCTTGTTCGATGCGCCAAACCTCGTCGAACACAACGGCATCCGAAATGGCAAGTTCGAACCCGGCGCGTACCATGGCGTCCGACCATTCTGAAAATGTCCAGAAAGTCTGTATCCCTTTGAACAAATGATATTCCTCGATCACCTCCTCCGTCATATCGGTGGTCACGCCGTGAAGCACTACTCCCGTGCGACACACCCGAAACAGCTCCTTAAGAGCCTGAGCAACGTTTTCTTCTGGTACGTGAGGAACGCATGTAACGTAAAGAAAGTCGAACGTTTCGTCCTCGAATGGTATCTTACACACGTCACCAAGAAGATTTCGTTCGCGCCACCTCTCTGGCGTCTTCGAATGTATAAAAGCGCTATTTTCGATGCCCCAAGCTTCGACACCCAGTCTGTCAAATTGGTCAAGCGTCAGGCCGTTCGCGCTACCGCAGTCAAGCAACTTATAGGGTAGGCTCGGCCTCCAAACCGCTGCAATCAAATCAAGAATATATTGCGCATTAAACGCGTCTTCGAAATTGTCTTCGTAATTCTGATTACCCAAATATCTGTCGAAATATTCGTCGGCAACTGCTCGATCGACATCAACCGAATTACTGCTTCCGATCTGATATGCGAATTTTCGCTTGCGCAACTCGGTAACACTTAGCTTTTTGACGTCGCGCATCGTTGCAATGCCTTTGCTGATTATTTAACAGGTGCGTTTTTAATGTAGCGTGTCCCACCTATGGAAGGCTGCACGAGCGAGGGGCAAAATTTGCTTATCCTCCTCTCGATAGATCGGACTCCCAAGTCGGGGTCCCTGTTTTATTCTAGTCGGGCTTCTTGGGCACCAGCAGCTCAAATTTTAGATCGGCAAAATCTTTGGGATAAAGAAGACCGCTGATTTTTGCCGCTGCTAGTTCGGAAGCATAGAGTGATCTTTGGTTTGAAAGCCCTCTAACAATCTTATCGGTGGCGATACCAAAGCGGACTAGCTGCCGGATAGCCTCTGGCCGGCCTCCATGTTTTCCTAAACGTCGTACCCACTTGTCGAGAGCCTTTAGGTCGTCAGGCTGAAGACGTACCCCAACAAGCGTGCCCTTGCCTGTCGGTAAAGGACCCCGTCTCTTTGGGATTTTGATATTGCTTGCCATGGTACCTTGTTAACACGGTTATGCACTTAAGCAAGCGTAAAAAAAATACCACCCAGCTTCATCTATCTCGGTCCGCGAAGTTTCCGCTTTTCTTTCCATCGCTAATTTTCGTTTGGGAAGATCACGCCGGTCGAGCCGATCATCCGGTCGCCCAAATTCTTTGCGGCGGGAAGCTAGGCGATCGAATTAGCAGGCGAACATTTTCCTTTGATCATCAATCTGAACACTACGAAGGGGCTCAGTATCGCTGTCTCCACAAGCGCGCTCGCGTTGGCTGACGCGGTCATCGAATAGCGGCGCACTTCCGCTTTTGATGCTGTGGACGGCTCCTCCACCGGCACATGGTGCCACGGATGTGGGCGCTGTTAAGGCTCCCACGATTCAGAGGAGCGAGCCATGCAGACGATAACGACAATCGGTTTCGATATTGCCAAGTCGGTTTTCCAGGTTCACGGCGTTGATGCTGGTGGCCAAGTGGTCATCCGCCGTCAGCTGAAGCGGCGGGCTGTTCTGGCGTTCTTTCAGAAGCTGCCACCATGCCTGGTTGGCATTGAGGCCTGCGCCTCGTCGCACCATTGGTCGCGCGAACTTCAAGCCTCGGTCATACCGTGCGATTGATGCCGCCGGCCTATGTGAAGCCCTATGTCAAACGGCAGAAGAATGACATGGCCGACGCAGAAGCCATCTGCGAGGCGGTCGCCAGAGCCAATATGCGGTTCGTGCCAACCAAGACACCTGAGCAGCAGAGCTGCCTGATGCTTCACCGTACTCGCCATCTGTTCATCCGCCAGCAGACTGCGGTGATTAATTCGATCCGGGCGCACCTCGCTGAGTTTGGCATTGTCGCGCCGGTCGGGCGCAAAGGAGTCACGGAATTGCTACACGTTGTTGCCGACCCGAACGACAAACGGGTGCCGGAGGTTGCCCGCGCGTGTCTTGCCGCGCTCGGTACCCAGCTGCTCGCTCTCAAGGAGCAGATTTTGCAGTTCGATAGGATGATCCTGACCTGGCATCGGTCCAACGAGACGAGTAAGCGCCTTCATTACATTCCCGGTGTCGGCCCGATGCTGGCGACTGCTCTGGTTGCCAGTGTTGCCGACCCCAGAACCTTCCGATCAGGGCGCAACTTCTCCGCCTGGATTGGGCTCGTTCCCAAGCAGCACTCAAGTGGAGGCAAGGAGCGGCTCGGCAGTATCAGTAAGCAGGGCGATCGCTATCTGCGCAGCCTGTTCGTGGCCGGAGCACTCGCTGTCATCCGCTATGCCAAGATCCATGGCACCGGGCATCGGCCCTGGCTCACGGCGTTGCTAGGCCGTCGCCCGACCAAGGTCGTCGCCATCGCGCTCGCCAACAAGATTGCGCGGATGGCTTGGGCCATGATGGCCAAAGGTGAACGATATCGGAATCCAGCTGCGCTTGCGCGGTAAACGAGATCGCGCTGGGCAACCGGCGTGATGTGAAGGTTGGGAGGGCGAACAGCACGTAATGCAGAGCCGGTCGATCCGGCGATCAGGACAACCCACTTGTGCCATCGCATTGTTATCGAATGCGTGCTTTTGACCGGGACCTGATCCGCGGAGGGCATTATGGCCAGCGGTCCATGTGAACCGCACTTATAGGCCGAACACATGGCTGCACCGACCAAGCCTGCAACGTGAAGAAAGCTCCTTGCCAACTCGGAGCCGTCCACACATGGCACGAATATGAAGTGCCGACCTCAGTGGGCAATGTCAGACTATGAGGGCAAAGCGGAAAACATCGCTCCACTCAGTTCTTCTCGGTTTTGACCCAAATGTATGGACCGGCTGCGTTTCGCAAGGGAGATTGTGCGTAGAAAGCGGAAGTCGCTGATATGTATCCGGCCTGTTTGATCGGCTCGCGGGCCGTGGCCTTGATGGGAATACGCACGCATCTTGGTCTCATTAGCGGACAGGTTGACGAGCAACCATTCGGGTCACCAGACTCTTGATGCGTTCATCGATCCGTTCCATGCGTTTCTCTGTCGCGAACTAGTTGAGGTTAGGCTCAGATAGCCACCACCTCGTGACGGGGGGTATCGAAGTTCTTCTCGTTGCGCAGAATGCTCCACGCGATCCGCGCCAGTTTGTTGGCCAGGGCCGTTGCCAGCTTGTTGCGATGAAGCCGTGGAGCTGCGTTCAGAAGCCATGCTCCGAAGCTGAAGCGTTCCCAATTGTGCGGGCGCATCAGGATGACGTTTGCGGCCTGGATGAACAAGGTTCTGAGATACTTGCTGCCGCGCTTGGAAATGCGACCGAGTATTGATCGGCCACCCGTGCTGTACTGGCGTGGCACGAGACCAAGCCATGCCCCGAAATCGCGTCCGCGCTCGAATGCCTCGCCGGTGCCAATGGCAGCGACCACGGCGGTCGAGATCAGTGGGCCAATGCCGGGAACGCTCATGAGGCGCTGGCAGTTGGCTTCCTTTCTCGCTGATCTTCTCGATCTCGCTGGCGATCGTGTCGATCCGCTCATCGAGCAAAATCCAGTCCTCATAAAGACCAGCAATCAGACCGTTCATCCGTGGCGATATCTCGTCCTGACGGTTCTTTAAAATTGCCATGAGCGAGTTGCGCAGAGCCCTCGATCCTGTCCTGACCGCGATGCCTTGCTCAATGAGGAAGGCGCGGATCTGATTGATTGTCGCTGTTCGCCGCGACACCAGGCGGGAGCGAACGCGATGACAGGCCTGGAGATCGAGTTGATCCTGCGTCTTCTCGCGCACGGTGCGCAGGTTCGGCCGCAGGCATGCTTCAGCAATAGCCTCGGCGTCGTTGTAGTCATTCTTCTGCCCCTTTACGAACGGCTTCACATAGATCGCCGGAATAATCCGTGGTTCGTGGCCCAGTTGACGCCGAGCCCGGCTAACAAAGTGTGCGCTGAGGCACGCCTCCATGCCAACGACGCTCGGAGGGAGCTTTTTGAAGGTCTCGACCAGCGCCAGTCGCTTGATCTTCCGACGAAAAGCAATTCTGCCGTCAGTGCCGAACCCAATAATGTGGAAAACTTCCTTGCCAATGTCGATGCCGATCGAGGCCAAGGGCGGCACGCTGATATCCATGGGCTGCTTCTCCAGTTGCTGCGGTGTAGTCCTTGCAGACTATCCCCGCGGGTGGAGCAGCCGGTCCATCCCATTAACGGACGTACGTCGTTTTAACGACTTTGCTTAAATAAACGGTGCGGTATTATCATCCTAAAACATGAGAGCGTAACCATGGGAGGCGCGCTTGGCGGACATCATAGTAGGAGCGTGATCGATGAAGTTGCCATTGACGGGCGGGTGCATTTGCAATGCCGTTCGCTACGAAATCACCCAAAAGCCCCTCCGCGTTTATGCCTGCCATTGTACGGACTGCCAACGATCAACGACTAGTGCATTCTCGATTGGCATCGCAGTGCCCGGCGAAGCATTCCGAGTGAGAGGTAAAGAACTGCAAGCCGTTCCCGGAGGGGTGACGGAAGGCGGTCGGGCCAAAATGCGCTGGGTTTGCCCAGATTGCGGTATATGCGTCTGCGGAGGCGTCAAGCCGGGCACCGAGGTACCAGGCTATACGCGCAACGTTCGCGGCGGCACACTCGACGATACTTCGTGGCTCAATCCGACGACACACATATTCGCACGTAGTAAGCAGCCTTGGGTAATTCTGCCAGAATCAGGCGTTGAAATCTTCGATACAGTACGTGGCGCGCACCAAAAGACTTCCGAGTAAGCAGTGCCTTATCGAAATGTGGATCGGTCTCGCCAGCGTTGCTCGCGCTTGCCGACGAGGTGATCGAATGAAGCGGCGAACCGAAATTGGCACGTTTGGGACGTGACGATTAAATCCGAGAATGTCTGTTTTAAGGGCAGACCGGAAGTCGCCGAGCACCCGGCAGAGCATGTCGAATGACCCAACTCGCACATTCAATAGATCAAAAGCGAATAAGCGCGGCTCCAAGGATCAGACATGCAGCGCCTGCGATCCGAAGCAGAGTTGCTGGATGCTGCGGTACACCTAACAGACCAAACTGATCCAAAATCAGCGAGCAGATCATTTGGCCGACCACGATCAGCGCAACAACAGTTGCCGCACCCAGACGAGGTAACATAAAAATCGAGATCGCAATATAAACGGCCCCAAAGATGCCTCCGGTCCATGAAACCCATGAACTTCGTGCGATTGTCGTTCCAGATAGCCACGGTTCGCGTAATGCAAGGACCATTGCCAGCATGGCGAGCGTGCCACCTAGGTAGCTGATGAATCCGGCCCACCACGGCGATCCGATCTCAACGCGCAAGTTTGAGTTGACCGTTTGCTGAAACACAAAACAAACGCCAGCACCAACAGCCAAAAGATAAAATCCGGCGCTCATAAGCGTGGCACTCTTCCCTCCCATCATTTGGACCCTGGGGATCCTACGCAATGCAGGCCCCGAATCAAAGTGGAATTCCATATTGGCTAATAGCGGCCGCATATCATAATACGACTTTGGCCTCTTGGAGGTGGCACCGGTCCGGTTTGCGCGGCCACTGACGTATGTCGGCTGTTGGCACGTCGCGGCATACCAATCGGCACGAAAAAATGTCTGTTGGTCGAAGCAAACCGGAAGTCCTCAGACGCTGCCAGAATAACGAGAATGACCCAATTCGGACGTGGAGGACATTCAAGTAAACAAAGCAGGAATTCGAACGGGGTCCTTCAAGCGTAAATGAATGCAGTATTTCGCTAGTGAGCGCGTTGGGCTGATATTCAGAAGAGTGCGACAAAGCTTGTTACTTCAACAACAACTTTGCTTAAGACCGATCCGCATCCCGTATCAGGACCACATCCCGATGAGTGCGTCGATTTTACGGGTGCGCTCTTACGATTCATTTGCGGCCCCAAAGTCTGGGTCGGGAAGCTAGAGCTCGCCAGCCTGACAGGACAGGATTGCATTACCAGAACAGGGTTGGCTTTAATCTGTGGTGATAAATGCAAGGGCATAAGACCGCGAACCCGTAATCGTAAGCCAGACGGTCGCGTGTCAATTTGCCCTCGCTTGCACCGGAGGAAGCTGCGCGTCAGCGAACGACCAGCGGATCCTTCGCCGGCTGTCCACAGCCGCCACATCCACCGTAGTCGACGTTCACGTCCCTTGATGGAGCGCTGGGGGTGATTTTAAGCTTCGTGATCGGCTTGAAATTACCGCCCGTACTCGGCGCGTTGCCACTCCCACCGTTGACCATGTTTATTCCGCCGCTGCCTCCTCCGGGTTGAGGCTTCGGAGGCGGCACTTGTACCGGGAAACGGGTGCGACGGCTTGAATCAGCGCCGCCGGAATTGCCGGCAACACCGTTAATGCCTCCGCCAGTATTCAAGCTGCCCAAAGTATCCATGGCATTGCCGCCTTTCGACGTATTATAGCCGCCGCCGGTACCTCCGCCGGGAATGAACTGAGGTCTCGGAAGACTGGCAATGGGACGATTCGGCTGGAGCGTGATCGCCGGTCCATGACCTCCTCCCAGAGGAATGGGATGAATGACAGGGCCAGTGGAGCTCGGCTGGCTCGCCACGGTATTGGATCCGCCTCCGGTTCCGCCTTTGCTGCCGCTACCATTGCCGCCGCTAGCGCGCGGCACAGACCAGCCGCTAAATGTCGGCTGATCGGGATCGCGATGGCCGAAAAGGCCCGGAATGGTGATGCCGCTGCTACCGTTGCCCGATCCGAAGGATGCCGGCAACGGCAGGATAGTGGGCCGTCGCCCGCCTAGGGGAAAGCACCCACCACCCACGGCGCCGGTATGAGGTGAGGTCCGAGAGGAAGAGGGTGGAGAACATCGGCCCATGGTGGTCTTCTGTAGCTGCACTCAAGATGCGTCGCGATCACTTGTCCCGATGGCAGCACAATTGTGGTCTTGTCGGTGAACTGGCAGGGATTTTTCGCGGCATCCGCGTAGAACTTCTTGCACAGAGAACCGTTCGGTCCCGTAACTGCATTCGTGAGATAGGACGCATGCTCGACGGCCGTTGTGCACGCCTGGGTCGCCGCGTCGTAAGTGGCAATAACCGGGCAGGTGTTGGATCCCGCAGGGAAGTTGAGAGGCGCTCCGACAGCCGCGGCGCAGCCGGCCGCATACTCCCCCAGATTGTCGGACCAGAAATGGTCCGTGCAGACATCTATCTTGTTGTCATTGCTGGATTGAGCATATTTTTTTGCTGCGAAGATAGCGACGCCCAATTGGGCATATCTGGAGGCAGCCTGTCGAGTCCGCCGGCCGTGGTGTCCGCCATTTGTTTGAGCGCGTTGCCCATTTTTCCGCAACTCGCCTTCACCGCCTTCAGCTTGGCATCGTCCTTATCGGCGCAAAGGTTGTATGAGGCCGTGCACTGGCCGACGACGGCGCCGACATCAGTCGCGCTTAACGAGGCGGGCGTCGATGCCGCCGCCTTGGAAGTCGCCGCCGACAGACAGCTATTCACGACGTTGTTCGCGAAGTAATCGGCGGGCGCGGGAGGGTTAACGCATTGGACCTTTGGATCATCGTCGCCTAGCCCCAGGAAATGGCCGATGTCGCTGATGACGGCGGTCACGTCGTTCCAAGCGGCGGTTGCCACATCGTCGGTCAGGTTCCACACACCAAGATCCTTGAGGATGTCCTTTCCAACCCCGAGGATGTCCTTTGCTAGATTGCCCCCCTCGCTGGCGACCCAGTTGATGGCATCGGCGAGACCATTGCAGACCGAGTTCCTGAACGAGCCATCGGGCATTAGCGCGCACGGCGCCTGAATATATTGCGTCTCATACCACTTGAAGATGTCCTCCGCGACGCCGACCGCATCGCCCTTGCCAAGGTCAGCCACTCCGTTCGTGAACGCATTCACGTCATTCTGAATCATGGCGTCCACGACGGGCGAAAGCACATTCGCCAGCGCGGGCGTCAGGAAAATCGAGAGAATGATCTTGCCGGCGACCTCGGCAAGCTCCGGCCCCACTCCCTTGACGACCAATGCCCAGTTGCCCTGCTGAATTCCATTAGCCACCGACATGATATTCTGCAGGATGGCGGGCTCCTCCGGAAATTTGGGCGGATCCTGTATCGGTGAATCGAGGTGCAGGTTTGCAATAGCGTCCGCGGCCGTCGCCAGGGCCTGCTGCGCCGCTTGCGACGCCGCGTCGCCGAGCGCCTGCTTTGCATTGTTCGCAATGCATTGCTGAACCTTGTCGCCGCTGGTCTGTCCCATACACCCGACAACAGCCTTCGCGGTTGGATCCGAGATGTTGTTCGCCGCGAAGTTCGCAACGCAGGTCTGCGCGTTCGCTCCGGGTGCATTGAGGCACGAGGCCATATCTTTCGCGGGCCCTGCGGGAATACTGTCAACGGCAATCGACTTCGCGCAGTCACCTGCATTGCCACCGCTGGCGACGCAGTTTGCCATAGCGTTGACGGCGCTAATGACCTCGGGCGGAGCATTTGAAGCTTTCAGCGCCTGGTTGACCTCGTTCGTAACAAGCGTCTTCGCGCAGGAGGCCAGGTTGCCACCACCAATTACGCATTCCACGGTGGATGCCGTTTCCGGCGGCAGGTTCGCCCCCAATTGTTGCGTGGCCACGGTCAGCGCGGCCTTTTCTGAGCAGTCCGCAACATTCCCGCCGTGGCCGATACAACGCGCGAGCGGCTGCGCCTCGACTGGCAGTAGGCTGACGGCGTCGTCCGTCAGACACGCCTGGGCTGCGCTCCCGCGGTTTATGCAATCCACCGCTCCCGCGACAAGGCCTGCCACATGCGGATCCGTGTTGCCCATTTGATTGAAGGCGGTCTTGACGGCGATATTCTCCGCGCACTGGCCGAATGACGTGCCGGCGAGTGCGCAACCAACGATGCCCTGGACGACAGGGACCACTTCTTTCGGGATCGGCGCGCCGGCCAAGTCGGCGATCGCGACGAACACCTGCATGGTCGCGTCTGCGGTGTCCTCGTTGGAAGGCTGATCCGCTTGCGCCCCATTCGGAAGCGCGATGGATGCGAGCATAACCATGAAGCAAATCGAAACGAACGTTCTGAGCATCAAGGTGACGGTACGCCGCTGGTGAGTCATCATTTTGCAATCCACAGCGCTTGAGAAAATAGGCGACAATTCAAGCAGGTGTCTTTCGGCTAATGTCATGCCGATCACCGCCTTCAAGTCTAACCGCGCATGGAAAACAGGCAAGGGCCAAAGTGTTTCGTGCCGGCAAACTAGTTGGGAATTGCTGGCGTTTCGCACACAGCATGAGCGCTCCTCGCAGCTGATTACTAAGAGCGGCGATAAGTGGAAGCAGCGTTGTCAAATTCGCCGTCTCCGATGTGATGAGATCGCTGCTACAGCCCGTTCGATGACGGTAGGGGTAGTTATCCACCAGCGAATGTTGCAGTTTAGAGACAGTGGCCATCAATCTCAGTGCTTGAAAAAGCATTTTGCTGACGGCGGCATTTACCCGAGATTAAGGTGTCGGTGGGTCGATTCCTGTTAGGCGGAACGTGGGCGGTTCTTCCGAGGCTTATTTTTTATTTTTCTCATTTCGCGGCTCTAACCGGCTTAGTGCCTTCCGGGAATTGCAGCGCAAATATCGAATACTAGGGTGGTGGCATGCAGTCCTCGTTTAAAAGTTCATTTTGTTTTTCGCTTTTGTCGGTGGTTGGTACCGCGCTCGTTCTCTCTGCTGCAACGACACCGTCGCGCGCGGCAGGGCCCGCTTACGCCTGGAACGGATGCTATACAGGCGCGGAACTCGGTGGCGCGCAGTCGCATGCGCGCTGGCAGTACACCAACGCCAATCCTTATAGCGCCACCGGCAACGCCGATCCGCAGACGGTGCCGGGCGCGAATTTTTCCGACACGCGCGGCGTGTTCGGCGTGCAGGGCGGCTGCAACCTCGCGATCGGGGACTTCTGGGTGGCGAGCATCGAGGCCTCGTGGTTCAGCGATCCGTTGCGGCAGGAGAATAACAATAGCGGCTTCATTCCGATTCCGCAGGATCCCAACTACAATTATCGCGAGGTCATCGGGACCAATATTTCGTCGGTGGTCAGCCTGACCGGCCGGCTTGGCTTTGCGCCGAGCGCCGACTGGCTGCTCTACGGCAGGGGCGGTGTTGCATTCGGCAAGATCGAAACATCGGGCCGTGTGACGCCGGCGTTTGATCCCCCGGTCTTCGATTTTTTCACCTCGGCCTGGCACACCGGCTGGACTGCCGGCGCCGGCGTGGAATACCGCCTGTTCCGCAACGTCACGATCGGCGCCGAATACAACTATTATTCGTTCGGCAACGTTCTCCATTCCGGGATGACGAACGCAATCGACAACGGCGTGCCCGCAAATCCGGTCAACCACCGCGTCAATGACGATACGCAGACCGTGATGGCGCGGGTGAACTTCAACTTCGACACGCCCAATACGTCCGCAGCCGGGCCCTATGCTGCTTATGCCGCCTACGTTAAAGCGCCGCCGCTGGCCCAGCCCGTTGGCCAATTCTCGGCTTTTGAACTCAGCGAGGCTGAAGTATTCGTCCTGGACCGGCACGCGCGGAGCGAACGTGTTCGCACCGGATCGCGGGTCCGGGTATCAGGTCTATTCGCCTACCACGATCGGCATCGACTATGTGATGCCATCACAATACAAGCTGGAAACCCGGATCAAGGGCGGCTACGTCTATACGGCGCAGAATACGCCGGGTCAGTTCGCGCGGTATGAAGGACCGATCGATACCCAGGCATCATTCAACCTGACGCTACTTAACTTCGACATGATCCGGCCGCTGCTTGGCGTCGCGCTTAACCTGCCGACCGGCAATTCCTACCTGCCGGGCAACCAGCGCTTCTCGCGCATGGATCCCGATCTTGTCGATGTGGGAAGCTATGGCGCGGGCTTCAACATCAACCCGACTGCAGGCTTCATTGTCGGATTGAACGAGAACACCGCCGTGTCGCTATCAGGCGGCTACACCTGGCAGGGCGACTTTATCAAGGAGGGGGTCAGTCTTGGCGTTACGCCGCTGCCGCAGAATACGCTCATCAGCGTTTTCGATCTTAGAAACAAAGTCGCCCCCGGCGATGTGTTCACTGCCAATGGTAATGCGACCACGCAGTTAGGCAACCTCGCGCTGATCGGCTCATTCGCTTACATGGGTGAGAGCAATACATCCATCAACGGTGTATCTACGGGCAGGTCCGGCGCCAAGTTCACATCGAACGGTACGGCGAAATACAGGTTCGACGACCAATGGCTGCTCTCGGTCAATGTGTCGTGGAATTTCGCGGAGAAGAACATCATCCCCGCTGTGCTCGGTGGCGGCCTCATTACGGAACCAAAGAATTCGAACAGTCACATCGTGATCCTGTCAGTCGACCCGACTTATTCCGTGACCGAACGCTTCCAACTCGCGGCCAACTATAGCTTCCTATATCGCGACCACAATTTCTACGATCCGATCCAGGAACAGTTCGTTCCGGCGAAGCAAAAGCACACGGTGGGCGCATCGGCTGCGTACGCACTCACGGACAACGCCAGCGTCGCGGTGCGCGGTTCACACTCGTGGGTTCAGCAGGATGATGGTCCGCTTCTCGTGACGATGATCACGCCCCCCGCATCGGCATTGCAACCGCCAGCGCTGAACTATCAAGTCTGGCAGGCGACGATTTCTGGAAGCCTGCATTTCTGAATGGAGAAGACAGATGGACAGCAGAAAGCTCACGACTATCGGCGCTCTGATCGCAATAATGAGCGCGTGGCTCGTCTGTTCTGCGGACGCGCAACTGGTGAAACGCGCCGCGGCCAGGCCATCGGCTCAAGCTCGCGTGGTTGCGGTCCCGCCGGCTCCGCCTGCGGAGAAATGTCTGCGCGCGCTTAACGGCGCTTGTGTCAATGCAGCTGTCGTCGAGGAGACACGGTTGCGGGCATTCGTGATCCCGCAAGTCCGCGTGTCGTATCTGGGAACACCGGCCGGTACAATCGGCGGTGCCTATATCACGTTCGAACGCCTGTTCCAGGACAACCCGACCCTGTTCGGTCTGCCGACCAACACGCTGGTTCAAGCCTGCTGCATAACGCGCACGAAGTAAGGCCACTTGAGTTGGCTACACCAGCACGCAGCAGGACTACGCTTGAATATACTGCCGCACCCGTTTGTGGTGATGTCACCAGATCGCTGAATTAGTCACGACGGCTCGGGGCTGATGTCCGCACGAAGTGCAAAATGTCGGCGGGAACTCGATCGATGCCTGAACAGCGTCAGGAAGCAGTCGGTAGATGTCGATCACATCGTCGTTGCCGGGGGATCTGCGCAACTTTGGATCGACGATGAACCTGTGCGGCATGCCAAGCTCGATAACCGCACGAGGTATTTTGGCGGCCCCGCAAGAGACTTGGTTTTGTTGTGGCGGCTTTCAAAGCTATGAAGGTATCGGACTATTAAACGCGGACAACACGCTTTCGCCTGATCACGTGGCGAGATGCGTCAATCTGACTTCGCGACAAGGGGACGCTGACACACAACGTCAAAAGGGGTCGTTATTGGACGCGCAAATCGCCCCTCAAGGGGGTCATTATTGCAAGCGAATTTACACATTGCGCGCACACCGCCAAATGTCCGTTCTTGACGATAGAGCGGAAATGATCTCACCAGAGGCGCCTAGGCTTTAAGCGCATGGAACTCAGCCCGCCGGGATTTTGCGCTCCAATCGCTGAATAACCGAGACGCCGACACCTAGGGTACGCGCTATCTTTTGAATCCCGATGTTGCTGGCTCTCATTGCCCTGATTTGGTTTTCGACATCAACGCCGATGCGCGGCCGCCCGAGCGCTTTTCCTTCAGCCTTCGCCTAGCAAGCCCTGCCATAACGCAGTCGCGAAGAATCGCTCGTTCAAATTCCGCGAACACGCCCATCATTTGAAACATCGCTCGGCCAGCCGGCTGTGCTCGTGTCGAGGCCTTGCTGCTGAAGGTATAGGTCGCAGCCCCTTGGAATGGATTTCGCGAAGGAAGCTCAGCAGGTCAGTGAGCGAGCGGCCGAGGCGGTCAGACGCTGCACTTCGTATGTTTCTTATCGCGTCCGGAGACGGTTGCTTACCTACCGAGCCAGATATAGTGCCCCTCAACAGATTGCGTGTACGGAGGTCCCGTATGGATCGCAGTTCGGGAAGGACGCGCGCCTTAACTGAGTTCAGCTTGGGTCGCGTTCGAATGCTCCGGGAGGTTTTCATCACTGATCCAGCTGACCAAATCGCACTTGGAATAAACATCGAGTAGATTCGCTAAACATAGAACTTTTGAAAGACTTCACCTGAATAAAGCAATGCCGTTGTGGGGCATTTTATGGGTGAGAAGCAGTTAGCCCGAAGTATTTGATATAATTGACGAAAAAATAGCTACTGGCGGAGAGGGAGGGATTCGAACCCCCGATAGGCTTGCACCTATGCCGCATTTCGAGTGCGGTGCATTCGACCACTCTGCCACCTCTCCAGGCGCCATGACGGACGATTCTTAACGCCCTGCGGTCGCGCCGAGTTCTAGGCGAGGACGCAAGCGCAGACAAGGCGCGTACTGCGCTTTCGGCAAGCGCGTCGGCATTCGCTCCGGCCGCTCAGCAATCCAGGCCGCGCGCGATCCTGCCTCGGAACCACCCCCTGACGGCATCTCAATGTCCGGGATCGCGACGCCGGACAACGCTTCTGGCAGGACACTTGCCATGATTCAGCGGTCGTGACCGGCCGCGGAGCCAGTCGCAACGCAATTACGGAACCGCACACATGGTCAGCAGACACTTACGTCTTCAGCTTTCAAGTCACCGGCTATCGCCCTGTCTGGGGTCGTTGACTATGAAACGTACACAAAGTTCAGAACGCAGTTTGACGCGGCGTCAGAGCAGGCCATCGTCGTTACCGAGCTTTCAACACTGGGCGCTGATCCCGAAGTTGCGCGAATGATGGGGGAAGATATTCGGTTTGCGAGCGAGATGGAGCTGAACCGGCGATTTGTCTTTTTGGGAAAGGCCGCGATCTATTCCGCGGGCGTCACTTTCATGAGTTTTTTTTCGCGCGTCAAAATCGCTATCTGGCGCGTGGCACGCGCCTGATGATCCACGAACGCAAACTCTCCAAGAAACTCGTCATCGATGGACCGCTAACGACATGCGTTGCCGTCGTCAATCCGAAATGACTTGAGTTCTTCTGCCTGAACGGGAGTTGTCAGCGGCATCAGGACGACAAGCAAAAATAAGCGAGTTCTCAGCATTTAGCGAAATCCTGGATCTACGCGCGACCAGATGATGACGGCAATCAATTCGCGTCTTTGCATTGATACTTCGCAGCACCTTCAAAGCTCGTCATGATTTTCTCGCTAAACTGATAAGCATTGTGCAGCGGCGTGGAGTCTCCCCACTTCACACCGTCAGCAGAGGACAGAACCGTCTCGTCCATGTCGAACGGGTCTTTCCTGTTGGCCTTATGGTTAGTCCAAGTCCTGTCACGAGCCCTGTTGTCCAATGTGCTGTGCTCAATGATCCGCACCGACTTTTTGGCGGTGTCGATCGTCAGTTCAGCCCGATTGATGTTGACGGACAAGCCGCCGGGCAGGAGCTGACAGGTGACGTTCAGGATTTCTGCAGAAGCGGCGCTTGATGCCGCTACAACCACAAGAGCCGCAAGCGCTAGCGTACGAAACATTTTTTGCTTTCGCGTGATTTAGGTGAGGCGTGAAGTATGCGACCCCTCGCGCACCATCAAGAACAGTTTGGCTCTGATCAACAACGAATTACAGAAAAGGGTGGGACCGCCGGACGCGTAAAAAATTCCCGGCGGCCCCGTGTCGCTGCATGAAAATCTGGCTCGGAAGTGCGGCTTCGCTAAGCCAGCGGAGCGACTAGGTGAGGTTAGCGATGTCCTCGCGCTTCACAACGCGATCCCGGTTTTAACCTAACCGATCAAGGTTACCCGGCCTCTTCCGTCACCCTCAATCCTTGCTCTTCTTCTCCTTCTTGTCGTCCTTGTCCTTGTCCTTGTCCTTTCCTTCTTCTCTTTCTTGCGGTTGGTGAAGCGCGCATTGCCAAGGCCTGTGCCTATCGTCAGCACGCCCCAGCATTCGACGTCCTGCATGAAGGGTACTTCGGAAAGGCCCTGCGCCACGCCGTCATTGTGCATCAGCACCGCGGTGTCGTGACCGCCGATCTCGGGAATGGCTTCAGCCAGCAGTCCCGGCAGATTGAACTTGCTGCTCTCCCAGTTGCCCGGCAGGTTCTGCGCTCCCTTCTCGATCGAGCCGTCGGCATCGATCACGCCGGGGCACGAGATGCCGATGAACGGCGCCAGCTTCAGCCCTTCGGCCTCGGCCTCGGTGATCAGTTGCTTCAGCATCTTCACCAGCCGCTTCACCGCGCCCTCGCGGGTCGGCTCGTCGTCGGCGTGACGCCAGAGTTCGGATTTCCAGACGACGGCCCTGGAAAGATCGGGCGCTTTTTTCAAGCGGCTCTCGACGACGCCGCAGCGGATATTGGAGCCGCCGATGTCGACCGCGAGAATACTGTCATGGGCCTCGAAGATCCACGACGGCGCCAGATGCAGGCAACCGATCAGCCCGGCCTCATCCGGATGAAACCGGATCGGCACCATCTCCACCTTGAGGCCTTCCTTTTTGAGCATGATATCGGTGCGCGCGATCGCCAGTTCGCCGATCCGGCTCTGGCGAAAGCCACCGCCGACCACGATGCGTTCGGTGCCGGCCCATGCTTTGGTCTTCAGGAAGCGCCGCGTCACATATGCCAGTTCCTGCGCGAAATCCTCGATCGCGCTGTGCACCACTGCCGATGCCATGACATCTTCGCCGGTCAAAACTGCGTCGAGCGTGCTCTTGCTGATCTCGTCGGTGGATTTTTTGCCGAACGGGTCGTCGCCATTTTTCTTCAGCGGCTTGCGCCAGCCATCCAGAATCGCCTGAAATGCGCCCTTGCTGGCACGATCGCCGAGAAATCCGTCCTCGTCTTTCAGTTCGATGTTGTAACTGTCGATATCGACCGAGGGCAGCCGGCTCACGCCGTGCTTGCCGATGCCGGCGGTCGTCACTGTGTCTTCAGCCATTGTCTGCCCTTGCCCAAGTCCCTAAGTCGCACGACAACGGCGCGGGAACCCGTTTGTTTCATGGCCCGGGCGGTGTCCTTGAGTGCATCCCAAGGGCCGCGAAATCCCTCATATTCGCGCTTTCCGGGCCCGCTTTGCCTTGACTTGAGGTTCTCAGCGGCTATAAGTCCCGCACCCGGCGCGGGATTTTTCTCGCGCTGTTTGTTTTTGCGCGGCTGGCGGGATGCATTTCCTCCGTAGCGTAAGAAATCGAACCCATAACGACTGAAGAAAAAGCCGGCCCGGACTTGGTCCGAGGCCGGGATCGAACACGAAGGAATTCAACGATGTTCGCAGTCATCAAAACCGGCGGCCGCCAATACCGCGTCGTTCCGGATGATGTGCTCGAGATTGGCAAGATCGCCGGCGATGTCGGGACGATCGTGCAGCTTGGCGAAGTTTTGCTGGTCGGCGGTGAATCGCCCGTGCTTGGCGCGCCTATGGTGGCCGGCGCGTCGGTGGCGGCCGAAGTGCTGCAGCACAAGCGCGGCCCGAAGGTCATCTCGTTCAAAAAACGCCGCCGCAAGAATTCCAAGCGCAAGCGCGGCTATCGCGACGAGATCACGGTGCTGCGCATCACCGAAATCCTGACCAACGACAACAAGCCGAGCATCGGTCCGCGTCCGAAGCGCGAAAAGCCGGTCGTGAAAGCACCGGTTGACAGCGACGAGGACGACGCGCCGGAAACGACCGCGAAGAAAAAGGCGCCTGCGAAGAAGCCGGTCGCCAAGGCGCCGGCGAAAGCCGCCGCTAAGCCGCGCGCCAAGCCCGATGCGAAGCCTGCAGCGAAGAAGGCGCCGGCAAAGAAAGCCGCGGCGAAGACCGATAAAAAATAAAGCGTGACAAAAAGTGAAATGATTTTGTCGCAGAAGTGAACTAGAGATACGAGCGAAGTTGGAGACGGGCTATGGCTCACAAAAAAGCAGGCGGTTCATCGCGTAACGGTCGGGATTCGGCCGGCAAGCGCCTTGGAATCAAGACCTATGGCGGCGAGCACGTGATTCCCGGCAACATTATTGCGCGTCAGCGCGGCACCACCTGGCATCCCGGCCTCAATGTCGGCATGGGCACGGATCATACCCTCTTTGCCAAGGTCGAAGGCCACGTCGAGTTTCGTTCGAAAGCCAACGGCCGCACTTTTGTATCGGTACTCCCGATGACGGAAGCCGCGGCCGAATAAAACGGTGGACTTAAAAAGTGTCCGCCGGGTCCTGTTGAACCGGCGGAGCGCTTGAGGGCTCTTAGGGGAGACGGGTAACCGGCCTCCCTTTTTTGTTGCGCGTGTTCCGCAAAAGTGGACACCGGTTTTGCGATCGGAACACGCGTCTTATCCAAACGTGCGTCGCTTTAACGGCGCACATAGGAGCCCGACATGCTGCAGGAAGTCCCTACCCCGACCCAAGCGCCGACGCTTCGTGAGGCGCGGCCCTTTGTCCTTGAGACCGAACGGCTGACGCTGCGCAGGCCGACGCTTGCCGACGCAAAGGCCATCGCACGTCTCGCCAACGATCGCCGCATCGCGGAGATGACACGCCGCCTGCCGCATCCCTTTCTTGCAGAGCACGCCGCCCAGTTCGTCCGCGCGATCGCGGACGAGCCGGGCGAAACCGCGTTCCTGATCGAGCACACCGACGCGCCCATCGGAATCGTCGGCATCGACTGCCGCAAGCCGGATGCGCCAGAGCTTGGCTATTGGCTCGGCCTTGACCATTGGGGCCGCGGTTTTGCGACCGAAGCCGCACGCGCGGTGATCGATTTCACATTCGAGGAGTTCGACGTCGAACATCTGATATCCGGTGCGCGCGTAGTCAATCCGGCCTCGCGCAATATCCTGGAGAAGTGCGGCTTCCAGTGGAGCGGCGTCGAGCTGCACCGCTTCGAGGCGTTGGGATCATCGACGCCGGTGGATCGCTTCAGACTGACCCGCAGTGTGTGGGCGTCGCTGAAGAGCTGGAATAGTTCGACGCGACGCGAGAGGTAACAGCGGTGGTCGTCCCCGCGAAAGCGAGTTCTTTCTTCCCTCTCCCCTTGAGGGAGAGGGTGGCGAGCATCGTCAGATGCGAGACGGGAGAGGGGTAGCCTCACACACAAAGTACCCCTCTCCCCTTCGATGCTTCGCATCTCAGGCCCCCTCTCCCGCAAGGGGAGAGGGAAGAGGAAAAGGGGTAACGTCACACCACCTGACTTACCACCGCCTCTTCGCGCCCGAGCCGCTGCTCGCGCACGAAAATATAAAGCCCCGCGGCGATGATGATCGCGGCGCCAATGACAGTCGCGGTCGACGGTACGTCGCCGAAGATGAAATAGCCGTAGATCACCGCCCAAACGATCATGCAGTATTGATACGGCACGACGAGGGAGGCCGGCGCCAGCTTGAGCGCGCGATTGATGCACAGCAGCGCACATACCGAGACGCATCCCGCGAGGATGAACAGGAAAAGGCTTGCCGGATCGGGCGTGATCCACCCGAACGGCGCCAGCATCGCACCGAACAAAAGCGTGCCCATAAATTGCGTCGAGGCCAGCACGATATCCGGCGTATCGCGCAGCGAACGCGTGATCAGCATCAGCAGGGCAAACGACAGGCTGCCGCCGAGCGCGATCATCGCAGGCCATGTCACGGTCTGCGCCGAGGGCTGCAGCGCGATCAGCACGCCGCAGAACCCGACCACGACCGCGCTCCAGCGCCGCCATCCAACATGCTCGTGCAGCACGATCGCCGACAGCGCGGTGACGAAAATCGGACCCGCCAGATAATAGGTGATAACGTCGGCGAGCGGCAGATACGCCACCGCTGCAAAGAACGCGGCGACTTCCAGCGTCGATAGAATCACTCGCAACAATTGCAGCCATGGCCGCTCGATCCGCGAAAAGTCAGCGCGGCGACGCCAGATCGACGGCGACAGTACTATCAGTGCTGCGCAGGCGCGCAGCAGCAGCAACTGCCCGACCGGGTAGGTCGCGACGATGAATTTGCCGAGCGCGTCGCCGAACGAGAACATCGCCACCGACAGCAGCATCAGACCGATGCCGGCGAGGCGCGCGGAGCGGTCGTCGGTGGCGGTCGAGATTTTTGCGAGGAGGGTCATGGAGTCAATAGCTTCTTATAGTATGGATCTTCGTCATTGCGAGGCGCAGCGAAGCAACCCAGAACCACAAATACAAGACTGGATTGCTTCGCTTCGCTCGCAATGATGTGGCGCGATTGCCGCGACAAACTGGGCTAAGATACGCTCATGCCATCGCGTCTTACAAGGACCGCCATGACCGATTTCGACCCCACAAAACATCGCATGGTGCCGCAGCAGCGCTGGTTCGAGGATTTTGTCCTCGGCGAACGCTTCGTCGTTCCGAGCCGCACGATGACATCCGCGATATTCGCGGCGTTTCAGACGGCGAGCGCTGACACCCATCCGGTGCACTACGACGTGGAATACTGCCGCGCGCGAGGCATGCCGCACTTGCTGGCACACGGCTTTCAGACGCTGATCCATACCGCGCCAGGCGCCGGTCTGTTTCCGTTTCTGGTGGAGGATTTGCTGGTCGGCTTTCTGGAACAGTCGAGCCGCTTTCTAAAGCCCGTCTATGCCGACGACACGATCTATCCCGCGCTTGAAGTGACCGAATTGACGCCCGGCCGCACCACGGGGGTCGTTGTATTGCGCAGCACGGTATTCAATCAGCGCCGCGAACTGGTGCTGGAAGGGGCGCAGAAATTTCTGATCAGGAAGCGGCCGGAATAGGCCAGCGAGGCGCAACCTCGAACAATGGCATCATTCCGGGGCATGCGCAGCATGAGCCCGCTACGCTCACGCCCGGAATGACGACAGAGCGGTTGTCGGCCAGTCCCCAAAGCACTACCTGTAAGCCATGAAATTCCTCGATGAAGCCAAGGTCTACATCCGCTCCGGCGACGGCGGCAACGGCTGCGTCGCCTTTCGCCGCGAGAAATATATCGAGTTCGGCGGCCCCTCCGGCGGCAATGGCGGGCGCGGCGGCGATGTCGTCCTCGAAGTGGTCGATGGCCTCAACACGCTGATCGACTATCGCTATCAGCAGCACTTCAAGGCGCCAAAGGGCACCAACGGCATGGGCAAGGACCGCCATGGCGCCAATGGCAAAGACATCACGCTGAAGGTGCCGGTCGGCACGCAGATCTTGGACGAGGATCGCGAGACACTGATCCACGACTTCACTACGCTCGGCGAAAAATTCGTACTGGCCGAAGGCGGCAATGGCGGCTTCGGCAACGCGCATTTCAAGTCCTCGACCAACCGCGCGCCGCGCAACGCCAATCCCGGACAGGAAGGCGAAGAGCGCTGGATCTGGCTGCGGCTGAAACTGATTGCGGACGCCGGTCTGGTCGGGCTGCCCAACGCCGGCAAGTCGACCCTCCTCTCGGTGGTGAGCGCGGCGAAACCGAAGATCGCTGATTATCCATTCACGACGCTGCATCCGCAGCTTGGCGTCGTCGATGTCGATGGGCGCGAATTCGTGCTGGCCGATATTCCCGGATTGATCGAAGGCGCTCATGAGGGTGCGGGTCTCGGCGATCGCTTTCTCGGCCATGTCGAGCGGTGTCGTGTCTTGCTGCATCTGGTCGACGCCACCTGCGAACACGCCGGCAAAGCCTACAAGACGGTGCGCACCGAGCTTGAGGCCTATGCGGGAGAACTCACCGGCAAGATCGAAATCGTCGCCCTCAACAAGATCGACGCCGTGTCGCCGGACGACTTGAAAAAGCAGAAGGACCGGCTGAAACGCGCCGCGAAGAAAACGCCGTTGCTGATTTCGGGCGTCACGCGTGAAGGCGTGAAAGACGCGTTGCGTGCCTTGGTCGAAGTGATCGGCGAAGCGCCGGTGTCGCTCAAAGCAAAGGGCACGGCGCAGGCCGAGCCGTGGTCGCCGCAGACGGCCTGAGGCTCCGGCAGCGTCCACCTTGCGCTTCCTGCCCACGGCTGCGAGACTCCGCTGTGAGCAGAAATGAGGGAGGATAACGATGATCGGCTACGTCACCCTGGGTACCAAAGATCTGAAGAAAGCCGCTGAGTTCTACGACAAGATCGCCGCCGAGATGGGGATAGGCCGCTTCATGGAATCGGACACTTTCATTGCATGGGGATCGCCCGGCGGCGGCGCAGGCTTGGGCTTGACGCAGCCGTTCGACGGCAAGCCGATGAGCGTCGGCAACGGCGTCATGGTGGCCCTGGCAGCCAAGGACAAGGCGCAGGTCGACCGCCTCTATAAACTCGCATTGTCGCTGGGCGGCACGGATGAGGGTGCGCCCGGGCCACGCGGCGACGGCGGCTTCTACGCTGCCTATTTCCGCGACCCTGAAGGCAACAAGCTCAATGCTTTTGTGATGGGCTGAAGCGCCACCGCCATCCATGTCTCTCCCCGCGCTGAAAAATTTTCGACGAATTGTCGTCAAGGTCGGCTCCTCGCTGCTGATCGATTCCGACGCCGGCGAGGTGCGCACGGCGTGGCTGGCCGCGCTTGCCGCCGACATCGCTGAACTGCACCTGCATGGCCGCGACGTCCTGATCGTCTCGTCCGGCTCGATCGCGTTGGGGCGTAGCAAGCTGAAATTGCCCCGCGGCGCCTTGAAGCTGGAAGACAGCCAAGCCGCCGCTGCGGTCGGACAGATCGCGCTGGCGCGAATTTGGTCGGAAGTGCTGGGGAATCACGGCATCGGCGCGGGGCAAATCCTGGTGACCCTGCAGGATACCGAAGAACGCCGGCGCTACCTCAATGCGCGCTCCACCATCGCCAAGCTGCTCGAATGGCGCGCGATCCCCGTCATCAATGAAAACGATACGGTGGCCACCAATGAAATCCGTTACGGCGACAATGACCGGCTCGCCGCGCGCGTGGCCACCATGGCAAGCGCCGACCTGCTGATCCTGCTGTCGGATATCGACGGGCTGTACGATACGCCGCCCGGTACCAATCCGAATGCCAAATTGATTCCGGTCGTCGAGTCCGTGACCGCCGAGATCGAAGCGATGGCGGGCGCCTCTGAATCCGAATTGGCCCGGGGCGGCATGTTCACCAAGATCGAAGCGGCGAAGATCGCGACTTCGGCCGGCACCCACATGCTGATCGCGTCGGGGAAGATCGAGCATCCGCTGCAGGCGATCGCGCAAGGCGGCCGCTGCACGTGGTTTCTGACGCCGGCGAATCCCGTCACCGCGCGAAAGCGCTGGATCGCCGGCTCGCTGGAGCCGAAGGGCACACTGACAATCGACGCCGGCGCGGTGAGCGCACTGCGCGCCGGCAAGAGCCTGCTGCCGGCGGGGGTGATCCGGATCGATGGGCAATTCGCCCGCGGCGATGCCGTAGTGGTGCGCGGACCCGATACGCACGAGATCGGCCGGGGTCTGGTGGCCTACGACGCCGACGACGCCGAGAAGATCAAAGGCCGCTCGTCGCCGGACGTGATGATCATCCTCGGTATCAGCGGGCGCGCGGAAATGATCCATCGCGACGATCTGGTGGTGGGCGTGGTGCCGGGCTAACCACGCAACCGGGCTCGTCTCGCGGCGCATGTCTACCTATGTTAGATTACCTGCGATAGTTGCCGGACCGGACCTTTTCCATGACTGCTCTGAAAGCCATCGACGCCCAAACCGACCTCACTGCGCTGATGATGGGCCTTGCTCGTGATGCCCGCGCCGCGGCGCGAGTGCTCGCGCTTGCTTCGCCCGAGCAGAAAAATGACGCGCTCGACGCGATGGAGCGCGCCATTCGCGCCAACGCGGCCGCCATTCTCACCGCCAATGCCGAAGACGTGGCCGAGGCGCATGCCAGCGGGGCAACCACGGCTTTCATAGATCGGCTGACGCTCACGCAGGCGCGCATCGATGCGATGGCCGACGGCATCAAGACGGTGCGCGACATCGCCGATCCCGTCGGCATCGTCACCGAAAGCTGGCGCCGCCCGAACGGCATGACCATCGAGCGCGTACGCGTGCCGCTCGGCGTCATCGCGGTGATCTTCGAAAGCCGTCCCAACGTTGCCGCCGACGCCGGCGTGTTGTGCCTGAAGTCCGGCAATGCCGTGATCCTGCGCGGCGGCTCCGACAGTTTCCGTTCCTGCCGCGCGATTGATGATTGCATGGTGCAAGGATTGCGCGAAGCCGGTTTGCCGGAAGCTGCGATCACGCTGGTGCCGACGCGCGACCGCGCCGCGGTCGGGATGTTGCTGAGCGGATTGAACGGCGGCGTCGACGTCATCGTGCCGCGCGGCGGCAAGAGTCTTGTCGCGCGCGTCGAGGCCGAAGCGCGCGTGCCGGTGTTTGCGCATCTTGAAGGCGTCAACCACGTCTACGTGGACCACGCCGCCGACCTCGAAATGGCGAAGTCGATCGTGCTGAACGCCAAGATGCGCCGACCCGGCGTCTGCGGCGCAACTGAGACCTTGCTGGTCGACCGCGCCGGCGCGGCAACGCATCTCAAGCCGCTGGTGCAGATGCTTATCGACGCCGGCTGCGAGGTTCGCGGCGACGACGCCGTGCAGCGCGTGGATTCCCGCGCGAAGCCTGCGTCGGAGGAAGATTGGGATACCGAATACGAAGACGCGATCATCGCGGCCAAAGTCGTGGATGGCGTTGATGCGGCCATCGCGCATATCCAGGAGCACGGCTCACGCCACACCGACGCGATCGTGACAGAGGATGCGAACGCCGCGCAGAAATTCCTCAATGAGGTCGACTCCGCGATCGTGCTGCATAACGCGTCCACGCAATTCGCCGATGGCGGCGAATTCGGTTTTGGCGCTGAAATCGGCATCGCCACCGGAAAATTTCACGCGCGCGGCCCGGTTGGCGCCGAGCAGTTGACCAGCTTCAAATACCGCATCCACGGCCACGGACAGACGCGGCCGTGAGCCCACCCATCGGCGCGTTATCAGCGTCGCAAGCGATCCCGGCTTTCACCAATGGTATGCGTATCGGCCTGCTCGGCGGCTCTTTCAATCCGCCGCACGCCGCGCATCGCGCAATCAGTCTGTACGCGATCAAGCGGCTGCGGCTCGACCGCGTGTGGTGGCTGGTGACGCCCGGCAATCCGCTCAAAGGGAATGCCGATCTTCGCGAACTCGACCAGCGCGCCGAAGCCGCGCGTGAAATGGCGCACGACCCGCGCATCGATGTGAGCTGTCTCGAAGCTGTCATCGGAACGCGTTATACCGTCGACACCATCGGTTTTTTGCGCCGCCGCTGTTCGGGCGCGCGTTTCGTCTGGATCATGGGCGCTGACAATCTCGCGCAATTTCATCGCTGGAAAGACTGGCGGCGCATCGCGTCCGAAATCCCGTTCGCAGTGATCGACCGTCCGCCGCAAACACTGCGTGCGCTCGCTGCTCCCGCAGCGCTGGCGCTGGCGCGCTACCGCCTGCCCGAGCGAGATGCGACCGCCCTCGCCCGGCGTCCCCCACCGGCATGGGTGTTTCTGAGAGGCATGAAATCCAACCTGTCGTCGACCGGCCTGCGGCACCCCGACGGGAGCTGGAAAACATGAAACGGTTTAGCAATCGGCATCACTGGCATATTGAAACCGTTAACCCCACATGCCTAATATGGTTGGCGACGCCGGATTTGGCGTTCGCGATACAGTGAAAGGAATGGTCCCTGGCCGCACCTGTATTGTCAAAATCCTCGCCCGCGAAGCCTTCCCGGTCCAAATCTTCCCGGCCAAAGTCTTCTTCGGCAAAACCTGCTCCGTCGAAGTCCGGTTTATCCAAGACTCCCAAAGCAGCGCGTAAATCATCGGCACCATCCGCCGCTGTGAAGACCCGGCCCGACGCCGATCAGACGCTGACGATGATCCTCTCCCGCCTCGACGACATGAAGGCGGAAGAAACGGTTACCATCGATCTCCGCGGCAAATCGGCATTTTCCGACTACATGATCGTCACATCAGGCCGCGCCAACCGGCACGTCGGCGCGATCGCGGAGAACGTCGCCAAAGGTCTGAAGGAAACCGGAATCAGAGAATCTCCACGTCGAAGGTTTGCCAAACTGCGACTGGGTCCTGATCGATTCCGGCGACGTGATCGTTCACGTGTTTCGGCCCGAGGTTCGCGAATTCTACAATCTGGAAAGATTGTGGACGCAGGGCCCGACCACGGCGAAGGCGATCTAGTGCCGCGGAATTGATGAGCGAGCGCCGATGCGTCTCGTCGTCATTTCAATCGGCCGCCTGAAACAAGGCCCGGAGCGCGAACTGGCCCAGCGTTATCGCGAACGCTTTGACGACATCGGTCGCAAGCTCGGCTTTCGCGGCCTTGAGATTCATGAAATTCCGGAAAGCCGCGCGCGCGATGCGGCCAGCCGTATTGCTGAGGAAGCGGCGGCGATTTCGGCACTGATGCCAGAAAAATCCGTGCTGGTGGCGCTCGATGAGCGCGGCAGCAACATCGACAGCGCAGCATTCGCGCGGCAGCTTGGCAAATGGCGGGACGCCTCAGCGGCCAACTCTATTTTCATGATTGGCGGCGCGGACGGACTTTCGCCCGATTTGCGGCGTAAGGCTAAACTCAATCTGGCGTTCGGCTCGGCGACCTGGCCGCATCAGATGGTTCGCGTCATGCTTTTGGAACAGATTTACCGGGCTGCGACCATTTTGGCCGGCCACCCCTATCATCGCGCTTAAGTGATTAGGAAAGCCAAGCAGCTCCGATGACGCCAACGCGGGACATCAGCTTGCATTCTGACACCGGCCGTTTCGGCCGTCGCTTGATGCGCATGTCGCTGTCAATGATTCCGCTGGCGCTGGGTTGCGAAGCGATGATCGTTCCAGTGAAGGCCCAAAACCAGGCACCGACGACGCGGGCCGCGGTAACGCCTTCTCCGGACGCGATCAAGCAGCGCGAGCAGGAACTCGAAGCCACCCGCGCCCAGCAAAAGAACGCGGCGCAGCAGCAGGAAAAGCTCAAGGCTGATATCGCTGCGATCGGTCAGGATCGCAGCAAGCTCAATCAACAACTCATCGATATTGCGGCGCGGGTGCGTGGCGTCGAAACCCGAATTGGCGATGCCGAAGGCCGCCTCCATGTGCTCGACAGCAGCGAGCAGCAGATTCGCGATTCGCTGGCGTCGCGACGCTCCGAAATCGTCGAAGTGCTGGCAGCTCTGCAGCGCGCCGGCAGACGAACGCCGCCGGCCCTCTTTGTGCGGCCGGAAGATGCGCTGCAATCTCTGCGCACCGCGATGCTGCTGGGATCGGTGGTCCCCGCGCTGCGCGGACGTGCCGAGAAACTGGCCGGCGATCTCGGCGAATTGGTCACGGTGCGCAAAGGCATCGCTGCCGAACGCGATCAACTCGCGGCCGACCGCAACAAATTGAACGACGATCAGATCCGTCTCGCCTCGCTGGTCGACGAACGTCAACGGCAGCAGAACGCCGTCGAAAAGGATATGGAGGCCGAGGGCGGACGCGCGCTGGCGCTGTCCCGTCAGGTCGACAGCCTGCAGGACCTGATCGCTAAGCTGGAACAGGATTTGAAGAGCGCCGCGAAAGCGGCTGCGACCGCCAATCTGCAGGGCGCGCCCGCCGCCATCAACGGCAAACCCAATCTGGGGGCCTTCAACAACCCCGGCAGGTCCAGTCCGGCACTTGCTTTTGCCTCCGCCAAGGGTTTATTCGCCCTGCCGGTTAATGGGGTCAAGATTCGCGGATTTGGCGGTTCCGACGGCGTAGGTGGCGTCGAAAGAGGCATTTCGCTGGTTACGCGAACCGGCGCCCAAGTAACGACACCATGTGATGGTTGGGTTGTTTACGCGGGACCGTTCCGAAGCTACGGACAACTCTTGATCCTCAATGCCGGGGGCGGGTATCATGTCCTGATCGCCGGGATGGAGCGCATTTCGGTTAACATCGGCCAGTTTATACTTACGGGAGAGCCGGTCGCGACCATGGGGACGACTTCCCAGGTCGCATCCATTGTCGCGGCTAACGCAAGCGAGCCCGTGCTCTACATCGAGTTCCGTAAGGACGGCACTCCCATTGATCCAGGCCCATGGTGGGCCGCAAGTGAAGGCGAAAAGGTTCGCGGATGATGCGCAAGACTTCGGTAATTCTTCTCAGCGCGGCCACTGGCGCGGCGTTGACGCTTTTCGTAACCCAGCCGCGTGCGGTGTTTATCGGTTCGAGCGCACGTGCCGCGACGTCGGATACGTATCGTCAGCTCAATCTGTTCGGCGATGTGTTCGAGCGGGTCCGCAGCGACTACGTCGAGAAGCCCGACGACAGCAAGCTCGTTGAATCCGCGATCAGCGGAATGCTGACCGGGCTCGATCCGCATTCGAGTTACATGGACGCCAAGAGCTTCCGCGACATGCAGGTGCAGACCCGCGGTGAATTCGGCGGCCTCGGCATCGAAGTCACCATGGAAGACGGCCTGATCAAGGTGGTCTCGCCGATCGACGACACGCCGGCTTCGAAGGCCGGCATCATGGCCAACGATATCATCACCAACCTCGACGACGAAGCGGTTCAGGGTCTCACCCTCAACCAGGCCGTCGAGAAGATGCGCGGCCCGGTGAATACCAAGATCAGGCTAAAAATCGTCCGCAAGGGTCAGGACAATCCGATCGACGTTACGCTGGTGCGCGACAACATCCGGGTCCGCTCGGTGCGCGCGCACGTCGAAGGCGACGACATCGGTTATATCCGCATCACCACCTTCAACGAGCAGACCACGGAAGGCCTGAAGCGCGAGATCGGCAATCTGACCACGCAGATCGGCGCCGACAAGCTGAAGGGCTTCATCATCGACCTGCGCAACAATCCCGGTGGATTACTCGAGGAAGCGGTGACCGTCTCGGACACTTTCCTCGAGCGCGGTGAAATCGTTTCGACCCGCGGCCGCAACGCCGAGGAAACCCAGCGCCGCACCGCGCGTCCGGGAGATCTGACCAAGGGCAAGCCGCTGATCGTTCTGATCAACGGCGGCTCGGCATCGGCGTCGGAAATCGTCGCCGGCGCTTTGCAGGATCACAAGCGCGCGACCACGATCGGCACACGCTCGTTCGGCAAGGGTTCCGTGCAAACCATCATTCCGCTCGGCTCCGGCAACGGTGCGTTGCGTCTCACCACCGCGCGATACTTCACGCCGTCCGGTAAATCGATCCAGGCCAAGGGTATCGTGCCGGATATCGAGGTGCTGCAGGATGTTCCCGACGAGTTGAAGTCCCGCACCGATACCAAGGGCGAAGCCTCGCTGCGCGGCCATCTGAAGTCCGAAGGCGATGAGAAGACCGGTTCGCAGTCTTACGTGCCGCCGGACGCCAAGAACGACAAGGCCCTGAAAATGGCTGACGACCTGCTTCACGGCATCAAGGCGACCGCGGCCGCGCCCGCCACCGGCGACAAGGCTGCGATCGACAAGCCGGCGACGAAAGTGGACAACTAGTGCGATCGCAGCTTTTGCTTGCATCAAGGGCGGCCTTCGGGCCGCCCTTTTGTTTGGAGCAATGTTGCCAAGGCTGCATCTGCCGCGCTCTTGGCCGGCCGTGGTATTGTCGGCCCGATTGATTCGGGGAGACCATGGCGCAAACGGCTGACGATCTGAGCGCGCCGCTTGGACAGGATACAACGCGCAAGACGCGGCGATACCGGTTGCCATTCACCGTCATCCAGGCTGTCGCCGTGGTGCTGGGCCTGTTTATCGTGGTGTTCGTTGGCTTTGTTATCTTCAACGAAAATCCACTGGGCGGCGAACCGGTCACGCGCGTCGCGCTCGAACCGGTCCCCGCGGCGCAAGAAAAGCCTGCAACCGCGCCGCCCGCAGAGCCGGCAACCAAAACCGCCGTCGCTAAGGAAACCCCGCCTTCCGCGCAAAAGACGGTCACCATCATCGACGGATCGAGCGGCGCGCGCCACGACGTGGCGATCTCCGCCGATGGTACGGAGCAGGCCGACCCCAGTGCCCCGCCCGCGCTGATGGCAGGGATCGACCAGCGCCTGTTGGAAAAATCGCGCTACGGCATGATCCCGATCGCCGCCAATGGATTGAAGCCGGTCAACGTCTACGCCGGCGGCACCGATGCGGATCGCGCCCGCGCCGCGAAGATGCCCATTGTCGCCATTGTAGTTGGCGGTCTCGGTGTCGGAGCCGCCAAGACCACCGACGCCATCATGAAATTGCCGGCCGCGGTCACCCTGGCTTTCACGCCCTATGGCTCCGATCCCGGCAAGCTGGTCGAGCGGGCGCGCGCCCAGCGTCACGAAATCCTGCTGCAAATTCCGATGGAGCCGTTCGACTATCCGGACAACGATCCCGGCCCGCAGACGCTGCTGACCACGCTTGGCGCCGAGCAGAACCTCGACCGCCTATACTGGCACCTCAGCCGCTTCCAGGGCTATGCCGGGATCGCCAATTTCATGGGAGCGCGCTTCGTCGTGACCGACGCGGCGATGCAGCCGATCATTCGCGACGCCGCCAAACGCGGGCTGGGTTATCTCGACGACGGTTCGGCGCCGCGGGGCGTCGCCGCCGCTTTGGCTGAAGGTAGCGGTATGCCATTCGCGAAGGCGGACGCCAGCCTTGACGCGGTTCCCACCGCGGTCGAGATCGACCGGGCGCTCGCAAGACTCGAAAGGCTGGCAAAGGAGCGCGGCTTCGCCGTAGGTATTGCATCGGCGCTGCCCATTTCGATCGAGCGGATCGGCGCCTGGAGCAAGGCGCTGGAAAATCGTGGCATCATGCTTGTGCCATTGACAACCGCGATGCTGAAATCAAAATCCAGCTAAGCTATTCCTGCGTCACGGCTTCGCCGTTACCATAGCAGGCGAGGTATTCACGGAATGGCGCGCTACGAGGACCTGCCCTATCGAGCTTGCGTCGGCATGATGCTGATCAATTCCGCAGGACTGGTCTTCATCGGCCGGCGCGCCGGCGGCATCGAGCACGTCGATGAGACCCACGTCTGGCAGATGCCGCAGGGCGGCGTCGATCCCGGTGAAGACACCTGGGCGGCGGCAAAACGCGAACTATATGAAGAAACCAGCGTGCGATCCGTCGAGAAGCTCGCCGAGGTGCCCGAGTGGCTGATCTACGATATTCCGCGCACGGTCGCGGGACGCACATGGAAGGGCCGCTACCGTGGTCAGCGGCAGAAATGGTTCGCGGTGCGCTTCACCGGCGAGGACAGCGAGATCAACGTCGTTAATCCCGGCGGCGGGCATAAAGCGGAGTTCATCAACTGGCGGTGGGAGCCGATGAAGAATCTTCCCGAACTCATCGTGCCGTTCAAGCGACCGGTCTATGAGCGCGTGGTGAAAGAGTTTGCGAAGCTGGCGGGCGATTAAGCGATGGCCGGCCGCCGTTCGCGGACGTCGAAACCATACCAGCGTCGTCCCCGCGAAGGCGGGGAACCCATAATCCCGAACATTTCCGTTTTTGTCAGGCGTTGAGGCGTCTTCAACAACTATAAACACCGGGGTGATGGATCCCCGCCTTCGCGGGGACGACGCCTCCCGTTTTTCGAGCCTGTAACGAATGACCGACCACAAACCCTATCGCCCCAATGTCGGTATCGCGCTGTTCAATCCCTTGGGTCAGGTCCTGATCGGACGGCGCTTTCGGAACGACGGGCCGGAAATTATTCTACCAGGCCTCGAGTGGCAGATGCCGCAGGGCGGGATCGACGGCCACGAAAACCCGCGCGAGGCGGTGATGCGTGAATTGTGGGAAGAGACCGGCGTGGTCGATGCAAGCTACCTCGGCGAAACGGACTGGCTGACCTACGACTTTCCGCCCTACGACGGTTCGCCTTCGCACCGGCTGGCAAAATTTCGCGGCCAGCGCCAGAAATGGTTCGCGATGCGCTTTGCTGGACGCGATGAAGAAATCGATCCGCTGACGGCACGCAACGGTCAGCCGCCGGAATTCGACGCATGGCGCTGGGAACAGCTCGATCGCGCCGGCGATCTCGTAGTGCCATTTCGGCGCGAGGTCTATCGCGCGGTGGCGCGAGCCTTTGCGAAATTCGCGTGAGCCGAAGCTAGTTCGGCCCCACCAAAAACGGGCCGATCGCAATGACGTGGCAGTCGCTGTCATGCTTGACGCATTCGCCCAGCGCATCGTTGACTGCGGCCTGTTCGCTCGCAGCCTTGAGCGCCAGACCGGGAATTCCCCCCTCGCCTACGGCAATGGCGCTCCAGCCAGTGGACGCCTGCGCGATCCGCCGCACCACATCGCTGCGCGCGTCCGCGGCGATCATGGTGTTATCCCCGGCGTGGAAATAGCCGAGGGTCTTGAGCGTCGACGGCAACGGCACCACGAATGCGTCGTCCAGCGCCAATAATACACAGGCGGTCTTCGCGATCAGGCCGCAATTTTCCAGCGCCCGGCGCGCGGCTTCTTCCGCAGAACCCTGCCCTTGAAAAAAGGCATATTGCCCTCGCGGACCCAGCGCGAGCGCTTTCGGTTTCGAGGCGCCGCCATACGCCTTCTGCAGCTGTTCCTGGCGGGCCTTGTTGCTGAACGGGATACCGTCGCCCGCGAATGGCTTCTCGATCGATGGATCGTGCCTGATCCATGGAGCCGGCGGCATCGGCGGCGGGCCCGGCGCGTAAATCACAGCATCGCCGACCGCATAAAGCTCGCATTTTCGCGAGCCGGCGGTTTTCTGGCATTCGTCAATCGCCGCGGCTTTGGCCGCTTCTTCGCTGGTCTGGCCGGTCACGAGTCCGATCGGGCCGGTGCTGATTGCCAAGGCCTTGTAGGGCGCACCGGACGTATATTCGCGGGCGACATGTAGGCGAAGCTGATCGCTGATGAGGGGAATCGATTCAGCCGCCAGCTTCTCAACCTGCGGGGCTGGGGGCGAGAAAACCTGTTTCTGCGTCGTTGCGGCCGCCGATGAAGCGGCAGAAGGCGTCGACGCCGATGGGGAAGCATTCACGGGCGCCACTGCAACTGAATCCTGCGGCTTCTTTATTTTGGTGAAATACAAAATTCCGCCGGTGCCGATAGCGGCCAGACACACCAGAGCGGCCGCCGCGGGCCACATCCAGTTCGGCCTCGGCAACGCCGGCCGCACAGCGGGCTTCTTCACCTGCGGTACCGCATAAGTCCCGTCGTCGCGCCGCATCGCCACCATATAGGCGTGAACCGGAGTCGGGATGTTCTTCACTTCCTGCGCGCCGATGTCGGCGAACTGCACGGACAATTTGTTGGCGACCTGCTCGTGCACCGAACGCGAAATACAGATGCCGCCGACTTCTGCGAGGCCTTCGAGACGCGCGGCAATGTTCACGCCGTCGCCGAGCAGATCGCCGTCGCGCTCGACCACGTCGCCGATGGTGATGCCGATGCGATAGCTCATGTGCCTGCTCGCCGGATAAGCCATATTCCGGGTGCGCAGGCTTTCCTGAATATCGATGGCGCAGCGAACGGCTTCGACCGCGCTTGGAAATTCGGCGAGGACCGCATCGCCGGCGGTGTTGAAAATGCGCCCGCCGGCCTTGGCGATGAAATCGTCGGTGACGGATCGATAAGACGCCAGCCGCCGCAGCGTTTCCTCTTCATCTTCGGCGACCAGCCTGCTGTAGCCGGCGATATCGGCGGCCAGAATGGCTGCAATTTTGCGTTTCATGAAGAGCCGGGTCCCGGACGACGGAATGCTGCGGCAGAATGCCGCCAGACGCTCAGCTACGCAACCCGGCTTTCAGGCGCTCACACAACGCCGTCATTCGGGGCGCGCGCGAAATGCAAACCCCGAAAAACACATCCGATGCGCTAGTGCATCGCGGTCGAGTTGACCTGCTGCTGGACGCTCTTGAAATGGTCGAGCCGCTCGACCGCGCGGTCGAGTTCGGAGCCCTCCTTCTCGGCGAGCTTGGCTTCCATGCCGGAAATCTGCTCGGCGAATTGGCTACGATCCAGATCGGCCATGGAGGTCGCGACATCGGCCAGCACGGTGAGACCCTTGTCGGAAACTTCGGCAAGACCGCCGAGCACGATGATTTTCTGCTGCGTGCCGCCCGCGGTCACCGTGAGGACGCCGGGACGTATCACCGCCACGACGGGCGCGTGTCCGGCAAGCACGCCGAAATCACCCTCGACCCCGGGAATGTCGACCTGATCGACTTCACCTGAGAATGCCAGTTTTTCCGGCGAGACGAGATCGAAGTGGAAGGTGGCCATGGGATAGTCCGTCTCAAGTTATCAACACAAACAGAGCGTCATCCTGAGGTGGCCGCTCTAGCGGCCCTCGAAGGATGAAGTCGGTCGCCCTTCGAGGCTCGCTGCGCTCGCACCTCAGGGTGACGGCGCCGCGCCGAAATTACGCCGCTTCCGCAGCCAGCTTCTTGCCCTTTTCGACCGCCTCTTCGATGGCGCCGACCATGTAGAAGGCAGCCTCCGGGAGGTGATCGTACTTGCCATCACAGATCGCACGGAATCCCTTGATGGTGTCGGCGAGGTCGACGAACTTACCCGGCGAACCGGTAAAGATTTCAGCGACGTGGAAAGGCTGCGACAGGAAGCGCTCGATCTTGCGCGCGCGGGCCACGGCGATCTTGTCCTCTTCCGACAGTTCGTCCATGCCGAGAATGGCGATGATGTCCTGCAGCGACTTGTAGCGTTGCAACACCTGCTGCACCATGCGCGCGGTGGTGTAGTGCTCCTCGCCGACGATCAGCGGTGACAGCATGCGCGAAGTTAAGTCGAGCGGATCGACCGCAGGATAAATTCCCTTTTCCGAGATCGCGCGGTTCAGCACCGTCGTCGCATCCAGATGCGCGAACGACGTTGCGGGCGCCGGATCGGTCAGGTCGTCGGCGGGCACGTAGATCGCCTGCACCGAGGTGATCGAACCCTTATGCGTGGTGGTGATGCGTTCCTGCAGCGCGCCCATGTCAGTGGCCAACGTAGGCTGATAACCCACCGCCGAGGGAATGCGGCCGAGCAGCGCAGACACTTCCGAACCGGCCTGGGTAAAGCGGAAAATGTTGTCGATGAAGAACAGCACGTCCTGGCCCTGGTCGCGGAAATGTTCGGCAACGGTCAGCCCGGACAGCGCGACGCGCATGCGGGCGCCGGGCGGCTCGTTCATCTGGCCGAACACGAGGGCGCACTTCGATTTCACGTTTGGATCGGGATTGTGCGGATCGGCGTTGACCTTGGATTCGATGAACTCGTGATAGAGGTCGTTACCTTCGCGGGTCCGCTCGCCGACACCCGCAAACACCGAGTTGCCGCCGTGTGCTTTCGCGACGTTGTTGATCAGTTCCTGGATCAGCACGGTCTTGCCGACGCCGGCGCCGCCGAACAGTCCGATCTTGCCACCCTTTGCGTAAGGCGCGAGCAGATCCACGACCTTGATGCCGGTGACCAGAATTTCAGCTTCGGTGGCCTGGTCGGTATAGGTCGGCGCTTCCTGATGGATGGCGCGCAGGCCTTCGGAGGCGATCGGACCGCCTTCGTCGATCGGCTCACCGATCACGTTCATGATGCGCCCCAGCGTGCCCGCGCCGACCGGAACCTGGATCGGACCGCCGGTGTCGCTGACCTCCTGGCCGCGGACCAGACCTTCGGTAGTGTCCATCGCGATGGTTCGCACCGTGGATTCGCCGAGGTGCTGCGCCACTTCGAGTACCAGACGGTTGCTACCGTTCATGGTCGTGATGGCGCTCAGAATCGCCGGCAGGTGGCCTTCGAACTGCACGTCGACGACGGCACCGATGACCTGCGTGATGCGTCCGGTCTGGTTGGCGGGTGTAGCCATGAAACTATCTCCTTGAAGTCCGAAACTTGAATTGGATTAAAGCGCCTCGGCGCCGGAGATGATTTCGATCAGCTCCTTGGTAATCATCGCCTGGCGGGTTCGATTATAAATCAGGGTCTGCTTGCGGATCATGTCGCCCGCGTTGCGGGTCGCGTTGTCCATCGCGCTCATCTGCGCGCCGTAGAACGAGGCGTTGTTTTCCAAGAGCGCGCGGAAAATCTGCACCGCGAGATTGCGCGGCAGCAGGCTCCCTAGAATTTCGTCTTCTTCCGGCTCGTATTCGTAAGCGGTCGACGGTCCTGCATTCGCAGCCGGCGCTTCCACGACCAGCGGAATAACCTGCTGCGCGGTCGGAATCTGTGAGATCACCGATTTGAAGCGTGAAAAGAACAGCGTGCAGACGTCGAACTCGCCGGCGTCGAAACGCGCGATAACTTTTTTGGCGATGTCCTCGGCGTTGACGAAGCCGAGCGTACGCACCGAGCGTAGCTCGACATGCTCGACGATCTGCCGTTCGAAGGTGCGCCGCAGCTGCTCATAGCCTTTGCGGCCGACGCAGAAGAACTTGACCTCTTTGCCCTGGTTCATCAGCGCCAAGGCTCTTTCACGCGCAAGCCGCACGATCGACGAGTTGAACGCGCCGGAGAGGCCGCGCTCGCCAGTGCAAACCAGCAGCAGATGAACCTGGTCGCGGCCGGTACCCGCGAGCAATACCGGTGCACCGGGAGAACCCGCCGCCGCACTTGCGATATTGGAGATCACCGCGTCCATGCGCTCGGCGTAGGGGCGCGCGGCTTCGGCGGCGGTCTGCGCGCGGCGCAATTTCGACGCCGCAACCATCTGCATGGCCTTGGTGATCTTCTGCGTCGCCTTGGTGGAGGCGATGCGGACGCGCATGTCTTTCAAACTGGCCATCTATGCCCCGTATCCTGCGTCGTCATCCTGAGGTGCGAGCGCTCTTCGCGCGAGCCTCGAAGGATGTTGTTCGGCCGTCGCCCTTCGAGGGGCGCAAGAAAGAGCGCGCACCTCAGGGTGACGGCCTTCCTTATCAAGCCGCAAACGACTTCGCGTAACCTTCCACCACCGACTTCAGCTTGGCGGCGGTGTCGTCGCTGAGATCGCGGCTGTCACGGATGCTGTTGAGGATATCGACATTCTTGCCGCGCAGCAGCGACAGCAATCCATCCTCGAAGGCGCGCACCTTGGCAACCGGCAGCGGATCGAGATAGCCGTTGACGCCGGCGTAAATCACCACGACCTGCTCTTCCATCTTCAGCGGCGAGAATTGCGGCTGCTTAAGCAATTCGGTGAGGCGCGAGCCACGATTCAGCAGCCGTTGCGTCGAGGCGTCGAGATCCGAGCCGAACTGCGCGAACGCTGCCATTTCGCGGTACTGCGCGAGTTCGCCCTTGATCTTGCCGGCGACTTTTTTCATCGCCTTGGTCTGCGCCGACGATCCAACGCGCGACACCGACAGACCGACGTTCACCGCCGGACGGATGCCCTGGAAGAACAGATCGGTTTCCAAGAAGATCTGGCCGTCGGTAATCGAAATCACGTTGGTCGGAATGTAGGCCGACACGTCGTTGGCCTGGGTTTCGATGATCGGCAGCGCCGTCAGCGAACCGGAACCCTGAGTCTCGTTGAGCTTCGCGGCGCGCTCCAGCAAACGCGAATGCAGATAGAATACGTCGCCGGGATAGGCTTCGCGGCCGGGCGGACGGCGCAGCAGCAGCGACATCTGGCGATAAGCCACCGCCTGCTTCGACAAATCGTCATAGATGATGACGGCGTGCATGCCGTTGTCGCGGAAGTATTCGCCCATCGTGCAGCCGGTGAACGGCGCGATGTACTGCATCGGCGCCGGATCGGACGCAGTCGCGGCAACGATAATGGAATATTCCAGCGCGCCCTGCTCTTCCAGAACTTTCACGAACTGCGCGACGGTGGAGCGCTTCTGGCCGATCGCGACATAAACGCAATAAAGCTTCTGGCCCTCGGGCGCGCCAGCAACGTTAAGTGGCTTCTGGTTGAGGATGGTGTCGAGCACGATAGCGGTCTTGCCGGTCTGGCGGTCGCCGATGATCAATTCGCGCTGGCCGCGGCCGACCGGGATCAGCGCATCGATGGCCTTGAGGCCGGTCGCCATCGGCTCGTTCACCGACTTGCGCGGGATGATGCCGGGCGCCTTGACGTCGACGCGCATGCGCTTGTCAGCCTGGATAGGCCCCTTGCCGTCGATCGGATTGCCGAGCGCGTCGACGACGCGGCCGAGCAGCCCCTTGCCAACCGGCGTATCGACGATGGCGCGGGTGCGCTTGACGGTCTGGCCTTCCTTGATTTCGCGGTCGGCGCCGAAAATCACGATGCCGACGTTGTCGGTTTCGAGATTGAGCGCCATGCCGCGGGTGCCGTTTTCGAACTCGACCATTTCGCCGGCCTGGACGTTGTCGAGGCCGTAGACGCGGGCAATGCCGTCGCCGACGCTCAACACCTGCCCGACTTCGGAGACCTCAGCCTCCTGGCCGAAATTCTTGATCTGGTCTTTCAGGATCGCGGAAATTTCCGCGGCGCGGATGTCCATCAGCCTGCCTCTTTCATCGCGTGCTTGATTGAATTGAGTTTGGTGCGAAGCGAACTATCCACCATGCGGCTGCCGAGCTTGACCACAAGCCCGCCGATGATCGATGGATCGACATTCACGTTGAGCGCAACGTCCTTGCCCGTCACCGACTTCAGTGCGGCTTTGAGAGCGTCGAGATTCTTGTCGCTAAGCTTTTCAGCCACGGTTACGTCCGCCGTGGCTTCGCCCTTGAATTTGGCCACCAGCGCGCGGAACGCCCGGATCACGTCGCGAACCGCGAATAGCCGGCGATTGGCGGTGAGTACTCTCAGGAAATTTGCGGAAACGCCGCTGATGCCGGCTTTCTCGAGCACCGCTGCCAGTGCTTTGGATTGCATTTCGGCCGAGAAAACGGGGCTACGCACCAGCCTCGAAAGATCGGCGCTGTCCGTAAGCATGGCCTCGAACTTATCGAGATCGGCCTTGACAGCGTCGACGGATTTTTCGTCCCGCGCCAGTTCGAACAGGGCCGTTGCATAACGGCCCGACACTCCGGAAACGGACGGATCTTCAGCAGCCACAAGCACGCTCTTTTAGCTGTCAAATTCGCAAGGGAGATACCGTCGCCACAAAGCGGCGCTTAAGCGTCTCAAGTCCTTGGAATTCAAGCGGGACTTCGATTTTCGACCGGCATCAAAGAGCCGGCAAACGTTAAAATCGCGGCTTTGCTAACATAGCATTTGCGCAGGTGCAACATGACGGCTGCGTTTGGCGATGCCTTGCCGCAGGCGCGCTCCGATTGCTGCAAAACTTGAAAGAGTTTCGCGCTTCCTGCGTAGGCGTCGGCACTGCGATCATGGAGCTTGGTTTGGTTAGGCCGCTTTCTCGCAGCTGTTGCAGTGCAATACTTCGTTTCAACAAGGCGCTTTGACGCATCTGCTTCCTTCTTCAGTAACGTATAATATAAATTCCTTTAACCTAAGTATTCACCAAAAATAGAAGGCAATTAACTACGCAATCACAAGATATTTCAGTGGTCACTAAATAAATTAGCGTCAAGCTTATGCCTCATTAGGCCATCAACAGGTCCGACATCGGAAACGGGACGGGGGTTCCACTTGCCACATATGTGGCAATACTATCTGTAGGGACATTATAGTAATGCTTGGACTGAACTTAACTATGCTGGGAATGTTCCAGCCGCGTAACCTGGTTGCCATGCTTGCGTTTGTTCTTCTGCTCGGCGGAAGCATCACGGAAGCCTCGGCCCACGGGCGCCGCCATCATCATTTCACCCGCCACCATCATCACCATCATGCTCACCACGCGAGCGCCTCCTGGCGCGACGCCAACGCTTCGATCGGCGGCGGGTCGGGTCGCAGCTTTTCCGGAATGGCGTCGTTCTACGGCAATGAATCCGGCAGCAAGACTGCTTCGGGTCAGCGCTTCAACCAGAATGCCATGACGTGCGCCCATCGCTCGCTGCCCTTCGGCACGCAACTTCGGGTAACCCATGGCGGCCGCAGCGTCGTCGTGACGGTCAATGACCGGGGTCCATTCGTGCACGGTCGCGTACTTGACCTCTCGACCGCCGCGGCCCGCGCGGTCGGCCTGACCAGCGCCGGCGTCGGCCGGGTCACCGCCGAGGTCATCTCGTAACGTTGTTTTCGTGAGCGTAGCGTAGCGTTGCGTTCAGCCTGCCGTCAGCGATGACGGCAGGCTTTTTTTGACCCCACCACCGTCATTCCGGGATGCGCCGCTTCGCGCAGGCCCGGAACGACGAACGCTACAAAAAACTCTGCGGATCGACATCGACCTCGAGCTTGAGGTTGCCCTTGGTCTTCGGACCGGCGGAAAGCCATTCCCGCAGATATTCCGACAGGTCGACGGCGCGCGCCGATTTCACCAGCAGGCGAAAACGATAGCGGCCCTTGATCACCGCGAGCGGCGCTTCCGCCGGGCCCAGCACCTGGATGCGCGGATCTGTCGGCGCGATCGCCGCCAGTTTTCGTGCAAAACCTTCGGCGGTCGGCCGATCCCCCGCGGAAATGATCAGGCTCGCCAGCCGTCCGAACGGCGGATAGCCGGCGCGTTCGCGTTGCTCGATTTCGCTGGCGTAGAAAGCCTCGCGGTCGCATGCCACCAGCGCCTTCATCACGGGATGCTCGGGCTGATGCGTCTGCAGATAGCCGACACCGCGGCCCTGGTCGCGACCGGCACGCCCGATCACCTGATTGAGCAGTTGAAAGGTGCGCTCGGCCGCGCGCGGGTCGCCATTACCGAGGCCTAGATCCGCATCGACCACGCCGACCAGATTCAAGCGCGGAAAATTGTGGCCTTTCGCCACCAGTTGCGTGCCGATGATGATATCGACGCGGCCCTCCGCGATCTCGGTCAACTCCGCGCGCATCGCGTCGATTGAAGTGACCAGATCGCTCGACAGCACCATCGTGCGTGCGTCGGGAAACAACGCCGCGGCTTCTTCCTGAAGCCGCTCGACGCCGGGGCCGACCGCGACCAGCGATTCCTCCGCCGCGCAGTGCGGGCAGACATGCGGGCGCGGCATCGAGAAGCCGCAGTGATGGCACACCAGCCGCTGACGGAAGCGGTGATCCACCAGCCACGCGTCGCAGATCGTGCAGGCGAAGCGATGGCCGCAGGCACGACACAGCGTCAGCGGCGCGTAGCCGCGGCGGTTGAGGAACAGCAGCGCCTGCTCGCGCCGCTCCACCGCGATCTGGATCTGCTCGGCCAGCCTTGGCGAGATGAAACGTCCGCGCATCGGGCCTTCGCGGCGAAGATCGATCGCCTCAATATGCGGCATGTGCTGGCCGCCGAATCGCGACGGCAAAACGATGCGCTGATAGCGTCCCTTGCGCGCGTTGACTTCGGTTTCGACCGACGGGGTCGCCGACGCCAGCACGATCGGAATTTTAGCAATGCTCGCGCGTACCACCGCCATATCGCGGGCATGGTAGTGCGCGCCTTCGTCCTGCTTGTAGGCCTGATCGTGCTCTTCATCGACGATGATGAGCCCGAGATTGGCGTAAGGCAGGAACAGCGCGGAGCGCGCGCCGACCACGACCTGCGCCTCGCCGGCAGAAATCGCCGCCCAGTTGCGCGCGCGGGTGCGCGGCGTCAGTTCGGAGTGCCATTCCAGCGGGCGCACGCCAAACCGCTGCGCGAAGCGGTCGAGGAATTGCCCCGTCAGCGCAATCTCCGGCATCAGGATCAGCGCCTGCCGGCCGCGGCGGATGATCTCGGCAACCGCCTCGAAATAGACCTCGGTCTTGCCCGAACCGGTGACGCCGTCGAGCAGCGCCACGTGGAAGCTGCCGTTCGCCGCCAGCGCGCGCATGGCATCGACCGCGATACGCTGAGGCCGTGAAAAATCCGGCACCGAGAACGACGGATCGGGCGCAGGCGGCGGCAGAGCTGATGGCATCGGCTCTGTTGCCAGCGTGCCCTCGTCGACCAGCCCGTCGATGACTTCGGCGCTGACCCCTGCCTCTCTCGCCGCTTCGGACTTGCCGTGCAGCAGCCCATCGGACAAAATCTCGATCAGCCGACGCCGCGCCGGCGTCATGCGCGACGGCGGCTTGCCGATCAGCCGAATGCCGGTGCGGGTGCGCTCCGGGCCGAGGTGCTCGCCCATCCGAAGCGTCATACGCAGCACCATACCGCGCGACGACAGCGTATAATTGGCGACCCAGTCGACCAGGCTGCGCAGTTCTTGCGTCAGTGGCGGAACGTCGAGCTTTTCGCTGATATCCTTGAAGCGGTTGTGCAGCCGCGGATCAGGGTTGGCATTTTCCGCCCACACCACCGCGATGACTTCGCGCGGTCCCAGGGGCACGCACACGACATCGCCGGGCTTGAGGTCCATGCCGCGCGGCACGCGATAGGAATAGGCCTGATTGATCGCAACCGGCACCAGCACGTCGACCACGCGCGCCCCGGTGGGTGAATCGGCAAAAAGGATAGGCGAAGCGGTCACGAGGAATCTCGATGGAGAGGTGTCTCATTTAAGACGACGCAGCGTGTGGGGCCAGTGCACTGACGTCATCCATCGAGGCCTGCGGACGGACGAGTAATCCCTCCCTCCGCTTGCGGTGGGGAGGGTCGGCCGAGCGAAGCGGAGGCCGGGGTGGGGGGTCTTATACGAACTACCGCCCCCCACCCGACACATCGTTCGCTGCGCTCACGATGCGCCACCCTCCCCACCGCAGCGGGGGGAGGGATAAGAAAGGCAGCAGCATCTCAGATATGGCGACAGGGGATGGAATGGCGCTCCCTTAACACCTGCTTCATTGAACCGGTGTGATATCCTGACCGAATCCTGTCGAACGCAGCCATGGCCAAACCAAAACCGATTCGACCAATCGATCTCTCCTGTGCGGATGACGATTTCGCGACGGAGATGACGCGTTGGCTGTCGCATTTGCGCGCCGAGCGGCGGCTTTCGCCCAAAACGCTCGAGGCCTATGCCCGCGATGTCCGCCAATGCCTGACATTCCTGAGCGGGCATTGGGGTGGCCTGGTGACGCTGGCGCGGTTCTCCGCGCTTGAGGCCACCGACATCAGGGGCTTCATGGCGATGCGGCGCGCCGACGACATCGGCGGCCGTTCACTGATGCGCGCGCTGGCAGGGCTGCGTTCGTTCGCGCGCTTCCTCGAGCGCGAGGGCAAAGGCAAGGTCGGTGCCCTCTCCGCAATCCGCGCGCCGAAGATCGGCAAGAGCCTGCCGAAGCCGATCCAGATGGGCGCGGCAAAGCGGCTGGCGGACGCGGACGAACGCGCCGGCGAGACGCGCGAGCCGTGGATATGGGCGCGCGACGCCGCCGTGATGGCGCTGCTGTACGGCTCGGGCTTGCGCATTTCCGAAGCGCTGGGGTTGAAGCGCCGCGACGTGCCGCTGCCCGGCGCCGGGGACGTGCTGATCGTGACCGGCAAGGGCAACAAGACGCGCATGGTCCCGGTGCTGCAGAAGGTGCTTGCGCTGATCAACGAATACGTGACGATGTGCCCGCATCCATTGCCCGCGGAAGGACCTGTTTTCGTCGGCGCGCGCGGCGGCCCCTTGAGCCCGCGGATCATTCAGCTCACCATGGAGCGGCTGCGCGGCGCGCTGGGTCTGCCCGACAGCGCCACACCGCACGCGCTGCGGCATTCCTTTGCCACGCATCTTCTCAGCCGTGGCGGCGATTTGCGGGCGATCCAGGAATTGCTCGGCCACGCATCGCTTTCGACCACGCAGATTTATACTGGCATCGACACCGAGCGGCTGTTCGAGGTGTATCGCACCGCGCATCCGCGGGCGTGACCGAAGCCGAAGGCAGCCTCAGCGTCATTGCCGGGCTTGACCCGGCAATCCATCCGCAAGACAAGCGTGCATCCTTATGATGGACGCCGGGGTCAAGCCCGGGCATGACGGCATTGAACCGGAGCACGACATGAGCGCCCACGAAAGCATGGAACACGCAGAGCATGCCGAGCACGCATCCGGCGAGAACAAGAAGATTGCGCTGCTGATCGCCGTGATCGCGCTGTTCCTCGCGCTCTCGGAAACGCTCGGCAAGGGGGCGCAGACCGAAGCGATCAGCAAGAATGTCGAAGCCTCCAATCTCTGGGCGTTCTTTCAGGCCAAGAGCATTCGCCGCACCGTGGTGCAGACCACGTCGGATCAGGCAAGACTAAGTCTCGGCCAGATGGGTGACGACGCCGCCAAGGCCGCGCTGCAAAAGCAGATCGACGACTGGAAAAAAACCGCTGACCGCTACCGATCGGAGCCGGAAACCCATGAAGGCTCCGAGCAGTTGATGGAGCGCGCCAAGGATGCCGAGCACGAGCGCGACCTCGCGCAGGCCAAATACCATCACTACGAGATCGCCTCGGCGGCTTTTCAGATCGGCATCGTGCTGGCATCGGCCACTATCATCACCGGCATGATTGCGCTGGCCTGGATATCCGGCCTGCTGGCGTTGACCGGGATTGCCTTTACGGCGATCGGACTGTTCGCGCCGCACGCGGTGCATTTGATGTAGCGGACGGGCCCGTCCTTTGCCTTGCAGGCTGTCAATCGGCGCCAAAGATCCCTAAATTGTAGAGATGCCGAAAACGTCAGAGCAACCCATAGCGGAACCAGCCGCGGCCAAGCTGCCTGCCAAAGGCGATCACGTCTTTCTGGTCGACGGCTCGGGATACATTTTCCGCGCTTACCACGCGCTGCCGCCGCTGAACCGCAAATCCGACGGGCTGCAGGTCAACGCCGTGCTCGGCTTCTGCAACATGTTGTGGAAGCTTTTGCGCGACATGCCGCCGGACAACCAGCCGACGCATTTGGCGATCGTGTTCGACAAGTCCGAAGTCACGTTCCGCAACAAGCTCTATCCCGACTACAAGGCGCATCGATCTCCCGCCCCCGAAGATCTGCTGCCGCAGTTTCCGTTGATCCGCGAAGCCGTCCGCGCGTTCGATCTGCCGTGCCTCGAACAGTCCGGCTTCGAGGCCGACGATCTCATCGCGACCTATGTGCGGCAAGCCTGCGAACGCGGCGCCACTGCGACCATCGTATCGTCGGACAAGGATTTGATGCAGCTCGTGACCGAGTGCGTCACCATGTACGACACCATGAAGGACCGCCGCATCGGCATCCCCGAGGTCATCGAAAAATTCGGCGTGCCGCCCAACAAAGTGGTCGAGGTCCAGGCGTTGGCCGGCGATTCCACCGACAACGTGCCGGGCGTGCCCGGCATCGGCGTCAAGACCGCAGCGCAACTCATCGTCGAATATGGCGACCTCGAAACGCTGTTGCTGCGCGCACCCGAGATCAAGCAGCCGAAGCGGCGCGAGGCGCTGATCGAGAATGCCGAGAAGGCGCGGATTTCGCGGCAACTGGTGCTGCTCGACGACAAGGTCGCGCTGGACGTGCCGCTGGATGATCTCGCGGTGCACGAGCCCGATGCGCGCAAGCTGATCGCGTTTCTCAAGGCGATGGAGTTTTCGACGCTGACGCGGCGCGTGGCTGAATATGCGCAAGTCGATCCCAGTCGATATCGACGCGGAAGGCGGGAAGAGGAGTGATCCCCGCGCGAAAGGCGGCGATGGTTCTTCAGGAGTCGAAGGCGCGATTAGCTCTTCTTCACCTCCCCCCTTGAGGGGGAGGTCGGACGGCGAAGCGGCGCTCTTCGCGCAGAGGGGGGTGGGGATCTATTTGCGGAAAGCCAATCACCCCCCTCCCCAACCCTCCCCCTCAAGGGGGGAGGGGGCGCGCCGAATGTGGGACGAGACTATGCCGCTAAAACTAGCGGCAACGAAGCCCCCCTCACGCCCATCTCGCTCGCGACAGCCCGCGCCGCAGCCGCGCGGAAAACTAAAATCGAGCGCGACAAATACCAGACCGTTCGCACCCTCGCCGACCTCAACGCCTGGATCGCGCGCATTCACGACATCGGCCACGTCGCCATCGACGCCAAAGCCAACTCGATCGATCCGATGCAGGCGGAGCTTGTCGGCATCGCATTGGCGCTCGCGCCTAACGATGCCTGCTACGTCCCGCTGAGCCACAAGCAATCCGGCGACGGCGCCGGGCTGTTCGCCGCCGGACTCGCGCCCGATCAGATCGAGGCAGCGGATGCGCTGGACGCGCTGCGGCCGCTGCTGGAATCGGCGGGAATCCTGAAGATCGGCTTCAACATCAAATTCAACGCGGTGATGCTGGCGCAGCATGGCATCATCATCCGCAATCAGGACGACGTGCAGCTGATGTCGTATGCGCTCGACGCCGGTCGCAATGCGCATGGGCTCGATGCGCTGGCCGAAAGCCGGCTCGGCCACGCCATGCTGAGCTATGGCGAGATCACCGGCAGCGGCAAAGGCAAGCTTACTTTCGATCAGGTCGCGATAGAACGCGCCACCGCCTATTCGGCCGAGGATGCGGACGTATTGCTGCGGCTGTGGCATGTGCTGAAGCCGCGCCTGGTCGCCGAGCGCATGATGAGCGTTTACGAGTTGCTGGAGCGACCGCTGATTTCCGTGCTGGCGCGCATGGAGCGGCGCGGCATCTCCATCGATCGTCAGGTGCTCTCACGGCTGTCGGGCGATTTCGCGCAGACCGCCGCGCGCGTCGAAGCCGAAATTCAGGAGATGGCCGGCGAGCCGGTCAATGTCGGCAGCCCAAAACAAATCGGCGATATCATCTTCGGCAAGATGGGATTGCCGGGCGGCTCAAAGACCAAGACCGGCGCGTGGTCGACTTCCGCGCAGATTCTCGATGAATTGGCCGAGCAGGGCTACGAATTTCCGCGGAAAATTCTCGAATGGCGGCAGGTGTCGAAACTGAAATCGACCTACACCGACGCACTGCCGACCTACGTGCATCCGCAGACGCAGCGCGTCCACACCACCTACGCGCTGGCGGCGACCACGACGGGCCGCCTGTCATCCAACGAGCCTAACCTGCAGAACATTCCGGTGCGCACCGAGGACGGCCGGAAAATCCGCCGCGCTTTCATCGCCTCGCCGGGCCACAAGCTGGTGTCCGCGGACTACTCGCAGATCGAATTGCGGCTGTTGTCGGAAGTCGCCGACGTTCCGGCGCTGCGCACCGCGTTCCAGGAAGGCACCGACATTCACGCCATGACCGCGTCGGAAATGTTCGGCGTGCCGGTCAAGGATATGCCCGCCGAAGTGAGGCGCCGCGCCAAGGCGATCAATTTCGGCATCATCTATGGCATTTCGGCGTTCGGCCTCGCCAACCAGCTCAGCATTCCGCGCGAGGAGGCCTCCGCCTACATCAAGAAATATTTCGAGCGCTTTCCCGGCATCCGCGCCTACATGGACGAGACGCGCGATTTCTGCCGCAGGCACGGTTATGTCGAGACGCTGTTCGGGCGGAAGTGTCATTACCCCGACATCAAGGCCAGCAATGCCTCGGTGCGTTCGTTCAACGAGCGCGCCGCGATCAACGCGCGGCTGCAGGGCACCGCCGCCGACATCATCCGCCGCGCCATGATCCGGATGGAGGATGCGCTGGCGGAGAAAAAACTCTCCGCGCAGATGTTATTGCAAGTCCACGACGAACTGATCTTCGAGGTACCGGAGGACGAGGTGGCGGCGACGCTGCCGGTGGTGCAGCACACCATGCAGGATGCGCCGTTCCCCGCTGTGCTGCTGCATGTGCCGCTGCAGGTTGACGCCCGCGCCGCCGACAATTGGGACGAGGCGCATTAGGGGATGGCGGGAATTCGATTTGCTTTCGGTCACGCGGCGGAAGCTGAACTATCTCGATGCAGCGGCTTCGCTCAATGATTTGAAGTCGCCGCCGGGAAATCGTCTTGAAGTGTTGAAGGCCGATCGAACGGGTCAGCACTCCATCCGGGTAAACGATCAGTTTCGCATCTGCTTTGTATGGACCGCCGAGGGCGCCGCAAATGTGGAATTCGTCGACTACCACTAGCCGATTTGAACAAGGAGAGCGCCATGTCCAAGAAGCTGCCCCCGATGCATCCCGGTGAAGTGCTTCGCGAAGAGTTCCTAAATCCTCTCAACATATCCGCTGGTGAACTTGCGAGAGTCTGCGGCATTCCGCGAACCCGCATCGAGCGCCTTGCCAATGAAGAAACCGGCGTCACGGCCGACACCGCGTTGCGGCTGGGGAAAGCATTGGGTACCTCCGCACAGCTCTGGCTCAATCTGCAGAACGGCTACGATGTGCGGATCGCCGAACGAGAAATTGGCAAAGCGCTCGCCAAGATCGCGCCCGTTAACGGCGTGGCAGCCTGACCCGTCTCAATCCAACTTCACCTCGAATCCGCGCTTCACCGCAGGCCGCGCCATCAGCGCGTCGTACCAGCGTTTGACGTTGGGGAAATCCTCGAGCGGCACCTTGTGGCGCTCATGCCGCCATGCCCAGCCGAGGATCGCGAAGTCGGCGACCGATAGCGGCCCGGCGACAAATTCGTGGTGAGCCAGCCGACGGTCAAGCACCCCGTAAAGCCGCCGCGTCTCGTCGGAGTAGCGCTTTAGGCCATAGGCGCGGTCGTGCTCGTTCTCCAGCGCGATGAAGTGATGCACCTGCCCGGGAATCGGCCCGAAGCCGCCCATCTGCCACATCAGCCATTCGTAAACTGGGATGCGCTCGCTCAAAGAAGCGGGAAGGAATTTGCCGGTCTTCTCGCCGAGATAAAGCAGGATCGCGCCGGATTCGAAGATGCTGATGCTCTTGCCGCCGGGTCCATCGGGATCGACGATGGCGGGGATCTTGTTGTTCGGGCTGATGGCCAGAAAGTCCGGCTTCATCTGCTCGCCCTTGCCGATGTTCACGGGGATCACCGTGTAGGGCAGCCCCATCTCTTCCAGCGCGACAGAAATTTTGCGGCCGTTCGGCGTGTTCCAGCTGTGCAGTTCGATGGTCATTTCGGCCTCTCAGGCGTTAGCGGGCGGGCCGTCTGTAGCATCGTCGCGGCCTGCGGCAAAATAGCTGCGCGTTCTGTTGACGACACAACATCCGCTCTGGAATGTCCGGCACTCCGCCGATAGATTGCGCCGGCTTGAAGAGAGAAATTCATCCGTGTCCAAGTCAGCGTCCCGTGCCCGCCTCGCCGAAATCATTCGCAAACGTTCGTTCGGACGCGGCGAAATCACCCTGGCCTCGGGCCGCAAGAGCGACTTCTATTTCAATCTCAAGCCGACCATGCTGGACCCCGAAGGCGCCGCGCTTTTGGCCGAGGTAACCTTCGAAGCACTACGCGACGACAACCTCGACTACATCGGCGGACTTGAAATGGGAGCCGTGCCGCTGGCCGGCGCGATCGCGCAGTGGTCCTGGCTCAAAGGTCATCCCATCGCCGCGTTTTTCGTCCGCAAGAAACCGAAGGAACATGGCGCACGTCTTGCCGTCGAAGGATTGGCGAAGGGCGAAAGCTTGCAGGGCAAACGCATCGTCATCGTCGAGGACGTCACCACGACAGGCGGCTCCGCGTTGAAGGCGGTCGACGCGGTGCGCGAAGCCGGCGGGGAGATCGTGCTGGTGCTCACCATGGTGGACCGCGAGGAAGGCGCCGCTGAAACCTTCGCGCAGGCGGGATTGGCGTTCCGCTCGCTCTATAGGGCAAGTGAGTTTTTGTAGACGAACCGGACTCTGTCGTCCCCGCGAAGGCGGGGACGACGCAGCAGCGCCTTTTCTTTTCATCGATTCCGCCCGCGGTCACCGCTCGTTTACCATCCCGCACTAATGTGAACCGGCAGAGCGTTGTTCGCTTAAGCAAGCGTTAGTTGCGTCGGGTGGAGTTAAGCGTTGCGTAAAGATTTGCGTTCTCAGCGCGTGCGGCGCCGCATGTCGCTTATGGCTACCGTCATGCTTGCAACGCCGATGGCGTTGGCGCCGCGCATCGCGAGCGCCGAAGGCCTGTTCGATTTCTTCTTTGGCGGCGGGCAGCGCCAACAACAACAGCAGCAGCAGCAGCAGCAGCAAGCCAATCCTGCCGCGAATTTCTTTGCCGATCCGTTCGGTCTTAATCAGCAGCAGGCACCTCCGCCTCGCCCGGCCACTTATGCCAGTTCCGGACCGGCATTTTGCGTCCGAAGCTGCGACGGCCGCTATTTCCCGCTGACGGCGCGCGGCGGCGCAACTCCGGTGCAGATGTGCCAGGCATTCTGCCCCACCACGGCGACGCGCGTATTCAACGGCAGCACAATCGACGGCGCGGTCGCCAGCAACGGCCAGCGCTACGCCGACAGCGAAAACGCCTACGCCTATCGCAAGGCTCTTCGCGCCGATTGCACCTGCAACGGCCGCGATCCGGCCGGCCTGTCTCCGGTCGACCTTTCGCTCGACCCCTCGCTGCGCTCCGGCGACGTTGTTGCCACCACCACTGGCCTTGTAGCGTATTCCGGCGTCAGGCTCGGCGCCAGCCAGAGCAGCCGAGTTCACCCCGGTTGCTTCCTACCCTGGACTGACCGCGGAAGTACGCAACCGGCTCGGCGAGATGAAGGTGGCGCCCGTGAATGCGAACGCCGAGATGATCGTGAGTGCGGCGCCTGAGGCAAAGCGCGAGGTCGCGCCGACTCCTGCGGCTTTGAAGCCATCGGCATCCAAGGCCAAGCGCGCCGAGGCGAATTAATCAACGTCCCACGATGACGCCGATCACGTTCGGCGCCGCCAGATATTTTTCCTCGATGGCAGCCCGCGCTGCGGAGCGGTTTTCCGGCGTCAGCAGCCCGCGCTTTTCGGCCAGTATCATCCAGCAGTAACCCCACCAGTCCGTCAGCATGCCGTCGTCGTCGACGAGGTCGTAGCCCTGCTTCGCCGCGAACAGCCGCGCCTGCGCCTCATCGAGCGTATCGAGCCAGCCGTGATCGTCGGCGGAAAACAGGTCGTCTCTGAAATCGTCTGTCGTGTAGCCCCAGATCGACATGCAGACCGCGTTGAACTCGCGGTCGATCTGCTCGTCATCGACGAGCTGGCGGCGCGACGCCAGATGCAGCCGCGAAAGCGATCGTGCGAAGTCGGCTATGCGCGTCAGCGCGAATTGATCGAAGGCGATGGTGGACATATAGCCTCGCAAGCTGAGCTAGACCCTAGATATGGTGGCGTCGGGCGCCGAATCACTATGATATATCAATAGCTTATGAAATTGTTCTTTATTTGTTCCCGTTCAACTCTTGCAACAGACCAAGTTCGTTGGAGGCCCAAGCTCGCAACGGCAGGCCGTCCGTTTTGCTGCCGTTCATCGCGCGCTCCGTATCAAGATCGTAGCTCCTGAATCAGGAAGTCCGGCCCGGACCTTGCATTGATGTGGACTGTCGCAGCGCACAAACAGCGGCACGTTTTCATGCGGAACTTAATCAGCGTATGATCGGCGTAAGCGGGGATTCGGCGCGTGCCACATCAAGTTTTCCACGGAAAAAATCCGCCGCCGCCTGCTCCGGTCGATGAGCTGGCGCTCGCCGAGATCAAGGGCGCGATCCTCGCCAAGCTTCGCCTTGCGATCGGCAAAGACGCGGCAATGGCGACCCGGCACGACTGGTATAAAGCCGCCGCGCTGGCGCTGCGCGACCGCATCGTGCATCGCTGGCTCACCACCGAGAAGCAAAGCTATGACGCCGGCGCCAAGCGCGTCTATTACCTGTCGCTGGAGTTCCTGATCGGCCGATTGTTCACCGACGCACTGAATAATATGGGACTGCTGCCGGTGTTCGACGCAGCATTAGGCGATCTCGGCGCCGGCCTGTCAGAACTGCGCAAATGCGAACCGGATGCCGCGCTCGGCAATGGCGGCCTCGGCAGGCTCGCGGCGTGCTTCATGGAAAGCATGGCAACGCTGGCGATCCCCGCGATCGGTTACGGCATCCGTTACGATTTCGGGCTGTTCCGCCAGATCATCGCGCAGGGCTGGCAGCAGGAATATCCCGACGAGTGGCTGGGCTTCGGCAACCCCTGGGAATTCCAGCGGCCCGAAGTGGTCTATCACGTGCATTTCGGCGGCAGCGTGGAGAACATCGCCGGCAAGGAGCGCAGCCGCGCGATCTGGCATCCGGCGGAGACGGTGGAAGCGGTCGCCTACGATACACCGATCGTCGGCTGGCGCGGCCAGCATGTCAACGCGTTGCGGTTGTGGTCGGCGCACGCCCCCGACCCGCTCAAGCTCGACGTCTTCAACACCGGCGACTACCTCGGCGCTACGGCCGAGCAGGCGCGCGCTGAATCGATCTGCAAATTTCTCTATCCCAATGATGAGAGCGCGGCCGGACGCGAGCTGCGGCTGCGCCAGGAATATTTCTTTGTCTCGGCGTCGCTGCAGGATCTGATGGCACGGCATCTTTCGTCCGACGGTCAGCTGCGCGGGCTGGCCTCCAAGGCCGCCGTGCAGCTCAATGACACGCATCCGAGCCTTGCCGTCACCGAGTTGATGCGTATTCTCGTCGACCTGCACAACATGCGATGGGACGACGCCTGGCAGGTCACCACTGATGTTTTGTCGTACACCAACCACACGCTGCTGCCGGAGGCGCTGGAGACCTGGCCGGTCGAACTGTTCGAGCGCGTGCTGCCGCGCCATCTCCAGATCATCTACCGCATCAACGACGCGCACCTGGCGCTGGCGGATGCGCGCTGCCCCGGCGATGTCGACTTCCGCGCCTCCGTATCGCTGATCGACGAGCGCTCCGGCCGCCGCGTGCGGATGGGACAGTTGGCGTTCATCGGGTCACACCGCGTCAATGGCGTCTCGGCGATGCATTCAGAGCTGATGAAAGAGACCGTATTTCACGATCTGAATTATCTCTATCCCGGCCGCATCACCAACAAGACCAACGGCATCACCTTCCGGCGCTGGCTGATGCTGGCGAATCCCAAACTGACCGACCTGCTGCGCGAAGCCTGCGGCGATGCGGTGCTCGACGATCCGAGCCAGCTCTCGCTTGCCGAAGCCTACGCCGGCGATGCCGAATTCCAGCAGCGCTTCCGTGCGGTCAAGCACCACAACAAGGTCGCGCTGGCGCGGCTGATCGGCGAACGGCTCGGCATCAAGGTCGACGCCGGCGCCTTGTTCGACGTGCAGATCAAACGCATCCACGAATACAAGAGACAGTTGCTCAATCTGCTCGAAACCGTCGCGCTTTATTATGCGATCAAGGACGACCCGCAGCGCGACTGGGTGCCGCGGGTAAAAATCTTCGCCGGCAAGGCGGCGGCGAGCTATCGCTACGCCAAGTTGATCATCAAGCTGATCAATGACGTCGCCGCCGTCGTCAACGACGATCCAGAGATCGCCGGACGTCTGAAGGTGGTGTTCCTGCCCGACTACAATGTCAGCCTTGCCGAAGTGATCATTCCCGCCGCCGATCTCTCCGAGCAGATTTCGACCGCCGGCATGGAAGCTTCCGGCACCGGCAACATGAAGCTGGCGCTGAACGGCGCGCTGACGATCGGCACGCTTGATGGCGCCAACATCGAGATCCGCGATCATGTCGGGCCGGAGAATATTGAGATATTCGGCATGGAGGCGATGGAAGTAGTGGTGCGGCGCAAGCAGGGGCTGGATGCCGTCGATGTGATCAACCGGTCGCCGCATCTGTCGCGCGCGATCACGGCAATCGAGAGCGGCGTGTTTTCTCCCGACGACGCCGGGCGGTTTGCATCGGTCGGGCACGCCTTGCGCCATCTCGACCATTACATGGTGAGCGCGGATTTCGATTCGTATTATCAGGCGCAGCGAAACATCGATGCGCGCTGGCAAGTGGTGCCGGCATGGACAAGGGCGAGCATTCTCAACGTCACGCGAATGCCGTGGTTCTCTTCCGACCGCACCATCCGCGAATATGCGCAGGATATCTGGGGCGTGCCGGTGAAACCGGCGGCGCAGCTTTTTCCTGCACGGCAGGCGAAGGGGTAATTGGGCGCCGTTCGCGTTTGATTGGCAGAAATAAATTTGCAATCGTCATTCCGTGGCGCGAGCTTTTCCGAGCGAGCCCGGAATCCAAAACCACCGCCGGGAGTATGGATTCCGGACCTGCGCTGCAAATGCGCGCATCCCGGAATGACGGCGATTGGATAAATCCATGCTCACTCAAACACCCCACCTGTTCGATGACGCCACCCGCGTGACGGCTGGCGACAGCCGTTGGACCGGGCATAGCAGTGAGGACTACTGGGCATTCGTCGGCCCGTTCGGCGGCATCACCGCCGCGACCTTGTTGCGGGCGATCATCGAACATCCGCAGCGCCTCGGCGACGCGCTTTCGCTCACGGTCAATTTCTGCGCACCCATTGCAAAGGGCGCGTTCGATCTGGACGTGCGTCTCATCAAGGCCAACCGTTCCACTCAGCACTGGTCGGTCGAGTTGACGCAGGACGACGGCGACGCTGCGGCATTCGCGACTGCCGTGTTCGCGGTCCGCCGGCCGTCATGGTCGCATCAGGTCGCGAAGTTTCCGGGTGCAACGCCGTTCGAGCAGACGCGGCCATACCCGAAGAGCAATCTCGCGATGTCCTGGACGCATCAATATGATTTCCGCTTTGCGCAGGGCGAACCCGCATTTCATGGCAAGCCATATACGGAGCCGATGAGTGCTTATTCGAAAATGTGGATCGGCGATACCAAGCCCCGGCGGATCGACACGCCGTCGCTGATGTCCATGTCGGATGCGTTCTTCGGCCGCATCTTCCATGTGCGCGCCGAGCTGATGCCGTTCGGCACCGTGTCGATCACCACTTACTTTCATGTCGATGCGGAAGAACTCGCCGCCGAGGAAATCAACCACGTTCTGGCTGTGGCCGACGCGAAAATCTTTCACAGGAGTTACGGCGATCAGAACGGCGAACTGTGGTCGCCGACGGGCAAGCTACTCGCAACCACGCATCAGATCGCCTATTTCAAGGCCTAGCGCTTCTTTAGTCGTCCCAGCAAACGCGGGGGACCATACGCCGTGTCGCCGACGCTCTGTCAGGCGGTAGTAGCCTGTGTTCCGCAGTGCTATCACCATCAAGGCCAGGGGCTATAGGTCCCCGCGTTCGGGAGACGACGTCAGCGTGTTTTTCTCCTCTCGCAAAGTGTGACCTCAGTCCATGCCCGAAATTACAACAACCACTTCTCCTCCCCGCATCGCTTTGCTTGGCATCCCCATTGAAATCGGCGCCGGACAACGCGGTACGCTGATGGGACCGGCCGCTTTGCGCACCGCGGGGCTCGGCCGCGTGCTTGAACAGTTGGGCTTCATGGTCGAAGATCACGGCGATCTCGCGCCGCCTGCTATCAGCGCGTCGGAACGCGCATCGCTGCCCAACACCAAATTTTACGGCGAGATCAAAGCGTGGATGGGCACGGTCAGCGAGCGCGCCTATCAGCTCGCGCGTTCCGGCGCACTGCCGATTTTCATGGGCGGCGATCACAGCCTGTCGATGGGATCGGTGAACGGCGTCGCGCGGCACTGGCAGGCGCAGGGCCGGCCGCTGTTCGTGCTGTGGCTCGACGCCCATTCCGATTACAACACACCGGCAACGACCGTGACCGGCAACATGCACGGCATGTCGGCGGCTTTTCTGTGCGGCGAGCCCGGCCTCGACGATCTGCTTGGCGACCAGCCGCGCGCCTCGATCGGCTCGGACCAGCTCGATCTGTTCGGCATCCGCTCCATAGATCCGCTCGAGAAAGATCTCGTGCGCGACCGCCGCATCGCGATGGCGGACATGCGGGCGATCGACGAATTCGGCGTCGGCGTATTGATCCGGCGCGTCATCGACCGCGTGCGCACGCGAGACGGCGTGCTGCATGTCTCGTTCGATGTGGATTTCCTCGATCCGGACGTGGCGCCGGGCGTCGGCACCACGGTGCCCGGCGGCGCCACCTACCGCGAAGCCCATCTGGTGATGGAACTGCTGCACGATTCAGGTCTGGTGTGCTCGCTCGATGTGGTCGAACTCAACCCGTTTCTCGATGAACGAGGCAAGACCGCGCGCGTCGCGGTGGAGCTGATCGGCAGTCTGTTCGGTCTGCAGATCAGCGACCGCCCAACCCCGAGCAACGCGCTGCCGGACGGGGTTTGACTACTCCGCCGCCAGCTTCACTTCCGGCGCGGCGGCACGAACGTCGGCATCGACCTCGTTCTCGAACTTGGCAAAATTCTTTTGGAACATGCCGACCAGCTTGCGCGCGGTCTTGTCGAATTCGGACTTATCCGCCCAAGTCTGAACCGGATCGAGAATGTCGGTGGGGACACCCTCCAGCGAGGTCGGCACCGCGAAACCGAAATATTTGTCGGTGCGGAATTCGACGTTGCGCAATGAGCCGTTCAGCGCCGCCGTCAGCAAGGCGCGGGTCGCCTTGATCGGCATGCGGCTTCCGGTGCCGTATTTGCCGCCGGTCCAGCCGGTGTTGACCAGCCAGCAATCGACATTGTGCCTGGCGATCAGGTCGCGCAGCAGGTTGCCGTAAACAGAGGGATCGCGCGGCAGGAACGGCGAGGCGAAGCAGGTGGAGAATTCCGGCTGCGGCTCATTGCCAAGGCCGCGCTCGGTGCCGGCGACCTTCGCGGTGTAGCCGGACAGGAAGTGATACATCGCCTGCGCCGGCGTCAGCTTTGCAATCGGCGGCAGCACGCCGAACGCGTCGGCGGCGAGCATCACCAGATTCTTCGGCTGGCCGGCGCGGCCGCTTCGCGAAGCATTGGGGATGAATTCCAAGCGGATAAGCAGAGCGCGTATTCTCGGTCTTGGAGCCGTCGTCGAAATCGGGCTCGCGGGTGTTTTCATCAAGCACCACGTTCTCAAGCACCGCGCCGAAACGCTTGCTGGCGGCGTAAATCGCGGGCTCGGCTTCCTGCGACAGCTTTATGGTTTTGGCGTAACAGCCGCCTTCGAAATTGAAGATGCCGTCCTTGCCCCAGCCGTGCTCGTCATCGCCGATCAAGGTCCGCTTCGGGTCGGCGGACAGCGTGGTTTTGCCGGTGCCGGAAAGGCCGAAGAAGATCGCAGCGTCGCCGTCGGGGCCAACATTGGCCGAGCAATGCATCGGCATCACGCCGTTTTCCGGCAGGTAATAGTTCAGCGTGGTGAAAACTGACTTCTTCATCTCGCCGGCATAATAAGACCCGCCGATCAGGACGATCTTGCGGCCGAAATCGATCGCGACGACGTTCTCGGATCTGCAGCCGTGGCGTTTGGGATCGGCCTTGAAGCTCGGCAAATCGATGATCGTCAATTCCGGCACGAAGCTTGCGAGTTCGCCGGCATCGGGACGGATCAGCAGCGTGCGAATGAACAGCGAATGCCAGGCCAGTTCGGTATAGACGCGGGACTTGATGCGGAAGGTGGGATCGGCACCGCCGTAGAGATCCTGCGCGAACAGCGTCATGCCTTCGGCGTGTTTCAGAAAATCAGCATAGAGCGTTTCGAACTGCTGCGAGGTGATCGACTGATTGCCGGCCCACCACATGGTCTTCTCGGTGGTGGCGTCGCGAACGGTGAACTTGTCCTTTGGGCTGCGGCCGGTGAACTCGCCAGTGTCCGCGCACAACGCGCCATCAGACGAAAGCACGGCCTCGCCGTTTCGCAGCGAGTGCTCATAGAGTTGCGGCGCGCCGAAATTCCAGTTCACGCTCTTGAGATTTTTTAAGCCGAACTTGTCGGCGCCGAAGGCACCGTTGCGAACGCCCGTCTCTTGCACGAAAATTCCTCCTCGATCCGCGTATCTCGATCGCGCCATGCCGCCAGGCGCGTCCGTCGCGGTAGTCAATCAATATAGCCCACCTGGGTCTGGTTCGGCGACCTAATAGTGACGAACCCGAAGCTTGCCAAGGCGGTGATGGAAGATTTGGTTTATTCCGGGGCGGGTATCGAGTTCGGATCGCCAGCGGACATAGCGCGCGCCTGCCCGGCGAGTTCTTTCAGCATCTGCCGCAGCGCGGCAGGCGTGACGACGCGCCGCGGAAAATCCAGCCGCAGCGTTGTGGTGCCGGCCTGCATGTCAAGCCCGTCGGGATCGCAGCCGGTGCACCGCCAGTCGGCATCTTCGGCGCCGAGCAGTTTCGTCGCGTAAAGATTTATCGTGGCGCGATGATCGGCATTCATGTGGTCGATGGCGCTTTGCTCGGCCTCAAGAAGCGCATCAGCATCGGAAATGTCGGTGAGGAATTGCTCGGGAGTAAGATCGACGATCCGGCCGAAACCAGCCACCAGATGCGCCGCTGTTGGCTCAATTCGGAAAAACGAGAAATCCTTAAAGTTTACAAAGACTTCCGCGCTGGGATAGGCGTTGAGATAGCGTCGCCTGAAGTTCGCCACAAGATTTTCGCCGGCCTGTTCAGCCCTGCCGGCCAGCATGATCCGCGATCCCTCCAGCGGATCGCCTTCGGCGCGCTCATCGAGCATCAGCGAAACACGGGCATCCGCGAGGATGTTTTGAGTATGTCGCGCAAGGCGCGAAATCAGCAAAATTGGTGAGCCGTCGTAATGACTTGCGACATTAACCAACGAGCAATAGGGATCGCCGTTCCCGGCGATCAGCGTCGCCAGCGCGCCTTGACGGCTGCGCCGAAGCAGCGATTTTGCCACCTTGGGGGCGCCGAAATCAGTGGCGGATTGCATCGATCAACCCCTGCATCTCATTGAGAAATAGCCTTTCTTCGCCGCCTGCGGTATATAGATTGGAACCGACCCGCACATCGCCCGTTCCGGTCACACTTCAGCCTAGCTTGCGTTGCTCGTTGGCTGCGCTCAACGGCCTATTTACACGCTCATCTTTGGATTGTTCGTACGCCACGCCATTTGCTCGCGTCCGAGCCGATCCATTTCGGAAAGCAGGCTCATGCCCACAATTGCTTTGGTCGACGACGACCGCAACATTCTCACATCGGTCTCGATCGCGCTGGAAGCCGAAGGCTACCGCATCATGACCTACACGGATGGTGCGTCCGCGCTCGACGGTTTTCGCACCAGCCCGCCGGACCTCGCGATTCTCGACATCAAGATGCCGCGCATGGACGGCATGGAGACGCTGCGCCGGCTTCGGCAGAAGTCCGACCTGCCCGTGATTTTTCTCACCTCCAAGGATGAGGAGATCGACGAACTGTTCGGTCTCAAAATGGGCGCCGACGATTTCATCCACAAGCCGTTTTCGCAGCGCCTGCTCGTCGAGCGGGTCAAGGCCGTGCTTCGGCGCGCCGCGCCGAAGGATCCTGCCGCCGCGCCAAAAGAGACCGATCCCAAGGCGCTGGACCGCGGCCTGCTGCGAATGGATCCCGAACGCCATACCTGTACCTGGAAGAATGAGCCGGTCACTTTGACGGTGACGGAGTTTTTGATCCTGCAGGCGCTCGCGACGCGTCCCGGCGTCGTCAAAAGCCGCAACGCGCTGATGGACGCAGCGTATGACGATCAGGTCTATGTCGACGACCGCACCATCGACAGCCACATCAAGCGGCTGCGCAAGAAGTTCAAGGTCGTGGACGACGATTTCGAAATGATCGAAACGCTGTACGGCGTCGGTTATCGCTTCAAGGAAACCTGATAGATTGTCATTGCGGGGCGAGCCAAGAGGCGCATCCGGCAATAATGAAGTAAGTTGGCGAAACGTCTAACCGGCAGTGTTGGCCATTGCTTGATCGAACGCAGCCTGAGCCAAACCTGAATCCCGAGGGGACATCGAGGCCCTTCGTTGCGCATGAAATTGATGCCGACGAGACCAGCATTCATGGCTGGCGCCGTCTGATCGACTGGCTGCGCCGCGCCGGACGTTTCTTTTTTGCTCTCAGCTTCTCCAGCCTGACCCGCCGCATCGTTTCGCTGAATTTGGCGGGCCTGATCGCGCTGGTGGCCAGCATTCTTTACCTCTCGCAATTCCGGGCGGGCTTGATCGACGCGCGCGCACAAAGCCTTTTGGTCCAGGCGGAAATTATCGGCGGCGCGATAGCAGCCTCCGCCACCGTCGAAACCAATACCATCACCATCGATCCCGACCGCTTGCTTGATCTGAAGCCCGGTGAAACCTATGGCGCGCCGGATGAATTTTCCGGACTCGATTTTCCCATCAATCCCGAACGCGTCGCGCCGGTGCTGCGGCGGCTCATTTCGCCGACCAAGACGCGCGCGCGCATCTACGATCGCGATGGCGTGCTGATCCTCGACAGCCGCAGCCTGTACGGCCGCGGCGACGTGCTTCGTTTCGAGCTGCCTCCCCCTTCCATCGAAAAGCCCGGGTTCGCAGAACGCGCCACGATCGCTGTCCGTACCTGGCTCAATCGCGGCGACCTTCCACTGTATCGCGAGCTCGGTCCGGAGAACGGCAACGGCTATCAGGAAGTCAGCCAATCCTTAAATGGCCAGAAGAGCAGTATGGTGCGTATCAACGACCGCGGCGAAGTGATCGTTTCGGTGGCGGTGCCGGTGCAGCGTTTCCGCGCGGTGCATGGTGCACTGATGCTTTCGACCCAAGGCGATGACATCGATCAGATGGTCACCGCCGAGCGCCTCGCCATTCTGAAAGTCGGAGGTGTCGCTTCCGCAGTGATGATCGTGCTGTCGCTGCTATTGGCAAGCACGATCGCCGGCCCGGTGCGGCGTCTGGCGGACAGCGCCGAGCGCGTTCGCCGCCGCATCCAGACGCGCGTTGAAATTCCGGACTTCACCCGCCGTCGCGATGAAATCGGCCATTTGTCTCGCGCGCTCCGCGACATGACCGACGCGCTCTACAACCGCATCGAAGCGATCGAGATGTTCGCCGCCGATGTTTCGCATGAGCTCAAGAATCCGCTGACGTCGTTGCGGTCCGCCGTGGAAACGCTGCCGCTGGCCAAGAACGATAACAGCCGCTCACGGTTGCTCGCGGTGATCGAGCACGACGTCAAGCGGCTCGACCGGCTGATTTCCGACATCTCCGATGCCAGCCGCCTCGATGCCGAATTGCAGCGTCAGGACATGGCGCCCGTCAATCTGCGCCGTCTGCTGGCGACGCTTACAGCGGTTGCGAACGAAACGCGCCTCGGCAACAATACATCAGTCGATGTCCGCTTCGAAGGACGAAGTCACTCCGATACTTTCCTGGTGCCGGGCCATGATTCCCGTTTGGGCCAGGTGATCTCCAACCTCTTGGCCAATGCTCAATCGTTTTCCGACGCCGGCGGCAAGGTGCGAATCTTTTGCCGGCGCGTGCGCACGGAGATTGAAATCGTCATCGACGACGACGGTCCGGGAATTCAGGAAGACGCGCTGCAAAGAATTTTCGAGCGCTTTTACACCGACCGGCCGCATCAGGGTTTTGGTCAGAATTCGGGATTGGGACTTTCGATCTCGAAACAGATCATCGAAGCGCACGGTGGAAGAATTTGGGCGGAAAATCGCGCCGGGCCGATCAGAGCGGACGGCGAGCCGACAGTGGCCGGCGCGCGGTTTGTGGTGCGGCTGCCAGCGCCATGATGTCCGCCGACGGCGCCAGTATCCACGGCTCCGCCGTGCTGGTGGGCGATCGTGCGGTGTTGATCCGCGGTCCGTCTGGAGCCGGGAAATCGCGGCTCGCTTTCGATCTGATCCTCGCGGGAGAGGCTGGCCAGCTACCGGCGGCCATCCTTGTCGGCGACGACCGCGTCCATCTCCAAGTTAGGCAGGACCAGCTTTATGTGAGGCCGGCTCCAAAGCTCGCCGGCCTGATTGAAATTCGGGGGCTGGGAATTCGCCGCTGCGATTTTGTTGACGGAGCGGCTATCGGTTTGGTGGTCGATCTATCCGCGGATGACGCGGAACGACAGCCAACGTCAGAAGCCCTTTCAACGACGATTGACGGTGTCAAATTACCGCGGATTCCCGTGGGTGAGGGGTTTCCTGGGCTGCCATTGGTGCTCGGGGCGCTCAAGACAGCCGCTGCCGGAGGCTTCGAGCGATTGCGTGGAAGGATTTGGTAACCATATCAGGTCCACACTTAGCGCTGAAAAGACGGATCGCGAGCGTTCCATTTGGGCGTGCAATAGCGCCGTTTCGCGAATATCCCCTCTTGCGCAAGGGCTCCGGATAGTCAAAGTGGCCGGTTCGTGCGGTGCACCAAAAGCGCCCGCGAGGAGTTTCTGATGATAGGTCTGGTACTTGTGACCCATGGGCGCCTTGCCGACGAGTTCAAGGCGGCGCTCGAACATGTTATGGGCCCGCAAAAGCAAATCGAAGCAGTTACGATTGGCGCCGAGGACGATGCCGATCTTTGTCGCAGCGATATCATTGAAGCCGTCAACCGCGTCGACAGCGGCGACGGCGTTGCCATCCTCACCGATATGTTCGGCGGAACGCCATCGAATCTGGCGATCTCCTGTATGAGCCGGCCCAAGGTCGAAGTTTTGGCCGGAATAAATCTCCCGATGCTGGTGAAGCTTGCCAAGGTACGCGACGAGCGGCCGCTACCCGACGCCATTGCAATGGCGCAGGAAGCCGGCCGCAAATACGTCACCATCGCCAGCCGGGTCCTCGCCGGCAAATGACCGACGACGACGCTGCTCCGCCCCGTCCCGCCGGAGCGGATGACTCGCCGGCTCATCCCGGTGAAGTAGCTCGTGAAATTCCCATCACTAACAAGCGTGGATTGCACGCACGCGCTTCGGCGAAATTCGTCCAGCTTGTCGAGCGTTTTAATGCCGAAGTCTCGGTCACGCGCAACGGCGAAACCGTCGGCGGCACTTCGATCATGGGACTGATGATGCTGTCGGCCGGCGTCGGCACCAGCATCGTTGTTTCGGCGACCGGCCCCGAGGCCGAAGCCGCGGTAATGGCGATCGCGCAACTCGTCGAAAGCAAATTCAACGAGGAATAGTCCGCGCTATTTTTCCGGCGGAACGATATAGATTTTCCAGTTCATTGCGACGCCTGCACGGCCATGAAAGAAACGCTGCGTCATCATCGCGAGACGCTCTGCGCCGGCGGCATTGGCTTCCATCCATTCCGAACAGAACTTGATCGCATAGTGCCCGGTATCGCAGATACCGATAAAACCTAGTCGCTTGGCCTCGTCGAAAGACGTGAGGCCGGATGCCCAGACTTCGCCGGGCGTGAACGGTGCTGGATGATCGGAACTGTAAAAAGTCATCGGCTCGCCGATTTGGGTGTTGCCCGCGACGATCGCCCATCTTGAACCGAAACGCACATGCCATGCTTGCGTCAGTTCATGAGCCAGTTCGGATTTTGCCGTGTAGCCTCCAGGACCGTTCACATCCATGGTCGCTCTTGCGATGTATGGCGATGCCGCCAGTACGGCTGCCGTGGCCACCAACCAGACCATCGTAATGTGCAACAGCGCGATCTTTTGCACGCGCAGCGCAGGTAGCGCGAGCAGCGCCAGCGGCGTCAGAAAGAACAGCGGAATTCCCCAATCAGTCTTCATGTACACTTTAAAGATCACTCCGCCGATGGGCGGGCCGATCGCCACTACGGCTTGAATGATCCAGATATTGAGCGCTTGCGATCGATCCACTCCCGAATTATTCCGTTGCGACCAGGGAAGTGAGAAAAAAGCTTCAGGCTTGCGCAATAGCATCTGCCACCAGCGCGGCGACCACGCCAGCACCAGCGCCGCAACCGCTAAAGGTAGGACCAGAAGCGCGAGATTGTGCTCGATGTAACCTGTGACGAATCTGAGACTGCGCGTGCGGCCTGGCATCACGTAGGTCTCGCTGGCGAATGTGAAGGGCAAGAAATTCACCTGCTCAAGCCAGATGAAATGCGGGATCATCGCAATCAAAAATGTGACGATGGCGATCCACGGCGCAGGCGAACGCAGGAACGATACCCGCTCAGGATGAGCCAGCGCCGCAATCCCGACGGCGCCGATCATGGTCAGCGCCCAGTACTTCGTCATCAGCGCCAGCGCGCAGGCGAGCCCCAGCCACACGCCGGACGACAGGCTACGTTTTTCGAATGCGCTCAGGTAAGCAAGCACGATCAGCGGCAACGTAACGAGCTGAAGCAAATCCGGGTTGTACTTGAAGCCTTTGAAATTGAAGATCGGATAGAGCGCCAGCATCACGACGGTCAGAAACGCGCGGCGGCGATCAACCACGCGCAGCGCTATATGCCAGCAGATCACCAGACCGCTGCCGAGCACCGTCATCGCCAGCGCATAGGTTGACCAGTCCGCGACCGGAAAAATCCTGAACCAGACGCCTGCGATCCAGCCCGAGAGCGGCGGATGCTTGCCGTAGCCCAGCAAAAATTTTTGGCCCCACGCATAGGCTTCGGCCACATCGAAGTGCACGTCCTGCGCGGCTTTCAGGTTCACGAGAATGGCGGTCCACAGCAAGGCATGTGCGGCGGCAAAGCCGATCACCAGCCAGGGGCCAGCCTTCGGATCGCCGGCGCTTCTTACGAGCCACGCAGCAAAGCGACGAACCGCTGATTGCGCGCGCGATTTTGCCGACAGGAATAAGGCAGATGACATACTGGAGGTGCTAGCGCGTTTTTGGTGCAAGTGGAATCGGATTGGCGCGAACAACGCCCGCGATGCCGGCCAATATGGTTGCCGCATCGAGATGCCAATGCTATCCCGCGCCCATGTCCATCATTCCTATTTCCAACATCCGCAACTTCGCCATCGTTGCGCATATCGACCACGGCAAATCGACGCTCGCCGACCGCCTGATTCAGACCACCGGCGGCCTGCAGGCGCGCGAGATGAAGGAGCAGGTGCTCGATTCGATGGACATCGAGCGTGAGCGGGGCATCACCATCAAGGCGCAGACGGTGCGGCTGACCTATCCGGCCAAGGATGGCAACACCTACATCCTCAACCTGATCGACACGCCCGGCCACGTCGACTTCGCCTATGAGGTTTCGCGTTCGCTGGCGGCATGCGAAGGATCGCTGCTGGTGGTCGACGCCTCGCAGGGTGTCGAGGCGCAGACGCTAGCCAATGTGTATCACGCGCTGGATGCCGGTCACGAGATCGTGCCGGTGCTCAACAAGATCGACCTGCCCGCTGCCGAGCCGGATCAGGTCAAGCGCCAGATCGAGGATGTGATCGGAATCGATGCCTCGGACGCGGTGATGATCTCGGCCAAAACAGGGCTTGGCATCGGCGACGTGCTGGAGGCGATCGTGCATCGCCTTCCCGCGCCGAAGGGCGACCGCGCCGCGTCGCTGAAGGCGCTGCTGGTGGACAGCTGGTACGACGTTTATCTCGGCGTCGTCGTGCTGGTTCGCGTCGTCGATGGCGTGATGAAGAAAGGCCAGCGCATCCGCATGATGGGAACCAACGCCGCCTACGATGTGGAGCGCGTCGGGTTCTTTACGCCGAAGATGACGCCGTTCGACGAGCTCGGCCCCGGCGAGATCGGCTTCATCACCGCCGCGATCAAGGAAGTGGCGGACACCCGCGTCGGCGACACCATCACCGACGACCGCAAGCCGGTGACGCAGATGCTGCCGGGCTTCAAGCCGGCGATCCCCGTGGTGTTCTGCGGACTGTTTCCGGTCGATGCCGACGATTTCGAGACGCTGCGCGCGGCGATGGGAAAGCTGCGTCTCAACGACGCCAGCTTTTCGTTCGAGATGGAAACCAGCGCCGCTTTGGGGTTCGGCTTCCGGTGCGGCTTTCTCGGCTTGCTGCATCTGGAAATCATCCAGGAGCGCTTGTCGCGCGAGTTCGATCTCAACCTGATCGCGACCGCGCCGTCGGTGATCTACAAGATGCACCTCACCGACGGCCAAGAGATCGAGATTCACAATCCCATCGACATGCCCGACGTGGTGAAGATCGCGGAGATCGAGGAGCCATGGATCGAGGCGACGATTCTGACGCCGGACGATTATCTCGGCAGCGTCTTAAAGCTGTGTCAGGACCGCCGCGGCAACCAGAAAGAACTCACTTACGTCGGCAACCGCGCGATGGTGAAATACGAACTGCCGCTGAACGAAGTGGTGTTCGATTTCTACGACCGCCTGAAATCGGTCTCCAAGGGCTATGCGTCGTTCGACTATCACCTTACCGATTACAAACCCGCCGACCTGGTGAAGATGCAGATCCTGGTCAACAACGAGCCGGTCGATGCGTTGTCGATGCTGGTTCATAAAACGCGCGCCGAAGGCCGCGGCCGCGCCATGGTCGAAAAGATGAAGGAGCTGATCCCGCCGCACATGTTCGTGATCCCGATCCAGGCGGCGATCGGCGGCAAAATCATTGCGCGGGAAACGGTGCGCGCGCTGCGCAAGGATGTCACCGCGAAATGCTACGGCGGCGACATCACACGCAAGCGCAAACTTCTGGAGAAGCAGAAGGAAGGCAAGAAGAAGATGCGGCAGTTCGGCAAGGTCGATATTCCGCAGGAGGCGTTCATAGCCGCGTTGAAAGTGGATAGCTGAACCGACAGTTGCAACTCGCGGTGCCCAACGTCTTCATTCCGCCGCTACCTGAAGCTGCGAAACGAGCTGTCTGAGCTCCGCATTCCGCCATGGCGCCGAGCGGGCGACGACGTCGCCGATAATCAGAATGGCGGGACCGCGCTCGATCTGCGCCACCAGCGCCGGCAAATCGTCCAGCGCGCCAACGACGGCTTGAGCATCAGGCATCGTCGCGCGGGCGAAGATGCCCACCGGCGTTTGCGGCGAGCGGCCGGCCGCGAGCATCCCGCTGCGGATCGCCGGGGCCGCCGTCATGCCCATATAGACCACCACCGTCATCTTCCGGTCGGTCAGCGCGATCCAGTCGACAGCTTCGGCATCGTTGGCTTTATGTGCTGTGAGAAACGTGATGCGCAACGCCTCGTAACGGAAGGTCAGCGGCACCTCGAATTGCGCCGCCGCGCCAAGACCCGCGGTTATTCCGGGAATGACTGAATAGGACACGCCTGCGTTGCGCAGCGCCTCGATTTCCTCGCCGCCACGCCCAAATACAAAGGGATCGCCGCCCTTGAGGCGTACCGCGCGCTGCCCCGACTTCGCCGCATCGATCAGCAACGCGTTGATCGCGTCCTGCCCGATGCCGGGCTTGCCGACGCGGCGTCCGACCGGCACGCGAGCGGCGTCGCGGCGGGCGCGATCGAGAATTTCCGGCGACACCAACTCGTCGTAAAAAACCACATCCGCATCCTGCAGCGCACGCAGCGCCTTGACGGTCAGCAAATCCGGATCGCCCGGACCAGCGCCAACGAGCGTCACGCTGCCTTCAGCTTGCCCCGTCGCGGATGCTCCGGCGAAAGCGGAGGGGTCGGCGATGGAGTTCAGTTTGCCTTCGGCTTCGATGGCCCGCCCGGCGAGAACCAGCGCTCCGATCGGGCCGTCGATGATTTTCTCCCAGAAACGACGGCGCAGAGGCATCTCGGGAATGCGCGAATGCATCGGCTTGCGCCAGCGGCCGATGAAAGTCGCGAGGTCGCCGATCCGCGCCGGGAGTAGCGCCTCGATGCTCTCGCGCACACGGCGCGCCACAACCGGCGAAGCGCCGCCGGTGCCGACGGCCACCACCACATCGCCACGGTCGACGATGGCCGGGAAGATAAACGTCGACAGCGCAAGGTCATCCATGACGTTCACGGGCAAGCCAACCGCCTTTGCCCGCGCCGCCATGGCCTCACCGGCTTCGCCGGCGCCCGCGCAGAGCACCGCAATCACGCCTCGCAAATCGGCACTCAGCGGATCGCCCTCCGCAAGCTCGATCCGTCCTGGGTCCGCAGCCTGAGCGCCGCCCAAGTCACGATCGCGTCCGGTATCGTACCAGCGCACCCGCGCCCCCGCCGCCAGCAACAGTCGCAACTTGGCCTGCGCGAACTCGCCGCTACCGACGAGCAGGACGGGACCGCTCTGCAGATCGAGGAACACCGGCAGGAATTTCATGGCCGCCTAATTCCAATTTCGGCCTTCTCATAGCCGAGTATTTAACGCTAAAACACGCATTCGAAGCCGCCCCGGCGGCCCCTCAATTTTTATCATAAAAAGCAGCGCGCAAGCGCCTTTTTCGCGCGGAAACCGACATGAAACGTATTGAATCCCACGGATTGAAGATCGCGCCCGTTCTGTTCGATTTTATCGCCAAGGAAGCCGCACCGGGCACCGGAATTTCTGCCGATGCGTTCTGGGCAGGGCTGGCTGCGATCATCAGGGATCTCGGACCCAAAAATCGCGAATTGCTCGCGGTACGCGATACGCTGCAGGAGAAAATCGACGCCTGGCACCGCGCCAACAAGGGCAAGGCGTTCGACATGAACGCCTATACGGCGTTCCTGAAAGACATCGGCTACCTCAAGCCGGAGCCGGCGACCCAGGAAGTCCAGACCGCCAACGTTGACGAGGAAATCGGCAAGATCTGCGGCCCGCAACTCGTCGTGCCCTTGACCAACGCTCGCTATGCGCTGAACGCCGCGAATGCGCGCTGGGGCAGCCTTTACGACGCGCTGTACGGCACCGACGCGCTGCCGCACGAAGCCGGCGAAGGCGGCAAGGGCTACAACAAGATCCGCGGCGACAAGGTGATCGCGAAGGCGAAGCTGTTTCTCAATTCTGCCGTGCCGCTCGCCACCGGAAATCACAGCGACGTAACCGCTTACAGCGTCGTCGCCGGCCAGCTTGCGGTCAAAATGAAAAGCGGAAACGCGACCGCGCTGAAATCGAACGCGCAGTTCGCCGGATATCAAGGAGACGCCGCGGAGCCGACCGCTATTTTGCTGGTCAACAACGGCATGCATATCGAGCTTCGGATCGACCGCAGTCATATCATAGGCAAAGACGATGCCGCCGGCGTTGCCGACATGATTCTGGAATCAGCCGTCAGCACCATTCTCGACATGGAGGACAGCGTCGCGGCGGTCGATGCCGAGGACAAGGTGCTGGTCTATCGCAACACGCTCGGGTTGATGAACGGAACGCTATCCGCCGACTTCGAAAAAGGCGGCAAGACTCTCAAGCGCTCGCTCAATCCAGACCGCGTCTATACGGCGCCGGACAGCGGCGAACTCAAACTGCACGGCCGCAGCCTGCTGCTGATGCGCAACGTCGGCCATCACATGTTCACCGATGCGGTTCTCGACAGCGCAGGTGAGGAAATTCCCGAAGGTATCCTCGATGCCGCGGTGGCCGGTCTGCTAGCCATGCATGATCTCAAGGGCGGGTCGAAGACCCCCAACAGCCGCACCGGCTCGGTCTATATCGTCAAGCCGAAGATGCACGGTCCCGATGAAGTCGCGCTGACCTGCGAGCTTTTCGGCCGCGTCGAGAAGATGCTTTCGCTGCCCGAAAACACCATGAAGGTTGGGATCATGGATGAGGAGCGCCGCACCACGGTCAACCTCAAGGCCTGCATCCAGAACGCCTCGCAGCGCATCATGTTCATCAATACCGGCTTCCTCGATCGCACCGGCGATGAAATCCATACCTCGATGGAAGCGGGCCCGATGATCCGCAAGAACGACATGAAGGCGCAGCCGTGGATCAAGGCCTATGAAGACTGGAACGTCGACGTGGGGTTGATCGACGGGCTTCCCGGGCATGCTCAGATCGGCAAGGGGATGTGGGCCGCGCCGGACAAAATGGCGGACATGATCGCGCAAAAGGTCGCGCATCCGCAGGCCGGCGCGACAACCGCGTGGGTGCCATCGCCGACCGCCGCGACGCTGCACGCGCTGCATTATCATCAGGTCAATGTTCAGGCGCGGCAACAGGAGTTAAAAAAAGCCGGTCCGCGCGCGAAGTTGTCCGACATCCTGACGATCCCGGTGTCGCAATCGAACTGGGCGCCTGATGACGTGAAGCAGGAGATCGACAATAACTGCCAGGGTATTCTGGGGTATGTCGTGCGCTGGATTGACCAAGGCGTCGGTTGTTCGAAAGTGCCCGATATTCACGATGTTGGCCTGATGGAAGACCGCGCCACCTTGCGCATTTCGAGCCAGCATCTGGCGAACTGGCTGCATCAGGGCGTGATCACGAAGGATCAGGTGATGGAGTTGCTCAAGCGCATGGCCGCCGTGGTCGATCGGCAGAATGCTGGCGACGCGCTATACCGACCGATGGCACCCGGCTTTAGCGGCATCGCTTTTAAGGCGGCGTGCGATTTGATTTTCAAAGGTCGCGAGCAGCCCAACGGCTATACCGAATTCATTCTGACCGCGCGGCGCAGGGAAGCGAAGGCGGCGGGGTGATCCGTCGTCGTCCGCTAAAACACAGCTAGGTATTTAAGCAGTGAGATGATGCCGAGAATAATGACGACGACGCGCGCGATCTGTTTGGCTCGACCGTCGAGCGGCAGCAGGTTGATCAGATAAAGAATGAGAATGACGACGAGAAACGTAATAAGTGCGCCGACCAGCATCTGTCTTTCTCCGATAAAGCGACATAAGAAATTCTAAGTTTAAAATCGACGTTTGTAAAATCGCTGTGGCGAACTCAATATTATTCCGAAGCCATCACGGGCAGTCGCTTATACTTCGACTGGATCGATGAGGCGGGAGACCTGCTCAACTCCGCACTGCGTTTATCATAGCTGCGCTCGGTTACCATCAGACCGCCCGCACCCGCGACGATATCCCCCTTTCGCAAGGTGGGATCATTCTCGATTGTTACGGGCGCCAGTCCGATTTGGTCTTTGCCGTTGCAGGTGCAGCCCGCGACCATTTCGGTCCGATATCGGAAGGCGTTCGGCAATTCCGAATATGGCTTGCCGGTCTCGGTGGCCGCATGGTCGATGCCGCTGCCATAGACAATTTTGGTCGGACTGGCCGGACAGAAACTATTGCAGGAAGCCGCACGGCTTTGTCCGTCGGCAGCCGCAATCGGAAAATAGCGTCCATCGCAGGTCCGTACGCAGTAGGCTTGCCCGCCGCCATAAGATGCGCGATGCGCCTGCTCTACTGGCGCATTAAACCGGCCTTCGGTCGCGAACGGTAGGCGCATTACCGGCTCGGAGCGAATCTCACGCGGCTGGTTGTCAAAAAACCCTCCGAACAAAGCCGAAAAGAAATCGCGCGCCTGAGCCCCCGAAGATACGCCCAAGACCACAGTCCCGGCGAGGAGTGCTACCGCTAACCGCTTTGACGATCACAGGACATAGCAAACCTCCCCCGCCTCTTGCTCTTAGTACACGGCAGACGTTGAAACGTTCATCGCCTGACGATCCGCACGAGCCGAGTAAATCCGCGCACGCGGCGCGCCCGAAGCGACGGGACGAGCCGACACTGTTCGCGCCTCGAACTGCGGCGCGCCTGTCTTCGGGAGCACGACCACCTTCGTCCCGACGCTGACGCGAGCGAACAAGTCGGAGACGTCTTCATTCGTCAGACGGATACAGCCGCTCGACACAAATTTTCCGATCGTTGATGGATCATTCGTGCCATGGATGCGATAAACGCTTGATCCGAGATACATGGCGCGCGCTCCAAGCGGATTGCCCGGGCCACCCGCCATGAAGCGCGGTAGATAAGGTTGGCGGGCAATCATTTCTGCCGGCGGATGCCAATCCGGCCATTCCGCCTTGCGGCTGATGGTCTGCGTGCCAGACCAAGTAAAGCCTTCGCGGCCGACACCGACGCCATAACGGACGGCGCGGCCTTGGCCGAGAACGTAATAAAGCGTGGTGTTGGGAGTATCGATGATAATCGTGCCTGGAGCCTCGACGGTATTGAAGGCAATCACAGCGCGGCGCAACCGATCCGGAACTATGTCCGACCCGCCGTCGCTATCTTCCGAATATCCGCTCCGTGGCGGGAACGTTGCGCTCGAGGGATCCGCATAACTCATGACCTGCGCGCCCGCTGCGCTTGAAAACACGCTGGGGGCAATCATCGCTGCTGCAAACAGCAATGCGCTGGTAGAACGTCGCATCCGAATTCCAAAAAACACCGGTGTCATGATTTGCCCCCTACAATACGCATCTCGATGATGCGGAACTGCATGACAAACGCACTTGACGTGAGTCGGTTCCGCTCGCGCGCGAACGTTTCGCTTTAGTGATTTTGAGGAAGATGCAGATAAAACTGTCACAGAAAATACACAGAAAAAAGAACGCCTGAGGGCGCTCTTTTGAACCGAATCTGCGAACTCAGAAGTCGATCACGTCACGCAACGACCGGGTTCCAAATGCTTCGCAACGTCGGTGAGTACGCTAACGACGGGTTCGCAGGCCACGGTGGGCCTACGTGCGGTCACAAACCCAATTTTTGCCTTCTCTACCGCTACCCGATTGGTCAGGCGAACGACAATGGACGTATCCACTACGTTGGAGGAGCGAATGGACACTGTGGAAGCTTCGGAAACTGCAACTGGAGCGCTCACGATGCGGTCAGCCTTGGCATCGCGATTTACGGAGGCAGCGGAGACTTGCACCGGATTGACAGAGCCTGAGCCCAAGTCTTCACCGACAGCAAGTTGAGCCGCGCCACAACTCAGTGAGATAGCCGCTATTGCGAAAGCTATTTTAAGAGACGGAGCCATGACTGCCTGGATTGTATCAACGTCAACACAACACAGGTTCATCGAGACGGTTCCGGCAATCCGTTCACTTAACCGTGTTTGGTACGCCGCACCGGGCATCAAACGACGCCGCGCAGACCACGGGAACGGCCGCCGTCGTCGTCTTCTGTTGTGGGCTAGGAGGCGGCTGCGCGAGGCGCCTTGTTGTGCGAATTGCGCTGAAAAAACAGCGCTTGGCTCGCAACTGCCGACACCATCGCCGGCTGGAACGGTTTCGAAATCAAAAATGCCGGCTCGGGGCGCTCACCCGTAAGGAAGCGCTCCGGGTAGGCAGTGATGAAAACCACAGGCACTTCAAATGTCCGCAGCAGTTCATTGACCGCATCAAGCCCGGAACTGCCGTCCGCGAGCTGAATATCCGCGAGGATCAAGCCCGGCTTCGTGTTTTTCGCCAGCGCGATCGCGTCGGAGTGGGTTCGGGCCACCCCAATAACGTTATGACCCAGATTCCGCACGAGGCTTTCGAGGTCCATCGCAATGAAGGTCTCGTCCTCGATGATCAGGACGTCGGTCGCTATCTCGGCGGCCATCTCGCGGCCGGCCGCGTCGGCCAGCCGGCGAACTTCGCCGACGTCTACTTCGAGAATGAAAGCAACTTCCTCTTCGGAAAATCCTTCCAGCGAAAGCAGCAGAAAGGCTTGGCGCGGAAGGGGCGTTATATTGGAAAGCCGCCGTTCCGACGGCATCGGCATCGATATGACTTCAGAGTTTTCGTTAACTGAGACCGAATTCCAGATTTGCGTGAACAGCCGAAATAGCCCAACGCGCGGGCCGTGTTGCTCGTCAAGCAAGGATTGGTCTTGCAGCAGCGCTTCGAGCATGGCCCCGACATAGGCATCGCCCGAGGTCTGATTTCCGGTGAGCGCGCGCGCGTAGCGCCGCAGCAACGGCAAATGTTCAGCTACCAGCTGTGATCGGGACATCCCCACTCCATCTTATCTCTCGAGAACCCACTTGAATGAGCTCCGGTTCCCCTGTTCGCGCCTGTATACGCGGTAGTCTGATAAAAGTTCCCTCTGCTAGGAACTTTCCACCCGACTTCGCATTAGCAACCCACACAAAGGCTCTAAAGGCTTCAAAATCAAGAGAATATTAGTTGAATTGGCTGAGGTCGGGCTCTCGGGGAAGGCGGAATAGGTCATGAAAGATGTGAAGTCTGCGGGCAAACAAGGCGGCTTGAATGCTGAAATCCAGTCCCGCATCGGGCACCAGTTGCGGGCCATGTACGACGACGTGGTACGCCAGGGCGTACCGGACCGCTTTGCAGATTTGATACGCAAACTCGACGGCGAAGACGGCGACAATACGCCTAAAAACGACGGGAGGGCTTGATGCCCCTCACCGATTTTCTGCGAGACGATATTTTGGCGTCCGTGCCCAGCCTTCGTGCGTTCGCCATCTCTCTCAGCGGTAACGGCGATCGGGCCGATGATCTGGTTCAGGAAACCTTGTTGCGCGCTTTGGCGAATATCGACTCGTTTCAGCCGGGGTCCAATCTGCCGGCGTGGCTTTTTACGATTTTGCGCAACCTGTTCAGGTCGGATTATCGCAAGCGCCGGCGAGAGGTCGAGGATGCCGACGGGAGCTACGCCAAAACGCTCAAAACGCAACCCGCTCAGAACGCCCATCTGGAGTTCGAGGAATTCCGCGCGGCCCTTGAGAAGCTACCACAGGATCAGCGTGAAGCCCTGATCCTCGTCGGTGCATCAGGCTTCTCCTATGAGGATGCAGCGGCAATCTGCGGCTGCGCCGTAGGCACGATCAAAAGCCGCGTCAATCGGGCGCGGTCCAAGCTTAGTGCCTTGCTCTACGTTGATGGCGCTGAGGATTTCGGACCGGACGAAACTGTTCGTGCTGTCATTGGAAGCAGCGGCTAGCAAGCAGCGGCTAAGTGGCGGTCAGGTCCGCCGCGGCACTGGCGTAGCCAGCGAGTTGGTCCGGTCGCGCTCGGTGAGATCGACCACCGTCGCCAGCGGAGCGCTGAGTTCATAGACGTAGCTCACATCAGTAAAATAACGCTTCGATGTACCACCGAGGGCCTCAGGCGCCACGCGGTCGAGCAGGACGACGCCGAAATCGCTGTCGTCGCGGCGGGTCGCCGCGCTGGTGTTGAATTCTTCCCAGCGGAACTGGAATACTGCGTCCGGACCTTCGCCCGTCACATTCCAGTTCGCCACGATGTGAGGGTGCTTACCGACCAGCGAAAGCCCCTCGTCAGAATGTGAGGCCAATTCGAAAAACAGCAGCGACAGGCTTTGCGCGGCGCGTGCGCTGACCGAGATATCCGGGCCCTGAACTGCGATTCTGTCGGCGTGCGGAACGGCGCGCGCTTCGAACAGACCTTTCAGTTTGACGCCCTGCCATTGGCTCTCGCTCAATAGCGAGACCACGTTCGACATGGCGTGGATTCGTCCGATCAGAAGTTCGCGGGCGACATCGATATCGGAGCCGTGGCGCAACGTCCGTGTCACGATCGACTGAATGACCGCGAGGATGTTCTTCACCCGGTGATTGAGTTCGTCGATAACTGCGGTGAGTTTGCGTTCGAAGCCGATCCGCATCTGGATTTCGCGGCTTAAACGCAGATTATTGTAAGCGACATAACCGAAAAGGCCGCAGATCACGATGGTCAGCGCCAGCCCGATGCCACCTACGATGATCGCCATTTGCCTGGCGCGCAGCAGGGCGTTGGTCTTGGCGTAATATCCCAGCGTCCAATCGCGTCCCCCAAACGTCACCATGCGAACGATCGACGGCGTTGGTCCGTCTTTAGCGGTCGTCCTTGATGTGACCGCGCCTCGGTCATCCGCGACTAGCTCTTCATTCTCGCTGCGAGGATCTTTCAGCACTACTGAGAAAAGCGAAAGATCGTCGTTGGTGAGCATGAGGGGCGCCAGTTCGTACGAAAACGTCACGAACCCAGCAGGAGATTTGCTGCCATCCTGAAGGACCGGAGCCGCGAGCAGGACACCTACGGCTCCGTCCGGGCGGAGCAAAGGAAGCGGATCGGAGACGACGGGTGTTCCTTCCGCTGCGGCGCGCACCAAGGTTGATCCGACGACCGGATGCTGGCTCAACGAACGTCCCGGAAAACCGATAGTTTGTGCATTGCGCGGCTCAACGTCCATCAGGACGTCCATCGGTTGATCGAGCGACCGGGCATCCAATTGCGAATTGTTGAAATTACGGATCGACGGATCTGAAAATCCGGCGCTCGCCAATTCGGCGCGTGCTTCGTCCAATTCATTCGGCTGCAACCGCGCGACCCAACTCGCGACCACGAAATCCGTCTTGAACGCATAAATCGATGCCCGCAGCGGCTGCAGCATATTGGCCTTCATCACTGAGGGAGCGCGGAACAGCCCGGATGCGACGCGCGCTAGGAGTTCACGTTCGGTCAGACGGTCCTGAACCAGACTGGCATGAACGTCGACCGCGCGCGCCAGCGCGATCCCATCAATCGTCAATTCCTGATTGTAGACACGATGCGCGGCAAAACCGGAAAGCAAAGCCCCGATAAGCGCAACCAAACCGATGATGAAACCAAGTCGAACCACTTGCCTACTCGGACGGGATCGGGCGATGAATCACCGTCGTTCGATAGAGTAAACGGGCGATCATGGGCAGCAACCGCGGTTGAGATTTCGGAACACGACGCCCGCAGCGTGGGCAGGGAAAACGCTAATTATACGATGCTGGTTTAGTTCCAATTCGAGACGTGAACAACCGCATGCACGAAAATCGTTAACTCACCTTGCTTTGAATTTTCGCCGGTGAGAGCCCACCCTTGGACTCGATAAAGCTTACGATACGATCAAGCCCTTCGCTCTTTTTGAGATTCGTCATCACAAATGGCCGTTCACCGCGCATGCGTCGGGCGTCTGTATCCATTTTTTCAAGCGAAGCTCCGACATAAGGGGCAAGATCGATCTTGTTGATGACGAGCAGATCGGATCGCGTGATGCCAGGACCGCCCTTGGAAGGAATCTTGTCGCCCGCGGCGACATCGATCACGTAGATGGTCAGATCGGCCAGCTCGGGAGAAAAAGTAGCAGCAAGATTGTCGCCGCCGGATTCGATCAATATTAAATCGAGATCGGGAAATTTCGCGCGCATGTCCGCCACAGCCGCAAGATTTATCGAAGCGTCCTCGCGAATCGCCGTATGCGGACAACCGCCGGTTTCAACGCCCGCAATGCGATCCGAAGTGAGCGATCCCGAGCGCACCAGAAATTCCGCGTCCCATTTGGTGTAGATGTCGTTGGTGATCGCGGCGATGTCGTAACGCTCGCGCATGGTCTTGCAGAGCAAATCCATCAGCGCGGTTTTTCCCGAGCCGACGGGACCGCCGATACCGATGCGTAACGGACCGTGTGGATTATTTCCCATCTCCAACCTCGTTCCTTGGGGCTATCCAGATCCAGCGAAAATTGCTTTCCCGAAATGTCTTCGCCCGCTTCTGATCGGCTTTATTGACATCGCCTAGCGATTTTCCGCGCGCGTCGAAATAGACGCGGTCGGCTTCGATATTGAATGCGCGCTGCCCGATCTTGCACTCGTAAGGTGCCGCGCGGCCACCACCGAGATAAATCCACTGGTTGCCGTGGCGGGCGCCGGTGCAGCCGACGTCTTCCATTTTGATATTGCTTTTGGTCAGCTCCTGCTGAATTTCAGCGACCAGCTTCGGCGACTTGGCAACGGCCTGCAGCACCTCATCAAGTCCCATGCTGCCGGCGGCCCATGCCGATGCCATGACCCAGATAGAGCAGCCCGCGACGCTCAAGGCCACAGCAACGTAATGCCAATAAGGATGAAGAAATTTCATGACCGGAACAGCCGTGTGTATTGAGTCTCGTGACGCATGCCGGCGAGATCGGCGCGAAAGGTCGCGCTGCCGAGATCGTCCAATGTCGCGCTCAGGGCGCGATGCCCGGTCGCGGTGACAATCGGCTCGATCGCGACGAGAATACGCTGGCTGTCGGTTTGACCCAGAGGGACCAAGCGCGCGCCGGCTGAAATCCAGTTCGAGGTCACGGCGTGCAGAAAAGCGTGCATTGTCGGAGCGAGAGAAATCCTGTGCGCTGCGCTGACAAGTCCGACCGCAACCGGGTAGACAATTGAACCGTCACAGCTCGTCACCAATTCATCCAAGCCGTTGCAATTCCACGCGCTGCGAGCAATGTCGATAAAGGCTCGGCCCTGCGCCGACGTTTCCAGCTGGCGCTCGCGCGAGGGGACAAAGGCGGCGGCGAGTTCGGCAATGTCGCGCAGCTCCGAACTGTCTGAGTACGCTGCGGCTCGATGCGCCGTCGCAAGGAAGACGCCATCGCAGAAGCCCGGCCCATCGGCGAGCATCGATGCAAGCCAGTCTTGCAGCGAAAGTGCATCGTTGATGTCGCCCGCTTCGACGGCCCATTCGATGCCGCTGGAATAGGAAAAGGCGCCGACCGGGAACGAGGGCGACAGCCAGGTCATGAGCCGGTACAGCGAGGCCGCTTCGCCTGCTGATAGCGCAGCGGTTGGCTCGTCCAGTGGAATGAAATCCACAGGCTTACTTGTGGTCATGAGCATGGGAATGCCCGTGAGGGTGGTCGTGATCGCAATGATCATGATGATGATGGTCATGTCCGTGATGATCATGCGCGGCGTGGTCGTGCTGAGCATTATCGTGCGTAGCAATCGCATGCCCATGGTCGCCACCGTAGGCGCCGCCTTCCGGATCGAACGGCGCTTCGATTTCTATCACGCGCGCGCCGAGACCTCTTGCCATGGCCTCGATGACGTGATCGCGGCGGATGCGCAGTCCTTTGCCCACGATCTGCGTCGGCAAATGGCGATTGCCGAGATGCCAGGCGATACGAACGAGATGCTGCGGATCGCTGCCGCGAATTTCAGCGAGCGGCTCCGGCGCTGCGACCACCTCGATGAAGCGACCGTCTTCCAACACCAGCGCGTCGCCGCCCCGCAGCGCAACGGCATTTTCAAGATCAAGCAGGAACTCAAGCCCGCGCGTGCCGTTCATCGCCATCCGCCGCCGGTGACGGTCATCGAAGCCGAGAACGACGGTGTCGGCCGCCGCCTCTTTCCAGTGATGCCGGCCCTGAACGCGGGTCGCACGGATCATGCGCGCACCTTGCCGCCGGGCCTGGCCGTCATCGCACGTCGACCTTTTCCGGCGTGATGATTTCTATCTTGGTCGGCGCGCTCATGCATTCCTTCACCACCTTGCGCCAAGGCTTCATGTGCTCGTTTGCGCCGTGCGCCATCAGATCTTCCATCGTCTCCCACTGCTCGACGAATACCATGCGAGCGGGATCGGTGACGCTCTCATGCAGATCGTAAAGCACGCAGCCTTTCTCATTGCGTGTCGTGGCAATGACGGTCTTTGCGGCGTCAATCAAAGTGGCACGCGTTTCCGGCTTGATAGTCAGTGTGGCGACAACGTAAATCACGAAATCCTCCCGGTCTTTTTTGCCTGGCTTGAGATGCCGGGGAGAGCTTAGAACATGAAATAGCGCTGCGCCATGGGCAGCGCTTCCGCGGGCGCGCAGGTCAGAAGTTCGCCGTCGGCACGAACCTCGTAGGTCTCGGAATCCACCTCGATCTTCGGCGTGGCACCGTTGTGGATCATGCTCTTCTTCGAGATGCCGCCCCGCGTGTTTTCCACCGCATAAAGCGACTTCTGGATTCCAAGCTTTTTAGCCAGTCCCGATGCGACCGCAGCTTTCGACGAAAACACCACCGAGGACGCCGTCAGCGCTTTACCGTAAGCCGCGAACATCGGCTGATAGTGCACCGGCTGCGGCGTCGGAATCGACGCGTTGGGGTCGCCCATAGGGGCGGCCACGATCGAGCCGCCCTTGATGATGCAGTCCGGCTTGACGCCGAAGAACGCCGGCGACCACAGCACCAGATCGGCAAGCTTACCCTTTTCAACCGATCCGATCAGCTTCGAGACGCCGTGCGCGATCGCGGGATTGATGGTGTATTTGGCGATGTAGCGCTTGACCCGAAAATTGTCGTTGTCGCCCTTGTCCTGCGGCAGCGAACCGCGCTGCTTCTTCATTTTGTCGGCGGTCTGCCAAGTGCGGATGATGACTTCGCCGAGCCGGCCCATCGCCTGCGAGTCCGACGACATCATCGAGAGCGCGCCGAGATCGTGCAGGATATCTTCGGCGGCGATGGTTTCCTTGCGGATTCGGCTTTCAGCGAAAGCCAAGTCCTCGGCGATCGACGGATCGAGGTGATGGCACACCATCAGCATGTCGAGATGCTCATCGATAGTGTTGCGCGTGAACGGCCGCGTCGGATTGGTCGATGACGGCAGCACGTTCTTCAGGCCCGCGATCTTGATGATGTCAGGCGCGTGCCCGCCGCCGGCGCCTTCGGTGTGGAAGGCGTGGATGGTACGACCCTTGAAGGCCTTCACGGTGTCCTCGACGAAACCTGATTCATTCAGCGTATCGGAATGGATCATGACCTGTATGTCGTGATCATCCGCAACCGATAAGCAATTGTCGATCGCGGCCGGCGTGGTGCCCCAATCCTCGTGCAGTTTCAACGCACAAGCGCCGGCGTTGATCATCTCCACCAGTGCCGCCGGCCGCGACGCATTGCCCTTGCCTGAGATGCCAAGGTTGACCGGGAACGCATCGAACGACTGGATCATACGCCCCATGTGCCACGGGCCGGGCGTGCAGGTGGTCGCGAACGTGCCGTGCGACGGTCCGGTGCCGCCGCCGAGCATCGAGGTGACGCCCGACATCAGCGCGTGCTCGATCTGCTGCGGGCAGATGAAATGGATGTGGCTGTCGAAACCGCCCGCGGTGAGGATCTTGCCCTCGCCCGCGATCACGTCGGTGCCGGGACCGATCACGATGGTGACGCCGGGCTGGATGTCGGGATTGCCAGCCTTGCCGATGGCGCTGATGTAGCCTTCCTTGATGGCGACGTCGGCCTTGACGATGCCCCAGTGATCCACGATCAGCGCGTTGGTAATGACGGTGTCAGCCGCGCCCTGCTTGTTGGTGACTTGCGATTGCCCCATGCCATCGCGGATCACCTTGCCGCCACCGAACTTCACCTCCTCGCCATAGATGGTGAAATCCTTTTCCACCTCGATAATGAGATCGGTGTCGGCCAGCCGTACGCGATCGCCGGTGGTCGGCCCGAACATGTCGGCATAGACGGAGCGCGAGATTTTGACGGACATCTAAAGTTTTCCCATCACGTCGCCGCGAAATCCGTAGACCACGCGTTTGCCGGCAAGCGCGACAAGCTGCACGTCACGGGTCTGGCCCGGCTCGAACCGCACCGCGGTGCCGGCGGCGATGTCGAGCCGCATGCCGCGCGCTTTCTTGCGCTCGAATTTGAGCGCCAGATTGGTTTCGAAGAAATGATAATGAGAGCCGACCTGAATCGGCCGGTCGCCGGAATTCGCCACAGTGAGCGTCACCGTCTTGCGCCCGGCGTTGAGCTCGATCTCGCCGTCCTGAATGAAGAGTTCACCGGGGATCATTTGGTACCCTCAACGTATCGGCTCATGTACCGTCACCAGTTTGGTGCCATCGGGAAACGTAGCTTCCACCTGAATATCGTGGATCATTTCCGATATGCCATCCATGCATTGCGCGCGGGTGATGACCTGCGCGCCGGCTTGCATCAGCTCGGCGACGGTGCGGCCATCGCGCGCGCCTTCGACGATGAAATCGGAAATGATCGCAATCGCTTCAGGGTGGTTGAGCTTGACGCCGCGCTCCAGCCGGCGGCGCGCTACGATCGCCGCCATCGAGATCAGCAGCTTGTCCTTTTCGCGGGGAGAAAGATTCATGCGAGCACTCTAAAGATAGCCCCAACTTAATTGAGCCACAGCCGTGGCAGCGGCAGACCGCTGGCGCGACCGAGCACCGTGATCATATCGGCGCGGAGCCGCGCCGCATCTTGGGCACAGAAGCGCGCCATTGCAAATCCATTCCAGCAGGAGATGCCGACCTCGCCGCCGAACGAGTTCGGACGCTTCGCGGATGTGCTCGACAAGTGCCGTATCACCGGGGACGATCAGCGCGGTCCCGATGGCAACGCCGCCATTGGCAATCGCGGGCTTCGCAAGCTTTTCGCCGATGTCGCCATCGAGCCGCACGGTTTCGGCGAACACAAGCCTGCCGCCGCGGCGCAGACGCCAGCGGTCCACGAACTCGCCTTGCAGCATTTTTTCGCCCATCGCCCCCCGGCCGAATATCACGATCTCACAAAGCAACAACGAGGCGCTTTCCGCGAGATCGATGTCGATGCGCCGTTCCACGCGCGCACGGTTGAACAGGATCGTCTCCTGCGGCAGCCACGCAAGATGCGATCCCGCCGATCCCTCTAACGCAATATTGACCTGGGCCGCCGGTCCCTGCGCGCGATAGATTTTTTCCGCCGCAGCGGTCGTCACCGTCAGGCGCGAGCCTTCCCCCGTCGCGATATCGATGTCGAAACGATCGCCGCCGGCAATACCTCCCGCCGTGTTGACGAGAACGGCCGATAGACCCTGCGCCTCAGGCGAAGGAAAACGCACGCGTAGCGAGCCGGATTCATGAAGCTGGCGGCGGCGCGCGACGCCATCGACGGCATGCACATCGAACTTTACGGTGCCCTGTGCGCGGTTAGCCGCGAATATTTTCGTCGCTGCGCTGGTGATATCGCTCAGCATTTTTCCCCGTGACCAAGAGCAAGAAAGCTTACAGCGCCATCGCCCGGCTGATCTCACTGGGATCGAGGTTGCCGCGGTCGCAGCTGAATTTTATCGCGCCGCGATCCATTACGACGAAATTGTCGCCGAGTTCGCAGGCAAAGTCGAGGTACTGTTCGACCAAGACGATTGCCATGGTGCCGAGGCTGCGCAGATACGAGATGGCACGGCCAATGTCCTTGATGATCGAGGGCTGAATGCCTTCGGTCGGCTCATCAAGCAGCAACAGCTTTGGCCGCATCACCAACGCGCGGCCGATCGCGAGCTGCTGTTGCTGTCCTCCAGAGAGATCGCCGCCGCGTCGCCCGAGCATTGAGTTCAGCACCGGAAACAGCGAGAACACGTCGTCCGGGATATTGCGGTCCTGCCGTTTCAGCGGCCCGAAGCCCGTCTTGAGATTTTCCTCAACCGTCAGCAACGGAAAGATCTCGCGTCCCTGCGGCACGAAGCCGATGCCGCGCCGTGCCCGCTCGTATGGCCGAAGCGCCGATATATCGGTGCCATCGAAGGTGATCGAGCCGCTGGCGATGGGATACTGGCCGACCATGGCGCGCAGCAGGCTCGTCTTGCCGACGCCATTGCGGCCGAGCACGCACATCACTTTGCCTGGCTCGGCGGCAATCGAGACGCCGCGCAAGGCCTGCGCCGCGCCGTAATAAAGGCTGATGTTGTCGACGTTCAGCATGTCATCGCCCCAGATACACTTCGACCACGCGGTCATTCGTCGACACCTGATCGATGGTGCCCTCGGCCAGCACGGTGCCTTCGTGCAGGCAAGTCACCTTGACACCGAGTTCACGCACGAAGGTCATGTCATGCTCAACTACCATGATGGTTTTGTTGTCGGCATTGATTTCCTTCAGCAGCTCCGCGGTCTGGTGTGTCTCGACGTCAGTCATGCCGGCGACGGGCTCGTCGACCAGCAGCAATTTGGGATCCTGTGCCAGCAACATGCCGATCTCCAGCCATTGCTTCTGGCCGTGCGACAGGCTTCCGGCCAGCCGGTTCCGCGCATCCTTGAGCCGGATGGTCTCAAGCACGCGTTCGATACGCTCGGCCTCATCTCTGGATCCACGCCAGAACAAGGTGCCTCGCACCCGGTGATCGACATTGAGCGCCAACAGCAGATTGTCCTCGATGGTCTGGCTTTCGAACACCGTGGGCTTCTGGAATTTGCGGCCAATGCCGAGTTCGGCGATTCGCGTTTCATCCAGCCGCGTCAGGTCGACGGTGCCGTCGAACATCACGTCGCCTTCGTCCGGCTTGGTTTTGCCGGTGATGATATCCATCATCGTCGTCTTGCCGGCGCCGTTGGGTCCGATGATGGCGCGCATCTCGCCAGGCGCCAGCGTCAACGACAGGTTGTTGATGGCGTGAAAGCCATCGAACGAGACGTGCACGCCATCGAGATACAGCATCGCGGAGGTAGCGCGGGTATCCATGACGTTCATGCGCTCACTCCGCCGGGTTTGCTTCGCTGACGCCGTCTTCCAACGCGGCACTTTCAGCGGCAGATGTGATGCGTTGCGCCTTCCGATTCTTGAAGAAATTGGGCTCCCACCACGCATTGAAAGTGCCGATGATGCCCTTCGGCAAAAGCAGTGTAACGAGTATGAACAGCGCGCCCAGCATGAACAGCCAATACGGCGCCAGTGGACCTGAGGTGAAGACAGTCTTGGCGTAATTGACGACGACGGCGCCGAGCGCCGCGCCGATCAGCGTGCCGCGGCCGCCTACCGCGACCCAGATCACCGCTTCGATCGAATTGCCCGGCGCAAATTCACCGGGATTTATGATGCCGACCTGCGGCACATAGAGCGCACCGGCAACGCCAGCCATGCAGGCCGACAGCGTGAACACGAACAGCTTGTAGCTTTCGACGCGATAGCCGAGAAAGCGCGTGCGGGATTCGGCATCGCGCACCGCGATCAGGACCTTGCCGAGTTTCGACGTCACTACCGCGCGGCAGATCAGAAATCCGACAATGAGCGCGAGGCAACTCAGCGCAAAGAGCGCCGCGCGGGTGCCGTCCGCCTGCACATTGAAGCCGAGGATATCCTTGAAGTCGGTGAGCCCGTTATTGCCGCCGAATCCGAAGTCGTTGCGGAAGAACGCCAGCAGCAGGGCGTAGGTCATCGCTTGCGTGATGATCGACAGATAAACGCCGGTGACGCGTGAGCGGAACGCCAGCCAGCCGAAGCCGAATGCCAGCAAGCCGGGAACGACAAGCACCATCAGCGCGGCGAACCAGAACATGTCGAAGCCGTGCCAATACCACGGCAGCGCCTTGTAGTTCAGGAACACCATGAAGTCCGGCAGCGTGGCGTTGCCATAGACGCCGCGGCTGCCGATCTGCCGCATCAGATACATGCCCATCGCGTACCCGCCGAGCGCGAAGAAGGCGCCGTGGCCGAGCGACAGAATGCCGCAATAGCCCCAGATCAAATCGATCGAGAGCGCCAGGATGGCGTAGCAGACGTATTTTCCGAACAGCGCGACCAGATAGGTGGGCACTTGCAGCGCGGAGTTCGCCGGCAGCAGCAGATTCGACAGCGGCACCAGCACGCCAACCGCCGCGACGACGATCAGAAACACCGTCGCGCTGCGGTCGAGCGATCGCGTGAGGATGTGCGGAGTCATTACAAATATCCCCGCGGCGGAGCGAGGGGTACTCCCCTCCCCCGCTCTTGCGGTGGGGAGGGGTCGGGGGTGGGGGGACTACAACTCTGGCGATGCAATTGATGCGAGCAAAAGAGATTTTATCGGCAAACACGTCGAACGCATTTGCGAAGAAAGAGCCCCCCACCCCCGACCCCTCCCCACCACGTGAAGAACGTGGGGGGAGGGGGAAGAAGTTGCTCCGCTTATATACAGAACTGAAACCACCATCACGCTTCCACCGCCCGGCCCTTCAGCGCGAACAGGCCGCGCGGGCGTTTCTGGATGAACAGGATGATCAGCACCAGAATAGCGATCTTGCCGAGCACCGCGCCCGCGACGGGCTCCAGGAATTTATTGGCGATACCGAGCGTGAACGCGCCGACCAATGTGCCCCACAAATTGCCGACACCTCCAAACACCACCACCATGAACGAATCGATGATGTAGCTTTGTCCGAGGTTGGGGCTGACATTGTCGATCTGCGACAACGCCACCCCGGCGATCCCAGCGATGCCGGAGCCGAGCCCGAATGTCAGCGCATCCACGCGTGAGGTCGCGATCCCCATTGACGCCGCCATTCGGCGATTCTGCGTCACCGCGCGCATCTCAAGCCCGAGGCTGGTATAGCGCAGCATAGCAAGCAATATCGCGAACACCGCCATCGTGAAGCAAAGAATCCAGAGCCGATTATAGGTAATTGTGATCTGGCCGATCTCGAATGCGCCTGACATCCATGAGGGATTGCCGACCTCGCGATTAGTCGGGCCGAACATGGTGCGTACCGCCTGCTGCAACACCAGCGACAGACCCCACGTCGCCAGCAGTGTTTCCAGCGGACGCCCGTAAAGAAAACGAATGATGCTGCGCTCGATCAAAATCCCGATCAGTGCCCGCGACGATGAACGCTAGCGGCACCGCGATCAGCAGCGAATAACCGAACAGGCCGGGATAGCTGGTGCGGATGGTTTCCTGCACCACGAAGGTGACGTAGGCGCCGATCATCACCATTTCGCCATGCGCCATATTGATGACGCCCATCACGCCGAAGGTGATGGCGAGGCCGATGGCCGCAAGCAACAGCACCGACCCGAGCGAAAGGCCGTACCAAGCGTTCTGCGCGTAAGACCAGATTAGCAGCGTACGTTGGATGCCGGCCGTCGCACTTGCCGCACCGCTGACGACCGAGGCGGTTGATCACCCGTCAGTCCGGTCAGCAGCGCCAGAGCGTCGCGATCCCCTTTTGCTCTGACCGTCGCAATCGCTTCAAGCTTCTCGGGTTCGGTGGCATCCGGCTTGAACAGCAAGATGGCGGCACGAGCCTCGGTGAAGGCGCGTTTCGCAGCGGCGTTGGTTTCCTTTTGCAAAGCGCTATCGATCACTGGCAACATCGTCGCGTCGTGCGTCTTGAATACGGACTGCGCCGCGGCAATACGCTGTGCGAGATCGGGCGACAGCAGCGTCAAGCCGCCGAGCGCGGCTTCGACGGTGCGCGCGAAGGCGATTGTTGAGGCGCACGACAATCAGATCGGGCGGCGGTGCCGCAACGGTAGCGCCGCTGGCGGCATCGATGGTCTTGCCGTCCGGTTGTTTGACGAACACTTGCTTGCTCGCGGGATCGGCCAGCAACCGGCCATCCTGCAGGGCACTGATGATGGGATAAGCGAGCGGATTGCCGCCGCTCGCGAGGGTACTGACCGCTTCTTCGGTGTCGGAAAATGAATCAGTAGGCGAATTTCGCAACGGCTTCTTCGAACGGCACCGCGAACGCTGGAAGACCCAAGCCGACGATAAACGAGCATGCCAACGTCAGCGCACGAAGGCTTTCAACAAATTTGATGAACACTTGGCGACCCCGGCAGAGATGGAGAAGGCGGCGTGATCGCCGCCTTCTCCGGCTTCATTGGATCAAACGATCAGGAACCCTGGCCGCCGCACTTGTTCGTCTTGGTATTGTAGTTGCCGCACTTCTTGCCAACCCAGTCGCCGATCAGATCCTTGGAGCCATCAAGCTCCTTCGACCATGCATCGCCGGCAACCAGACCCGGGGTCTTCCACACAACATCGAACTGGCCATCGGCTTTGATTTCGCCAATGAACACCGGTTTGGTGATATGATGGTTCGGAAGCAGTTCCGACATGCCGCCGGTCAGATTTGGCGCCTTGGTGCCAGGCAAGGTGTCGATGACCTTGTCCACATCGACGGTCTTCGCCTTTTCGACCGCCTTCACCCACATGTTGAAGCCAATATACGTGGCTTCCATCGGGTCGTTAGTCACGCGCTTCGGATTTTTGGTGAAGGCCTGCCACTCCTTGATGAACTTCTCGTTCGCAGGATCTTTGATTGACTCGAAGTAGTTCCAGGCCGCGAGATGACCAAGAAGCGGTTTGGTGTCGATGCCGGCGAGTTCTTCTTCACCCACCGAGAACGCCACAACGGGAATGTCGGTCGCCTTGATGCCCTGGTTGCCCAGCTCTTTGTAGAACGGAACGTTGGCGTCGCCGTTGATGGTGGAGACGACGGCGGTCTTCTTGCCGGCCGAACCGAACTTCTTGATGTCGGCGACGATCGTTTGCCAATCGGAATGTCCGAATGGGGTGTAGTTGATCATGATGTCTTCTTCCTTGACGCCCTTCGACTTCAAATAGGCTTCAAGAATCTTGTTGGTGGTGCGTGGATAGACGTAGTCGGTGCCGGCCAGGACCCAGCGCTGCACCTTCTCTTCCTTGGCAAGATAGTCGACCGCGGGGATCGCCTGCTGGTTCGGAGCCGCACCGGTGTAGAACACGTTGCGCTCGCTCTCCTCGCCTTCGTACTGAACGGGATAGAACAGGATCGAGTTCAGTTCCTTGAATACCGGAAGCACTGACTTGCGCGACACCGAGGTCCAGCAGCCGAACACGACGGAAACCTTGTCCTTGGTGATTAGTTCGCGGGCTTTTTCCGCGAAAAGCGGCCAGTTCGACGCCGGGTCGACGACCACAGCCTCAAGTTTCTTGCCGAGAACGCCACCCTTTTTGTTCTGCTCGTCGATCAGGAACAGAACCGTATCCTTCAACGTGGTTTCACTGATCGCCATGGTGCCGGAGAGCGAGTGAAGGACGCCAACCTTGATCGTGTCATCCGCCGCCTTCGCACCGGTGAATGTGACTACCCCCAGAACCAGTCCGGCGGTCGCAGCCAGCAAGCGACGACGGCTAAATGACGTCGCTTTGTGGTGAATCGATTGAGTAAGCATTAGGTCTTATCTCCCTGACGCAGACGTTAGACGCTGCGAAACGGCCCCACGGCCGTCTGCGTTAACGGAATCGCAAGAACTGTGCCACGCTTGACAGTCAGCTTAAGTGGATGTGTTCGCTGCAGAACTTTGAATCAGGCAAGTTACTTAGCTGACGCTTTTGCCTATATTTTCATCACTTTGAAAGTTCACATCCTATGCAGTCTGCGTATTAATTGTGCAGAACAAATTGACTGTCTAAAATTTTAGCATCGTCTTGAATTCGCGCTGGCGGATTTTGAACTATCTGCCCCATTTTCCGATTCACCTTGAAAGCGCCGCGTTCCTGTTCCATATGGTGGTTACGACCTGAGATTCATCGGGTCATCGCGAGCCGCGTGTTCTGAGCCCGTCCAACGGTTTCTGGCTTGCCCTTTCAGCCAACAAATCGACGCCCCAAACACGCGGGTGTCTCAGACACCCCGCGCGCTCCTGACGAATTCGTCGGGCGCTTGTCTTCAATAATGGAAAGAACAACCTTTTGACTTCCTTTCAGGATTTCGGCCTCGCCGATCCCATTTCGCGTGCGCTCAGAGAAGAGAACTATCTGACGCCCACGCCGATCCAAGCTCAAACCATTCCTCTCGCATTAGCCGGGCGCGACATCGTCGGAATTGCGCAAACGGGCACCGGTAAAACCGCAGCCTTCGCGCTTCCGATCTTGCATCGCATTCTGCAGAACCGCATCAAGCCGCAGCCCAAGGCCTGCCGAGTCCTGGTGCTGAGCCCCACGCGCGAACTGTCGGGGCAAATCCTCGAGAGTTTCAACGCTTACGGCCGGCACATGCGCCTGACCTCGGCGCTGGCCATCGGGGGCGTTCCGATGGGACGCCAAGTCCGCTCGGTGATGCAAGGTGTCGAGGTCATGGTGGCCACGCCCGGCCGCCTGCTCGATCTCGTACAAAGCAACGGTCTGAAGCTCGGCCAGGTCGAGTTTCTCGTGCTCGACGAAGCCGACCGCATGCTCGATATGGGCTTCATCAACGACATCAGGAAGATTGTGTCGAAGTTGCCGGTCAAGCGGCAGACGCTGTTTTTCTCAGCAACGATGCCGAAGGATATTGCCGAACTTGCCGAGCAGATGCTGCGCGATCCGGCGCGTGTTGCCGTGACGCCCGTTGCGTCTACGGTGGAACGCATCACGCAGCGCATCATTCAGGTCGATCATTCGGCCAAACCGGCATTGCTTGCGCAACTGCTGAAGCAGGAACAGGTCAATCGCGCGCTGATCTTTACCCGGACCAAGCACGGCGCGGACAAGGTTGTGAAAGGCCTGGAAAGAGCGGGGATTAGCGCCGACGCAATTCATGGCAACAAGTCGCAGAACCATCGCGAGCGCGTGCTGGCGGCATTTCGCTCGGGGGAAATTCGCACTTTGGTCGCTACCGACATTGCGGCGCGCGGCATCGACGTCGACGGCATCACCCATGTGGTGAATTTCGACCTTCCCAATGTGCCGGAGACTTACGTCCATCGTATCGGCCGTACCGCACGTGCCGGCGCGGAAGGGGTCGCCATCTCGCTCGTCGCTGGTGAAGAGAACGCCTTCTTGCGCGACATCGAAAAGCTGATCCGCATCACGTTGCCAAAGGAGGATCGCCGCACACCGGGCCACCGCGACGCCGCTCCGGCGCCTTCGCAGCATCGGGGTGCGCGGTCCGCACCGCACGGCCGCGGCGGCAGATCAAACGACGCCGCTCCCGGCTCTAAGGGGCCTCGCCGCCGGCACCGTCCTGGTGGTAATAATGGCGCGCCGCCGTCCAACCGGCATGAGCCGTCTCGTCCATCCTCAAGCGCAAAGGGCGAAGGGATGCAGGGCGTTTCCTTTTTGCATCGGGAAAGCCGTCCGCATACCCAACCCAACCGCAATCAGCGGCCGAGCCGCTAAACGTCCATCGATCTGGAGATAACCATGGCTAAAGAAGAGCTGATCCAGTTCGAAGGACTGGTGACCGAAATCCTTCCCGATGCGCGCTACCGCGTCCAACTGGATGCCGGGCATGAGATCGTCGCATATACCGCGGGGAAGATGAAAAAGAACCGTATCAAGACGCTGGCGGGAGACCGGGTGACGATCGAGATGTCGCCCTATGATTTGGAGAAGGGCCGGCTGATCTTCCGTCACAAGGATGAGCGTCCCAGTAGCGGGCCGGCGCGCGGTGCACCGGCGCGCGGTCAGTTCCGCCGCAGATAGCGGCTACGAAACCGCGCCTGACACGACCTGTCCGTGCGCGGTTTAGGGCTTCTCCCAGACCTCGATCGCACAATGAAAAAAACGCGCGGGTCAGGATTGTTTTGAGTGCTACTTTGGAATAATATGGAACATCGATTTTCGGCCGGACGACATTAGCTATCCACCGGTACAGCCGGTTTAGACGCTGACGACCCTTCCAAAAATTCGATCTCACCAGTCCATCGAAAGTGGACTTCTATATATCTATCTGAGAAGGGACTACCCCCGTGAGCATGGGAACCGTGAAGTGGTTTAACGCAACCAAGGGCTTTGAATTCATTCAGCCGGATGACGGTGGCAACGACGTATTCGTGCACATCAGCGCCGTAGAGCGCGCCGGACTTGGTACTTTGCGTGAAGGCCAGAAGATCAGCTACGAAATCGTTGCCGATCGTCGCTCTGGCAAGTCTTCGGCGGATAATTTGCGCGCCGCCGGCTGACGGAATTTCTGCGGTCTGCACCGCGAAGTTCAGTTCAACATGGAAAAGGGCCGTGCTTTTTGCGCGGCCTTTTTTGCATTAACGACAGGCAGAGCAACCGATAGCAGCGCTGACTTATGGCAATGCCGTGCATGGCAAAGCCGGCAACACCGGTGCGGGATAGTCGACGCAGCTGGACTGCCGAGGCCGCGTAAAGGTTGCATCTTTTAGCGGTACGCCGGCTTTAACCATAACATATCCAACCACTGGTACGTATTGATAGGTGACTTCGCTCCAGATCAAATAAGTGCCCGGGATCGCCAATGCCGTCGGGATCGTCACGACCGTTCCCGGATTGTGAGGGGGGACGGCCAACAGCGTCGCCTTCGCGGCGCCATTGACCATGGCGACCGTCGCGCCGACGCTCCACTGAATTTTCGCAACCTTCGAAGCATTGACGTAGATTTCCGAAATGGTCGGATGTACCGGGGTGACGTCGTAAGGTGTCAGGATTCCCGAACTTGCCGCAAAGAAATTCTGGATGTCGTTGTCCGTGACCGAAATCGACTGGGAGGTGAGATCCGACAGCGTGCGAACGACCAGAGTGACCTTGCGGTCGACCGCCACCGCCGATGAAAATTCCACCGTTCCAAAAAAGAACGCCATCATGACCGGAGCGATGAAGGCGAACTCTGTCGCGCCCATGCCGCTCGTATTATTGAGAAGCTCGTTTGCGAGCCGCCGCGTGCGAGACCACGTCGTTGCCAGGGATATTGTTCTCATCGCTCTTGCCCTGCTCTTAGTAAGGCTCGTTGCGGAATGCAGCGGTCGCGGATAGTAGACGCTTGCTGCCTGTCAGATTCGAAATGTTGTAACCTAGCCCGGTGACGAACAGCGGCCATTGATAGAACAGCCGCACCACGACGATATCACCTGCCGCTCCGGGCTTATATTGCATCGCCGGCAGGAAATTCTTGCCCGCATCGATCGGATCGACGATCTTCACAGTGGTGAACGACGAATAGCTTTGCACATCGACATAAATGCCGCTCGGACAATCGAACATGACCGTGAGACGGGCACAGACGGCATCCTTGAAAGTTTGCTGGGTGAGAGGCGTTGCCGCCGTTTGCGCCTGACCTGTCAGGATCAACCGCGATGTATCCTGCACCACGGTCTCAAGAACCTGACCGGCGAAGAACACCATGGCTGTTTCGATAATCGCAAACAGCAGTGCGAAAAATGGTACTGCGATCAGCGAAAATTCTATCGCCACCGAGCCTCGCCGGTTGCTGCGAAATCGGCGCAGTAGTTTTCCAATGGTTGAAACAGCGAACGACGACATCGACGATCCTTCGACCTAACCAGTCGCCGCAAGGATTACCCGAAACTGATTGTGGAAGTGTTTCGCCACGTCGCGACAAACTGCCGGCGGACGTGAACACTTGGTTAACTATCTGCCATTTCACATGAAGGAGCACGAGACCGATTCGCCTCGCGTTCTAGGGGTTTCTTGCGCGAAGGACGATGTTCTCGCCGCCGAGCTTTGCTCGCAGACGCGATTAGTTCTGAGGCTTGCCCGCCGTAGCCCCACTGCCGCTGGCCTGCGTGCTGAGAGTGCCTGCCTGGTCCATGGTCGACTTGAAGTAGCCCTCGCCGTCGCCCAGCGTGACGCGTCGCTGGCAGATCGGCATGCAGCTGTAGGACTCGCGATCCACCCCTTTGTAGATAGTGACCACCTGATCGGTCGGTCCCTCAACCTGAATGATGCGGTCCACCAGGATTTGACCGGTGCGGTCCATCGCAATGACGTTGGTGGCGCCGTAGCCCTTGCCTGTCACGACAAGCAGGCCGCCCGGTTGCAGGGCAACGTCGGCAATCAGCGGATTCCCCACAACTATGGTGGCGACGCGCTCCGGCAGCTTCACCAGCTTGGCCTGATCGACATTCACGGCAATTGCAGCTTCCTCTGTCGCTGCGTAAACCGCCGGCGGACATAAGGATATTCCAACCAAAAACGAAATGAGCAACGCGGATCGTCTGGTACGGATAGATTGAATTGACATCTTGCACTCCGGGGCACGACGAGTTGGCTAGCGCGATACTCAGCCCAGCCGACGCCCGACATGGCAAATCTGACGTTAATTGATGAATGAACTGCAAACGTGCGTGCGATAGCTGCGCCTTTTGAGGCCCTTCGTCATTGACGGAAGGGATAAGCCAACTGGCCCGCGATTTCGTTGGGAATCACAGAATCCTGGCCGTATGAATCCGGCGTTTCGCCGACCGGCATCCGGAACGTTCCGAACAGGATGTCCCAAATCGGAAATGTACCGGAAAAATTGGTGTTGCCGCCCCGCTCCAACGACGTGTGGTGCCACCGATGGAAGATGGGCGTCGCCAGTACATACTTGAAGGGTCCCAGCGTCCAATTGAGATTGGCGTGCACAAAAGCCGAGTGAAATGTCGTGAATGGACCGACCCAAAGCATGATGTTCGGAGAAATGCCTGCCATCAACAAGATGACATCGACCGCGACTGTTCCCAGAAACAGGTTAACCGGGTGAAAACGAGCCGCCGATATCCAATCCAGCTCTTCCGAGGAATGATGGATGGCATGATATTTCCAGAACCCGCCGCCGTGATACATGCGATGAAGCCAGTAAAGCATGAAGTCCGAGGCGACCAGGAAAAGCACGGCTTGTACCCAGAGCGGAAGTTCTGAGAGCGGGCCGTGGCCGTTATCGTAGAAGGCGATCAATTCATCGGCGTCATGAATATTGAAGATCGCCGCGGCGCCGAGCACCAGCAGCCCGATTCGCACTACGCGAGTGATCAATGGCACGAAAAACCAGTAGCAGACGTCGGTGACGAGTTCGCGCTTGCGCCACCACGGCGTACCTGGATTGCATGCCCAGAAATACGTCAGCACCGTAAATATTAACGCCAGTGCAGCCGTAACAGGTACTACCTTCGCAATCGTCTGACCGAACATCTCGACGATTTCGAGCGGCAAATTTGACATAGAAGCCTCGTGGTCGGGGGCCTTTAGAATTAGCGCGCTCGTCCTTAAGGAGCGGTGAATTTTGGAGATGGACGTCGTCTAAACACGCGGCCACGACCCGTAGCTTTGTATGGAACTTTTAAATCGAAATTTACTGTGGTGGGAGCCCGAGATCGGGCCGGTAGATTCCCTGTCGTAAATGCCTGGTCTGGAGCATTTTCATTTCCCGTTTTTTCATTCCTGATGCCTAGACTGACGCAAATACCATTGTCGCGCCTGCAGCATCGGCCATGCATCTATGATTCTCGATATCGCCCGCCTTATGCTGTTTCCAGCCTTGATGGCCTTCGCCGCCGCAAGTGACCTCTTCACCATGACAATTTCAAACCGAATCTCGCTGGCGCTGGTCGGCGGATTTCTTGTACTTGCTGCCTTAAGCGGCATGGGAATCCAGGAAATCCTTTCCCATGCGGGCGCAGGGGCTGTGGTTCTCGCCATAGCCTTCGCCTGCTTTGCGATGGGCTGGGTCGGAGGTGGCGACGCAAAGGTCTCGGCCGGCGCCGCGCTCTGGTTCGGCTTTGGCCATCTGCTCGACTACCTGGTTTACGCTTCGATGTTCGGTGGTGCATTGACGCTGCTGCTGCTTCAGTTTCGGCAATTGCCGCTACCCTACGCGCTTGGCGGGCAAACCTGGCTGCTTCGCCTGCACAACAAGGAGAGTGGAATCCCCTACGGGATTGCGCTCGCGATCGGCGCTCTGATGATCTATCCGGAGACGGAGTGGATCAGGGCGGTCGACCTTGCACGGTTCGCGGTGCACTGACCGTCCTTCGAAACTTGTCATTAACGCGATTTAGATACGCCTCATTAACCATGCTTTGACGAATAGCTGGTCAACTCCCATCGCAGCGGCGGAAGCGTCGCAGCGTCATGTGGAAAGTGAAGCGTATGAATACCGCACGCATTGTCGTTCTGGCCATCGCCGTCGGTGCCGGCGGACTTGCCGCCTATCTTGCCAGCGGCTCCGATGCCAAGCCTCCTCCGACAGAACCGGTAGTGCAGCTGCCCACGGTCGACGTTCTCATCGCGAAAACAGACATTGGTCTTGGCCAGTCGGTTACCGCCGAGGACCTTCAATGGCAGTCCTGGCCAGCATCAGGCACAAGCAGCAGCTTTATCAAGCGCACTGAACGTCCCGATGCGGCCAAGCAGATCGCGGGATCGATCGCGCGTTCGCCCTTTATTGCCGGCGAGCCCATTCGGGAGCCAAAGCTCGTCAAGGCCAACGGGTCCGGCTTCATGGCCGCGATCCTGCCAACGGGGATGCGCGCCATCTCCACCGAGATTTCACCTGAAACTGCCGCCGGCGGCTTTATTCTGCCGAATGACCGGGTCGATGTCATCCTATCGAAGCGTGAGAAAAACCCGGATCGCGCCGCCACATCCGGCGACGCGGTCAGCTCGGAAATCATCCTGAGCAACGTAAGGGTTCTCGCCATCGACCAGGCACCCAAGGAAAAAGACGGACAGAACAGCGTTGTAGGCAAAACGGTCACGCTGGAATTGAAGCCCGAGCAATCGGAAACGTTGGCACGCGCACGCCAGAGCGGCACGCTCTCGCTCGCTTTGCGCAGCATTGCCGACGTCAATGCGCCCGAGATCAGGAACGACGATCGTCCGAAGCGCGGCGAAAGCATCAACGTGGTGCGCTACGGCGTCTCCAGCCCGACAACGACAACGAAGTGATATCGAAGGACGTAACCTTATGAAGTGCAGGGAAAATCATCGATCGATTCGGGCCACCGCGGTCCGTGCCCTGTCGTTTTCGGCGGTTACGGCGTTGACGCTCAATCCGGCATTGTCGCCCGTGCGCGCGAGCGACTACCGCGCCGCGGCACCGGTTGCAGTCGATGGGCAGATGAATGCCCGTTTTCTTGCGCTCGGCATCGGCAAATCGATCGTGATCGATTTGCCGCGCGACATTAAAGACGTCCTTGTCGCCGATCCCAAGATAGCCAACGCGGTCGTCCGGTCCGCGCAGCGCGCCTACATCATCGGCGCCGCGGTCGGGCAGACCAATATCGTATTTTTCGACGCTTCCGGTCAGCAGATCGCGGCCTATGATATCGCGGTAAAGCGCGATCTCAACGGCATGCGCGCGGCACTGAAGCAGGCCCTGCCAAATGCCGATATCCAGATAGAAGGCATCGGCGACGGCGTAATGTTGACCGGCTCGGCATCGAGCCAAGTTGAAGTGCAGCAGGCAAACGATCTGGCCGCAAGGCTGGTTGGCGCACCGGAGAAAGTTATCAATAGCATCGCGGTGCGCGGTCGCGACCAGGTGATGCTGAAGGTTACGGTTGCCGAAGTGAACCGGAACATCATCAAGCAGCTTGGCGTCGACCTCACCGCGTCGATGACCTACGGCACCGCCGTTGTTAAATTCAACAACAGCAACCCGTTCACCGCGCTGGGCCGCAATCTCGTCGACGGCAATGCCGCAGGGGTCGGATTTGGCTCGCCGACTGGGATTCCGACTGTTTCCGCGAACCTTCGCGCGATGGAGAACGCCGGTGTCGCTCGTACCCTCGCCGAGCCCAGCCTGACTGCAATCTCCGGTGAAACCGCGAATTTCCTGGCCGGCGGTGAATTCCCCGTGCCCGGCGGCAATACCTGCGATCCGGTCACGCGCATCTGCACCACGACCATCACGTTCAAGAAGTTCGGTATTTCGCTCGGCTTCACGCCCGTCGTTCTCAGCGAAGGCCGCATCAGCCTGAAGGTCTCGACGGAAGTGTCCGAACTGACTCAGGAAAATGCTGTAACCCTCAGCGGCCTTTCCATTCCCGCCATCAAGACGAATCGCGCCGACACCACGCTGGAGATTCCATCGGGCGGTTCGATCGTCATGGCGGGTCTCATCAAGCAGCAAACCAAAGCCGCCATCAGCGGCCTGCCCGGCATGTCGCAGCTTCCCGTGCTCGGCACGCTGTTCCGAAGCCGCGACTACATCAACAACAACACCGAACTGATGATTCTGGTGACGCCCTATATCGTTCGCGCCGTCGCGCAGAAGGATCTTTCGCGCCCGGATGACGGATTTGCCGATGCGTCCGACCCGCAAACGGACCTGCTCGGCAACATCAACCGCATCTACGGCGTACCGGGCCGCGCCGATCCCGCACGTAATTATCGTGGCACCTACGGCTTCATTACGGACTGAGACGGGCGAGGATAACAAGATGACACGTACAATACCCGTCGACTTCAAACGCGGTTTGCGCCTTGCGGCTGCTTTTGCCGGCCTTGGCATCGTGCTCGGCGCTTGCACCCACACTGCGGAAACGGTGACGGCAAGCATTCCCGACGACTATCGCCTGCGTCACCCCATCGCGATTCAGGAGCGAAACCAGACGGTCACCGTTTTCGTCGGCAACGCGCGCGGCGGCCTCTCGGCTTCGCAACGTGCCGACGTCGTTTCGTTGTCGCAGAGCTGGCTGCGCGAAGGCACCGGGTCGATCATCGCCGATGTGCCGGTCGGCACCCCCAATGCACGTGCCGCCGCGGATACGTTTCGTGAAATACAGTCCCTGCTCATTTCGGCTGGCGTCCCCCCGCGCGGGATCACCATGCGCCACTATCATCCTGAAAACTCGCGGACGTTTGCGGCGATACAGCTGAATTACCCGAAGATCGCAGCGGTCGCCGGACCCTGCGGTCTATGGCCGGACGATCTCGGCACCTCGATTCACAACAAAGGCTATCTCGACAACAAGCCCTACTACAACCTGGGCTGCGCCAATCAGCGTAACCTCGCCGCGATAGTGGCCAATCCATCGGACCTGGTCCAGCCGCGGGCTGAGACGGGCGCCTACACCGCGCGCCGTACCTACGCATTGGATAAATACCGCCAGGGTCAGAGCCCCGCGACGACCTATCCCGATGCAGACAAGTCCAAAATAAGCAGTGTGGGCCAATGATCAGTTACGCACGCCAGACCCCTGACGAGCGGCCGGACGCCGGAGCATCGGCGGCCGCCGACGAACATATCGCGCCGGCACCCCGCGTGTCGGTGCAAGCCTTTTGCGAGTTGGTCGAAACGGCAACGGCGGTGCAATCGGCGGGCGAAGACCGTCGCCTCGACAAGGCGCATCTTAAAATTCAGATGGGCGGCATGGCCGCCGCGAGCGAAGCCTATCGCTCAGCCCCGACGCCTAACGTCATCATTCTGGAAACCGATGGCCGCAGTGACATACTTGCGGGCCTCGATCAGCTCGCCAGCGTCTGCGACGCCGGTACTCGCGTCGTCGTCATCGGACGCTTGAACGATGTGACGCTTTATCGCGAGTTGGTCCGCCGTGGCGTTAGCGACTACATGATTGCTCCGGTCACCGCACTGGACGTAGTGCGGTCTGTATGCGGCCTGTTTTCCTCGGCGGAAGCCAAGGCCGTCGGCAGGGTTATCGCTGTCATCGGAGCAAAGGGCGGCGTCGGCGCATCCACGATAGCTCATAATGTCGCCTGGGCGATCGCCCGCGACCTCGCGCTGGATTCGGTCGTTGCCGATCTCGATCTGGCTTTCGGGACGGCCGGGCTCGACTACAATCAGGATCCGCCGCAGGGAATTGCCGACGCGGTTTTCTCGCCGGACCGCATAGATACGGCGTTTATCGATCGCCTGCTTTCGAAATGCACTGACCATCTCAGCCTGTTGGCTGCGCCTGCAACGCTTGAACGAGTCTACGATTTCGGCACGGAAGCGTTCGACTCGATCTTCGATACGTTGCGTTCGACCATGCCATGCATTGTGCTCGATGTTCCGCACCAGTGGTCGGGCTGGACCAAGCGCGCCCTGGTGGCCGCCGACGACATTCTTATCGTGGCAGCGCCTGACCTGGCTAATCTGCGCAATGCCAAGAACCTGTTCGACATGTTGAAGACTTCACGGCCCAACGATCGGGCCCCGCTGTATTGCCTCAATCAGGTCGGCGTGCCGAAGCGCCCGGAAATCAACGCAAGCGAGTTCGCCAAGGCGATCGAATGCGATCCGATCGCGGCAATTCCATTCGACCCGCAGATGTTTGGCTCGGCCGCGAACAACGGGCAAATGATCGCGGAAATCTCCGCAAGCCATCGTACCACGGAGATGTTCCTCCAGATTGCGCAACGATTGACTGGCCGCGGCGAGACCAAAAAGCCGCGGGGCTCATTTCTGTCGCCGCTTATCGCAAAACTACGGGCAAAATAAGCAATCGCGTGGGGTACCTTCGTGTTCGGTAAGCGTAGCGGATCAGAGAACGATACTCGGGCTGTCAAGCCGGGTGCGCTGGAATCATCCGGCGCCCAGACGGCGGCTGTCTCCCGTGGATCCGAGAATTCCGCTCCGGCCGTTGCCTCGCCGCCGCTAGCTCCCGCACGGGCGGCACCGCAGACGCCCGCGATCGACGCCCGCCGTTCAGACACCTACTACCAGGTCAAGGCAACCATCTTCGGCGCCTTGATCGAAGCGATCGATCTTGCGCAGCTCGCCAAACTCGACGGCGAGTTGGCGCGAGAGGAAATCCGCGACATCGTCAACGAGATCATCGCGATCAAGAATATCGTGATGTCCATCGCCGAGCAGGAAGAATTGCTCGACGACATCTGCAACGATGTCCTTGGTTATGGTCCGCTGGAGCCGTTGCTGTCGCGCGATGACATCTCCGACATTATGGTCAACGGCGCCGGCACGGTTTTCATCGAGGTCGCCGGCCGCATTCAGCGAACCGGCATTCGCTTCCGCGATAACCAGCAACTCTTGAATATCTGCCAGCGCATCGTCAGCCAGGTTGGCCGGCGCGTGGACGAGTCCTCGCCGATCTGCGACGCCCGTCTTGCGGACGGCTCGCGCGTCAATGCCATTGTTCCGCCGCTGGCGATCGATGGGCCCGCGCTGACGATCCGCAAATTCAAAAAAGACAAGCTGACGCTGGATCAGCTCGTCAAGTTCGGAGCGATCACGCCCGAAGGCGCGAGCATTCTGCAAATCATCGGCCGCGTACGTTGCAATGTACTGATTTCCGGCGGCACGGGCTCCGGCAAGACCACTTTGCTGAACTGCCTGACGCAATTTATCGAAGAGGACGAACGCGTCATAACTTGCGAGGACGCCGCGGAGCTGCAGTTGCAGCAGCCCCATGTGGTTCGCCTGGAAACCCGGCCGCCCAACATTGAGGGCGAAGGCCAGGTCTCCATGCGCGAACTGGTCCGCAACTGTCTGCGTATGCGCCCTGAACGCATCATCGTCGGCGAAGTCCGCGGACCCGAGGCATTCGACCTTTTGCAGGCCATGAATACCGGTCACGACGGATCGATGGGGACGCTGCATGCCAACAACCCCCGCGAAGCATTGTCGCGCTGCGAATTGATGATCACGATGGGCGGCTTTTCACTGCCGTCCCGCACCATCCGCGAAATGATCTGCGCCTCGATCGACGTCGTCATTCAGGCGGCGCGCCTGCGCGACGGCTCGCGCCGTATCACCCACATCACCGAAGTGATGGGGATGGAAGGCGACACCATCATCACCCAGGACTTGTTCATCTACGACATGGTCGGCGAAGACGCGAACGGCAATATCATCGGACGTCATCGCTCCACCGGCATCGGCCGACCCAGGTTCTGGGATCGTGCCCGCTACTACGGCGAAGAAAAGCGGCTCGCGGCCGCGCTGGATGCGGCCGAAGTCGTTACCGACGTCTGAGGGAGCGGTTCATGAACATGCAAACGCTCGCATTGGCTTTTCTCGCTGCCACCGGCATCGGCGGCGTGGCCTGGGTATTCCTCTATCCAACCCTTTCAGGAGAGAAGAAGGCGGAGCAGCGCCGTACAGCAGTGGTGAAGGCCGAACCGAGGGCAGCCCGTCAGGTCGACAAGAACCAGCGCTCGCGCCGTGAGCAGGTCGAAGGTTCGCTGAAGGAAGTCGAGGCACGGCGGGCAAAAGAAAAGAAAGTCCCGTTAAGCACCCGCCTGATGCAGGCCGGGCTTAGCTGGTCGACCCAAAAATTCATGATCATCTCCGGCGCGCTTGGTATTGGCGCTTTTGCGTTTGTCTTCTTGGCCGGAGGCGGCTTGTTGGCGGCGCTTGGTTTGGCTTTTGCTGCCGGATTCGGTCTGCCCCGGTGGATCCTGGGCTATCTCAAGAAGCGCCGGGAAAAGCAGTTCCTTCGCGCGCTTCCCGATGCCGTCGACGTCATCGTCCGCGGCATCAAAGCCGGTTTGCCGCTTTTCGATTCGATTAAAGTCGTCGCCGCCGACGCGCCGGAGCCGCTCAAGAGCGAATTCCTCGCCATCATCGAAACGCAGGCGATCGGAATGCCACTCGGCGAAGCCTGTGCGCGCCTGTTCGAACGCATGCCCGTTCCGGAAGCGAACTTTTTCGGCATCGTGATTGCGATTCAGCAAAAATCTGGCGGCAACTTGTCCGAAGCATTGGGCAATTTGTCCAAGGTTTTGCGCGACCGCAAGAAAATGGCAGAAAAGATTCAGGCGATGTCGATGGAAGCCAAGGCGTCCGCCGGCATTATCGGCTCGCTGCCTCCGATCGTCATGCTGCTCGTCTATCTGTCTACTCCCGACTACATCTCGCTGCTGTGGACACATCCGACCGGCCAGCTGATGCTTGTAGCCTGCGTGGTCTGGATGTCGATGGGCATCTTCGTGATGAAGAGAATGATTAATTTCGACTTCTGATGGTGCAGCATGATTGATCTTCTGATTCAGAAAATCCACGATGCGCGATTTATGGCCATGCTGCTCGCTGCCATCGCCGCGAGTGCAACCGCCTATACGCTGATCATGCCGATGTTCGCCGGCGAAGGCCTGGCGAAGCGGATGAAGGCGGTCGCCAGCGAACGCGAGCGGCTACGCCAGCGGGAACGCGAGCGCCTTACCAAAAGCGAAAAGGTTTCGTTGCGTCAATCGCCGAAACAACTCGTCTCAAAAGTTGTCGAGGATTTCAACCTCGGAAAATGGCTGGCACAGGAAGCCGCCCGCCAAAAGCTGGTGATGGCCGGCTATCGCGGGCATGCGCCTTATGTGACTTTTCTATTCTTCCGGTTGGTGACGCCGATCGTATTTTTCGTCACTGCGGTTCTCTATGTGTTCGTAATTTCCCACCTGGAGAAATCGATGCCGATCAAAGTCGGCATCTGCATCGTCGCAGCCTATGTTGGCCTGCAGGCGCCAATGCTTTTCCTGCGCAACGCTATCTCGAAGCGCCAGCTTTCCATCAAGCGCGCGTTTCCGGATGCGCTCGATCTGCTGCTGATCTGCATCGAGTCCGGCATGTCGATCGAAACGGCTTTCCGCAAGGTTGCCGTCGAGATCGGAACACAATCGGTAGCGCTTTCGGAGGAATTCACCCTCACCACCGCTGAACTATCCTATTTGCAGGACCGCAAGGTCGCCTATGAAAACCTGTCGAGGCGAACCGGCCTTGAGGGGGTGAAATCGGTTTGCCTGGCTTTGCAGCAGTCGGAACGCTACGGCACCCCGCTGGGTACGAGCCTGCGTGTGATGGCTCAGGAAAATCGCGACATGCGTATGAACGAAGCCGAGAAGAAGGCGGCCGCCTTGCCGCCTAAGCTGACGGTGCCGATGATTCTGTTCTTTCTGCCGGTATTGTTCGTGGTCATTCTGGGACCGACCGGCATCAAGGTCGCGGCGATGCAATGAAGCCAGCGGGTAAGAATCGAATCTAGCGCACTCTAGCGCCTACTAAGAAACACCGGCACGCAAAACGTGCCGGTGTTTACGTCCGAACTTCGATCGATGGTCTCAGTTGGGATTTTCCAGCGATGCAACCGGTATCGTCCCGGCGCCGGAACGCGGACTGTCTTTACGGTTGAGCATCTGTTTCAGGTAGGCGACATTTGCGGCCGCCTCATCCGCTGGCAGATCGGCCTTCACGATGGATTCCGCCTCGGCAAAGCGGCCTTGCAATCCGACAACCAAGCCGAGATTTTGCCGCACCCGGGCGTCGGCCTGCGTACTGCCATACGCCCGCCGCAAAACGCCCTCCGCTTTCGTCAAATCCTTCGAGAGTACGTAGGACATGCCGAGATTGGAGAGCACCGAGGGTTCTTCTGGAGCGATCTTCAGCGCGCTCGCGTAGTAGCGGCGCGCTTCGTCATGGCGGCCAAGCTGGTCGAGATCTGTGCCCTGAACCGAGAGAATATGCCAATCGGGATTTTCAGGAGAATGGGCGCGCGTCAGCACATCGAAGGATTGCTGGAAATTTCCGTTATCGCCGAGCGCGCGGCCCCAACTGGCCAGCAGCGCCTTATTGCCGGGGTTGGCGATCGTCGCCTGCTCAAGCACGGCGGCGGCCTGCGCGCGCTGGCCAGTGGCGCGGAGCGCCTGACCGTAACCCAGTGCCGCCTGTGCGTCCCGCGGGTTGGCGCGAAAACGTTCACCGTAAATTTCAGCCATTTGTCGCGGGTCAGATTCGGGTCTTGCGTCGGCTCTGGCGCCAAGCGATCCGGTAAGATCGGGCATGGTCTGGCAGCCACCCAGGCCCGCGGCCAAAATCGTTGTTATGGCGGCCGACGCAAGGAGCCGGGCGAGACTGAGTTGCTGACGCATGGCACCTAACTCACAATATCAGGCGAATTGATCCGCCGAATGCTCTCAGCAATAGACTGTTAACCCTAACGTCTGGTTAATTGGGTCTCGTTAAGTCCGTGTCACACCTATCTTGCTCGTAGAGAGACGCATGCATTCCGTATTTGAAAGCGCGCCAGCCACGCCGGCTATCCCAATCACCTTTGCAACCAAGGCGACATGGGAATCGGTCACTGCGACCCTGCCCGCCGAAGCGCAGCAATTCGCAAGGTCCAATGGCTTTTCCGCCAAACCGGGAGATTGCCTGACTCTGCCGTCGGTGAATGGTGAGATCGCCCATGTGCTGTTCGGCATCGAAGACGAGTCCAGCAAATCGCGCGACCTCTTTCGGCCGGGGCAACTGCCGAACCTCCTGCCGCCGGGCATCTACCGTTTCGCCAATATCCCACACGATATGCGTCTCGCGGCCCTGGCCTTTGCCTTGGGCAGCTATCGTTTCAGCCGCTATCGAAAGACCGACTCGCGCGGTGTTAAGCTGGTGCCGCCAGACGGCATCGACGTCACGCAGATCACTCGGATGGCGGAAGCCGCCGCTTTGGCGCGCGATCTCATCAACACGCCTGCCAACGACATGGGCCCGGCAGAGCTTGCACAGGCAGCGCAGGAACTCGCGTCACGCTTTGGCGCAAAGTTCAATTGTCTTGTCGGCGACGATCTCGAACAGCAGAATTTTCCACTGATCCATGCGGTCGGGATGGCATCGCCTCGCGCGCCGCGGTTGGTCGATTTCACATGGGGCGATCCTGCCCATCCCAAGGTGACGCTGGTCGGCAAGGGCGTCTGCTTCGACACCGGCGGTCTCGATCTCAAACCATCATCCGGCATGCTGATCATGAAAAAGGACATGGGCGGCGCCGCCAACGTGCTGGCGTTGGCATCGATGGTGATGGATGCCGGATTGAAGGTGCGGTTGCGCGTTCTGATTCCGGCGGTGGAAAACGCTGTGGCCGGCAACGCCTTTCGACCACTCGATGTTTTCACATCGCGCAAGGGTCTTACCGTGGAAGTCGGCAATACCGACGCCGAGGGCCGGCTTGTGCTCGCCGACGCACTGGCGCTGGCCGACGAAGAGCAGACCGATCTGTTGATCGATCTGGGAACGCTCACCGGCGCGGCGCGCGTCGCGCTCGGTCCCGATCTGCCGCCGTTTTACACAAACGACGAGACGCTCGCTCTTGATATCGCGCGATGCGCGAAGGAAGAAAACGATCCATTATGGCGGTTGCCACTATGGGCGCCTTACGATACGTGGCTGGATTCCAAGGTTGCAGACATTAACAACGCCCCATCGGGCGGCTTCGCCGGCTCGATCACGTGCGCGCTGTTTCTGCAGCGCTTCGTCGAGACCGCCAAAAGCTGGCTGCATGTCGATATCTACGGCTGGACGCCATCCGCAAAGCCCGCACGTCCCGAAGGCGGCGAATGCCAAGCGGCGCGTGCGCTCTATAAATTGCTGAGCGAACGCTATGGATGATCCAGATTCTTTCAATTCAAGGCTGACGCCGGCGCGGCCCGACCTCGCCGCCAAATACCTTGAAGGCAAAGTCGAGGCAGCGCGTTTCGTGGAAGGCCGGCAATTTATTGTTTTCGACGGCGTAGCTCCCGTGCGGGCTGCACCTTCGTTTGAGGCTGAACAAATGACGCAGGCGCTGAAGGGCGAACGCGTCACGATTTACGACCGCGGCGATGCGGGGTGGGCGTGGGGACAGTTGAACTCTGACGGTTATGTCGGATGGCTTCCGAGCGAAATGCTGGCGCCGCCGATCGCCGCGGCAACGCACAAGGTCTGCGCTCTGCGGACTTTTGCGTTTCCGGGTCCGTCGATCAAGTTGCCGCCTGTTGACACGCTGCCGCTCGGCGCCGACGTTGCCGTGCTGCGCGACGAAGACGCCTTTGCCGTCTTGAACGGCGGCTTGTATGTCCCGCGACAGCATCTGGGGCCGATCGAAAGCTTCGAAAGCGATTTTGTCTCCGTCGCCGAACGATTTATTGGCACCCCCTATCTGTGGGGCGGCAAGACCAGTCTCGGCATAGATTGCTCCGGGCTGGTGCAGATTGCGCTGAACGTTTGCGGCACCGGGTGCCCGCGCGATAGCGATATGCAGGAAGATGCTTTGGGCCGACCTTTGACGAAAACGGAAATGCGCAAGCTGCAGCGTGGCGACCTGGTCTTCTGGAAAGGCCATGTGGCGATCGTGCGCGATGCCGACAGCATCGTCCATGCCAACGCGCACCATATGGCAACCGCCATCGAAGGCACCAACGCGGCCATCGCGCGCATCAAGGCGACCGGAAGCAACGTCACGAGCATCAAGCGGATGTAGCGCCCGGCGCGGCCTCGATACGGAACGCTGCCGCGAATAGCGCGCGGGTATAATCGCTCTTCGGATTTTTGAACAGCTCCGACGCCGGACCTTCTTCCACCACCTTGCCATGCCGCATCACGATCAGATGGCTGGCCAATGAGGCGACCACGCGCAGATCGTGAGAGATGAACATGTAGGTAAGATCGCGCTTGCGCTGCAGTTCGCGGAGCAGATCGACCATCTGCGCCTGAAACAGCATGTCGAGCGCGCTGGTCGGCTCGTCCAGCACCACGAAATTCGGCTCCAGCACCACCGCGCGCGCGATGCTGATGCGCTGGCGCTGGCCGCCAGAAAATTCGTGTGGATAGCGAAACCGCGTGGCGGGGTCCATCCCGACATCCGCGAGGGCCTTGATCACGCGCGCTTCGCGCTCCTCCTCGGAAAGCGATCCTTGATGCACGCTGAGACCTTCGGCGACGATATCGCCCACCGACATGCGCGGGCTCAGCGCACCAAAAGGATCCTGAAACACAATCTGCATGTCGCGGCGGAACGGACGCATCGCCTTGAATCGCAGGCCCTGGATATCCTTGCCGAGAAATACAATCGGCCCGTCCGACAAGATCAGCCGCAGCAAGGCCAGCCCCAGCGTGGTCTTGCCCGAACCGGATTTGCCGACGACGCCTAGCGTCTCGCCCTTGCGCACTTGCAGGCTGACGCCATCGACCGCCTTGATGTGTCCGACGGTACTGCGAAGCAAACCGCGCTTGATAGGAAACCACACCTTCAAATCATCGGTGGACATCACCACGGGTGAACCAGGCCGAGGCGGCGCCGGGTCCGGCTTGGGCTCGGCCGCGAGCAGCGCGCGGGTGTAGGGATGCTGTGGCGCGGTGAAGACCTGCTCGACCGGCCCCTGCTCGACGATCTTGCCGTTGTTCATGACGCAGACCACATCGGCAATGCGACGGACGATGCCGAGGTCATGCGTGATGAACAGCAGGCTCATGCCGAGACGGGCGCGGATTTCGGCGAGCAACGCCAGGATTTGCGCCTGCACCGTAACGTCGAGCGCCGTAGTCGGCTCGTCCGCGATCAGCAGGTCCGGCTCGTTGGCGAGCGCCATCGCGATCATCACCCGCTGGCGCTGGCCGCCAGAGAGTTGATGCGGGTAACTCCCAAGCCTCGTTTCCGGTTCGGGAATGCCGACCTGCGTGAGCAGCTCAAGCGTTCGCACCCGCGCCTTCGCACCGCGGACACCGCTGTGAAGCTGCAATATCTCGCCGATCTGCGACTTAATTGTGTGCAGAGGATTGAGCGACGTCATCGGTTCTTGGAAGATGATAGAAATATCGTTGCCGCGGATGCTGCGGATTTCCCGCTCGGTCAGAGTGAGCAGTTCGCGTCCCTTGAAGCGGATGTAGCCCGACGGATGCGAGGCGGTCGGGTACGGCAACAGTTTCAGGATCGACATTGCGCTGACGGACTTGCCGGAGCCGGACTCGCCGACCAATGCAACGCATTCACCGCGCTTGATCTCGAAGGAGATCCGATCGACCGCAACGGAAGTCCCGCCGCCGTGGCGAAACGCCACCGACAGATCGCGGACATCGAGCAAGGGCTGGTTGATGGCGTCCATGCGCTACCTGAACGTCTTGCGCGGATCGAAGGCGTCGCGCACGGCCTCGCCGATGAAAATCAGCAAGGACAGCATGATTGCGACCGCGAAAAAACCGGTGAAGCCAAGCCACGGGGCTTGAACGTTGGCCTTGCCCTGCGACAAAAGCTCGCCGAGCGACGGCGAACCGGGCGGCAATCCGAAACCGAGGAAATCCAGCGCCGTCAGCGTCATGACCGACGACGACACAATGAACGGCAGGAACGTCATTGTCGCAACCATGGCGTTTGGCAGCAGGTGCCGGAACATGATGACCGCGTTCGACACGCCGAGTGCGCGCGCGGCCATGATGTATTCGAAATTGCGCCCCCGCAGGAATTCAGCGCGCACAAGGCCGACAAGCGACACCCAAGAGAACAGCAAGAGAATCCCTAGCAGCACGAAGAAACCGGGCACCAGCACCGACGACAGTATCAGCAGCAGATATAGCGACGGTATCGCGCTCCAGACTTCGATGAAGCGCTGGAACCCCAGATCGATCCAGCCGCCGAAGTAACCCTGCACGCCGCCGGCGGCGATGCCGATCGCCGAAGACACGATCGTCAGCGCGAGACCGAACAGCACCGAGATGCGAAAGCCATAGATCAATCGCGCGACGACATCGCGGCCCTGATCGTCAGTGCCGAGCCAGTTGTATTCCAGGTCGCGGCAGCTCTTGAGGCCTTTCTTTTGCACCACCTCCTTGCACTGCGCCTCGGTCAGCATCCACGTCGGCTTTGACGGCGCTGGCGTCGGCAGATCGAGATTGTGCGTGTCGTAGGAATACCGGATCAGGGGCCAAATTACCGTGCCTCCCTTGTCGGCGATCAGCTTCTGCAAATAAGGATCGCGGTAATCCGCGGCGGTTTCGAAATCGCCGCCAAACGTGGTCTCCGAATAACTGATGAATGCCGGCCAATAGGCATGACCGTCGAACCTGATGAAGAACGGGCGGTCGTTAGCGATGAGCTCAGCGAACAGCGAAACGAAGAACAGGATCAGGAAAATCCAGAGCGACCAGTAGCCACGCCGGTTCGACTTGAAATTCTGCCAGCGGCGCTGGTTAAGCGGCGATATCCTGAGCGGTCGGCGCGACGGCGGCACCGCCTCGCCAAGCGGCGCGGTGGTCGTGGTTTCGATCGGCGGCGCGGTCAACGTCATCAGACTTCCCGCGCCTCGAAATCGATGCGCGGATCGATCCACATATAGGCCAAGTCAGAAACCAGATTAACCACAAGACCCACCAGCGAAAAGATGAACAGCGTTCCAAATACCACCGGATAATCGCGATTCAACACGCTCTCGAATCCGAGCAATCCCAATCCGTCGAGCGAGAAGATGGTTTCGATCAGCAGCGAGCCGGAGAAGAACGCGTGAATGAACGCGCCGGGAAATCCTGCGATCACGATCAGCATTGCGTTCCGAAAGATGTGATTGTAGAGCACCTGCCGTTCGCTGCATCCCTTGGCGCGCGCGGTCATAACGTATTGCTTACGGATTTCATCGAGGAACGAATTTTTCGTCAGCAGCGTCATGGTGGCGAAGGCGCCGAGCACCATGGAGATCAGCGGCAGCGTGATGTGCCAGAAATAGTCGAGAATTTTCCAGTACCAGGGAAATTGCGACCAGCCATCCGACGTGAGGCCGCGTAGCGGGAAAATATCGAAGAACGAGCCGCCCGCGAACAGGATGATCAGCAGGATCGCGAACAGAAAGCCTGGAATGGCAAAGCCCACGATGATTATCGCCGAGGTCCAGGTGTCGAATCTTGAACCATCCATGACCGCCTTGCGGATGCCGAGCGGAATTGAGATCAGATAGGTCAGCAGCGTCATCCAGATGCCCAGCGACATCGACACCGGCAGCTTCTCCTTGATCAGCTGCAGCACGCTGACGTCGCGAAAATAGCTTTTGCCGAAATCGAAACGCGAAAAATTCCAGATCATCAGGGCGAAACGTTCCGGTGCAGGTTTGTCGAAGCCGAACTGTTTCTCGAGGCTCTTGACGAAGTCGGGATCGAGGCCTTGGGCGCCGCGATATTTCGAGTTTACCGCGTCACCGGAAGCGCCGACTTGGCCACGCGCGCCGAAATCGCCGCCCGACGATCCCGAGACGCGCGAACTGGCACCGGTGTCCGCGCCGCTGAGCTGTGCGATGACGCGCTCGACCGGACCGCCCGGCGCAAATTGCACCACGACGAAAGACACAAACAAAATTCCCAAGAGCGTCGGGATCATCAGAAAAATGCGGCGGGCGATGTACGCGCTCATTGGCTATTTCGCCTGCTCGGTTTTGGCGGTCTTGCCGGAATCCGACCACCACAAATCCGGCGCGCCGACGCCGAGATACTTCGGCAGGTTCGGCGGATGACTGAACACATCCCAATAGGCCAGCCGATGCGAATTGGAATACCACTGCGGCACCCAGTATCGGCCGGCCCGTATCACGCGGTCCAGCGCGCGGGCCGCAAACACCAGTTTGGGCCGGCTATCGGCCGCGATCACCTGATCCATCAACGCATCGACGACGGGATCCGAAATGCCGGCGAGGTTGTTCGTGCCTTTGGTCGCCGCCGATTGCATCGAAAAGAACGTGCGCAAAGAATTGCCGGGAATGGTAGAAAAGCCGAACCGCTCGATGACCATATCGAAGTCGAAGTCGTCGCGGCGCGCGCGAAATTGCACGGGATCGACCAGCCGCAGCGTCGCCTCGATACCCAGCGTCCCCAAATTCTTGATGTAAGGCATGTGGTGCGGCTGAAACGATGGTTCGTCGAGCAGGAATTCGATGCGAAACGCCTCGCCCTGTGGCGTCATCCGTTTGCCGTCTTTGATCACGCAGCCGGCGTCCTGCAGCAATTGTACTGCCTTGCGCAGCAGCGTGCGATCCTGCCCGGAGCCGTCCGACACCGGCGGCACGAACGGATTGCCGAACACCTCGTCCGGGACCTTGCCGCGAAACGGATCGAGCAGGGCGACCTCTTCAGGCGATGGCGGACCGCTCGCCATCAGGTCGGAGTTCTGGAATGGCGACACCGTGCGCACATAGGCGCCGTACATGATCGTCTTGTTGGTCCATTCAAAGTCGAACGCAAAGCCTAGCGCTTCGCGCACGCGCGGGTCCTTGAATTTGTCGCGGCGGGTGTTGATAAACCAGCCCTGCGCGCCGGAGGGAGTTTCGTCGGGAAGGGTCTCACGTTTGGCGCGGCCGTCGTTCATCGCGGGGAAATCGTAACGCGTGTTCCAGAGTCGCGAGGTGAACTCTTCGCGGTAGAGGTAATTGCGACCAGTGAATCCTTCAAAAGCGACATCGCGATCGCGATAGAAATCGAAACGCACCGTATCAAAGTTATTGCTGCCGCGATTGACCGGAAGATCGGCGCCCCACCAATCCTTGACGCGGTCGAATTCGATGTAGCGGCCGACTTCGAAGCGTCCAACTTTGTACGGACCGCTGCCGAGCGGAATATCCAGCGTCGATTCATCGAACGGCCGCGCGATGTAATAGGCTTGCGAAAAGACCGGCAGGCCTGCGACGAACAACGGAACGTCGCGTCCGCGCTTCTCCGCGAAGTTCACCACCAGCGTCGTATCATCGGCGGACTCCGCCTTGACCATGTCACGCATCTGCTGACTGATCAGCGGATGGCCCTTCGTCTTCAGCGCCGTTAGTGAGAAGGCAGCGTCGCGCGCGGTGAGCTTGCTGCCGTCGTGAAACCTGGCTTCCGGCCGCAACGTAAAACGATAGACCAGTCCGTCCGGCGAAATCGCCACCGACTTCGCGACCAGGCCGTACATCGCGTCGGGCTCGTCGCCGGCGCGCACCATCAGCGGCGCGAAGGTCAGGCCCATGCCCTGCGCGCCATCGCCCTTCAGAATGTAAGCATTGAGCGAATTGAAGGTCTGAAACGACTGATTGTAGGCGCGGCCCGATGGAATGGTTGAGAACAGTCCACCTTTCGGCGCGTTCACGTTCACATAGTCGAAATGGTGAAAATCCGCCGGATATTTCAGATCTCCGAATGCCGAAATGCCGTGCGCCTCGCCGCCGCTTTCGGTCGCCGTCGCGCCTCGGAGCGATGTTGCCCCCAACGCGCCGAGTCCGAGTGCCAGAGTTTGCCGGCGATTAAATTGCGGGCGGCGCGCGAGTTCTCTCAAGACCGTTTGCCGATCCGTGCGGCGCGCTCGGCGTCGTACCACCAGACGAAGGGAAATGCCGACTGGCCGTATTTCGGCATTTCCGCGGGCCGCCCAAAGCGATCCCAGCGTGCGGTGCGCACCTTCGGATAGCTCCATTGCGGCACCACAAAGTGATTCCATAGAAGCACGCGATCCAGCGCCCGGGTTGCCGCGACCAACTCCTCGCGGTCCTTTGTGAAGATCACGCGTTCAATTAGTTTGTCGATCGCCGGATCCTTGATTCCGATGATATTCCGCGAGCCGGCCATGTCGGCGGCCTGCGAACCCCAATATTCTCGTTGTTCGTTGCCTGGCGACAGCGACTCCCCCCATGACGACACGACGATGTCAAAATCCCAGCTGCGCAGGCGGTTTTCGTATTGGGTGGGATCGATGGTGCGGACGCTCACCGTGATGCCGAGGCGTTCAAGCGACGGTTTGTAGAAAAGCATGACGCGCTCGAAGCTCGGGTCCTCACCGAGCAACTCCAGTTCGAACGGCTTTCCGCTTTTGCCGTCGATGAGCTTGCGGTCGCGTATCTCGTAGCCGGCCTCTTTCAGCAGCTTCAGCGCCTCGCGCAGATTGTCGCGCACCGCTTCGGGGTTGCCGCCCACCGGATTTGTAAAGGGCTTGGTAAATACTTCCTGCGGCACGCCATCGCGGACAGTGCCGAGAATTTCCAGTTCCTTGCCTTCGGGCAGGCCGGACGAGGCCAGTTCGGTCCCGAAGAAATAGCTCGAGATCCGGAAATACTGACCAAAGAAAATCTGCTTGTTCATTTCCTCGAAATCGAAGGCATAATTTAGCGCGCGTCGAACCCGCGCGTCCTTGAATTTGTCGCGGCGGATGTTGAGGGCGAACGCCTGCATGATCCCGGACGAACGGTTCGGGAATTCCTCAAGCAGCACTCTTTTCTCGGTGACGGCGGGAAAGTCGTAGGCGGTCGCCCAGTTCTTGGCGCTGTTCTCGCTGCGCCAGTCGACCTGGTCGCCCTTGAAGGCTTCCAATGCGACCGTGGAGTCGCGGAAGTATTCGTAACGCAGCTCATCGAAATTGTTGCGGCCGATGTTGACGTTGAGACCGCGGCCCCAATAATCATTGACGCGTTCCATGACGATGGAGCGGCCCGGCACAAATTCCTTGATCTTATAAGCGCCGCTGCCGAGCGGTGGCTCGAGGGTCGTCGCCGAGATATCGCGCATTTTGCCGGCCGCGTCGGCGCCTTGCCACCAGTGCTTCGGCAATACTGTGAGCTGGCCAACGATCTGCGGCAGTTCGCGGTTGCCCGATGCATCGAAGCTGAACTTGATATCGCGATCGCCAACCTGTTCGGCCTTCAACACATGACGATAGTAGGCCGAATATTGCGGGTGATACTTCTTGAACGACTCGAGCGAGAAGATAACGTCTTCCGGTGTCACGGGCATTCCATCATGCCATTTTGCCTGCGCCCGCAACCGGTAGGTGACCCAAGAATAATCGTCGGGATATTGTATGGACTCGGCCAGCAAGCCGTATTCGGTAGAGACTTCGTCGAGCGCCGGCGTGGTCAGCGATTCATAGATCAGGGCCACGGGGCCCGCGATCGAGCCCTTCACTCCTGCGACCGCAGTATTGAAATTATCGAACGTGCCGATCGAGATTTGGCGCGCGATGCCGCCTTTCGGCGCATCGGGATTGACGTACTCGAAGCGCTTGAAGTCGGCGGGATATTTGATGTCCCCAAACAGCGACAGGCCGTGACGCCAGACCGCTTCGGTGGGCGCGGTCTGCGCATGACCCTCGCGCACGACGGAAATTGCGGGTACGCTTCCGATCGCCGGGGCGATGATCGCGAAGGCACCGTTTTGCAGAACGCTTCGTCTGGAAATGGCCAAATCGAATTTTCCTGGAAGGGGTGGAGGTGGCGATTAAGCGGGTAATATAAGGCGAGGTTTCGACCGAATATGTTGCTTTTTCCTCATGATGGCAGATACAGCCCGTATTGGTGCGGCGAAACGTCCGACAGCCCGGCAAATGAAAACGGCCAGGAAATCCTGGCCGCCGATGTCGCTAAACCGTCCATGCCGGACGGGCGTCTCGTTACTTCGCCGCCGTCGGCAGCGGAACCGGCTTTTCGGCCAGCGTCGCAAGGTAAGCGATCACATCGGCGCGCTCGCTGTCCTTCTGGATGCCGGCGAAGCCCATCGCCGTGCCGGGGACGAAGCCTTTCGGACTGGCGATGAACTTGTTCAAATCGTCAAAGGTCCAGGTGCCCCCCTTGGCCTTCATGGCCGCCGAGAAATTGAACCCGGCTTTGCCTTCGCCCTTTTTCTCATTGACGGTGTCGTACAGGTTTGGCCCGACGCGATTGGGGCCGCCCTTCTCGAAGGTATGACAGGCGGCGCATTTCTTTGCAGCGGCCGCGCCCTTTTCAACCGAGGCGGTCTGCAGCAGCTTCTCGATCGGTTCCGATGGCGCTGCCGCCGCTTCCTTGTCGCCGGGAGCAGCCTCTTCCTTAACGGCGATATCGTACCCCGGCTTTTCAGGCATCTTGGGCGCGAAAAGAGCGCCGGCTGTGAAGCTCGTAATAAGCAAAATCAGGCAAGTGCCCAGTATTGCGCCCAGGATCTTATTGAGTTCGAAGGAGTCCATTTTTCGATCAGGCTCCAGGCCGGAAGTTCGACAATAGGCCGGCGGGACGGCCACGGATGGCTTCAGGATCAGGCTTTCGCGCTGCACCCTGATAGCGCCTGAGATATCGGTTTGCCCGCGCTCTGGCAACCCGTATAAACCCGCCAGGTTTTGACCAATCCCCATTATTTCCTGAGCGTTTAACCGGGTCCAGATTCTAAAATCCGATGACCGAGACCCGAACTCTGGTGTTGATCCCCGCCCGCATGGCGGCCACGCGCCTGCCCGGCAAGCCGTTGCTCGATATCGCTGGCCTGCCGATGATCGTCCACGTCCTGCGCCAGGCCGAGGCAGCGCGGATCGGCCGAGTTGCGGTTGCGACCGACACGCCGGAGATCGCAGCTGCTGTAACAGCTCATGGCGGCGAAGCGGTGATAACACGGTCCGACCATCCATCGGGATCGGACCGGATCTACGAGGCGCTCGGCAAGCTCGATCCCAAACGCGAGACTGAAATCGTCATCAACCTCCAAGGCGACTTCCCTACGATTCTTCCGGACAACATCCGCGACGTGCTGGCGCCGCTCGACGATCCCTTGGTCGATATCGCGACGCTGGCGGCGGAAATTCACACCGAGGAAGAGGGCACCAATCCCAACGTGGTCAAGGTGATCGGCTCTCCCTTGAGCGAGCGAAGGCTGCGCGCGCTTTACTTCACCCGCACGACCGCGCCTTGGGGCGACGGGCCGCGCTATCATCATATCGGACTCTATGCATATCGCCGCGAAGCATTGGAGCGCTTTGTCGGGCTCGACCCCTCCCCGCTTGAGCTTCGCGAGAAACTCGAGCAATTGCGCGCGCTGGAAGCCGGAATGCGGATCGACGTGACCATCGTCGACAAGGTCCCGCGCGGCGTCGATACGCCTGACGACCTCGCCAACACGCGTCTCCTGCTGGCAAAAAGATAGGCGGCTGGTACAAGGCGCCATGACCAAACGCATTAAAATCGCTTTCCAGGGTGAGCCCGGCGCGAATTCGCATATCGCTATCGCCGAAGCCTATCCCGAGGCCGAACCTTTGCCGTGCGCGACCTTCGAAGACGCACTCGCTGCGATCTCATCCGGCGAGGCCGAGCTGGGCATGATCCCGATCGAAAATTCGGTCGCCGGCCGCGTCGCTGACATTCATCATCTGCTGCCGCAGTCCGGCCTGTTCATTGTCGGCGAATGGTTTCTGCCGATCCGTCATCAGTTGATGGCACCGCGCGGCGCCAAGCTTACGGATATTAAGACGGTCGAGAGTCACGTTCACGCGCTCGGCCAATGCCGGCGGATCATCCGCAAGCTCGGGATCAGGCCGGTAGTCTCCGGCGACACCGCAGGTTCGGCGCGAATTGTTGCCGAGCGCGACGACAAAAGCTGCGCCTCGATCGCGTCGCGTCTCGCGGCGAAGATTTACGGACTGGATATTCTGGCGGAGGATGTCGAGGACGAAACCCATAACACCACGCGCTTCGTGATCCTGGCGACGCAAGAAAAATGGGCGGCGCAGAACTCGGGCCCGCTGGTGACCACGTTTGTCTTCCGGGTCCGCAACCTGCCCGCGGCGCTGTACAAGGCGATGGGCGGCTTTGCGACCAACGGCGTCAACATGACCAAGCTGGAAAGCTACATGGTCGAAGGCAATTTCTTCGCGACGCAATTCTATGCCGACGTTGATGGCCATCCGAATGACAAGAGCCTTGCGTTCGCGCTGGAAGAACTGAAATTTTTCTCAAAGGAATTGCGCATCGTCGGGGTTTATCCGGCGCACCCGTTCCGCACCACATTTGCCGAAGAGGCGAAGTGATCCCTCTCACTGCGGCTTCGCTGCGCGAAGACATTTGGACGTAACAGATGATTGCTGTCCGACCATTGCTGCATCGATTCACAATAATGCAATTGCCACCATTCCCTTTCATAATTCAAAAAGCACCTTCTTGATCGCTTGGAGAGCGCGAGGAACGGCAAGGCTGCCGCCCGCTTGTTGATCGGACAACACATCACGATCACCAACGGAGAATAACGATGCGCTCCAACCTCTCTATCATCCGATCCGCGCTATTGGCCGGCGTTGCACTCGCGGCATTGACGCCTTCATCGCCCAGTCAGGCGCAAGCCATTCATGTAGGCGGAGCAGGTGTCAGTCTCGGTGGCGTCGGCGGAGCCGGTGTCGGAGCGGGCAGCCTCAGTGTGGGCACTGGCGGTCTGGGCGTCGGCAGTGTCGGCGTAAGCGGCCTTGGAACGGGTGGCCTTAGCACAGGGAATCTCGGTGTCAGCGCCGGGAGCGTCAGTGCCGGGAGAGGCGGTATTAACGCAGGAAGTCAAAGTCTTGGCGGTGGCGCAGGCTTCTTTTCCGGCGGGGCTAACTTCGGCAATGCCGGCGGTCGATCGGTGCCGCGAGTTGCGACTGGCAGACTTACAACACGCTCCGCGCAAGGCCGCACGCTCAACGTCGGCGGTTCACGCGCGGTTTCGGTGACGTCGAACCGGTCTGCGCGTAAATCGGCATCCGTTAACGCGCTCAACGCGTCGCAGGGATCGAACTCGAATTCGCAGAACGTGAATGCGCTGAACGGCAATCAGTCCACCACTCCCGCAAATAGCAGCACGAATAACGGCGCGACGAGTTATGGAGTAGCTGAACCCAGTGGAACGAACTCCGCGGGACGCGCTGGCGTCAACGCGCTCAACGCCTCGCCCGGCCCGAATGGAACGGTCGGCACCGCGAACATCGCCAATGGCGCGGGTTCGTCCGGCACCACGCCGAGCGGCACGAGCACGACGCCGAGCTCCGGCGGACGTGCTGCCGTCAACGCGCTCAACGCGTCGTCCGGCCCGAATGGAACGGTCGGCACCGCGAATATCGCAAATGGCGCTGGTTCGTCAGGCACCACGCCGAGCGGCACAAGCACGACGCCAAACTCGGGTGGCCGCGCTGCGGTCAACGCGCTCAACGCCTCACCCGGCCCGAATGGAACGGTCGGTACTGCGAACATCGCCAACGGCGCGGGTTCTTCCGGCACCACGCCGAGCGGCACAAGCATGACGCCGAGCTCCGGCGGACGTGCTGCCGTAAATGCGCTCAACGCATCTCCCGGTCCTAACGGAACGGCTGGAACTGTGAACATCGCCAACGGCGCGGGTTCTTCAGGCACCACGCCGAGCGGCACAAGCACGACGCCGAGCTCCGGCGGACGCGCCGCGGTCAACGCGCTCAACGCCTCGCCCGGCCCCAATGGAACGGTCGGCACCGCGAATATCGCCAATGGCGCGGGTTCTTCAGGCACCACGCCGAGCGGCACAAGCACGACGCCGAGCTCCGGCGGACGCGCCGCGGTCAACGCGCTCAACGCCTCGCCCGGCCCGAATGGAACGGTCGGCACCGCGAACATCGCCAATGGCGCGGGTTCGTCCGGCACCACGCCGAGCGGCACAAGCATGACGCCGAGCTCCGGCGGACGCGCCGCCGTCAACGCGCTCAACGCATCCTCCGGCCCCAATGGAACGGTCGGCACCGCGAACATCGCCAATGGCGCGGGTTCGTCGGGCGCCACCCCGAGCGGCTCAAGCACGACGCCGAGCTCCGGCGGACGCGCCACGGTCAATGCGCTCAATGCCTCGCCCGGTCCGAACGGAACGGTCGGTACCGCGAACATCGCCAACGGTGCTGGTTCGTCGGGCACCACGCCTAGCGGCGCGAGCACGACGCCGAGCTCTGGCGGAAGCGCCACCGTCAATGCGCTCAATGCCTCACCCGGTCCCAGCGGAACGGCTGGAACTGTGAATGTCGCCAACGGCGCAGCTCCATCGGGCAGCACTTCGTCGAGCAGCACCGCGCCGAACTCTGGAGGTGATGCCGCCGTGAACGTGCTCAATGCCTCGCCCGGTCCCAGTGGAACGGCTGGAACTGTGAACATCGCCAATGGCGCCGCTCCTTCGGGCAGCACTTCGTCGACCACCACCGCGCCGGACTCTGGAGGTGATGCCGCCGTGAACGTGCTCAATGCCTCGCCCGGTCCCAGCGGAACGGCCGGCACCGTCAACGTCGGCAATGGGATCGGCGGGTTTGGTGTAGCAACGCCGATCGGCGGCTCTGGTAACGGCCCAGGAGGTGGTGTCGTGGCAACGGGCGGCGATGCAAATGGTTCGCCGGTGGGGTCAGGTAACTCCGGGTCCACCACCTCAGGCTCTGCGTCCAGCTCGGGCGGTGGTGGCGGCGGCGGTGGAGGTGTTGCGATCGGCGGCTTTAGCTCGGGTGGCAACGGCGAAGCGGACGGAAACGCGGGTCTAGGCGCCTGTGCCAGGGTTCTCAGGAATCCCGATAATTTCCGGAGGCGCGTCCTGGAAAATTGCCGCAGAGTAGTAGAGCGGATCAGGAAGCGGCAGGCGGCCGCTCAATAAGCGAATTGCGAGTGTGGGCCCGGTTCGGGCCCACACTTCATTCCAATCCTCAGAATTTCCCATTCGCCGATAAAAGATACACATCCCGATAATAGGATATGGCGGCAACGCCGGCGGATTGTCCGCCCACGGGATTAAAGTTCACGCGGCGATAGTCGAACCCGAAGATCCACTTGTCGTTCGGAAAATATTTCAGCGACGCCAGCGGACTGATGGTGCGGTCCGACCTGTTGCCGGCGACAGGCCCCAGATAATCATCGACCATATAAGTGACGCCGGCTCCAACCGAAACGTTCGGCAGCACCCGATATTCCAGACGGCCGCCTATCGTCGATTCAATGGCGCTTACGCAAGCCGCGCCCGGAACGATCGAGCACGTCAAGTTGCTCGCCCCTATAACGCCCGGCGCAAGCAAAGCAAGACTGAGCGCGGCTTCCTTTGCTTCGCGTTTTCCTTCGACGACACCGGTGAGTTTATCGGTGATGAGGAAAGCCAGTCCGGCGCCGAACGTCCAGCTCGAGACGTCCTGGAAGCTGACGCCGTTGTATCGCTGGCTCATATAGCCCGCCCATACCTCGCCCTTCAGCCGGGCGTTAGCGCCTTGCTCGAACAGCAGACCGCCGACCACGCGATAGCCAGTGGAGTCGAAGGCGCTGACACCCCAGTTGCGGCTATTGCCTGCGGCTTCGACGAACACGCTTGTCAGCGGCGAGACCACGTAACCCAGCCGGCCATTGCCAACGGCAATGCCGCCATCGGCGTAACTCAGATCGACGACGGCACCGGGGATCGTGGGATTCTGATAGTTGATTCCGAGCCCCGCAAAACCTATCGACGTCCACCAGCGATCATACCGTTTGTTCAGTGCGACCGATCCGAGACCTTCATCGTAGGCGATGGGGCGGTTGAACGTGGTGCTCAACAACACGCCGCCGGGACCGATCGTCTCCGACGTACCGCGATCTAGATGCGCATGGATATAACGCGCGTTAGCCACCACCTGTGTATTGCTGTCGACCATCCCGGTGAAACTGCCGCCGACGGATCCGTTCACCTGATCTTCGGAATCGTACCTGGAATACGCGCGGCCTTCGATATAACCATCAACGCTGGCCGCATAGTTCTTGCCTTGCGTGGCCCAGACGAATTCCGGTCGCGCTACAAAAGCCACGTCGGACATCCGATTTGTTCGAGATGGCGAAGACGTTGTCGTCGTAGAACGTCGCAACCGTTCCCCCGACCGACAACTTACCGCCGGCGAATCCATAACTCTGGTATGGCGCGGTTGCGGGCGGCCAGTTTGAGGCCGAAGAATTATTGGCCGGCTGCGATGGAGCGCTCGGCGCGACATTGGGTTGTTGCCGAGCGGGCGTCAACAACCCGATGTCAGTTTGCCCCACATCAGCCGCGCCAGTTGTCATGGCGCGCTGATCGGACTGCGCGTAAGCCGACGTTGCGAGAATCGAAAATAGCGCGACAAAAGATTTGCGTGACATGACCAACCCCCGGCTTGAATAACTCGCCTGCCGATCGCGAGATTCGCACTTCGACAAGCTCGATGAGACGCACGTGGAACTGGTGAATGACTATCGATTGCTAACTGACTCGCACTACTCTCGCAATGATTTATCAAAATTTTTACGAGCGAGTATTTTTACGGAACCGGTTCCGCCTGTGGCAGATATAACTCTTGCGAGACTGCGAGCCCGCGTTAAGCCGCCGCCTTCTTGCCGAGCCCGAACGCATCTGCGAGCAGGCCGTACGACTTCTTGCGTGCATCGTGATCGTACACCGCGGTGATGATCATCAGTTCGTCGGCCTGGCTCGCCGCGATCATCGGCTCCAGCTTCTGCATCACCGTGGCTGAACTGCCGACAAAAAGTTTCGAGCGGTTGCGCGCGACCGCACCGCGTTCGGCATCGGAGTAGGGATAAGCCAGAGATTCCTCGACGCTGGGTAGCGGCGAATATTGGCCGCGGTCGCGTCGCAGCCGGTTGAGATCCATCGACGACGCCAGCCGTTCGGCTTCGGCATCAGTGTCCGCTGCGACAACCGCGACCGCGAGAATGCCGTGCGGCGTGCTGCGCCACCGCGACGGCTTGAAGCGAGCGCGGTAGTGCACCAGCGCGTCAACGGCATCGAAGGATGCGAAATGATGCGCGAATGCGAAGCCCATCCCTACTTGCGCAGCGAGTTCCGAACTATAATCGCTCGAGCCGAGCAGCCAGATCGGCGGCAACGGTGTGTCGTCGGGCATCGCCACCACGTTGTTGTAGGGATGGCCGGGCGGAAAATCGCGCGTCTCCCACAACGTCAGCTCGTGCAGCCGCTCCAGAAAATCGTCGCCCTCGCGGCCATCGAGCCGGGCACGCAACGCGTGCGCGGTCGCACCATCGGTGCCGGGCGCGCGGCCGAGCCCAAGATCGATGCGGCCGGGAAACAGAGCTTCCAGCATCTTGAAGCGCTCGGCCACCATCAAGGGTGCATGGTTGGGCAGCATCACGCCGCCGGAGCCGACACGGATAGCTTTGGTCACCGCGGCGATCTGTCCGATCATGATGTCGGGCGCGGGGCTCGCCACCGACGGCAGATTGTGATGTTCCGCCAGCCAATATCGGACATAACCCAGCGCATCGGCATGACGCGCCAGATCGATGCTGTTGCGCAGCGCCGCCGCGGGCTTGGTATCGGTCGTAACGACCGACAGATCGAGAATAGAAAGTGGAAGCATGGAATGAAGGTAGTGCGTCGGCAGCTTGGTACAAAGGGTTAAGCATGAAACACCGCAGCTTCCAGCGAATTTCGGTGGGCAGCGCGGTTGATACCGCAGAAATATAACAATTGCCCACCGTCGATTTAAGCAATACATCAATGCATAGTCTACCCACCCACCGGATAAATCCCTTAATTTGTTATTTATATTCAAGTTTTGTTGGGCCACTTCCCAATGGCATTGGGCTATTTTGAGCCCACCGTTTGGCATATTTTAGGAGCCTCCACGTAAGCCTGAGGCGCCACACCAAGACGGCTGGAGTTCAAGACTAGATGATTGAAACACCGTTCGCCCAAGACAGCCGCGCGGCGCCGAAACTTCCCGCCATTTCGTTCGAGTTCTTTCCGCCGAAGACCGAGGAGATGGAACGCAGTCTTTGGGAGACGATCAAGCGTCTGGCACCGCTGACGCCCAACTACGTTTCGGTGACCTATGGCGCGGGAGGATCGACCCGCGAGCGAACCCATTCCACCATCGCGCGTATCCTTTCTGAAACCGATCTGACGCCGGCGGCACATCTGACCTGCGTCGATGCCCGCAAGGCTGATGTCGACGACGTCGTTGCGCAATATCATGCCGTCGGCGTGCGTCACATCGTGGCGCTGCGGGGCGATCCCTCCGCCGGCCTCGGCGGCACCTACGCGCCGCATCCGGAAGGCTACAATAGTTCGGCAGACCTCATCGCCGCCATCAAACGCCGCTACGGCGATATCGAGGTGACGGTGTCGGCCTATCCGGAGCGGCATCCGGAGAGCGCCAGTTTCGATGCCGACATCGACATGCTCGAGGCCAAGGTCGACGCCGGCGCGACGCGAGCGATCACCCAGTTTTTCTTCGATAACGATCTCTACTTCCGCTACCTCGATCGCGTCCGCGCGCGGGGCATCGATATCCCGATCGTGCCCGGTATTTTGCCCGTACAGAATTTCAAGCAGGCCGCCAGTTTCGCCAAGCGCACCGGCGCCAGCATGCCGGACTGGCTCGCGCAGAAGTTTGAAGGCCTCGACGACGACGCCGAGACGCGGAAGCTGGTCGCGGCTACCGTCGCCGCCGGTCAGGTGCAGAAACTCGCCAAACACGGCGTCGATACTTTCCACTTCTACACCATGAATCGCGCCGATCTTGTATTCGCGATCAGCCATCTGCTCGGCATTCGTCCGCAGAATGCGCAGAAGGCAGCTTGATTGGATGACTGTGCCAGTTTCATCGCAGCGGACCGCCTTCGTTACCCTCGCGCGCGAGCGCATCCTGGTGCTCGACGGCGCCATGGGCACGATGATCCAGGCGCTGCAATATGACGAGGCGGCATTTCGCGGCGCACGTTACAAGGATTTTCATCGCGACCTGCGCGGCAATAACGACCTTCTCATCCTGACGCAGCCGCAGGCGATCGAGGACATCCACGCCGAGTATCTGCGCGCCGGCGCTGATATCGTCGCCACCAACACCTTCTCTTCGACCTCGATCGCCCAGGCCGACTATGATCTCTCCGGCATCGCTTACGAGATTAATCGCGAGGGCGCGCGGCTTGCGCGCAACGCCGCGACTCGCGTGACCGCCGAAGACGGCAAGCCGCGTTTCGTCGCCGGCGCCATCGGCCCGACCAACCGCACCGCCTCGATCTCGCCGGATGTATCCAGTCCCGGCTTCCGCGCCGTGACCTTTGACGATCTGCGAATTGCCTACAGCGAGCAGATCAACGGGCTGCTCGACGGCGGCGCTGATTTGATGTTGCTCGAAACCATCTTCGACACGCTCAATGCCAAGGCGGCGCTGTATGCGCTTGCAGAAATTTCCGAAGCGCGCGGCATCGACGTGCCCGTGATGATCTCCGGCACTATCACCGACAAATCAGGCCGTCTGCTGTCAGGACAACTGCCGGAGGCGTTCTGGAATTCGGTGCGGCACGCCAAGCCGCTCAGCGTTGGTTTCAATTGCGCGCTCGGTGCGGAAGATTTGAGGGCGCACATCGCTGACATCGGCCGCGTCGCCGACACGCTGGTTTGCGCGTATCCTAATGCTGGCCTTCCCAATGAATTTGGCGCTTATGACGAGAGCCCGGAATTCATGGCCGGGCTGATCGGCGAATTTGCCGCCAGTGGCCTCGTCAATATCGTCGGCGGCTGCTGCGGCACCACGCCGGACCACGTCATCGCGATTGCAGCGGCGGTCGCGCCTCACAAACCGCGCATCGTCCCGGTAATCGAACCGCGCCTGCGCCTGTCCGGCCTGGAACCGTTCGAATTGACGCCGGATATCCCGTTCGTCAACGTTGGCGAGCGCACCAACGTCACCGGCTCGGCGAAATTCCGCAAGCTGATCACCGCAGGCGACTACACCGCAGCGCTCGCGGTCGCGCGTGACCAGGTCGAGAACGGCGCACAAATTATCGACGTCAACATGGACGAAGGATTGCTGGATTCCGAAGCCGCGATGGTGACGTTCCTCAATCTCGTCGCTGCAGAGCCGGATATCGCCCGCGTGCCCGTGATGGTGGACTCCTCGAAGTTTGCCGTGATCGAGGCCGGCCTGAAATGCGTCCAGGGCAAGCCGGTGGTGAATTCGATCTCGATGAAGGAAGGCGAAGCGAAATTCTTGCACGAGGCCACCATCGCGCGGCGCCATGGCGCGGCCGTGGTGGTAATGGCATTTGATGAAGCCGGCCAGGCCGATACGTTCGCGCGCAAGACCGAAATCTGCAAACGCGCTTATGACATTCTTGTCGATCGGCTGAACTTCCCCCCCGAAGACATCATCTTCGATCCGAATATTTTTGCGATCGCGACGGGCCTCGAAGAGCACAACAATTACGGCGTCGATTTCATCGAGGCGACGCGCTGGATCAAGCAGAACCTGCCGCATGCGCACATCTCGGGCGGCGTCTCCAATCTGTCGTTCTCGTTTCGCGGCAACGAGCCCGTGCGCGAGTCGATGCATTCGGTGTTCCTGTATCACGCTATTCATGCCGGCATGGATATGGGCATCGTCAATGCTGGCCAGATGATCGTCTATGACGACATCGATCCCGAGTTACGCCAGACCTGCGAGGACGTGATCCTCAACCGCGATCCCGGCGCGTCGGACCGCTTACTCGCGCTCGCCGAGAAATTCCGCGGCCAGGGCAAGGAGACCAAGGAAAAGGATCTGAGCTGGCGCGAGTGGCCGGTCGATAAGCGGCTTTCGCATGCGCTGGTGCACGGCATCACTGAATACATCGAGGCAGACACCGAAGCCGCGCGGCTTAACGTGGAGCGGCCGCTGCATGTGATCGAAGGTCCGCTGATGGCCGGTATGAACGTGGTCGGCGATCTCTTTGGCGACGGCAAGATGTTTTTGCCGCAGGTGGTGAAATCCGCGCGGGTGATGAAGCAGGCGGTCGCCTATCTGATGCCGTTCATGGAAAAAGAGAAGGCCGACAATCTCGCCAATGGCGTCACCGGCTCCGGCCGCAGGAATGCCGGCAAGATCGTGCTCGCCACCGTGAAGGGCGACGTTCACGACATCGGAAAAAATATTGTGGGCATCGTGCTCCAGTGCAACAATTTCGAGGTCATCGATCTCGGCGTCATGGTGCCTGCGGCGAAGATCATCGAGACCGCGAAGGCCGAGGGTGCCGACATCGTCGGACTCTCCGGCCTGATCACGCCGTCGCTCGACGAGATGGCGTTCTTTGCCGGCGAGCTGGAGCGGCAGGGTTTGAAATTGCCGCTGATGATCGGCGGCGCCACCACCAGCCGGGTGCATACCGCGGTGAAAATCGCGCCGAGCTATCATGCGGGTCCGGTGGTGCATGTCAACGATGCCAGCCGCGCGGTCGGTGTCGCCTCCGCGCTGTTGTCGCCGGAGAAGCGCGACGCCTACGCCGCCGAAGTGCGCGCGGACTACGCCAAAATTTCTGCGGCGCATTTCCGTGCGCAGGCCGACAAGAAGCGGCTGAAGTTCGGGGATGCCCGCGCCAACGCGATGACGATCGATTTCGCCAAGACGCCGCCGACGAAGCCGAGCTTCTTCGGCATCAAGACGTTTCCACGATTATAATCTGGCGGAACTCGCTGAGTTTATCGACTGGACGCCGTTCTTCCAGACCTGGGAATTGACCGGGCGTTTCCCGGCGATCCTGGACGACGCGAAAGTCGGCGAAGTGGCGCGCTCGCTTTATGATGACGCGAGCAAGATGCTGGACCTGATCGTCAAAGAGAACTGGTTCAAGGCGCAGGCGACCATCGGCTTCTGGCCGGCGAATACCGTAGGCGACGACATCGTTGTTTATGCGACGACACCCGCACCAAGCCGATCGCGACGTTCTATACGTTACGCCAACAATTCGAAAACGTGAAGGCCGCTTCAACACCGCGTTGTCGGATTTCATCGCGCCGGCGGCAAGCGGCGTGCCGGATTATATCGGCGCCTTTGTCGTCACGGCGGGGATCGGCGAGGACGTGATCGCCGATCGCTTCAAGAACGCCAACGACGACTACTCGTCGATCCTGTGCAAGGCGCTGGCGGATCGCCTCGCCGAAGCCTTCGCCGAGCGCATGCATGCGCGGGTGCGTCGCGAGTTCTGGGGTTACGCGCCGGATGAGACGCTTGCGCCGGATGCGCTGATATCCGAACAATATGCCGGCATCCGTCCTGCCCCCGGCTATCCCGCGCAACCCGATCACACCGAGAAGGGCACGTTGTTCCGTTTGCTCGATGCCGAAGCCACGGCCGGCGTTTTTCTGACCGAGAGTTACGCGATGTGGCCGGGCTCTTCTGTGTCCGGTCTCTATTTTTCCCATCCGGAAAGTTATTATTTCGGCGTCGGCAAGATCGAGCGCGATCAGGTCGAGGATTATGCGGCGCGAAAAGGCTGGAGCATCGCGGAGACCGAGCGCTGGTTGGCGCCGGTGCTGAATTATATTCCGACGCAGGACCAGTCGATGCAGGAGCGTCGGGTAAAGGAGACGATGCCATCGCTGGCGCCTTCTTCCGCAACGCCGGCCAACGATGTTACTGGAAGCGACATCTCAGCGCATCCGCCCGGCTGCAACTGCGCGGCGCATCTGGCCTACCGTAAGAAGGCGGCGCGGGCGGGGTAGTCCTCGATCGCAGCTACTTCCCCACCGCGAGCCCATGCAGCACCAGCCGGTTCAGACGCTGGGCAAATGCTGCGGGATCGTCGGGCAATTCGCCGTCGAGAATCTGCGCCTGCTCGAGCAACAGCAACGACAAGTCGGTAGCGTCGCCGGCCTTATCGTCAACGTCGTCGCCGGATTTGGCCTGAGCAATCGCTGCCACCAGAGGATGTTTCAGATTAATCTCGAGGATTGGCTTGGTGCCAGCACCGCGGTTCTGCCGCGCCAGCATGCGTTCCAGTTCGCGGTCCGGCCCGAACCCGCCGGCGACCAGGCATGACGCGCTGGTGGTCAGCCGCCGCGAGCCGCGTACGTCGGAGACGCGATCGCCGAGAGCGGCCTTGATGACGGCGATGGTCGCGGCCTCATCGATCTCCGGTTTTGTCGTTTCGTCCTTGCTGTCGCCCGTCAACGGAATCAAATCGAAATTGACGTCGCCCTGGCTCAGCGACTTCAGCGGCTTGCCCTCGAAATCGAGCTGCGCCGAGGTCCAGAACGCATCCACGGGATCGGTCAAGAGCAGCACTTCAATGCCCCGCGCGGCCGCCGATTCCAGTTTCGGATTTGATTTCAGCCGCTCGATGCTGTCGCCGACGAGATAATATACCTCGGTCTGGTTCTGCTTAAGGTCGGCGATATACTGCTTCAGCGACCGTTTCTCGCCCGCTGTCGTGGTGAAGCGCGACAGGGCCAGCAGCTTTTCGCGGCGCTCGAAATCCTCGTAGATGCCTTCCTTGATTACCGGGCCGAACGCGTCCCAGATTTTCGCGAACGTCTCATGCTCTTTCTCGCTCAGGTTTTCGAATTCGCCGACTACTCGGCCAGTCACCGCTTTGCGGATCTGCGCGAGCTGCGGATTGTTCTGCAGCATCTCGCGCGAAATATTGAGCGGCAGGTCTTCGCTGTCGACCACGCCGCGGATGAATTGCAGGTATGACGGCAGCAGGTCGGCATCGTCGGTGATGAAAACGCGACGCACATAGAGCTTCACCCAGCCCTTACGCTGTGGCTCAAACAGGTCGAACGGTTTTGTCGACGGCGCAAACAGCATCACCGCGTAGGACTGGCGGCCCTCGGCGCGGTAGTGCAGCGTCATCGCCGGCTCGTCGAAAGCGCCGGCAATGGATTTATAGGCCTGCGTATAGTCTTCCGCCGTCAGATCGGATTTCGAGCGCTGCCACAGCGCGCTTGCCGAATTGATCTGCCGCGGCTCGCCGTCTTCCGGCACCAGCAGGATCGGAAACTGGATGTTGTCGGAATAGGCACCGACGATCCGTTCGATCTCGTAGGTTTCGAGATATTTCGCCGCGTCGGGTTTCAAATGCAGCACGATCTGCGTGCCGGTCGCGACGCTCGACGCATCGTCGACCGGCGCGATTTCAAAGCCGCTGCCGCCCGACGATGACCACACCCAGGCCTCACTGGTCCCGGCGCGGCGGCTGGTGACGACGATGCGCTCGGCGACCATGAAGGCCGCATAGAAGCCCACGCCGAACTGTCCGATCAGGCCAACGCCGTCCTTGGCTTCCGTCAGGCGCGACAGAAACGATTTGGTGCCGGAACGGGCGATGGTGCCGAGATTGTCGATCAGCTCCTGCCGGTCCATGCCGATGCCGTTGTCGACAACCGCAAGGGTGTTGTTCGTCTTGCTGGGGACGATGCGGATTTCGGCGGTGCCGCCATCGGGGAGCAGTTCAGGCTTGGCGATGGCCTCGTAGCGCAGCTTGTCGCAGGCATCCGAGGCATTGGAGATAAGCTCGCGCAGAAAAATATCGGTTTCGGAATAAACCGAATGCACCATCAGATGCAGAAGCTCCGCAACCTCGGCCTGGAACGGCTGGGTTTCAGTGGGCTTCGGTTCGGTAGTGTCGGTCGCGGCCATCGTTTTGCACCCGGTTCAAACTTTTCAAAATCGATATAGCAATGCCGCTCCAGACCACAATATTTTCGGAATATTTGAGGAACTGGCGGAGTGCATCCGCAAGATTGTTTGGGTCGCCCGACTCGCGATGTGCGATAGCGATTGTTTGCAGCTTGGTCGCAAATTCCGTTTGGTCCATGACGCCCCGCTCGGATAGTTCATGAATGAGCGTCCGCATGACGGATATCATCGCGAGCACTAGGCGGTCGCCGGGAAATCTCTTTAGCCGTCATGATCGACCATCATTCATCGGGGAAGAATTCGTCGTCGATCTTTTTATAGTGCATCGTTTCGACGATACGGACGCCGACCGAATGATGAATCATCAGGCGCGCAAGCAAGTCGCCATCAATAAGAACTCCGCCGCCGTCGTCGACGACGTCGAAAAGGATATCGCTGGAATCATGGGCGTAGAACGGAACCAATGAGACGGGGAACCAACGTGAGTTGCCCGCTCTTCATTGCTTATTTTGGTTTAATGCCCATATATTAATCATCGCCGCGCCTTTCGGGCTACTATCGGCGACTGAGAGTTCGGTAACACTCCCGCCTAATAGGGAGTTGCAACATGCCGAACAATTTGATTCTCGCGTCGCTTTCACCGGCGGACGTTGCCGCTCTTAAACCGCATCTAAAACTAATTAATCTCAAACAAAAACGAGATCCTGTATGAGGCCGGCGATACGATTGATACCGTCTATTTTCCGACAAGCTGCATCGTCTCAATCGTGGTTGGACTTTCGACGGGCGAAACAATCGAAGCAGCGATGATCGGCAAGGACGGAGTTGTTGGCGCAGCGGCGGGTCTTGATGCGAGGCTATCCATGAGCCGCGCGGTTGTGCAGCTATCTGGCGACGCCATGGCCTGCGAAATACGTGCGCTGAAAAGTACGGCGCTGCAAAGTGACGAATTCCTATCGAAACTAATCCGCCACGAACAAACTGTCTTTGTTCAGGCGCAACAATCAACTGCTTGTATGGCAGTGCACGACGTGGAAGCGCGGCTTTGTCGCTGGTTACTTCGTGCGAGGGATTTGTCGGAGAGCGATACGCTAAATTTCACGCAGGAATATCTTGCGGATATGTTGGGAGTGAGACGAACCAGCGTCACGTTGGTTGCGCACACCTTGCAACGGGCAGGATTCATCAAATACGCAAGAGGCAAAATTGAGCTGCTGGATATCGCCGCGCTGAATGAGACCGCGTGCGAGTGCTATAACGTGGTCAACAGTCAGCATCGGCTACTGTGGAGCGCGTGACCGTCGCACACCGAACATTGAAACCAATGTGCATTGATCCGGTTCGACTCATGATCCATTGGGAGTCGTGTCATGCCCAGATTTTACTTTCACCTTCGGCGCGGTGATAGCGTCGATAACGACGACGACGGAACGGAATGCGCCGACGCCGCCGCCGCTCGGCAGGAGGCGATAGCTACGGCCCGCGAACTTTTGGCTAATGCGATCAAGTCGGGCAGAAACGACACGTTCGATAGTATCATTGTCGCGGACGATTGCGGCCAGGAACTGACAACGGTTGCCTTCAGCGAAGTATTGCCGACGCATCTGCGATCAACCGTCGTCGGGCGTGGTCTTCGATAAGGCCGCCTGCCGCTCGCACTCTTCAGCGAACGCAATGAGCCGGGCGGCCGTGTCGGCGTCCATTGACGCTGCTAGGTGTCGCGTTTTGGCGGCGCGCTCGCGAAGTTCGCGCGGGTCGTCCATTCAAGGATTTGCGCAGGGCTGGAAAGTCGTTCCCCGCCTGATGGGTTCCCGGCCGCCCGGCCTGCGTACGCTGGCACGTCCTGCGTTGAACCGACCCGGGTGCACGATGGCACGGCCGAAATTTGGAGCGCTGTACGGCTTCCTAGGCGATTTTCCGCCGAGGGGTTTTCCCGCGATAGGGTCGGGTAGGATGGCGGGTAGGATAGCAAGTGCAAAATCGCTAATTCGTCAATGTTTTCAATGGCTATTGGCGGAGAGAGTGGGATTCGAACCCACGGTACGGTTTCCCGCACACACGCTTTCCAAGCGTGCGCCTTAAGCCACTCGGCCATCTCTCCGTGGCCCTCTCATGGCCGGACGAGACGGATATTGCAAGTGAAGCAGCGGCGGCGCGGCCATTTTTAGCAGGCCGAAACTGCAGGATTGGCGCTAGTGATAGCGCACGCTGGAATTGACCGAACGCAACGGCCATGCCGCCGGAGAGGTTTCCGGCACCGTATCGGGAATAACGTTGACGTTGGCTTCCTGCAAAGCCGCGACGAAATCGGCAAACCATTGCTGAATGGTGCCAGCGCGGAGCTTCGCCATCATCGCTTCCCACCGCATGCGGCGCTCGATCAGCGGCATCGACAACGCGGTGGCAAAGCTGCGCGCCATGCCGTCGATGTCATGCGGATTGACCAATAGCGCGGTATCCAGCTCGTTGGCGGCGCCCGCGAATTTCGATAGCACCAGAACGCCGGGGTCGGCGGGATTTTGCGCGGCCACGTATTCTTTCGCCACCAGATTCATGCCGTCCTGCAAGGGAGTGACCAGTGCGACCTGCGCGGTGCGATAAAGCCCGGCCAGCACGATCTGGCTGAACCCCTTGTTGAGGTAACGGATTGGCGTCCAGTCCACCTCACCGTGGCGGCCGTTCACCTCGCTTACCAGCTTGGCCAGGTCGCTTTGCAGGTTGCCGTAGGCTTCGATGGTTTCGCGCGATCGCGTCGCGATCTGCAGCAGCGACACCGAACGATTTAGCTGAGGATTTGCCGTCAACATACGATCAAAGGCGCTGACCCGGTTAAGCAGACCCTTGGAATAATCCAGGCGGTCGACGCCGATCGCCAGCTTCTCGCCATTCAGGCTCCGCCGCAGTCGCGACACGTCGGGATGCGTAATGGCCTTGGCGGCCTGCGTCGCGAATTTCTCCGCGTCGATGCCGATGGGAAACACCGCGATTCGCGAGACGCCATGATCCGACTTTACGATGCCGTTCTCGACGGTAAGCCCCATCTCCGATTGGAGATAACCAATGAAATTCTCGCAATCGTCGTCGGTCTGAAAGCCGATCAGATTGTACGCCAGCATCGCCTTGATCAGTTCACGATGATGCGGCACGCCGCCCATGACAGCCCGCGTCGGCCACGGCGTATGAAGGAAGAAGCCGAGCGGATTAGCGACGCCGAGGTTGCGCAGTTCGGCGCCCAGCGCGAGAAAATGATAATCCTGAACCCAGAACGCGGTGTCGGGCTTGCGGAAGCGCAGTAGCGCGCGGGCCATGAAGGCATTGACCTCGCGGTAGGATTGATAGTCTTCCTGCGAAACGCGAATGAGATCGCTGCGCGAATGCAGCGCCGGCCATAACGCCGAATTCGCAAAGCCCTCATAATAGCCTCCGTAGTGCGCGGCTGGCAGATCCAGCATGGCTAGCGCGCCCTCGCCCAAGGCTTCGATTTCGGCGAACGGTTCTTTTTGCGCGCCATCTCTGACGCGGCCGCTGGAGCCGACCCATATCGCGCCGGATTTCTCAACAACCGGCAGCAATGCCGCGGCCAGCCCCCCCGTCATAGGTTCGTTTGGCTTTCCGCGCGAAACGCGATTCGAAACGACGATGAGGTTCACGATTGCCCCTCTTTAAGTAATGTCCGACCCGCCCAATTAACCGCCGTTCATCATTATGGTTCCTGCCGTCACGGTTACAACGAATATGTGAAACGAGAAGAATTCGTTGAAATTGCTGGTAAAAAGGCGCTTAGCCGGCGGTCTTGGTATCGCTGAGCAGATGCGCGAGCCACTCGCGTACATCGCTGGGCTCGTCGAAGTGCCCGGCCACGCCGTGCGCCCGCCGGCCCACGGAAAACGCCAGGCCATCGAGATCCGGCATGATCGCGAACACCGTTTCATCGGTGACATCATCGCCGATGAAGATCGGACGCCGGCCCCGGAACGGATCGTGATTCATCAATTCGAGCACGCCGGTGGCCTTAGTGAACCCGGAATGCTTGATCTCGCAGACGGATTTGCCCGGCAGCACCTCGATCGGCGCATTGGGCAGATCGGCTCGGATCGCGGACACCGCGTCATAGATCGCCTTTTCGGCCTGCGGCGCCAGCCGGTAATGCAGCGCGAGCGAATAGCCCTTATCCTCGAGGAGAATGCCCGGGCTGATCTTGGCGATGGCCGCAAGACGAAGCTTCAATTCCTTGTCCATCGGCGGCGCGTGCGTCGCTACGGACTCTTCTTCGGCCGAAATCCGCATTTCCGCGCCGTGGCCGCCGACCACCGGAAACTGCACCGGCGCAAAAATCAGATCGATATCGTTGAGCGAACGGCCGCTGACCAGTGCCAGCGCGCCGGAAGTTCGCGCGTGCAGACCCTTGAGCGTTTCGGCCAGCCCGGGCGGGACCCAGACCTCGCGCGGCGTCGGCGCCAGATCGAGCAGGGTGCCGTCGATGTCGAGCAGGATCGCGCAGTGATCCAGGTGCGGCACCAACGAGCGCGGCACCGGCACCGCGTCCGGCGTTTCTTCCTGTTCGATAATCATGTTGGGCACATCCTGATCCTTCTGTACTACAATTTCATGGCGGCCAGGGGCGGCGCAATTGTTTCCAGCGACCGCCGCTCGGCCGAAATGCACCAGCGCCAGGCAACCGCCGCCGCCGCGATCATCAACGCCGACCCTAAAAGATAACCTGCAAAGACGCCGTTGCGCGAGCCGGTATCGATCAGCGCGCCAAACAGCGCTGGACCGGCGACGCCGCCGATGCCGGTTCCGACGGCATAAAACAATGCGATCGCCAGCGCGCGAACCTCCAAAGGAAAGGTTTCGCTTATCGTCAGATAGGCAGCACTTGCGGCCGGCGAGGCAAAGAAGAAAATCACCATCCACGCGATAGTCTGTGTCTGCGCACTCAAAACACCGATCGCGAACAGATAGCCTGAGAAGGCGAGCAGAATTCCGGACATGCCATACGTGAATGTAATCATCACCCGGCGTCCCAGCGTGTCGAACAGCCGCCCCAGCAGCAGCGGGCCTGCGAAATTGCCCGCCGCGAACGGCAGCAAATACCAGCCGATCCGATTCGACGGGATACCGTAGAAATCGGTTAGCATCAGCGCGAAAGTGAAGAAGATCGCGTTGTAGAAGAACGCCTGCGCGATCATCAAGGCGAGGCCAACAAGCGAACGCTGGCGATAGAGCGAGAACAGCGTGTGCGCGACCTCGCGCAGCGGCGTGTGGTCGCGCATGCGCAGCTTGATTTTCGGCCAAACGCGTTGCCGTTCATCCGGCGCTTCGCCAATCACGGATTTTTCAATTTCGGCGACGATGGCGTGGGCGCGATCGGGTTGGCCGTGGATCATCAGCCAGCGCGGGCTTTCGGGAATCCACAGCCGCATCACGAAAACGATCATGCCGAGACACGCACCGGTGAGGTAAGCCAGCCGCCAGCCGACATCCGCGCTGAACACCGCGGGATCGAGCAGCACGATGGCGCTGACCGCACCCATCGCAGCCCCGATCCAGAAACTGCCGTTGATGATGAGGTCGGTCCAGCCGCGATAGCGCGCCGGGACCAGTTCTTGAATGGTCGAATTGATCGCGGTGTATTCGCCGCCGATGCCCGCGCCAGTCAAGAATCGAAACAGCGCATAGCTGCCGACGCTCCACGACAATGCGGTCGCCGCTGTCGCCGTGAGGTAGAGCGCGAGCGTAATGAAGAACAGCTTCTTGCGGCCGATGCGATCGGTCAGCCAGCCAAATCCGAGCGCGCCCAGCACCGCGCCGGCGAGATAGGCGCTGTTGGCGAAGCCGACATCGAAATTGCTGAAGTGCAGTCTCGGGCTTTCCTTCAGCGCACCCGAAAGCGCACCGGCTAGCGTGACCTCGAGACCATCGAGAATCCAGGTGATGCCGAGCGCCAGCACCACGCGGGTATGGAAGCCGCTCCAGGTCAGGCTGTCGAGACGCGACGGGATATCGGTCTCGATGATGCGATCGGGGGCGGACGATCCGGCGGCAGCCGCTGTTGATGTCGCCGCGTTGGCTGATTGCGTCATGCGCCTGCCAACGTGCGCAGTGTGCAGAGAGTTCCGAATGCGCGGGTATCCAAAACATTGCAGGCGGAGGTGCTTTCCCCTCTCCCCTTGCGGGAGAGGGTACCTGAGATGCCGAAGCATCGAAGGCGGGGAGAGGGGTCGCTCTATCGATAGGGCACCGTACCCTCTCTCCCGGTCACGGCGGCATGACGTTCAACTAAACCGGATCAAGCCGCCTGCGCCGCCGGCGGCTCCAGGGATTGCCAGCTATTGGCCAGCTGCAATTCAGGCTCGGTTAACGATTGCAGCGTTTCCAGCGTCATGCCGGGGACCATCTCGACCACGAACAATCCCTGCGGCGTGATGTCGATCACCGCCAGATTGGTATAAACGCGCTTGACGCAGCCCGCAGCGGTCAGCGGATATTTGCAATGCTTGAGGAGCCGCGGCGAGCCGCTCTTGTGGGTGTGATCCATGATGACGCGGATTTCGCGCGCGCCGACCGCGAGATCCATCGCGCCGCCGACGCCAGGCGGAAACGCCGGGTCCTCGGTGGTCCAGTTCGCCAGATCGCCTTTTTCGGACACCTCGAAGGCGCCGAGCAGGCTGACGTCGAGATGACCGCCGCGGATCATCAAAAACGCATCGGCGTGGTGGACGAAACAGCCGCCGGTGGCCAGCGTCGTCAGGTTCTTGCCAGCGTCGACCATGTAGGGGTCTTCCATGCCTGGCTCGGGTTTCGGGCCCATGCCGAGGATGCCGTTCTCGCTGTGGAAGATCACCTCGCGCCCGGGCGGTACGTAGCTCGCGGCGAGCGTCGGAATGCCGATGCCGAGATTGACATAAGCGCCCTCGGGCAAATCCTGAGCCGCGCGCCACGCCATCTGCTCGCGCTTCAGAGGCTGATAGTTCATGCGTTTGCTCCAACGACCACTACACGGTCGACGAAAATACTCGGCGTCGCCACCGCCTCGGGGTCCAACTCGCCAAGCTTCACCATGGTGTCAACCTCGGCCACGGTGAGTTCGGCGGCCATCGCCATGACGGGATTGAAATTCCGCGCCGACCGTAAGTAAGTGAGGTTGCCCCAGCGGTCAGCCTTGTTGGCCTTGATCAAAGCCAGATCGCCCTTCAGCGGCTTTTCGAACACGTGCAGCCGACCGTCGATCTCGCGCGTTTCCTTGCCCTCGGCAAGCTTGGTGCCGGCGGACACCGGCGAGAAGAATCCGCCGAGGCCCGCAGCGGCGCAGCGCATCCGCTCGCTGATGGTGCCCTGCGGCACCAGTTCAAGCTCGAGGCTCTTGGCGCGGTAGGCATTGAGAAAGGCGCTATAATCGCCGGAGCGCGGATAGGAGCAGATCACCTTGCGCACGCGGCCGGAATTGATCAGCCGCGCCAGGCCATGGTCGCCGTTGCCGGAATTGTTGGCGACGATGGTCAATTCCCGCGCGCCCTGCTCGTGCAAGGCATCGAGAAGGTTGTCGGCGACGCCGACCGCGCCGAAGCCCGCCACCAATACCGTCGAGCCGTCGCGCACCCCGGCCACGGCGTCGGCGGTCGTCTTTACCTGCTTGTCGATCACGCAACGACTCCTTGAGATTTGCAATCCTGCGCAAATTTTTGGTCAATAGACCATCATGCGCGGCTGTCACAAAGGCAAAATTTCGCAATCGTGATGCGTGCTGCCATTTGCAAGCCACCTTGTGACGAAAATCCCGGTTGCAAAGTTTGGTCCCCCCGCCTTTAATTCGAATAATTAAAAAGTATCGGGAGGTCCGCGTGTCCAAAATCAAATTGACGGTGAACGGCAAAGCCGTCTCGGCCGAGGTCGAGGACCGCACGCTACTGGTCCATTTGCTGCGCGAAAATCTCAACCTGACAGGTACTCATGTCGGCTGCGACACCAGCCAGTGCGGCGCCTGTGTCGTGCATATCGATGGCCGCGCGGTCAAATCATGCACCGTGCTGGTAGGCCAGGCCAATGGCGCCAACGTCACCACCATTGAGGGCATCGCCAAGGGCGACGAACTGCATCCGATGCAGGCGGCGTTTCGCGACAACCACGGACTGCAGTGCGGCTATTGCACGCCGGGCATGATCATGTCGGCGATCGATATCGTGCACCGCCATAGCGGCGGCGAACTCGACGAGGACACGGTGCGGCATGAGCTCGAAGGCAACATCTGCCGCTGCACTGGTTACCATAACATCGTCAAATCGGTGCTCGACGCCGCCGGCCGCATGAAGGTGGCACAGGCGGCGGAATAATGGGCGAACAACAGAATATCCGGCCGCGATTTCGATGGAAATTGGCGGAAGCAAACACTCCGGCAGGGAGAACATATCATGGGCGTTGAAGGCATTGGCGCAAGCGTCGTGCGCAAGGAAGACCGGCGGTTCATCACCGGCCGTGGCCGTTACGTCGACGACATCAAGGTGCAGGGCATGACACATGCCCATTTCATCCGCAGCCCACACGGTCATGCCAAGGTGAAAAGCATTGACTCGTCGGCGGCGATGGACATGCCCGGCGTGGTCGGCGTGCTTACGGGGCAGCAGATCGTTGACGACAAGGTCGGCAATCTGATTTGCGGCTGGGCGGTCTCATCCAAGGACGGCACCCCGATGAAGATGGGCGCGTGGCCGGCGATGGCGCCTGAGACCGTGCGCTTTGTCGGTCAGGCCGTCGCGGTGGTCATCGCCGAGACCAAGAACCAGGCCAAGGACGCCGCCGAAGCTGTAGTCGTCACTTACGAAGAGCTTCCTGCCGTGCACGACATCCGCGCCGCCATCGCGCAGGGCGCCGCGCAGCTACATCCGGAGGCGCCGGGCAACGTCGTTTACGACTGGGCAATCGGCGACGAGAAGGCGGTCAATGATGCCTTCGGCAAGGCGGCGAACGTGGTGTCGCTAGAGCTGACCAACAACCGGCTGGTGCCGAACGCGATGGAGCCGCGCGCGGCAATCGCCGAATACAACGACGCCGAAGAGCATTTCACGCTCTACACCACCTCGCAGAATCCGCACGTCGCGCGTCTCGTGCTTTCGGCGTTCTACAACATCGCGCCGGAGCACAAGCTGCGCGTGGTGGCGCCGGACGTCGGCGGCGGTTTCGGCTCGAAGATTTTCATTTATCCCGAAGAGATGGTGGCGTTGTGGGCGTCCAAGAAAGTTCGGCGCCCGGTGAAATGGACCGGCGACCGCACCGAAGCCTTCCTGACCGACGCGCACGGCCGCGACCATCTTTCCAAAGCCGAGATGGCATTTGACAAGGACAACAAGATTCTCGGACTGCGGGTGAAAACCCACGCCAATTTCGGCGCATACATGTCGCTGTTCTCATCCTCGGTGCCGACCTATCTCTACGCCACGCTGCTGTCGGGCCAGTACAACATCCCCGCGATATATGCCGAGGTGATGGGCGTCTACACCAACACCGCGCCGGTCGATGCCTACCGCGGCGCCGGACGGCCGGAGGCGAGTTATCTCTTGGAGCGGCTGATGGAAACCGCGGCACGACAGCTCGAGGTCGATCCGGCGGAACTGCGCCGCAAGAACTTCATCACGCAGTTCCCGCACCAGACCCCCGTCATCATGGCCTACGACGTTGGCGATTTCGGCGCGTCGCTCGACGCCGCGCTGAAAGCGATCGACTACAGTGGATTTCCCCGCGCGCAAGGCGAAGGCCAAAAGCGAAGGCAAGCTGCGCGGAATCGGCTTCTCCTGCTACATTGAGGCCTGCGGCATCGCACCGTCGAAGGCGGTCGGCTCGCTCGGCGCCGGCGTTGGCTTGTGGGAATCCGCGGAGGTACGCGTCAATCCGGTTGGCACCATCGAAATCCTGACCGGTTCGCACAGCCACGGCCAGGGCCACGAGACCACGTTTGCGCAGCTGGTCGCGGACCGGCTGGGGATTCCCATCAGCCAGGTCTCGATCGTTCACGGCGATACCGACAAGGTGCAGTTCGGCATGGGCACCTACGGATCGCGTTCCGCGGCCGTGGGCATGTCCGCCATCTTCAAGGCGATGGAGAAGGTCGAAGCCAAGGCCAAGAAGATCGCCGCGCATCAGCTCGAGGCCTCCGAGGACGATATCGTCATCGAGAACGGCGAGTTCAAAGTCACCGGTACCGACAAGTCGATCGCTCTGCCAATGGTCGCGCTCGCCGCTTACACCGCGCACAATCTGCCCGACGGCATGGAGCCCGGCCTGAAGGAAGGCGCGTTCTACGATCCGACCAACTTCACCTTTCCAGCGGGCGCCTACATCTGCGAAGTCGAGATCGACAAGGGCACCGGCAAGACGCACATCCTGAATTTCGTCGCGGCCGATGATTTCGGCCGGCTGATCAACCCGATGATCGTCGAGGGCCAGGTCCATGGCGGCATCGCACAGGGCATCGGCCAGGCGCTGCTGGAAGGCGCGGTGTATGACTCGACCGGCCAGCTCATCACCGCATCGTTCATGGACTACACCATGCCCCGCGCCGACGACCTGCCGTCGTTCAAGCTGTCGCATCAGACAACGCTGTGTCCCGGCAATCCGCTCGGCGTCAAAGGCTGCGGCGAGGCCGGCGCGATCGGGTCATCGGCCGCGGTGATCAACGCCATCACGGACGCGATCGGCCATAACAAGATTGAGATGCCGGCGTCGCCCGACCGGGTGTGGCACGCGATCCACGGCCAGGCTGCATCCGCGCCGCCGGTGCCGCAGATGACGACGCAGAAATAGGAGCGCCCGCGATGTACGAGACCCATTATCACCGCCCGGCCAATCTCGCCGACGCTGCGTCGTTGTTCGCCAAGGGCAGCGACGCCATGTATCTCTCGGGCGGTCATACGCTGATTCCGGTCATGAAGCAGCGGCTCGCCGCACCTTCGGACGTGATTGATCTCGCGCAGATCAAGGACTTGATCGGCATCGAAGTGAACAATGACGCGCTGACCATCAAGGCGGCGACGATCTATCACGACATCATGACCAGCGCGGACGTAAAGCGCGCGATCCCCGCGATCGCGCATCTTACCAGCGTGCTTGGCGATCCCGCGGTGCGTTATCGTGGCACTGTCGGGGGCTCGCTCGCCAACAACGATCCGGCGGCGGATTATCCCGCAGCGGTGCTGGCGCTCGATGCCACGATCAAGACCGACCGCCGCGAAATAAAGTCTGCGGATTTTTTTGCCGGGTTGATGACGACGTCGTTGCAACCGGGCGAGATCATTACGGCGGTTTCGTTTCCGATCCCGCAGAAGGCGGGCTACGAAAAGTTCCGTCACCCGGCGTCGCGCTTCGCGCTGACCGGCGTGTTCGTCGCCAAGACCAGGTCCGGCGAGGTGCGCGTTGCCGCGACCGGCGCGGGGCAGAACGGCGTGATGCGTGTACCCGTGATCGAAGCCGCGTTGAATGCGAACTGGTCTGCGTCGGCGCTGGACAAAGTCACCATTTCGACTGAGGGATTGCTGGCGGATATCCACGGCTCGGTGGACTACCGTGCGAATCTGATCAAGGCGATGGCACAGCGCGCCGTAGCTCAGGCGGGGTGACGTTGCAATCGCCTTTGTCTGAAACGCAACAACGTCCCACCGGTCCCCTCGCCGGCATCCGCATCGTCGAATTCGCGGGCCTCGGGCCCGGCCCGTTCGCGTCGATGATGCTGTCGGATATGGGCGCGGATGTTGTGACGCTGACGCGCGGCGAGCAGAAACAGGGCCTGCGCGGCGTCATCATGATGCGTGGACGGCGCCAGATTCCGGCCGACCTGAAGGACAAGGCCTGCGCCGCGCAGGTGCTTAACCTGCTGGAAGGCGCGGACGCGCTGATCGAAGGCTATCGCCCCGGCGTGATGGAACGGCTCGGCTTTGGGCCTGACGTGGTGATGGCGCACAACAAGCGGCTGGTCTATGCGCGCATGACCGGATGGGGCCAGTCCGGCCCGCTCGCCAACGCCGCTGGCCACGACATCAACTACATTTCGGTGACCGGCGCGCTCGCCGCGATCGGCGCCAAGGACAAGCCGATGCCGCCGCTCAACCTTGTCGGCGATTATGGCGGCGGCGCGCTTTATCTCGTGGTCGGGCTGCTTGCCGCGCTGCTCGAGGCGCAAAAATCCGGGCAGGGTCAGGTGGTCGATGTCGCGATGTGCGACGGCGCGGCATCATTGATGTCGCTGTTCTGTGAGCTGACCGCGATCGGGCGCTGGAAGGACGGCCGCGAGAGCAACATGCTCGACGGCGGCGCGCATTTTTACGGCACCTACGAATGCAAGGACGGCGAATTCATTTCGTTGGGCTCGATCGAACCGCAATTCTATGCGGAGCTGCGCAAGCTTGCCGGCCTTGACGACGCGATCTACGATGGTCAGATGGAAGCCAAGAACTGGCCGGCGATGAAGGCGAAGATGGTGGACGTGTTCAAAACCAAAACGCGCAGCGAATGGTGCGCGATCATGGAAGGCACCGATGTTTGCTTCGCGCCGGTGCTGTCGTTGTCCGAAGCGCCCGGTCACCCGCACATGGCGGAGCGCAAGATTTTCGTCGATGTCGATGGCATCAAACAGCCTGCTCCCGCGCCGCGCTTTTCACGTACGCCGTCGGCGATCCGCAAGACGGTGACGGCGGAGCTTGGCGCGGTCGCGAAAGAGTGGGGCAGGCGCTAAAAAAACTCATCGTCGCTGAATATGTTTCTGGCGCGCGCGAAACCCTACGCCGCGTTGTCATCCACCGTCAGCACACCCCGACGAATCTGATCTTCTTCGATCGATTCGAACAGCGCCTTGAAGTTGCCCTCGCCGAAGCCGTCGTCGCCTTTGCGCTGGATAAACTCGAAAAAGATCGGCCCGATCGCGTTGGCCGAAAAAATCTGCAACAGCACCTTGGTCTCGCCGCCTTCGACCACGCCCTCGCCGTCGATCAGGATGCCGTCGCGCTTCAGCCGCGCCACGTCCTCGCCGTGTTTCGGCAACCGTGCGTCAATCTTCTCAAAATAAGTTTGCGGTGGCGGCGGCATGAACGGCAGGCCATCGGCGCGCAAGGCTTCCACCGTGCGGTAGATATCTTTCGCGCCGCAGGCGATGTGCTGAATGCCTTCGCCGCGATAGACGTTAAGATATTCCTCGATCTGGCCGGAGTTGCCGGCGTCCTCGTTGATCGGAATTCTGATCTTGCCGTCGGGACTGGTGAGTGCCCGCGAAAACAGTCCGGAGGCGCGGCCCTCAATGTCGAAGAAACGAATCTGGCGGAAATTGAACAATTTTTCGTAGAAGCCGGTCCAGACATCCATGCGGCCGCGATGCACGTTGTGGGTGAGATGGTCGAGATAAAACAATCCGGCGCCTTCGGGCCGCGGATTTTTGGCGTCCGTCCATTCGAACTCTGTATCGTAGGCCGAGCCTTTAGCGCGATAGCGGTCGACAAAATACAGCAGGCTGCCGCCGATGCCCTTGATCGCGGGCACGTCGAGCGTCTTCTGCGCCGCCGAAATATCCGCCGGCTCGGCGCCGAGCGACAGCGCGCGCGCATGGGCCTGCTTGGCATCGACCACGCGGAACGCCATCGACGGCGCGCAGGGGCCATGCTTGCCGACGAAATCGAAGCCGTGCGTGCCGGGCGCTTCATTGACGAGATAATTGATGTCGCCCTGTCGATAGACCGTGATTTTCTTTGTCTTGTGCCGCGCGACGGGAGCATAACCCATCAACTTGAACAGCGCATGCAATTCGTCGGGCTTCGGATGTGCGTATTCGACGAACTCGAAACCGTCGGTGCCCATCGGATTGTCGGGCGTGATGGTGGCGGGCGGTGCGTCGTGCGGAAACGGACCCATGGCTGATCTCCTGAACTGGCTGGTTTCCAAAAATATAAGGCCGAAATGGTGAGTTGCCATTCCCCATCGTCGTCCCCGCGTTCGCGAGGACGACGCACGTTGGTTTTTACCGCTTCGCCGGGTCGAAGCGCTTTTCCAACCCGTTCCAGCAATCGGCGTAGTCGCTCTGCAGCGTCGCGGATTTTGCGGCGTGTTCGGTGACGCGTTGCGGGTAGCGCGTCTCGAACATGAAGGCCATCGTGCCCGTGAGTTTCACGGGCTTCAGCTCGGAATTGCTGGCGTGGTCGAACGCCTCGCGATCAGGGCCATGCGGCAGCATCATGTTGTGCAGGCTGATGCCGCCGGGCGTAAAGCCCTGCGGCTTGGCGTCGTAGACGCCGTAGATCAGCCCCATGAACTCCGACATGATGTTCATGTGATACCAGGGCGGACGGAAGGTATTCTCCGCGACCGCCCAGCGCTCCGGGAAAATCACGAAGTCGATGTTGGCGGTGCCTGCGGTTTCCGACGGCGAGGTCAGCACCGTGAAGATCGACGGATCGGGATGGTCGAAACCGATCGCGCCAACCGGCGAGAAGGTGCGCAAATCGTATTTGTAGGGCGCGTAATTGCCGTGCCACGCCACCACATCGATGGGCGAATGCGGCAGCTTGGTCCTGTACAGCGCGCCGCCCCACTTCACATAGAGCTCGGTCGGCGTGTCCTTATCTTCATACGCTGCGACCGGCGTGAGAAAATCGCGCGCGTTGGCCAGACAATTCGCGCCGATCGGGCCGCGCTCCGGCAGCGTGAAGGCGCCGCCGTAATTCTCGCAGAGATAGCCGCGCGCCGGACCGCCGGTCAGCTCGACGCGAAACTTGACGCCGCGCGGGATCACCGCGATCTCGCCCGGCTCGATGTCGATGCGGCCAAACTCGGTGACGAAGCGCAAGCTGCCCTGCTGCGGCACGAACATCATTTCGCCGTCGGCGTTGTAGAAATGCTGGTCCACCATCGATTTCGTGATGAGATAGACATGCGCGGCCATGCCGGCCTGGGTGTTGGAGTCGCCCGCCGTGGTCATGGTCTGCACGCCCTGCAGGAACGTCATGTCTTCCTTCGGGATCGGCGCAGGATCCCAGCGCAGTTGCGCGATCGGCAGATCGGCCTCCATGCATGGCGCGGTGCGCCAGAGTTTGGCATCGGCCTTCTCAAAACGGCCGGAGTGCCGCACGGAAGGGCGGATGCGATACAGCCACGAGCGCTCGTTGCTGCCGCGCGGCGCCGTGAAGGGCGAGCCGGAAAGCTGCTCTGCGTAGAGGCCATAGGGCGCGCGCTGCGGCGAGTTGCGCCCGATCGGCAACGCGCCCGGCAGCGCTTCGCTCTCAAAGGAATTGCCGAAGCCGGACATGTAGCCTGGCGTGATGTCGATTCGCGCAGGCGTCAGCGTGTCGGGTTTTGTGGTGATATTCATGGCTGCCTCCTCCTAAAGCGCTCGTTGCGCCCGCTCTCCGGACTCCCCACCCCCGACCCCTTCCCACCGAAAGAGCGTGGGGAGGGGAGCAAAGGCACCCGTCTCCCCTCCCCCCACGCTCCTTCAGCGTGGTGGGGAGGGGTGGGGGGTGAGGGGCATGTTGAATCAGACATCGAATGCATCCCTACCGTCGTTCTGTACTCGGCGAACTCACCCCTGCAACGCGGCCCACATTTCCTGATCGCGCTCGGCGGTCCAGATCACGGGATCGTCGATCCCGGATGCCTCATCGTACGCGCGAGACACATTGAACGGCAGACAATGTTCGTAGATAGCGAAGCTTGAGAATTTCGGGTCCATCACTTCGCGCGCCGCGGCCATTGTCTCCTTCAGGCTGCGGCCCTTGGCGACGGAAGATTCGGCGGCACCGTATAGCGTGCTGACGAAATCGCGCGTCATGGCGATGGCTTCGTTCACCATCGGCGTGCCCTTCAGCGCGTCGCCGCGCCCCGGCGCAATGGCTTTCGGATTGAAATCGCGGATCGCGTTCAGCGTCGCCGGCCATTCCCGTAAGTGCGCGTCACCGCAATAGCAGGCGGAATGATATTCGATAAGATCGCCCGAGAACATCACTTCGGCATCCGGCACCCATGCGACGATATCACCTGATGTATGGCCCGCGCCGAGCGACATCAAGCGTACTTCGCGCTTGCCGAGATAGAGCGTCATGTCGGTCTCGAACGTCATGGTCGGCCAGGTCAGGCCGGGGATGCTTTCGGCGCCCTGAAACAGTCGGGGGAAGCGGCCGTATTCCGAATCCCAATCCTGCTGGCCGCGCTCGGCGATCAGGCGATGTGTTTCCTGCGAGGCGATCACCGCTTCGGCTTTGTACGCGGAAGCGCCGAGCACGCGCACGGCGTGGTAATGCGACAGCACGACATATTTGATCGGCTTGTCGGTAACAGTCTTCACGCGCTCGATCACTTGGTGCGCCAGCGCCGGCGTCGCCAGCGCGTCGAACACGATGCAGCCGTCGTCGCCGACGATCACAGCGGAGTTCGGATCGCCCTCTGACGTGAAGGCGTAAAGATCGGTGCCGATCTCGGAGAAGGTGATTTTCTTCTCTGTCATGTCGGTGGTGGATGCGAAGCCTTTTGCCATTCGTTCAACTTTCTTGTTCTCGAATATGAAGCATGTCGTACCCCTCCGCTTGCGGTTGGGAGGGGTCGGGGGTGGGGGGCTCGAAACAAAAAGCGCCCCCCATCCGGTCCTCCGCTTCGCTCGGACCACCCTCCCCACCGCTACGCGGAGGGAGGGATATCTTGAGCGCCGTCAATATCATTCACTACGCGCCGCTTCGCCAGCGCGATTGCTTCCTGAAGAACGCCGACGTCACCGATATGGTTGGCGAGAATCAACACCAGCGCGGCATCGAGATCGGCATTCTGCGCGTCGGTTACACCGCGATGCGCCTCCACGATCAGCCGGTAAGCGGCGTCGGGGTCGGCGAAATTCGATGTCGTGGAAAGCGGCATGACCGACTTTAGCCCCGTCCGCTCGCGCGCGCCATCGCCGCCTTGACGGCCGAGAGCGTCGGATGCCTGAACCGCGCGGCGACATAGCCGTCCGGTCGCAGCAGATAAGCCGAGCCCGGCGATGCATCGTAGCGCTTCGCGAACATTCCCGCGTGATCGCGAAGCGGCGCGTCGCCGCCGATCCGGAGATGGCTGATCCCGCCAGGCATATCGATGGATGCACCGTTCGCGCTCTCCAAAAGCACAAATCTGCCATCGGCAGACTTGAACGCCTCACTGAGATACACGCCCTTGCCATTCGCATGCATCAGCGGCGCGTCCATCATATGCGTACCCGGACACGGGCCACGCATCCATGCCTCGGTGTCCGCGCTCGACAGCGGCGTGTCGTAAATCGACGGCACTGACAACCGGCCGCTATTGACCATGCGTTTTGCGAATTCGGTTTCGGCCGCGAGACGAAGCACCGCTGAGCGCAAGCGGCGCTCCTGCTTCGAATGCGGCGCGATGAAATCGGTCGAGCGCGTCGATGCGCGAATATTTTCATCCGCCGCCGCACCGCGTTCGATGTCATAACTCTCGAGCAACGCGGCGGGCGCGTCACTGCGCAGCATCATCGCCAGTTTCCAGGCCAGGTTCTCGCCGTCCTCCAGTCCCGAATTGGCGCCACGCGCGCCGAACGGCGACACCTGATGTGCGCTGTCGCCAGCAAAAATCACGCGCTGATGCAGAAAGCGCTGCATACGCCGGCACTGAAATTTGTAGATCGAAATCCATTCGAACTCGAAATCGCCGTGACCCAGCATGCGCTCGATGCGCGTCCGGACATTTTCCGGCAACCGCTCGATCGCCGGATCGGCGTCCGGGCCGAGCTGCAGATCAATCCGCCAGACGTTGTCGGGCTGGCGGTGCAGCAGCGCCGATTGCCCGGAGTGAAACGGCGGATCGAACCAGAACCAGCGCTCGGTCGGAAATTCCGCGGTCATCTTAACGTCGGCGATCAGAAACTGATCCTCGAAAATCTGGCCTGAAAATTCCGCGCCGACCATGCCGCGCAACGCCGACCGAGCGCCGTCGCAGGCCGCGACATATTGCGCACGCAAACGATAAGGCCCGTCCGGCGTTTCGATTTCCAGCACCGCATGGTCGTTGTGCTGCTCAAGCCCAATGACCTTGTTGCGCCAGCGCAGATCGATCGCAGGCAATTCCTGCACGCGATCGACCAGATAGGCTTCCGCGTAATATTGCTGCAGGTTGATAAAGGCCGGCATCTTGTGGCCGTCGTCCGGCAGGAGATCGAACTGATACAGCATCTCTTTGCCAAGAAAGACCTTACCGACTTTCCAGACCACGCCCTTATCGACCATTCGCTGTGCGACGCCGAGGCGATCCCAGACTTCCAGCGAGCGTTTTGAAAAACAGATCGCGCGCGAGCCGTCGCCGATGCAGTCGGCATCGTCCAGCAGCACCACGCGCTGGCCGCGCTGCGCCAGATCGATCGCGAGCGACAGCCCCACGGGGCCGGCGCCGACCACTACCACCGGATGTTCGGCTGCTGCCGCGCGATCCTGATCCGGATGGCGGCGATAACCGAACTGGGTTTTGGACGCGTGCGTCATGGATCGATATGCTTTGCGATCACTGGAAAATATGCGCCGCCGGAACCAGCGTCGATGGCCTCCTGCAAGATCGTTCCGATCAGCTCCGCACCGCGAATTTTGACCCCGGCATCTTCAGCCAACTCCAGCGCGTAGGACAAATCCTTCAGGGCGTACTCAGTGGAGAACGCGCGCTCGGGAAAATTGCCGGGCACGATGGCTTTCAGGCCATGATTGCGCAGCGCGAAACTATCCGCCGATCCCTTTGACAGCGTGTCGAGCAGCAACGCCGGATCGACGCCGCTGCGTCTGGCGACGGCAACGGCTTCCGCCAGCGCGTTGACCGTCTCGAACAGCACCATGTTGTTGAGGATTTTTGTCACCTGCCCTGCCCCGACTTCGCCACAACGCGTAACATCGGTCGCAAAGCACCGGATCAGCGGCTCGATCGCGGCGAACAGTTCCGGCGTTGCGCCGACCATCACGCTTAGAGTGCCGTCCTGCGCAGCCTGCCGCGTGCGCGCGATCGGCGCATCAGCCCAGGATGCGCCCTTGTTCTGCAGCTGCGTTGCGAAGTGGCGGGTTTGATTCACCGAGGAGGTACCAAGGTCGACCACGATTTGGCCGGCGCGGACGTTTTTCAGAATGCCGTCGCCCTCGAACACACCGCGCAGATGCTTCGCGCTGGGAAGGCAGGTGAAGAACAATTCGCTTTGTTGGACGATCTCGGCCACCGACGTAGCGATATCAACGCCTTTACCGCGCAGCCGTGCCAGCGGCTCCGGAGACAGATCGAACGCGATAATCCGTACGCCGCTTTTCTTCAAATTGCGGCAGATCGGCTCGCCCATCACGCCGAGCCCGATGAAACCGATGGTCTTGTAGTGCGTCATCTGAAGTTGCCCTCGACGATTCACACAAACGAACGCGATGGCGCCTTGTGCAACGCGAATGCATCGACCTTGTCGCTGGCGCGGGGATAGATCTCGCAGACCAGCGGATCATGGCCGGGTATGACGCGGTCGGGATGACCCGCGAGGCGTTTTGCGGTCTCCCATCCTTCCATCATGTCGCCGAGGTTGTAGATGATCGGAAACGGATTTTTGCGCTGCATGTTGCCGTAATAATGCGATGCGTCCGACGCCAGCACCACCGGGCCGCGCTCCGTCTGCACGCGTACGATCTGCAACCCGTCCGAATGGCCGCCGACGCGATGCAGCGTGACGCCGGGTGCTACTTCGCCGTCGCCGGAGTGAAAGGTGACGCGCTCGCTATAGACGTGGCGCACCATCGTCGTCACGTGCTCCACGGAAAACGGATGCCGCAGCATGCCGTGGCACATGCAGCGCCCGGTGGCGTAGCTCATCTCACGATCCTGAAGATGAAACCGCGCGTTGGCAAAGCGGTCGAGATTGCCGGCGTGGTCGTAGTGCAAATGCGTCACTATAACGTCCTTGATGGCGGAAGCCTCGACGCCGAAACGCGCGAGCGCATCCACCGGATTGAGCGTGAGCTTGCGATTGCGCGCCTGCGCTTCGTCGGCGTTGAAGCCGGTATCGACGAGAATATCGCGGCAGTGCCCCCGGATCAGCCAGACGAAATAATCGAGATCGGCGGCGCTGGTCTCATGCGGATCGGGCATCAGGTAGTTCATGTGCGGCGTGCGCGGCGTCATCGTCGCATAGCGGATGGCGTAGATTTCGTAGGCGTTTCCCATCGGTATCTTCTTTTCGTTTCGCGAAGAGGCGAAGGGCAGCAAGCCACCGTCATGTGAAAAGGTCAAAATAAATCGGGCGGTCGCAGGATGCGACCGCCCGATGAATTCAACCGCGCTGTCTGACCGACTACGCCGATCAGTACCTGGCGACGATCGGCGCACCCGCATTGAAGCGATAGTTGACGCCGACCTTCGTCATCTGAACGTCGGTCCGGGAGGTGATGAGCGAGCCGTCGCTCGCTGTCCGGTACGGCTCCCGAACGAAATGTAGTCGTACTCGGCCTTGGCGGACCAGTTGGCGTTGAGCGCGAACTCGGCGCCGAAACCTGCAGTCCAGCCGGTGCGGCTCGCCGAGGTAGAAAGCGTGTTGAATATGGGGCCACCGCCATTAAGCGGGCTGTTGCACTGGCGGCTGCCAGCGCCGTTAAGCGGCCCTACGATGCAATTCAGCGTAACCGTCTCGTCCGTGAAAGCCACGCCGCCCTTCAGATAATACAGCGTCCGGTCCCAGGAATAGCCGAGCTTGCCCGTGGCCGTCGCGAGCCAGCTCATCTGCGTATTGCAGGTCTGGAAGAAAGGGTCGAACGCCCCCGTCGGGACACCTACGGCGCTCAGCCCGTTGGCCGCGCCGCAGGTCTGGCCACCCTTAAGATCGGCCCAGCTTACGTCGCCTTCGAGACCGAGCACGAACTTGTTGGCGAGCTGGTAATTATAGCCGATCTGGCCGCCACCGAGCACGCCAGCGAAGTGCGTGTTTGCCGATTCCGTGCTGCCTACGAAACCGATCCGGTCGCGGTCGTAACCGGCGCCGCCGTGGGCGCCGATATAGAAGCCGGTCCAGTTCACGTCGGTGTACATGACACGCGGCATCGCCTTCGTCGGCATCCTCGGCGCGATCATGTCAGGCGTGAACTGATAGCGCAGACCCGCGGTGCCGGCATAACCTTCAATGTTGTCGCCGGTGCGATAGTCACCGCGGACGAAGCCAAGCCAGCCCGTGTTGGCGATCTGGCCGGCAATGCCGAGCGAGAACTGGCCATAGGTTCCGATACGGCTGGTGGAAGTGTTGCTGGCGAAGGTCGCCGGCACGTTTATGCCTCCTAACGCTGGGACGGGCCCGAAGAAGTTGGCGTTCGGAGAGGTGAAGAAGCTAGAGGTCACATTGCCCGCAAATTCGTGGTAGACGCTCGCGGTGAAGAACGGCTGCAGTGACAGATTGCCGTACTGGTACGAAGTGCCAACGCGGAGGCTGGCGCGCCCGATCTCGCTGGTGACATCATTGACCTGCTGTGTGCCTGAGATGAACGCTCCGGGCACCCCCACCCCTCCGGGGGCGCCTGCGCTGGTGAACGAGTCGAAACTGGTTTTGGAATAGACAAATCCAGCGGAGGGCTCGATGAACCAGTTGTTGGCGAGCGCGAAATTATAACCCACATTGGCCGCAAATGATGTCCCGCGTCCAGAAATGGGCTGATTGAAGAATCCCAGACCGGCATTGTTGAGCGAGATATTGAAGTAATCCTGCTTCAGAAGAGCGTCGGCAAAGAAACGGCCGTAAGTGGCAACCACGTAGGTGCCGACCGAAGGGATCTGGAAGTTCGAGTTGAAGTTGTCATTGAGCGAGTGCGAATTCGACTCGATATATCCCGCCATCGTGCCTAGGTGAAAATTCCAGCCATTCCAGTTCAGCCGCGCCGTGTCGGCGCCGATTTGGAAGCCCGAATAGCTATCGCGAATCTTGTTGTTGCAGTTCACCGTCGAGGTCTGGTTCAGTAAATCAGGCGCGGCCGGCGCCACGTTCACGGTCTGCGTGGTGGAAGTGCTGGTGGTGGTATTCTCGCCGCCGGTCGCGCGAATCCAGACGCCGCCGCCGGGCGAATTCGGTGGCGGATTGCCGGGCGCCGAAACGAAGGCGCTGCCCTGGCCGGCCTGGAAAGAAGTGCTCGCATTGCCGGTCTCGGCCGAAATCTGAGCTGCGGTGGAAGACGCGATCTGACCCAGCAGATTGGTCCCGGGACCCGGAGGATTGGGCGGACCGGTAAAAGATGCAAGCGTGCAATTTCCGGTGACCTGCGCCATCGCGCCCGATGATGCCGATAACGCGACGAAGAAAACGGCGCCTGCCAAAACTGTTAATTTGCGAGCGTGGGATATCTGCGACCCCGTCCTATCGAGAAAAATCATTCCAAGCTCCCCAAATCAATTTCAGCTAACAGCGGCACTTCGGAGTTCCGTTGTAGAGCAGACCCCGGTGCTCGGAAAGTTTGTAGACGGCGTTACACCGCCGCCGCGTTAACAATTCCGGGCGATGTGCCATAACGGCAACAATGGCGGCGCGTTTGTCCACATCCGCAGCGGACGCATTTTTCGTGAGCCGCGTGTCCGCGGTTGAAGGCTGTCGCCAAAGTCGCATACTATCCATCTGTTGAATGCGGGCTTTGAGCTTCCCGCTGTCGCTAGTTCGAACCACCGCCGCTGGTTTGCTTTTTTCGTGATCTAAATCACAGTCGTGAGCCGCTTACCGGTGCAAATTACCGGACATCGGCGCCGGAGACCGCTTTCCCACGCGCCCAAAGATGGAGATGACGATGACGATCCGGCAGAACATTATTGGCAAAACGCTTGCCCTTTCTTGCCTGGGTGCCCTGGCGCTGTTCTCCGCGCCGCACGCAGCCTTGGCAGGCGATTTATCCGCGCAGCAGATACTGGATGGTCTGAAGGTGTCGAAAACCCGAAGCCTCAGCGCCCCGGAACGGCCGGCATTGACGACGGAGGACCTGGCCGTGATTTAGCGGGTTCGCGGAAAAACCCGTTCATTATCTATGGACGAGCGCGAGCAGATCGCTTCGATCACACCGAAGCGGCCGACCGTCGACCTGGACATCAATTTCGATTATAATTCCGCGTCGTTGACGCCCAAGGTCGAACCTCAGCTCGACAGCCTCGGGAAGGCCTTGACCAGCAGCGAGCTGACAGGCTCGGTGATCATGCTCGGCGGCCATACCGACGCAAAAGGCGGCGACGACTATAATCAAAGTCTGTCAGAACGCCGGGCCGAGACGGTGAAGCGCTATTTGATCGAGAAATACCGCATTCCCGCAAAAAACCTGATATCGGCCGGCTATGGCAAAAAAGGCCCGAAGAATCCGAACGACCTTTTCGCTCCGGAAAACCGGCGCGTTGAAATCGTCAATATGGCCGAGCGGGACGAGGCCTCGCATTAACGCGTTGGACTGACGCCGCACCCGAACCATTGGGGCGGCGGCAGTTCACATCCGAAGCAGCGCTGTTTCTCGCGGCGATTGATTAAGCGCCGGGTAAACTGTAGAAAAGTGGCGGCGTCGGCGGGACTTGCACGGTATCGTTGCGATCATACGGACCGCAGCGCAAACGCTTCCAACAGGGCTCGCGGACAAGCAGCCCGAGCGAAATTGAAAATGGCCAGGCGTCTTCTGCTCAGGACAGCGGCGATCGGAGCAGCCATCTTGTCGATGGTTCTCTTCGCCGATGCTGCCTGGGCCGATAAACGGGTGGCGCTGGTGGTCGGTAATTCGACCTATCAGAACGTCCCGCAGCTTCCGAACCCCTCACGCGATGCGAATTCCGTCGCCCAGTTGTTCAAGGACGCCGGCTTTGACACCGTCGATGTAGCGCTCAACGTCGGCAACCTTGAATTCAAGCGCGCGATTTGCAAATTCGAAGCCGATGCCGATCAGGCCGATATCGCTGTCGTCTATTACGCCGGTCACGGTCTGGAAATCGGCGGAACCAATTATTTGATTCCTGTCGATGCGAGGCTTGCCAGCGACCGCGATGCCGACGACGAGGCAATTACCCTGGAGCGGTTGGTGTCTTCCGCAGACGGGGCCACGAGACTGCGCGTCGTCGTTCTCGATGCCTGCCGCGACAATCCGTTCACGACCTCGATGCGCCGCGAGCGCAAAGGCGCCAATCGTGCCGTCACGTCCGGTCTCGGCAAGGTCGAGCCGACCAGCACCGATACTTTAATCGCATATGCCGCGAAGGCAGGTTCGACCGCCGAAGATGGCGACGGCCAGCACAGCCCGTTTACGACGGCGATTCTGAAAAACCTGACCATTCCTGGTCTCGATATCAGGCTGGCATTCGGACGGATCCGGGACGACGTGATGAGGTCCACTGCCAAGCGCCAGGAGCCGTTCGTCTATGGATCGCTCGGAGGAGGCAATATCTCGCTGGTGCCGCCGCCGCCGGTGAAACAGGAAGCTCCCGCTGGCGACATCAAGGCGGATTACGATCTTGTTTCCAAAATCGGATCGCGCCGCGCGTGGGAAGTTTTCCTGAGCTCCTACAACACCGGATTTTATGCCGACCTAGCACGCGCTCAAATGGCGAGCCTTTCGGACCAGGTCCCGAGCTCGGCGGGAAGCCCGTCCGGCAACGTGGCGGTGGCTCCGGTCGGTTCGAATACAGCTGCGCCTGGCCGCGAGTCAACGTCGAAGGAGGCGCTGGATTGGGACAAGATCAAAGACTCGAGCGATCAGTCGGCGCTACAAAAATTCATTCAGCGCTACCCCGCCTCGCCACTTTCGATCACCGCCCAGCAGCGGCTGGATGTTTTGAAGAAGGCCGCGCAGGAACGGGAAGACAAGGCTCGCGCCGACCGCGAAGCCGCAACGAAGGCCATCGAGGAAGCGCGCATCCAGGCCGAGCAGAGGAAGGCGGACATTGCGGCCGCCAAGAAACGCGATGACGACGAGCGCGCTGCTAAGCAAGCCGAAGCCGATCAGAAAGCCAAGGCCGCCGCGGCCGAGCAAAAAGCCGCGGAAGCCAGCCGAAAGGCTGAGGAGGCCGCACGGACCAAGGAAGCCAGTGAAGCAGCGAGATTGCGCGAGGAAAGCGAAAAGCAAGCGCGCCAGGCTGAAGATGCGCGTAACAAGGCGCTGCAGGCATCCGCGATCGAGGCCGCCTGCAAGCAGGATCAGGATAAATTCCAGGATCTCAATGCCGCAGGCAGCGACGATTCCACCCTTGCCGGCATGAAAGCCCTGGCGGCTAGCAGTACCTGCGAGAGGTTGAAGCCGCAGATCGCCACCGCGATCGGCAAGCTTGCATCGGACGCCGCCAAGCGCGCTGCAGCGATGCCCAATTCACCGGAACTGGTACGCGCCGCCCAGATTCAGCTGGCGCGAATCGGTTGCGCTAACGGCAAGCCTGACGGCACGCTCAATGCTGCCACCAAGACCGCGTTTGGCCGCTATATGACGATCAAGGGACAATCCGGCGACATCAATGTGACCGAGGCGGTGGTTGCCGACCTGACGAAACAGACCGGCCTTGTCTGTGCGCTTGATTGCAAGGCGGGCGAGATCGCCAAGGGCGACGTGTGCGTCTCCGCTGAAAAGTCTGCGCCCGTCGCTTCGCGCCGGAAGAAAGACCTGGATGACGATGACGACGTCCCTGTGCAGCGAAAGCAGGCGCCGCAGAGGCGTCAGGCCGATCGCGAACAATCCCGGCAATCGGCTCCCGCGCCTCGCGCACGTCAGGAAGCCCGCGCTCGTCCCCTTGGGGGCGGCGGCGGTGGCGGTGGGGCCATGATCGGGGTCGGATTCTAAGTCGCCGGTGATTGAAACCTGTGCCTCTTTAACGGAGGCTTATTCGGAAACGCACCGAGCCTTGGTAATTCGACATTCTATGCGTTGGACTGATCGAAGGATGATCGTGATGGTCAAATATCCTCCCCTCAAGGTCCGGTTAGCCTTCGCGCTCAGCGTCGCCGCAGCACTATGGTTGATTCCGGCGTCAGCTTCCGAAAGCAGCGGTACCGCCAATGAAACGGCTGTCACCAGAGTTATTCCGGCTGCTGCGATCGTGGCCGATAACGGCGATACTCCGCGTCTCGGCAACGTTGTAAAATCTGATGTCGCCCGCGCACCGCTCGTCGGAAAAGCCGGACATGTTCGACACCGTTGGACAGCATCGCGCGTCCGAACGGCCGCATCTCATTGGCGGCAGCGCTTCCGTGAAACCGTCAGCCGTTCGGAATGCCCTGGTACCTGGTGCGGGCGACATTTTGTCCTTTTGCTCGGCATAGGGTTTTGATCGCGCCAGCCCTTCGAGGCGCCGTTGATAGCCGACCAACTCAAGCCGTCGGACTAAGCGCGTTAACCGCTGGGATTAAAGGCTTTTGGCCGGTTGACATAAACCGCGGGCCCGGTTTGATAATGCGGATAGCGTAGGCTAAGGTCGCCGAGGCGCAAGCATGAGAGCAGCGTCATTACCGGCTGGACCCCCGTCTTATGAGATTTCGCCTCGCCTTGCTTGTTTGCTTGATCTTTTCGGTCGCACCGGTGGTTCCATCGATTGCTGCGAGCGGCGAGAAATTTGCGCTGGTGATCGGCAACGCCAAATATCCCGATGCCGAAATGCCTCTGAAGGAGCCGATCAACGACGCCCATGACGTTGCGGACGAACTGAAGCGCGACGGTTTCAGCGTCGAAGTCGGAGAAAATCTTGGCGGCGATGCAATGCGCCGCGCGTTCGATAAGCTCTATGCGCGCGTAAAGCCCGGCTCCGTCGTTCTGATTTTTTTCAGCGGGTACGGGGTGCAGTCCGCCCGCCAGAGCTACCTGATACCGGTCGACGCGCAGATCTGGACCGAGCCCGATGTTCGCCGCGACGGCTTCAATCTTGAAACGGTTCTCGGTGAAATCAACAACCGCGGCGCGGGCGTCAAGATCGCGCTGCTCGATGCCAGCAGGCGCAATCCCTTTGAACGCCGGTTTCGCAGTTTTTCCGCCGGTTTGGCGCCCGTCATCGCTCCCAATGGAACGCTGGTGATGTATTCGGCGGCCCTCAACTCGGTTGTCGGCGAAACCGGCATCGAGCACAGCCTGTTCGTTAGCGAATTGCTCAAGGAGATTCGCGTTCCCGAATTGCTGGCCGACGAGACGCTCAACCGCACCCGGCTGGGCGTCACCCGCGCATCTCGCGGCGAGCAGGTGCCGTGGATTTCTTCCTCCTTGGCTGAGGACTTTTCGTTTATCCCGGGCTCCGGCAATCCCGGTTCGACGGCGAGACCGCCTATCAGACAGAGTCCGGTCGCAGATCCACTGCCGCCAGTTAAGCAGTCCCCGACCGCGAACGCCTTGCCGCCGATCCAGTCGCAACCGGCAGATCAGGGCGGCGAGGTCACGGCCGAGGCCAATCCTCCTACCAAGGGCACGGTACTGGCTCTCGCGGATGATCCGACCATAAAATCGCTGACGGAGAGGCTTGCGGACAATCCAGACGACGGCAATGCGCTCTATCGGCGCGGGCAGGTCTACGCCAGCAAGGGCGCATTTCCTCTTGCAATCAAGGACTTCAATGAAACCATCCGTCTCAATCCCCGCGACGTAGAGGCTTTCAATAACCGTTGTTGGGCGAGGACCGTGGTCGGCGATCTGCAAGCGGCCCTGAAGGATTGCAACGAAGCGCTTCGGTTGCGCCCGAACTTCGTCGATGCCCTCGACAGCCGCGGCCTTGTCAACCTGAAGAGCGGGCAGACAAAAAACGCGATCGCCGATTTTGACGCGGCGCTGAAGATCAACCCGAAATTGACCTCGTCACTGTACGGCCGGGGTCTCGCCAAACAGCGCCATGGCGCTGTTTCGGAAAGCGAAGCCGATATATCCAGTGCGAAAGCCATGGATCCGAATATCGCAAAGGAGTTCGAGGGCTACGGCATACGGTGACGCTGATTTGATCGCATGACTGATTGCGTTCCGTGAACCGGGAATGGTGCAAGGAACGACCAAGATAAGCAGGAATGGCGACGGCGAGGCAAACTCGACGTTCTTTTGAAATTTATTGCAATCGCGCGGAAGCGCAGAAGGGACTTCGCAATGTCAAAGACGCCTGGAAGGAGAACTCTCACCGCGGTCCTCTCGATCATCACTATCGGCGCGGGACTGAACGTCATGGCCGGAAGGGCCCTCGCCGCCGATGATGTCACCGAAGATCAAATCGTAAGGGCTTTGGCCCCCAGCAAGCCGCTGACCCGGAGCCTTTCGATGACCCCGCCCGCGGACCCCGCGGCTGCCGCCAGCGAAGGACGTTTCGTCCAGACACTGCGCAACCGCACGACACGCTCATTGTCGTCGACGGAGCGCGAGGAGATTGCCACCATCGCCAAGGATAAGCCGAATATCGATCTGGACATCACGTTCGATTACAACTCGGCCGATATCAGCTCCAAATCATTGCCGGCGGTTCAGACCCTCGGAAAAGCGCTGACCAATCCTGACCTGAAGGATTCCACTTTCGTCGTCGCTGGTTACACCGACGCCAAGGGCAGCGACACCTATAACCAGGATCTGTCGGAACGCCGCGCCGACACGATCAAGCGTTATCTCGTCGACAAGTACGGCATTGCCGGAACGGACCTCGTGACCGTCGGATATGGCAAAAGCAAACCCAAGGATCCGGCCAACCCGATGGATCCCGTCAACCGCCGCGTCCAGGTCGTCAATATGGCGAACAAGACGACCGCGACCAAGTAAGCGGCCGTGAAGCTAAAGGGCGTTTCGCAAAAAGCCTGCATCCCGCATTCGCGCGGGACGCCGGTTCGTTTCCGGGCGAGGTCTGATTTTTCCGGACGAGTCTCTCGTCGCCGCACGTCGGGATCGGTTTTGCGATGAAGGTGTCGGCATTGCTCAAGCCTGTCCTGGGAACGATCGTCGTTGCCGGATTGGGCGTCGCCTACTGGATGCACGAACGCTCCGCGCGCGTGGAAACGCCGGACGCTCCCAGCAATGCCCTCGTCATTGTAACGAAATCCACCAACGCTTGTTTCTCCGATATGGTCCGCGTTACCGGCTTTGTCGTGCCACGCAGAGAGGCCGTTGTCAGCGCGGACACGGAGGGATCCAAGGTTACCGATCTGATGGTTCGTGAAGGCGACATGGTCACGGAAAATCAGGAATTGGCACGGTTGAGCGCGCCTCCCGCGCAGCCCGGCGCCGCCGGCGGATCGCGGTCTCCGATTTCCCTGAAGGCCTCCGCAGCCGGCCTTGTGACGCAAGTCCACACCGCCGTCGGAGCACCCGCCTCCCCTCAGGCAGGCCCGATGTTTCGTATCGCCGTTAATAATGAACTCGAACTCGATGCCGAGGTCCCGAGCATCCACATGCTGAAACTCAACCCCGGTGCTACCGCGCGAATAAGCCGCGATAATCAATCGGATATTGTGGGGCGGGTTCGGCTGGTCTCACCTCAGATCGACCGGGTGAGCCAGCTCGGCCATGTCCGCATATCGCTCACCAGCAACTCTGCGCTGCAGGTCGGAATGTTTACCAGGGCCAACATCGACGCCAAGCGAAGCTGCGGCGTGGCCGTCCCCCGATCGGCGCTCGACCATTTGACGCTGCAGGTCGTCAAAGAAAATATCGTGGAAACGCGCAGGGTAAGGGTAGGACTGGTGTCCGATACCAGCACTGAAATCCTGGAAGGTCTGGACGTCGGCGAAGTGGTGGTGGCCGACGCCGGCACCTCGCTGCATGACGGCGACCAGATCAAGACGATGTTTGCCGATGAACTCGATCGATCGCGGGTACGCTGATGGCACTGAATATCTCGGCATGGTCGATCCGCCACCCGCTTCCGTCCATCGTGTTCTCGATCATTCTGCTGGTGCTGGGTTGGGTCTCATTCACCAAGCTGGCGGTCACGCGGCTGCCCAGCGCCGATATTCCCGTCATCTCGGTTGCGGTAGCGCAATTCGGCGCAGCGCCATCGGAACTGGAATCGCAGGTCACCAAGACGATCGAGGACGGTGTTTCCGGCGTCGAAGGCGTGCGGCATATTTCTTCCTCGATCACCGACGGATTGTCTTTGACGACAATCCAGTTCGCGCTCGAGACGAACACCGATCGGGCGTTGAACGATATCAAGGATTCCGTTACCCGCGTGCGCAGCAACCTGCCGCAGAACGTCAACGAGCCTTTGATCCAGCGCGTCGACGTGATCGGCCTTCCCATTGTGACCTATGCGGCGATCTCGCCAGGCAAAACGCCTGAGCAACTGTCTTACTTTGTCGATGATGTGGTCAAGCGCGCGCTGCAAGGCGTGCGCGGCGTGGCGCAGGTCGAGCGGATCGGCGGCGTCGAGCGGGAGATTTTGGTTTCGCTCGATCCCGATCGAATACAGGCAGCCGGTCTGACGGCGGTCGATGTCAGCCAGCGCCTGCGCGGCACCAATGTCGATCTCGCCGGTGGCCGCGCCGAAATCGGCAAGAACGATCAGGCGATCCGAACGCTCGCCGGCGCCAAGACCCTCAACGATCTGGCCGGCACCATGATTGCGCTGCCGGGCGGCGGCGAAGTGCGGCTCGACGATCTGGGAACGGTGACCGATACCATCGCCGACCGGCGGACATTCGCCCGCGTCAACGGCGAACCGGTCGTAGCATTGGGCATCAAACGCTCGAAGGGCGCCAGCGATGTCGTGGTCGCAGCGGCGGTGCAGAAGCGAATCGACGCCCTCAAGGCGGCCTATCCCGACGTCGATCTCAAGCAGATCGACACCTCGGTCGATTTCACCAAAGGCAATTACGAGGCGGCGATCTCGACGCTGTTCGAAGGCGCGACGCTCGCCGTTATCATCGTATTTTTGTTCTTGCGAGACTTCCGCGCGACGCTGATTGCCGCGATCTCGCTGCCGCTGTCGATCTTCCCCGCCTTCTGGGCGATGGATATTCTCGGCTTCTCCCTCAATCTCGTCAGTTTTCTCGCGATCACGCTGTCGACCGGCATTCTGGTCGACGACGCCATCGTCGAGATCGAGAATATCGTCCGTCACATGCGCATGGGGAAAACGCCCTATCGCGCCGCGCTGGAGGCGGCAGACGAAATCGGTCTCGCTGTCATCGCGATCAGCCTGACGATCATCGCAATCTTCGCGCCGGCAAGCTTCATGTCGGGAATCGCCGGACAGTTCTTCAAGCAGTTCGGCATCACCGTCTCCGTGCAAGTGTTCTTCTCGCTGCTCGCAGCGCGATTCGTGACGCCGGTGCTGGCGGCTTACTTTCTCAAGGACCATCACCACGACGACCCGCCGCCCGGACGGGTGCTGCGAGGCTACACTAGATTGGTTTCATGGTCGGTCCGGCACTACTTCATCACGGTTTTGATCGGGCTTGGAATTTTCGCGGCGTCGATCTGGAGCATCGGGCTGTTGCCGCAGGGATTCCTGCCGGCGCAAGACACCGCCCGCTCGCTGCTGGCGATGGAATTGCCGCCCGGTTCGCAGCTGTCCTACACCGAGAAGGTCACCGAGGACATCGTCACGCGCCTTCGCAAGCGGCCCGAGATCAAAAGCGTATTCGTCGACGGGGGACGGGTGCCGCCAGGAATTTTCGAAGTGCGCCGCGCCGCGCTGATCATCAACTACACGCCGAAACATGACCGCAAGATCTCGCAGCGTGAGCTTGAACTTTCGATAGGCCGGGAGCTCGAAAACGTACCGGATATCCGCTTCTGGTTCCTCGACGAAAACGGCCTGCGCGCGGTCTCGCTCGTCGTCACTGGCGCAGACAGCAACATCGTCAGCAATGTCGCCAGCGAACTCGCGACCCAGATGAAGCGAATTCCGCAGCTCGCCAATGTGACGCCGGAAACGTCGCTGGATCGGCCGGAATTGCGAATTCAGCCTCGCGCCGATCTGGCCGCGCGGCTGGGCGTCTCGACCGAAGAGCTTTCGAAGACCATCCGCGTCGCGACCATCGGCGATGTCGGTCCTGCGCTGGCGAAATTCGACGCGGGCGACCGCCAGGTGCCTATCCGCGTCCAGCTAGAAGACAACGCCCGCGCCGATCTGCAGACGCTCGAACAATTGCGCGTGCCCTTTGGCGGCGGACGCGGCCAGGTCCCGCTGTCGGTCGTGGCCGAGATCAAGCTCGACCAGGGTCCGACCAGCATCAATCGCTATGACCGGGAACGGCAGGCCACCGTTGCAGCCGATCTGGTCGGCACCGCCGCGCTCGGCGACGCCACCAAAAAAATCCACGAACTGCCCGTGATGAAAAGCCTGCCGAAAGGCATCAGGGTCAGCCCGTCGGGCGACGCCGAAAGCCTGAACGAATTGTCGGCAGGTTTTGCCACCGCGATTACTTCCGGTTTGATGATGGTCTATGCAGTGCTCGTGCTGCTGTTCGGGACTTTCCTGCAGCCGATCACCATTCTTTTCTCGCTGCCGCTATCGATCGGCGGCGCCATCGCGGCGCTGCTGCTCACCGGCAAGCAACTGACGACGCCGGTATGGATCGGCATCCTGATGCTGATGGGCATCGTCACCAAGAATGCCATCATGCTGGTTGAGTTTGCGGTCGAATCCATCCGCGCCGGAACGCCGCGCGACGAAGCCATCATCGATGCCGGCCTGAAGCGGGCGCGCCCGATCGTCATGACCACTATCGCCATGGCGGCTGGCATGATGCCGAGCGCTTTGGCGTTCGGCGCCGGCGGTGAATTCCGTTCGCCGATGGCCTTGGCGGTGATCGGCGGCCTGGTGTTCTCGACGGTTCTGTCGCTGGTATTCGTGCCGGCTATGTTCATGATGATGGACGATCTGGGCTCGCTGTCGTGGCGCTACGGCAAGAAGCTGCTCGCCTCCGAGGCCGAGAGCGAACATGAGGCCGGGCATATGGGCGAGCAGCGAGCCCCGCAGCCGCATCCACCGATCGTGCGTCCGACGGCGGCGGAATAGCGCAGCAACCACGCTATCTACTCATTCCTTGCCGCGGCCGTCAGCTTGCTCATGTTCTGCAGCAAAATCCTGCCGCGCTGCAGGTCGAGAATGCCATCTTTGCGCCATTGCTGCAGTTGACGGTTCACGCTTTCGCGCGCCGCGCCGACAAAAACACCGAGCTGCTCCTGCGAGATATGCACCTCCGACCCGAAATCGTCGGCGAGCGCGCAAAGCCTGCGCGCCAAACGCACCGGCAGCGGCTGCAAAACCGATTCCTCCATTCGCTCGCTCATCCACCGGATGCGCTGACAAAGCAGCCTGATGAGTTTCACGGCGACGCGAGGCTCGCGTTCGAGATGAGCGAGGAAGTCTTCGCGGCGCAGGATGAAAAGTTCGGTCGCCTCTCCTGCGGTTGCATCCGCGGTGCGGTTCTGGCCGTCCAGCACTGCGACTTCGCCGAACAGATCGCCGGGCCCGAGAAAATTCAGAGTCAGGCGGCTGCCGTCGGACGCGCCGGTCTCGATGCGAATCTGGCCGCGCCGCACGCCGAATAGCGCGTCGCCCGCGTCGCCCTTCTGAAAAAGCGTCTCACCCTGTGCAAGCTGCTGGGTATGGCACAGACTGGAGATACGCTGCAGTTCGTCAGCACCAAGATCCGCAAACATCGGATTCATCTTGAGGATAACTGCAAATTCGGCCTGCTTGCTCATGGCGTGCTTTCCCTTGGTCGAACGGCCGGATGCGGTCGGGCAGCCGCCCGTTCCGACCCAAACTGTGTCATAAGTCACATAACTTTACAGTCCCCCGGCTTATTTTTATTGATCCGCGTGCGCCGGGATCGGCGATAAGATGATGCGCATTGCGCATGCGCTGGAGCGAAATTGACCGCGTTCGCGCGAATTGGAAAGGCGATATGAGAGCACTGAAATTTGCGGGCGCAGCGATCGCCAGTGTGGTCGCAATTATTGCGCTGGTCGTGTTCGTCGTCGGAATTCCGTCGGGTTTCATGACGTCAATGATCCTGGATCGGGTCGAGCGCGAAACCGGGTACCCGATCGTAATATCGGGCGCCACGCGGGTTGGCCTGTGGCCCTCGTTGAACATGACGCTGCACGACATTGCCGTCCCAAATTCGAGCGACCGGGAGTCCGCCGACCGTTTGACACTCGGGCGCGCTGAATTCGACATTTCCTTTGCGAGCTTGTTCTCCGGGCATCCGCAAATCACCCGGGTCGCGATCGACCATCCCATTCTGCATGTTCCGTTGCGGCGCGATCGCACCCGTGTGCCCAGTCTCCCGCTAAAACCCGCCGCGTCGTCCGATGCGAATGCTGATTCTGCGGCCCCGGATCATGTGACGATCACGAACGGGGCGGTTGTGTTCGCCAATGCGCGGGATCATGTCGAACATCGCATCGAGAGGATCAATGCCGATTTCCGGTTGGACAGCGATCGGAAAATCAGGATCACCGGCGACGCGCGCGCGGCAGACAGCCCGATTAAATTCGAAATCCGGACAACCGCTCCCGCTCCTCCTTTGCAGCGCAAAAGCATCTCGGTCGACCTCCGGCTCGACGCACCGGCTTTCCTGCAAGCTCCGCTATCCGCCAAGGCCGAAGTGCGAGTTCAACGGTTCGATCGTCATGATCAACGGTCTGACCGGAAAGCTGGGCAGCGACGAGTTCAATGGATGGGCTTCGGCCGATCTCACGAGCAAGCCTCAGTGGAAGCTTGACCTCGATTTCCAGCGCGTCGCCATCGGAACAGCGGGGGCCCCCTCCACGCCCGCATCGCAGTCCTGGAGCAATGCGCCAATCGACGTCAACAGGTTGAACTATGTCGATGCCCAGCTCAGGGTTTCTGCCGGCGAATTGCGAATCGGCGATGCGGTTTTCGCGCCCGCGGCGATCGATGCTACGCTTGCCAACGGCGTGCTCCGGGCAACATTCTCCCATCTCGGCCTCTATGGCGGAGGGGCCGATGGCGAATTCACCATCGATGCGGCGCTGGATAATCCCGCCTACACGTTGCGCACCGATCTGCACGATGTGCGCGCGCTGCCGCTGCTGAAAGGCTTGGCCGACTTCGACAAGATCGACGGCAAGATGCAGGCGAAGCTCGCGGTCCGAGCGAGCGGCGCCAGCCAGAGCTCGATCATGTCCAGCCTTGATGGAACGGTCTCCGCCAATTTCCAGGATGGTTCAATCCAAGGCATCAACGTGGCAAAGATGATCCGTTCGCTGACAGGCGGCACGCAATCCGGCTGGCAGGAAAGCCGCGATCAAACCACCGATCTTACGCAGCTCAGTGCCTCTTTCCGCCTCGAAAAGGGCCAGGCAATCACGCGCGACCTGTCGCTGGTCGGACCGCTGGCGCGCATGACGGGGGCCGGCACTGTCGACCTTGGTGCCAAGGCGCTGACGTTTCGGGTCGAGCCGAAACTCGTGATGTCGATCGAGGGCCAGGGAAGCGCCTCAAATCCCGTCGGGCTTGGAGTGCCCGTCATGGTCGAGGGGCCGTGGTCGGCGCCACGCATCTACCCCGATGTGGCGGGCATCCTCGACAATCCGGACGGGGCCTATGCCAAACTCAAGGAAATGGGAAAAGGCCTGTTCGGCGCGAACGGCGGGCCTTCCGACGCGCGGAGCGGCACGCTCGGCGAGACGCTGGGAACAATAATTCAACAAGGATTGAGACGCGATCCCAACGCCCCCGCTGCGGCTCCCTCGGCCCCGGGCGGTCCAACCCCGGACGGCGCTGCACCGCCGCCGGACAGCGAATACATGAAAAGCATCCTGAAAAATCTCTTCAACCGCTAGCCGGCTCCGGCTAACCACGCCGGCAGAGCCTCCCGCCCGAGCGGCCAATTTGTGCTAGAGATCGTGGCCGAATTGCTGCCGGCTGCCATTTGTGCTGCGCTGCCTTCGCAACGACGGCGGCGATGGGGCAACATCGGCCCGCGCGTGCCTGCGAGAATCCGGATGGTCGGGGTCATAGATAAAGGATCGTTGTTGCGGAGAGGCCTGTTCGCCAAATATGTGATCTCGCTTGTGGGATTGGTGGTGTTCGTGCTCGCCGTCAATGGCGCGCTGGAAACCGGGATCAGTTACCGTGCAACCAAGACTTCGCTTACCGAGGCGATGTCGGAAAAGGCCAGCGCGACCGCACGCCGGATCGAGCAATCGATGTCCGAGCTCGAGCGCCAGATCAGCTGGGTTACGCGCGCCAGCGTAGTCACGGTAGAGCAGCGCCGCGCTGACTACGCGCAGTTGCTGAACCAGCTGCCATCCATCAACCAGCTTTCGCAGCTTGACGGCAGCGGCCGCGAACAACTTCGCCTTTCCCGCACGATCGTTTCCGTCGGCAGCGGAGCCGACTTCTCGCGCGATGCGCGGTTTACCCAGACCGTCGCCAAGGGCGTGACCTTTGCCCCAGCCTACTTCAGGGATTCGCGGCCGTTCATGTCGATCGCGGTGGCCCATTCCGGATTTAATGCAGGGGTCACGGTGGCGGAAATCGATCTTCATTTCCTGTCGGACTTCGTCGGGGATGCGCAGATCGGAAAGATCGGCTTCGCATATGTGGTCGATTCGCGCGGCCTGGTTCTCGCCAGCTCGACCAACGGGCCGAAAGCCGGGAAAGACCTTTCAACGCTTCCGCAAGTAGTCACCTTGCTGAAACCGGGTGGCGAGATAGTAGGATCCGGCCGCGATGTCGACGGTCATTCAGTCCTGACGGCGTCGAGCCCGGTGCCGAGGCTTGGCTGGTTCGCGCTGTTCGAGCAGCCCACTACTCAGGCGCTGGCGCCGATCCGGGATCAATTGGCACGGGTCGCATTGCTGATCGCGCTTGGCCTCGGGGTGGCTATCCTGGCCGGTACGCTGCTAGCGCGCCGCATGCTGATTCCAATCACCGCGTTGCGGGCGGGCGCGCGGCGTATCGGGGAGGGTGAATTCGTTCATCGCATCGAGGTCAAAACGGCGGATGAACTCGAAGAGCTTGCGGATCAGTTCAACAGCATGGCCGGGCAGCTACATGAAACCTATGCGGGCCTCGAAACCAAGGTCGAAGAGCGAACCCGCGATCTTGCGCAGTCCGTCAACGAGCTGAAGGTTCTAGAGGAAGTCGGCCGCGCCGTAGCCTCGTCGCTGGACCTTAACGCCGTGCTGCCTACGGTGGCGGCGCGGGCGCTGGAGATCACGCATGCGGATGCGGTGCTGATTTACGGTTACGACGCATCGAAATTGCAGTTCAACCTCGTCGAATCGATCGGCATCGACCGGGCTGCCGACGGCCGGCACCTCGTGGTCGACAAGGATGGCAGCACCCTCGGCAAAGCCGCGACCACGGGCGAGCCGATCGCAATTCCCGATCTGACGGCTGCGGAGAACTTCCTGTTGAGTGACATCGCGGCGGCCGCGGGTTTTCAATCCGTGCTGGTGGTGCCGCTGGTCGATCAGAAGGGCATTCTCGGCTCGCTGGTCGTGCTGCGGAAAAATACCGGCGAGTTTTCTGCAAACCTGATCGGCCTGATGCGAACCTTCGCCCATCAATCCGTGCTCGCCATGCGCAATGCGCGATTGTTCACCGAGGTCGATCAGAAAGGCCGCGAGCTGCAATTGGCGCACAGCACGGTTCAGCAACAGGCCGGAAAGCTTCAGGAGCAGACCGAACAGCTCCTGAACTGGAATAGGTCACTGGAAGAAAGGGTTGAAAAGCAACTAGGTGAAATTGTGCGCATCCGGCGCCTCGAACGCTTTCTCGCGCCGCAAGTGGCGCAGCTGATCGCCTCGTCCGATGGACACGATTCGCTGCTCGATAGTCATCGCCGCGAGGTCACCGTCGTATTCTGCGATCTGCGCGGTTTCACGGCTTTTACGGAGGCGACCGAGCCCGAGGAAGCCATGAACGTATTGCGCGAGTATCACACCGCGCTGGGCGAGCTGATCTTCCGCTACGAAGGCACGCTCGACCGCTATGCAGGCGATGGCGTGATGGTCCTGTTCAACGCGCCGATCCAGTTTGCCGATCACACCGCGCGGGCCGTGCAGATGGCGGTCGAGATGCGCGACAGCATCGGCGAATTGACCGAAAGGTGGCGCAGCCGGGGTCATAGCCTGGGCTTCGGCGTGGGGATCGCGCTCGGCTATGCGACGCTTGGCCAGATCGGTTTTGAGCAAAGGCTCGAATATGCGGCGATCGGCAGCGTGACAAATCTGGCGTCGCGGCTATGTGACGAAGCCAAGGCAGGCCAGATCGTGGTGAGCCAGCGCGTTTACGGCGTCGTCGAACAATGGACCGACGCCCAGCCGCTGGAGCCGCTGACGCTAAAGGGTTTTGCGCGTCCCGTCCCGGCCGTCGACATTCTTCGCTGGCGCGGCCCTGCCGAAAATGTGCAGCAACCTGCCGCAATGGCTGGCGCCGTTGGGGGCAGCCGCTCATGACCGCTCAATGCAATTAAGCTTGCCGCATCCCCGTGACTCCCGAGCCAGCAGTCTGATATCGGTAATTATGAAACCGGACGTGAAATGCCGATGAATCATGTTTTCACCATCAAGCGCGACTGCAAGCTGCTTGGCCTCATCATCATGGGGTTGCTCGGGATTACAACTCCGTCATGCCTTGCTGCCGACGATGCCGAGACCCCCAAAGGGGCCGCCGTGACGGTGCTCAAGGCGGTCAAGTCATGCTTCGCGAATATCGTCGAGGTCTCCGGAATTCTTATCCCGCGCGAAGAGGTCTCGGTTCGCCCGGAACGGCCGGGCTTGAAAGTCACGGAAATTCTGGTGGAAGCCGGCGATACCGTCACCATCAATCAGGTACTCGCCCGCATCACTTTGCCGGAAGGCGGGACATCGACGGTTCAAGCTCCCGTTGCCGGTTTGATCAGCACTTCATCCGCCGTGATCGGAGCCCCGGCGTCCGGCAAAGGCGAGGCGCTGTTCACCATCATCAACCGCAGTGAATTTGATCTGGTCGCTCAGGTGCCCACTCAAGACATCGCGAAGCTCGCGGTCAACCAGACCGCCAAGGTCAAGATTATTGGCGGGGGCGATGTGGATGCCAAGGTTCGCCGCGTGGGGACGACGATCGAGCCCAACACCCAGTTGGGCCAAGTCTTCCTGGCGTTGAGTTCGACGCGACGCTTGCTCGCGAACTCATCGGGCCGCGCCCTGATCAAAATCGGTCAGAGCTGCGGCGTTGCGGTGCCGTTGACCGCGATTCTCTACGGCACCGCCGGCACGGTGGTGCAGGTGGTACGGCGCGAGCGCGTCGAAACCCGACGGGTCGAAGTGGGATTGATGTCCGCCGGGCAAGTGGAGATTCGCGATGGCCTGCTCGAAGGCGATGTCGTGGTGGCGCGTGCAGGCGCCCTGCTGCGCGAAGGCGATCCGGTTAGGCCAGTGACTGCCAGCGATGCGAAATAAACGCTAAAAATTGCGCCTGATTACCCGCCGGTCTTTTCAGCCGCATCAGCGGCTTGAATACGAACGTCCTCAAGCAGCGAAGAGGATACCGACGGCACCTGTTCGCCTTCGGACGCTCGTGAAATCGCAACACGGGTCTTGTTGAAGGCAGTTTCGACACTGGACCCTTGCCGGCCGAGATGGGCGAGCAATTCCGTCATCAGCACGCTGTGCTGGCCCTTGAAATCGTCAGCGACCCGGCCCGGCGTCGCTGAGGAAAGGATCAGCGCGTTGTCGGGCATATTGATCGGCGCCAGACCATGGGAGAACGTGCGGAATCGGCGCTCGTACGGATTGCGCCGCGACGCATCGACAACGACGAGTTTGGCGCGCGCGCCACGCTCCCGCATCACGCCCAGAATGGATTCGACGCTGACGCCGTCGCGCCGAACGTCGGCTTCCTTCCAGATCGCCGCATCGACCGGGATCATGTAGCTCTCGCGGCCGACCTGAACGCCGTAACCGCCGAAGAACAGCAAGACCACGGATTGCGGATTGATCTTCGACCGGAGGCGCTCGACGGCGCGGGCCATATCGTCCTTGTTGGCATCCTCGACGACATCGACGTCAAAGCCTTCGCGCCGCAGCGTGGCGGTCAGCGCCCGCGCGTCATTGATTGGCTGGCTTAACGGCGCGTTCGCATCGGGGTAATGGCCGTTGCCGATCACCAGGGCGACGCGGGTGGGCTTGCCGATATTCTCACCGATCTGTCCTGCAGCCGACATTGCCGGGGCGACATCGAGCGAACGCATGTACAGCGCGGCATGGGCGCCAATCGCCAGCGAGACCACGCCAACCAGGGAAGCGGCGATGGTCATCGAACGGCGGGAGAGGCGGTAACGGCGTGCGAACATGTGCATTCCTGGTCATTTCAAGCGCGAAGGGTTGGTCGCGCCGGCGTCGATAAAGGTTTAAGGGGTGCCCGAGTTAGTGCCGCTCAATTACGCTCAATTTGCGGCATCGCACCAAACAACCCGTTAACCCGCTAAGCCCTTCTATGCAATAAGGAACCCGTTATTTGGGAAACACCGCCTTACACGTCGGGCTGAGGCTGCTGAACTGTTTGCGCATGCAGGCAGTGATGCCGGGGATGCTCGGGATTTCACTGCTGCACAGGCGGAACGCATCCGGGGTGCAGGCGCTTTGCTGCTCGGCGGTAAAGGCAAAGCTCGCGGTCGCCCAGGTGGTTAGCGACGCGGCCACCGCCAAGGTGGAGGCGATCTTGCGGAAGGAAGTTTGAAATTGATGGGTCATGACACTCTCCAGTGGTTGGCCATTCGCTCGATGCGAGGCTGGAATTGATGACGGCAAAGTACCCGCCATCGCTCTCACCAGCTGTGACCTCCGTCACATCACCACGTTTTACCTGGTCCGGTATTTTGAACACCTGCATCATGCCTCTGGAGGAAAACCCTGCCCTCCCCTTCTCCGAAGCTCGGCTTTATGGTTATCGCAGTAAATTGAATCGCTGTTCCCACCCGGTGCTGTATTTGAGGCATCGGGCAACGCACGTATGATCCTGTTCGCGCTGAAGGCGGCTCATTCCCCATGTTCGTGAAAATACTCGTTGCTGTACCCGTGATGTTGCTGCCGGTTCTGGCGACCGCGGCGGATATCACCGGCGTTCCAAGGATACGCGAAGGCGATCAGATTCAGCTCGGGAATACCCGGATCCGGCTTGGGGCAATCGATGCGCCGTCGGCCGATCAGCTTTGCCTTAACACCAATGGCGAACGCTGGACCTGCGGAGTCGCAGCGCGCGACGAACTCATTCGCCATACCGACAAGAAACCGTGGACCTGCCATCTGCGTCAGACCGACCGGCGCGGCCGACAGGTTGCGCGATGCGAGGTCGACGGCGAGGACATCCAGAAGTGGATGGTCAAGAACGGCTGGGCGTTGTCATTCGTGCGCTTCTCGCACGATTACGACGCCGACGAAAAAGCCGCACGCGACGCCAAGGCCGGCATGTGGCAAGGCGCCTTCATCGCTCCATGGGATTGGCGCGTGCGCAACAAGAAGACCGCCATTCTCGGCTCGGCAAAAAAGCCTCCGAACGCCAACGCTATTCTGCTGGCATCGGCATCGGGATCGGTGGCGCCGTCACCCGATTGCACCATCAAGGGCAACGTCAACCGCTCCGGGGAATGCATCTTTCACACGCCTAAGAGCCGCTGGTATGCGAAAATCGAAATGAAGATCAGCAAAGGCACGCGCTGGTTCTGTTCGGTCGATGACGCCGAAGCCGCCGGATGCCGCGAGACCAGGCGATAGCTTAGCTCGATGCGACGATGCTAGCCTCGCATAAACGAGGCCGCGCGCTTGACTGAAATCGAAAACCACGCCGGGCAACCATTGCCAGGACATCGCAGGCTGCGCGAGTTGGCGCTGACCGGTGCGTTGTTCGCGATCATCTATGGCTTCCTCGCCTATCTGATATTGCCGACGTTCTGGACTCATTACGAACACCAGAAGGGTCTCGCCAACCTGCCGATGGTCACGCGAACGGCACAGGGGATTCCGGGCGATCCCATCAACGTAGGTCTGATCGGCGACAGCAAGGATGTGCTGTGCGCCATGCAGGCAGCCGCATGGTATCCGGCCGATCCTGTGACGTGGCGTTCGTCCGTTGAAATTGCTGGCAGCGTATTGCTGGACCGCCCTTATCGCGACGCTCCCGTCAGCAATCTATATTATCTGGACCGACACGAAGACCTGGCATTTGAAAAGCCGGTCGGCGTGAGCGCCGATCATCGTCATCACGTTCGGTTCTGGAAGGTGCTGGATCAAGGCCAGGAAAAGCGGCCAGTGTGGGTCGGCGCCGTAACCTTCGATCGAAGCGTCGGCATCAGCCGATACACCGGCGCCATCACCCATCATATCGGTGCCGATCTCGACGCGGAGCGAAAATTATTGAGCGCCAATCTTGATACTGCTGGAATGGTGGACGCGAAGTATCAGGTCACCGGGATCGGGCCGACGATGGCCGGACGCAATGGCGAAGGCGACCCCTATTACACGGACGGCGAGGTCTGGATCCTCCGGCTGGTCGAGGCATGTAGAAAGCGTGATCGCCCTGCCGACATCCTTGCCAGCCCTGCTGCAACCGAGATCAAGGATCAGGTTTGGCAGGGTGTCACGAAGGTGCTCGGAAAATAACTGGCGGCGTCGGCTTGAATTTCTCCGCTATCCGCTGCATCCCTCGTGCGCTTTGACATCGCCGGCGGTCATGCCAGCATAAGCTGTCTGGCATTGAAGGAAATTACAAAATGGTTGTTCGCGCCGGCCGGGAATTTCTAGCGATCCCGGGCCCCACCACGATGCCCGACGAAGTGCTGCGGGCGATGCATCGGCCCGCGCTCGATATCTATTCCGACACCATGGTCGAGTTGACCGACGGCCTGCTGCGCGATCTTTCGAAGCTGTTCGCGACCAAAGGCCGTTCCTACATCTACATCGCCAACGGTCACGGCGCCTGGGAAGCTACGCTCAGCAACGTGTTGTCGCGCGGCGACAGGATTTTGGTGCTCGAAAGCGGCCGCTTCGCAATCGGCTGGGGTAATGCGGCCGCCGCCATGGGCGTCGACGTCGAGGTGCTCAAGGGCGACTGGCGCCGCGCGATCCGGCCCGTCGAAGTTGAGGCGCGCCTGCGCGCAGACACCGGTCACACGATCAAGGCGGTGTTGGCGGTGCAGGTCGACACCGCTTCAGGCGCGTACAATGACATCGAAGCGATCGGGAAGGCGATCAAGGCCGCGAACCACCCCGCGTTGTTTATGGTCGATGCGGTGGCGTCGCTCGGCTGCATGCCGTTTGAAATGGACGCGTGGGGTATCGACGTCGCGATGTCCGGTTCGCAGAAGGGCCTGATGTCGCCGCCGGGCCTGGGCTTTGTCGCCGCCAACGACCGCGCGCGCGAGGTGCATAAGAGCGCCGGTTTGCGAACGCCTTATTGGGACTGGACCGAGCGCGAGGGGCCGGAGCACTACCGCAAATATGCCGGCACCGCTCCCGTGCATCTGTTGTTCGCACTGCGCCAGGCGATCGACATGGTATTCGACGAACAGCTCGAAAATGTCTTTCTGCGCCATCGGCTGTTGGCTGAAGCGGTCCGCCGCGCGGTCGATGTCTGGTCGCAGGGTCAGGCGCTCGGCTTCAATATCGCCGAACCCGGCGAACGATCAAACACCGTCACCACCGTCACGATGGCGAATGGCCACGATCCCATCGCGCTGCAGGCCTATTGCAAGGAAAAATGCGGCGTCGTGCTCGGCACAGGCATCGGCGAGCTTTCAGGGCAGGCGTTCCGGATCGCGCATATGGGCCATGTCAACGCACCCATGATGCTGGGAACGCTGGGCGTCATCGAAGTCGGGCTCAACGCGCTCGGCATTCCGCACGGCAAGGGCGGCACCGGGGCCGCGATCGAATGGCTCGGCGAAAGTGTGAGCCCCTAGAGCGTGTGCAAGTGAACCAACCCCACAAAAATCCACCCGCCGCGCCGCGTCGCCCGCATTCATTCATGCGCCACGGCATCACCATTTCGGACGATTATGCCTGGCTGAAGGATGCCAACTGGCAGGAGGTGCTGCGCGACCCATCGCTGTTGGACGCGGATATCCGCGCTTATCTCGAAGCTGAGAATGATTACACCGAGAGCCTGCTCGGCCGTACCGCCGATTTGCAGAAGACCCTGGTCGTGGAGATGCGCGGCCGCATCAAGGAGGATGATTCCAGCGTGCCGGCGCCGGATGGTCCCTACGCCTATGTGCGCAAATTTCGCGAAGGCGGGCAGCATGAGTTGTTCGGGCGGTCAAAACGCGACGGCGGCGAAGCCGAGATCATCCTCGATGGCGATGCACTCGCGGCGGACCAGAAATATTTCCGCTTTGGCGGCGCGCGGCATTCGCCCGATCATACGCTTGAGGCCTGGAGCGCGGATATTGCCGGATCGGAATATTTCTCGATCCGCGTGCGCGACTGGGCGGATGGCCGGGACCGCGATGATCTCGTCGAGGAAACCGACGGCGCCGTAGTCTGGAGCGCGGATTCGAAAGCGTTCTTTTACGTCAAGCTCGATGACAACCATCGCCCGATGCAGGTCTGGCTGCACCGGCTAGGCATGCCGCAGGCGAACGACAAACTTGTCTACGAGGAAAGCGACCCCGGCTGGTTCACCCACATTCATGAAAGCGCCAGCGGGCGCTTTTGCGTGATCGCAGGCGGCGACCACGAAACCTCCGAGCAGCGGCTGATCGATCTTGCCGACGGCGAGGCGTCGCCACGGCTGGTCGCGGCGCGCGAGGGAGGCGTGCAATATTCGCTGGCGGACCGCGGCGATGAGCTGTTCATCCTCACCAATGCTGACGACGCGATCGACTTCAAGATCGTGACCGCACCGCTTGGCTCGCCGGAGCGCGCGAATTGGCGCGATCTCATTCCCTACCGCGCGGGCATCTACATCCTCGATATCGAGCTCTACGCCCATCATCTGGTGCGGTTGGAGCGCGCCAACGCGCTGCCGTCGATCATCGTGCGTGACCTCGTGACCGGCGAAGAGCACGCCATCGCCTTCGACGAATTAGCCTATTCGCTGGACACCATGGGCGGCTACGAATTCGACACCACCTATCTTAGATTTGCCTATTCGTCGATGACTACGCCGTCCGAGGTCTACGACTACGATATGGCGAGCCGCACCCGTGTGCTGCGCAAGCGCCAGGAAATTCCGTCCGGCCACGATCCGGCCGACTACGTTACCACCCGCATCATGGCGGCGTCGCATGACGGCGCGCAGGTGCCGGTATCGATTCTGCACCGCAAGGATCTCGAGCGCGATGGCAACGCGCCGCTGCTGCTTTATGGTTACGGCTCCTACGGCATGGCGATGCCGGCGTCGTTTTCCGCCAACCGGCTGTCGCTGGTCGATCGCGGCTTTGTCTACGCCATCGCGCATATCCGCGGCGGCGCCGACAAGGGGTGGGGCTGGTATCTCGACGGCAAGCGCGAAAAGAAAACCAACAGTTTTGACGATTTCGCCGCGGCGGCGCGCGCGCTTATTGCTGGCAACTATACCTCGGCCAAGCGCATCGTCGGCCATGGCGGCAGCGCCGGCGGCATGCTGATGGGCGCGGTGGCCAACCGCTCCGGCGAATTGTTTGCCGGCATCGTCGCCGAAGTGCCGTTCGTCGACGTGCTCAACACGATGCTCGACGACACGTTGCCGCTGACCCCGCCGGAATGGCCGGAGTGGGGCAACCCGATCGAAAGCGCGGCCGATTTCCAGACCATTTTGTCCTATTCGCCCTACGACAATGTCGCGGCGCGCGATTATCCGGCGATCCTGGCGATGGGCGGCCTCACCGATCCGCGCGTCACCTATTGGGAGCCGGCGAAATGGATCGCGCGCTTGCGCCCGACCATGACCGGCGGCGGGCCGGTCTTGTTACGGACCAATATGGGCGCGGGCCACGGCGGCGCATCGGGGCGATTCAATCGGCTCGACGAGATTGCGATCGTCTATGCTTTCGCGCTGTGGGCGGTCGGCATGGCGGAGGGCACCGAGGCGTGATGCCTCGGCCGCATGCGTGAGCCTTTCGGAGGGAACGTTAACCAGCCGCCCGGACTTGCCGCGATACCGCCGCAGGTTTTCAGCATAGTTCTCGCGTTTGAATTAGAATGCTGACAAACTTCGCTTGAGGATCGGCCAAGGCGACATGTCTTCATCGAACGACTACGCCCAGACGGATAGAAAATCCCTTGCCACCAGCAAGAGGAAGAGCTTTTCGTTTCTGCTCCTGCTCGGTGGGCTGCTGGTGTTTATCGCCGCGGCGGGCGCGCTCTATCTCGCCTTGCGCCCGGTCACGCTGCGCATCGCGGTGGGACCTGCCGGCAGTGAAGACCAGAAACTGATCACGGCGCTGGCGAATTCCTTTGCGCGTGATCGCAGTTCGGTGCGGCTTACACTCATTCCCACCGACGGGGGTATTGAGAGCATCGCAGCGTTTGGCGCATCGAAAGCGGACCTGGCGGTGGCGCGCGGCGATCTAGATATGCCGACCGACGCGCAATCGGTCGCGGTGCTGCGCAAGAACGTTGCCGTGCTATGGACTCCGACGGGCCTGCCGGTCAAAGGCACCAAGAAAGCTGCCGCGGCCAAGATCAAGACGCTGGACGATCTGCCGGGGCATCGGGTGGGCGTCATCGGCAAAACGCAGGCCAACGTCAAGCTACTTCGCGTTATCCTGACGGAATCGGGAATCGCACCCGAGAAGGTCGAGATCGTCCAATTCGCGACCAACCAGATCGCTGATATGTCAAAGGACCCGACCATCGACGCGTTCATGGCGGTCGGGCCATTGGACAGCAAGATCACTGCCGACGCCATCGCCGCGACCGCGCGGCTTCGCGGCGAGCCGAAATTCCTTCCGATCGACGTGTCAGAGGCGATCGCGCAGAAACATCCGCTTTACGAGTCCGAGGAAATTCCCGGCAGCACGTTCAGCACTTCCCCGGCAAGGCCGGACGACAAGGTCGAGACGGTCAGCGTCAACCACCTCATCGTCGCGCGCAAAGCATTGTCCGAGGTAACCGTCGCCGCGCTGACAAGGCAGTTGTTTGCGGCGCGACAAACTCTGATGAAGGAAGTGCCGAGCGTCGCCAAGATCGAGACTCCTGACACCGACAAGGACGCGGCATTGCCCGCGCACCGCGGCGCCGCGGCATATATCGACGGCACCGAGCGAACTTTTCTGGAGCGCTACAGCGATTATTTCTGGGGCGCGCTGCTTGTGCTGTCAGGTCTGGGATCTGGCGCCGCCTGGTTGCGCGGTTACCTGAAGCGGGACGAAAAAGCCAACAATCTGATGTTGCGAGAGCGCCTGTTGACGATGATCGCACAGGCCAGAGAAGGCAATTCTCTCGACGAACTCAAGAACATGCAGCTGGAGGTCGATGACATCCTGCGCGACACGCTGAATTGCTACGACGATGGGGCTATCGAGGAAGGCGACCTTTCCGCATTCGGTTTGGCGTTCGAGCAATTCCACCATGCGGTCGCGGACCGCCGCGCGATGCTGGGTTCAAGCAACGGACAGGTTTTTGCACGGGAATATGATACGAGCGACGATACGCTCGAGCCGGTTCAGGAGCGCCAGGCGCTGTAAAAACAGCGTCGCGCTGATATTAGCATCAGGACTCGTGAGCCAACCGCTCATACTCCGCGCGAACAAAATCCTTGCCGTAGGCACGTTCCAGCCGCCGGACCGTGAAGTGCCCCCGCGCCACATCCTGAAAATGCTCGATGAACGCATAGTTGACGGCGGCGCCGCCAAACGCGCCGACGACCGGCAGCGCCTGCGCCGCGACCTTCTGCGATACCACCACGCCGAAGCGCGACGCCACTTGCGTGACAAAGCGCAACAGCAGAGGGCCGCCTTCCCTGATCACGCCGCGTTCCGCGATGAACCGCGCGGCTTCGGAAACCGTTTTCGCCAGCATGCCGCGCACCGCGAAATACCCGCTCTCGGACGCATCGTCCGAGCCGGCGCGGCCGCCGAGTGCAAACACCTGCACGCATGACAGGGCGGTTTCAGGATCCGAGAGATCTTCGCCCTCGCTCTGTGCGATCGCCGCAATCGATCGCAGCATGATGATCGTCGAGACCGGAAGTTCGACCGGCAGCGTCGCGAGACCCAGCGCGCCGCCGGCGGCGCCCGATGCCGTAGCCAGAGCCTTATGAAAAAGCTGCGAGCGAGCATGCGGCTTATCCCGCATGGTCCGCAGCGCAACCTTCAGCGCAAGCTCAAGGCCCCTGGACGTCGCTTTAGCGATCAGGTGCGATGCCGAAGCCGGAAGCGCAAGCCCGATCAATTCGATGGGCTTGCCGACCATGTTGGTGAGGCGGGCAGCGAGGCTTGGATTTTCCAGTGCATTGACTGCTGCCTGCAGCGCCGCGAGATCTGCCGGCGTCATAATTCTTACGTCAATCTCCGCAAGCGACATGGCTTGCCCCCTCACCGAAGTCGCCGCGAGTTTATTTGCCCGACTTCTTGGCCTTGCTCTTTTTTGTAGCTTTCTTCGCGGACGTTTTTTTCGCCGACTTCTTGGCTGACGACTTCTTCGAGGATTTCTTCACGGCCTTTTTGAACGCTTTCTTTGCGGCTTTCCTGGAAGATTTTTTCGAAGATTTCTTTGTTGATTTCTTGGCGGCCTTTTTCACGGCCTGTTTCGCCGTCTTGGCGACGGCCACGGCGGCCTTTCTCGCCTTCGCAGGCTTCGTCGCGTTGGTTACGCGCGCCACCACCAATTCAACCACCGTCCTGGTCCCCGCCGCTGCAGCGCCAACGAGAAGATCGGTGACGAGCGCACCGATCGGCTTTTGGCTGGTCTCGATGTCTGATGGAGTTGGGGTGTTGCTGGTTTTATCGTCGTCCATGTCGCCCTCCGGGAAATTTACCCGGAGAGCATAACACATCCAGACGCTTGTTCAGCAACTAAGCTCAAAGAGTCTTGCCCACGGTGGAAACGCCGCTGGCCAGCCTTTCCTTGACGCTATCGGATGCAGCGCTGGCAACGTTTTGCAGCTTATGCAGGGTGTCGCTGGCCGTATCCTGCAGCTTGTCCGCCGTCAGGCCTTGGGCCTTGGCTTCTTCCTGGACGGCGGTAGCAACGCTGTAGGCTAAGCCCGTTGCGTTTTCCTTTTGCTCGGAAACGAACCGTGACGCCTGCTGTTTGAACTCGTCGCTGGTTTCACCGAGCAAACCCGCCTCGAAGTCGGTCGAGGGCAATGATGCGGCAATGCCGGCGCCGATCGCGATGCCGACTGCTCCCAGAAACAGCGGCTGCCGCTCGAAAAGGTCGGAAAGATTGTCTTTCAGGTCCGAAAATATCTCGCTTCCACGCTCCGGAGCCGAAGAGCCCAAGGTGCCGAGCTTTTGCACGCCGTCGCTCGCACGCGACGCCAGACCGGATGCGCCCTCGGTCACGGCATCGAGACCCGAGGATATGGCATCGCGCCCGCTGCCGAATGCACCCGCCGCCATATCAGGCAAGCGATCCATTCCAGTGCCGCGGGCCAGTTGCCGCGCCCGAGTGAGCGGATTGCCGGCGCCAGTGATCAGCCAAACCAAGCCCATGCCGATCAAGGCAGCGGAGACAGGATTCTCGCGCACGGCGCTGCCGAGGTCCTGCACAAAATCTCCCGCGATGGAGGATAGGTCCCGATCTTCCGCAGAGGAGTAAAAGTCCTGGTTCATGCTCATCGGGCAAGCTCCTTTGCAGCCACTGCATCTTTATTAAGTTGGTCGAGCGTGGCGGTCGGCTTCAACGCGTCGCCGGACATCCGGCTGATGCCGATCCCGATCAGCACGCCGGCAACTACCAGAGCCACGACCCCGGTGAGTAGGAAAGCCGCAGGCTCGCTAAACCCCTGGCGAACCAGCGCGAACGCGATCCCGATCAGGATAACGACGAGCGCCGGAATAAAGATTGCGGCACCGGCGCCGATCAATCCCACAGCTCGTCCAACTTGGGCGGCCTTGTCAGAGATTTCAGCTTTGGCAAGGTCGAACTCATTGCCAACCAGCTTCGCCAGCTGGCCAAATGCATCGCTGATCAGTTCGGGAATTGAGCGATTATTTTGTAAACTCATCGCGATACCCCCGATTATCGGTGTTAGCAGCATAACGGTTCTTGCCCGCACTCGAACCCGAGCTATTGCGATTTCCGTACGCGTTCTCAGTGGTTTCGCTACCGCCGTCATCGTCGGATGACGCCGAACTCTTCAAAAAGCGAATGGCGCCAAAGCCTGCCAGAACGGCCAGTCCAAGAAACGCGGTAGGTTGCCGCCGTGCGAACGACTGCGCGCCCCGTACTAGATCGTTGAGGTTGCCGTTTTGAATGCTGTCGGACACGGTCTCCACCTGAGAAGCGGCCATCCGGATGTAGGTCGCTGCGATCGGCAGATCCGAATCGAATTCTCCGGCTGCGCGCCGCAAGGTATTCGCGAGGTTACCGACGTATTGAGCGCCGGCGCCTTTGCGCGTATCGACTTCCTTCTGCAGCCGTTCGCCGGCTTGTGATGCGGCGTTTTTGGCTGCTCCAACGAGATCAGAAGCCTGGCTTTTGATTGCATCAGCCGACGAACTTGCAATATCGGTCGCCTTGCTTTTCAGATCGCGGCCCGCGCTCAACGCCTTGTCGGCGATGCCCTGAGAGGACACTGGGCTTGTGCTAGAGGGGCTGCTACCAGCGCTTGGCGAACCCGACGGGTTGGAGCCGGCATATTGCTGCGACGGCCTCTGCGCTGAAGACATCTCCTGGTTAGACTGGCCGCCGGTTTTTTGAGGTGTCGAAGACCCGGTTGAATTGCTCTTGAATGGTTGGTCAGCCATGTCGTTCTTCTCCGGTTGAGATCGTATTGATTACAAGTAGCGTCAGTGTGCCTTCGGGGCGGAAGGCAGTTCGAATGCGGTGGCAACGGTATTTTCCGCAACCTTGCGAACGCGGTCGCCTAGACCCTGCGCTGCCTGCTTGAAACCATCGGCATCGAGCCCTTCATCCGCGATGCTCTGAGTAACATCGTCATAGACACCAGAAGCCAGATCCTTGGCGGCATCCAGGCCTTGAGACGCGGCATCGCGAACACGGTTTCTCACCGCGGAGCTCGCATTGCCCATTACGCCTTTTTCAACGTCGGAGGCTGGCAGACAACTGGCAATCAATGCGCCGATCGCCAGGCCAATCCCCGCAACGGCCAGCGGATTTTTTTGGACCGTGTCGATAAATGTCGTTCCCGCGCGTTGCGTAAGATCGGCAGCTTGGGCGCGGGCCCTGCCGGCCGACTCAACTGCGCCGCCAGCGACGTCACGCAATGTGGAAGCCGCGCGGCCGGCGTAGTCATGCGCCAGACCGGTGGCGGAGTTCAAAGCATCCGCAGCCTGTGTCTTCAAACCGTCCAGCCCGGCCGACACCGTGGACGCCCCAGCTGAAATATCGCCGGACAACACCGCGGATGCGCTGGCCGCGCCGGCGGACAGCGAATCTCTGGCCGCTCCCGCCTGATATTTCAGGTTATCGGCACCAGCCGAAAGCGCATTGCCAACGGCATCACGCTTGCCCACCAGATTATTGACGCCTTCAGAGATGACGTTTCCGGCGGCATCGCGTCCGTGTCGCAGACTATCGACGCCTGCGGAGATCGCATTGCTGGCCGCATCACGCCCCTGCTTCAGGCTGTCAACCCCGGAAGCGATACCCGAAGACACAGCAGCGCTGGCGTCGCCGAACCGATCGGCGACCTGCCGCTGCGCGGCAGAGAATGCATCCCTCGCATCATGGGTGCGGCGACCCATGTCATCGGCAAAATCGGATGCCATCCGCGACGCCTTGCGGCCGGTCGCCTGACCGGTCTTAGATCCGGCAAAATACAAACCGGCACCGATCATCAGCACCGGAAGAGGGATTGATCGCGCAATACGAAACAACGGGTAGGCCACGCTGACGCCAACCGCCATGGCCTGCATCGGATTATCGCGCGCAGCTTGCGTAACGGAGTCGCGCAAATGTTCGCCCCGCGAGCGGATATAATCGCCTACTTCGGCCTTGATCGCATCGGGCGAAATCCGGTGACGAATTTCGCTCGCCGTCTCGGAAACCTGCGAACGCAGTTGCTCTACCGTGTCGGTTAGCCCTGCCCTTGCCTGCTCGGTCTCGCGCTTGATCTGATGCAACGAGCGTTCGTTGTTGTGAGCCATGGTTGAACATCCTGATTTGAAGCGAACCGTCGTGCATCAAACTGCTTAGGTTCCTGTTGGTTCCGCAGCAGTTGCGGCGACTTTAAATGCCGGCCTCATCGGATAGAATCGGGAACATTTGGCAATCGACGTCATTGACAGGCGCGTTGCAAGACGGCGCGCAATCGAAATCTGGGAGGTCGATATGAACGGTTTGATTTATCTGGTGGGGCTCGTTGTGGTCGTACTCGCGATTCTCTCCTTCTTTGGCCTGCGCTGAGGCCGGCCATGACCATGGAAACGCATGACCCGTTGCGGCGCGCCGATGTTGCGCCGCGTTTTATTCAATGGACCCCGGTAATCGCCGGCGCTCTCGCGGCAACTGCTTTGTCATTTATTCTGGTGACGTTCGCAGCCGCCGTTGGGTTGGGCGTCACTTCAACGGCTCCGACGTGGCGGGATGCCTCGGCCGCGTTGTGGATACTCTCCGGCATTTATCTCATTTTGCAGGCGGTTCTCAGTTTTGCATTCGGCGGGTACATCGCAGGCCGCATCTCGACAGGCCTTGTTGCCAGTCAGCCTGACGAAGTTGAAAATCGCGACGGCGTTCACGGGCTAGCCGTGTGGTCGCTCGCCGTGGTGATGGGCGCTATTTTGGCCGGTTTGATCGGGACCGCCACCCTCAACCGGTCGTTTCCAACGGTCACGTCGCAAAGTACGAGCGCGGCTGAACCTCTCCTGAGCTACGAGTTGGACCGGCTGTATCGTCCATCCTCGCGGCGCGCACAGGCTCTCGATCTTACCAGCGAGCGCGCAGAGGCGGGACGAATCCTGCTGACATCTTCAGGACATAATGGCGTCGCTGCGGATGATCGGACCTATCTGATCCAGCAGGTTGGCGGAACAACGGGCGCCCAGGACGCCGAGCGGCGGGTCGACAACGCCATCGCGAATTCCCGAGACGCGATTGCGCGCACGCGCCGAAGCACCGTTATCCTGGCGTTCTCGCTGGCGACGGCACTGTTGCTCGGCGCTGTCGCTGCCTGGGCCGCGGCCTGCGCAGGGGGCCGTCAGCGCGACGGCGCACCGGCGCCTGAGTGGATGACCCACGCCAACCGTTGGGACCGGAGAACCCGCATTCTCCCGTAAATAAAACGCGTCAGGAGTGGAGGCTTTTGATATGCCGGCTTATCGTCTTCATAGCAGTCTCTCACTCCGACGCGGCTTTTAATGATCGTACCTGCCGGACTGGCTTCTTCAAACTTGCTCATGATCGCAACGCTCGTTGCGGTAATGTATTTCGCGCGCGACATCCTCGTCCCGATCGCGCTCGCGATCCTCCTGACCTTCATTCTGGCGCCCGTCGTCAGCTACCTGCAACAAATACGTTTTCCAAAATTGTTGGCGGTCACCACCGCTGTCCTGTTGGCGTTTCTGATCCTGTTGAGTCTTGGCACGATGGTGATGACGCAGGTCAGCCAGCTCGCCGGCGACTTGCCGAAGTACGAATTCACGCTGCGCGACAAAGCGCACAATTTGCGAGAATTTTTCGCCGGCGCTGGAGCAATCAAAGGCGCAACCGATGTCCTCAAGGATCTCAATCAGGAATTGAACAAGCCTGAAAACGGCGCAGCTCCAAATACGGCGAATAAGGCTGCGTCGCCCGACGCTGCACCGGCGGTGGTCAAGCCCATTCCCGTCGAAATACATCAACCCGATCCGGCCGCTGCCGAGACGCTGGTCGCGATTCTTCGACCGTTGATTTCTCCCCTGACGACGACGGGCATCGTCGTGGTATTTGTGATCTTCTTCTTGTTTCAGCGTGAAGATCTGCGCAATCGCTTCATACGTCTCACCGGTACCGGAGACCTTGAGCGAACGACGGCCGCCCTGGACGATGCCGGACACCGGCTAACGCGATTGTTCACAGCGCAATTGGCGTTGAACGCCGGTTTTGGGACCGTCATCGGCATCGGCCTGGCATTGATCGGCGTCCCCAGTGCCCCTCTCTGGGGATTGCTGGCGATGATTCTGCGTTTCGTCCCCTATATCGGCCCCGCGCTTGCAGCGGTTCTTCCGCTCACGCTGGCGGCGGCCGTTGGAAACGGCTGGGCGATGCTGTTCTCAACCGCTGCGCTGTTCGCGGTGGTTGAGCCTTTGACAGGAAACGTTCTCGAGCCCCTGATCGTCGGGCACCATGCCGGGCTTTCGCCCGTGGCGATCGTCACCGCCGCGGCTTTTTGGACATGGCTGTGGGGCCCGCTCGGCCTTATCCTGTCTACCCCGATGACAGTGTGTCTGGTGGTAGTGGCACGGCACGTCGAGCGGCTGAAATTTATCGATGTGCTGCTGGGCGATGAGCCGGCGCTAACGCCGCAGCAGGCCAATTATCAGCGCCTGCTGGCGGCGGACCCGGTCGAAATCGTCAACCACGCGATCCAGTGCATGAAGGAAAAAACGCTGATCGAGTATTACGACGAGATCCTGCTGGGTGCGCTTAAACTTGCCGAGGAGGATGCCAAGCAGGGCCGGCTCGATGACGACCGGCTGAATAACATTCAGCAGACTGTTGCCGAGGTGGTCGAAGAATTACGCGAAGAACAGGCGAAGCTCCGCCGCAAGGAATCAAAGGATGATCCCGCAAAAAAATCCGGCGAAAACGTCGTTACGCTGCAACAGCGAACCTCTAGTGCCAACCGTGCTGTGCGTGCCGGGGCTGGGGCGGCTGGATGCCGCCGCCGCGTTCGTCGTTTCGGAAGCGCTGAATCAATCGGGGATCGGAGCGACCGCGGAACCGCAATCCATCGCCGCTTTCAAAGAAGCGAGCCCTTCTAAAATAGTCTGCATTTGTTTTCTGGAAGATATTTCGGAAGGCCGCATTCGATTTGCAAAACGCAAAGTCGCAAGAGCGTCGCCATCGGCAACGGTAGTCGTGGCCGTTTTAGGGGCACCCCCCCGTAGTGGCGGACCCACCGATGCCAGCGAAGACGAGCCAGTCATATCGTCGCTTCAGGCAGCCGTTGCCGCGCTTAAAGGTGCTGCCAACGGCGGAAGCTTGCCTGAGCCGTCGACGGGATAGCCTATCAACTCGCCGATTTAACCGCGAGCGGAGGCAAATCGGTTGAGCTGGCTGCTTCCAGCACAGATGCAGCCGCTTCCGCAAAACCTCCGCGAATCAAACTAGCGTTGGCGATCGTACCCATGCCATTCTCGGCTGCGTCTCCCAAGAGAGCGATGACAACCGGCACTTCATTGTTTTTCCGGCTTATCCGCCGCACCGCATATTGCACTTTCGCATTCGTGGGCGAATTGACGTAGCAAATAAAGATCAGCGAAACGCCGGACAGATCGAGTGCGAAGAATTTCGAAATCGACAATGCGTCTGCGCTTTCAGCAACCGCGCCGACGCCACGCCGTCGGAGCGCTTGGGCCAGTATTAGCGCCGCGGCCTCATCGAGTTTGTTCAGGCCCGGTATGCACAGCACCGACCGGGCAGACTTGAACCGTTCAGGCAACACGTTTTTGATCTCCGACTGCGGCTCGCTGAACTTGGCCAGGACCGATTCGGATTCCGGTGCAGCATCGGTCGTCGCGCGATCTTCATGGCCTTCCAGATCGTCCACGACCTCGCTAACGGTTGCCACGATCCGGTCCATTCGTTCGTCGTCGAGCCGGCCGAGGCGAATGTCGGCCTCCGCCAGCCGCAATCCTCCGAGAACGATCTGGTCGTAATAATTTTCAAGCGTCTGGGCTTTCAAGAAGCTTCGCGCCTGCTCGGTAGCTTCCATCGGATCGCCGGCCAGCATGCGCTGATAGATAATCTCGGCGGGCGAAAGCGGCGGCTGGTCGCCGAGCATCACGTCGAGAAACTGCAGGCGATCAACATGTCGACCGATCACCACGAGGCAGATCGTCAGCGGCGTCGCCAGCACCAGGCCCACCGGTCCCCAGAGCCAGGTCCAGAACGACGCGGCCACAATGATGGCGACGGGAGACAGGCCCGATGTGTGACCGTAGATCAGCGGCTCCAGCACCTGCCCCGCCAACAATTCAAGGACCGCAAACAAGGCTGCGGTCCAGAGCACCATCTCCCACCCCGCGCCGACGGCCGCAGCCAGGATGATCGGAAATACCGCCGACAAAACCGCGCCGATATAGGGCACGAAACGCATGATCATCGCGATCAGGCCCCAGAGCGGCGCGCTGGGCACGCCGATGACTTCAAGCCCAATACCGATCAGGAGGCCGAACACCGCGTTGAATGCGATTTGAGTGAGGAAAAGTTTGCTGAGCCGCTGCCCGGCATCGTCGAGCGCTGCCGTCGTGCGCTGAATATCATGCGAGCCAACCAGCCGGATGAATCGATTACGCAAATCCTGGCGCTGCATCAGGATGAAAATGACGAACACCAGAACGATTCCGGTTGTGGTTGTCGGCTGAATCAGCGGCCCAAGAATCGCGGCAAGCGTAGTCAGTGCTCCCGGGTCCGGCTGTCTGACCTCAACGGGAATGGGCCGATCCGTGGGTTGTAACAGGGTGCGAGCACCCTGCTGATTGGTCGCGCCGGGGTTTTGCAGTTCGGCATCGAGATCCTTGAGCACCTTAGAGGCCCGCTCCAGCGTACCCGAGCCTGCAGTGACGCCTCGGAGCTTCTGGATCTTGTCACGAAGGGTTTGCTGATAGGACGGCAGGTCGCCCGCCAACCTTCCGGCCTGCGACACCATCAGGCCGCCAAGACTGAATATGATCGAAAAGCCGAAGAGGACGACCAGCAACACAGATAGCACGCGCGGCACGCGCCAATGCTGCAGGCGGGTGACGAATGGCGACAGAACAAAGCTGAGCAGGATGGCGAGCGCGATCGGCACCAGAATTTCGCGGCCGATGTAAAGTCCGGTCACGATCAGCGCCGCGAAAATCAGATTTATCAGCGCTTTTTCGGTCGCAAAGGGCAGCCCTGCGACCGCGGATTTTTCCGACATTTCAGCCTCCACCGAGCGTGCCTCTAGCTTCGCGATCAACTCGGGGGCAACTCGAAAGGTCCGCAGGCCGTGAAAGAACGCGTTGGCGGCATTCGATGGTCAGGCAGCCGCGGCCTCGCCAAAGTTCGTGGTCCCCTGCTCACGTTTCTTGATCGATCCTTTATGCTTTGCAAACGCATGGGTGACTTCCGCACCCATCAGGATTATCTGCGACGAGTAGTACACCCAAATCAGCACGACAATGATCGATGCTGCGGCGCCGTAAGTCGTTTCAAGGCCTTGTTTGCCGATGTAGAATCCGATCGCCAGCTTGCCCAATTCAAACATCAGCGCCGTGAGCAGCGCTCCCAGCCAGACATCGTACCAATCGATCGGCGCGTCGGGCAGCCACTTGAACATCATCGCAAAAAGCATCGTGACGACCGCAAAGGAAACCAGCAAACTGACCAGATGAAGCAGCCCCTCGTGGAGATAAGGCGAGGCATATTTGCCGACGGCAGCCAGCGCCGTTGTCACCAGCAGCGACACCAGTAACAGAAACCCAAGCGCGAGAATCCCGGCGAATGAAAGCACATAACTACGGGTGTAATACCAGATACCGCTGCCGGACACCTCTTGAACGTCCCACACGACATTCAGCGCATCCTTGAGTTGCACCACGACGCCGATTGCGGCGAAGATGAGCGCGCCAACTCCGAGTACCGTCGCCAGCAAACCCTCACGCGGCCGGCTTGCATCGACCAGCATCGCCTGAACGGCCTTGGCGCCGGTGTCGCCAAGCAGATCCTTGATGGACAGCGCAACCTGTCCGCTCACCGCTTCGCGGCCAAAAATAAAACCCGCGATCGCGATGGCAATGACGATGACCGGACCGATGGAGAATACTGAATAGTAGGCCAGCGCGGCACCCTGCCGGGAATCCTTGTGACTCGACCAGTTTGCCGCGGCCTCTTTTGCAACCGTCCACAACATCCTTTAATCGGCCCTGGCGATGGAAGTCATGGCGAGCCAAACCACTGTGCAAGCGTGCGATCGCCCATAGAAACGAAATACTTTGTGACGGCGATCAAAATCAGGACGCCCAGCAGGCACATCGCCACCTTTTTCGCCGTGTACCAGCGCGGATGACGGCATCGCGGGCAGACGGATAGATGATGCGCTACCGGGGCGCCGCATTCCGTGCACGTATTCACGACGCCTCCGCCAACTCAGGGGTAGCTCAAGCAACTTTGGCCCCGAAAACCAAACGTTTCCGTTTCCGTGGACGAACCCGGGCGTCGCCGGAAAGTTCCGTGGCCCTCGTGCGGGCAGCTTGTGGTCGATCAGTTCTTGGCGCTGCCGGGTTCTGCCGCTTTTCGATGCTGCTTTGCCAGCACGCCAGCAGGGGTAACGTTGGCGACCGAAGATGAAATCTTGTTCTTCCAGCCGCTCACCACGTCGCCTTCCCCTTGCATCATCGCATTGAACCCGACTTGCGCGACCTCGCCCGCATCATCTTTTTTCGCAGTGCCGACATTGGTGTCCATCAAGTCTGCGCGCTTGAAAAATTCGGTTTCGGTAGCGCCTGGCATCAGGCAGGTGACTGTAATTTTAGTATCCTTCAGCTCCTCCCGAAGAGCAAAAGAAAACGAATTCAGGAACGATTTGCTGGCATTGTAGATCGCCTGGAAGCTGCCCGGGATAAAGCCCGCGATCGAGCCGGTGATCAGGATGCGCCCCGCGTTGCGGCGGCGCATGTCATTACCGACCTTGTGAATGAGATACACCGTACCGGTGACATTAGTGTCGATGACACGCCGAGCCCGGCTGAAATCCTGGTCGAGAAAGGCGTGGCCGAGCCCGCGGCCGGCATTGGCCAGCAACGCGTCCACCTGCCGTCCTTTTGCAGCGCCGTAGAGCCTGTCGACGCCTTCGACCGTCGACAGATCGGCCTGCACGGATTCGACGCTGGCGCCGAACGACCGCAGATCGGACGCGGCGCGTTCAATCTCGGGTTCATCGGCGGCAATCAGCAGATCGAAGCCATCCCTGGCGCAACATCTAGCCAATTCCAATCCGATTCCCGTCGATGCGCCGGTGACGATGGCAAAGCGACGATCTGATGGCATGACGAACCTCCCGTATAATGACCTTCGGGAAACCGCCATCATGGCCTCACGTTCCATTCAGTCGCACCGCACGTCTGAGGAACGACAATGTCAGAGAGTGGAAGAAGTGCGTCTGACCGAACGCAAAGCGGCGTGCTACCCCCTTGGGTAGCGGGCTCTGCGAATCAGAAAAGCAACCATGAACGAACATTATTGGTGGCAAACGGCCGTCATCTATCAAATCTATCCGCGCTCATTCCAAGACTCTGATGGCGATGGCGTCGGCGATCTTAATGGCATCACCACGCGTCTTTCCTATCTGGCCGAGCTTGGCGTCGACGCGATCTGGATTTCTCCCATATTCCGCTCGCCGATGAAGGATTTCGGTTACGACATCGCCGACTATACCGCGATCGATCCGCTGTTCGGATCGATGGCGGATTTCGACCGGCTTTTGCAGACCGCGCACGCCCTGGGGCTGAAGGTGCTGCTGGACTTTGTGCCCAATCACTCGTCCGACCAGCATCCGTGGTTTGTTGAAAGCCGGTCGTCGCGAAACAATCCAAAGCGGGACTGGTATCTCTGGCGAGATCCCGCTCCGGGTGGAGGGCCGCCGAACAACTGGCTTTCAGAATTCGGCGGCAGCGCCTGGGAATACGATGCGCCGTCAGGCCAGTATTATTATCACGCATTCCTGGCATCGCAGCCCGACCTGAACTGGCGCAATCCGGACGTTGTTCATGCGATGCACGACGTACTGCGATTCTGGATGCGCAGGGGTGTCGATGGCTTTCGCGTCGATGTCATCTGGCACCTCATCAAGGACGCGGAGTTCAGGGACAATCCGCCCAACCCCGACTACAAGCCGGGCAAGCCACCACATCAGGCGGTCCTTCCGCTGCACACCACCGATCTTCCGGAGGTGCACGCCGTCATCAGCGCCTTGCGCCGCGTGGTCGACGAATTTTCCGACCGCCTTCTGATCGGCGAAATCTACCTGCCGATCGAAAAACTCGTCACCTACTACGGCAGAAATCTCGACGGCGCTCAACTGCCGTTCAATTTCATGCTGCTCGATACCCCCTGGGACGCGCACAAAATCGCTCAATTGATTTCGAAATATGAGGCGGCGATCCCACCGGGAGGATGGCCCAACTGGGTGCTCGGCAATCACGACCGGCCGCGCATTGCGGGCCGCCTTGGCCTGGGTCAGGCCGCGGTCGCGGCGATGCTGCTGCTGACGCTGCGGGGCACGCCGACCGTCTACTACGGCGACGAGATCGGCATGCCGCAGGTCGACATCCCGCCAGACCGCGTCCGCGATCCCTTCGAGAAAAATGTTCCGGGCATTGGCGTCGGCCGCGATGGCTGCCGCACGCCGATGCAATGGGATGCGACTGCCAACGCGGGATTTTCGCTGGTAGAGCCATGGCTGCCGCTGGCGCAAAACTGGCGTTCAACGAATGTTGAGAATCTGCGCGGGGACAAGACCTCGATCTACAATCTCTATCGCCGCCTGATTGCCGCCCGCAAACAACATGCGGCGCTTGCGCGCGGCAGCTACCGCCCGAACGATACAGCAAGCGACTTTTTGATCTATACCCGCGAGGCCGAAGGTCAACGCGTGCTGGTTGCGCTCAATCTCACCGAGGCCGGCGGCGCCATCGCTTTTCCGGCCGGACAGGTGAGCGGCCGCATCCTTGTATCGGGCTTCGGCGACCGCGATGGCGAGACCGTCAAGGACACCGTCGCGTTGCGTGGCAATGAAGGCCTCGTGATCGCGCTGGAATGATAAGGCACGTAAAGCCTGGCAAGTCAGGGCTGCTATTGGCGACTTTGTGCGATCTGTTCAATCAGCCGAGCGACTTGGTCTGCGCCGGACCCGCCAAGTGCCGACAGCCGCGGATTCAGCACGCCACCATCGGGCGGGTTTAGTACGGCGTTGCGGATGATCGTTGAGACCTGGTCGGCCAAATCTTTAGACTTCGCTGCGTCAATCATCGATTTATAGATATAGGTGTAGCGGCGACCAGTCCTTTTGACTGCTGGCGTTCCAATTCCGCTGCATTTATTACACTGGTTGGCCACTGCATGATTTCCGCGTCGGGATTGGAATAGATCCGCACATTGAAAAACTGACTCCTGTTTTGCGAAGGCAGCAAGAGTGTCGGCAGGTTGATTGCTGTGTCCTGCAATATGGTCGTGCTGCCCGGGACGGTAATAAGAAGATCTGCGTTCGCTAGCATGCTCTCGAACACGTGAGGCGACTGCGAACCTATCAAAACAGAAGCAGGAACCATAGTCCGGAGCCGCCTGCATGTATCGGCGTTTATATTGCCACAGATAGCAGCGATTTTTCGGCCGGACCTCTGCAAAATTTCCACGAGTGGAAAAAGCACTAGGTTCAGATAGGCATCGACGGCATCACTTACCAAATCACTTGAAAAGCCCGCCATATCGTAAGTGTAGAGACCACCGAAACTCCGATCGTTCCGCAGAATAGCCGACGAATGCCGTCGCGATAATCGGCGAGGAGCCGCCGCCAATGGCTGCCGCGACCTGAAATCCTAAAGAAGCGCCGCTGCAGCCGACGCCTGCATCAAACAAGTGGCGCGCCCGAAGAGATTCGAACTCCTGACCCCCAGATTCGTAGTCTGGTGCTCTATCCAGCTGAGCTACGGGCGCGTGTTTCGCTAGATGGCAAGGCGTAACTGCGCCGATGCCGCTTGCATTCCGGGCCATTTGGAGGCCGGGAAAGCGGGCCATAGCTACCGGCTCCTGCTCCGCTTGGCAAGGTCGGAACGGAATCGGATCGGCAGCTCTAGGCGCGCGCGCGTTCGCTGCGCAGGATGTGCAACTCCACCGGGCGATCCGGAATAGATATCCGGAACGTCGCGCCGATGGTGCCCTCCACCAGATGGATATCGCCGCCGTGCGCGCGAACCAACTCGGCCGCGATCGCCAGTCCAAGACCGCTGCCGCCGGAGCGGCCCGAAGCCTGAAACGGTTCGAACATATGAGCGCGAGCCTTGGCAGGAACGCCGGGTCCGGTGTCCGATACTTCGATGATGGCGACGGCGCCTTCCCGGCGACCGGTGATACGTATCTGACGGGTCGTCGCATCGTGGCTCGGGTTGCCTTCCAGCGCTTGCGCGGCATTGCGCACCAGATTGAGCAGGATACGAAACAACTGGTCGGGATCGGCGTCCACAGTCAGCCCGCGCTCGATCGCGCTGATCCAGCTGATCGAGGTTTCGGAAGCAAGCCCCGCAGATTTACGCACTTCGTTGACCACGGGCTCGATCAGGATCATCCGCCGGTCGGGAGGAGCTTCCTGGGCGCGGCCGTAGGACAGCGTCGACTCGCAGAAAGCGATGGCGCGCTCGAGCGAGCGCATCAATTTCGGCGCAAACCGCTGCACCCGCGGATCGGGCACGCTGGCAAGCTGATCCGACAGCAGTTGCGAGGACGCCAGCAGATTGCGCAGATCGTGATTGATTTTCGACACCGCAAGCCCAAGCGCCGCGAGATGGTTTTTCTGATGCAGCATCGAGACAAGATCGCGCTGCATGTCCGACAGTTCGCGTTCGGCGACGCCGATCTCGTCACCGCGTTGCGAAGGCGCGATGATGCGCGACGAGCTTTCCGGATCCTGATGAAAGCCGACCAGATTGGCGGTCAGCCGCCGCATCGGCCGCACGAACAGATAATGCAGTGCTAAATAGACCAGCCCCGCCGTCAATATCGCAATGCCTAATGACACCAGCAGCAGGTTGCTGGAAAACCGGTACATCGCCTGCCGCAGCGGCGCTTCGTCGATCACGACTTCGATGAACTGAGCCCCGTCAGGCGCGGGACCTATCACGCGAATGGTCTCGTTGCCGCTTTCAAGCATGACCTCGATTGAACCGACGATAGCCGACCAAGGCGTCATGGCGCGCATGTCGACGTCGTGATCGATCTTCGGCGGCAGGTCGGCGCTTGCCAGTAGGCGGCGCTGCTGGCCCATCTTGATGGCGACCGCTCGCGCGTCGATGCTGTTTAGAATTTGCCGCGCCAGCGAATCCGGCACCATTCCCGAGGGCGCCGCATCCAGCACCAGCGCGGCGGTATTCGCCGCCGCCAGCCGGTCGTTCAGGCGATTCATCCGGAAATTCGCGATCGCCGGCACGTAAATCAGTATCTCGGCGATCATCACCAGCGGAATCGTCAACAATAGAAGCTTGCCGGACAGCCCGAGCCGTCGCGGCGATGTCGGCCGCCGCACTTCGACTTTGCGCTGTTCTACGCCCCCCGACACTCGACCTGCCCTGATGTGACGGCCTTTAGCATGCGTTCCCGCTCTGAAGGCGTCAAATTACAGTTCGATCATGTCGATTGAATGCCTAACTTTGAGGTTGTCGGCGAACGCAGGCTTAGGCATGAAAAACAGTATTGGTATTGATTATTTCCGGGCAAATTGCGCTGTTTTTGAATACCCTCCTCAGGCGCAAGATTGACGGAAAGGGGTCGCTGCCCTATAAGCCGCGTCAACTGTCCGCGATGGCCCGGTTCGACCGGGGCGGCTCTATTTGGGCCGGAAACGGCCCGAATTTAAGCCAGCATCATCGGACTTCATCTCAATATCAGGCGAATTGCCCGGTCAGCGGAGAACGACCCGTGAAGCGGACTTATCAACCCAGCAAATTGGTGCGCAAGCGCCGTCATGGCTTTCGCGCCCGCCTTGCAACCACCGGCGGCCGCAAGGTCCTCGCCGCTCGCCGCGCGCGGGGCCGCAAGCGTCTGAGCGCCTGAACGGCCTCTCAAGAGAATTCATCATGGATCGGTTAAGGCAGCGGGCGGACTTCCTCGCCGTTGCCAATGGCGCGCGGATGAACAGTGCCGCCTTTGTAGTTCAGAGCCGCGTCAGGGACGACGATGGCCCGGTCCGCGTCGGCTTCACCGTCACCAAGAAAAACGGCACCGCGACCGAGCGCAACCGCATCCGGCGCAGGCTTCGCGAATTGGTGAAGCGGCTGGATGGCGTATCCATGCGACCGCACAGTGATTATGTGCTAGTCGGCCGTCGGGCCGCCCTGGATCGCGACTTTGCAATCATGCTGGACGATCTCCGCTCGGCGTTGCGTCGCCTCGATCGGAGCCGCCTGAGTCACGCGACACCAGCCGCAACACAGAATTGAATACGAGACCTGAACGATGACCGATAATCGAAACACCATCCTCGCCGTCGTGCTATCCGGCCTCGTGCTGCTCGCCTGGCAATATTTCTTCAATATTCCGCAAATGGAAAAGCAGCGCGCGCAGAGCCAGCTGCAAAGCCAATTGGCGAATCCGACGGCGCCGACAGGCGCGGCACCGGGCAATGCGCCGCCGCAGACCGGCGCGGCAACGGCGCCTGCACCCGCGGCAAATGCTCCTGCGGCAAATCAGCCCGCTTCTACTGCTGCTCCCGCTATCAGCCGCGACGCCGCGATCGGCGCCGGACCGCGGATCAAGATTGAAACGCCGCGCCTGAGCGGCAGCATCGCGCTGAAGGGCGCGCGCATCGACGATCTTTCGCTGGTCCAGTTCCGCGACACCGTCGATCCGGTTTCGCCGGCGATCGTGCTGTTTTCTCCATCTGGAACAGCTGAGCCCTATTACGCCGAATTCGGCTGGGTTGGTGCCAGTGGCGCGAACGTCAAAGATTCCGGACCAGAATACGCCGTGGGAGCAGGAAGGTTCGGGTAGCCTGACGCCGACAACGCCGATCACGCTGAAATTCGACAACGGCGAAGGCCTCAGTTTCCGCCGCACCATCTCGATCGACGACCGCTATCTCTTCTCCGTCAAGGACGAGGTTACCAATATCAGCAACACGCCGGTGACTCTGTATCCGTTCGCGCTGATTTCGCGGCATGGCACTCCGAAGGTCGCGGGATATTACATCCTGCATGAAGGATTGATCGGCTACCTCGGCGACAAGGGCTTGCAGGAATACGGCTACAAGAAAATCGACGACGCCAAGTCGGTGACATTCGACGGCAAGGTCACCAACGCCTGGCTTGGCATCACAGACAAGTACTGGGCGTCCGCATTGCTGCCGGATACCAATGCCGCGCTGCAGGCGCGCTTCTCGTCCAATCTGGTCGGCACCGTCAGAACGTATCAGACCGACTATCTCGAAGATGCGCAAACCATCGGTATCGGCGGCACCGGCACCGCGAACGCGCGGCTGTTCGCCGGCGCCAAGGAAGCCGGCGTGGTCGGCATCAATTTTCCGGGCGCAGGCCTTGGCGGCTACACCAAACAGCTGGGGCTCAATCACTTCGATCTTCTGATCGACTGGGGCTGGTTCTATTTCATCACCAAGCCGATGTTCCTCGCGCTGGACTTCTTCTATCACCTTGTCGGCAATTTCGGCATCGCGATCCTGCTGGTGACGGTGCTGGTGAAGACGTTGTTCTTCCCGTTGGCCAACAAATCCTATGCCTCGATGGCGAAGATGAAATCGGTACAGCCGCAACTGGCGGCGCTGAAGGAGCGCTATCCCGACGACAAGGTGAAGCAGCAGCAGGAGATGATGGAAATCTACAAGAAGGAAAAGATCAACCCGGTTGCCGGTTGTCTTCCCGTGGCCTTGCAGATTCCGGTGTTCTTCTCGCTGTACAAGGTGCTGTTCGTCACCATCGAAATGCGCCACGCGCCGTTCTTCGGCTGGATCAAGGATCTCTCCGCGCCCGATCCGACCAACCTGTTCAACCTGTTCGGCCTGCTGCACTACGACCCGACGACGGTGCCGCTGTTCGGGCATTATCTCGCGCTCGGCGTCTGGCCGATCATCATGGGAATCACGATGTGGTTCCAGATGAAGCTCAATCCGACGCCCCCCGACCCGACGCAGAAGATGATCTTCGACTGGATGCCGCTGATCTTCACCTTCATGCTCGCAGGATTCCCGGCCGGACTGGTGATCTACTGGGCCTGGAATAACACGCTCTCGGTATTACAGCAGAGCTTCATCATGAAGCGCAACGGCGTGAAGGTCGAACTGTTCGACAATCTCAAGTCGACCTTCGCCAAGAAAGCACCCAACAAAGCGACTTAGTCGGCGCGTTGGAGCCTCGCCCCGTCATTGCGAGGAGTTCTTGCGGAAAGCAATCCAGTCTTCACTCGTTGCTGGATTGTTTCGCTGCGCTCACAATGACGCAAATAAAAAAAGGCCGGCACGGGATTTCTCCCGCGCCGGCGTTTTCGTTTGTCGAAATACTTACGCCGCGTTGAAGCCGGCGATCGCCTTTACTTCAAGATATTCTTCCATGCCGAACTGGCCCCACTCGCGGCCGTTGCCGGACTGCTTGTATCCGCCGAACGGCGCGGTGCGATCGTTCGGAACGCCCTGCAGATTGACGTTGCCCGCGCGAATCTGGCGGCCGACCTTGCGCGCGCGATCGACGGTGCCGGCGGAGACGTAGCCGGCGAGACCATACGGCGTATCGTTGGCGATCTTCACCGCATCGGCTTCGTCCTTGGCGCCGAGAATGGTGAGCACCGGCCCGAAGATTTCCTCGCGCGCAATGGTCATGTCGTTGGTGACGTCGGCAAAGATGGTCGGGCGCACATAGAAGCCCTTGTTGACGCCTTCCGGCAGGCCCGGACCGCCGGTCACCAGCGTGGCACCTTCCTCGATCCCCTTCTGGATCAATGCCTGGATCTTGTCCCACTGGATGCGCGACACGACGGGGCCGATGTTGGTGTCCGCGGCGCGGGGATCGCCCGCCTTGGTCTTGTCGGCGACGCCCTTGGCGATGGCGGCAACTTCTTTCATCTTCGCCAGCGGCACGATCATGCGGCTCGGCGCGTTGCACGACTGCCCGGAATTGACGAACATGTGCGCGACGCCGCCGGCAACGGCCTTATTGAAATCCGCGTCGTCGAGAATGATGTTGGGCGACTTACCGCCCAATTCCTGGCTGACGCGCTTGACCGTAGTGGCGGCGCGCTTGGCGACATCGATGCCGGCGCGGGTCGATCCTGTGAACGAGATCATGTCGATGCCGGGGTGCTCGCTCATTGCGGCACCGACCTCCGGGCCAAGCCCGTTGACGAGATTGAACACGCCTTTCGGTACGCCGGCTTCATGCATGATTTCGGCGAAGATCAACGCCGACGACGGGGTAAACTCCGACGGCTTCAGCACCATGGTGCAGCCGGCAGCGAGCGCGGGCGCCACCTTGCATGCGATCTGGTTCAGCGGCCAGTTCCATGGCGTGATCATGCCGATGACGCCGACCGGTTCGCGCACCACGGTGGCGGTGCCGACGTTTTCCTCAAAATGATATTTCTTCAGCACGTCCAGCGTTGCGGCGATGTGGCCCAGACCTGCTCCGGCCTGCATCTTCTCCGCCATCGGCAGCGGCGCGCCCATCTCGTCGGATACGGCGGCGCCAATGTCCTTCATGCGCGTCTTGTAGATCTCGATGATCTTCTCCAAGAGCGCCACGCGTTCCTCGCGGCTGGTCTGTGAAAACGTCTCAAAGGCGCGGCGCGCGGCGCTCACAGCCTTGTCGACGTCGGCCTTGGAACCGAGCGCGACCTCATACATCGCCTCTTCGGTGGCCGGATTGACGACGGGGGTGGACTTCTTGACGGCGGGATCGACCCAGGCGCCATCGATGTAGAACTGCATGCGATTGACCATAGCGTGACCTCTTTTGCGTTTCTTTGACTTAATCGAATATGGGGAAGTCGAGCGTTGCGTAACGTCCGGCAAGCATCATTGCACGGGCGCCGCCGGAAATGAACCCGCCATATGCGGGATGCCGCGTTGCAGCGGACGCGGCATATAAGGACGGCGATGTGGAGGAAGCTAGGCGGCTGCTCTTTCCTTCTCCCCTTGCGGGAAAAGGAAACAAGCGCCTGCGCGGGGGACGATGGATTACACCGCCATTTTCCTGTGCCGCACCGGCGCGCCTGATGTGAGGCTCTCCGCCGCGTCGATGATGGCGTTGGCATCCATGCCGTGATGGCGATAGAGATCGCCGATGGTGCCGGTCTGGCCGAAATGTTCGACGCCGAGCGCCTCCACTCTGTGTCCGTGCACGCTGCCCAACCAACCCAGCGTGGCCGGATGACCGTCGATCACCGTGACGATGCCGCAGTCGCGCGGCAGCGGCGCCAGCAGCTTTTCGATATGGCTCAAGTGCTGCGCGCCGCGGCGGTCGCGACGCAGCTTGCGCGCTGCGGTCCAGCCGGCATGCAACCGATCCGCCGACGTGATCGCCAGCAGGCCGACATCTCTGCGGCTTTCGCCGAGCAGTCCGATGGCCTCGATCGCTTCGGGCGCGACCGCACCGGCATAGGCGATGATCACTTCGCAATTCGCGCCCGGCTTGCGCAGCCAATACGCGCCGTCGGTGATGCCTTTCTGCAGATCGGGGGTCATCATGCGCTGAGGCTGATCGAGCGGGCGGGTCGACAGGCGCAGATACACGGAGCCGCCGTTGCGCATTCCCTCGTGGTCATCGCTTTGATTCAATTCGCGTTGCATATGCGCAAATCCCCAAGCCATAATGACGCTAAGCTCGTCGACAAAAGCCGGTTCGAACGCCGCGAGGCCATCCTGTGCGATGCCGATTAAGGGGGTTGCGATCGACTGATGTGCGCCGCCCTCCGGCGCAAGCGTGATGCCCGACGGCGTCGCCACCACCATGAAACGGGCATCCTGATAGCAGGCATAATTTAGCTGATCGAGCGCGCGGCTGATGAAGGGATCGTACAAGGTCGCGATCGGCAGCAGCCGCACGCCGTTGACGGATGACGACAGGCCGAGCGCCGACATCAGGATGAACAGGTTGCTCTCGGCGATGCCGAGTTCGATATGCTGGCCCTTCGGCGAAAAATCCCAGTTGAAAGTCGAGGGTATTTTCTCCTTGCGAAACAGATCCGCGGTCTCGGCCTTTGCGAACAACCCACGCCGGTTGACCCAGGCGCCGAGGTTGGTCGAGACGGTCACGTCGGGTGACGCCGTGACGATGCGCGATGCCAGTTCGGACTCGCCGCGCGCCAGTTCGTTGAGCACGAGGCCAAAACCCTGCTGTGTCGACATCTGCGGCGACGGCGTGAAAGAAAGCTGCTGCGGCACCTCGATGACAGGCGCGGACAGGCGACGGCGGCCTTCGCGGTTGAAAGGCGCAGCCTTGAGGAACGACTCAAGCGCCGCGGCGTACTGCGGCAGGCCTTCGAACTTGTCCCACTCATGGCCCGGCCGGATATTTTGCGACGCGCGCCATTTTTCCATCTGCGTCGGCGTCATCAGGCCGGCGTGGTTGTCCTTGTGACCCTGGAACGGCAGCCCGACACCCTTGATGGTGTAGGCAATGAAGCATACCGGCCGGTCGTGATCGACCGCCTCGAACGCCTCGATCATGCTCGCCATATCGTGGCCGCCGAGATTGGACATCAGCGCAAGCAGTTCGTCGTCGCTGCGCCGCTCGATCAGTTGCGACACCGCGCCCTGATCGCCGATCTCGTCGCGCAGGCGCTTGCGAAACGCCGCCCCGCCCTGAAAGCACAGCGCGGCATACATCTGGTTCGGGCATGAATTGATCCAGCGTCGCAAGGCCTCGCCGCCGGGCTCGGCGAAGGCTTCCTGCATCAGCCGGCCGTATTTCACGATTACCACGTCCCAGCCGAAATTGCGGAACATGGATTCGAATTTTTCCCACAGCCCTTCGCGCACCACGGCGTCGAGGCTCTGGCGATTGTAGTCGACGATCCACCAGGTGTTGCGCAGGCCGTGCTTCCAGCCCTCCAGCAGCGCTTCGAAGATGTTGCCTTCGTCCATCTCGGCATCGCCGACCAATGAAATCATCCGCCCTTCCGGCCGATCCTTCATCCAGCCATGCGCCGTGACGTAGTCCTGCACCAGCGACGAGAACAGCGTCTGGGCGACGCCAAGGCCCACCGAGCCGGTGGAGAAATCGACGTCGTCGGTGTCCTTGGTGCGCGACGGATAGGATTGCGCGCCCTTGAAGCCACGGAAATTCTCCAGTTGCTCGCGGGTCTGGTGACCGAACAGATACTGGATGGCGTGAAACACGGGACTGGCATGAGGCTTCACCGCGACGCGGTCCTCCGGCTTCAGCACCGAGAAGTACAAAGCCGACATGATGGTGACCAGCGACGCCGATGAAGCCTGGTGGCCGCCGACCTTCAAGCCGTCCGTGTTGGGCCGGAGGTGGTTGGCGTTATGGATGGTCCATGACGACAGCCACAGCACTTTGCGCGCCAGCGCGTTGAGCGTTTCAAGTTTGTCGGGTTCGGTAGACATGGCAGACGCCTCTTCCAGCCTTGACCGACAACTTTTGTCATTGCGAGCGAAGCGAAGCAATCCAGAAAGCGGCCCGTACCGTCATCCCCAGGGTGCGCGCGCTTGCTTGCGCGCCTCGAAGGATGACGGCATTAAAGAGGTGTTGCCATCCTTCGAGGCTCGCCAGAGAGGCTCGCACCTCAGGATGACGTTCCCATTTTTCCTTATGGAGAATTTTATGGCGTGGGTTTTGTTGTGCATCGCTGGTCTTTTCGAGACCGCTTGGGCGATTGGACTGAAATACAGCGACGGCTTCTCAAAGTTGGTGCCGTCGGTGCTGACGGTCGGCGCTATGGCCGCGAGCATCGTCCTGCTGTCGCTCGCGCTCAAATCGCTTCCCGTAGGCACGGCCTATGCGGTCTGGACCGGCATAGGCGCGGCGGGAACGGCGGCGCTCGGCATGTATCTTTTTGCGGAGCCGGTGACGATGCTCCGGCTCGGGAGCATCGCGCTGGTGGTCGCGGGGATCGCCGGTCTCAAGCTGACGGCGTAAGCTTAAAAATAACTTTGCAGCGTGCCGCGGCGGCGGACGTCGAGCGTGGCGCAGTGGAACGCGCCGCCGAACGCCGCATAGTGCAGGAACGGACATGGAATCGGTTCCAGCCCCCACTGCTCCATCGCGCGCATCATGTTGGTGTGATGCGGATCGACGATGACGCGCTTCTCATCGATCATCAGGATGTTCATGCTGAGCCACTTACCGCACAGCGACGTGACATTGAGCACGCGGTCGGTAATCGGATTTGGCTCCGGTGCGATCAGAATGTCCCATTTCTTCAGGATATCGGGCAGACGATCGGGATCTACATATTCCGGGTTGATCAGCAGCTTGCCGGGCCCGAGCGGCAGGATGGTGGTGTCGATATGCATCGGGTTGGGGCAGCGGCTCTCGATCTCGTGGATGCGGTAGGTATCGCCGAGATGCCGGCGGAGCCATTCGATCCCGGAAGCATTGGTGACGTTGCTGCGCGTGACGAACAGATCAGTACCGCAGCGAAAAAAATCAGCAGCGTCGAATACCGGCTCGAATTCGGTGAGGATGTAGCGCATCGGCTCACCCTTCTCGGGGATGGTGAAGTTCGGATCAAACAACTCATCGGTAAGCTGCGGCTTCGGCGCCGACGTCCATCGCGCGCCGCGATGAAAGTAATCCTTCAAAATCGGCCGGTAGGAATGGGTCTCGAAATAACGGCAAGGCCACGCCATCGGCGTCTCGATGATCTCGTCGCCGATAACGAGCATGCTGTCGCGCGGACAGGTGTTGCAGAAACCGCGCGAGGTGAATTCCGGCGTAGAGAATTTTTTCTTGTGATTGATCGCATCGGGCCGCGTCACCTTGATGCCGAGCGACTCCAGCAGCGTGATGAAGCCGTCGAGCTCGCGCTGCGCCGGCGCAAGCATGAGCTGCGGATAGCGAAAACCGGCCGTCAGCTTTTGGCCTAGCGCCGCCATGCCTGGGATGTTGCAGGTAACCACGGGATGGCTGGATGGAATCACCGAGCCTTCCAGACGCCCGACGATAATTTCTTCGAGAGGGTCCCATTCATTGTGAGAACTGACGGGCGAGACCAGGCTTTGCGGCATTGTCTCGGGCATATCAGAAGGGACCACGTCCAGCGGACCGATCGGTCGGTTCATTAGCGTTCCTCGGGTGTTTTTAATTGACGTGGGGCGGCAAGTTTTAGCGCTGTTAGTTGCAAACGAGCGCCAAAACCGCAGGCAAATGGTCACATTGTGCGCCGTCGGGCAATAGAGCTTAGGCTCACTTTGATGTCAGCCGCGCAGGTGCGCTATCCTGTGCTCAGGCGTTGGGGCTTGGCTCCGCTGGCGCGGACAACTGCGAGCGCCTGATACGTTCGCGGTGTGCCGTGTACAGGCCGCTGGCGACGATGAATATGGAGCCGACTACCGTCCATCTATCAGGCACCTCGCCGAAGATGATAAATCCAAGAATGCTTACCCACAACAGCTGTGTATAGGAAAACGGCGCCAGCACCGAAGCGTCGGCATAGCGAAACGCCAGCACGACGATCCATTGCCCGGCGGTCGACGCCACGCCGATGAATATACCGAAAAGAATATCGTGCCAGCTTGGCGTTACCCAGACGAACGGCACCAGTGCCGTTACGATGCATACGCCGGTGATCGAGGAGTACGTCATGATGGTGATGGCGGGCTCCTTGCCGCTCATCATGCGCGTCATGATCAGTGTGCAGGCCCAGGACAATGCTGACACTAGGGGAAAGAAGGCTGCGGGGTGAAATGCGCCGCTGCCGGGACGCAGGATGATCACAACCCCCACAAGTCCAACCGCCGTCGCCAGCCAACGCCGGATGCCGACTCTCTCGCCGAGAAATGCGATCGAGAGTGCGGTGACAAAGATCGGCGACACGAAGCCGGTCGCCGACGCCTCGGCGATTGGAAGAAAGCGCAGCCCGGAAATGAAGAACAGCGAAGAACCGAGCAGCACGACGCCGCGCATGACCTGCAAGCCGATGCGCTCGGATTGCAAAGCATAGAGCGGGGATCCCGGCACCATAGCCGGAAGCATGATCGAGGCGAACACCACAAACCGGATCCAGGCAATCTCGATAGAGGGCAGCGTCGCCGACAGATATTTCGCGGTGACGTCAGAACATCCAAGAAAGACAGTGGACAGGAGAATCAGCCCGATGCCGCGAAATGGGCGATCCGCGCGGGCGGGCGCGGAGTGTCTGGTCTCAGTCAATGTCGGGGATTCGGTCGTCAACGGAAAGCCGGAACTAATTGTCTGGAAAATCTCTCGGAGGAATCGCGAGGCTACGCTGACCAAACGACAGATCGGCGGATGCGACAAGTTCGTAAAACGGGACGCGGATATGCGCAGAAGGGTGCGGCGGCTTGCCGCGTTTTCCTCACAGCATCGGCAGCCCGCGCGGCTGGGGACCGCGCGGAAACGCTTTATCGAGCGCGGCCATCTCATCGTCGCTTAACGTCAACGCGCCGGCGGCGGCATTCTCCGCGGCGTGAGCCGCGCTTGAGGCTTTCGGGATGGCGAACACTGACGGCAAGCGCGTGAGAAAGCTGAGCGTGACCTGCCGTGGCGTCGCGTTGTGTGCGTCTGCGATTTTTTGCAGGGTTTTTCCAGCATCCGATCGCGGATCGGGGAAGTCATTGTGGCCGAAGGGCGAGTAGGCGACGACGGCGACGCCGTGACCTTCGCACCACGGAATGACCGCGTGCTCGATGGCGCGCTCCTGTAGATGATAGAGCACCTGATTGCAGGCGACCTTGCCTTCATCGGCAACCTTCAAAAGCTCATCAAGGTCGCCGGCATCGAAGTTGCTGACGCCCCATGAGAGGACTTTTCCGGCGCCGAGAAGTTCGTCAAATGCGGCCACGGTTTCTTGCAGCGGATGCGATCCGCGCCAGTGCAGAAGATAGCAATCGAGACGATCGGTCTTCAGCCTTTTCAGCGAGCGGTCGCAAGCCTCGATCGTGCCGCGCCGCGATGCGTTGCTCGGCAGCACTTTCGAAACCAGAAAGACTTCGTCCCGCCGTCCTGCAACAGCTTCGGCAACCACCAGTTCCGCATCGCCATACATCTCGGCGGTGTCGATGTGCGTCATGCCGAGATCGAGGCCGCGGCGGAGCGCGGCGACAGCCGTCGCGCGGTCTCCGCGGTCGATATGCCAGGTGCCCTGCCCGATAGCCGATACATTGGGGCCGCGGGCGCCGAATTTATTTTGTTTCACGGTTGCCTCAAGTCACTGATGTCAGCAACCAGAACCGTACCGGTCACTGACTCCGTAATATAAAGCCGGTCGCGGTTGGCGCCGCCGATCGCGACGTTGGTGCAGCTGGGACCGGCACACGATTTGATGCGCGCGATCAATTCGCCGTTTGGCGCAAATACAAACACGTGGCCGAGTGACGCATGCGCGACGAACAGCCGGCCTGAGCCATCCATCGTCATGCCGTCAGGGCCGCTGGTGCCGAACATCGAACAGAAGCGGCCGACTTTCGCCACGCCGCCATCGCGCATCAACGGCATGCGCCACACCGCATTGTCACGGGTCATAGCCACAAAAAGCACGGTCTCATTTGGATCGAGTACGAGGCCGTTCGGGCTGACGCCGGTGTTCAACAGACAGTCGAGGCGGCCGTCGGCGCAAAGCCGAAACACGCGGCCGGTCGGATCGTGCAGTCCGGTTTGGCCCTGGTCGGTGAAATAGATGTCGCCATTCGATGCGATATGAAGATCATTGCAGCCCTTGAAGGATTCCGAATTGCGCGCGGTCAGCACCGGCAGCATTTTTGCTGCGCCGGGATCGAGCTGCATGATGCCGTGCTTGTAGTCGGCGACGAGAATGCGGCCGTCCGGGTGTATCTTGAGGCCATTGGGCCAGCCGTCATATTCCACGACAAGCGTCCATGCGCCGTCCGTTGCGATCCGGAAAATGCGCCCGAATGGAATATCGACGATGTAGAGATTGCCGCTCGCATCGAATGACGGCCCTTCGATGAAGCAATCGGTCGGCTGGCCGGGCCGGTTGGCGTCGGCCCAACTGGACCGCACGCCCTTGCGGCGAAATTGATCCGGCATTGCCGAAAAGGCGTTGGTCTCGATCAAGCGTGGCGGTTGGTCGAAGAAGAACATGGGGATCACCGACAAAGACCGGCGCACCTTAAACGGCGACGTATGCGCCGTCGATTGGCGCTGGCTCTAACTTCGCAGACCGATTTGTTGCTGATCTGGAGCTGTTCGCGCAATTACTGCGTCGCCTAATAATTAGGCAAGAGCCATTTTTGTTAAACCATATGGCCGGCATGGGCCGTTTGTAACTTCATCTAAGTTGGATCGAAGCCCGAAAAACGAGTTTAGGTTGCCTGTTTCGCTTGCTGGCATGTCGATTGCTTACGTTCAGTGCAGTCGATGAAGACTGCCGTCCGCCGAAGCCCAGAGAGGCTGAAGCGCGGGATCGAGGCCAGCTGAAATGCTAAGCGCACCGGTCCCGATTTCACATAACGGCTGATCCATACCCGATATAGCGCCGTAGGGTGCTGTCTGGGTTGCTCAGCACAAAAGGAGTCGCCATGGCCTACCTCGCCCCTTCGGAATTCGTCACCAAAATGGTCGATGCGGGAGAATCCAAAATCTTCATGTCCACACGGGACACCATCATCCGCGCTTACATGGCCGGAGCGATCTTGGCGTTGGCGGCGTGGTTTGCGGTCACGATCAATGTCAACACCGGGCAGCCAATCGTCGGCGCGCTGCTGTTTCCGGTCGGATTCTGCATGCTTTCGTTATTGGGCTTCGATCTGCTGACTGGCGTGTTCGTGCTCGCGCCGTTGGCCTTGCTCGACAAGCGGCCGGGCGTAACGATCGCGGGCGTCCTGAGAAACTGGGGGCTGGTTTTTATAGGTAACTTTGCCGGCGCGCTCACGACGGCCTTCCTGATGGCGTTCGTAACGACCTTCGGCTTCACACAGGAGCCCGATAAGGTCGGCGCCCTGATCGGAAACATCGGCGAAGCGCGCACGCTCGGCTATGCGTCGCATGGCGCGGCCGGCATGGCGACGTTGTTCTTCCGCGGCATCCTGTGCAACTGGATGGTTTCTACCGGCGTTGTAGGCGCCATGATCTCGACCACGGTGCCCGGCAAGGTCATCGCCATGTGGATGCCGATCCTGGTTTTCTTCTACATGGTGTTTGAGCATTCGGTGGTGAACATGTTCCTGTTTCCGGCGGGGCTGATGCTGCACGCGAAATTCTCGATCATGGACTACTTCATCTGGAACGAGGTTCCGACGGTACTCGGCAATCTCGTCGGCGGCATCGCCTTTACCGGCCTGACGCTCTACACGACGCATGTCATGACGGCGCCGAAGCGTACGGCGGCGACCATGCCGACACGCATCGCCGCCTGATTTCGATTTACTTGCAACTCAGGTACAATCAGGGCCTTACCCTCGCTCGGGTGAGGCCCTTTTTCTTTGGCGCCCGGAATGTCGCGCGAACTGCAGATATCGGTCGGGCAGTGTTCCGACAAAGGCCGCAAGGAAATCAACCAGGATTTCCACGGTGTTTTGATTCCGGACGAACCGATGCTGAGCACCAAGGGAATTGCGGTTGTTCTGGCGGACGGAATCAGCAGCAGCGATGTCAGCCAGGAGGCAAGTGAGTCCGCCGTCAAAAGTTTTCTGACCGACTACTATTGCACTTCGGAATCGTGGACCGTCAAAATGTCGGCGCAGCGCGTCATTGCGGCTACCAACGCGTGGCTGCACGCGCAGACGCGGCGAAGCGACTACCGCTACGAAAAGGAGAGGGGTTACGTCTGCACCTTGAGCGCCATGGTGATCAAGGGGACGAGCGCACACATCTTCCACGTCGGCGATTCCCGGATCTACCGTTTGACCGGAAGAAATCTTGAACAACTGACCAACGATCATCGGGTCGCGGTTTCGTCGCAGCAGACATACCTAAGCCGCGCTTTAGGCATCAACCCGGAGATCGAGATCGACTATCAGTCCTTTCGAATAGATCATGGCGATACATTTTTTCTCGCTACCGACGGCGCGTACGAATATGTCAGCGCCCGCTTCGTTGCGGATGCGATTCAACAGGGCGACAGCGATCTGGAAGCGGCTGCCAAAGCCATCGTCGCCGAAGCTTATCGCAGAGGCAGTCAGGACAATCTGACTGTCCAGCTCGTTCGCATCGATCAGTTGCCGGATGGACGGGCGGAAGATGTTTTCGGAAACGTATCGGAATTGCCGTCCCCTCCGCTGCTGGAAGCCCGAATGCAGTTCGATGGTTATCGCATCGTCCGCGAATTGCATGCCAGCAGCCGAAGCCACATCTATCTCGCCACGGATATCGAGAGCGAGATGCCGGTTGCCTTAAAAATTCCGTCGATCGACATGCGTGACGATCCGACTTACCTGAAGCGATTCCTGATGGAGGAATGGGTAGCGCGACGAATCGACAGTCCGAATGTATTGAAGCCTTATTCGCCTTCACGGAAGCGAAACTACCTCTACGTCGCCACCGAATTCATCGACGGGCAGACGCTGACGCAATGGATGACCGATCATCCGAAACCCGATCTGGAAACGATGCGCGGCATCGTGGAGCAAATCGCCAAGGGCCTGCGCGCACTCCACCGCAAGGAAATGCTGCATCAGGATGTCAGACCCGACAACATCATGATCGATAAAACGGGGACAGTGAAAATCATCGATTTTGGCTCGATCAAGATCGCGGGAATTGCCGAAGCCGCGCCGCCCGATGAACGACGCGACATTCTGGGCACTCTGCAATACACCGCGCCTGAATATTTCCAGGGAGAAAGCGGCACCCCGCGTTCCGACATGTTCTCGCTGGGAGTAATTGCGTATCAGATGCTGACGGGGCGGCTGCCCTATGGCGCTCAGATCGCCAGGGCGCGGACAAAATCGCAGTTCAAAAAATTGACGTATCGCTCGGCTCTCGACAGCAACCCGACCATTCCCGCCTGGATCGATGGGGCGCTGCGGAGAGCCGTGCATTTCGACCCCTACCAGCGGCACGGGAGCCTATCGGAATTTACGTACGATCTTCGTCACACCAACGCGAAATATTCCGCCGCGACACCTCTCGTCGAGCGCAATCCGCTCCTGTTTTGGAAGCTGGCGACGGTCATCCTCGCGATCGCGTCTTTGGTGTTGCTCGCGCTGTTGCAGAGCAGTCGTCACTAAGTGCGAGGTGAATTCCTACGCGTCCTCTTTCTGAGGCGCCATCATCGGCTTCGGCGCATTGCCTGCGCCCGGTTTCATCTGGAAATCATAAGTCATTAGATACCAGGGGCCGCTGGCCTGCTTACCATCAGGCATCGCTGGATCGCTTCGCTTCTCGATTTTGGAGATCAGTTCGTCCTTGACGCCGAACACAACGTCGGAATCCAGATACTTGTCGCCTTCGATGAAGACGTGGGTGATCAGCGGCTCATAACCGGGCGCGTCGACCAGAAAATGCACATGCGCCGGGCGCATCGGATGACGCCTCGTTTGCAGGATCATTTCGCCGACCGGACCGTCGGTCGGAATCGGATAGCTGCAGGGCAGGATGGTACGGAAGAAAATTCGCCCATCGGCGTCCGTTATAAAGCGCGCACGCGACGATGGTCCCTGGGTCTCATACGATGGCTTTTGCGAATCGTAAAACCCCTCATCGTCGGCGTGCCAGACGTCGACCGGCACGCCCGCCAGCGGCTTGCCTTTGAGATCGGTCACCCGGCTTTGCACGAACATCCGTTCGCCATCGAGATCGGGCGAGATGTCCGTGCCGTGCGGCATCGCCTTGTGCTCGCCGACATAGAACGGACCGAGCACGGTAGTTTCGGTGGCGCCTTCGCGCTGGCGATGGTTCACGGCATCGACCAGCATCGAAACGCCCATGACGTCCGAAAGCAGGATGAACTCCTGCCGGGTCGGAGTGCATTTTTGTCCCGTGCGGGTCAGAAAATCGATCGCATAGCCCCATTCATCGAAGGTCAAATCGGTTTTGCGGACGAAGTCGTGCAGCGACTTCACCAGCTCTTCCATCAGGAACTTGACCCGCGGATCAGGCGTCTCCTCAAAACTGCGGATCACGGCGTCGGTCAGTTGGGTATCGTTGAACTGGGGCATTTGGCTCGTCCTGCTTCTCGATCTGCTCCTATCCTACCCTAGCCAGTGGCCGCCGATAAGCGCACCCTTATTGGATTGCGGAACACTTTTGAGCTATCACTGTCCGATCCCGACCGGCCTTGGAGTGAACAGATGTTAGCCCCGACCCCCGCATCACCCGAAGCCGCCGGCATGTCGCAAATGGCCTTCGACCGGATCGAGAATCATCTGAAGCGCAGCTATATCGACACGGGCCGCTTTCCGGGAACGCAGTTGGTGGTGTTTCGCCGCGGCAGTGTCGTCCACAACGCCGTGCAGGGTTTCGCGGATCTGGAGCGCAAGGCGCCGCTAAAGGACGACACCATCTTCCGCATCTATTCGATGACCAAGCCGATCACGTCGGTGGCGTTCATGATGTTGCTCGAGGAAGGCCGCGTCGCGCTCGACGAGCCGGTTCACAAATACATTCCGGAATGGAAAAATCTCGGCGTGTTTCAGGCCGGCATTGCACCCGCGTTTTTGACCAGGCCGCCAACAAGGCCGATGCAGATTGTCGACCTGTTGCGGCACACGTCCGGACTGACCTACGGCTTTCAGTCCCGCTCCAACATCGACGCCGCCTACCGCGAAGGAAAAATCGGCGAAGTCGAGAAGTCGGGAACGCTGCAGTCGATGATCGAAAGCCTTGCGAAAATTCCTTTGGAGTTTTCGCCGGGCGATGCCTGGAATTATTCGGTCTCCACCGATGTAGTCGGGTACCTGATCGAGAAAATCAGCGGCCGTCCTTTCGATCAATTCCTGAAAGAACGCATCTTCAATCCCCTGGGAATGAAGGACACCGATTTCTTCGTTCCGGCTGAGAAGGCGCATCGCTTCGCGGCCTGTTACAATGCCGATCCCGGCGGCATGATGTCGTTTCACGCCGTGGAAAAGCAGGGCGGCCTGACGCTGCAGGACGATCCTACCACGAGTTCGTTCCTCGCAAAGCCGTCGTTCATCTCGGGTGGCGGCGGATTATGTTCGACCGCGGCGGACTACCTGACATTCTGCCGTGCGCTGCTCAACGGCGGCGAGCTCGGCGGCGTCAGGCTTATCGGCCCAAAGACACTGAAGCTGATGACGACAAACCACCTGCCGGGCGGGCGGGACCTGCCGGCGATGTCGCGATCGATGTTCGCCGAAGCGACCTACAATGGCATTGGCTTCGGCCTCGGCTTCGCGGTCAACATGGACCCGGCGCAAACCCTGCTCCCCGGCAGCGCCGGCGAATACAACTGGGGCGGCGCGGCGACGACATCGTTCTGGATCGATCCCGCGGAAGAGCTGATCGTCATATTCATGACGCAGGTGCTGCCGTCGAGCGCCTATCCGGTGCGGCGTGAGCTGCGCGCCATGATCTACGGCGGGATTACCGACAGCAATCTTTGAACCGCTGTAAACGCCTCAGTAATTCTTCAGCCGCGCCAGCTGGTCGGCGTGGAAATTGCTGTCGCCAAATAGCTCCTGGCAGACTCGCGCGCGCTTCATGAAGAAGCCGATGTCGAACTGGTCGGTCATGCCCATGCCGCCGTGCATCTGTACGCCCTCCTGCACCGCGAGCGTCGCGGTCGAGCCGGCGCGCGCCTTCGCCACCGCGACCGCCGCACCGGCGTTGTCGAAATCCGCGTCGAGCGTCTGCAGCGCTTTCAGTACCGCGGCGCGGGTGATTTCGATGTCGACATAGAGATGCGCGGCGCGGTGCTGCAGCGCCTGAAATTCGCCGATCAGCTTGCCGAACTGCTTGCGTTCCCTGAGATAGCCGACGGTTCGGCCGAACGCCTCCTCGCTGATGCCAACCATTTCGGACGCCACCGCGCCGCGTCCGATGTTCAGGATGCCTTCCAGTAGCGCGCCGCCATTGTCGATCTCTCCCAGCACGCTGTCGGCATTGACCTCGACATTGTCGAACACGATGCGCGCGGCGTTGTGCGAGTCCACCATCGCCGTGCGCTCGATCTCAAGCCCCTTTGACTTGGGATCGACGAGGAAAAGCGTGAGCCCGTCGCGCTCGCCGGCAGCGCCCGCGGTGCGCGCCGCCACGATCAGCAGATCGGCGGTATGTCCATCGACGACGAAGGCTTTCGCGCCGTTGAGCTTGAAACCGTTGCCCGATCGGACCGCCTGCATCCGGGTTTGCAGCGGACGATGCTTGGCGCCTTCGTCGACCGCCAGCGCCGCGAGCAAAGCACCGTCGGCGATCTTCGGAAGATGCTCGGATTTTTGCGCAGCACTTCCGCCGCGCGACAATGCCGATGCCGCGAGCACGGCAGTGGACAGAAACGGCGAGGGCATCAGCGTGCGGCCGATTTCTTCCATAACCACGCCGGCCTCGACGCAACCAAGCCCGCTGCCGCCGAATTCGTCTGGCACCAGCAGCCCTGAAAATCCCATTTCGGCAAAGCTGCGCCACAAGTCGCGGGAGAAGCCGGTGGCGTCCTTGGAGTCGCGCAACTGCCGCAGATGCGAAACGGGCGCCTTGTCGCCGATGAAGCCGCGCGCGCTGTCACGCAGCATCGACTGTTCTTCGGTGAGGACGAGGGGCATGGGATGTCCTACGCCCCCGGAAGATCGAGGATGCGTTTGGCGACGATGCCGAGCATGACCTCGCTGGTGCCGCCTTCGATCGAGTTGGCCTTGGTGCGCAGCCACGCTCGCGGGCGTGCGCCGCCTTTAGAGCGCTCGCTCTCCCATTCCAGCGCATCGGCGCCGCCTGCTGACATCAGGATTTCGTAGCGGCGCTTGTTCAACTCGGTGCCGTAATATTTCATCGCCGAGGAAAATGCCGGATGAGACTGGCCGGCTTTGGCGAGATCGACCGCGCGTTCGGCGGCGCATGCTAGCGCGGCCTCGTCGATCTCGAAGGTCGCGATCTGCCCGCGCAGCATCGGGTCCTCGAGGCGTCCTTGCTCGTCGGTGCCAACGGAATCGGCGGCGACCTGCCCCAGCGGCCGTCCGACGCCGCGTTCGCCCAAGCCGGAGATCATGCCGCGCTCGTGCTGCAGCAGGTATTTCGCGACATCCCAGCCGCGATTGATCGTGCCGATCAGATTGGCCTTCGGCACCCGTACATTATCGAAGAAAGTTTCGCAGAAAGGCGAGCGTCCGGAAATCAACAGGATCGGCTTGGTCGAGACGCCCGGCGAGGCCATGTCGAACAGGATAAAGCTGATGCCGTCATGTTTCTTTGCCGAAAAGTCAGTGCGGACCAGACAGAAAATCCAGTCGGCGAAGTTCGCGTAGGAGGTCCAGATCTTCTGGCCGTTGATGATGAAGTCGTCGCCATCGCTCTCGGCGCGCGTCTGCAGCGAAGCCAGATCGGAGCCCGCGTTCGGCTCAGAATAGCCCTGGCACCACCGGATCAGTCCCGCGGCAATTTTCGGCAGATGCTCCATCTTCTGCGCTTCGCTGCCATATTTCAGCAACGCCGGTCCCAGCATCCAGATGCCGAAACTCGACAGCGGCGCGCGCGCGCCGATCGCTGCCATCTCCTCGCGCAATACCTTTGCTTCCGCGCCATCGAGACCGCCACCGCCATATTGCTTTGGCCAGTCGGGGACGGTCCAGCCCTTCTCGCGCATGCGCTCGAACCAGACGCGCTGCGGCTTAGAGGAGAATTCGGTGTTGCGGCCGCCCCAGAAGGTATCTTCCTCCGAAGTCATCGGCCGCCGCATCTCCGGCGGGCAGTTCGCTTCAAGCCATGCGCGGGTATCACGGCGAAATTGATTAAGGTCTGACATCGCTGTTTCCATTGAGGCGCTAGTGTTGCGCGGACCTTAGCCGTCGCTTGGCGAAATTCAATATATCTCTGGCGCGGGCCGCGCCGTTGCGGGATATGATAGCGTCATTGACCCGTCTCGCTTGCGCGCCGCAACAACGCGAAAAACAAGAGGAAACAAAGATGCGCCTGAAGCTGCTTTCGCCTGGCGAAATGAACGAAGACCAGAAATCAACCTATGATGAATCGATTGCCAGCAAGCGCGGCAGCCCGCCGCCGCCGATGATGGCCTGGCTGAACAGCCCGGAGATGGCCAAACATGCCACGCGCCTCGGCGCGGTCCTGCGCTTCGACACCTCCTTTCCGGCGAAGCTTTCCGAAATCGCGATCCTGGTGACGGCGCGGCACTGGACCTCGCATTATGAATGGTACGCGCATAAACGGCTCGCGCTGAAAGGCGGCATGGATGCGAAGATCATCGAGGACATCCGCTGCCGCCGCACGCCGAAATTCGACGACCCCAAGGCGCAGATGATCTATGATGTCGCCAAGTCGCTGCATGAGGGCCATGGCCTCGCCAAGCCATTGTATGACGAGGCGGTGAAAGTGCTTGGCGAGCGCGGCATCGTCGAGATCATCGGCCTGTGTGGTTATTACACCATGGTGTCGATGACGCTGAACACGTTCGAGTTCGAACTGCCGGAAGGCGAGGTTTCGGAGTTGGCGGAGTAGGAATTTTAAGCCTCGTCATCCGTGATGCGCGCACTTGCAGCGCAGGCCCGGAATGACGTCGCACTGGAGGACCGCATGCCAGATCAATCAACGCCCATAAATCCGAAAGCGCGCATTGGACACGTTCATCTTAGGGTAGCCGATATTGACCGGTCGCTCGCATTTTATTGCGGCGTGCTTGGCTTTGAAGTGACGCAGCGCTTGAGCATCGGCGCAGCGTTCATTTCCGCAGGTGGCTATCATCACCATATCGCGATTAATACGTGGGGGAGTAAAGGCGGGCATCCTCCGGCACCCGGTACTACAGGACTATTTCACCTCGCGATTGTCTACCCAACCCGTGCCGCGCTTGCAGATGCCCTGCATCGGCTTCATGAGGCTGGAATTCAGCTCGATGGAGCTGCGGACCACGGAGTCAGCGAGGCGCTCTATCTGCGCGATCCTGACGAGAATGGCGTTGAACTGTATTGGGACCGGCCCGAAGAGCAGTGGCCACGCACTTCCGACGGATCGCTGGCCATGGTCAATGACCGACTCGACATAGACGAATTGCTGAGTCAGCGCGAAGCGTAGTCCTCATGGTGCGGGTGTTTTTGTATTTGCGCGAACCATGATCAGCACCGCCGCGGTCAATTCCAGACCGATGCATGCGTAAAACGGCAGCGTGTAGCTGCCCGAGGCGTCGCGTAGCAGGCCGATGATTCCCGGACCGAACGCATAGGTGACTTGCGTGATGGCAGTGATCAGACTGACCAGTACTCCGAACGAGCGTGGATCGAATTCACGCTGCACGATCAGCGCCGGCAATGTGATCAGGTTGCCAACGGAAAATCCGAACAGCGCGCAGGCCACGAACAGCAACGCTTCGTTGCGCGAATTGATGATAATCGCCAACGCCACGCCCTGACTCGCAAAGGAGATCGCCGAGGCCAGCCGCTGGTTCAACCGGTCGATCACCGTTGAGAATAGCAGGCGGCCGGCCACAGCCATTGCCGTCAGCAACGCGACCGCGATCGCAGCGTGTTCGCGCCCGATCAAGGGATCAAGAAATGAGATCAGGTGAACGATGAACCCGACTTGGGCGAACAATACCAAGGCAAACGCACCGGATACTGTCAGGAAAGCCATGTCGCGGAAAGCTTGGGCACGGATGCGCGTGGCCGATGGCGCTTCCGTGGTATAGCTATTTGTTGCTTTCGTTCGATCGGGCGGCTGCCCCACGAAAACAAGTACAACGGGGATCAACAGAACCAACGTGGTCATCGCAACGGCGGCCATGGCGCCAGCAAAATTAAAATATCCGATGGCCGCTACCATCAGCGGCACGCCGACGATGCCGCCAAAGCTTGCCCCGTTCAGCGCGAGACTGATCGCCATACCGCGCTTTTTATCGAACCAGAGTCCTAGGGTGTTGGTGATCATGCCGAGGCTGGTGCCGGCCCAGCCGAGTGCCAGCAGCGCGTTGACGGCGTAGAGCTGCCATGGCGACGTGATCTGCCCGACCAACGTGGTGGCCGCCGCCATGGCTGTCACGCCGGCCAGCATGCAATTGCGCGGGCCGAACGCACGAATGGCTTCGCTGACAAAGGCGACCAGCAGTGCGCCTAGCAAATAGAAGAACGTCGTCGCCGATGAAATCAGCGATGTGGACCAGCCGTGAATGCGGTGCAATTCGGCGACGTAAACGCTTTGGCCGTAAAAGCCCATCGCCCAGCCGAACGTCGCCACCAGGAAACAAACGGCGACAATCCGCCAGCCAACGTATCGGATCGAGGTCTCGTCGATTGCTTCGGGAGAAGCGTCCAATGCGTGCTCCAATCACTTGAAGTTAATCATGGTGATTACTGGATCGCACGGCGAATTGCTTCGATGCCACCCGAAACGTGGAAATCTGCGTGTTTCAGCTCTTGCGAGCTGGCTCGTAGAAAAAGCGCTCGCGAAAAATCTTGTCGCCACGCCACTCCTGTAGCGCGATCTCGTCGACACGATGCACTTTGCCGGACTGGCTGGTCAGCTCGAATATCCAGTGGATCGCCACATGGTCGCCTTCGACGACCGAAATCATTGCCTTCGAGTAGACGTGCGTGGTTCGCGCGAGAATGCCGCGCTCGTGCGCTACAAGCACATCTCGGCCGACCCGCGGCGGAGCGGTATTCTCCTGCATGCTGGCGTCTTCGGTGTAATAACGCTCGATGGCGCCGGCGTGATCGCCGCTTTCGACGACGGCGATGAATTCATTCACCTTAGCGCGCGACGGCATCAGTCCTCCGAGAAGAAGCGTATCAGATACTCGGCTCGGGAAATTCGTCGATCGGCTGCAGGCCTCTCCGCCGCCTGGCGAACGAAGCAACGCTCAGCACGGCAAGCCCCAGCAGCACCGGCGGAAACACCACGAGGTTGACCGCGGACCAGCCATAATTCGCGAGCAATTGTCCCGATGAAAACGACCCCAGCGCCATGACGCCGAACACCAGAAAATCGTTGAACGCCTGCACCTTGTTGCGCTCCTGCGGCCGGTGCGTTTCCAGCACCAGCGCGGATGCGCCGACAAAGCTGAAATTCCAGCCAACGCCGAGTACGATCAGCGTCGCCCAGAAATGCAGCGCAGTGATGCCGGATAGCCCGATTGCCGCCGCGCCGGCCTCAAGCAACAGGCCAAGCGCAACGATCTTCGGCGCACCGAAGCGGGCGATCAGGGCGCCCGTGAAGAAGCTCGGGCCGTACATCGCCACGATGTGCCACTGAATGCCAAAATTGGAATCGCTGACGCTCAACCCGCACATTTTCATCGCCAGAGGAGCGGAGGTCATGACGAGGTTCATCATTGGATAGGAGATGACGCCGCATAGCGCCGCCGCGATGAACCGCGGCTGCCGCGCGATCTGCGACAACGGGCGGCCACGATGCAGATCGGCCGCCGCGGGCTTTGGCGCATCGACGCCAGCCAACACTGCCATGGCGACCAGCGCCACCACGGACTGCGCCACAAAGCTCGCCGCGAACAGATATGGCGGCCAGACATCCATGGTCCATTGCACAAGCTGGGGCCCCAGCACGCCGGCGAACACGCCGCCAGCCATCACCCACGACACCGCCTTGGGGCGATAGGCAGCGCTGGCGCCGTCGGCAGCGGCGAAGCGGTAGGATTGCGAGACCGAGCCATAAAGCCCGCCGAGGAAGGTCGCGCAGCAAAACAAAACGAACGAACCGCGCAGGATCGCGTATGCGGCGAGCAGGCCGGTCAGCACACCGCAGCCGGTGCCGATCATGAACGCAACGCGCCGGCCGTAAGTCCGCGATATCGCGCCGGTCGGCAGCGTGCCAGCCGCTAGCCCAACCACGAACATCGAGAGCGGCACCGTGGCGAGCGAGATATCCGGCGCAAGCGTTGCGCCGATGATCGAACCGGTGGCGAAAATGACGGCCGAATTCGCGCCGCTCAGCGCCTGCGCCGCGGCGAGACGCACGACATTGGCGCGCGCGCGGGCGTCGTCGTGAATCTCGTTCATGGCTGTTACGTCAATCATCGTTCGCTTCCGCTCGCGAATATTATCTCGCGTCATTGCGAGGAGCTCCGCGACGAAGCAATCCAGTCTTGCTTGTGGCTCTGGATTGCTTCGCTTCGCTCGCAATGGCAGCTTAGCTTGTCTTTGGGGACACTATGATTGCCAATTGCGTGCCCAGCAACAGGCCTCGTCGCGTGTGGGCTATGCACAATCAATTGCTGTGTTCATTCGCGCGAATACCAGCATGAGATTGTTGGCGGGCATTTCGGTAGTTTCAATCAAGTTAAGACCGGCGCGTTCACCAAGCTCTTGCAGCGCTTCGATATCGCGCACACCCCATTCGGGATCTCTGCCGCGCAGGCTGGCATCGAACGCAGCATTGCTCGGCGCGATGTGCGCGCCGCCGCGTTTGAACGGTCCGTAGAGGATTAGTCGTCCATCTGCTTGCAAATAGCGCGCGGCGCCGACGAACAGTCCTTCGGCGACACGCCACGGCGCGATGTGAATCACATTTGCGCAGAACACCGCCAGTAAAGGACTGGGCCCTGTGCCATCGTGCATCTGCGGGCACCATGCCGGATCGGAAAGGTCGATCCGCATCGGGGCACAAATGTTGCCAAGCCTGGAATGGGCGCGCCACGCGGCAATGCTTTTCAAATGCGCCTCGTTGAAATCGCTCGGCCACCAAATGATGTCAGGTGAACGCCCGGCGAAATCGGCCATATGCTGGCCGGTGCCGCTGCCCGCTTCGACCACGTCGCCAGACTTGCCGTCGAGGAATTTCTGCAGGACGGCCCAGATCGGCTCGTGGTTGCGGTGAAACGCCGCCGCATCAAGGCGGCCGTCCGGCTCGACCGGGCTGCCGTCCTTGCCGAATTCCACCACAAATTGCGCCATCTTTAACCTCTCCTGAAACCTTGCGCTCAAAAGAAACACGCCTCTTGGCGCAAAGCCCAAATCTCGGTACGAGTAGCATAAGAAACGAAGCGGCGATCTGCCGCGCAGCGAGGAAGCGTGCCACCCGATTTCTGGCGCAAGATGCCCGGACTCACCAAGTTTGCCTCGCCACGCCGTTCGCTGCTGGGCCGGCGCTCCTTCCTTGGAATGAGCGCGGCTGTAACCGGCGGTCTCGCACTCGGGTCAAGATCCGGTCGCGCAGAAACGCCTGTCGCCTCTCCGCCCGCCGATGCGCCTTGGTCGCAGTCGATCGGGCCCGGCGTGGTCGACCGCCCCTATGGCAAGCCCGCGGTTACCGAGGCCGGCGTCATCAGGCGCAACGTGCCATGGCTGACCGCCGGCACTGAATCCTCGATCAGTTTCTCGCCGCTGCAGGATCTGCACGGCATCATTACGCCGAACGGATTGTTTTTCGAGCGCTACCATGCCGGCCGGCCCGACGTCGAGCCGGACCAGCACCGCCTGATGATTCACGGCATGGTGGAGCGGCCGCTTGTTCTGACGATGAACGATATCATGCGGTTTCCTTCCGTTTCGCGGATCCATTTCATCGAATGCCCGGCCAATGGCGGAATGGAATGGCGCGCCGCGCAGTTGAATTCGCTGCAGTTCACGCATGGCATGATCAGTTGCGCGGAATGGACCGGCGTCAAGCTCTCCACACTGCTGGAAGAGGTTGGCGTCAAGAAGGACGCGCGGTGGGCCATGGTCGAAGGCGCCGACGGTGCGCATATGAACCGCAGCCTGCCGCTCGATAAATGTCTCGACGATTGCCTCGTCGTGTACGCACAGAACGGCGAGGCGCTGCGGCCGGAACAGGGTTATCCGCTGCGGCTGGTGGTGCCCGGCTGGGAGGGTAATGTCAGCATCAAATGGCTGCGCCGCATCAAGCTCGGCGACCAGCCGTGGTATTCCCGCGAGGAAACCTCAAAATACACCGATCTGATGCCGGACGGCACTTCGCGCGGGTTCACTTGGCTGATCGACGCTAAGTCCGTCATCACCTTTCCCTGCCCGGAGAAACCGCTGAACGAGCCGGGGCTCTACGAAATTCGCGGGTTGGCGTGGAGCGGCAATGGCAAGGTCAGCCAGGTCGACGTCTCGGCCGACGGCGGCGTTAATTGGCAGCGCGCGCAGTTGCACGAACCGGTGCTTTCCAAGGCGTTGACGAAATTCACGTTGCCATGGCGGTGGGACGGCAAGCCCGCGCTGCTGAAATCCCGCGTGATCGACGAAACCGGTTACGTGCAGCCGACCATTACGCAGTTACGAAAGGAGCGTGGATCGAACTCGGTCTACCACAACAATTCGATTCAGACCTGGCAAGTAAAGCCGGACGGAAGCGTGTTCGATGTTCAGCTTTCCTAGCCCTTATGCCATATCCTTCGAGGCTCGCCGCAAGCGCGGCTCACACCTCAGGATGACGCTTTCCATATGGTTCGCGCTTACAACTTCACCTCTCCTCGCCGCCGAGCCCGGTCATTTCGGCTATGGCAGGACTCCCACCCAAGAGGAAATCGCGGGCTGGGATATCGATGCGCGCGGCAGCGACGGCGTCGGTTTGCCCCCCGGCAAGGGCGCTGTGGATAAGGGCGCCGATGTATTCGCGGAGCAATGCGCCGCCTGCCACGGAACTTTCGGCGAAGGCGAGGGTCGCTTTCCCAAGCTGGTCGGTGGCGCAGGGTCGCTGAGGGACGACCGGCCGGAACTAACCGTCGGCAGCTATTGGCCGTTTGCCCCGACGCTGTGGGACTACATTAACCGCGCCATGCCGATCGTCTCGCCGCACACGTTGTCAGCCGATGACGTTTATGCTTTGACCGCCTATATTCTGAACCTGAACAACATCGTTCCGAATGAGTTCATCGCCGACCGCGACAGTCTGCCGAAGGTCAGAATGCCCAACCGCGATAATTTCATCTGGACCGATCCGAGACCCGATACGACGGCCAAGCCGTGCATGAGCGGATGCCGCGACCCGAAAGACGTCCAGATCAAGTCAACGGCGGAAGGCAGGAACCTTACGCCCCGCACGACCGGACCGCTCGATACGATGCAACCAAAATGAACCTGCAGGAAGCGCGGCTTTGACGTTCAAATGTTCAACGATGTTCCTGGCCGAACTCGCCACCGCGCTTTTGCTCGGCGCTTTCGTCGTGCCGCAATCCGCAAGCGCGCAATCGGCGGCGGCGGAGGGCCAGAAGATCGCCTTCGATCGCGGCAAGGGCAATTGTCTGACCTGCCATGAAATCAAAGGCGGCGATCTGCCGGGCACCATCGGTCCCGCACTGACCCAGATCAAAAGTAAATATCCTAATCGCGACGATCTCGTCGCAATCGTGTCCGATGAAACCAAGCGCAACCCGCAAACCGTAATGCCGCCGTTCGGCCGAAATCGCATTTTGACCGAAAAGGAAATCAGCGCGGTCGTGGACTTTTTGCAGACGCTATAGGCGCTGCATTCGAGGAGATGTCGATGACCAATAACCGCAACGATCTCGCGCCTTCGAGGCGACTAATTATCCAAGGCGCGGCATCGGTCGCGCTTTTCGGCGTGGGCAGCATTCCATTCGGACTTGCCCCCGCCTTCGCTGCCGCCAACGACAAATATCCGGAGGACGCCTTCAAGCAGAAGGGCGCCGATGAAGCGATCAAATCGCTGTACGGCAAGAGCGCGGAGCCATCAGACAAGGTAAAGCTCGACGCACCCGAGATTGCAGAGAATGGCGCAGTGGTGCCGATCGCGGTGAGCTCGACGCTCGCTGACGTCACCTCGATCTCGATCCTGGTGGCGGAAAATCCGAACGCATTGGCGGCGTCCTATAAGATCCCGGCCGGCACCATGCCGACCGTCGCCAACCGGCTGAAGATGGCCAAAACCAGCAACGTGATCGCGCTGGTCGAGGCAGGCGGCAAACTCTACAGCGCCACCAAGGAAGTCAAAGTTACGGTCGGCGGCTGCGGCGGCTGAACTCAGATCAGGAGTATTCACATGGCATCGAGCATCCGCGTGCGCGCGACAGCGAGCGGCGAAAACACCGAGGTTCAGGCCCTGATCCAGCATCCGATGGACTCGGGATTTGTAAAGGACGCCAAGGGCGACCTGATTCCGCCGCACTTCATTCAAGAACTGACCTTCGAATATGACGGCAAGAACGTGTTCGTCGCCGATTGGGGCGCCGCGGTTTCCAAGGACCCCTATGTGAAATTCAGCTTCAGAGGCGGCAAGAAGGGCGACGACTTGAAGATAAGCTGGATCGATAACAAAGGCGCCACCGATACCACCACCGCGAAAATCCTGTAATGACCGATCACGGCCAGCGGAGAAGAGTGATGCGATCGTCGATGCGTTTTGGAACGTTCGTCATCGCGCTGGGCATCCTATCTGTTGCCGCCGTGCCAATCGCGGACGCCGCCGACACGCCGAACCCGCCAGCCGATGCCAAGGCCTTTCGGAAATTCTTCACCGACAAATTTCCCGAGGTGAAACTGGAGGATTTCGTCAACGGTCCTTATTCGATGAACGAGGACATGCACCGGCAGTGGGAAGAGAAGGAGCAATTCCCGCCGTACGAATTCTCAGTGGACATGGGTAAGGAGATGTTCTCGAAGCCGTTCAAGAACGGCAAGAGCTACGCCGACTGCTTTCCCAGCAAGGGCATAGGCATCCGGCAGAATTATCCTTACTTCGACGATAAGGAAGGCAGGGTCGTCACGCTGGAGCTGGCGCTGAACCGATGCCGCGAAGCCAATGGCGAACCGCCGTTCTCCTACGTCAAAGATGAGATGGCGGCGCTGACTGCTTACATGGCGTTTACTTCGCGGGGCAAACCGTTCGACATAAAAATTCCGGACGATCCACGCGCGCTCGAGGCTTACCAGAATGGCAAGCGCTATTTCTACACGCGGCGCGGCCAGCTCAATTTCTCCTGCGCGACCTGCCACGTGCAAAGTCCTGGGGAGCGGATCCGCGCCGAAATCCTCGCTCCCGCGCTCGGCATTCTCAACGCGATGCCGATCTACCGCTCCGAGTGGGGTGGCATGGGCACGATCAGCCGCCGCTTCACGAGCTGCAACAGTCAGGTGCGCGGCGTGCCGCTTGATCCGCAAGACGATGAGTATCGCGACCTCGAATATTATCTGTCTTACGTGAGCAACGGATTGCCAATCTCGGGGCCGGGAGCGCGGCCATGAAAACCCACCTGCTTTCAACGGTGTTTTCGCTATGGATTGCTCTGCTTGTCGCGTGCGCCACGCCGGCATTGGCGGCGGGCTCTGAAGCCGATTTCAAATTGGCTTATGCCGCCGCCGAAGCGGCCAACAAGCAAGCCGGAAGCCTGCGTAACCAATGGACGACGACCGCCGCAGCGCTGGCCGCTGCGAAAAAAGCGGCCGACAGCGGCGATTTCGAAAAGGCCGTAGCGCTGTCGAAAGAAGGCGAGGCACTGGCGAAGGCTTCGGTCTATCAGGCGACTGAGCAACAGGACGCCTGGAAAGATATGGAAATCAGGAACGCCAATTGATTTGGGATTGATGCCGACGATCTTGATTAAATCGGTCAGTTCATCGTCATGGCCGGGTTTGTCCCGGCCATCCACGTCTTTGGCTGAAGCGGTTCGAGTTTGCACTGAACGGCGATGCACATCTCTTGACCTCTCCCGCTTGCGGGGAAGGTCGAACGCGGAGCGTTCGGGTTGGGGCTGTTGGCTTCAAGTACCCCCTCCCCAACCCTCCCCCGCAAGCGGGAGAGGGAGCGCACAGTGCATCCAATGATAATCCGCCGCCGCGATTTCTTGAAGCTTGCGAGCGCCGCTGCGCTCGCCAACGGGCTGCCGCGCATCAGCCATGCCGCGGACAATGGCAGCGTCTACGATCTCGATCGCTTCGGCAACGCGCGCATCCTGCACATGACCGATACGCACGCGCAATTGCTGCCAGTGTATTTTCGCGAACCCAGCGTCAACCTCGGCATTGGCGCGATGCTGGGAAGAGCTCCCCATCTGGTCGGCCGCGCCTTTCTCAATCGTTTCCAGATCGAGCCCGATAGTGCCGGCGCCTATGCCTTCACGTGCGTCGACTATGAAAAGTCCGCGGCGCGTTTCGGCAAGCTCGGCGGCTTCGCGTATCTCAAGACGTTGATCGACCGTCTGCGCAGCGATGTCGGCGGTGGCAATTCGCTGCTGCTGGACGGCGGCGATTTGTGGCAGGGCACTGGCCTCGCCAACGCCTTGCAGGGCGCCGACATGGTCGAGGCGGCCAACCTGCTCGGCATCGAGGCGATGACCGGACATTGGGAATTCACCTACGGCGAAGAGGTTCTGCGCAGCAATCTTAAGCGCTTCAACGGAGAATTCATCGCGCAAAACGTATTCCTCACCGAGGAAGCGGCCTTCAATGACGCGCCCGCATTCGACGCTGCATCGGGCCGCGTATTCAAGCCTTCTACGATCAAGGAGATCGGCGGGCGCCGTATCGCTGTTATCGGCCAAGCCTTCCCCTATGTGCCGATCGCGCATCCTAAACGGTTCACGCCGGACTGGACCTTCGGCATCCGCGACGATGAACTGCAGAAGCTGGTCGACGCGCTGCGCGGCAATGACAAGGTCGATGCCGTCATTCTGCTGTCGCATAACGGCATGGATGTCGATCTCAAGCTCGCCAGCCGCGTGACCGGGATCGATGTCATTCTCGGCGGCCACACTCACGACGCCGTGCCGCAGCCGATCGGCGTGAGCAATTCCGGCGGCACCACATTGGTCACCAATGCCGGCTCGAACGGAAAATTCCTCGGCGTGCTCGACCTTGATCTCGACAAGGGGAAAGTCCGCGGCGTGCGCTACCGTCTGCTGCCGGTGTTTTCCGAACTGCTGAAGCCCGACCCGGCGATGCAGGCGCTGATCGACCGCGTTCGCGCGCCTTATGCCGCGGACTATGGACAGAAAATCGCGACTGCGGACAGGTTGCTTTACCGGCGCGGCAATTTTAACGGCACCATGGATCAACTGATTTGCGATGCGTTGCGCGGAGAATTCGATGCGCAGATTGCGCTGTCGCCAGGCTTTCGCTGGGGCACCAGCGTGCTTTCGGGGCAACCGGTGACGATGGAAGACGTGCTTTCCGAAACCGCAACGACGTATTCTGAAACCTACCTCCAGAACATGACGGGCGGCCAGATCAAGGATATTCTCGAAGATGTCTGCGACAACCTGTTCAATGCCGATCCCTATTATCAGCAGGGCGGCGACATGGTGCGCGTCGGCGGCATGACCTATACCTGCGCGCCCACGGAGAGCGTCGGGCGGCGTATTTCTGACTTGAAGCTAAGCAACGGTCACTCGATCGAGGCCGGCAAGAACTACAAGGTTGCGGGATGGGCCTCGGTCAATGAGCAGAAAGGCGCGCCGGTGTGGAATGTGTTCGCGAAGCATCTGCGCGCAGGAAAAGCGCCCGATCGCCGCGGCAATGGCGTGACGCTGAAGGGTGTTGATGACAATCCCGGCATCGCGGGTCAGGGATGAACGATTTCACAACACGGGCGCTTTCGAAGTGCGGGTTAGTCGCGCGCATGATGATGGCTGCGTCACTGATGATTGTCCTGCCGGCCGTTGCGTGCGCGCAGCCGGCGCCTTTGCCGGACAAGCCGTTCGCCGAGCATCGCATCGCGCTGCAGCTTTCCGACAACGATCCGAAGAAGGAAGGCCTTGTGATCAGCGTCGCTTACAACTTGCTGAAAGCGTATGATCCCGACAAAGTGGCGATCGAGGTGGTAACGTTCGGTCCGGGAATCGATTTGTTGCGACCGGAGAACGCCAACCGCCAGCGCGTCGAGAGCCTCATCGCGCAGGGCGTCAAGTTCGACGTATGCCTGAACACCGTCGATACCATCGAGCGCGAAACAGGCAAGCGGCCACAGATCATTGCGGCGGCAACGCCGGTTCAGGTCGGTGTCGGGCAGATACTCTCGTTGACGGAAAACGGCTATACGCTGGTGAGGCCTTAGGGAGTTAGACCATGACTGTATTGTTTCGTTTGGCTTTCGCAGCGTTGATGTCGCTGTGGTTCGCGTCGGCGGGTTTCGCTGCCGATGCAAAGCAGCATCGCATTGCCATTCAAGTCGATCAGAACGATCCGCAGGTGATGAATCTCGCACTCAACAATGCCACCAACGTCATCGAATACTTCCGCGCCAAGAACGAAGACGTCGAGGTCGATGTCGTCGCCTATGGGCCTGGGCTCCACATGCTGCGCGACGACACCTCGCCAGTGAAAGATCGCATCAAGCGGCTGAAAGATCTTTCTTTTCCGGGGAAAATTCAGTTCTCCGCCTGCAACAATACCAAGCAAGGCATGGAGAAAACCGAAGGCCACGCCATTCCGATCTTGTCGGATGCCACCATCGTTCCATCAGGCGTGGTCCGCCTGATGGAATTGCAGGAACAAGGCTGGAGCTATGTGCGGCCGTAATTTTTCGCGCGTGCAACTCGTTGTTGCGCTTCTGACCTTGTCGCTAACGCCGGCTTTCGCAGGCGACGATGCACTTGTGATCTACAAATCGCTGTCGCCGGAGGTCGCGTTGGAAGCAGCGCAAGCGGCGCTAAAGAAATGCCGCGACAACGGCTTTCAGGTCGCGGTCGCGGTGCTAGATCGCTTCGGCCAGCCGCAGGTGATGCTGCGAGACCGCTATGCCGGCCTGCCCGCCGCCGATACCGCGACCAACAAGGCGTATACGGCGTTGAGCTTTCGCGCCAATACCAGCGATCTTGCGAAATCGGTCCGCAGCGGCCAGATGGATGCCGGTCTGGCGCGGCTGCCGCATGTAGCAATGCTCGCCGGCGCCGTCGTGATCGAGACCGGCGGCACGCTGCTCGGCGGCATTGGCGTGTCCGGTGCGCCCGGCGGCGACAAGGACGAGGAATGCGCCAAAGCCGGACTTGATGCGGTGAGAGACAAGATTGATTTTTGAGAAGGAGGTTGCCGTCATCCTGAGGTGCGAGCCGCTTTTGGGCGAGCCTCGAAGGATACGCCACAAGCACTCGGGACCGTACCTTGAGACGCCGCTTTGCGGCTCCTCAGGATGACGACCTAGCAGGGATCGCCATGATCTTTCGCCAGCTATTCGATAATGTGTCGGGGACCTACAGCTATCTGCTGGCCAGCCGCACCGGCGGCGAGGCGCTGATCCTCGATCCGGTGCTGGAGAAGGTCGATCGCTACTGTCAGCTCTTGCGCGAACTTGATCTCAAACTCGTCAAAGCCGTCGATACGCATCTGCACGCTGATCATGTCACTGGGCTTGGGGAGCTGCGCGACCGCACCCATTGCGTCACCATCATGGGCGAGCAGAGCAAGGCCGATGTGGTCGCGATGCGGGTCGGCGACGGCGACAAGGTGACTATCGAGGGCGTCAGCCTCGATGTGATGTACACGCCCGGCCATACCGACGATTCGTACAGCTATTTGATGGGCGACCGCGTGTTCACCGGCGATACGCTGCTGATCCGCGGCACCGGCCGCACCGATTTTCAGAACGGCAGCGCCCGCGCGCAATACGATTCGATTTTCGGCCGGCTTTTGAAGCTGCCCGACGAGACGATGGTATTCCCCGCGCATGACTACAAGGGCGACACAGTTTCCACGATTGGCGAGGAGAAGCGCTTCAATCCGCGCCTGCAGGTGCGTTCGGTCGATGAGTATGTCGAATTGATGGGCAATCTCAATCTGCCGAATCCAAAGCTGATGGATGTCGTCGTGCCCGCCAACATGCATGTCGGCCTGCATCAAGACGATCTTGCGAAGCAGGGCCTTGCGCTGAACGCGCGCGACGCCATCGAAAGCTTGGGACGACCGGATATTCTGCTGGTCGATCTGCGCGAGAACAGCGAGCGCGCCAAGCACGGCATGCTTTCAGGCGCGCTGCATGCGCCGTATCCCTCGATTGAAGAGAGTCTTCGAGAGGGCGGCATGTTGCGCGAAGTAGCCGCCGCTACCGGTCGCCGAGTCGTATTCTTCTGTGCGTTCGGCGAACGCTCGGCGATGGCGGTGAAGGCCGCCAAGGACGCGGGTATGACGAACACCGCGCATATCGACGGCGGCATCGACGCGTGGAAAAAGGCTGGCGGGCCTGTGGTGAACGGTTAGCGTTCGACCCGCGCCAGCTCTGCGATCAGCACATCCAGCGCCTCCGCCAACATGACCCCGCCGCATACCGTCAGCCGATCCGGAATCACGATGCGCTTCGACGGGGGATAGAAGCGCTCGAGCGCGGGATGCAGCAGAAACGCGCGGCCGTCGTCCTCGGCGCGATCGCCGGCTTCCGACACCAGCAGGAAATCTGGCTTCAAACTGACGATCGTCTCGAGCGAAGCGAAGCCGCCGAAGGCAACACCGAGTTCGCCAGCCATATTGAGCAGGCCGGTCTGCGTCAGCAACGAACTGAGCAGGCTCTCGCTGCCGGACACCCAGCCGCGCCGCGATAGCGGCAACACGCGATAGTTCTTTTGCAGGACGGCCTGACGCGCGCGCCCAATCGCCGCATCGAGCCGCGCAATCTGCGCGACCGCACGATCCGGATGCTGCGTGATTTCTCCCATCCGACGAATCTGATCCTTCACCTCATCGAGCGAGTGCGGAATGTCGAATTCTGCCAGACGAAGTCCGTTTGCCTTGACGAGTTCGCGCGTTGCGCGTTTATCGAATGTGCTCGCGACGACGACATCGGGCCGGAGCACCAATATGTCTTCAGCGCCGCCCGAAAGAATCAGAAAGCGCTGCGCATCACCCGCCGCCCAGGATTGAGAAGCATCGCGCGCGAAGGGGCTGAGGCCAAGAATTTGTTTGGGATCCGCGAGCGTCAGCAGCAACTGGTCGGTGCAGACATTCATCGAGGCGATGCGCGGCAGGTTAGTCGCGCGCGCCGATGCAATGTTCGCCAGCGCCAGGGCAGCAGTAACAATCAACGGAAAAACGTCGCGTCCGATCATCTTTCGATGCCCGCCCAAGGCATGATCACAGTCTCGCTCTGATGCTGCGCGCGATAAGTGCTCACCCGAAACACATCGGCCATAATCTCTTCCGATAGCGCCTGTGCGGGAGCGCCCTGCGACACCAGCCGGCCCTCCGATAGCACAAGCACCGTATCCGCGAAGCGTGCGGCGAGCCCGAGATCGTGGGTGACGACGATTACCAGCCCGCCGCCATCGGCGGCGGTGCGCAGATTTTTCATCACGTTGATCTGATGACGCGGATCGAGCGACGCGGTGGGCTCGTCCGCCAGGATCACCGGTGCCTCCACCGCCAGCACGCGCGCGAGCGCCACGCGGCTTCGCTCGCCGCCGGAGAGCTCGGTGACACGACGGTCGCTCAATCCGACCACATCGGTAACACGCATCGCGCTCGTCACCGCAGCGGCGTCCATTGCCGTCAACCGCCCCGGGTCCGCTGCGCCGTACGGAATGCGGCCCAGCGCGACGATATCTCGCGCCGGCAGCGGCCAATGCACGATGTGCCCTTGCGGCAGATAGGCGAAGCGCCGCGCGCGTTCTCGGAGCGGCAACGACGCCAACGCATCGCTACCGATGTGGATCGCGCCTTGCGACGGCAGCAATCCCGCCAGCGCACGCAGCAACGTTGTCTTGCCCGCACCGTTCGGCCCGACCAATGCGACCAGATGCCCTGACGCCAGCGATAACGAGATGTCAGTCAGTACGGCACGGCCGCCAAGCGTCACGCTGAGCGCCTGCACGACGAGTAGGGCGTTCTCGTTCATGCAACGCCTCCGCCGAGCGCGCGGCGTTCGCGCATGATCAGGTAGAGAAAGAACGGCACCCCGATGATCGAGGTCAGCACGCCGACCTTGATATCACTGGTAGACGGAATGACGCGCACCGCGACATCGGCGGCCAGCAACAGCGCCGCGCCTGTCAGCGCACTCGGCACCAGCAATCGTGCGGGATCATGGCCGATCAGGGGACGCATCAGATGCGGCGCGACCAGACCAATGAATCCGATCGTGCCCGACACGGCGACCGCGCCGCCGACGCCGAGCGCCACGCCCAGGATCACCAACAGACGCAGCCGGCCAACATCGACGCCAAGGCTTTGCGCGGTCTCTTCGCCGAGCGTCAGCGCGCGAAAGGGGTTGCGCTGGCTCAGCAAGATGACCGCGCCCGCGGCGATGAACGGCAGCGCCAGCATGACATGGCGAAAGCTGCGGTCCTCCAGCGAGCCGAGCAGCCAGAACGCGATCTCCAGCACTACGAATGGATTGCTCGACAGATTCATCACCAGCGCCGTCATCGCGCCGGCCAGGCTCGCTATTGCGAGTCCTGCGAGAATAAGAATCAGCAGCCCCGCATTGCGGCCCGCGATCGTCAGCAGCACAAATACAGATGCGAAGGCCATCGCGATCGCCGCGACCGGCAGCGCATAGGACCTGATATCGGCGAGCCCAAGCGCGATCACCAGCACGGCCCCGAAGGCGGCGGATTGCGGCGCGCCGAACAGCGAGGGAGACGCCAGCGGATTGCGGAGCAATCCCTGCAGCGCCGCGCCGGACAATCCGAGAATGGCGCCGATCGCCAACGCCAGGATGGTGCGCGGCAGCCGGATTTCCTGCACAATCACCTGCTCGACGTCGCTGCCGCTTCCCAACAGTGCGTCGATAACAGTGACCGGCGACAACCGCACCGGTCCGATTGCAAGCGACAGCAGCGTCAGAAATACGACGAGCAGAGCAAGCGAAAGCGTGACGGCGATTCTTCGCCGCGCCGCGTCTTCGCTCGCAAGCCTGAGGCTATCGATGCTCATTTTGGTGCACGCCGTCGCAGCGGTTGGAGAATGCGTCATACGCGGGCTTGACCCGCGTATCCATCCATCTTCGCAAAAGACTGCTGCGTTGCCTTTCTGGCACAGTCGCGGACAAATCGCTGCCGTGTTGGCGAGCTGATTGACTCGGGCCTGTGACGTGGTCCTAACTAACTGCCGACGGTTCCCTTTTTTGGGGATCAAAAGGGAATGCGGTGCGGGGAGGTTTCCCCAATGCCGCGGCTGCCCCCGCAACTGTAAGCGGTAAATCTTCGTCACAAGCCACTGGGAATCTCGGTCCTGGGAAGGCGACGCAAGGTATCGACCCGCGAGCCAGGAGACCTGCCGTCAGCCGTGGTCACACGCGAAGATGTCGGTCGGGGAGTACAGACATTAGCTTCACTGAGGTGCGCAAGCGCCAAGGTGAGACTTCATTCGCTGTGACGTGCCACTGACGTCACACCGAGGGTCTGACCCATGTCTTCCACCATCCAAGCCGCACCGCGGCGTCGCAGCTATTTGCTTGTCTCAATCTTCATCGCGTCGATCGTTTTATCGAGAATTTCAGCTGCGCACGCGCAGCAATCGGCTTCGCCCGACGCACTTCCTGCCATCGTCGTCAGTCCGCTCGACGAGAATCGCACCCGCGCAAAGCCGGTCGCCGATCAAGAATCGAACTCGCGCCGCGTCGTCCCGAATATCTCACCCGCACGCAGACCGAATCCCGCACCCGGCGAAACGCCCGCCGTGCAGGTCACGAGTACGGCACCGACTGAGCGGCAATTCAGCGGCATCGTCGGCGCGTCGGCTTCCGTCATTACCGCCGAAGAGATCGCGCGGTCGCCCGCATCGACGCTGCAGGAGATCATTGCGCAAACGCCCGGCGTTCAGCTGACAACGCTATACGGCGGTGTGAACGGCGCCGGGACCACCGTCGATCTGCGCGGCTTCGGCGCGACTGCAAGCGCCAATACGCTGATTCTCATCAACGGCCGCAGGCTCAACGATTTCGATCTCGCCGGTGTCGATCTTTCCACCATTCCACGCGATTCGATCGAACGCATAGAGATCACGCGAGGCAACAGCGGTGCCGTGCTGTACGGCGACAATGCCGTGGGGGGTGTTATCAATATTGTTACCAAAACCGGCGTTGGCGGCCCGCCTGTCGCGATGCGCGCCGAAGGCGGTGTCGGCTCCTTCAACCAGCGTCAAGGGCAAGTTTCGGTTTCAACCAATTCCGGACCGTGGTCGTCGTCGTTCTTCGGCAACATGATCAAATCGGACGGCTATCGGGCTAACAACGCGCTCGATCAGCGCAACGGCGTCGGTGAAATTCGTTACACCACGCCGGACTTCTCAGCCTTCTTGAACCTGTCAGGCGACGACCAGCGCCTAAGATTGCCCGGCACGCGAATCGTCGATCCTTCGATCGGCGTCGATCAACTGAAGACCGATCGCAGGGGCACCGATACGCCGCTGAACTTCGCCAACAAGCAGGAGGCGAATGTCACTGCGGGTTTCACGAGGTCACTGTGGAACGGCGGCGAACTGATCGTCGACGGTGGCCTGCGCGACAAGCAACAGCAGCTTGCCTTCTTCGGATCGCTCCCAGTGCAGACCTTCAATACGACGGCGACCGATGCGGCACTGCAGACATGGTCGATCACGCCGCGATTGCGTATCACCAATCCCGTGCTCGGATTGCCCTCGACGATCTTGACGGGCATCGACTATTACGACTCGACGTTTCGGCAAAATCGCAGCCAGCTGCTGCAGACGGCGCCGTATCACGTCTACGATTTGTCACAGCAGACGCTGGCCGGCTATTTCCAGCAAACCATCGGCGTACTGACCTCGACCGATTTTTCTTATGGCGGCCGGGTTCAGCAAACCCACCTCGATGCGCGCGACCGCTATGACCCAACCGCGCCCGGTGCCTTCGATACCCAGGCCAATCCGCTCAACACCTCCGAGACCAACACGGCGTATCATGTCGGGCTGGAGCACCGCTTCAACAGCATTTTTACGATGTTCGGCAGGACGGCCAGTGCGTTCCGGACGCCGAATGTCGACGAGCGGGTCTCCGCGGGGCCGGCATTCGACGCCAATTTCAATCCGATCCCGGGCACTTTTGCGCTGAAGACGCAGACCTCGAATGACGTCGAGGGCGGCTTCCGCGTCAAGGCCGGCGCGTTCAATCTGCAATCCAGCCTCTATCTGATGAATCTCACTAATGAGATTCAGTTCGATCCGGTGAATTTCTTCAATCGCAATCTGGACCCAACACGCCGCTACGGCTCTGAGACCAGCGCCACGTTTCGCGCGAACGACACGCTGCTGTTTCGCGGCGGTTTCGCTTATACCCGCGCGGTGTTTCGTGAGGGCGACTTCGCGGGCAATGATGTCCCGCTGGTGTCGCGTTACACGGCCAACGGCGGGGTGACCTGGAACATCTGGCAAAAATACCTCGTGTTCGATGCGACGGCGCGCTACTGGAGCAGCCGTCGCATGGACAACGATCAGGCCAACACGCAAAAGCTCATTCCCGCCGATGCCACGGTCGATCTCAAGCTCAGTGGAGAATACGATCGTTACTTCTGGTCGGCGAGCGTCAACAACGTGTTCAATGCGTTGTATTATGACTATGCCGTCGCCAGCACGTTCACGCCGGGCCGCTTTGCCGCCTATCCGCTGCCGGGCCGCACCTACCTGGTGAAGGCCGGCGCGACATTCTGAGCCGACGGCTTGTCGAGGCGGAATTAGGCGATATTGTCCTTGTATGATGCAGGAACAACATGACGACCTGATTGCTGCCTCGGAGGCTGTTGCTGCGCCGCGCGCGGCAACGATCGAGTTGCTGCATCGGCAAATCGCCGATGCCGATACGCAATGGAGCCTTGGCATCTTCGGCGGCATTGCCGAGTTCTCGCGCGATCACGATGAGCCGGTATCGCTGTCGCAATCGTCGCACGGCGTATCCGCCGTAACAGCGCGCGGCGGCATCGCCATCACGTGGAGCAATCACATCCGGCCGTTGGCATCCGAGAGCATCAGCAAAACGGGCTGGAGCCACCGGGTTGCGCTGTGCCTGCCGGCCCGTGATTGCGCAATGAACCGGCGCACGGAGCTGACCGAGCTTGGCAGCGATCTCGATTCGCTACGGCCGGAAGATCGCGGCGCCATTCTGTTCGATCTCGGTCTGGGCGCACTGCAGGCAGACCTCTGCGTGCGCGTCGACGATCCCAACCTTGTTGTAAAACTTCGCCCTCACGCCGGCCGACCATTGTTCGAAATGGGCAATCCGGCGATGGGCATGATTCTGGAAGCCAATCCACACCGAGTTTTCATGAGCCGGATCGGCCGCATCGAAGTCTATCAGCCGATTCCGCCAGCTTCCGGCAAGAGCCCGGAGGGGCCGCACACACATGTTTTGCCGAAACTCCTGAAAAGCGGAAGGACCCATCCTGCCACCGAGCCAATTCCTGACGGCTGGATACCCTGCGCGCATATTTATCCGCCCCATTCGGCGCGCGATGAACTGGGACGGCCTCGACCCTTCGACGACACCCGTCATGAAGCGTTTCAGCATATGCTCGGGACTTACGGCCACCCGGAAAGTCTCGCGATCAAACGCAGGATCATGCAAGCCATCGAAGACGGAGAACCTCCCGCCGCGATGGCCCACGACCGCGACGGCCGCAACAGCGTGCGCATTGCTCTGCGGCAGATGAGAGCCGCCGGCCAGGCGTCGGCGGTTCTTGCGGCGTGGCTCGCCCAGTTCGACCATGCCGACCCCGGTGACGAGGACGCGCATCACGAGGCATTTCACGACTGATTTTGCTGCAAATCGGCCAATTCGCTCAATTTACCCGGTTCCCTTGACGATGTTTTTCGGAACTATCCATGCTAATACGCGCGCGGAATAAGCCGCGGCGATGCCGCGCGGTAACGCCGAGGCAATCATGAACGACGAACCGAAAACCGCTGCCGAAATGAAAGAAATTCGGCTTAACCGAAAGCTCGCGCAGGACGCCGAGGGCATCAAGGCCATGGCGGACATCGCGGCCGCCGATATTGCAATACGACAGCGGACTGCAAACTTGCGCGAGATGCGGCTGGCGAAAGAGGCTGCAGAACTAGAGAAGCCGGTCGAGCCCAAAGCGAAACCGAAGAAAAAGAAAACGACCTGAGATGACAAAAGAAGACCGCGACCGCGCCGAAGCACGCTTCAACAAAGCCGCGCGCGCGGCGCAAGAAGCCAAAACCGGCAAGACCGACCGGGATGCCGCGCTGAAAGCGGTGACCGATAACATGGCCAAGCTGAAGGCGCTGCGTCTCGCGCGTGAGGCTGCCGAGCCGGTACGGGCCACGCCAGTGAAAAAGACGCGCGTCAAATCGGCAAAAAAATCGGCCGAAAAGGCTCCGGGGCTATCGGATTGGCTTTCGGGTCAGCAGAGCGGCGGCCGCAGGACCTGAGGCACTAGGAAAACTGCCTTTTAGCCGTCTGACAAGACAGCTAAACACTGCCTCACACCGGTGCCGGCCATTCGATCATAGAGCGGGTTTTGGTTGCGGCGTCGTAAACCTGTACTTGAAGCATCTGGAACTGATTCTTCAACGCCATGCCCGCCGCTTCCGCCGCTTCGACCGTGTCATGATGCGACTTGAAGTGACCATCTACTACCAGCGAATATCCGTCGGTCGGCGCTTTGTCGGCCCGTATGATTTTACGTGGTTGCAGATCTTCGGCTTCGATCTTTGGCTTCTTCATTCTGACCCCGTATGATGTTGTGTGCGTCTCGCAGACTTCGCCTCCTTTACACCGATCCGTGGGAAAGAGCAGAAGATATTGCGCGCGTTACGCTAATATGCCGGCCAAAAGACGGTCAGATTGAGGTGTAGTCATGGGTGGTACCAACAAGAAAGACGAGAGCAAGGACGGCAAATCCAGCGTGCCGCCGCCCCAAATCGTCGAAGACCACGACGCCGACGACGGCGACATCGCGACGCCGAAAAGCGATACCGACGGCGATGACGATCAGCCGCTCTAGTTGGCATCACGCTACGAAATTTCACTCTCAATCTCTCGAATGGTTTCGACGTCGAGCAGATGCGCGCCCCAGCCTCTTGTCACCAGCTCATGCGCCAGCTTCGGCACAAACAGCAGCGACAACGTCGCCATCGCAAGCGGCACGGTGCTGACCGGGTCCAGCCGCATGGGGGTTAATTCTTCGCGGCTGTCAGCATACAGCCCGGTCTTCGTCAGTAGCCGTCCGCATTCTCGCAAAATCTCTCGTCGGGTGCCGCCTCTGGCTGCACAACCGAGCAGCACCTGCATCGCGAGATGCGTTCGCACGCCCGCATGACTTGCCGATGTGGCAAATGGACTTTCTCCGAGCGAGACCTCAAGAAGCATGCCGACAAGATCGGTACCGCTGAGATAAGCGCTCATCGGTTCGACAAGCCGCGGGTTGCAGTCGATGTAGAGCGGCTGATCACTCACATCTCGCAAAATGTAATCGACAGAAAGCGCGCCGTGCCACGTGAGATGCTCGCCGATACGTGCGAAGTGATCGCGTACATGCTCTCGGTGCACGCTTTGCTTGATTGCGTCGCCACCGCCCGCCCCGGCCGCAATCTGCCGGTAGGCGTGGAAGCCGACCAAGCGGCCTCCGCAAAATACCGCCTGCGCCTTTTCGGTCGTGCCCGCGACGAAATTTTGCACCAATACTTCGTCGTCGAATGCATCATTGCCACTAAGCTCCAATTCGGCTTGCTTCAAATCATCGTCATTGCGCACGAGCCAGACGCCGCGGCTGGCGGTTCCGACCGAAGTCTTGATGACGCAGGGAAACCGGACAGCATCGCGCAGTTTGTCGGCGGATTTTACGATGCGTGTTTCCGGTTGCGGCAAACCCAAGGCAATGAGCAAGCGACTGAAGCCGGCCTTGCTGTGCGCGATGCGGTAGCTTTCGAACGCCGGCAGCGCGAAACCGACGCGTTCGTTGAGGCGCCGTTGCACGCGCGCAAACAGAAATCCTTGTTCATGGATCGGCAGCAGCACATCGTAGCGCTGCGTCGTCAGCAGCCGATTGACGAACGCCAAAAACCCGGCTGGGTCATCGCGCAGGCCGGGGCAGCGGTGAAATTTTGCGACGAATTTCGAGAAGCGGCCAAGACAATAAGGCGACGGGTCACACACCTCGACGATATGACCGCTCAAGCCTAAAATCGTGATGGCTTCCCGCGCAGACGTGCTTGAACCCTCCGAGCACAGCACCCGGAGCGGTCTCAAACGCGGCGGTAGATTGGCCATACGTCTTGTCGCCCGCTCTCGGTATCCCGCGGCTTGGAATTTGCCGATCCTAGCGATGCTGCCATGCAGCGGTATTTATAGACAATTAACGCGTCAGGATCGTATTTTGTACGGGGCCTTGCCGGGCCGTCTCGTGAACGGGGTCACCATTCGACATGGTCGATTTACTTGCCGCGCCGCCTCGAGCGAAGACGGACTTTTCGCTGCGCACCCTGGTCGCGATATCGACCGCCCATTGGGTCAGCCACTTTCATATTTTCGTGCTGCCGATGCTGTTTCCATTCCTGAAGGAACAGCTCGGCGTCGGCTATATCGAGCTCGGTTTCGCCCTCACGGTTTTCGCCGTCGTATCCGGCCTGACGCAGGCGCCGATCGGCTATCTGACCGATCACGTGGGCGCGCGCAAAATCCTGCTGATGGGGCTCACGCTGGGCGGCTTTGCGCTCATCATGCTGGGTCTGCATCTGAGCTATTCATGGCTGATCGTGAGCGCGGCACTGCTCGGACTCGCCAATAGCGTCTATCATCCGGCCGATTATGCCATCCTGTCGGCGCACATGGATGAAGCGCGAATGGGACGCGCGTTCTCGATCCACACCTTCGCAGGGTTTCTCGGCGGCGCGGTTGCGCCCGCAATCGTTGCCGCATTGGTCGTTCTGACCAGTGGTCACGGAGCGCTTATCGTCGCCGGTGCGATCGGTCCGCTGGTGGCCTTGCTGCTGCTGGTGGTTGGTATTCCCAACGCCGGAGCAACGGCCGAAGGCCGCGGCGATGCAACCGAGCCGCAACCAAGCGTCATGACGCCTGCGATCATACTGCTGACGATCTTCTTCACGCTGCTCAGTCTGTCGAATGCCGGAATCGGCAATTTTGGAATCGTCGCGCTCATGAACGGCTACGGCAATTCTTTCTCGACGGCCAATATCGCGTTGACCGCTTTTCTCGGTGCCAGCGCCATCGGCGTGCTCGCAGGCGGCATTCTCGCCGACCGCACCGAGCGTCACGGGCAGGTCGCCGCCGCGTGCTTCGCGGTAAACGCGATCCTGGTCTTCATCATCGCCGTCACGCCGCTACCATATGCCTTTCTGATCGCCGCGATGGCTGTAGCCGGCTTTCTTGGCGGCGTGATTGCCCCTTCGCGCGACATGCTGGTGCGGAACGCCGCACCCCCGGGCGCAGCCGGTCGTGCATTCGGCATTGTCTCCACGGGCTTCAACGTCGGCGGCATCATCAGCCCGCTGCTGTTCGGCTGGATCATGGACCGCGATATGCCGCATTGGGTGTTCGGCGCATCCGCGGTGTTCATGGCGCTCACTGTCGCGCTGGCCCTCGTCACCGACCGAAGCCCGAAGGCCAGCTTCGAAAAATCCGACGGAAAACTTGTGCATTCCTGAGTTTCATTCGCGCGCCAGATACTCACGCGGCAACCACGATCCTTCGATGCTCAGGCGAACTTCGGTTGAGGCTCTTCCTGCATGAGGCGGGCACGCTCGGTATTGGGCCACAACAACAGCAGGCCGAGCAAACCCGAGGATATCATGATGGTGCCATTAAGGACGAAGCCCGTCAGATAGCCATCGATCGGCACCGCCGCGCGCTGGATGACGCTGCCCATAACCGTTGGAGCGATGATACCCGCAAGCGTATAGATCGCGCCATAGATCGAAATAACAGCGCCGCGCTGCGATACCGGCGTGAACTCTCCGAGCATTGGCGGGCATACGACGTATATCGATCCGCAGAGCCCGGATCCCACCACCAGCAGCGCGATCTGCAGCCCCGCGCCGTGCACATACGGGATGAACAGCAGAATCGTCCCGCCGACGATCAGAGGCACGGAGCCGAGCACACCGCGCGCATATCGCGTCGAGGTTCCGCGCGCCATCAGCACCTGCGAAATCCACCCGGCGAGCATTACGACGACCGCTCCGAATACCCACGGCAGGATCGATATCCAGCCGGCGTCCTTTTGCGAGAAGCCGAGGCCTTTGACGATGAAAGGCGTGAACCATGTGAGGCCCAGCGACAGAGCCCAATACGCCCCGAAGGTCGCAGCGCAGCAGCCAATGAAAGTGCGCGAGGTAAGCAGTTTGAGATAGGAAATGCGGGGCTCTGCCGCCGCCATCGCCACGGTCTGAACCAACGGCCCTTCCCTGCCGAAGATCAGCCATAGCGCCGCCCACATCAAACCGACCACGCCGAGCGCGCCGAAAGCGTAGTGCCAGGTATAGTTGACGATGACCCAGTTCAGCGCGGGTACCGCGAGGATCACGCCGAAAGCGGACCCCTGCGACAGGATTGCAGTCGGCAACGTTCGCTTTTCATCGGGAAACCATTTGTAGACCGCGTGCGCCGCCACCGAAAATGCCGGCCCTTCGCCGGCGCCGAGGATGATCCGGCAGATCACAAGCGTGGTGAAGCTGACCGTGCCGATCATGGGAAATTGCGCCAGCGCCCACACCACCGCGAGAGCGAGCAGCACCCAGCGCGTTTCGATACGATTGACGATGAATCCGACAATGATCGCCGCGATGGAAAACAGGATGAAGAAGGATGATCCGAGCAAGCCGAATTGCTCGGGTTCGAGTTTCAGCTCGGTCATGATCGGTACACCGGCAAGACCGACGACGATCTTGTCGGCAAAGTTCACCAGCATGAAAAGAAACAGGAGAAATGTAATTCTCCAGGCGCCTTGCGGCGTCGGCTGTGCAGTCATCACGACCCCCTGACAGCGTTTGGCCCTGTTGATCGGGCTTGGTGCAATGTTACCTACTTAATTGCAGCACATGCAATTGGACATTTGGACCGCACACCATCTTTCTGAGAGAAAGACAGCGTTTTGAGGGCCAACGCCCATCTCGTCGCAACGCACCATTGATCTGCGATCTCGCGACGCCCATTGGTTATGGTGGGAGAAACAGAGAGGACATCTCGATGACCGAATTCAAATATCTGCGCCGCGCTCCGCGACTGGTCGGCATGCTAGCGCTGCTAGCGTTGGTGCATCCTGCGGCAGCGCAAGACCGCCAGGCGCTGGACTATGAAGCTTACGTGGCGGCCGCGGATCGCACCGATGCGGATCGGCAGACCGACCAGCGCCGCCAACCAGCCAAAATACTCGCCTTCACGGGCGTCAAGCCGGGAATGAAGGTGCTGGATATGGAAGCCGGCGGCGGTTACAGCACCGAACTGCTGGCGCGGGTGGTTGGTCCGACCGGCGTTGTTTACGCGCAGGATTTCGCGGAGGTGATGGCGCGCATCAAGGATAGATTTGATATTCGCGCGCAACAGCCGGCGATGAAAAACGTCGTGCACGTCATCCGGAATTTCGACGATCCGATTCCGCCTGATGTCAGCGGCCTCGACCTGATCACGTTCTTCTTTGCCTATCACGACGTGACCTATATGCAGGTCGATCGCGCGCAGATGAACCGCAAGATGTTCGCGGCGCTCAGGCCCGGTGGCCTCCTCGTCATCGCCGATCATTCCGCGCGCGCCGGCGACGGCGTCAATGTGGCGAAGACTTTGCATCGTATAGAAGAGACCGCGCTTCGGCAGGAGATCGAGGCTACCGGTTTCAAGCTTGTCGCGGAAGCCGACTTCCTGCGTCACCCCGAAGATCCGCGCGATGCGCCGGTGTTTCGTTCGCCGACGCCCAACGATGAGTTCGTGCTGAAGTATCAGAAACCGCAGTGATGGATTGCTTTCGCTTAGTGATCGGCATGCGATGCTGAGCGTCCAGGGTTTGACGAAATCCTATCGCGCCGCGCAGGAACAGGTTGCCGTGCTGCGCGGCGTTGATTTAAGTGTCGCGGCCGGCGAGAGCGTCGCGCTGACCGGCGAATCCGGCAGCGGCAAAAGCACGCTGCTGCATCTGATCGCAGGTTTGGACGAAGCTGACAGCGGCGAGGTCCAGCTCGACGACACTGTGATATCGGGCCTGTCCGATGCCGAACGCGCTGAACTGAGGCGGGACCGGATCGGATTGGTGTTTCAGCAATTCAACCTGATCCCGAGCTTGAACGTCCGCGACAATCTCGCGTTTCAGTCGCGGATGGCTACTCGATATGATGCCGATTGGCAGATCGAGCTGGTACAACGGCTGGGACTCGGCGCTCTCCTGAAACGCTATCCCGAACAGCTATCAGGCGGACAGCAACAACGGGTCGCCATCGGCCGCGCGCTCGCAGTAAAGCCGCGCTTGCTGCTCGCCGATGAACCCACCGGTAACCTCGATGAAGCAACGGCGGACGAAGTCCTGACGCTGACGCGCGATCTGGTGAAGCGAACCGGATGCGGCTTCCTGATGGTAACGCACAGCGCGCGCTTGGCCGCGACGCTAGACCGGCAAGTCCATTTGCATGCGGGATTGATTGCATGAGCCAGGTTCTTTGGATCCTCACGGTTCTGTTGAGCCACTGGCGGCGGCATCCGATGCAGTTTGCGACGCTGCTGATCGGGTTGGTATCCGCGACTGCATTATGGAGCGGCGTGCAGGCGCTGAACCAGCAGGCGCGCAGCAGTTATGACCGCGCCGCTGCGACGCTCGGCGGGGCAAGAACGGCAATGCTGGTCGGCCGGGACCGCTCGACTTTTCCGCAGCAGCTGTTTCTCGATCTGCGCCGCGCCGGCTGGTCGGTATCGCCGCTGCTGGAGGGCCGCGTTCAGATCGGCGGACGATCGGTGCGGTTGCTGGGCATCGAACCGGTGACGCTTCCTACGGAGGCCACATCGACGCCCGAGATCGGCAGAGCGGGGCTGCAATCGTTTCTGTCGACGCCCGGCGAAACGGTGGTGGCGCCGGAAACCCTTTCTGAGCTTGGTTTAGGTGAAGGCGCGTCGCCATCGGTCGATGGCGCTTCGACACTGCCTCCGCTCAAGGTCGCGACGCAACTTTTGCCCGGCGTGCTGGTCGTCGATATCGGCATCGCACAGCGCATCTTGAAAATGCCGGATCAAATCTCTCGTCTTTTGATCGGCAAAACCAAAGGCGTTCGGCGACCGCTCGAAGAAGTTGTCGGCGATAAGCTTCGCTTGGTCGAACCCGATGCCGAGAGCGATCTTGAGCGTCTCACAGACAGCTTTCATCTCAACCTGACGGCGTTCGGAATGCTGTCATTTCTGGTCGGGCTGTTCATCGTCAATTCGGCGATTGGTCTGGCTTTCGAGCAGCGGCTGCCGATGCTGCGGACCCTGCGCGCCTGCGGCGTATCTTTGCGCTTGCTGAATACGGTGTTGCTGCTCGAATTGGTGACATTGGCGCTGCTGGCCGGCATCGTCGGCCTGGTCTGCGGCTATTTCATCGCGGCAGCGCTGCTGCCCGATGTCGCGGCAAGTTTGCGCGGCCTCTATGGCGCGCAAATCCCCGGCCAACTCACGCTGAAACCTGAATGGTGGATCGCAGGGCTTGCTATCAGCGTGATTGGTGCGTTGGCGGCTGGAACGACGAGCTTGTTGAAAGCTATTCGGCTGCCGATCCTCGCGACCGCACAGCTTCACGCCTGGCAGCGCGCGCAGCAGCGATGGCTGCTGCTGCAAGGCGTCCTTGCGCTGGCCGGGGTGACCGCCGCCGCGCTGTTTCTGACGCTCGGCGATTTGCTGATCTCAGGCTTCGCGGTGCTGGCGTCGCTTCTGCTCAGCGCGGCGCTCGGACTGCCGGTGATATTGGGATTCGTGCTCACTCTCGGCGAGCGCGGCAGCAACCGCGCGCTTACAAAGTGGTTTTGGGCCGACAGCCAACAGCAACTGTCCGGGCTTTCGCTGGCGCTGATGGCGCTATTGCTGGCGCTCGCCGTCAATGTTGGCGTCAGCACCATGGTGGAAAGCTTCAGCAGGACTTTCACGGGCTGGCTCGATGGCCGGTTGGCAGCGGACGTCTATCTCAACGCGTCGGATAATACACAGGCGGCCGAGATCAAGGCCTGGCTGAGTCAGAGACCGGAAGTCGAGGCTATGCTGCCGAGCGGCAGAGCCGAAGTTCAAATTCAAGGCTGGCCGGTCGAAATTCTCGGACTCGCCGATCAGGCCACCTATCGAGACCGCTGGCCACTGCTGCAGTCGCGCGCCGATGCTTGGGATACGTTGCGCGACGGCAACGGCGCGCTGATCAGCGAGCAACTGGCGCGGCGATTTAAACTTGATCTTGGAGGCCGCATTACCTTGCCGGCAACCGGGAGCGAATGGCCGCTCGAAGTCGTGGGCATCTATGCCGATTACGGCAATCCAAAGGGCCAGGCCGCCGTCAACATCGAAGCGCTGGTGCAGCGCTTTCCGGAAGATTCCGCAAACTCGATTGGGGCTGCGGGTCGCCTCATCCGCGATACCGTCGCTTGTCGCCGCGATCCAAAACAAATTCGGTCTCGACAGCCGCAACCTTTCCGATCAGGCCACGCTGAAAGCGGAGTTGATGCGGATTTTCAACCGCACCTTCGCCGTGACGGGCGCGCTGAATACTTTCACGCTCGGAGTTGCCGGCATTGCGTTGCTGACAAGCCTGCTCACGCTGAGCAATTCGCGATTGCCGCAACTGGCGCCGCTATGGGCGATCGGGATCACCCGGCGTCGGCTCGCTGCCATCGAACTTCTGAAGACAATGTCGGTGGCGCTGATCACCTCCCTGCTGGCGCTGCCGTTGGGATTGCTGGTGGCATGGTGCCTGATCGCAGTGGTGAATGTAAAAGCCTTCGGCTGGCGGCTGCCGTTTCATGTATTTCCGCTGCAGCTTCTCGAACTATTGGCCGTCGCCATGCTTGCGGCCTTTCTCGCGGCGCTGCTTCCGGTCCTGAAGCTGGCGCGCATGCAGCCCGCCAGGCTGGTCAAGATTTTCGCCAATGAACGATAGAGCCCACATCTCACGCCGCGCATTTTCCGGTGGACTAGCCGCCGTTGGCTTTGGACCGCGATCGTCATTGGCGCAAGGTTTTGCTGGTCTCGGCCGCGACGCCGCAGGTTTCGCGCAAGTCGTTCCCGGACGCGCACTCACGTTTCCGGCCGATCATGGCGCGCACGCGGACTATCGCATCGAGTGGTGGTACGTGACCGCTAACCTCAGGGATGCTGGCGGCGCCGCTTACGGCGTGCAGTGGACACTATTTCGGCAGGCGATGACTCCCGGTGCACAACAGGAAGGCTGGGCCAACCAGCAAATTTGGATGGGGCACGCCGCCGCGACCAGCGCGAGTATCCACCGCAGCAGCGAAACATTCGCGCGCGGCGGCATCGGCCAAGCTGGCGTCGAGGCGCATCCGTTTCATGCCTGGATCGATGCCTGGGACATGCGCGGCGGCGCTGAATTCTCGGACACGGCCATCGCACCGCTTGAATTGACGGCTTCAGGTCAAGACTTCAGCTATACGCTGCGTCTCGAAGCTGACCGTCCGCTCGTTCTTCAAGGCGATGCCGGCTACAGCAAGAAATCCGATCGCGGACAGGCGTCGTATTATTTCAGTCAGCCGTACTTCAAGGCGGCCGGAATTCTCACGTTCGACAACAAGCCGATACAAGTCAGCGGACAGGCGTGGATGGATCGCGAATGGAGCAGCCAGCCGCTTGCATCCGATCAAACCGGATGGGACTGGTTCTCGTTGCATCTGAATTCAGGTGAAAAACTGATGCTGTTTCGCTTGCGGCAAACCGAAGGCAGCAATTATTCCTCGGGAAACTGGATAACACCCGACGGCAAGTCCGAGCAGATCGTTTCATCGGATATTCAGATGACGCCGGGCGCATCAACCGAGGTTGCGGGCCGGAAGATCCCGACCGCATGGAGTATCGCGATTCCAAGCCGCGGCGTTCAGATCGAAAGCACGCCGCTGAATGCAGCAAGCTGGATGGCGACGAGCTTTCCCTATTGGGAAGGACCGATCGGCTTCCACGGCAGTCACAGCGGCGTTGGATATCTCGAGATGACCGGCTACTAACTTAAATTTCAACAAACAAGGGCGCTTCAAATGTATCATCTCACCGCGATCGTCACATGTCTGGCGATCCTGACTTATTTCTTGACCACCATCCGGGTTTCGCGGGCGCGCGTCGCCTTCGGCATCAAGCTTCCGGCGACTACCGGGAATCCCGATTTCGAACGCGTCTTCCGCGCGCAGATGAACACGCTGGAGTGGATGCCGATCTTCCTGCCGTCACTGTGGCTGTTTGCGATCTATATCGGCGACGGAATCGCAGCGGCAATTGGGCTTGTCTGGATTGTCGGCCGCTTGCTCTACATGATCGGGTATGCAAAATCCGTGGAGAAGCGCGGCCCGGGTTTTGCTATTCAGGGATTGGCCGCCGTGGCTCTGTGGGTAGGTGCCTTCGGCGCCATCGTCTGGCGCGTCGTGCATTAGGCTTCCACACCAGCATCCTGCGGCGTGAATTCGTAAACTGAGCTGCAGAATTCGCAGGTCACGATCACTTTGCCGTCCTTCACCATGTCAGCGCGGTCCTTGGGCGTGAAGCTCTTAAGCATCGAAGACACCGCGTCACGCGAGCAGGAGCATTGCGCGCGCAGCGGCAGCGGCGCAAACACCCGCACGCCGCGCTCGTGGAACAGACGATACAACAGCCGCTCGCCTGACAGATCCGGATCGATCAACTCGACGTCCTCGACGGTTCCGATCAGCGACTGGCCTTCGACCCAAGCATCGTCTTCCGCCACCTCCGGCAACACGAGGCCATCAGGCGCATCGCCGGGAGCGAGGTCGCGTTGCGCGCGCTCCGGCGCCTTCGGCAGGAATTGCAGCAGCATGCCGCCTGCGCGCCAGCGATGTTTCGGCCCCTCGCCGCCGCGCCACTCCTCGCCGACCGCGAGCCGAACCCGCGTCGGGATTTGCTCCGAGCGCAGAAAATATTCATGCGCCGCGTCTTCGAGACTGCCGCCTTCGAGCGCCACCAGTCCCTGATAGCGGCTCATATCCGGGCCCTGATCGATGGTCATGGCGAGATGACCGTGACCGAGCAGCGCGCCGGAATTCAAACCAGGCTTGAGCCGCGCCGCGTCGTACCGCGCATAGGCGCGCAGCTTGTCGGGCGCCTGGAAATCCACGATCAGAAACGATACCGGACCTTCGGTCTGCGTCTGCAGGATGAATTGGCCGTCGAATTTCAACGACGAGCCGAGCAAGGTCGTGAGCACGATGGCTTCGCCGAGCAGCTTGCCGACCTGCGCGGGATAATCGTGCTTGGTGAGAATTTCGTCGAGCGCGGGGCCAAGCCGCGTTAGCCGGCCGCGGAGATCGAGCGCGGCTACCTCGAACGGCAGCACGGCATCGTCGACTGGAATGGCCGAGGGCGCACGGATAGGGGTTTCAGCGACGGGTTTCTGATCGGGAGATATCGGGGTCATGATGTTCTATTTGGGGGCGGAGCGAGAGGATCGCAACTCGCGTTATTGTCGTGTCCCGGACGCGGCGCATCGTGCTTCCCTTCCTCCCGGACGCGGCGCATCGTGCTTCACTTCCCTCTCCCCTTGCGGGAGAGGGTGGTGAGCATCGTTAGATGCGAGACGGGAGGAGGGGAACCGCACTCTATCTAACCCCCTCATCCGCCTTCGCTGCGCGAAGGCACCTTCTCCCACAAGGGGAGAAGGGAAAGAGCGCCGCGTCAGGCCACCTTATCGAAACACCAGGCCAGAATGCCCTTTTGCGCATGGAGACGATTTTCCGCTTCGTCGAACACGACCGACTGCGGACCATCCATCACCTCGTCGGTGACTTCGTCGCCGCGATGCGCGGGCAGGCAATGCATGAAAAGTGCGTCCGGCTTCGCCAGCGACATCAGCTTGGCGTTGACCTGATACGGCCTCAACAGATTATGGCGGTGCTCCCCATCCTTGTCGCCCATCGACACCCATGTGTCGGTGACCACGCAGTCGGCGCCGCGCACCGCGGCTTCCGGATCGCTGCCGAGCTTGATATTTGCGCCGGTCGCCTTGATCCAGTCTTTCATCGCCTTGTTCGGCGCCAGTTGCGGCGGGGTGGCGACGTGAAGATTGAAACGGAAGCGCTCCGCCGCATGCGCCCAGGACGCCAGCACGTTGTTGTCGTCGCCGGTCCACGCGACGGTGCGGCCTTCGATCGGGCCGCGATGTTCCTCAAACGTCATCAGGTCCGCCATGATCTGGCAGGGATGCGAACGCCGCGTCAGGCCGTTGATCACGGGCACGGTGGCATGCGCCGCCAATTCAAGCAGCGCCTCGTGGTTGAGGATGCGGATCATGATGGCATCGACATAACGCGACAGCACCCGCGCAGTATCGGCGACGGTTTCGCCGCGACCGAGTTGCATCTCCGCACCTGTCAGCATGATGGATTCGCCGCCGAGTTGGCGCATGCCGACGTCGAACGACACCCGCGTGCGCGTGGACGGCTTTTCGAAAATCATCGCCAGCGTCTTGCCCTCAAGCGGCTTACCTGGCTTGGCATGCGCCTTGAGCTTCGCCTTCATGGCGACGCTCGCGTCGAGCATGATGCGCAATTCCTTGCCCGGCAGTTCGCTGAGATCGAGGAAATGGCGCGGCGGCGTGCTCATTGCCCCGCCGCCCGCTTCAACTGATTTCCCGACAGCGCCACGCAGGCGCGCTCCAGCCGTTGGATCGATTCCTCGATTTCAGATTCCGTGACGATCAACGGCGGCAGCAGCCGCACGACGTTTTCTCCGGCACCGACCGTGAGAAGTTTTTCGTCGCGCAGCGCGTTCACCAGATCGCCCGAAGGCACCACGGCTTTCAGACCGATCAACAGTCCCTCGCCGCGCACCTCGGACAGCACATCGGGATAACGATCGACCACCGACGCCAGCTTCTGCTTGAACAGCAGCGACATCTGACGCGCGTGTTCGAAGAAGCCGGGCTTCAACATCACATCCAACACCGCGTTGGCCGCCGCAACCGCCAACGGATTGCCGCCGAACGTCGAGCCGTGCGAGCCCGGCGCCATGCCCAAGGCGGCCTCCGCGGTCGCCAGACAGGCCCCGATCGGAAAGCCGCCGCCGAGCGCTTTCGCCAGCGACATGATATCGGGCGTGACGCCAAGCCGCTTGTAGGCGAATAGATCGCCGGTGCGGCCCATGCCGGTCTGCACCTCGTCGAACACCAGTAGCAGACCCTTGTCGTCGCAAAGCTCGCGCAACGCCCTGAAGAACGCATGTGACGCGGCGCGCACGCCGCCCTCGCCCTGCAGCGGCTCGATCAGAATGCCGGCCGTCTCAGGCCCGATCGCTTTCTTGACGGCGTCGAGGTCGCCAAGCATGACCTGGTCGAAGCCGTCCATCGGAGGACCGTAGCCTTCGAGATATTTTGCAGCACCCGTGGCGGCCAGCGTGGCCAGCGTCCGTCCATGGAACGCGCTGTCAAAGGTGATGATCCGGTAGCGTTCCGGATGACCTTTCGCGAAATGATAGTGGCGCGTCATCTTGATCGCGCATTCCATCGCCTCAGCACCGGAATTGCAGAAGAACACCATGTCGGCAAAGCTCGCCTCGCACAGCCGCGCCGCGAGCCGCTCGCCGTCCGGGCTCTTGAACAGGTTCGACATGTGCCAGAGTTTTGTGGCCTGCTCCTGCAGCGCCGCCACCAGATGCGGGTGCGCATGACCGAGCGCATTCACCGCCACGCCACTGGTGAAATCGAGATAACGCTCGCCATTGGTCGCAATCAGCCACGCGCCTTCGCCGCGCTCGAAGCCGAGGTCGGCCCTGGCGAATACGGGGAGCAGATGCGACTGCCCGATAGCGGAAGGTCTGGCGCTCGTGGTCATGGCGGTCACTGAAGGTTGGACGGATTGCCGACCACACACCGCGGTCGAAAACCAGCCGGAAAAACAAAACGTGCCGCCTTTTCGGGGCGGCACGAAGCGATCATTCTATGCCCGCCATGGCGGCTGTCAACATGGCTTCTGAAGTGCGCCGTAGCGAACGACTCTGAAAAGCCCGAATGTGATGCTCCGATGACGGAAGATGTGGACGCCGCAAGGCTGACTCTTGCGCGCGAGTCACTGCGTATTGTAGCTTCTGGGCTGTCGGGTACGACATCTCGTGCGGCGGTTCTGATCCCTTGAGTATTAGCGTGGGCGTAAACGCCCGGGCGCGCTTTTCGCGTCCGGCGAGGGCTAAGGGATTCTGTCTGCAACGATTTTTGGAATGGGACACGGCAGCGCTGCCTTGGGCAAGGCCCGGCGCGAGACAAAGGAAAACGAGCGATGACGGTATTGACCTGGACCGACGATCGCGTTGAGCAGCTGAAGAAACTCTGGGAAGCCGGCCTTTCGGCAAGCCAGATCGCCGGCGAACTCGGAAATGTCACGCGAAATGCCGTGATCGGCAAAGTGCATCGGCTGGGATTATCCGGCCGCGCCAAGAGCCCGTCCTCGGCCGTGCCACGCCAGCGCAAGGTTCGGCCCGCCCAGCACATGATGCGGGTCAACCGCCCGGTCTCGCGCGGCAACACGGCTCTGGCCCACGCTTTCGAAGTGGAGATGGAGCCGGATCCGATCGCGTTCGACAACGTGGTGCCGATGAGCCAACGCCGCACACTGTTGGAGCTCAACGAAGCCACCTGCCACTGGCCGATCGGCGATCCCTCAAGTTCGGACTTCTTCTTCTGCGGCGGCAAGGCCTTGCAGAGCCTGCCCTATTGCGCGCATCACTCACGCATCGCCTACCAACCGGCCAGCGACCGCCGCCGGCAACCGCCGAAGCCGACGCGTTGAGGGTTCAGTCCTCGGCGCCCCTCACCCCGGTACACACCCCTTCACCGCATTGGCGAATGCTTCGTAGCTGATGCGCCCATCCGCGCCAGGGCGAAGCTGTTCGCCGAGCCGCTGACGCACCTGATGTTGCCGATCTACGGGCAGGGCTTCGATTAACTTGGCCGCCGGCCCGCCCGATGATGTGGTCGTCTCCCAGAAGTCATCAACGCTATCAAAGCTGACGGGAATCCGGATCACAGTCGTCTCCACCGATTGGAGTCCGGCCGCTTGCCAGAAACCTCGCATCGCCTCAATTCTCGACGCCGGCGCATTGGGAACCGCCGACGGCGTCGCGCCAATCGACTTCAGCGCACTGAACATCGGCGACGTCGGCGATCCGCCGGCTTCGAGGTCCCACATATACGTAGCAACCCATCCGCCCGGCCGTACCACGCGTGTCATCCCCGCAACCGCCTTGTCAGGCTGGGGAAGAAACGCAATGACCAAAGCCATCACAGCGACATCGAAACTGTCGTCGGGGAACGACAGCCGTTGCGCGTCGCCTATCTGAAACCGCGCCATTGCCGACCCCGGACGCGTACGCGCATACGCGAGCTGCCCTTCCGACGGATCGACCGCGATCACGCTCGCCGGAGCGGCGCGTGCAATCACCTCGTCGGTGAATGCGCCATTGCCGCAACCGGAATCCAGCCACCGCAAGCCTTTCGGTACATCGAGCCAAGTGAGGAATTGCTGGCCGACAAGTTTGCTCCAGCGCCCCATGAAGCGCTCATAGGCTTTTCCATCCGTGAAAAGATTCGCTGCGTCGGTCATGTTGGTGCGCTCCCGTTCGAGGGGCGCAAGCTAGCCGGGGCGATGAGAGAAGAAAAGCCGCCGAACGTACGTAGCGACGATCAGGTCTGCGTTGCGCGCGCGAACTGATCGTCGAGCGCATAGCCGGCGCCGCGCACGGTCCGGATAGGATCCTGCTCGCCACGGGGATTGAGCAATTTGCGCAGGCGTCCGATATGCACATCGACGGTGCGCTCGTCGATATAGATGTCGCGTCCCCACACGCTGTCGAGCAATTGCTCACGGCTGAAGACGCGGCCCGGATGCTCCAGGAAAAACTCCAGCAGCTTGTATTCGGTCGGGCCGAGGTCGATCGGCTGGCCCGAGCGCGCGACGCGGCGTTTTTCACGGTCGAGTTCAAGGTCGCCGTAAGCCAGCACGGTGGCGAGGCGTTCGGGGCTCGCGCGCCGCAGCAAACCCTTCACCCGCGCCAGCAATTCCGGCACCGAAAACGGCTTGACGATGTAATCGTCGGCGCCAGTGGCCAGGCCGCGTACGCGCTCGCTCTCCTCACCCCGCGCGGTGAGCATGATGATCGGCAGCGATTTCGTTTCCGGCCGCGCGCGCAGACGCCGGCACAATTCGATGCCGGACAGGCCCGGCAGCATCCAGTCCAGCACCACCAGATCTGGCACGCGTTCCTTTAACCGTGTATCGGCGTCATCGCCGCGCGCGACGGTTTCGACGTCGTAGCCTTCGGCGTCGAGGTTGTAGCGCAGCAGCGTGGTCAACGCTTCCTCGTCTTCGACCACCAGAATGCGCGCGCTCATGAGCAAGCCTCTCGATTGAAGTTCGTCATTGCCCTAGCGAGTTGGCGAAAGTGGTCATGTCGCCCTTGGGGCGCTTATCGAGGATCTGCTGACCCTCAATCATGTAGAACACCGTCTCCGCGATATTGGTGGCGTGATCTCCGATCCGTTCGATATTCTTGGCGCAGAACATCAGATGGATGCAGAAGCTGATGTTGCGCGGGTCTTCCATCATATAGGTGAGCAATTCGCGGAACAGCGACGTGCAGATCGCGTCGACTTCCTCGTCGCCCTTCCACACCGCCATCGCCGCCGGCAAATCATGCGCGGCATAGGCGTCGAGAACGGATTTGATCTGCGACTGTACGAGGTCGGTCATGTGTTCGAGGCCGCGGATCAGCTTGAGCGGATGAAAGTCGCTGTCAAGCGCGTTGACCCGCTTGCCGATGTTCTTGGCGAGATCTCCGATCCGCTCCAGATCTGTCGCGACGCGCATGGCACCCACGATTTCGCGCAGGTCGATCGCCATCGGCTGACGCCGGGCAATGGTGAGTACGGCGCGCTCCTCGATCACGCGCTGCAAGGTGTCGATTTCGGAGTCTGCGGCAACCACGCGCTTGCCGAGCACGGCGTCGCGGCGGATGAGCGCATCGACGGATTCGACGATCATGCGTTCGGCAAGACCGCCCATTTCCGCGACCAGCCGCGTCAATTCCTGCAGATCGCCGTCGAACGCCTTGGCGGTATGTTCTGAGCCCATGTGATGTTCCTTAGCCGAACCGTCCGGTGATGTAGTCCTGCGTGCGCCGATCGGCCGGCGACGTGAATATCTTGTTGGTCTCGCCGAACTCGATCATCTCGCCGAGATACATGAAGGCGGTTTTGTCGGAGACGCGCGCCGCCTGCTGCATGTTATGGGTGACGATGGCGATGGTGTAGTCCTCCGCCAGTTCCTGAATCAGTTCCTCGATCTTCGCGGTCGAAATCGGGTCCAGCGCCGAACAGGGCTCGTCGAACAGGATCACCTCCGGCCGAACAGCGACGGTGCGCGCAATGCACAAGCGCTGCTGCTGTCCGCCGGACAGGCTGAGGCCAGAGGCATTGAGCTTGTCCTTGACCTCATTCCACAGCGCGCCGCCGCGCAAGGCCTTCTCGACGCGTCCGTCCATTTCCGACTTGGAGATCTTCTCATAGAGCCGCACGCCGAACGCGATGTTCTCATAAATCGTCATCGGAAACGGCGTCGGCTTCTGGAACACCATGCCGACGCGCGCGCGAAGCAGATTGAGGTCGAGCTTGGGATCGAGGATGTTGGTGGAATCCAGCATGACCTGGCCGGTGGCGCGCTGACCCGGATAAAGATCGTACATGCGGTTGAAGATGCGCAGCAGCGTCGACTTTCCGCAGCCGGACGGCCCGATGAAGGCGGTGACCCGGTTGGCGCCGAGCGCAAGATTGATGTTCTTCAGCGCGTGGTGCTCGCCGTAATAGAAATTCAGATCGCGCGCGCTGATCTTGGCCCGCGCGTCAGGCTCACTCGCCATCGGGGGATGCGGCGCGTTGGGTACGCTGACAGATACGGAAAGCTCGTTCATTTCGTTGTCCTCTCGGCGCCGAGAATGCGCGCGCCGATGTTCAGCGCCAATACGGTCAGGGTGATGATCAATGCTCCGCTCCAGGCCAGCTGCTTCCAGTAAGCGTAGGGGCTTTGCACGAAGTTATTGATGGTCACGGGCAGGTTCGCCATCGTCTTGGTCAGGTCGAGACTGAAGAACTGATTGCTAAGCGCGGTGAACAACAGCGGCGCGGTCTCTCCGGCGACGCGCGCCGTCGCCAGCAACACGCCGGTGATAAGACCGGCGCGCGCGGCGCGATAGGCAATGCGCTTGATCACCAGCGAGCGCGGCAGTCCCAGCGCGGACGCCGCCTCGCGCAGCGGATTGGGCACCAGCCCGAGCATGTCTTCGGTGGTTCGCAAAACAACGGGGATGACGATCACGGCCAGCGCAAGCGACCCCGCAAGCGCAGAGAAGCCGCGCATCGGCACGACCACCGCGCCATAAACGAATAGGCCGATGATGATCGAGGGCGCGCTGAGCAAGATGTCATTGATGAAGCGGATCACCGAGGTGAGGCGATCGTTCTTGCCGTATTCGGCGAGATAGGTGCCGGCGAACAGCCCGAGCGGCGCACCGATGCCGACGCCGATCGCCGTCATGATAATCGAGCCGACAATAGCGTTGAGCAGACCGCCCTCGGTCGAACCTGGCGGCGGGGTGTTTTGCGTAAAGACTTGAGCGCTGATGCCGGCCAGGCCGTTATAAAACAGCGTGAACAGAATCAGCGCCAGCCACGTCACGCCGAACAGCGCCGCGCAAACGCACAGCAATCTCATGACGATGTCGTTGCGGCGGCGCGATGCGTAAACCGGATTCATAACCTTCCCTCATGCATGATCTTGTCGGAAAGCCAGTGTCCACTTTTCCGGATCATGCCTAATTCCCCGCTTTCTTTTCGAGCCGCAGCAGCATCAGACGCGCTGCGGCGAGAACGAAAAAGGTCAGCACGAACAATAGCAGGCCGAGCAGGATCAGGCCGGATTGGTGCAATCCGTCGCTCTCCGCGAACTCGCTGGCGATCGCCGCCGAGATCGTGGTGCCCGGCGCGAAGATCGAGGATGAGATGCGAAACGAATTGCCGATGATGAAGGTGACCGCCATGGTTTCGCCCAACGCACGGCCGAGCGCGAGCATGACGCCGCCGATCACGCCAACACGCGTATAAGGAATCACCACATTGCGCACCACTTCCCAGGTGGTGCAGCCGACGCCGTAGGCGGCTTCCTTGAGCACCGGTGGCACGGTCTTGAACACATCGACCGAAATCGCGGTGATGAAAGGCAGCACCATGATCGACAGGATCAGCGACGCGTTGAACAGACTGAGATAGGAAGGCGGTCCGGCGAAGATCGATCCCAGCACGGGAACGCCCTCAAAAATTCGTATCATGAACGGCTGGAAGGTGTCGGCCAGGAATGGCCCCAACACGAAGAAGCCCCACATCCCGTAGATGATCGATGGAATTCCCGCGAGCAACTCCACGGCAAGACCGATAGGACGGCGCAGCCAGATCGGACAAATCTCGGTAAGAAAGACGGCGATGCCTAGCCCCACCGGGATTGCGATTATCATCGCGATGATGGAGGTGACCAGAGTGCCGTAGATCGGCCCGACGGCGCCAAGCACCGGCGGATCCGCCGACGGCGCCCAGCGCTGCGTCCACAGGAACGCAAAGCCGTATTCCTTCATCGCCGGCCAGGCGCCGACGATCAGCGAGATGATGATCCCGCCCAGAATGAGCAGAACCGAAATTGCGCAGAGACGGGTGACCCAGTAGAACGCACTGTCGCCGAACTTGAACGCCGAAAGCGCTCTGGCGCGATCATAAGGGCCGGCAGCTTCCATCGACGAACTCTGAACCGCCATATCCGCCACGAGAGTACCTGTCTATTTGAACATGTCTCGAATTGAACGCTAGCACCAAGACGCCGTCATTCCGCGGCATGAGCGTAGCGAAATGAACCCGGAATCCATAATCACGACAGGGAGTATGGTCCGGGTCTGCGCCAAGAGGCGCATCCCGGAATGACGTGTCTTGTTTGCATTCGCTCGATCGAAGCGAAATCAGCTCTTGATGTCGGCGGACCAGGTCTTCTCGATCAGCTTGACGACCGAGTCGGGCATCGAAATGTAGTCGAGTTCTTCCGCCATCTTGCCGCCCTTGTCGAACGACCACTTGAAGAACTTGATGGCTTCCTGCGAGGCTGCCTTGTCGGTCGCGTCCTTGTGCATCAGGATAAAGGTCGATGCCACGATCGGCCACGACTTGTCGCCTGGCTGGTTGGTCAGGATCAGGTAGTAACCGGGCGCGTGCGTCCAGTCGGCATTGGAGGCGGCAGCCTGGAATGCTTCGCTGGTCGGCTCGACCGTTTTTCCCGCCTGGTTGACGAGCGCTGTGTAAGTCAGCTTGTTCTGCTTGGCGTACGCGTACTCGACGTACCCGATCGGAGCCCTTGGCTTGGCCGACGTTGCCGGAAACGCCCTCGTTGCCCTTGGCGCCAACGCCAACAGGCCATTCCACCGCGGTGCCCGAGCCGACCTTGGACTTCCAGTCGGCACTGACTTTGGAGAGATAGTCTGTGAAGTTGAATGTGGTGCCTGAACCGTCGGCACGATGCACGACGGTGATCGCGCTGGAAGGCAGCGTCAGTTTCGGATTGAGCTTCTTGATCGCCGGGTCGTCCCATTTGGTGATCTTGCCGAGGAAAATGTTGCCGAGCGTTTCACCATCCAGCGTCATGTCCCCGGGCTTGATGCCTTCGAGGTTCACGACGGGAACGATTCGCGCCCATGATCATCGGCCACTGCGCGAAGCCGTCCTTTTCGAGCTGCTCGGGCTTAAGCGGCGCATCGGTGGCGCCGAAAGTGACGGTCTTCGCCTGAATCTGCTTGATTCCCGCGCCTGAACCGATCGACTGATAGTTCACGCCATTGCCCGATTCCTTCTTATAGGCATCGGCCCACTTCGAGAGGGCCGGATAGATAAATGTCGAGCCGGCGCCGGTAATATCGGCAGCGTATGCGTGGGTCGATGCGGCGACCAAGCCTGCAGCGACGATTGTCTTGAGAAAATTCATGGGTACTCTCCGTCGATGAGCGAAGCGCCGGATGCGCCCGATAGCGCTCACGCCGCCCGTTTAGGGGCGGTCAATGCAGCTTTTACGAAGCTTTGATGACAGTCGGATGACAGCTGCAGAGCACTGTAATAACTAAGTATTTCAGGCGCCCGGCAGCATTCTGGCCTGGGGAAAAACCGCCGTAAAGCTGGCGCCATTCTTTGGCACGCTTTCGATCAGAAGCCGGCCGCGATGCCGGTTGAGAATATGCTTCACCAGCGACAGGCCGAGTCCGGTGCCGCCTTGCGCGCGGCTGTCGCCGACATCGACGCGATAAAACCGCTCGGTCAGCCGCGGCAGATGCTCCGGCGCGATACCCGGTCCAAAATCGCGCACCGTAACGCGAACTTCGCCCGCGCTCTCCCCCGCTGTTGCCGGCGTCAACGACACGATCACCTTGCCGCCGGAAGCGCCATATTTCAACGCGTTCTCGATCAGATTTTCGAACAGCCGCAGCAATTCCTCGCGGTCGCCGGCGATCATGGCGGGCGCTTCCGGGACATCCATTTCAATCGTAACGTTACGTTCGCCGGCCAGTGGTTCCAGTCCGTCGGCGACCTGCCGGATGATCGGGACAATGTCCACCAGCGTATCCGGGCGAACCTGGGCGGAGAGTTCGACCCGCGATAGCGATAGCAGATCGTCGATCAGCCGCGCCATTCGTGTCGCCTGCGCGTGCATGATGCCAAGAAAGCGTTCGCGCGCCTTGGCGTCATCCTTGGCCGGGCCTTGCAGCGTATCGATGAAGCCGGAAAGGGCCGCCAGCGGCGTGCGCAGTTCATGGCTGGCGTTGGCGACGAAGTCGGCGCGCATTTCCTCGACCCGGCGCAGCGGCGTCTGATCGTGGAATGTCATCAGCATGCAGGTGTCGGTGCCGCCGAACAGCGTGGGTACCGAAACGGGCGTGACGATCAATTCCATCCAGCGGTCCACCGGAACGTGATCCAGATAGGTTGCGCGCCTGACTTCAGCGGTCGCGATGGCTTCGCGCAATGCGGTGATGATTTCCGGGGAACGCAGCGCGAACTGCGCCAGTTCGTTCCGGCGTAGCGCCGGCGCCAGTTGTGCCGCGGCTGTATTGAGATGAATCACGCGTCCGACGCGATCGAGCAGCACCGCAGGATCGGGCATCCCGGCAACGATCGCCTGTACCGCCGCGGTTTCGACGGGGTTTGCGCTCACCAATTCCTCGCGCGACGTCACCATATTGTGCAACCGCCATGGCACCAGTGCCGCACCGGCGATGCAGATAAAGACCGCGCTGGCACGCCCCAGCGATAGTTCGCCGAACACGACTAGCGCTACAAGTGCGAGGCCCCCGGCGAGCAGAATGATCGCCGAATGCCGCAGCCGGTCCGGCCAAAGTGTGAAGATCGAAGAAGAGGCATCTGTCGCCATCGGCCCGATTGTCTTCCTCGTTCAGGTTGCGAGTTAGGTTCCGGAATCGCTAGGCTCTGCCAACGCCTTCGCGCTTCGATTCGGCGGCAAGCTTCATCAGGCGCTGGCGTTTCAGCCGCGCTCCCAGGATAAACTCTCGAAGCGTCAGCAAGATTACAGATATGAAGAACGGCGAAAGATAATACAGCACGCGAAACAGCAGCATTCCCGCGAGCAGTTCTTCGCGATCCATCTGCCAGAGGCCGACCAGCATGGCGGCGTCGAATACGCCAAGCCCACCCGGGGAATGACTTGCAAAACCAAGCAGTGTCGCGGAGACGAAAATAACCGCGACGACGATAAACCCCAGATTGGGCTCGTCGGGCACCAGTACGTACATCGCCAGCGCGCAAAAGCTGAGATCGATGATGCCGATCGCGATCTGCAGCAGGGTCAGCGAACCGCCGGGCAGCACCACTGTCCAAGGGCCGCGGCCTACTCCCCTGGGTTTGATCGAGACCCAGCCTACGTACGCCGCCAGTCCCGCGACGATGGCGATTGCGACGATGCGGTTAAGCCAGGGCGGAAGCTGATCGATCGCCGAGGCTGCTTCCGGATGATAGGCAATGCCAAGGCCCAGCACTGCCGCATTGCCCAGCCAGAAGGTGAGGCCCGCAAGGAAGCAGATTTTCGCTACGTCGATCGCATTCAGACCCCACGCCGAATAAATGCGGTAGCGCACCGCGCCGCCGGTGAAGACGCTGGCGCCGACATTGTGCCCGATCGAATAACTGGTGAAGGCCGCAAGCGCGTTGACGCGGTAGGGAAGATCGGTGCGCCCGATCGCCCGCACCGCGAAAAGGTCGTAAAATGTCAGTGTGAAGTAACCCGCGGCGACGAACAGCGCCGACAGAGCGATCTGACGGGGCTCGGTGTCCTTGATCGCGTCGAGCACCTGGTCGACGTCGATATGTCGCAGAATGTGGAAAAGCACGTAGCAGGCGGTCGCGATGACGGCGAGACTGACTACAACACCGAGCTTATGCAGGATTTGCTTGTGGCGCAGAAACGCTATCGCCCTGCGTATTGCTTCCAGCATCTCAACCTCGAACTGCGATCACGCGCATCCACCGTACGAACTTGACGCTGCGACCGCCGCGCTCGCTCCCGGACCTCTGGTCGTAGCGCGTTTTCGCGCAAAGTGGAATTGCCCGGGGAATAAAAGCGCGCTCCTTCAATATATTAGCGAGAATTGCACAGCGCCAATACACAGTTTCTGCAATCAGCGGTAGCCCGACGGAAGGCTGAATTATCGCAGGTCGGGACCCGCGGATAGCCGTTGTTCGCCAAGATCAAATGCCCGCGACAGGACGTGAAATGATCCGATCGCGCAGCCACGATCCCGCAGCACACCCCACCAGATAAATCGCAAACATGACAAGACCAAGATCGAGCCAGTAACCAACCCGGCCGGGGATCAAGCGCGCGAGCGCCAATGCAACCATTATCGCAGCCAGCACCGCGAGCCACCGCGCCGTTACCTTGGAAACAGCTTGACCGCGATGCACCACCGCTATCCAGCCCATGGCGAGACCCAATAGCAGCGAAGCGACCAGCCATCCGGCGTGAAATGTTACCAGATAGGACATCACTACCTCACCACGAACTCGATGCGCCGATTCTCGGCCTTACCCTCGTCGGTATCGTTAACGGCAACGGGCCTCGTGCTGCCATAACCTATCGTCCTGAACCGGTCCGCTGGAAGGCCTGCTTTGACCAGATAATCCGTAACCGCCTGCGCGCGTTTTTCAGACAAAGCCTGGTTGAAGTCATCCTGGCCATCGGTATCGGTATGCCCCGCGATCTCGACGGTAGCCGTCGGACAGCGCAGGGCCGTTTCGATCAGCCGGTCGAGCAGTCCTGCTGAATCCGGATCGATGGTGGCGCGCCCTGACAAAAACCGGATTTTCCCTTTGCTCAGCCATTCCGAAAACAGTTGCTGACACACCATGGCATCGACCGGCGACGCCGCAGGTTTCACCGAGACCTCAGGCTTGAACTGCCAGCCTTGCGGGAAATCCTTGCCGAGGCCGGCACGTATCTGGCCGGCAGCCGCATCATAGAGTGCGTCGCCGGACAGCTTCACTTCGCGGTCGGAAACAATCAGCGTCCCTGTCGAGAGGCGAGACAGCGCGCCCAGCGCAGGGACTACCGCATTGGCGAATCCCGCGGGCGCGCCAATGCTTGCTTTGAGATTATCAACGACCTTCTCGTTGAAAAACTTGCGTGCCGCCGCGGCCGCCAGCGCAGCATGAACGTTGTTGTCAGGAACATTGCCCGTCAGCGTCACGGTCACCGCGACGGGATCCTTGTAGGCCTGAAAAATATAGGGCGGCGCCTTGATCTCGTTCGCCGCCACTGAGAAGCCCTCAGGCAGATTCTTCAACGCCGCCGCGATCGCTTCCCGTCCACCGAGATCACGCGCCATTCCTGCAAGGCTGACCTGTGTCCCCGAAATTGTTATCTTGCCGTCCCTCAGTTTTCCGATCTGATCGATCAACAGCAGCGCCGCGGCGTCGAAGCGCTGCGGCGCACCACGCGCTAGATTCATCTGGTCCGCAATATCGACGCCGCCGAGGCTGGTGCGCGCGGCATCGAGCAGCCGGCTCTTTATCGCCGGCAGCGGCACATTGCCTGCCAGCGTCACCCGCACGACATCGCGCTCGGCCGACCACACGAACGGTTTGGCTTCCGGAATGAGCCGCGTTTCGTCGTTGACCAGCCTCACACCGGGCACGGCCTCGACCGCGGTTACCGCGCTATTGCGGCCATCTTCCGAAAAAGCTTCGGCCTCGAACGTGACATCGCGGCCAGCCACTGCGATCCTGGTTTTGTCGAGGACGGTATCCTTGAGCGCCGCGGTCGCACGTCCGGAAAGGTCGGACTCCAGTGGAGCCGTACTGGTCCAGGCTGCAAAAACCCAAAGGATGGCGAGGGGAATGACACCCGGCCACCATTTGGTGCTCCACCTGAATAGTCCGCGCATGCGACATCCTGTCCCGTCAGAACCGAAGAGAAAACAAACCCTTGGGAGGCTGTCAAACAGCAATTAGCAGGGATAGTCCTGACAACCGCATTGCCCGGACTAACCGTTTCTTCAGCGGTTGCCGATAGCCTGATGGCCGTTGTATCAGCCGGCCGCCCATTTCATGAAGCATCTTCGCAGCAATGTCATCCGCGCCGGTTTCGAAGCGCTTTATGTCACCGGCGCGCATCATTTGCTGCGGCCGATCTTCGGCGGCGCGGGCGCAATCTTTACGCTGCACCACGTCCGTCCCCGTCGTGAAACGCCGTTTCAGCCCAATCATCATCTGGAAATCACCCCGGAATTTCTGCGTAGCGTTGTGACGCATCTTCGCGAGGCCGACATCGACATCGTCACGATTGATGAGATGCACCGGCGGATGGGCGAGGGCAATTTTTCACGGCGCTTCGCCTGCTTCACTTTTGATGACGGGTACCGCGACAACCGCGACTTTGCGTTGCCGGTGATGCGTGAGTTTGACGCACCCTTTACAGTTTACGTGACCAGCGATTTCGCTCAGGGGACCGGACGGCTGTGGTGGGTTGCGCTGGAGAACGTGGTCGCCAAAGCCCAGACCATTGAATTTGAAGTCAGCGGTTCGACAATCCGGCTCGACGCATCGACGATCGACGCCAAAAATGCCGCCTTCGATCGCCTCCACGAATGGACGCGGGCGTTGCCCGGCGAATACGATATCGGCCAGCAGATCAGCGCTCTCTGCGGACGCCACGGTATCGACGAAAAGGCGATATCGCGTGAGCTTTGCATGTCGTGGGATGAGCTTAAGCCCTTTGCGGATGAGCCACTGGTGACGATAGGCGCTCATACCATCAGTCACTGCAATCTGGCCAAGCAGAGCGATGCGATTGCCGGTCATGAAATGTCGATCAGCCGGGCGCGCATTGAGGCGACGTTGCAGCGTCCGGCGCTGCATTTTGCGTATCCCTATGGCGATAGGCTCGCCGCCGGTCCGCGCGAATTCGCGCTGGCGCAGGCGGCGGGCTTCAAGACAGCCGTGACGACACGACCGGGCATGGTCTATCCGGAGAATGCCGACCATCTCACGGCGCTGCCGCGGGTTTCGCTGAACGGCAATTATCAGAATGAGCGCATACTGCCGATACTGACCTCCGGCGCCGCAACCGCGATGTGGAACGGCTTTCGCCGAATTGATGCGGGATAAGCTCCCTTCCTTGACTCAATCCCTCTCGCGCGCTCAAAACCGTCGGCAAAACCGATGGAGGAGCCAGTGTTCAAGGATTTGTTTTCTCTTAAAGGGCGCGTCGCCCTCGTAACCGGCGGCTCGCGCGGTATCGGCAAAATGATCGCCGCTGGTTTTCTCAACCAAGGTGCCGCGAAAGTTTATATCACCGCGCGCAAGGCCGGGCCGTGCGAGGCCACCGCCAAGGAATTGACCGTGGCGTATGACGGCGAATGCATCGCGCTGCCAATCGATATTTCGACCAACGCGGGCTGCGACCTGCTGGCGGCCGAGATCATCAAGCGCGAGCCGAAGCTGGACATTCTGGTCAACAACGCCGGTGCCGCATGGGGCGCGGACTTCGACGAATTTCCGGAAAGCGGCTGGGACAAGGTGATGAACCTCAACGTCAAGTCATTGTTCTTCCTGACCAAGGCACTGACCAAATCGCTGCGCGCCGCGGCGTCAGCAGAGAAGCCGGGCAAGGTTATCAACATCGCGTCAATCGACGGCATCTTCGTCAATCCGATGGAGACCTACTCGTACGCGGCGAGCAAGGCCGCGGTGATCCATCTGACGCGTCGCATGGCCGTGAAGCTGATCAAGGATCATATCAACGTCACCGCGATCGCGCCCGGTGCCTTCGCCTCCGATATGAACAAGGCCGCGCGCGACCACGCGGACGAGGTATCGAAGCGAATCCCGTCGGGCCGTATTGGCACCGACGAAGATATGGCCGGGCTAGCGATCTTCCTGGCTTCGCGCGCCGGCGATTATGTGGTCGGCAACGCCATCGCAATCGACGGCGGCGTGGTCTATGCGAGCGCCGGGCTTGAGATCGCGGGGTGAATTCTCTCTTCCCTGGAGGGACAAGAAAGAATCAATACGTCTCGACGTGATACCTGCCGCCTTCGCGCATCGCGGTTTTCAGCGCCGCCCAATCCAGCGACGCGCCGCGGCAGACATCGGCAAACGCTTCGTCCACGCCACTCTCCATACCTTTGAGGCCGCAGATGTAAACATGGGTATGCGCGTTGCTCAGCAATCCGGCTACCGCCTGCGCTTCGGTGCGTATCCTGTCCTGCACGTAAACGCGCGGTTCGCCTGGCACCCGCGAATAGCAGAAATGCTTGCCGAGCAGTTTCTCCGGCACCTTCTGCAGCGGCCCGAAATACGGCAGCTCTTCCGGACGCCGCGCCCCAAAAAACAGCAGCAACCGTCCCTCGGCCTCCGGCATCGCACGGCGGCGCCGCTCGGTGAAGGCGCGGAACGGCGCCGATCCGGTGCCGGTGCAGATCATGATGATGTTTGCGACGGGATCGTTGGGGTGCAGGAAGGTCGCGCCGAACGGTCCGGTGACATCGACCTCGCGAGCCGCGAGGTAGATCGCACAGATAATTCGAGCACAGGCCACCCTGCTCGCGCTTCACGGTCAGAGAGAGGTTATTGGCGTTGGGTTTCTCGCCATCGCGCGCGCTGGCGACAGAATACAGCCGCACCAGATGCGGTTTGCCGTCGGGCGTCGTACCCGGCACGACGATGCCGATGCTCTGGCCTTCCAGCACCGGAAAGGGCTGGTCGCCGAAGATCCAGAATGATGTGGCGCACGTCCGAGTCCGCGTCGGCATGCGTCAGCCGGAAATTGCCGGTGACCGTCGCTTTCGCGGGCTTGCCACGGTTGTAGAGATTGACCGTGGGCTTGGAGGCGGAATGCGGCGCCACCGCTTTGCCGCCGAGACCTTTGCGTGCCTCTTCGAGCAGCGCGCCGATTTCATCTTCCAGCGCTTCAATCGCGATGCTGGAGTCGCCGGTTTCCAATTCAGCTTGCGGCGGCAAGTCGCTCCACGAGAACTGTTCTTCCAGCGAATAGGGCGAGGCGACGACGCGCCAGTTGTCGATCGCGCCGGTCGGGCACGGCGCGATGCAATCCATGCAGTAGTTGCAGATTTCGGCGTTGACGACGTAATTGTTGTCGTCGTGCGTCACCGCGTCGATCGGGCAGGTTTCCTCGCAGGTGTTGCACCGGATGCAAATCTCGGGGTCGATCAGATGCTGTTTGAGGGGAGCGACGTGAGCGTTCATGGCTGGCCCATACGATGAACCGTCACCCTGAGGTGCGCGCTGTTTCTTGCGCGCCCCGAAGGGCGACGGGTAATGATGAAAGCCATCCTTCGAGGCTGGCCGCAAGCACGGCTCGCACCTCGAGATGACGGCATGCAATCACGCCGCGATCTTCACATATTCGAAGTCGCCGCCCTTGTTGTCGATGCCGACTTTCGGCGCGGCGATCCAGTTCGCGAACTGGCCGGGCTCGCTGACCGGCGTCATCAGTGAACTGATGAAATCGCCGTCCTCGCGTCGACGGCAGATACTCGCTCTTGGCCTTCGCCCATTCGGCATCGCTGAGGATGATCCCCTTCGGCGTCGCATTGACATCGCGGAATTCGCCGATCTGGCGATGAAACGCAGTGTGCGGCAGCTCAAAGCGGAAATTGACGCCTGCCTTCTCGATGATCTTGTTCCAGCGCTCGACGCCCTTGGCGCAATCCTGCGTGTAGTCGTCGCGCAGCCGCATGTTCAGCGCCGTCAGCGCCGGCTCATCCACCAGCTTGATCTCGCCATCGACGAATTTCAGCACCTGATAGATATCGTTGGTCAGCCGATGATCGTCCTCGATCTTGGTTTCCTGGAAGCGTCCCTTGAGACCGGCATTGTAGAAATTCGCGGCGTTGGTGGAAACCTCCGAGCCGAACAGATCGAGCGACAGCGAGTAGTGCAGATTCATTTTCTTCTGCATGGTCGGCAGGTCGATGACGCCGAGCGCGCGGATTTTCTCGATCGCATTGGGATCGTCGATCCCCGCCGCCTTCATCGCTTCGCAGGTACGCTGCAGCACGCGGCCAACGCCGGTCTCGCCGACGAACATGTGATGCGCCTCTTCAGTCAGCATGAAGCGGCAGGTGCGCGACAACGGATCGAAGCCGGACTGCGCCAGGCTTTCGAGTTGCATCTTGCCGTCGCGATCGGTGAAGAACGTGAACATGAAGAACGACAGCCAGTCCGGCGTCGCCTCGTTGAAGGCCCCGAGCATGCGCGGCGCGTCGGCATCGCCGGAGCGGCGGCGCAGCAGATCGTCGGCCTCCTCGCGGCCGTCGCGGCCGAAATATTTCTGCAGGAGATAGACCATCGCCCAGAGGTGGCGGCCTTCCTCGACGTTGACCTGAAACAGGTTGCGCAAATCATAAAGCGACGGCGCGGTCTTGCCGAGATGGCGTTGTTGCTCGACGGACGCCGGTTCGGTATCGCCTTGGATCACAACGAGACGGCGCAGCATGGCGCGGTATTCGCCGGGAATTTCCTGCCAAGCCGGCTCGCCCATGTGCTGACCGAAATTCACCTTGCGCTCGGTATCCTGCGGCGCCAGCAGAATGCCCCAGCGATATTCCGGCATCCGCACATAATCGAATTTGGCCCAGCCTTTGGGATCGACGCTGACGGCGGTGCGCAGATACACCAGCGAGTCCTGAAAGCCTTCCGGCCCCATGTCGTTCCACCAGTCGAGATAGCCGGGGTGCCAGCCCTCCAGCGCTTTCAGCACCTGACGATCCTCGGTGAGATTCACGTTGTTGGGAATCTTGGTGGTGTAATCGACGTTCATGAGATTCATTGGAATGCTCCGCTCCATCTCGACCTTGTCATTCCGGGGCGCGAGCTCTTGCGAGCGAGCCATGGCGCATCCCGGAATGACGGTTAAACCCTTGTCATATCGAATTCGGCCTTCACTCCCGTGCCGTAGCGCCTGAGTGCGCCGTCCTCGCCGACGGCATTAGGCCGCTGAAAAATCCAGTTCTGCCACGCCGTGAGCCGCGAAAAGATTTTCGATTCCATCGTCTCCGGCCCGACGAAGCGTAAATTGGCTTCCATGCCGGTGAGGCTGTCCGGCGAGAAGCTGCTGCGCTCTTCAAGGAACATTCGCACTTCGTCGTCCCAATCGATATCGTCGAGCGCGAAGGTGATGAGCCCAAGCTTCTCGGCCTCCTCGGCATCCAGCGCTTCGCCGATTTTAGCCTGCGCCGTTTCCACATCCGATGGGTCGGCCTGAAAGCGCGATTGCAGCCGCGTCAGGCCGTGGCTCATCGGATAAGGCCCGAAATTCATCGCGCTCAGCACGATCGCCGGCGGCGCGCGGTTGTCGCCCTGCTTCTGGCCGATCAGCATGTAGGAGCGGTCGGCGGCGAACACGAGCTCGGCGAGCGTGCCGACAAAGCAAGAACCCGGCTCGACCAGTGTCACCAGCGTGCGCGAGGTGACATCGACGCGCTTCAGCACGCGCTTCCAATAGTGCCTGATTTCGTTGACCAGCCAAAGCGTCTTGTTGGCTTCGAGGAACGCGTCATAGGCCAGCACCTGCGCGCCGTCGCCGTGAGATTTGAACACCAGCATCGCCGTTTCAAGTTCGTTGATGCGCAGATGAAGGATCGCATCGTCGAGTTCGCGCGCGACGTGCAGCGGCCAGAACGCCGCGCCTTGCGCCATCATGCCGTCGATATCGGCAGGCGGGGCCGCGTCCGGCGCGCCGATGGAAATGGTGGCGATGCGGGCGGCACGATCGATATCGACATTCACAAAACCGTAGCGGATTCCGTTGTTGTCGATTGTCCGCGTGAGCGGCGTCAGCTCAATGCCCTTTCCGCTGCCGCTGCGCTTCGACGCCGCGGCGAATTCCCCGGCGCGCTCGGCGACTTTGGCCTCCAGCTTGCTGTTCGGCACGATCTCATCGACCAGCCGCCACTGTACCGCGCGCTTGCCCTTGATGCCTTCCTCGATGGTGCAGAAATAATCGGCGTGGTCGCGGCGCACCTTGCGCTTGTCGACCACGCGCGTGAGACCGCCGGTGCCCGGCAGCACCGCGAGCAGCGGCACTTCCGGCAACGCCACCGCGGCGGAGCCGTCGTCGGCCATGATGATGTGGTCGGTCGCAAGCGCCAGTTCGTAGCCGCCGCCGGCCGCGGTGCCGTTGATCACGGTGATGAAACGCTGGCCGGAATTCTCGCTGGAATCCTCCAGGCCGTTGCGGGTCTCGTTGGTGAACTTGCAGAAATTGACTTTGTGGGCGTGGGTCGAGCCCGCCAGCATGCGGATGTTGGCGCCGGCGCAGAACACGCGGTTCTTGCCGGAGCGCAACAGCACCACTTTCACGTCGGGATGCTCGAACCGAAGCCGCTGCACGGCGTCGGCCAGTTCGATGTCGACGCCGAGATCGTAGGAATTGAGCTTGAGCTGATAGCCCTCGAACAGCCCGCCGTTCTCGTCGACATCCATGATCAGCGTCGCGACATCGCCGGCGATATCGAGCTTCCAGTGCCGGTAGCGCGACGGCTCGGTCTGAAAATCGATATGTGTGGCGCCGTTGGCGAGAACGCGATCTTCCCCAGCCATGAAGCCACCCTTATTGCGCTTTTTTGAAATTATTTATGCACAATAATGCAGGTTTTAGGACGTGTCTAGCGCAAAAATATGAAACTATGCATTTTGTTTCATATTCGGGCGATAGAGCCGATGTGGATCAGGTCGTCCTGCGTCAGCGTCGGACCCTCCAGTTTACCTCGCAAAAGGGCCGCCAGCGTTTCGGTCGGAAAACCATCGGCAAAGCCGTCGCCGGCTGCGGTCGCCTTGCGCACACGCAGTTCATCGAGCTCGGTCAACGCCTCGCCCAATAGCCGGGCGGCTGCGTGCGGGCGCTGCATCCTAAGCTTGAGATTGGCGTTGGCGATCTGGATGCAGGCCCGCAGCAGGATGCGCTCGCGGCCGCCCTGCGGCGCTGCGGCCCAGATTGCCTCCAGAATTTCGTGCGATTCCCAGAAATAGCCGGCGTCGTTGAGTCCGATCCCGTAGCGCAGCGCCGGATGGCGCGCGGGAACGAAGTCCCGGAAACGCGACGGCACCAGCACCTTGGCATGCTTGAGCGTGTCGTGGTCAGCCTCAGTCTCGATGCCGGGCACATAAGCCCAACGCGGCATCGGAAGATTGGTGAGTTGACCGGCGATGCTCATGCGTCGTTACCGCGCCGAAGATTTTACGCTGCGTCGGCGAATACGCCCTCGCCATGCATCCGGAAAATCCGGTTGGCGAAATCCGCAATCGCCGCAAGCGTCACGTCCGGCGCTTCGCGATGCGGCGAATGCCCGGCGCCCGGAAGCATCGTGACCTCGACCGGACAATAGCATTCCTCCTGCGCGATCTCGACCTGGCGAATCGTCCCATAATGGTCATCGACACCCTGCAAAATAGTTACGGGAACGCGAATGTAGGCGAGATATTCCGAAATATTCCAATCGCGGAACGCCGGATCGAGCCAAGCTCCGTTCCAGCCGTAGAAAGTGTTGTCGACATCCTTGTGCCAGCGCGTCAGCTTCGACTTGAGATCGGCGGTCTCATAGGCCGCCTTGATCTGCGCAATCGAGCTGACCGAAATATTCTCGACGATGAAATGCGGCGCGATCAGCGCCAGCCCGCGAATGCGATGATCCTGCACGCCTCCGGCGTAGATTGCCGCGATCGACGCACCGTCGGAATGCCCGACCAGAATGCCGCGCCGGAAGCCGATTGCGTCGAGCAGTTTCGGCAAAACTTGCAGCGCTTCGGTATGCATATAGTCCAATGGCCGCGGCAATACGACCGGGCTCGACGCGCCGTAGCCCGCGCGCGAATACGCGAATATACCCGCGCCGGTCGCGGCCTGCAGCGCTTGCGGAAAATCGCCCCACAGGCCGACGGAGCCGAGACCTTCATGCAGCATGACGATGGTCGGCGCAGCATCGCGCGCGGGCCCGAGCATGCGGTATTCGAGTTGGGCTGAGCCGATGGTGAGGAAGCCGGAGGGGGCGAGAGAGGTCATGGTGGGCGCGACCACTGCCAATCAGGATCGTCGTCCCCGCGAAGGCGGGGACCCATACGCCGTATCGACTCGTTTTGCCACTGGCGCAAATTCTTTTCGCAACAAAAACGCCAGGAGTTATGGGTCCCCGCCGTCGCGGGGACCACGACTGATATTGTGGCGTCGTCTCGCATCAAACTTTCGGCCCTTCATCCTTCAGCTTGAAGCGTTGAATTTTTCCCGTCGCGGTTTTGGGCAGGCTCTCCACGACGTCGATCCAGCGCGGATATTTCCAGGGCCCGATCTTCTGCTTGACGTGTTCCTTGAGCGCATCGTGCAGTCCCTCTGACCTCGCATCAGCGCGCAGCACCACGAACGCCTTCGGCTTCAGCAGCCCTTCCGGATCGGCTTCCGGCACCACCGCCGCTTCCAGCACCGCGGGGTGGGTGATCAGCGCGCTCTCGACCTCGAACGGCGAAACCCAGATGCCGGATACCTTGAACATGTCGTCGCTGCGGCCGCAGAACGTGTAACGCCCCTCGGCATCGCGAATGTATTTGTCGCCGGTGCGGGTCCAGTGGCCCTCAAACGTCTGCCGGCTTTTGCTGCGCTGATTCCAGTAGCCCTCGCCGGCCGAGGGCGCATCGACCAGCAACTCGCCGACCTCGCCGTCGGGCACGTCGCCGCCGGCTTCATTGACGAGCCGCACCTTGTAGCCCGGCACCGCGCGGCCCGACGAGCCGTATTTGATATCGCCCGGCGCGTTCGACAGGAAGATATGCAACAGTTCGGTCGAGCCGACGCCGTCGAGAATATCGACGCCGAACCGCGCCTTCCAGGCATTGCCGACGGACTCCGGCAGCGCCTCGCCCGCCGAGGTACAGACGCGCAGGCGCGATCCGCCACCTTGATCCTTGAGCGCCTCGTCGTTCAGCATCGCTGCGAACAAGGTCGGCACGCCGAAGAAGATGCTGGGATTGTATTTATTCAGCAGCGCGAACATCACCGCCGGCGTCGGCCGCTCCGAATTGAGAACAGTTGTGGCGCCGACTGACATCGGAAACGTCAGTGCGTTGCCGAGACCATAAGCAAAGAACAACTTCGCCGCGGACAGCCCGACATCGTCCTCGCGAATGCCGAGCACCTGTTTGGCGTAGGTGTCCGCCGTAGCGGCCAGACTCGCATGCAGATGCCGCACGCCCTTCGGCATGCCGGTCGAGCCCGACGAGTAAAGCCAGAACGCCGGCTCGTCGGCGTGGGTAGCAGCGGTCGTGAAGATGTCGCTTTCGTTGGCGATTTCATCGGAAAATTTCTTGTGGCCATGCGCGTCGCTTCCGGAAACCACCACGTGTTCGAGGTCCGGCATTCGGCCGACAATATCCTTGACGACCGGCAGCAGCGCTTCTGAGACGAACAGCACCCGCGCGCGGCAATCCGCCAGCACGTAGGCATACTGCTCGGACGTGAGCAGCGTGTTGAGCGGCACCGGCACGATTCCGGCACGGATCGCACCAAGAAACACGACCGGAAAATCTGTCGTGTCGAGCATGATCATCGCCACGCGCTCTTCGCGGCGAACGCCGAGCCGGCGCAACAGATTGGCCAGCCGGCGGCTTTGCGTCTGCAGTTCGCCATAGCTGAGTTCGGAGATGGTGTCGGTGAACGCGAGCTTGGCGCCGCGTCCTTCCTCGACGTTGCGGTCGAGCAGCCACGTCACCGCATTGTAAGCGCCCGACAGATCGCTCATGCCGCGCTCCGCCGCGCCACGCCCGTCATCTCGCCTGCAGTCACGGCGCTCTTCCCCTAATTTTGAATTATAATTCATAGAGAGCCACCACCGCGGCTTGCTGTCAATCCGCGCTGGCATTATGTTTCATATCGCGGCTGTTCGCGACCAGATTGAACGCGGGAATATGACCGGGCAACCCGATTCCGAAGACGGCTTTCTCGAGCAGCTCGGCCAGCGCGTGCGCACCATGCGCGCCTTACGCGGCATGTCGCGAAAAGTGCTGGCGAAGGTGTCCGGGATTTCCGAGCGCTACATCGCGCAGCTCGAAGGCGGCAAAGGCAACGTCTCGATCGTGCTGTTGCGCCGCGTTTCCCAGGCGATGGGCGCTCACATCGAGGATCTTATTCCAGGCGGCGAGCACGCGCCGGACTGGCCCGTCATGCGCGACCTCCTGCGCAAGGCGACACCCGATCAGATCGCGCAGGCCAAGGACGCGCTTTCCGGAATGGGAGGCGGAACGGGGCGGCGGCAGATGTCATTTGCGGGCATCGCGTTGATCGGGTTGCGCGGCGCCGGCAAATCGACCCTTGGAAAATTGCTCGCCGCAAAAATCGGCTGGAGTTTTGTCGAGCTCAACAAGGAAGTCGAGCAGCAGAACGGATTGTCCGTCGCCGAGATCATCGCGCTTTATGGCCAGGAAGGCTTTCGGCGCATGGAGCAGGCCGCTCTCGGTCAATTGCTGGCGCGCAAGCAATTGATGGTGCTGGCGACCGGCGGCGGCATCGTCTCCGAGCCGCTGACGTTCGATCTCATTCTGTCGTCATTCTACACGATCTGGCTGAAGGCCGAACCGGAAGAGCACATGGCCCGGGTGCGCGGCCAGGGCGATCTGCGCCCAATGGCGGATGACCGTTCCGCGATGGCGGAATTGCGCACCATCCTGTTGAGCCGCGAGCCGCTTTACGCGCGCGCCTCGGCGATGGTCGATACCGCGGGGCTAACGGTGGACGACGCCGCGACGCGCCTGATCGATTCCGTAGCACCGGTGGTGGCGCCTGATGCGCGGATGTTCGCGCGGGGGTGAAGACTCATATCCCCAAATACCGATGCTGCAGATCGGGCGCTGCGATTAACTGTTCCGAGGTGCCGCTCCACACTGCGCGGCCGCGCTCGATGATGTAATGCCGATCGGCAATGCGGGTGAGATTGCCGATGTTCTTGTCGATGACCAAAACCGATTGTCCGCGCGCTTTCAGCATCGACAGGCAGCCCCAGATTTCGTCGCGAACCAGGGGCGCGAGACCTTCGGTGGCCTCATCCAGAATCAGCAGACGCGGATTGGTCATCAGCGCGCGCCCGATCGCCAGCATCTGCTGCTCGCCGCCCGATAGCGTGCCACCCATGTTGTCGCCGCGCTCAGCGAGGCGAGGAAACAACGCGTGAATCTTCTCACTCGTCCACGGATCGGATGCGCTGAGACGATTGCCGGATGCGGCGACCAGATTCTCGCGGACCGTCAGGTTCGGAAATATCTGACGACCCTCGGGGACGAGGCCTATTCCCAGCTGCGCGATGCGAAAAGACGGCAAGCTACGAACGTCGCGCCTATCAAACCGGATCGCGCCCGCGCGTGCCGGCGTCAACCCCATGATCGAACGAATTGTCGTGGTTTTTCCCATGCCGTTGCGGCCCATCAGCGCGACCATTTCGCCTGAACGAACCGACAGCGACAGGCCGAACAGAACTTGGCTCGGACCATAGAACGTCTCGATGTTCTCGACTTCGAGCAACGGCGCAGCGTCAAGCATGGCGGGTCACCGCATGCTGGTCGCCGAGATAGGCGCGCCGCACTTCTTCGTTCTGGCGGATCGCCGAGGGATCGCCGGACGCGATGACACGCCCATAGACCAAAACAGTGATGCGGTCGGCGAGCGCGAACACCGCGTCCATGTCGTGCTCGACCAGCACGATGGTGAATTCACGCCGCAATTCCTGCAGCAGCTTCACCATGCGCGCCGACTCCGTGACGCCCAAGCCCGCCATCGGCTCGTCGAGCAGCAGCAATTGCGGTTTGGTGGCGAGAGCTACTGCAAGCTCCAACTCGCGCTGTTCGCCATGGCTCAATTCCGACACCACGACCTCGGCGCGATGCCCGAGCCCGACGCGATCGAGCGCGGCCAGCGCGGCTGCGCGCAAATGACTCTCCTTGCGGGCATTTCGCCAGAAGCGGAAGGAGTGACCGTCATGGGCCTGCGCCGCCAGCGCGACATTATCGAGCGCGCTGAAGTCTGAAAGCAGCGACGTGATCTGGAATGATCGCGCGAGGCCCAGCGCGCTGCGGCGATGCGCCGGCATCCGCGTGATGTCCTGATTGGCAAGGCGAATGGTCCCGGAGTTCGGAAGCAATTGTCCGGTGAGCTGGCTGATCAGCGTGGTCTTGCCGGCGCCGTTCGGTCCGATGATCGCGTGCAGTTCGCCCATTGCAACGTTGAGCGAGAGATGGTCGGTCGCGACGATGCCGCCGAACCGCCGCACCAGATTTTCGACGTGCAGCAGGGGGTCGGCTGATGAATTATACACGCCGCAGCCTCCCCAGCCAGCCGTCGATGCCGCCGCGTCCGAACAGCACGACCATCACCAGCAATGGTCCGATGATGATCTGCCAGTATTCGGTGAAGCCCGACAGCACTTCTTCCAACGCAAGAAAGGCGATGGTGCCGATCAACGGCCCGAACAGCGAGCCGATGCCTCCCAAGATCACCATCACCATCAGGTCGCCCGAGCGGGTCCAGTACATGATGGACGGACTGACGAACTCGGTGTGATTGGCCAGGAGCGCACCAGCCAATCCGCACATCGCGCCGGCAATGACGAAACAGGCGAGCTTGTAGCGGTAGGCCGGAAAGCCGATGGCCTGCATCCGGCGCTCGTTGGACCGGATGCCCTGGATCACCAGTCCGAATCGCGAATTGACGATGCGCCAGACCAGGTACAGACAGGCGAACAGCAGGCCGAGACACAAATAGTAAAACTGCGTCCTGTTGGAGAGATCGATGAGGCTGCCGAACTGGCTGCGGCGATAGATCGTCAGGCCGTCATCGGAGCCATAACGGTCGAGACCGGCGATCACGTAGTAGATCATCTGGCCGAAGGCGAGCGTGATCATGATGAAGAAGACGCCGCGGGTGCGCAGCGACAGCGCGCCGACGACCAGCGCGAACAAGGCGGACGCCAGCACAGCGGTGGAGAATTGCAGAAATCCCGACGCAATCCCCTCATGCGCCAGAATACCGACGGCGTAGCCGCCGATGCCGAGATAAGCGGCGTGACCGAAGCTCGTCATACCGCCGTAACCCAGGATCAGGTTGAGACTGGTAGCCGCCAAAGCGAGAATGATGATGCGCGTGAACAGCGTCAGAACGAAAGCATTGCCGATCAGCTGCGCGTAAAAAGGCAGCAAGATCAGCGCGGCAAACAGCAGACCGAGAAGGATTCGCCGCGCGCCGATCGGTTTCATCGCCGCGTCGTGGTGGGAAACAGGCCTTCCGGCCGCACCACCAAGACGATCGCCATGGTGAGATAGATCAGCATCGATGACAGTGATCGCGCGGCTGATGACGCGGCACTGGCGCTGAGAACGAGGCGTAAGAGATCGGGCAGAAAAATTCGCCCGAGCGTATCGACCAGGCCGACCATGACCGCGGCGATGAAGGCGCCGCGGATCGATCCGATGCCGCCGATGACGATAACGACAAGGGCGAGAATCAGAATGTTCTCACCCATGCCGATCTGCACGGTGAGGATCGGCGCCTGCATCAGACCGGCCAGCCCCGCCAGCGCGGCGCCGAGGCCGAACACCAGCGTGAATAGCAGGTTGATGTTGATGCCGAGGGCGCCGATCATCTCGCGGTTGGATGCGCCGGCGCGTATCAGCATGCCGACGCGAGTCCGCATCACGATGATATAAAGCATCAGCGCGACCACGAGCGCCACCGCGATGATGGCGAGCCGATAGGCCGGATAATACACGCCGGGGAGGACCTGAACCGCCGAACTCAGCCATGACGGCAGCGGGATCGTCAGGCCGCCCGGACCCCACACCAGTCGGACCAGTTCGTTGAAGAACAGGATCAGCCCAAAGGTGCCGAGCACGTGGTCGAGATGATCGCGGCCATAGAGCCTTCGGAATACGATCATCTCCAGCGCGATGCCGACGACCAGGATCGCCGCAAGCGCGAGAGCCGCGCCAAGCAGAAAACTCCCTGTCCAGGCGATGAAGGTCGCGGCGAAATAGGCGCCCAGCATATAGAGCGAGCCGTGCGCCAGATTCACCAGGTCCATGATCCCGAATACCAGCGTCAATCCCGCTGCGAGCAAAAACAGCAGCAGGCCGAATTGCAGGCCGTTCAGGAGCTGTTCGAGCAGCAGCATGGTCGAATACGGATCACCGGCAAGCCGCTATTTCATCGGGCACTTGTCGTGAAAGCGGTCCTGATTGTCTTTCAGAACCGTGGCGATAGTTTTCAGCCCAAATGTTCCGTCGGCTTCCTTCACCGCTTCCTGCAGATAGAAATTCTGAATCGGAATGTGGTTGTTGCCGTATTTGAACGGCCCGCGCACCGAGGCGAAATTCGCCTTCTCCATTTCCTTCTGCATGTCGTCCTTCTTTGTCATGTCGCCCTTGACGGCGACCACCGCGCTGTTGATCAGCATTGCGGCGTCGTAGGACTGCGCGCCATAGAAGGAAGGACCGTGGCCGAATTTCTTGCGGAAATCGCCGACGAATTTCTTGTTGGCGTCGTTAGGAAGATCGTTGACCCATTCCTGCGCGCCGGGGACGCCGACCGCCAGATCCTTCTGCAGCGGCAGCGTCGTTTCATCGATCGTGAACGCTGTGTAGAGTGGTATCTGTCCCTTCAGGCCGGACTGCGAGTACTGGTTGAGAAACTGTACGCCCGCTGCACCGGGATAGAACACGAAGATAGCGTCAGGCTTCGCGGCGCGAGCCTTCGAGAGTTCAGCAGAGAAATCGAGTTGGTCCGGCCACTTGGTATATTCCTCGCCGATTATCTCACCCTTGAACGTGCTCTTGACGCCGGCAAGCATGTCCTTGCCCGCCGCATAATTTGGTCCGATCAGGAAAGCTTTCTTGGTGCCCTTCTGATTCATATACTCGCCGACGGCTTGCGGCGTCTGGTCGTTCTGCCACGAGGTCGAGAACACATACGGCGAGCACAATTCGCCCGCGACCTGTGACGGCCCGGCGTTGGCGCTGATCAAAAATGTCTTTGCATCGACCGCGGGCTTCACCGAAGCGAGATACACGTTCGACCAGATATACCCGGAAATGAAATCGACCTTGTCGGACTGCAGCAGTTTCTCGGTCTTCTGGCGTCCGATATCGGGCTTTTGCCCATCGTCCTCGTAAACCACCTCAACCGGTATCCCGCCCATCTTGCGGCCAAGATGATCGAGCGCGAGCTCAAACGCGTTGCGCATGTCGTTGCCGATCACGGCGGTCGGGCCGCTCAGCGTGGTGACGAACCCGATCTTGATGGAATCCGCCGCTGTGGCCGGTTGCGCCAGAACAAGCGCTGCAGCGCCCGCGAGCCAGAATGCCGTTTTCATATTCGTTTTTCCCTCTCGATACCTACGCGAACCGCCTCATGGCGCAGACTGCATAGCTTTTTCTTATTCGGTGAAGTGTTTGTGCGTGAATTATTGGGTTTGCAGCAAGCGAGACCTTTGGCTTGCCTCAACGCCCGCTCGCCACAAACCGACGTGCACCATAATTCGCGCAAGTCGCATTGCAAGAATTATAATTCAGACTGAGTTTGTGCTGCGACGTTATGTCGGATCATTTGACCAGCGAACAACCGCCGTCCGCGATCGGCCGGAACGCCTGATCGGCGGGAATGGTCGAAATCAGCTTATAGTAGTCGTAAGGATATTTCGACTCCTCCGGCTTCTTCACCTCGAACAGATACATCGGATGAATGACGCGGCCGTCCTGGCGAATGGTGACGTCGCCGAACAGTTTGTCCTTGCCCTTGAATTTTTTCATCTGCGGCACGGCATCCTTGGCATCGTCGCTGCCGGTTGCTGCCACGGCGTTGAGATACGCCAGGGTCGAGGCATAGACTCCGGCCTGATTGCCGCTCGGCATCTTGCCATTCATGCCCGGCCGCGCCGCAAACCGCTTGGCGAAGGCGCGGGTGTCGTCGTCCATGTCCCAGTAGAACGCTTCGAGCAATTGCAGGCCCTGCGCGACCTTCAGGCCCATGCCGTGCACGTCGTTAACGAACAACAGGAAGCCCACCAGCTTTTGACCGCCCTGCTGAATCCCGAATTCGGCCGCCTGCTTCACGGCGTTGATGGTGTCACCGCCCGCATTGGCAAGACCAATCACCTGGGCTTTTGAAGCTTGTGCCTGCAACAGGAAAGATGAAAAATCTGACGTATTGAGTGGATGCTTGACGCTGCCCAGCACCTTGCCGCCATGCGCTTCGATGTACTTGCTTGCCTCCGCTTCAATTCCTTTGCCGAGTGCGTAGTCGACCGTGACAAAGTACCAGTCCTTGCCGCCGTGAGCCATCATTGCCGCTGCGGTGGTATTGCCGGTGGCCCAGGCGTCGTTGACCCACTGAATGGTGTTCGGCGAGCAGGCCTTCCCGGTCAGGTCCGAACTTGCGGTCGATGAGGCGAGGAAGGTCATGCGCGTGTCGCGCATCAGCGAGTTGATGGTCAGGCCGACCGCCGAATTCGGCACATCGACCACGGCATCGACTTTATCGACGTCGAGCCATTTGCGCACGATGGCAGAGCCTACGTCAGCCTTGTTCTGGTGGTCGGCATAAACGATCTCGACCTTGATATTCTTGTCGCCGCCATTGAAATCCTCGGCCGCCATGCGTGCCGCTTCCACCGAGCCCATGCCGTTGGTGTCCTGGAAGATGCCGGATATGTCGTTGAGCACGCCGACCCGCACGATGCCGTCTGAAATTTCGGCGTGCGCCGCACACAGCGTCAGGCAACTCGCGGCGATGGCCAGATAACTTGCAAAACTCTTCATCGTATCTCCCCTTTGATTTTTTGGTTGGCCTCACACCTGTTTCTCCGGCAGCCGCAGCACCAACCCGTCAAGCTCCGGCGTAATCTTGATCTGGCAGGACAAACGGCTATTGGCGCGACGTTCGGCCGCCACGCCTTCCAGCAATGCATCTTCGTCGGCGCCGACAGGCGGCAGGCGGCCGAACCATCCTTCGTCGACATAGACATGGCAGGTCGCGCACATGGCATTGCCGCCGCATTCGCCGACGATGCCGGCGACGCCATGTTCGGTCGCCGCCTCCATCGCGCTCTCGCCTGCATAGGCGTCGACATCTTCCGGGCGGTTATCGGCGTGAACGAAAACAATCTTCGGCATGATATCGGTTAGGCCGGTTGGAGGGTGACGGGCAGACTTTCCAGGCCGCGCAGCGTGTTGTTGAACAGGCGCTTGACGGGACCCGTAATTTCGATGGTCGCGACCTTGTGGGCCAGTGCAACGAGCATCGCTTCGCCTTCGAGGCGCGCAACCAGTTGCCCGACGCACATGTGAATGCCGGATCCAAATCCGACGTGGCCACTGGTTCGGCGCGTCACGTCGTAGCGGTCGGGATTTTCCCATCGCCTCGGATCGCGATTGGCCGCGGCGAGGAACATGAGGATCTTCTCGCCCTCGCCGACGTGGAAACCGCTGAAATCCACGTCTCTGGTCGTGGTCCGGAAAAACGTCTGCACCGGACTTTCGAATCGGATCGCTTCTTCGAAGGCGTTGCGCGCTAGGCTGGGATCATTGCGAAGCCGCGCCCACTCTTCGGGGAACCTCGCGAGGCAATAGACCGCAGCGCTCAGACCGTTCACGGTCGTATCCAAACCGGCGCTGAGCAAAGAGCGCACCAGCAACGGCGCTTCTGCAGCGGTAATATCCCCGGTTTCCACCTGAGCGTGAATGCAGGCGCCGAAGCCGCCGGGAGCAAGGTTCTCGCGCTGACATTGCTCCTGCACATAAGCCTGATGGGGGGCCGAACGTTCGATCGCGGTTTGGCGCAGCTCGTTTGGTGGCCCGAAAGCGTTAAAGACCAAACCTGCATATGGCAGTAGATGCTCCCGGCCTTCCTGCTTCAGGCCCATGGCGTCGGGGAAGACCGAGAGCGGATAGGCCTCGGCCAGGTCGGTGACCGCATCGAAACTACGTTTTGCCAGCAGTTCGTCCACCTTGGCTTGCGCAGCGGCGACGAAAGTGTCGCGCAGCCGTTTCATCACGGCCGGTGACAGCACCTTGTTGAGCACCGAGCGTGTACGCGTATGCTCGGGCGGATCTGCTTCAAGGATAAGGCTCGGCGGCCGCCACGGTTTTTCCTTTGCGAAATCGCTAAGCCCCACTCCCCTGCTCGAACAAAACGTCAGCGGGTCGTGGAGTACCCGATGAACTTCGGCGTAGCGGGCGACGGCGTAAACATTCCACTTGTCGAGCCGCACCACCGGACCGGTCTCGCGCAGAAGCTCATGAACGGGGTGCGGATCCTTGAAAAATTCAATCGAGAATGGATCCACGTCGAGAGCTGCGGGCGGCAGCCCGGCTGCCAATTCGTTCGGCGCGCCTGTTGCCGTTTGCGAAGAACCAATGGGGCTCATCGTAGCCTCCCGACTGTCTTTTCTTGTCGCTGTCTGCGAATGACAGGAACCATAGTTTGCGCAAGTCGCATTGCAAGAATTATAATTCAGCGTAGCTTGCGCGTGAGCGCAGAACAACCAAAGCACAACAAAAAGTATATCCGGAGGAAGATGTGCCTGACGGTGGACCTTCAATCGCGCCGGCGGAAACTACGAAACCCATTCAGCCGTTCGACCTGCGAAACCTGCCGCGCAGCTTCTACGACGATCCCTATTCGGTCTATCGCGACCTGCGCGAGACGTCGCCCGTTCACCGCCTGCCCGATGGCGGCCTATTCCTGACGCGGTTCGCCGACATGGAGCGCGTCTACAAGGACACGACCGTTTTCAGTTCCGACAAGAAAATCGAGTTCAAACCGAAATTCGGCGACACGCCGCTCTACGAACATCATACCACCAGCCTGATTTTCAACGATCCACCGCTGCACACGCGGGTGCGGCGGCTGATCAATGGCGCGCTGACGCCACGCGTCATCGCCGACCTCGAAGGCGATCTCGTTAAATTGGTCGATTCGCTTCTCGACGCGATGGCGGCCAAAGGGAAAGCCGATCTAATCGAGGATTATGCGATCGCCATTCCCGTCGAGGTGATCGGCAATCTGCTCGACGTGCCGCATACCGAGCGCGGTCCGCTGCGCCAATGGTCGCTCGACATTCTAGGAGCGCTGGAGCCCGTGACTTCCGGCGAAGCGGCGGAGCGCGGCAACAAAGCGGTAGTCGACTTCGTCGCCTATCTCGAAACGCTGGTCGCTCGCCGCAGGATCAACCCGGGCGATCCTGTCCGTGATGTGCTGACGCGGCTGATCCAGGGCGAGGCTGACGGCGAACGGCTGTCCGAAGTCGAACTGTTGCAAAACTGCATCTTCATCCTCAACGCTGGCCATGAGACCACGACCAATCTCATCGGCAATGGTCTGGCTTCATTGATCGAGCACCCGGATCAGCGACAGCGGCTGCTTGACGATACGGACCTCATTCGCCCGGCGATCGACGAGATGCTGCGCTATGACAGTCCCGTACAACTCGGCAATCGCATGACGATGCAGGACTGCGAGATTGGTGGCGTTCGCGTCGCGCGCGGGACTTCCATCAATCTCTGCATCGGCGCAGCCAATCGAGACCCCGAGCAATTTCGCGAGCCCGATACGTTCGACGTGGCGCGGACGCCCAACCGGCATCTCGCCTTCGTTTCGGGACCGCATCAGTGCGTGGGGATGGCTCTCGCGAGGCTGGAAGGCCGCGTCGCGGTGTCTCGCTTTCTCGCCCGTTTTCCAAACTATCGGTCTGCCGGAGTTCCTCAGCGCGGCGGTCGCGTCCGTTTCCGCGGATTCCTCAACCTTCCGGTAGTGCTGGATGCGTAAGCCACAAAACGCCGAAAGCAGCGGTCAGGGATTGGCGCGCTCGAATTGACGCAGCATCTTGTTGCCGCGCTCGACCGCCGAATCCAGCGCGGCCTGCGCGGATTTCTTGCCGCTGAAGGCCTGCTCCAGTTCGTCGTCGATCACATCGCGGATCAGCGTGAACGATCCGAGCCGCAGCCCCTTTGAATTTTCGGTCGGCGATTTCAGCGTGATCTGTTCGATCGAGATCGCGGTGCCGGGATTGCGGTCGTAGAATCCCTGCGCCCGTGTCAGGTCGAACGCCGCGCGGGTGATGGGAAGATATCCGGTGCTCTGATGCCACGCGGCCTGCACCGCGGGTCGCGACAGAAACGCAAAGAATTTCGCGACGCCTTTATATTCTTCGCGCGGACGGTCCCGCAGCACCCACAGAGTTGCGCCGCCGATGATGCTGTTCTGAGGCGCGCCCTCGATATCGGGCCAATACGGCAGCATGCCGTAACCGACTTCGAACTTTGAATTGGCGCGAATATCGGCCCGTGTCGCCGACGAGCCGATGAAGATGCCGCATTCGCCTTTTTGAAAGCGCGGCTCAGCCGTGGTCGCGCGACCGCTGTAGTCGAAAACTTTGGTGGTCTGCCATTCCGCCAGCTGCGCGATGTGGCGGACCATGATTGAATTATTGAACGTCAATACCGCGTCGAGGCCGCCCAGGCCATTGTCCTGCGTCGCGATCGGAAGATTGTGAAACGCCGAAAAATTTTCGACATTGATCCATGATGGCCACGCGGTGGTGAAGCCGCATGCGACGCCCGCAGCGCGCAGCCGTTTCGCCACCACGCCGATCTCAGGCCATGTCTTCGGCGGCCTCTCGGCATCCAGCCCTGCCGCGCGAAACAAATCCTTGTTGTAATAAAGGATCGGCGTCGAGGCATTGAACGGAAACGACAACATGTTGCCGGCGACGTCGGTGTAATAACCGCTTATCGCCGGAAGGTAGTCAGATGGCGAAAATACTTCAGCCTCATCGTGCATCAATTCGAACACGGGGTAGATCGCGCCTCTCGCGGCCATCATCGTCGCCGTCGCAATTTCGTTGACCTGCACGATGGCCGGCTGGCTGCGCGAACGAAACGCAAAGATCGCCGCGGTTACGGTTTCGGTATAATTGCCCTTGTAGGATGGCACGATGCGATAGTCGGATTGCGACGCATTGAAATCGGTGGCGAGCTTTTGCAACTGACGGCCAAGTTCGCCGGACATGGCATGCCACCAGTTGATTTCGGTGACGGCGTAGGCCGGAGAGCCCGCGGCCATTCCGAATTGAATGGCAAACGCGGCGCAGGCGAAAAATCTGAAACGGGATTTCACTATTAACCAACTCGTCTGTTTGGCTCGAGCGGCGGGTTTGCGTCCTCATAGAACCCCGAGAACGCCGATTCAACCGTGCCGACGGTAAATAACAATCCCGCGCTTGATTCTGCTAATGCAGTTGAACCTTTTCTCCGCAAGAATAGACTCCATCCTAGGGGAATGATGTTGTTTGTGTTCAGTTGCGCGGCCGTTCCGCGGATCGTCGCTATCGTTTTCGCGTTGTGGCGGTCAGCAACCGCAGCGATGGCGGGCGCGCGCAAATGATATCCGAACTGGAAGAAGCTCCGGAACGTCCAAAAAGCCTTGCCGCGCGCAGCCGCGCCGGCATTGTCGGCGCGGTCCGCGCCATTCCGATCCGCTGGCGCATCCTGTCGATTGCCTCGCTGAATTCCGCCGTCGTCGTGGCGTTGGTGGCGATGATCTGGAATGGCGCTCAGGTGCTGGGCTCGGCATGGGACGATGTCCGCCAGGTGCGCAAGTCCGACAATGTCCTCGCGCTTCTGGAAAGCGAAACCGGCCGGTTGCACAATCTGATCCATCGCTACATTAACCAGCCCAGCCCGGAACTGTTCGCCGAGATTCTCTTGCTGCGCGAAGCGGTTCTCGGCACGCTCACCACGCGTGCCTCGACCGATCCGATGCTATCCGGCTCGGTCGAGGCGCTGGAACGCGTTACCGACCGCTTCATCAATGGGTTCGGTGAACTGCGCAGTCTGCAGGCGACGATTACCAAGACCTATGATGAAAAGGTTTTAAAGCCCGCCAGGGACATGGCGGGATTATACTCGGTCATCGAGGGCGCAACGGGTCACCGCGATGCCTTGATCTGGCCATCGCTGGGAAAATCCCGCGAGGCGTTTACCGCAATGCTGGTCGCGGCCAATACCTATTATCTCTCGTTAGCGACGGCCTCAGCCGAAGAAACCCGCAGGAACACCGAGACGATCGAGAAGACTATCCCGGTCATGGCCGAACTTGCCGACAACGATCTGCAGCGCATGGCCTTGGAGCGACTGAGAGAACGCACGGTTGCGCTGCGCGAAGGATTTGGCAAATTGTCAGAGCAACTCGCAAGTAGAACCGACCTGCTGCGAAATTCCATCGATGCCAGTCAGGCCGAGACCATTGCCGCCATCGATGGATTGTCGGTCAAGATGCGGCAGCGCGAGCAGAAGGCTCAGGAAACTTTCGATCGCACGCTCTCCGGCATTTCGCGGCGGGTATTATCCGTCGCGGTGATGTTTCTAGGCATCATCATTGCTGCAGGCATCGTGATCGCGCTCAGCATCCGGCTGCCGCTTCAGGAAATAATGAAATCGATGCGTGCAATCGCGTCAGGCCACTATGAGCGCGGGGTCCAGGGCACCAGCGCCAGCGACGAGATCGGCGCGATGGCGCGCGCGGTGGAGGTATTTCGCGAAAATGCCATCGCCAAGCGCGAAGCCGAGGATGAATTGCGAACCTCAAAGGAGAAGGCCGAGACGGCACTGCTGGAACTGAGCGCCGCCCAGCGAAATCTCATCGATTCGGAAAGGTTGGCGGCGCTGGGCGGCCTGGTCGCCGGCGTGGCGCATGAAGTGAACAATCCGATCGGCATCAGCCTCACGGTTGCGTCCAGTTTGGCGCGCCGGACCGAGCAATTCGAGGCCGAGATGAAATCGGACACGCCGCTGCGTCGGTCGCAGCTAGAGGATTTCGTGCGGACCTCGCAGGACGCATCCCAGCAACTGGTGGCCAACCTGCATCGCGCCGGCGAACTGATCCAGTCCTTCAAGCAGGTTGCCGTGGATCGCTCGCATGCGGAACGGCGTCAGTTCAGCCTACGCGAGGCAACCGACCAGATCATATCCAGCCTTCGGCCGGTCCTGAAGAAGGCACCGATCACGCTCTCTGTCGATGTGCCGGAAGGCCTCTTGATTGACGGCTACCCGGGCTCGTACGGTCAAATTCTGACCAATCTCTTCCTCAATGCCGCAAATCATGCGTTTGCCGACGGACAATCCGGAACGATCTCGATCACGGCGAGACCTCGCGGCAATGATGACATCGAGATCATTTTTGCCGACAATGGCGCCGGAATGACGCCGGACGTGCAGCGCCAGGCTTTCGATCCGTTCTTCACCACGCGCCGCAACGAAGGCGGCACCGGTCTTGGGCTGCATATTGTTTATAATCTTGTAACCCAGCAGCTCGGCGGACGCATGATGCTGCAGTCAAGGCTGGGACAAGGCACTACGTTTCGCATTATCATGCCGCAGGCCGCCAAACGCGACGCGGACACTGACACAACAACCGACGGGACCATGTTATGGCCGACCAGGACGATGTCCTCCATCTGATCGAGGATACCGGCACCGCCGCGCCGGAGGCCTCGACGGCACGCAAATGGAAGATCGCGGTGATCGATGACGATCAGGCCGTGCACGAAGGTACGCGTTTTGCGCTCAGCGACTATTGCCTGAACGGACAGACGCTCGAAATCCTGTCGGCCTATTCCGCGGCGGAGGGCCGGACCCTGATGCGCGAGCATCCGGATATCGCCGCTGTGCTGCTCGACGTCATTATGGAAACCGACGCGGCGGGTCTCGATCTCGTGGAGTTCATCCGCAACGAAATCAAGAACGAGACGGTGCGCATCATCCTGCGCACCGGTCAGCCCGGGCAAGCTCCGGAGCGTCGTGTCATCGTCGACTACGACATCAACGACTACAAGGCGAAGACCGAGCTGACCGCGGACAAGCTGTTCACCTCGCTGACCGCGGCACTGCGAAGCTATCAGCAGCTCGAACGCATGGTGCAGACTCGCCGCGGACTTGAGATCATCATCGATGCCGCCTCGACGCTGTATGATTTCAAGTCGATGCAGCGTCTCGCCGAAGGCGTGCTGACGCAGATCGCTTCCCTGCTGAATGTCGACTGCGCGGGCATTCTGGTATTGCGCGATGGCGGCAAGCCGGGAGACGACTTTTCCGTGCTTGCGGGATCCGGTTGTTATCGCCGTTTCACCGGCGCCGCCGCTTCGCATCCTCTTGATAATGATTTACGCGAAATGGTCGAGGCCGCCTTTTTGCGTCGCAAGCACGAATTCGCCGACCACCGCAGCGTTCTCTATGTCAGCACCGGCAGCGGACGCGAAGTCGTGATTCTGCTGCAATCGGAGCGGGAGCTGTCCGAGACCGACCGGTCGCTGGTGGAAATCTTCGGCAGCCGGCTTTCGATCGCGTTCGACAACGTCATTCTCTATCAGCAGCTGAATGAGGCCAACTCGCAGCTTGAGGATCGTGTCGCGCAGCGCACCCGCGCGCTGACACAGGCCAACCGCAGACTGTCTTCGCAGTGGCTGCAGCTGCAGCGCGCCAACGGGTTCAAGAACGAGATCCTCGGCACCGTGGCGCACGACCTTAAGAACCCGCTCGGCGTAATCCTCGGTCGCACCGAAATGCTGACCGAATTGATCGGCGCCAGCGCCTCCAAGGAAAGCATCGCCGGGCAGGTCGAGCATATCCGTGACGCCACCAAGCGTCTGACCTCTATGGTGGACCATCTGATTTCCGACGCGATGGCCGACGCATTCGACATCACCATTCGCCGCGAGCCGGTCGATATCGCCGCGCTGGTGAACGAGGTCGCGCAGGCCAATCAGCCCCTCGCCGCGAACAAGCGGCAGGCCATCATCGTCTCCGCACCGCTCGGCCAGGCCACTTTGTGCGATACGGACAGGATGCGCGAAGCCATCGACAATCTGGTCAGCAACGCCATCAAGTACAGTCCGATCGGCGGCAAGATTTCACTCCTGGTCACCCGGGATGAAGATCATTCCATCATCCGCATCACAGACGAGGGAGCCGGCCTCTCGCCGGAGGATCTCGGACGTCTGTTCGGCCGCTTTCAGCGGCTGTCTGCCAAGCCCACTGCGGGTGAAAGCTCGACCGGCCTTGGACTTTCGATCGTCAAACGCATCATCGACATGCATGGCGGCACGGTGACCGCCGACAGCCCGGGACCCGGACAGGGGTCCACTTTCACCATCGCCCTGCCCGCGGCAGCCGCATCCTGACATGAGCCAGAACCCCCACATCATCATCGTCGACGACGAAGCCCCGGCCCGGGAAATGGTCGGCGACTATCTCAAGATGCATGGCTTTACCGTCACGCTGTGCGACGGCGGAACGAGCCTGCGCGCTGCGATCGGGAATGGACTTCCGCCCGATCTGGTAGTTCTCGATCTGAACATGCCGGAGGAAGACGGGCTTTCGATCATCCGCGACCTCAAAAGCCGCACCAATGTGCCGGTGATCATGCTCACTGCGACCGCCAGCCCGATCGATCGCGTCGTCGGGCTTGAGCTTGGCGCTGATGACTACATCGCAAAGCCCTGCGAGCTCCGCGAATTGATGGCGCGTATCCGTTCGGTGTTGCGGCGGAGCGCGCCGGCAAGGCAGGCCGGGGCGGCTGCGCCGGAAGCTACAACGAAATCCTCAAAGGATCATCTGGTGCGGTTCGGCACGAAATGGCTCGATCTTGAGGCACAGGCGCTCCGGGATGACGAAGGCAACGAGCATCCGCTCACCGCGTCGGAATTCGGTTTGCTGAAAGTATTCGCGGCTAATCCAAAACGTGTGCTGTCGCGGGAGCGACTGCTCGAATTGGCCAATGCGCGCGACAGCGAAGCCTTCGACCGCGCCGTCGACCTGCGGATCATGCGCATCAGGCGCAAGATCGAGCCCGACCCCACGAAACCGGCGGTTATCCGCACCATCCGCGGCGGCGGCTATCTGTTCTCGCCGTCTGGCGAGAAAGCCTGATTTTTCATCTCGTTAAAATTGCTGGTATTTTTGAGCCCTGATTATTTCGTCGCCGGTGGCGCGATGAAACAATTCTCCCTGTCGACGAAACCAATTTCTGCTATTGCGCAGACATCCTGAAACGTCCGCTCATTAACAATCTGCCCAACGACGCCGCCAACGCGGTGAATAACGGGAGATTGTCATGCATAACGTTATCGCCATCAACGCCGCCGCGCGCCTGGGCATCGCTACCGTCCAGGCGACTTCAGACCAGATGTTGCTCAACAACATCGCCAGCGGCGACCGGAGCGCGATGCATACTCTGTATGCCCGTCACAATGTGAGGGTCTACCGCTTCATCCTGCGCGTGGTGCGCGATACCACCACGGCGGAAGACATCGTCAGCCAGGTGTTTCTCGACGTGTGGCGGACCGCCGGACAGTTCGAAGGCCGCGCCCAGGTTTCCACCTGGCTGCTCTCCATCGCCCGCTTCAAGGCGCTTTCCGCGCTACGTCAGCGCCGGCACGAGGATATCGAGCAGGAAGACGTGCTTGAAATCGCCGACGAGGCCGATACCCCGGAAATTTCGCTCGATCGCAGCAATACCAGCGCGATCCTGCGCGCCTGCGTCGCCAAGCTGTCCGCGGCGCACCGCGAAATCGTCGACCTCGTCTACTACCATGAGAAGTCCGTCGAAGAGGTTGGCCAGATCATCGGCATACCGCAGAGCACGGTGAAAACACGGATGTTCTATGCCCGCAGGCAACTAGCCGGGCTGCTGAAGGTTGCAGGGGTGGAGAGCGTGGCTGCGTAATCGCCCTGACGGCCGACGAAACAAATGAAACATTTGACGACATCGACCTGAAAAAATCACCGGCTATACCGATAATCACGGACGGCAAGCAGGACGAAGAAAGCCGATCAGGAGCGCGACAATGTTAAAACCCACTTTCCGCTTTTTCATCATCCCGCTCGGGGCAATCTGCACGCTTGCCTCGCTGTCCAGCCAGAACACCGCCCCTCGCGCCCAGCGCGATACCGGCTCGATGTTAGTGCGTGAGCAGGTAATCGACTGCAGCAGCAAGAAGCCCTCGGACGTCTGCGTGATTTCCTACGACAGCGAGACCAGCGCCCGCTGATCGAATTTTTCTAATCTCAAGATACCTCCACGGCTCGGACGGGATGCCCCCCTTCCGGGCCGAATTGCGTTTGACTACCTTCCAGCGTCACGAATACGTGACGCTGCTCCCGTAACACCTTCCATTTTCATCCGAAGTCCTCTCAAGCGCTCGGCATGGCCGGGACAGCTCGACGGGCCCAAACCATATGTTAAATCTTGTTCTCGCTTTGCTCGCAGGCGTCGTCACTATCGCCGCGCCATGCACGTTGCCGATGTTGCCGATCCTGCTCGGCGCTTCGGTCGGCCATACCAGCACGGCACGGCCAGCCTTAATTGCGCTCGGTTTTGTCATCTCGTTTTCAGCCGTAGCGCTGCTGTTGAGCTGGATCACACAGATTTTCGATTTCGATCCGAGCGTGCTGCATTCCGGTGCCGCCATTGTGCTGGTCGGGTTTGGGTTTCTGATGATCTGGCCAACGCCATTTGAATGGCTTTGGACGCGGATGGCTCATTCCACGACCAGCCGCTCGGCTGAGGTGGATACTTATCAAGGCAATGTCGGAGGATTGATCCTCGGCACCACGCTCGGTTTGGTCTGGACCCCATGCGCCGGTCCAGTCCTCGGATCGATCCTGACCATCGTTGCAACGTCAAAAGACGCCAAATGGGCAAGCCTGCTGCTGGTGGTCTATGCCGTCGGGGCGGCGATACCGATGCTGGCGATCGCCTATGGCGGGCAGGCGGTAACAAGCCGAGTGCGCAGCGTCGCGAGGATTTCGCCGCGGCTGCAGCAGGGCTTTGGCGTCGTCGTGATCGCTTTCGCGGTCGCCTCCTACTTTCAGTACGACACGCTGATCGTGTCGTGGCTGACAGGATTTTATCCCAACAGCCAGATCGGCCTCTGACAACGTCACTCGCGCCCTCTCACATGCAACCCTAAGGAGACTTCACGATGATTGGAAAATTCGCTGCATCGATCTCGATCCTTGCTCTATACCTGATCGGCGCCACGCCGGGCATCGGCGGCGAAACCGGACCATCCGCACCGTTCAGGGTAGCCGCTGGGCAGGGCGCCGCACCGGACTTTGCCGGCGCCAGCAACTGGTTCAATTCAGCCCCGCTCAGTATCGCCAGCCTGCGCGGCAAGGTCGTGCTGGTGGATTTCTGGACCTACGGCTGCGTCAACTGTGTCAACACGCTGCCCCACGTCGTGCAGCTTTACGCAAAATACAAGGATCGCGGCCTTGTTGTGGTGGGCGTTCACACACCGGAATTCCCGTTTGAGCGATCGGCGTCCAACGTCCAGGCGGCGCTCAAGCGACACGGCATCACCTATCCAGTGGCGCAAGACAATGCTTCGCAAACCTGGAATGCGTACAACAACCGGTTTTGGCCGGCGCAATACATCGTCGATCAGAGCGGAAAAATCGTGTTCCAGCACGATGGCGAAGGCCAGTACGAGCAGATGGACCGCACCATCGCGCGCCTGCTCAACGCCAGCAGCTAGCTGCTACGCATCCCTGACGATATCGTCGTCACTCCGGGCGTGATAAAAGGCCATCCGATCTAACAAGGACGGATGACTTCGATGTTCGAAGGCTGGGACGCCATCGTGCTGGCGCGGGCGCAATTCGCGTTCACGATGTCGTTCCACATCATATTCCCGGCGTTTTCGATCGGGCTTGCGAGCTATCTCGCCGTGCTGGAAGCCCTGTGGCTGTGGACTGGGCGGGAAGTCTTCATCAACCTGTTCAACTACTGGCTGAAGATATTCGCCATCGCTTTCGGCATGGGCGTGGTGTCGGGAATCGTGATGTCCTACCAGTTCGGCACCAACTGGTCGGCATTTTCCGACAAGACAGGCCCGGTCATCGGTCCTCTGATGGCCTATGAGGTGCTCACCGCATTCTTTCTTGAAGCGGGCTTCCTCGGCGTGATGCTGTTCGGCCTCGAACGCGTCGGCCACAAATTGCATTTCATTGCGACCTTGATGGTCGCGCTGGGTACGCTGGTTTCGGCATTCTGGATTCTATCTGCGAATTCGTGGATGCAGACGCCGGCCGGTTACGCCGTCAATGCCGATGGACAGTACGTCGCCGCCGACTGGCTCAAAGTGATCTTCAATCCGTCGTTTCCCTACCGTCTCATCCACATGGTGCTCGCCGCCTACCTCACCACCGCGCTAGTCGTGGGGGGCGTGGGCGCGTTTCACCTGTTGCGTGACCGCCACCTCGCCGGGCCGCGGGTGATGTTCTCGATGGCGATGTGGATGGCGACGCTGGTGGCGCCGATCCAGATTGTCGCTGGCGATCAGCACGGTCTCAACACGCTGGAACATCAGCCCGCCAAAGTGATGGCGATGGAAGGCCATTATCAAAGCCATCCCGAAGGCGCGCCGCTGATCCTGTTCGGCTTGCCCGATCAAAGCGGAGCTAGAGTGAAATACGCGATCGAAATTCCCAAAATGGGATCGCTGATCCTGAAACATTCGCCGGACGCGCCGCTGGCCGGGCTGGACACGGTGCCACGCGAAAACTGGCCGCCGGTACCGATCACGTTCTGGTCGTTCCGCATCATGGTCGGCATCGGTTTCCTGATGCTGGGGCTGGGACTGCTGAGCCTGTGGCAGCGCTGGCGCGGCCAGCTTTACGACTCGCGGTTTTTGCACATCTTCGCGATGGCGATGGGACCGGCGGGCTTTATCGCCGTGCTGGCCGGTTGGGTCACGACCGAAACCGGCAGGCAACCCTTCACGGTCTATGGATTGCTGCGGACCATGGAATCCGCGTCGCCGCTGGCGACCCCCGCGGTGGCGTCCTCGCTGATCGCCTTTGTTATCGTTTATTTCGCGGTCTTCTCGGCAGGCGTCATCTATATTCTACGGTTGATGGCGGCGCCGCCGCATCACGGCGAACAGGGACCGCGCAGCGACGTGCCCGCGCGTGCTGCCGGCATCACACCTGCGCCGGCTGTCGCGGCGGAAGGAAGGGCCTGATGGCCGCCATGTTCGATATCGCCACAATATGGGCCTTCATCATCGCGTTCGCGGTGTTCGTCTATGTCGTGATGGACGGATTCGATCTCGGCCTCGGCATGCTGTTTCCGTTTTTTCCGAAAAAAGCCGACCGCGACGTCATGATGAACAGCGTTGCGCCGGTGTGGGACGGCAACGAAACCTGGCTGGTGCTGGGCGGCGGCGGACTGATGGCGGCATTCCCCTTGGCCTATGCCGTGCTGATGCCAGCCCTCTACACCCCGATGATCGCGATGCTGGTCGGTCTTGTGTTCCGTGGCGTCGCATTTGAATTTCGCTGGCGGACGCTGCGCGAGCGAAACCTGTGGGATATTGCGTTCGCCGGCGGATCGCTGCTGGCGACCCTGGCGCAGGGCGTTGCGCTCGGCGCGATGCTGCAGGGCGTGCGCGTCGATGGCCGGCACTATGCTGGCGGCTGGTGGGACTGGCTGACGCCGTTTAGTCTCCTGACCGGAGTTGCGCTGGTTATCGGCTACGCGCTGCTCGGCGCGACCTGGCTGGTGATGAAGAGCGAAGGCGAATTGCGCGACGAAGCCTACCGCCTGAGCTGGTGGTTATTGTTCGCGATGCTCGGCGCCATCGGCACGGTGAGCATCGCGACGCCGTTTCTCGATGCCGAATACGCGCGGCGCTGGTTCGCCTGGCCTAATGTCATCCTGACAGCGCCGGTGCCTATCGCGGTCGCCGGCGTAACAGTGCTGCTGCTGCGCAGCCTTGCCAACAAGCAGGACTACCGGCCATTCTTTCTGTCGCTTGCGCTGTTCGCGCTGTCCTATGCCGGGCTCGGCGTCAGCATGTGGCCTTATATCGTGCCGCGCAGCATCACGATCTGGCAGGCGGCGTCACCCGAAAACAGCCAGGTCTTCATGCTGTTTGGCGTCGCCGTGCTGGTACCAACCATTTTGGCTTATACCGCATGGGCCTATTACGTGTTTCGCGGCAAGGTCAACGCCGCGAGCGGCTATCATTGATGCCTCCGGAGCAGAATTTGCGCCCACTTTCGCAGCGCTTGTTGTGGTTCGCAGCACTGTGGCTCGGTGGCGTCGGCACGGTTGGAATCGTCGCCTACGGGTTGCGGCTATGGATCGCGCCGAAATGACATCGAAGCGCCCCAATACTCTTTGATGGCTGTTCTGATTGGCAAACGGTGATAGATACCACTGCAACGTCTAAGGAAAATTTGGATGATCCAATTACGCAGCTTCGTTGGAATGGCGATTGCCGGTGCTTTGATGCTTTGCGCATCGCACGGTTTTGCGCAGCAGCCTGACGCGGGTGACCAGCCGGGACTGCTTGCCGATGATTTGGTCGAGTTGCCGCCGGAGTTCAAACGCCAGATGGTATATTACCGCACCACCGAGGCGCCCGGCACTGTCATCGTGCAGACCTCCGAGCGCTTTCTCTATGTAGTGCAGGGCAATGGCCGCGCGATCCGCTACGGCATCGGCGTCGGCCGCGACGGTTTCCAGTGGCAGGGCCTGTTGAAGATTTCGCGCAAGGCGGAGTGGCCGGACTGGACCCCGCCGCCGGAGATGATCGAGCGCCAGCCGTATCTGCCGCGCTTCATGGCCGGCGGGCCCGGCAATCCGCTCGGCGCCCGCGCTCTCTATCTTGGCGCCACCGTGTATCGCATTCACGGCACCAACCGGCCCGATACCATCGGCACCGCGGTATCGTCGGGATGTTTCCGGCTCGTCAACGCCGACGTCGCCGATCTTTATGACCGCGTTCCGGTCGGGACCAAAGTGGTGGTGCGCCAGCAGCCGGGGCTTTGATCTGAAGCGTAGCTTTCAAACGAAATAGATTGCGAGACTGCCCATGTTGATGAAGCCATTTCAGAGCGGGCTTGCGATCGGCCTCGTGGTCGCCGCGGCAGTGGCCGCCGCCGCCATCACCTATGAGCGCTACGACACCAAGACGCTGAAACGCACGATCCGGCGCGGCGATGTGTTGTGCGGCGTCAACGCCGGACTCCCCGGATTCTCGATCCCGGACGACAAGGGCAACTGGGCGGGCTTCGACGTCGATTTCTGCCGCGCCGTTGCAGCTGCAATCTTCGACGATCCGAAACGAGCAAAATTCGTTCCGCTCGAAGCCAGCGAGCGCTTCAAGGAACTGCAAAGCCGCAAGGTCGATATTCTAAGCCGCAATTCGACCTGGAGCATGTCGCGCGAAACGTCCTATGATTTGTATTTCCCCGCTGTCGCCTACTACGACGGCGAAGGCTTTATGATCCCACGCGGGCGCAACATCGACTCGGCTCTGGACCTCGACGGCAGCAAGGTGTGTGTGCAATCCGGCACGACGACGCAATTAAACCTTGCCGACTATTTCCGTGCCAACAATATTAAGTACCAGGAAATGAAATTCGAAAAGCTGGACCAGGTTTTCAGGGCCTATGATTCCGGCCAGTGTGACACCTTCACCGCGGACGTGTCGCAGCTTTATGCGTTGCGGTTGAATCTGGCGAAGCCGGGCGATCACGTCATCCTGCCCGATCTGATTTCCAAAGAACCGCTGGCACCGGTGGTGCGACAACGCGACGACGACTGGATGATGATCGTGAAGTGGACGCTGTATGCGATGATCAATGCCGAGGAACTTGGTGTCACCTCAAAGAACATCGACGAAGCGCTGAAGTCGAAGAAGCCCGATGTGATGCGACTGGTCGGCACCGAGGGCACATACGGCGAAGATCTCGGGCTGACCAAGGACTGGGCCGCTCGCATTATCCGTCACGTCGGCAATTACGGCGAGGTGTACGACCGCAATGTCGGCACCGGATCGAAGCTCGGCATTCCCCGCGGACTAAATCAGTTGTGGAACGCTGGCGGCATCCAGTACGCGCCGCCGATCAGATAACTTGTTGCGGAGCATGAGCCTCCAAGAGCGCTCAATGCCATGCAACGTCTCGTGAACCATTCGTAAGCTATATTTACTCAAAGACATCATCAGTCATTAACCGTTCCCGATCCTATTACGCCGTTGGCGGTTAAGAGCAGGAAACGCCATTGCGGCCTATTTGAAAGACCAAACATGCGAACAATCACCATTGCAGCCGTTACCCTGATGCTGGGAACCGGTGCGGCGCTAAGCCAAGGTGCCCCTGTTGCGCCCTCGGGCACGGCTCCGGCGAAGACTGCTCCCTTATCACCGGCGGCAACTGCCGCGTCGGCCATTGTTGCTCCGCATGCCGCAGCAGCTAAGCCGGCGGGGGCAGCCTCTACTCCGGATTTGCGATCCGCAGCAGCGCTGGCGATCTCGAGCGAACCGACTTTTGACGAAGGAACCGCGCAGCAGATCAAGGAAGCGGCCCTGAGTTATTCCGATATCGCGGTGCGCGGCGGATGGCCGGCGATTCCCGCCGACGCCAAATTTGCCATCGGCACCGCCGGGCCGAACGACGATTTGCTGCGCAGGCGGCTGATCGTCACCGGCGATCTCGCGGCAAATAAATCATCCGGACCTTATGACGATGGCGTTGCCGAAGGCGTGAAGCATTTTCAGGCGCGGCATGGCCTCGCTGCTACCGGGTCGATGAATCCGCGCACGCTTGCCGCCATGAATGTACCGGTCCAGAAGCGCATTCAGCAGCTCGAGGCGTCGCTTGAGCGGATCGCGAACATGAAGTTCGGCTTCGGTCCGCGTTATGTCGTCGTCAACATTCCGGCTACCTATGCCGAGGCCATCGAGAACGGCAAGGTCGTCAAGCGCTATCGCGTGATCGTCGGCAAGACCGAAAAGCCGTCGCCGACGCTGACCGCGGAAATCACCAGCGTCAATCTCAATCCCACCTGGACCGTGCCGTCCTCGATTTCGAAAACCGAAATCTCGGCTCATATGCGGAAAGACCCGGGCTATCTTGCGCGTATGCACATGGAAGTGCTCGATGCGCGTGACAACCCTGTTAATCCGGGCTCGGTGGATTGGTCCGGCACGCGCACACCGAATTTTACCGTGCGTCAGCAGTCCGGCACCTGGAACGCGTTGGGTTCACTGAAGATCGACATGCCGAATTCCTATTCGGTCTACATGCACGATACCAACCAGAAGAACCTGTTCAGCGACGACTACCGGTTCGACTCGCACGGCTGCGCACGAGTGGACAATGTTCGCGATATGGCTGCATGGCTTCTGGGCAAAGACCTTCCGCAATGGAACCGCGCCGCGATCGACGCCGCCATTACCAGCGGCGCGCGCGAGGACATCCATCTGCCAAAGAAAGTACCGGTGGCCTGGATCTATCTGACCGCATGGATGACGCGCGACCAGACCGTGCAATTTCGCAACGATATCTACGACCAGGACACGCAGCTGCTGGAAGCCACCGCCGAAGAGCAGGCGTTCTTCAATCAGGCCGGCGCCAATCCGCTGACGTCGCATCTTGTCAGGTAGATAACGAGCGCTACAACGCCGCCAGCACCGCTTTCGCGATATCGGCGGTGCCGTTGCCGCCGCCAAATTCCATCGGCTTGATGCCGTCGGCGTAAACCCTGTCGACGGCGCGCTCGATGCGTTCGCTTTGCTCCGCCCCGCCTTCAAGGCCATGCTTGTCGGCGAGCCAGTCCAGCATCATCGCCGCCGAGAGTATCATCCCCGTCGGATTGGCCTTGCCCTGCCCCATGATATCTGGCGCGGTGCCATGGCACGGCTGAAACACCGCATGGCGATCGCCGATGTCAGCCGATGGCGCCATCCCCATGCCGCCGATGAGCCCGGCGGTCATGTCGGAAAGAATATCGCCGAACATGTTCTCCATCACCATCACGTCAAAATCCCAGGGACGCTTCACCAGCAGCGCCGAACAGGCATCGACATAGAGGTGACTGGCGGCAACATCGGGATGACGTTTGGCGGCCTCGTCGAACATCTCGCGGAAGAATGCGAATGCCTTGAACACGTTCGCCTTGTCGACGCAGGTCAACGCGCCGGGTTTACCGCGCGCCTTGCGCCGCTCCGCCAGCCGAAACGAAAATTCGAACAGCCGCTCGGAGGTCTTGCGCGTGATAACCAACGTCTCCCGCGCTTCTTCATGGGTAACGACGCCCTTGCCCATCGACGCAAACAGTCCTTCGGTGGATTCGCGGATTACAACCATGTCGATGCCGCGCTGGTCGGCGCCTACGATGGGACTGGCAACGCCGGGAATGAGACGCGCTGGCCGCACGCCGGCATAGAGGTCGAAGTGAAAGCGCAATTCGACTTGCGGCATGATCTCGGTATTATCGGGATAGCGCACCGACGGCAGTCCGCAGGCGCCGAGCAGGATCGCGTCGGCCTCCTCGCACAACCGGATCGTGCTATCCGGCATCGACTTGCCGGTTTCACGATAATTGTTGGCGCCAGCCGCGGCTTCGGTAAATCGGAATTTCAGGTCCGAAGTCGCTTCGATCTTGCGCAGCACCTCCAGCGCGGGCGCCATCACCTCGGGGCCGATGCCGTCGCCGGAAAGCACCGCAATATGGAGCGCATCATTGGCGGACATGGACTTCCCCTTCGTTTTCGGTTTGATACCGTATTCCACCATGCTCTGAAAGCCTTCGCATGAACGCGGATACCGATGCGAAGCTGATCGAGCAGGGCCGCAAGCTGTTCGCCGGCGACTGGCAGTTCTTCTGGGCGTCGCCCTCGATTGAAACGCTGCCGCCGATGGCTGGCATGGAGGTCGCGTTCGCCGGACGCTCCAACGTCGGCAAGTCCAGCCTGATCAATGCGCTTACGGGGCGCAACGCGCTGGCGCGCACGTCGCACACGCCGGGCCGCACGCAAGAACTGATCTTCTTCGAAGGCCCCGACAATGCCGATTTTCGGCTTGGTCGACATGCCCGGCTATGGCTATGCCTCCGCGCCAAAGGCAAAGGTCGCGTCCTGGACCGCGTTGATCCACAATTTCCTGCAGGGGCGTAGCAGTCTGGCGCGGGTCTACGTGCTGATCGATGCGCGCCACGGCATCAAGGATGTCGACAGTACGGTCTTGACGACGTTGGACAAGGCCGCGGTGAGCTATCAGGTCGTGCTCACCAAGGCAGACCAGGTAAAAGCAGCAAAGCTGGCGGAGCTGAGAGATACCACGTCAGCCGCACTGAAAAAACACCCCGCAGCGTTTCCCGAGTTACTGGTGACATCGTCGCGCACCGGCGCGGGTATGCCGGAATTGCGCGCCGCCATGGTTCGCCTGCTGAGTGAGCGGCAATGAACGGGACCAATATGATTCGAGCGCTGATCGCGTTGGCCGCACTGATGGGCGCTGCCGGCGTCGCGTTGGCTGCGGCCGCGGCACATCAACCCGACGCGACGCGCTTGGCATCGGCATCGTCGATGCTGCTGTTCCACGCCAGCGCGGTGCTTGCAGCGGCTGCTCTTGCTGAACGACGCGTCATTCACCTGCAGATCGGCTTGGTGGCGGCGTTTGGCTTCGTCATCGCGGCGGCTTTGTTCGCGGGCGATCTGACATTGCGTCAATACGCCGGCCATAGCCTGTTCCCGATGGCTGCGCCGACGGGCGGGACACTGCTGATCGTGAGCTGGGTGGTGCTGGCGCTGGCCGCGACTTGGCCGGAACGCGTTTGAGGCCCTCGTAGCCCGGCTAGAGCGAAGCGCAGTCCGGGACCGCGACCACTGAAGTTCCCGGATTTCGCTTCGCTCCATCCGATCACGGCAGCGCTTTGCGCCCGCTTGCCAATCAGATAGAACCCCGCCCGACATCGCCGCAAACGAGACCGCTTCATGACAGACGTGCCATATATCAGTCCGCTCGATCAAGCCCGCATCCTGTCCGAAGCGTTGCCGCACATGCAGGAGTATGACGAGGAAACCATCGTCATCAAATACGGCGGCCACGCGATGGGTGCGGAGGAACTCGCCAAGGCGTTCGCGCGCGATATCGTTCTTCTGGAACAGACGGCCGTCAATCCGGTGGTGGTGCACGGCGGCGGCCCGCAGATCGCAACCATGCTGCAGCGGCTCGGCATCAAATCCGAATTCGCCGCCGGCCTGCGCATCACGGATGCGGCCACCATCGAAATCGTGGAGATGGTGCTGGCTGGCTCGATCAACAAAGCTCTGGTCGGCTACATCAATGAAGCTGGCGGCAAGGCTGTCGGCCTGTGCGGCAAGGACGGCAACATGGTGCTGGCATCGAAGGTGACGCGCACCATCGTCGATCCGGACTCGAACATTGAAAAAGTCGTCGATCTCGGTTTCGTTGGCGAACCGGAAAAGGTCGATCTGACGCTGCTCAACCAGTTGATCGGCCATGACCTTATTCCAGTGCTGGCGCCGCTGGCGACGTCAAAGGAAGGCCAGACGTTCAACGTCAATGCCGATACGTTTGCCGGCGCGGTCGCAGGTGCGCTGAAGGCGAAGCGGTTGCTGCTGCTAACCGACGTGCCCGGTGTGCTCGACAAGGCGAAGAAGTTGATTCCGGAACTCTCGGTGAAAGAAGCGCGCAAGTTGATTGCCGACGGCACGATTTCCGGCGGCATGATTCCGAAAGTCGAGACCTGCATCTACGCGCTCGAGCAGGGCGTGCAGGGCGTCGTCATCATCGATGGCAAGATTCCACACGCAGTGCTACTCGAGCTGTTCACCAACCAGGGTACCGGGACGCTGATTTACAAGTGATGTTAAGATCGACCGCTCAGTTCCCGTCTTTTTTGCTCGCGGTATTCACATTTCTCGCCGTGACGAGCGCCGCCCGCGCCGACTTAAAACTATGCAATCGCATGAGCTATGTGATCGAGGCCGCGATTGGTATCGACGACAAGGCGGCCACCGCGACGCGCGGCTGGTTTCGCATCGATCCCGCGCAATGCCGCGTGGTGGCGCAGGGCACGCTTACCGTGGATCGCATCCTCCTCAACGCGCGCGCGCTGAGCGTTTATGGCGCATCGCCGACTCCGCAATCCGGCGCGGATACGTTATGCGTCGCGCCGGATAATTTCGTCATCGCGGCCGCGCGACAATGCCGCAGCGGGCAAACTCCCGCGCCGTTCACCGAGATCAAGCCGACGCCGACGGATGACGGCAATCTGGTGGCGTATCTCGCCGAAGGTAGCGAGTATGACGACGAGCAGGCAAGGCTGGCGGGCATCCAGCGCCTCCTGGTGATCGCTGGTTATGACGCTGCGCCGATCGACGGCGTCGATGGCCCCAAGACGCAAGCCGCGCTGGCGGCATTTGTCAAAGCGCATGGGCTGGCGCCGGACATCGTGCAGGCGCCGAACCTGTTCGCATCCATGGTGGACGCCGTGCAGGCGCCGTCTTCCACCGGACTGACCTGGTGCAACGACACGCCGCATAAGATCATGGCGGCCGTCGGCGCCGACGACGGCAAGGCTGTCACCAGCCGCGGCTGGTTTCGCATCGAGCCCGGCAAATGCCTGCATCCCGACGTTGCCGGCGCGGCGAAACAGATTTTCAGTTTCGCCGAGGCTGTCGATGCCGATAGCCGCGCCATCCGGTTCAAGGACAGGCCGTTGAACTGGGGTGGATTAACGCAGCTCTGCACGCGCGAGAGCAAGTTCGAGATCAGCCAACAAGGCGATTGCGGCGCGCGCGGCCTTAGCCCCACAGGATTTGAGCCGGTCGACATGACCAGCGGCGGCAAGACGCTGCGCTTCGCGATGCCGTGATGAGATCAAAACGTTTCTTCGCCAATATCGACACTTGGGTATTTGACCTCGACAACACGCTGTATCCGCATCACGTCAATCTGTGGCAGCAGGTCGATGCTCGCATAGGCGAGTTCATCGGCAACTATCTCAAGGTGCCGCCAGACGAGGCGAGACGAATCCAGAAGGATTATTACCGCCGCTACGGCACCAGCATGCGCGGCATGATGACCGAGCACGGCGTGTCCGCCGACGATTATCTCGCATACGTGCACCAGATCGATCATTCGCCGCTGCAGCCCAATCCGGCGATGGGCGCCGCCATCGCCAAACTGCCGGGACGCAAGCTGATCCTGACCAACGGTTCGACAGACCACGCCGACAAGGTGCTGGAGCGGCTCGGCATCGGTTCGCAGTTCGAGGCGGTGTTCGACATAATCGCCGCCGAACTGGAGCCTAAGCCGGCGCCGGCGACCTATCAGAAATTTCTAAACCGGCATGGGGTGGCTCCCAAAGCCTCCGCGATGTTCGAGGATCTCGCGCGCAATCTCGTCGTGCCGCACGACCTCGGCATGACCACCGTGTTGGTGGTGCCCGACGGCAGCCAAGAAGTGGTGCGCGAGGACTGGGAGCTGGAAGGCCGCGACGCGGCTTACGTCGATCATGTCACGGATGATCTGACAGGATTTTTGCAGCGGCTCAGCGAGGTGGGTTAGCGTTCGTCTCCGGTTGTCGTCCCCGCGAAGGCCGGGATCGCTTCCTTCCCCTCTCCCCTTGTGGGAGAGGGTGGTTTCGAACGTAGTGAGAAACCGGGTGAGGGGTGCGCTCGAACTATAAGGCAGACCCCTCACCCATCCTCAATGCTTCGCATTTCGGACACCCTCTCCCACAAGGGGAGAGGGCAAGACGGCTCTCCGCCTTGACTCTCCCGCTTCAAATTCCGACAAACGCCGCCGAGAACCCGTCGTTTCAAGGATCGCTCGATGTCTCTCTCCGCCCTCGAATCCACCGTCAACACCGCCTTCGATGCGCGAGATACCGTCTCCACCGCAACCAAAGGCGAAGTGCGTGACGCCGTGGATGCCGCGCTTGAGCTGCTCGACAAGGGAGAGGCGCGGGTGGCCGAGCGCGGCGGCGGCGGCAAGTGGAAGGTCAACCAGTGGCTGAAGAAAGCCGTGCTGCTGTCGTTCCGCCTCAACGAGATGAGCGCGATTTCGGGCGGCCCGGGCAAGGCGGCGTGGTGGGACAAGGTGCCGTCCAAATTCGACGGCTGGGGCGAGAATCGGTTCCGCGACGCCGGTTTTCGCGCGGTGCCGGGCGCCATCGTTCGGCGCTCCGCGTTCATCGCCAAGAACGTCGTGCTGATGCCGTCGTTCGTCAATCTCGGCGCCTATGTCGACGAGTCTACCATGATCGATACCTGGTCGACGGTCGGCTCCTGCGCGCAGATCGGCAAGCGCGTGCATATCTCCGGCGGCGTCGGCATCGGCGGCGTGCTGGAGCCGTTACAGGCCGAGCCTGTGATCATCGAGGACGATTGCTTCATCGGCGCGCGCTCCGAAGTCGCCGAGGGCGTGATCGTGCGCAAGGGCGCGGTGCTGGCGATGGGCGTGTTCTTAGGCGCATCGACAAAAATCATCGATCGCGACAGCGGCGAAATCTTTGTCGGCGAAGTGCCGGAATATTCAGTGCTGGTGCCGGGTAACCTGCCCGGCCGCCCGCTGAAGGACGGCGCGCCCGGCCCGTCAACCGCCTGCGCGGTGATCGTGAAGCGCGTCGATGAGCGCACCCGCGCCAAGACCAGCATCAACGAATTGCTGAGGGACTGAAGGCGCCGCTACACATGGCCGACGCCCTCTCGATCGCACAGGACTTGTTGCGTTGCCGGTCGGTAACGCCAGCGGATGCCGGCGCGCTCGGTGTCCTTGAAGCTATGTTGAAAAACGCCGGCTTCGAGGTGCACCGCGTCACCTTCGGCGAACCCGGCACGGCCGATATTCAAAATCTCTACGCGCGCATTGGCGACAAATCTCCGCACATTGTCTTTGCAGGCCATACCGATGTGGTGCCGCCGGGCGACGAGACCGCGTGGACGCACGGCGCGTTCTCGGGCGACGTGAAGGACGGATTTTTGTATGGTCGCGGCGCGGTGGACATGAAAGGCGGCATCGCCTGCAGTGTCGCGGCGGCGCTGGACTACCTCGCCGCCTATGGCGGCCAGCCCAAAGGTTCAATCTCGTTCCTGATCACCGGCGACGAGGAAGACATCGCCGTCAACGGCACCGTTAAATTGCTGCCGTGGGCGGCGCAGCGCGGCGAGAAGTTCGATCATTGTGTGCTCGGCGAGCCCAGCAATGTCGAGGCTATGGGCGACTGCATCAAGATCGGTCGCCGCGGCTCTCTTTCTGGCACGCTGTATGTCGACGGCATTCAGGGCCACGTTGCCTATCCGCACCGCGCGTCAAATCCGGTGCCGGACATCGCGGCGCTGATCGTGGCGCTGAGCAGCGAACCGCTCGACACCGGCAGTGCGCAGTTTCAGCCTTCCAACCTGGAATTCACCTCGGTCGATGTCGGCAATCTTGCGACCAACGTGATACCCGCGCAGGCCCGCGCGAAATTCAATATCCGCTTCAACGATCATCACAATCAAGCCTCGCTGCGCGCGCTGATCGAGGCACGCGTGGTGACGGCGGCCGGCAACCGCATGCAGGCGCGGATCGGGTGGGAGCCGTCCAATGCCGACGTGTTCGTGACCAGACCCGGCGCCTTCACCGATCTGGTGGTGGCGGCGATCGAGGAAGCGACCGGACGAAAGCCCGATCTGAACACCGGCGGCGGCACCTCCGATGCGCGCTTCATTACCAAATATTGTCCGGTGATCGAATTCGGGCTTGTCGGCCAGACCATGCACCAGATCGACGAGCGCACGCCGGTCGCCGACCTGGAAAAGCTAACGAAAATCTATCGCGGCGTGCTCGACCGTTATTTCGCATGACCGGAAAGATTCTCGTTCTCACTGCGATCGACGACGAGCTCGACAAGAAGCGTGCGCCCGAGGCGGTCGAGGTGATCTATACTGGTTTGGGCAAGGTCAACGCCGCCAGCGCTGCGACCTTGGCGCTGCTGGTGCTGCGGCCAAGACTGGTGATCAACTACGGCACGGCCGGAAAGATCAACGCCTCGCTGCGTGGGCTTGTCGAAGTTTCTCACGCCGTGCAGCGCGATATGCTGCCGGGACCGCTCGGGCCGCGTGGGGAAACGCCTTTCTCTCCCGGTCCGCATCGGCTGGCATCGGGACATGGCAATGTCGTCTGCGGCACCGGCGACAGTTTCGTCACCGAAACCGATCGGTGGCTGATCGAAAACGGCATCGGTATCGTTGACATGGAGCTGTTCGCGATCGCGCATGTTTGCCAGCGTCACAGTATTCCGTGGCGGGCGTTCAAATTCATCACCGACGATGCCAACAACTTCGCGCACGAGCACTGGACCGCGAACGTCGCCAACGGGCAGGATTTGTTCTGGGATGCGCTGAAGGGGCTGCGCGTCTGACGCTTTCCGTTCGCGCCTCAATAATCCACGCGCACCAGATACAACCCGTCAGGCGGCGCCACCGGGCCGCACGCGGCGCGACTACGGGCATCGAGCGCGCGCTGGAGATCATCCGCGCTCCAGCGGCCTTCGCCGACCCACACCAGCGAGCCAACCATCGAACGCACCTGGCTATGCAGGAACGAGCGCGCCGACGTGAAGATGTTAACGGCATCGCCATCGCGCACCACATCGAACTGCTCCAGCGTTCGCACCGGAGACTTTGCCTGACATTCGGTATCGCGGAACGTGGTGAAGTCGTGCTTGCCTACGAGTTGCTGTGCGGCGTTATGCATGGCTATCGTGTCGAGCGCGCGCGGCAACCGCCAGACGCGACCGATATCCAGCGCAAGATTGGCCCTGCGATTGCTGATGCGGTAAATGTAGTGCCGCCGCTTTGCGGAGAACCGCGCCTCAAATTCATCCGGCACAATCTCGGCTGACAGTACGCCGATCGGATGGGGCCGCAGATGCGCATTTAGTCCGTCGCGCAAACGACCGGGCACGAACGGTTTTGCGATATCGCAATGCGCGACCTGCGCCAGCGCATGCACGCCGGCATCTGTACGGCCCGCGCCGTGGACGCGAACATGCTCGCCGCAGATCGCCTTGACGGCATCTTCCAGCGCGCCCTGCACGGACGGGCCGTTGTCCTGAATCTGCCAGCCGCAATATGGCCTGCCGTCATATTCGATGATGAGCCTGTAACGCGACATCAAATTAACCGCGCCGGCGGCTTCAGCGGCGTGCCGTGCAGGAATTCCCCGGCGTTCATCGGCGCCTTGCCGGCGCGCTGTAGTTGAAGGATCCGAATCGCGTCGTCGCCGCAGGCAATCATCAGGCGATCGTCAAGCAGCGCGCCGGGCGCGTCCTTGCCGTCGGCCAACTCGCAGCGCAGGATTTTTACGCGCGCCGGTTCGCCTTCGAGCGGCATCTCGCACCACGCACCGGGAAACGGCGACAGCCCATGGATGTGGCGCAGCACGTCGCACGCCGATTTGCTCCAGTTGATCCGCGTCTCGGCCTTGTCGAGCTTGGCGGCATAAGTGACGCCATCATTGCTCTGCTTTGTAAGCTGCAACGCGCCGCGCTCCAACGCGTCCATCGCGCGGACCATCAGAGCCGCGCCTGATGGCGCCAGTGCGTCATGCAGTTCGGCCGCCGTCATCGCATCAGATATCGCGACCCGCTCCGCCATCGCGATGTCGCCGGTGTCGAGACCGGCGTCCATCTTCATCACTATAACGCCGCTCTCATTGTCGCCGGCCATGATGGCGCGGTTGATCGGCGCCGCACCGCGCCAGCGCGGCAACAGCGATGCATGCAGATTGAAACAGCCGAGCCGTGGCGCATCGAGAATGGCCTGCGGCAGGATCATGCCGTAAGCGACGACCACCGCCGCATCGGCATCGTGTGCGCGAAATTCGTTTTGCGCATCCGCTGTCTTGAACGTCGTTGGCGTCAGCACGGAAATGCCAAGCCGCTTTGCTTCCTGCTCCACGGGGGTGGGCTGCAGCTTCATGCCGCGCCCGCTGGGCTTGGCCGCGCGCGTGTACACCGCCGCGATCTCGTGACGGACCTCATGCAGCGCACGCAGCGTAGGCACCGCGAATTCCGGCGTGCCCATGAAGATCAGGCGGAGAGGCATGTGGGGTCCAGCCACTTCAATCAAAGTCGTTATGCGCGACGGGCTATTCCCCGCGTTTCGCGGCTTTTGTGAACTTCTTCAGCACGCGGTCGCGCTTCAGCTTCGAGAGATAATCCACGAACAGCACGCCGTTGAGGTGATCGATCTCATGCTGGATGCAGGTGGCGAACAGGCCGTCGGCATCTTCCTCATGCACCTTGCCGTCCAAATCCATGAAACGCATGCGCACCTTCGCCGGCCGTTCGACCTCCTCGTAATATTCCGGTATCGACAGGCAGCCTTCTTCGTAGGTCGAAAGCTCGTCCGACGACGACAGGATTTCCGGATTGATAAAAACGCGCGGTTTCGGCTTAGCCTCGCCGTCTTCTTCCTTCTTGGCGAGATCCATGGTGATCAGCCGCAGCGGCTGCGCGACCTGGATCGCCGCGAGTTCGATGCCGGGCGCGTCATACATGGTCTCGAACATGTCGTCGGCGAGCTTGCGCAGCTCCGGCGTGACTTTTTCGACGGGCTTCGAAACCAGCCGCAACTGCTTGTCCGGAAGGACGATGATTTCCCTGATGGCCATGGCGGGCGATTTAAGCCGCTGATATGCCGGGGTCAATCCGCCGGCGGTTGGCTCGTAAGACACTGTTAACCATAAAATTTAGCACGGCGTTAACCACAAATTTTCACGCTGTATTCACCAGAATTGTTCCCTCTTCGTTCGCATTTGTAGCCGAATCGGCTACAACTGCGAAATGAACGACATCCTTTTCATGATCGGCGACATGCCGGTTCGCACCGGCCTCGCGCTCAGCATTTTTGGCGCGCTTGCCCTCATCCTGTTGCTGATCATCGCCATCGTATTGGCGCGCGCAGGCAGACGGGGTGCCGACGTGGCGACGGCGCAGGCGATGCGGGCCGACGAGTTGGAGCAGCGCCTCAGCGCCATGCAGCGCGCCCAATTCGAGTCAACCGGCCGCGTTCATGAGATGGGACAGGCGCTTGCAGGCCAGCAGGCGAACATGGCGCGCGCGGTCAACGAGCGGCTGGATTCGGTAACCCATCGCGTCGGCCAGTCAATGGAGCAGACCACGCGCAACACTATGGACAGTCTGCGCGTGCTGCACGAGCGCCTCGGCATCATCGACAACGCGCACAAGAATCTCACCGACCTCACCTCGCAGGTGACGACGCTCCGCGACGTACTCGCCAACAAGCAGTCGCGCGGCGCGTTCGGCCAGGCGCGCATGGAGTCCATCGTTCAGGACGGCATGCCGAAGAATTCCTACGCTTTTCAGCACACGCTCTCCACCGGCAAGCGGCCGGACTGCGTGGTGTTTCTGCCGGATCAGCGCCCCCTCTGCATCGACGCAAAATTTCCACTGGAGGCGATGACGGCGCTGCACGACGCGCGCACCGACGAGCAAAAGAAATTCGCGTGCCAGCGGCTGCGTCAGGATGTGTTGAAACACGTGGCCGACATCGCCGAAAAATATCTGATCGCGGGCGAGACCCAGGACACCGCGCTGATGTTCGTTCCCTCGGAATCGGTGTACGCCGAGATTCACGACGGTTTCGACGACGTCATTCAGAAGGCCTATCGCGCCCGCGTGGTGCTGGTGTCGCCGTCGCTGTTGATGCTGGCGATTCAGGTGATGCAGCAAATATTGAAAGATGCGCGGATGCGCGACGCCGCCGACCTGATTCGCACCGAGGTGATGAATCTCGGTGACGATCTTGGGCGGTTGCGCGAACGGGTGCTGAAATTGCAGAACCACTTCGGACAGGCGAACGAGGATGTCCGCCAAATCCTGATTTCCGCTGACAAGATCGAAAAGCGCGCGGGGCGGATCGAGGAACTCGATTTCAGCAAGGATGAGGCGCCCGCGGCCGAGATGACGCCGCGCATCGTCAAGAACAACGGCACCGATCTTTTTCCGCCGCTGACGCGGAAGCTGCAAGCAGGCGAGTGAGACCTGTCCTACGGTTCGGCGGTCCGGATTCCGGCCGGGCTGACCTTCATCGCAATCGGTGCGGTTTTCATCAGCGCCTTGCCATCGAACGCGAAGGTCGCGATCTCGTTTTCCACCATGCACTGCACCAGCACGTTCTTGGAATCCTTCGTCCACACGATGCCCTGACACCAGTGGCCGATCTTGGCTTCGGTGACTGGCGTCAGCTCGGTGCCGCTGATACGGTATATTTTCAGCAAACCGTTGTCATTGAAGAACGGCGAGCTCTTTGGTTTGGTCGACCCATTGACGACATTGACCGCGACAAAGGCGCCGTCCGGCGACATTTTTAGCCCTTCGGGCGTCTGCCCCACCGACATCGTCGTCGCGACGCGAATCGGCTTGGCGCGCATGTCGATCAGGCTGATGGAATCGGCGTCCCCTCCGCTCATGCCGACATTGCCGACGATCGCAACGTCGCCATTGCCGGTGGAATCAATCTGGTACGGACGCAGCGCGGAGAAGATATCGTGCTTGGTGTATTCGACCTTGCTGCCCTCCACCGAAAGAATGGAAATGCGGCTGTCGCCATCGCGCGTTACCAGTGCCGTGGTGCCCTCGCGGGAAAACATCGCATGGCTAGGCCCGGATTTGGCATCGCCGAGCGGAATCTTGCCCGCTGCCTGAAGCGTATTGCCGCTGATGGTGAAGACCGAAACGGTGCCTTCGTTGCGGTTGGCGACCAGCGCCAGCGTCGCCGCCCGGTTGATTGAGACCCCGGCCGCGCCGGCCCCCGCCTGCAGCGTCGCAAGGACTTTCGGCGGCGAGGATTTCAGGTCGATGACCGTCAGCCTGTCGTCCGGAACGGCCTTGGTGGGATCGGAGGGGTCGACCTTCATCGCCCCCGTGACTAGCGCAAAACTTTCATCGGGCGCGATAGCAACGCTGGGCGGCGGTCCGACCACGCTGGCCGGCACTGGAATTTCGGCGATGATGCGCGGTACGGCGCCGGAAAGCTCGATGATGGAGATCGTATCCGGCAATGGCTCCTTGCGGACCTTCGCCACGCCGTCATCCATGACCATCTTGCCGTCATTCGCCGAGATTGCGATTTCGGCCCGCGCACCCGACACCAGAGTCAGAAATGAAATCGCCCCCAGCGCTAGCGCTGCCTTGCCCGTACGCATGACGTTCTCCTCCGATAGCGGACCTCTTCGGGTCCGTACGCGCAGTATCGAACGGCTGAAGCTGGTTGTCGACTCCATGGAACCAGTGTCCGGAACTGTCGTTCCACTGTCATGAAAGTGATATTTCTGGACATCGACGGCGTATTGAATTGCGACAAGACACCCGAACTCACGCAAATTTCCCTACGTTGTCGACAGGAGGCTGTTGGCACGCCTGCAAAAGCTTCTTGAACGAACCGGGGCCAAAGTTGTGCTGTCGTCATCCTGGCGGTGCGATCCCGTCGGCCTGCTGGCCGCCAAGCATTATGGCGTGCCGTTCATCGACGTCTGCCCCGACAAGCCCAGGAGCCAGCGCTGCAAGGAGATGACCGCCTGGCTTTCCGCTCACCCCAAGGTGACGCGTTATGCGGTGATTGACGACGAGGATGACGGGCTGGACGGCCTGCCGCTGTTTCAACCTTCAGCGAAAACCGGCATCACCGCCGACATCGTCAAGAGCGTTCAAAAGTATCTCAACGGCGAGACCGACGAGACCATGCGCGCCAACGCCGTAGTCCGGCTCGGCCAGAACATCCACTCGCTGTTCAAGCGCGACAAGAGCTGAGCACTCAGTATCGATAAGGCTCAATCTCCAGCAGCGGAAATGCGCTCAACACATGCGGCAGGTTGGCCGGCATCGCTGGATGCAGATACGATTTGTCGAGCTCGGCGAAAGATTTCACGCCGAGCAGCCCCAGCGTCCGCTGCACCTCGTCTTCGAGCAACTCCAACAGACGAACAATGCCGGCCTCACCGCCGGCGGCTAGCGCCCAGCATTGCATCCGGCCGATGCCGACGATATCGGCACCCGATGCGATTGCCTTGACGATATCGGTGCCGCGGCAGATCGAGCCGTCAACCATGATTTTGGCGCGGCCGGCGACCGCGGCGACGACTTCCGGCAGCACGTGCATGGCGCCGCGGCCGTGATCGAGTTGTCTTCCACCGTGGTTGGAGACGTAGATCCACTCGACGCCATGATCGACCGCGAGCGCAGCATCCTCCGCGGTTGCAATGCCCTTGAGGATCAGCGGGACCTTGAATTTGTCCTTGATCAGCTTGACGGTGCGCCAGTCCAGCGCGCGCTGGAATTCGCGCCCGGCGGAACGGCTGCGGGCCGCGGTGAGGTGCCGCTTGGCGATATCGCGTTCGCGCCGGCTGTAATGCGCGGTGTCGACCGTGAGGCAGAACGCGGCATAACCGTGGTCGATCGCACGCCGCACGTGATCCTGAACGTAGGCGTCGTCGCCTCGCACATAGAGCTGATAAATCCGCAGCGCGTCCGGGGCCGCCGTTGCAACATTCTCCAGTCCTGGGTCGGATACCGAGCTCAGCATATGCGCCGCGCCAAAGGCGCCGGTGCCGCGCACCACCGTCGCGCCGGCGCCGGGATCGAATGTCTCCAGCGCGCCGACCGGAGCCAACATCACCGGCAGCCGCAGCTTGCGTCCCAGCACCTCGACCGAAGCATCAACGGTGTCGACGTTGCGCAGCACCCGGGGTCGAAAAGCGATCTCGTCCAGCGCCATGCGATTGCGCCGGACCGTGGTCTCGGTTTCCGTGCCGCCGGCGATATAGTCCCAGGCATTCTGGTTGAGGTTGGCACGCGCTTTGGCGACGAGTTCATGAAGATTTTCGAACTGGGCTCCGAAACTATTCCGAGCCTCCGCCGGCGGGCGCTTCGCTTCGCTCATACTTTCTCTCCCAGGGGTGCACGCAGGTAAAACTGCAACGCGTTGTTGATTGCGCCCGCGCTTGTGGGATGTGACACATTGGCGCGCGCCGCTCAACTATTCCACCGGGACAGCCCAATGACAATCGCCGCACAAAAGCTTGAAATTAGCGTCGGAAAGCCGGCTGCCGTCTCCGCGTTACTCATCCGGCCACCACAGGCGCGCGCGTGTTTCGTTTTTGCCCACGGGGCGGGCGCAGGGATCACGCACGCCTTCATGGAGAGGGTGGCTATCGGCCTCGCCGAACGTCATGTTGCGACGCTACGCTATCAGTTTCCCTACATGGAGAAGGGCAGCAAACGGCCGGACCCGCCCGCGGTTGCGCATGCTGCCGTGCGTGCCGCTATCGCGGAAGCCGAACGATGCTGCGAGGGACTATCGCTGATCGCCGGTGGCAAATCGTTCGGTGGGCGCATGACATCGCAGGCGCAGGCGGTTGCTCCGTTACCCGGCGTAAAGGGGCTGGCGTTTCTGGGTTTTCCTTTGCATCCGCCGGGCAAGCCGTCCGATGGGCGCGCCAAGCATCTCGCCGATGTTCGCGTACCGATGCTGTTCATACAGGGTACGCGCGACGAGTTTGCGGAGTTCAGCCTATTAGAGCCTGTCGTCAAAAGCCTAGGCCCGTCGGCGTCGCTGCATCTCGTAGAGGACGCCGATCACTCGCTCCATGTTCCCGCGCGCACCGGCCGCAATGACCGCGAGGTAATGGACGAAGTGCTGGATGCATTCGTAAAGTGGATGGAGATGCTAACGCATTGACGATGCGTGGGGCCTAAGCATTTCCGCGATCTTCCCGGAACAGATCGAGCTTCTGTTGCACCGGACGATCCGAGAAGCTGAACAGCACCGCTTCTTCGTCGGCCTCATGCGTCACCCATTGCCAGCTCGGCACTACGAACAGATCGCGCGCGCCCCACTCGAAGGTCTGCTCGCTGATGCGCGAGCGGCCCTTGCCCTCGATCGCCGCGAACACGGTGGCGTCGGTCGAGCGGTAGCGCGCGGTCTTGAATCCCTTTGGCAATAGTTGAATGAACGTGCCGATCGTGGGCATTGCGAAATCGCCGGTCTCGGGATTTGAGAATTTCAGCTTCAGCCCGTGGCAGGCGTCCCATTCGGCGCGCGCCTTAGCCTGCTCCAGCGCCTCGCGCGTGTAGTTGTAGGGATAGTTGAAGATTGGCGAAGTTTTCGAGGTGCGCTTGACGTCGACTGGCAACAAATTGCGGCCGTAGCGGGCAAAACTGTCGCCGGCGGGCCGGGTGATTTTCTGCTGTTCTTCGTCCGATCCTTCCGCGAACGACGCATCGAAGAACTGCACCATAGGAATATCTAGCCCATCCAGCCAGAACATCGGCTCGGAGGTCTGGTTGGCATGGTCGTGCCACGTCATTGACGGCGTGATCACGAAATCGCCCGGCTCCATCACGGTGCGCTCGCCGTCGACGGCGGTGGTCGCGCCCTTACCTTCGAGCACGAAACGCAACGCCGACTGGCTATGCCGATGCGCCGGCGCCACGTCGCCCGGAATCACCATCTGCACGCCGGCGAACAGCGAGGTGGTGATCTTCGATTGTCCGCGAAGACCCGGATTTTCCAGAACCAGCACGCGGCGTTCGGCTTCCTTGGCGGTGATGAGCTTGCCGGCCTCCGTCATGTAGTCGCGAATGGCGTCGAATTTCCACAGATGGGCGCGGCAGGCGCTCCTCGGTTCCGGCGTGATCAGGTCGCCCATCACGTTCCACAGCGCGGAGAGATTTTCGCCGTCGATCTTGCGGTAGAACGCTTCGCGCTCCGGAGTCTTCTGCACGGCTTCCATGTCTTCCTCGCTTTTGATGTCCGGTTTATTGACAGCGGACTTCGATATCAAGCTATCCTATTCAATCGCGGCTGGCTCGGCCATGTTCCACTCGGTTCGAACCGATGAATTCTGATTGATGAGTTCAGACATCAAAGCATTACCCGTCCTGATCGCGGGCGGCGGCATCGGCGGCCTCGCCGTTGCGCTGGGTTTGGCTCGCAAAGGCGTTCCCTCCGTGCTGCTTGAGAAAGCGGCGGCACTCGGCGAGATCGGCGCCGGCATCCAGCTTGGCCCCAACGCGTTTCATGCCTTCGATTATCTCGGCGTAGGCGAGGCCGCGCGCGGGATGGCCGTCTATATCGACCAGCTTCGATTGATGGACGCGCTGACCGCCGAGGAAATCACGCATGTCGATTTGCGCGGCGCCTTCCGCGAGCGGTTCAGCAATCCGTACGCGGTGGTGCACCGCGGCGACCTGCACGGCGTGTTGCTCAAGGCGTGCCGAGAACATGAATTGATCGAGCTGCACGTGAACAGCGAAGTCGCCGGTTACGATCAGGACGACTCTTCTGTGACAGCATGCCTCGCCTCCGGCGATCGTTTCACCGGATCGCTGTTGATCGGCGCGGACGGACTGTGGTCGAACACACGCAAGCAGCTCGTCGGCGATGGGCCGCCGCGCGTTTCCGGTCACACCACTTACCGCTCGGTGATCCCAACCGAAGAGATGCCGGAGGACCTGCGGTGGAACGCAGCCACGCTGTGGGCAGGTCCGAAGTGCCACATCGTTCATTACCCGCTGTCGGGCTGGAAGGTGTTCAACCTCGTCGTCACCTACCACAACGATGCGCCGGAGCCGGTCGCCGGCAAGCCGGTGCCCGATGACGAAGTCATGCAGGGATTCGGGCATGTGCATGAGCGAGCGCAAGATATCATCCGTCACGGCAAGAACTGGAAGCTGTGGGTGCTGTGCGACCGTGATCCGGTGGATCGCTGGATCGATGGCCGCGTCGTACTGCTCGGCGACGCCGCGCATCCGATGATGCAGTATTTCGCGCAAGGCGCCTGCATGGCGCTGGAAGACGCGGTTTGCCTCTCGCACATGCTGGACGCCTATTCCGGCGACCCCTCGACCGCGCTTGAGAACTACCGCATGCAGCGCTTTGCACGCACGGCGCGGGTGCAACTGCTGTCGCGCGCCATCGGTGAGCACATCTACCATCCCGCTGGCGAACACGCCCGCCTGCGCAACGCCATCATGCGCGCGAAGACTTCGGAAGATTATTACGACGATCTCGCGTGGCTCTATGGCGGCACGGGATTGAGCTGAAGCGATTGCAGGCGTCGCCTGATCAGAACTTCTGCGTTCGTCTTGGATCGCTTGCCGCCAGCGGTTCAAAGCTGTCGCGGGTAATAATCCCAAACCCCAGCCTCGTGCGATGGTGAAGCAGGTCCGGATGGAAGCCGGCGCGCTGGCAGCCTTTGAGCGATGCGATATTATCGAGATCCACAAAGGTCAGCACCTCTTGCGCACCTAGATCGGCGCCCCGCTCTGCGATCAGCGCCATGGCCGCTGACATGATTCCGAATCCGCGGTAGCCGGGCGGCGTATAGGCATTCTCCAGCAGCGCCTGGTGAGGTTTCAGCACCGGGAATCCGCCCAGGCGCCTGACGAATTCATTGTCTTTCGGCCCGAACAGCCACTGCACGTAGCACGGCGTTCCGTTCCGCTCGTCGATGGCCACGAAACCGCCGCGCGCGCCCTTATCGACGAACGCTCTCCGCCACGCCACTTGCAGTTTCTCGGCCGGATCACTTGAACCTTCAAGAGAAAACAGCGGCGCGAGATCGAAGTCTTGCAGCGGCCGCACGGCGATTGGAATTTTCGCGGTCGGATTTGTGAGCGGTAGCGCTAGATCGCGGCACAATCCGTAACGTGTGAATTTCGCGTTCAGACCGAGTTTGAGCCGGCCGCCGATCCGCAGCTGGAGCTGTTGTAAATGGTCACGAATTCCAAAACCTGCATCTGCGTGCAGCGGCGCGGCCTGAATGGTCATCACAATTTCCTCCAGCGAGACGGTGCATTTTCCGGGCAAGCATTGTGCGAGCCGTCCGAACGTTTACCAAGATCGGCAGGCGTTCTGCCCTCACGGCACCAGTTGCGTCCCGATGTCCAACGCCTTTGTTGCTCAAATCTTCAAAGACTGCTCTGCACGGATCGGTGATCCGTCATGAAATCTGAAGCGATGGTTAAGGTAATTGCAGCAAAAATGCCGAAAAACGGCATTATCGCATCAAGCATTTGCTGCAGTGAAAGCTGGCGATCCCGGCATGACTCGAACATGCGACCTACGGTTTAGGAAACCGTCGCTCTATCCGGCTGAGCTACGGGACCGGAGAACCCGCGCGATGCGGGCAGCGAGACTTCATACCAGATTGGCCCGCTCATCGCCAAGCGTAGGCACGCGGCTCGCGCGCGCTAACCCCGAACCTGCTCCGGCGTCAGACCCGGCGAGCCTTTGCCGGCAGCCTCCGCGCTTTTTAACAGGTCGACGATGCGCCGCGACAGCGGGACTTTGAGGCCGTGCCGGTCGGCGATTTCCACGATGACGCCCTGCAGATAATCGATCTCGGTACGCCGGCCCCGCTGCAGATCGGCCCACATCGACGATCGTGCTTCGGGATCGATCTTCATGGCGCGTCCCATTATCAGTTCGAAAAGCGCGTCAGGCAGCCGTAAGAGATGGGGCGTCCATGCCGCTGGTATTGGCGTCGCGGATACCGGCTTGATGCCTTCGGCCTTGATCGCCGCAAGACCTTCTGCGACCTGATCGGCGAGCAACTTGCGCCACGGGCGTTGCGCCAATTCTTGACTCAGCGGCAGGTTGGACAACGCGTTCAACGCATTGCTGAGATTGACCAGCAGCTTGCCCCACTGCACGCCGGCGATGTTGTCCGTCGCCTGCAAGGCGAGATCAGGCACCGATAATTGCGCCGCGGTGCCGGCCTCATCGCGCTCGATGACGATGTTGCCCGCCGTACCGCGATGAAACCGGCCGCCGCCCTTTGCCATCACGTTGAACGGCACCATGCCTGCGAGCACGCGACGCCCCGGCAAACGTTCCCGCAGAACCGCGGCATTGCCGACGCCATTTTGCAGGCTGACGATGACGGCGTCCGGCGGAGCGTGTTGCGCAATCGCATCCGCAACCTCGCCGGTATCGGCGCTTTTGACGCATACCAGCACGATGCGCGCATCGCGAAAAATCGACGGATCGTCGGATAAGGAGATTTGGTCCGGCGCCACGCGCCGGTCCAACCCTTCGCTGGTCGTCACGCGCAGGCTGTCGCGCCCGATTTCTTCGATAATGCGGGGGCGCGCGAGCAAGGAAACGCTTTTGCCTGCGTCGGCGAGCATGCCGCCAACAAAGCAGCCGATGCTGCCGGCTCCAGCGATTGCAATTGTCCCGTTAGTCATTGACATAAGCCGCCCAATTGTTCGCTCTCGTGCTGAGGGGGAACCGATACCAGACCCGCGTGTTGCTGCCTATCGCGCCTCCGAAACGGGCCGCCTTGTATTGTCTTGCCGCGCCCCTATGTTGGCCACGGCGCTTTGCCAAAGGAGACGACCATGGGCTTGATGGACATACTTAACGGCATGCAGAACGGCCCACGCGGGCCCAGCGATCCGAACGACAAGAGCGGCGGGATGTCGCCGATGACCATGGCGATCCTCGCGATGCTTGCCTACAAGGGCTACAAGCATCTGAGCGCAAACCAGAATCCGACGGCCAACGCGCCGGCTCCCTCACCTCAGGCTACAAATAGCGGCGGCGGGCTCGGTGGCGTACTGGGCAATATCTTTGGTGGCAATGCAGGCGCCGCGCCGGCCGGTGGCGGTCTTGGCGGCATGCTCGGCGGACTGCTGGCTGGCGGCGCGGCAGGCAGCGTTCTGACCGGTGGTCTCGGTGATCTGCTCAAGCAATTTCAGCAGAATGGCCAGGGGGATGCGGCCAACTCGTGGGTTGGCACCGGCCCCAACAAGCAGATCGCGCCAGGTGATCTCGCCAACGCACTTGGCGCCAACCAGATCGACCAGTTGACGGCGCGCACCGGCATGTCGCGCGACCAACTGCTATCCGAACTCAGTCAGGAATTGCCCGGTGCGGTCGATCACTTCACGCCGGACGGACGCGTACCGACCGAGCATGAAATGTCGCGCTGGGTTTAAGCGTACCGGCCGCACGCAACACAGGAGCTGAACATGATCTGGATTCTCGTCGTAGGATTTGTAGCAGGAATCATCGCGCGGCTGCTTTCGCCGGGGCCGAATAATCCCGGCGGATTCATTCTGACCACGATCCTCGGCATTGCCGGTGCATTCCTGGCGACCTTCATCGGTCAGGCAGTCGGCCATTACGGGCCGAACCAGGGTGCGGGATTTATCACCGCCACGCTCGGTGCGCTGGTGGTGCTGTTCATCTGGAACAGGCTTGTCGCCAGCCGCGTGATTTCCGATCCGGGTAGTCGATAAGGCGACGATTGTTCAGTTCACAAGATGCAGACCTGCGTCTATTCGCACCAATTCGCCGGTCATGTTGCTCGATTGCGGCGTGGCGAGAAAACATACCACGGCGGCGACGTCTTCCGCTGAAGACGCGACCTTGAGCGGGACTTTGCCCGTGACCATGTCACGCACCTGCTTTCCTGCCTCGGCGCCGCGACCCTTGGTGAACCACGGCGTATCGATATAGCCGGGGCACACAGTGTTGACGCGGATCAGCGGCGCCAGCGCCCGCGCCAGCGAATACGTTATGGTGTTCAATGCCCCTTTGCTCGCTGCATAGGCGACCGAAGATCCGACGCCGCTGATCCCGGCGACCGATGAAACGTTGACTACCGCCGACGCTCGGCCCGATGCGTTGGCTCCGGCTTCCAGCAACGAACGCGCGGCGCGCACCATCTGAAACGGTCCGATGGTGTTGACCGCGAACAACCGCTGAAAATCTTCCGCCGAAAGGCCGTCGAGATTGCCGTGCGCCATGTGTTTGGTGGTGCCGGCGTTGTTGACCAGTGCATCGAGACGGCCCCACGGCGCCGCCGCGGCGACGATCCTCTTGCAGTCCTCGTCACGCGAGACGTCGCCCTGCACAACAGCCACTTCGCCGCCGGCGGTGCGGCACAAATCGGCCGTCTGCTCGGCCTCCTTCTGGCTGGACGAATAGTTGATTACGATCCGTGCGCCACCTTTCGCAAGGATACCAGCCGTCGCCGCGCCAAGACCGGACGCCGACCCCGTTACGATCACGCACAAGCCATCCTTGGACATCTCAATTCCTTTTCTTGATTGACGGGCCTTACCGCGACGGCATCTACCATATCGCCTGCCCAAGCGAGGACAAGTTGCTGCAGGCCGCCGCGCCGATAATCCTGGATTGTCGCGATCTCCTAGGCCCATACCCTCCCCGCAGACCCACCTAGTGACATCCGCACTTGTCATGGTCCCGGCTTTTCACCATCATGGATCGTAACAAAAGCACCAAACAATCATGCTGGCCTCCGCCGTGAGACCGATGCCTGAACCGGGGAACGCCGTGGCGGAGAGTGAGAATATTGTCGCCGAGACTGCGGAACGTATTTTCGCCGATCTTGCCGACGCGCAAACCATCAACAACGACAAGGATGGCCTCTGGAAAGCGCCGCTATGGCAGGCGTTGACCGAATCCGGATTGCCGCTGTCGTGGGTGCCGGAAGACTGCAGCGGCTCCGGCGCGAGTCTCGCCGAAGGTTTTAGCGTCCTGAGTTTGGCGGGGCGCTTTGCCGTCGCGGTTCCGCTCGCCGAGACCATGCTGGCGGGATGGATGCTGTCGCAGGCTGGTATCGCCTCGCCGGAAGGTGCGATGACAGTCGCGCCTGCGAGTCCAAAGGACCGCATTACGTTGAACGCCGACGGCAGTCTGTCCGGACGCGCTCGCGGCATCCCCTTTGCGACTGACGCCAAGCACATCGCCGCGCTGGCAACCGGTGCGTCTGGACTTTCGATCGCGCTGGTGGATGCCAGCGCGTGCCGGATCGAGGACGGCCTCAATCTCGGCAACGATAGCAATAACATCGTGACGTTCAACAACGTGCAGCCCGTTGCGATCAAGCCTGCGCCCCAGGACTTCAACGAAACCGCGCTGATGCTGATGGGCGCGGTGGCGCGAAGCCTGCAGATCGCCGGCGCGCTGGAATCGATGCTCGAAATCAGCGTGCGCTATTCCAACGAACGCGTCGCGTTTGAAAAGAAGATTTCGAAATTCCAGGCGGTGCAGCACAACCTCGCTAGGCTCGCCGGCGAAGCCGCTGCCGCGCTGGCCGCTGCCAGTTCGGCCGCGGACACCATCGCCAACAGCAAATCATTCGACGAAGCTGTGTTCCTGGAAGCGGCGTCGGCAAAAATCCGTTGCGCGGAAGCGGCTGAAAAGGGCGCTGCGATCGCGCATCAGGTGCACGGAGCGATCGGCTTCACCATCGAACATATCCTGCATCGCTACACGCTGCGCGCGCTGGCATGGCGCGACGACTTCGGTCACGAGAGCTATTGGGCGGTGGAGCTTGGCAAAATGGTCGCCGCTCGCGGCGCCGATGAACTGTGGCCGCTGGTGGCATCGCGCTGACGCGGCTATTTTGATTGTTCAAGAGATGAGTTCAACATGACCGCAGCCCTCCGTTTCGATCCGATCCGCCTGCCGCCTGAATGCGAGGCATTGCGCAAGGAAGTGCGCACCTTCCTCGCCGAGGAAATCGCCGCCGGCACGTTCGATCCGCACAAGCCGAAGCGCGAAGACGCCGACGCGCGCGAGTTCAGCCGCAAGGTCGGCGAGCGCGGCTGGCTCGGCATGACCTGGCCGAAGAAATATGGCGGCCACGAACGCAGCTTTCTCGAACGCTACGTGGTGACCGAGGAAATGCGCGTCGCCAACGCACCGACGCGCCGCTTCTTCGTCGCCGACCGCCAGAGCGGGCCGGTGCTGCTGAAATACGCGCCCGAACGCATCAAGATGGACATCCTGCCGCGCATCTGCCGCGGCGAAGTGTGTTTCTCGATCGGCATGAGTGAGCCGAACTCGGGTTCCGATCTGTTCGCTGCCAAGACCAAGGCCACCAAAACCGAGGGCGGCTGGCTGATCAACGGCACCAAGATCTGGACCTCGTCGGCGCACATGGCCGACTACATGATCGCGATCTTTCGCACCTCGCCATCGACCAAGGAAAACCGCCGCCATGGCCTGACGCAGTTTTTGGTCGACATGAAAACGCCGGGCATCAAGGTCAACCCGATCGGCCAGATCACTGGGCAGTTCGAGTTCAACGAGGTGGTGTTCACCGACGCGTTCATGCCCGACGATCATGTGCTGGGTGAGATCGACGGCGCGTGGAAGCAGGCGACCTCCGAGCTGGCCTATGAACGCAGTGGGCCGGAACGCTTTCTCGAAACCTACTACGTGCTGACCGAACTGGTGCGCGCGGTCGGGCCGAAGCCGGATACGCGCAGCGCCGAGGGCATCGGCAAGCTGGTGGCGCAGCTTCACACCATGCGGCGAATGTCTGTCTCTGTCGCCGGCATGCTGCAGGCCGGCAAGGAGCCAGTGGTGGAAGCCTCCATCGTCAAGGACATCGGCACCATCTGGGAGCAGCAACTACCGCATCGCGTCCGCGAACTCGCAGCCTTTGTCGACGCCGACGCATCGAACCATGCGACGCTGGAAGAGCAACTGGATTTTGCGATGAAGACGGCGCCGAAGCTGACAATCCAGGGCGGCACCACGGAGGTGCTGCGCGGCATCATCGCGCGCGGGCTGGGGCTGCGCTAGCCGCGCGGCTGGGGTTGCGCTGACATTCACTTCAATCGAGGACATCATGAGCAAATTCACGGATATCGGCGTCGAGAAAAAGGATCATGTCGGCGTCATCGAAATTCAGCGGCCACCGCTGAACTTTTTCGATATCTCGCTGATCAACCAGATCGCCGACGCGCTTGAGGAATTCGATCGCGATGTCGAAATTCGCGCATCGGTGCTTGCAGCCCAAGGCAAGGCGTTCTGCGCCGGCGCCAATTTCAGCGATCCCGCGCGGCAGGCGCAGGAGGCCCGCGAGGCCAAAGGCGATCCTGCCGACAGTCTTGGCGCGATCGACAATCTTTATCTGCATGCGGTGCGCATCTTCCGCAACAAAAAGCCGATCGTCGCGGCGGTGCATGGCGCCGCGATCGGCGGCGGCCTTGGCCTCGCGGTATCCGCCGATTTCCGCGTCACCTGCCCGGAGGCGCGTTTTGCGGCGAATTTCACCAAGCTCGGATTTCATCCGGGCTTCGGGCTCACCACAACGCTTCCTGAACTTGTCGGAAAAAATAACGCCGAACTGATTTTCTACACCAGCCGCCGCGTCACCGGCGAGGAAGCCACTCGCATGGGGCTCGCCAATGTGTGCGTGCCGCAGGACCAGGTCCGCAGCGAGGCGATGAAGCTTGCGAGCGAGATAGCGGAATGCTCGCCGCTCGGATTGCTATCCACGCGCGCGACCATGCGCGCCGGGCTGGCCGACCGCGTTCTGGCGGCGACCAATCACGAACTCGCCGAACAGACGCGGCTTCGCGCGACCGAGGATTTCAAGGAAGGCGTCAAGGCCACCTCGGAGCGCCGCGTCGCGAATTTCAGGGGGCGGTGATTTTTCTTTTCCTCTCCCCTTGTGGGTAGACGAGCATCGTCATTCCCACGCCAACTGGCGTGTCCCGGAATGATGAAGTTATTTCCGTACGACCAGCGCATCGACGACGGTGACGCCCTGTCGCTCCGGATGCACCAGCACTGGATTGATCTCGATCTCGGAAATCTCGTTACGATAACGCGCGGCGAGTTGCGAAATCTGCGAGATCAGTTTCGCCAGCGCCGGCACATCGACCTTGGCGGCGCCGCGAAAACCATGGAGCAGCGGTGCGGCCTTCAGTTGGCCCAGCATCACAATTGCTTCCGATGCGCTCACCGGCGCCGGCCGATACATCACGTCCCTGAACAGTTCCGTGGTGATGCCGCCCAAGCCGACCATGACCATGGGTCCAAACGTGGCATCCAGCACGGTGCCGACTATGATCTCGACACCCTGCTTTGCCATCGGGCCAACCAGTACGCCCTGGATCGTGGCATCGGGGCGATGTTTTCGCGCGCTTTCCAGCAATGCGCCGTAGGCTGCCACCGCGTCTTCCCTTATCGCAATATTGACGCGCACGCCGCCGACTTCGCTTTTATGCGGAATGTCGCGCGACTGGATCTTCATCACCAACGGAAACCCGGCTTGTGCAATCGCGCCTTCCAGCGCGCTTTTGTTCCCCACCAGAACTTCGTCAGGCAAATTGATGCCCGCTTCGCGCAGCAGTGACTTGCTGTCGTATTCAGATAGCGTCGCGGATTTCAGATGCGCGGAGACGTCGGGCAATGCTGACGCGACGACCTCACGTTGCGGCTCCAGTTTGAATTTCGCCCGCTGCACCAGTTGACGCATCGCGACGCCCGCGTGCGTCAAGCCCGAAAGCACCACGACGCCCATTTCCGCCAGCGCTGTGCGCGCAAACATCGAAGGCAGCGTGTAGGAATAGAACACGATCGGTTTGTTCTGCGCGTCAATGACCGGCTTCAGCTCCTCCTTTTTGAACGGCATCCGCGTTTCACTCGACAGCGACAGCACCACGAGAAGCATATCGACCTCGTCGGATGCATCCAGCAGATCGATGCTCCTCTGCAGGCCGCCGCTGTGCACGCCCTGCGCGGTAACGTCGATCGGATTCCGCGCCGCACCGTAGGAGGGCAGCAGCGTGCGGATTTCCGATTGGATCGCCGCCGACAATTCAGGCACCTGCAGGCCCTGCATCGAAACCGTGTCCGCGCCCCAGATACCCGCTCCGCCCGACACGGTGAGCACGGCGACCCGGTCGCCCGTCGGCAGCGGCGATGTCGTCAGCACCGCGGCGATGGCGACGGCCTCATCGAGATCGTTGGAGACGATAAAGCCGTATTTCGCGAACACCGCATCGTAAGCCGCGCTCCAGCCCGCCATGCTGGCGGTATGCGACGCCGCGGCGCGCTCGCCCGCGCCGGAGCGGCCGACCTTGGTAACGATGATGGGCTTGCCGATTTCCCCCGCGCGTTGTGCCGCCGCCAAAAACTTGTCCACGTCGCGAATACCTTCGATGAATAGCAGGATCACATCGGTGGATGAATCCTGCACCATATATTCGAGGAACTCGCCGGCGCCGAGATCGGCCTCGTTGCCCGCGCTGACGCAGTAGCTGATCGCGATGCCCAACGCCTTGGCGCGATGCTTGATCGCAAAGCCGACGCCGCCACTCTGCGCGACGATGGCGGCCCGGCGTTTTGTGGCCACGAGATCCACCGCGCCCGGCTTGACATCGACCGTTGGACTGAAGGTCGCCGCGACGTGCTGGGCCTCGCTATAAAAGCCCTCGGCATTGGGGCCGGAGATTCGCATGCCCGTCTTCTTGGCGAGCGCGACGATGGCGTCCTGCATTGCAGAGCTGTCGCCGCCCTCCTCGGCAAATCCCGACGAGATGATGACGGCATTCTTGACGCCGACGGCGGCGCACTGTTCCAGCGCGACCAGCACGGCGCGGGCCGGGATGATGACGATCGCAAGGTCGATCGGTTCGCCGACATCGGCGATCGACGGATAGCATTTAAGCCCGTCGATATCGCCGTAGTTGGGATTGATCGGATAAATCCGGCCCGGAAATTTGTTCTTCTGCAGCATCGACAATAGTCGGCCGGGAATCTTCTCCATGTCGCGAGAGGCGCCGATGATGGCGATGCCCGCGGGCGAGAAGAAACTATCGAGCGGGTGTTTGCGAGTTGAACTGGTCGTCGCGGCGAGCATTGCGAAAACGTCCTTGTTGATTTTTGTTATTGAACGCCTTTCGCGAGACGTCAAACGTTCATGCTACCAGGCGGAAGGTAACGCCGCCGAGCAGGAATGAGGCATCAGACAACGCAAGCCCTTTCTTCCTCGCCACATCCAAAACGGCGGCGATGTCGGCGACCTTGAACACAAGCCCGCTCATTATGTCGCTGGCGCCCTTCATGAAGCGGAAGGTGGCGTTGGGCAGCACCAGCCCCGGTTTGCCGCTTTGAGACTTGCTGACAGGAATTCCGATGATCTTTCCCCAATGCTCAGCAAGGCCTTGCGGGTCGGGACTTTCCATCTCCACGCCGGTCAGCGTTTGCGTCACATCCTTGCGAACGGATTGCTGCCAATCCGGGCCGGCCGGTGGATAGGCTCCGAGAATGTTGTCGCTGCCCGCAGTGTGATTGAATTCGATGAACGCGGCGCGGCAATCGCGCGGGTGCAATTGCACGCCATGATACGGCGCATGATCAATGACATTGGCAATGCGGACGCCCATTTTCTCGGCATGCCTGCGGCGCTCATCCGGATCGGCGCAGGAAAAGATCGCCATGTAGCCGCCGCGGCCGCCGGTCTTTTCGATGAAGCGGCCCGCCGCCGTGCCGGGCTGCGTCGGCGCTACCACCTCGAGCAAGATTGTATCGACCGGCAGCAGCGCATTCTCTAGGTCATACTTAGCGACGTTGCCGTCGCGGTAGCAGACGTTGAGCCCCATGATCTCGGCGATGTCGCCGACAACGGGCTCGATGTGCGGCGCGACCAGACAGATTTGCCGCAGCCGCAAGGCGTCAGCCATTTCAGTGGCCCTGAAATGCCGGCTTGCGCTTTTCGACGAATGCCTTCGCGGCTTCCTTGTGGTCGGCGGTTTCGCCGGCACGGGAGTGGTGCATGGCCTCGGCGTCGAAGCATTGTTCGAGCGACATGTGCTCGGCGTTGTTGATGTTCTTCTTGATGTAGCCGAGCGTCACCGACGGACCCTGCGCCAGCGACATCGCCAACTCGTGCGCAGCGGCTTCGACCTCGGCGTCGGGCACGACTTTGGTGACCATGCCGAGCGCCAGCGCTTCCTGCGCCGTGAGTACCGGCGACATCAGATACAGCTCACGCGCTTTGGCGCTGCCGAGCATCTGCGTCAGGAAATAAGTGCCGCCGTAATCGCCAGACAATCCGACCTTGGCGAAGGCGGTAGTGATCTTGGCGGATGCGCCGGCAACCCGTAGATCGCAGGCCAGCGCAATCGAAAGGCCCGCGCCGGCCGCAGCGCCGTCAATCTGCGCGACGACCGGTTTAGTCATCTCGTGCAAAATGCGGGAGACTTCCATGCCGCGCCGCAGGTTCGTCTTCTTCGCCTCGAACGGCAGCGGCGCGCGGCCCTCCGCCATCGACTTGACGTCGCCGCCGACGCAAAACGTGCCGCCTGCGCCCTTCAGCAGCACGGCGCGCACGTCGTGATCCTCTGCCGCGCGCCGCGCGGCCTCGACCAGACCCAGCGTCATGTCCGAGTTCAATGCATTGCGCCGATCGGGCCGGTTCATGGTGATGGTAAGCAGGCCGTTGTCGAGCTTTTGCAGGACCATGTCGTTCATGGGATTTCCTTTTTTGTTATTTCTGCTCCAGCCCATCGTTTCCGGCGTACTCAGACCCTTCTCGGTCCTCGCGCGCCGTGCGCTAGGGGACTACGCTTTCACCAGCGGACAACGCGACAGTTCCAGCGACTGGAAAGCTTCATGGCCCGGAATCGTTGCCAGCAGCTTGTAGTCGTCCCAGCGGCCCTTGGATTCGGAGGGCTTCTTGACCTCGAACAGGTACATGTCGTGAACCATACGGCCGTCCTCGCGGATGCGGCCGTTCTTCGCGAAGAAGTCGTTGATCGGCGTATCCTTCATCAGCTTCATGACGGCGGCGGCGTCGGTGGTACCGGCCGCCTTCACCGCCTTCAGATAATGCGCGACGGATGAGTAGACGCCGGCCTGCGCCGATGTCGGCACGCGCTTGGTGCGCTCCATGAAACGCATCGAGAAAGCGCGGGTGTCGTCATTCAGATCCCAATAGAAGGCTTCGGCGAGCAGCAAGCCTTGCGCGGTCTCCAGACCGACGCTGTCGATATCCGTCACAAAGGCAAGCAGCGGCGATAATTTCTGACCGCCTTTAGCCAGCCCGAACTCAGCCGCCTGCTTGATCGCGTTGATGGTGTCGCCGCCGGCGTTAGCCAGCCCGACGACTTTGGCCTTCGAGCTTTGCGCCTGCAACAAGTAGGACGAGAAATCTGAAGTGTTGAGCGGATGCTTGACACTGCCCAGCACCTTGCCGCCGGATTTCAGCACGACGTTGGCGGTGTCCTTTTCCAGATCCTGTCCGAATGCGTAATCGGCGGTGAGAAAGAACCAGGTGTCGAGACCAGCTTTGACCGCGGCATAGCCGGTGGTGTTGGCCTGCGCAAATGTATCGAACACGTAATGGATGGTGTAGGGCCCGCAGGCTTCATTGCTGAGGCGGATCGATCCCGGACCGCTGAACATGATGATCTTGTTGCGGGCTTTGGCGATCTCGCCTGCCGCCAGCGCAGTCGCGGACGCCGCAACATCGACGATGGCTTCGACACCCTGATTATCGAGCATGTCGCGCGCGATGTTAGCGGAAAGATCGGCCTTGTTGAGGTGGTCGGCGACGACGATTTCGATTTTGCGGCCGAGCACCTCGCCACCGGCATCTTCGGCCGCCATTTTCGCCGCCGTCTCGCTGCCGGGACCGGTGATATCCGCATAGAGACCGGACATGTCAAGGATGGCGCCGAGTTTCAGCGGAGGTTTGGTTTGGGCGCCAGCTGCGCTCGCGGCGACAATAAGAACAGATGCGAGAATGCCCGAAAGAACTTTTTTCATGATACCTCCCAAACACACTGGGTCGCTTTGCAGATGCGACCGCTATTTTCCGTGGATCATGCCGCAAGAAGCGGTCGGCAGCAAGTTGCCCGCGTGATGCTCGGCACTCGCGTTTTCGCTAAGCGGAATAAGCTAACTATGAGACCATGAGCGCCATGATTTTCAACCCGACGATGGCTGCGTGCATGCTCCGGCGCGGCGCGCTTTCCCCGCTTTGCGTCATAACATTCGCCTGTGCCGCGAGCCCTGCGCTCGCTGCCGACTGCATGTTTGAGCCGCAGGGCGAAGGCCGCGTCGTGGCAGTCATCGACAGCAGAACTTTTCGTCTGGAGGATGGACGCGAGATTCGCCTCGCAGGTATTGAACCAATCACGAATGAAAAAGGGATAGCGAATGGATCGGACCCGCTCGCCGCACTCGTCATCAATCGCAACGTGACGTTGCGCGGCGAAAGCGATGGTCCCGACCGCTATGGCCGCCAACCCGCCTTTGCGTTTCTCGATCAATCGGATGGTTCGGTGCAGAGCGTCCTCTTAAAGCAGGGCAATGCACTGCTATCGCCTACCGTTACCGACAAGGCTTGCACGGCCAGCCTGTTTGCGGCCGAGGCGGCGGCGCGACAGGCCAAGCAGGGCGTGTGGAGCAATCCAGCGGCCATCCAGAGCGCGGGAAATCCCGGCACTATTTTGGCCAGAATTGGACGGTTCACTGTCGTAGAGGGAAAGGTCTTGTCGGTGCGCGAGGCGGGGGCGACGACCTATATCAATTTTGGCCGGCGCTGGACACGAGACTTTGCGGTGACTATTTCAAGGCGGATGGTGCCGGCGTTCGAAGCTGCCGGTATTGCACTTAAGTCCCTCGAAAATCGGCGAATTCGCGTTCGCGGCTGGATCGAGGCGCGGGGCGGCCCGCGGATCGAGGCGCTGCAGACGGGACAAATCGAGTTGCTTGGCGACTAAGCTCGCCGGCAGAGATGAGTGATGATCGTGGCAGGGGTGAAATTGCGCGAGACGCAGACGGACCGGCGCCTTTGGGCGGCATCGGCGTTGCTGTGCGCAACCCTGACGCTTGCCGGTTGCGGCGACATGACTCGCTTCGGTGGTTCGCAAATCGCCTCGGGCCAGGCGAAACCATCGAGAACGATCGCGCAGACGCCAGCGGCCGATCGCGAGCATGAGCGAATCCTGGCGTCGTACGGCGGATCCTATGACGATCCGAACCTCGAGGCCTTGATCGGCAAGACCGTCGACCGCCTGGTTGCCGCCTCCGAGCGTCCCGATCTTGCTTACAGGGTAACCATCCTGAATTCGGGAGCTGTGAACGCGTTCGCACTTCCCACCGGCCAGCTTTACGTAACCCGGGGCCTGATCGCGCTGGCGAGCGACACCTCCGAATTGTCTTCGGTGCTGTCGCACGAGATGGCGCATGTGCTGGCCAAACACGCGTCGATCCGTGAGGATCGGGCAAGGCAGAATGCAGTCGTCACCCGCGTGATGACCGACATGGGCAGCGATCCCGATCTCACCGCGCTGGCGCTGGCGAAAACCAAATTGACGATGGCGAGCTTTTCCCGCGCACAGGAATTCGAGGCCGATGGTATCGGTGTTGGCATTTCGGCCCGGGCCCAGTTCGATCCATATGGCGCATCGCGTTTTCTGGCCTCGATGGAACGCAATGCCGCGCTGAAGGCAGGAAAGACCGCGCTCGATCCGCGCTCGCAGGACTTTCTGTCGTCGCATCCCGCGACGCCCGAGCGCGTTCAAAACGCCCAGGCCAATGCGCGGCAGTACACTTCCCCGCAAGGTGGCGAGCGGGATCGGGAGACCTATCTCGCGGCGATCGACAACATCGTCTACGGCGAAGACCCCAGCGAGGGATTTGTCCGCGGCCGCCGCTTCCTGCACCCCAAGCTGGGCTTTACGTTCGCCGCGCCGGAAGCATTCACGCTGGATAATACCGCGCAGGCCGTGATCGGCGTTCGCGAGGGCGGTAATCAGGCGATGCGCTTCGACGTCGTCCGGGTGCCGGCGGAGCAGACCCTCGCGGATTATCTGAATTCCGGCTGGATGGAGAATGTTGACAAGGCGACCACTGAGGACCTGACCATCAATGGTTTTCCGGCGGCGTCCGTCATGGCGCAAGGCGACCAGTGGGTGTTCAAGGTCTATGCGCTGCGTTTCGGCAGCGATGTGTACCGCTTCATTTTCGCGGCCAAACAGAAGACGACGGAAAGCGAGCGCAACGCCCGCGAAACCGTGAATTCCTTTCGACGCCTGACGCTGGATGAAATTCAGGCCGCGCGGCCGTTGCGCATCAAGGTGATCACCGTGCAGCCCGGCGACACGGTTGAGTCGCTGTCGCATCGAATGGCGGGGGTCGATCGTCCGGCCGAGCGCTTCCGCGTGCTCAATGGCTTGGATGGCCGCGCGCAGGTGAAGCCGCGCGAGCGCGTGAAGATCGTGGTGGATTGAGCCGCAATTCCGTTCCGGCCGCGGTCATCGAGCCCGCGAGACCATATGTCGCTTCAATGACTTGCGGTGGATAGCCCGAAAGCGGCCGCTGCACTTGTCTAGAATTGACATGTCTTGCGGCAAACTTCAGGCGCGTTGCGACGAATAAGAGGCACTTCGCGTCCTGGCAGTGCGGGCAAAAGGCGAAAAAGCATACGACGTTAAGTGCTTAAGCCGCGTGGCGAGGCCGCAACCTTGGTAATGCGCGAAATCCTGCGTCCTGAGAGGCACTTGCGCAGCATGCGAGATGGCCCGTTGCGCGGCTGCCGCGCGGGTCAATCCAAAATTCGAAACGGCGTAAGGGGCTTAAGCCCGGCCTCCGGATTCGGCCGGGTCGAACATGAACTGCGCTGACGAGTTCTTGCGGCAAACCCGAGGCAAAACGGAATTGCGCGATTCGTCTTGCGGCGATGCCGTGACGACGGTGTGGCCGTGCGCAGTTCCGCAAAGAACGCGACCGCCATCGATTCGCAAAAAATTTTCCGCAGATTTGCCACGCTGCTGCGGAGAGGTTCGGCGCGCAACCGGAGCGACCCACTTTCATGAACGGCGCCGTGTCAGCTGCCATCTAGCCTAGGCTAGGCTCGCGGCGTGGCCGTCTATCGGTTAGGGCCACGTCAGGAGCACCAATTGACCGAGCACCGCCGCAAAGGCGATGTACGATAATCCCCCGTTGCCCTAGCGGCTGTGGACACCTTCACCACAATCCGTAGCGGCTTTTCTTCCTAGAGCCAATTTGCCAGTCTGCCCGCATGACGAAGGCGGAAAACCGGGCAGCGGCCAAGGCGTGGCACGACGAGCGGCAACGCCAGCACCGCGAGGATCAGCACAAGGCCAACGTCGCCACCGATCTTCAAAAGCTTGGCGAGTTTCGCGACTATTTCCAGCGAGGCCGCAAGGTCGTGCTTCACGACGACAACGCGCTGATCGTCGCAATCGACGATTACGCAGAACGGCTGACCGGCGACCGCAAGGCGCTTCATAGCAAGATGGCAACGTGGGGTTCATTCAGCGGGCGGTAATTGCCATTTGGCGGTGAACCTCTCGCCTGTCTTCACAACCCGGCCAATGATTCCGGCCTGCTGGAATTGGCGTGGTTATCGTCTCGTGATTGGGACAATGGATGGGACCGCGAAATCGGTCAGACTATGAAGAGATTCGGCCGTCGAGGTCCGGACCATGCGCAACGGCAAGATTTCGATTTAGGAGGCGGCGTTCAATGCCGCCCCCAGCGAAACAGGCCGTTACCATCGAGCGGACGGTGAGCCGTCGGTGCGCCGCTGGCGCGATCAGGGGGACAGCCAGCCTACGCTGCGTTCAATGCGCTCGCCACGCGAGGGCACTTTTCAAAAATATCATTTTGGGCAGGTGTCTTTCGGTCCCTTCGGGACTGAATATTCGCCCGGGTTGATCCACCGACCCGAGCCCGGATCGCAGGAATTATAGGTATCCTTCAGGCATTTCTGCCTCGGCGACTTCGGGGTTTTGGGGCATTCATCAGCCTTCGCACCAGCCTGCAGGACGAACAACATGGCCGCAGCACTTGCTGCAATGGCAAACTTTTTCACGATCACCTCCTATGAAAAATACGTCGGCAGCAATCAACTTACGCAATGGCACTGAACCAAGGCCCCGGCCGGAGTCCTGACGCAGGCCTTGTCGAGATTCTGGGGACAGCCGTGAGGAATAAGCACCTTGGTGCCGGACCCTGCGTCCTTCGGGATGCATTGCCCCATGCTTGAACTGTAGACCTCATTGAGCTTGCAGCCTGAGGACGACTTCGCGGGTCCCTGCCCCAGGCTCTTTGGAATGCATTGACCCATGCTCGAGCTATAGACTTCATCGCGCTTGCAGCCCGAGGCCTGCGCCTGCGCCTGCGCCGGCGAGCGTCCCGGCTTTTCCTCCGCTACAAATCCCTCGACCGCTGTGTCGGTCCGCGTCAGCGTCCAAGCCTGACCGGTGACGTTGCTGCATGGCCTGAGTTGCGGCTGGTTGTTGGTGTCGCCTCCATTGAAGATATCCAGGCAAACGTCGGGACCGCGAAACTCCGTCGTCAGGCGGTATTGGTGATTGTCGCCCGAAATCTTCCAGTGCTGCCCTGTCAGATTGCCGCAAGGCGTCAGATACGGTTGGTTGTCGTTCGCGCCGCCGTTATTGATGTCGAGACACATTTTCGAACCGCGGAACTGGGTCGACAATTGGTACCAGCCGCCATCGATGAGCTTGATGCGCCAGAACTGACCGGTGACGTTCTGATCCCGCTCCAGCCGCGTCATGTTGTTCTTCGGTCCGCCGTTGAATACGTCGAGCTTCATTCCAGCGCCGCGAAATTCGGTGTTCAATTTGTAGTAAAAGCCGTCGGGAATGGATTGTGCCATTGCGGGGCCCGGCACCGACGCCAGCAGCGCAATAATCATGGAAATGAAATGCAATCTGTTCGTCATCGTGCAACCCTCTCTTCGCAGCGGGTCAGACTCCGGGAAAATCCGCCATCTCGTCTCATTCTAGTCCCGCAATCAGTTTGCGGGAGTGTATCGGTCCAAACTCGGCACCGTAAAGACGCCGTGGGACGCTCCAACCAACTATCTTTAAGCGTTGCCGATGACCGCTCTGGGTCAGTAGCGGACTTCGAGCTTTGCTCTCAGCACGGCAGCTAACGGGCCAATAGTGCAAGTGGCCAAGCTCACTTCACTGGCACGCAAGCGTGGGCGCGACACAGTAGCCCGAGTGCGCCGACGGTATTGAGGTTCGCCGCTAGTTCGAACTTTGTCGGTTGTTCGACGAGCAAGTCGGCAGGCTTAGCCTCCTGGAAATCTTGTCAACGAAAGCAGCGAAGCGCAAACCGGGGACAGAACGTTCAACACTCTCCAGCTTTCGGAATTTTGCTGCGCCTCGCTTCATCCGTTAGCCCCCGGGGCCATCCTTCATGATGTAGCCCATCAGGTCGTCCACGTTGTGCTCCAAATCCCGGATGATGTCCTTGACGACGTCTCCGATCGAGATCACGCCCACGACCTTGCCCGCGTCCAGCACTGGCAGATGGCGAAAACTGCGCACTGCCATCATTGCCATGCAGCCTTGCAGCGGATGGTCCGGCTTGACCGTCACCGGGTTGCGCGTCATCACTTGGCCCACCGGCGTCTGCTTCGCATCGAGCCCGGGCAGCAGCACCTTGATGGCGCAGTCACCCTGGGTCACGATACCGACCAGCACGTCGTCGTCGATTACCAGCACCGCCCGGACCCGGTTGTCGCGCATCTGGTGCAAGGCTTCGACGACCATGTCGCTGGAACGAACATGGATCAGGGCGCCACTCTTGTGGGCCAGAGCGTTTTTTACCGTAGTCATCGATCTCTTCCCGTGGGCCTTGTTCTACCCGCCTAGATGGTCCGCATTGGAAGGTTAGTTAAAATATCTAGCCTTGTCAGCACCGCGTCGTAGCCCGGATGCAGCGACGAAGCGCAATCCCGGACCGAAGATCACCTGTCCGCGGCGTTCCCGGATTTCGCTACGCTGCATCGGACTACGACGATAACAACCGTCATTGCGCATACCGGCAACAAAAAAGCCCGGTCTCTCGACCGGGCTTTTGATTGGTTGAAACTAAAGAGCTGCTTACGCGGCTTCATCCGCGACGGCAGCGGTATCGCTGTCAGAATCCGCATCGGCCTCAGTATCGCCATCAGCTTCGACATCCGTCTCGCTCTTCGCACCGCGGCGCGGGCTCTTGGCGAGCTGACCTTCGATTTCCTTTACGGCTTCGGTTTCCGTCACATGCTGAACGACCGCGATCTCGCGGGATAACCGATCCAGCGCCGCTTCATAAAGCTGGCGTTCGCTGTAGGACTGCTCCGGCTGCGATTCGGAGCGATAAAGGTCGCGAACCACCTCGGCGATGGCGACGATATCGCCGGAATTGATCTTGGCCTCATATTCCTGAGCGCGGCGGGACCACATCGTGCGCTTGATGCGGGCACGGCCCTTCAGCGTTTCCAGCGCGCGCTTCACCAAGGCCGGTTCTGACAGCTTGCGCATGCCGACATTGGCGACCTTCGCGGTGGGCACCCGCAACGTCATCTTATCCTTCATGAAATTGATGACGAACAGCTCCAGCTTCGCGCCGGCGATTTCCTGTTCCTCGATCGCGAGGATCTGACCGACACCATGCGCGGGATAAACCACGAATTCGTTGGTCTTGAAGCCTTGACGCTGCGTCAAAACCTTCTTCGGCTCCTCGATGCGGGGCGCGACGGCGACCGGCTTAGCGGCCGGCTTGCTCGCGACAACCTTCGGCTTCTCCGCAACCTTAGAGACGGCTTTCGGCGCCACCTTTGAGGCGGGAGCCTTGGACGGCGGCTTGGGCTTGGTAGTTTTGGAAGCGGCGGTTTTAGAACCGGTCGCTTTCGCGGCAGTTTTCGCAGGTTTTTGCATTATGTTTCTTTTGTTTTTCGAGGATTTTGCAGGGGAGGCCTTTTTGCCTCGCTTGCTATCCTTCAGAGAAGCCTGGGCCCGGCCTTTGGTTGCACTGCGATTGACCGCAGCGGCTTTCTTCGACCCCTTTGAAACACTCTTTTTACGCGTTTTCTGTGACACTGCCTGCGCGCGGAACTGCCACGCCCCTGTTCGATGTTACGGGAACCTCGGCACCACAAAGCACACGGCCGGGTTCGGCTTCTTGAATGTGCCTATAATAGCACATTTCCCGCAAAAATCAATGATTTATGCCCTCGGAAGGGGTCATCAGGGCCGTTTCGCCGTCCTCGTCAGCATTAGGGTTAAGACAGCTGGCCGAACAAACGTCGGAATGAATCAGCGAGCGAAATCAGTCGCCGGTACCCGGAGCCGGAGAGAAAAACTTCTCGAACTTACCTTCCATGCCTTCGAAATCCTTGGCATCGGGAGGCGATTCTTTCTTCTGGGTGATGTTCGGCCAGCTCTTGGCATATTCGGTGTTCACTTCGAGCCATTTTTCCAAGCCCGGGCTCGGTGTCCGGCTTGATCGCATCAGCGGGGCATTCCGGTTCGCACACGCCGCAATCGATACATTCGTCCGGATGTATCACCAGCATATTGTCGCCCTCGTAGAAACAGTCCACCGGGCAGACTTCAACGCAATCGGTATATTTGCACTTGATGCAGGCTTCAGTGACGACGTACGTCATCCGGGGCTCCGAAACGGGTCAAAATTCGAGTGTGGGGTAGCGCAGGAACCGCGCAGCCGCAAGGTAAGCGCGGCGCTTCGTTTTTCCGTCATGTCCGCCGGTGAAATTCGTTGGGCATAGATAGTTACTCGCGCCGTTCCTGCAAATCCGCATAAAGCAGCCGCGCAGCCGAAGCGTCGCCGCGCCGCTCGGCAAAACCCGCGACCTTGATCACGCGCACGCTGTTGTCGAGGCTGACGGTGAGCACGTCGCCGATTTTGACCGCATGACCCGGCGCCTTCTCGCGGGCGCCATTGAGGCGGACGTGGCCGGCTTCGATCAGCGCGGCCGCGCTGGTCCGGGCCTTGACCACGCGCGCATGCCACAGCCATTTGTCGAGACGCTGACGCTCCAAGCCACACCAATCTGAAGCGCGCGGATCGCGCGAGATTAATCCTTGCGGGCAGCGGTGAGCTGTTCTTTCAACGCTGCCAGCTTGGCGAACGGCGAATTGGGATCGGCCGGACGCTCGCGTTCGCGCGGTGGCGCGCTGCTGGCATATTGCCGGTGCGACGGGCCGCCACCCGAGCGCCCTTCGCGTTCGCCCTTCGGCTTGCCGTGAAATTTTCCCTGAGGCTTTCCTGGAAATTTTCCTTGAGGTCTTTCCTGGTCGCGGCCCTTACCCTGAAACCGTTCGCGGGGCGGACGGCCCTTGTCGTCGCGTGCTTCTTGAGCCGGGGCGCCATCGGGTGGCGACGCAGTTGCGGCTTCGACCGGCGCATCCGTGCGCGGCTTGCGGAAATCCTTCGTGCGATCGCGCCTTCCGCGGCCGTGACGCTCGCGCTTGGCACCTTCGCCTGCCTCGCTTTCGCTGGCAGCAGCGACCGGTTGCGCGCCCGCTTCCGGGCGATTCTGATTGCGATACCGGTTGCGGTCGTGACGCGGGCGGCGTTCATCTGACCGGCCACCCGGCCGCCAGACATCGACCATCTCTGGCACTGCAGCGGTGGTAACTCCGGACGGCGTGGCAACTTCCGAGCCTGTTTCCGCAGGGGCGGCATCGCCGACGACAGCATCGTCCGCGGCGTCGACAACCCCGTGGCTTTCGGGCGGTGCTTCTTCCTGGACTTCCGCCGCAGCCGCTGGGTCCGGCTGAACTTCCGCCGCAACCGCTGGGTCCTGCTGAGCTTCCAATGAAACTGCAGGGTCGGGCCGCGCTTCCACCAAAGCCGGTTCGTTATCATTGGCAGCCGCCGCCACATGCTGCGGCGACGCGTTCGGCGATACTTCGGCTTGCGACACGTCGTTGGTGATATCGGCGATACCGCCGGTCTCGGCCGCGACTGCTGGTTCTGTGACGGCAGCGGCAACCGGGGCCGGCGGCAGCGGAGGCCGCTTCTCCATGCGATACCCGAGCGCGCGCAACACCGAAGCAAAATCCTCGCCCGCCGATCCGGTCAGGGAGGTCATGGCCTGCGTCACAACGAAGCCGCGGCCATCGAAGGCTCCGGCCGGCTTTACTCCAGATGTACCCTCGCGCCATGACAGAGCGGGGCGGATCAGATCGGCGAGACGTTCAAGGATATCGACGCGCACCGCGCGTTCGCCGCATTGCCGATAGCCCAGGATACGGTAGGCATCGCGGTCGAGTTGTTTGTCGACCGGGAAAGAGGTGCGTCCACTGCCTGCCAGATGCTGTGCGGCAGATAGCGCCGACGTATCGGCATTGTCCTGCTTTTGCGCCCACAACATCAAGGCCAGCGCGCGCGCCGCGGGCTTCAGCAGCGCTGGCACATAGATATGATAGGCGCCGAACCGCACGCCGTATTTGCGTAACGATGAACGCGACGGCTGATCGAGATCCTTCATCTCCGCCGCGATCTTCTGCCGTTCCAGGACGCCAAGCGCCTCGATCAGCTGGAACGCGATGCCGCGCGCGATGCCGGTAATGTCTTCAGCTTTGGCGAGATCGAACAACGGACCCAACAGCTTTTCGATGTGGGTCTTCAGCCACAGATCGAGCCGCGTTTGCACCGCGTCGCGCGGTGCGCCGGTCAAGCGTTCATCCGAAATAATGCGAAGGCGGGGATGCAGGACATCCTCGGCAGCCACCAGCTTGGCGACGGCGTCGCCAGTCCAGCGGATGGTGCCGTCAGACGCCAGCAAGAACTGATCGTCGGGCGCTTTGGATAATTTCTCGGCGCGGGAATTGATTTCACCGGCGAGTGCTTTTTGCGCGGTGGCCTGCAGCGCCTTCGCGTCCGAGCCGGCTTGCGCGGCGTCCGGCGCAAAAGTGAATCCTTCGAGACGGCCGATCACATGGCCCTCCACGACCACTTCACCGGTCTTGCCGATTTCCGTATTCAACATCGCGTTTTCCCGCAGGCGGCGCATCAATACACTGGTCCGGCGATCAACGAAACGCTCCGTGAGCCTTTCGTGCAGCGCATCCGACAATTTATTTTCGACCTCGCGCGAGATGCCCTGCCAATGTTCGGGGTCCGCGAGCCAATCCGGACGGTTCGCCACGAAGGTCCAGGTCCGGATTTGAGCGATCCGGCCCGACAACGTATCGATATCGCCGTCGGTGCGATCGGCCTGCGCGATCTGCGCCGCAAACCAGGCATCGGGAATTTTGCCCTTCTGCATCAGAAAGCCGAACAGCGTCGTCACCAGTTCGGCGTGCGCGGCCGGAGCGATCTTGCGATAATCGGGTATCTGGCAGGCATCCCACAGCCGTTCGACCGCCGCTGCGCCATGCGCCATATCCCGCACCTCGCCGTCGCGCGCGGCGTGATCGAGCACGCGGATATCCTCGGCAATCGGCGCCCGCGTCAGCGCCACATGGTCGGGCGTGAGTGCAAGCGAGACCTGCAACGCGCCGAGCGACGCGAAATCCAGTTTGGAATTGCGCCACTGCAGCATTTTCACGCTGTCAAATGTGTGGTTCTGCAATGCGTTGACGAGCTCAGGCTCGAAAGGCGCGCAGCGTCCGGTGGTGCCGAACGTGCCGTTACGCGTGGCGCGACCGGCGCGGCCGGCGATCTGCGCGAACTCAGACGGATTGAGCCGGCGAAATTGATAACCGTCATATTTGCGGTCTGAAGCGAACGCGACATGATCGACGTCGAGATTGAGGCCCATGCCGACGGCGTCTGTCGCGACGAGATAATCGACATCGCCGGACTGAAACATCGCAACCTGTGCGTTGCGCGTGCGAGGCGAGAGCGATCCCAGCACCACCGCGGCGCCGCCGTGCTGGCGCTTGATCAATTCGGCGATGGCGTAAACCTCGTCGGCGGAAAACGCGACGATCGCGGTGCGCCGCGGCTGCCGGGTGATCTTGCGATCGCCGGCGAATTCGAGCTGCGACAGTCGCGGCCGCGTGACGATGCTGGCGCCGGGCAGCAGCCGCTCGATCATCGGCCGCATCGTTGCGGCGCCGAGCAGAAGCGTCTCGTCGCGGCCGCGCCGATGCAGGATGCGGTCGGTAAAGACGTGACCGCGCTCCAGATCAGCTGCGATCTGGATTTCATCGACGGCCAGAAACGACACGTCGAGATCCCTGGGCATCGCCTCGACGGTCGAGACCCAGTACCGCGCCTTCGGCGGCTTGATCTTTTCTTCGCCGGTGATCAGCGCAACGGAATCCGCGCCTGCGCGATCGACGATCTTGTTGTAAACCTCGCGCGCCAGCAGCCGCAGCGGCAACCCGATGACGCCGGAGGAATGCGCGAGCATCCGCTCGATCGCAAGGTGGGTTTTGCCGGTGTTGGTGGGTCCGAGCACCGCGGTGACGCCGGCGCCGGGAGCGCGGCCATTTGCCGCCGAGGAGGTAGGGTAAGAAAAAGTCATGTTTTTCAAGGTTTCTGCGGCGTGTCGCTTAGCCGATGTGTTTCACAATGCGACGCCAATGCGAACGCGGCTTAAGCCTTGGAACGAGGCCGGAACGAAACACGCCCGAATCGCTGACTTATCTCCACTCCGGCTTCGTTCACGCAAGATGTCGCGTTTGATAAATTTTCGCGCCACTAGATCAAGTTTCTGCGGCTTTCGCCCGTCGGAATTTTCATGCCAAATCCTTAAACGTATGCGTCGTGCGATCGTGCGGAGAGTCTAAACAGGATTCTCGTGAGCTTTTTGCCGCCGCCATGGCCTCAAATCCTGCGGCAAACCCAAGGCACGCCCATCAGCCTTGCGACGAACGCAAGGCAAACCTTAAGGCAGCCATTATTGCGTTTTGGCGGCCGCGCGCGGCGCCGGCGAGGTGACGAACTGCACGGCCTCGACGACGGCCGGGCCGAGCGGCGTCGGGATCGACATCCGGAACGGAACCAGGATGCGGGTGCCGGCTACCGGCGCGAAGGCGATTTCCATGTTGCGCTGGGCGGCGAGATATTTGATCACCGCGCGATCGGGAATGTAGCCCGCGACCGGAGTGAAATAGATCGCGCAGACCACGACCGGGCCCTGATAGCCTTTTTCGGCTTTCACGGTCGCCATGCGCTTGAAGTCGAGCTTCAGCTCATAGCGCATGCGGCCGTCGAAGATCCCGGCCGCCAGCGCGGCAAGCCTCGGGGCGTGACGGGATCGCCCGTACCGGGCACCCGCAGCAGCGAACCCGTCATCGGATCGTAAACGCCGTGGCGATGCGCTTCGGTGACCGGAATGCGATCGGCATCGACCGGCGGCGTGGGATCGATGCCGAACTCCTTCACGTTGCCGTTGGCGAGCAGCATGTGGATGGCTTCGGATTTTTTCGACGTCGTCGTCGTGGCCGAATAGTTCGTCGACACCAGCGCGCCATTGACGACCCGGCCCTGCGACGCGCCGGTGCCGGAGCCGCTCGCGAATGCGTTCAGCAATCCCGAGGTGCCGCCGGAGGCGGTCGCCGAAAACTGATCGTCTGACATGTCGATGGTCCAGCTGCCCTTGCCGACGGGAATGCCGGACAGCGTCGCCTCATAGCGCGCTTCGAGCCGGCCCTGCGCCTGCGCGGAAAAAACAGACGCCAGCAGCAGCAACGCGCCCGCGCACAAGCCGCCCAGCATCCGCAGGGCCGCAAGACGTATCGACCTTTGCCGGATCGTAACGGGGCTGGTCACTAAGAGAAGGTCCTGCTGTTCGCGCTGAGGGCGGGCGCGCTGTGTATCTAGGCAACAAAGTCCGGCAAACAACACAACACCCGGCCGAAGGCGCGCCGGCTTGCCCACGATTGTCGCTTGGCCGTTCAATCCGCAGCAAATGCTGCCGGAACCCCATTTCGGCAGGGAATGCGCCGTTTATATGATGCTGTCCAGGATACGGGCCGCCAGGAGAATCGCAGCCCGCCTAGCCGCTATCGCGGCCCTCTTATCTTGACGATTTGCCGCGTGCGCCCTATACGTCCGCGGTTCCTGAAATGGACGTTATTTTTGAACCCCTCGCGCCGCCTCAACGGGCGCTTCGCCGGGGATGACAGAGGATTTTCGCCATGTCTCGGCGCTGCGAACTGACCGCCAAGGGCCCCCAGGTCGGCCACAAGGTGAGCCACTCCAACATCAAGACCAAGCGCCGGTTTCTGCCGAACCTGTGCAACGTGACGTTTATTTCCGACGCGCTCGGCCGCAACGTGCGCCTGCGCGTCTCGACCAACGCGATCAAGACCGTCGATCATCGCGGCGGCTTCGATGCGTTTATGCGCAAGGCCAAAGCCGCCGAGCTTTCGCCGCGCGCGCTGGAGCTGAAGCGCGCGATCGAGAAGAAGACGGAAGCCGCAGCGCCCGAGGCGAAGGCGAGCTGACGTTTTCGCCCGAGGCTAAATTTGGCGGAAGAGTTTGGAGCGGCTGGGTCAATGACCCGGCTGTTTTTGTTTGCGCCTAATTTGCGTGACGTTCCTAAGTCCCGAACAATAATTTAGGGCGCCTTCAGGAAGTCATCAGCTGCTCATATTGGGTCTTGATGGTCTCGTAACACTCGCAAGCGGCGTCGTGCAGGCCTTCAAGGTTCAAGATCTGAATCTTTCCGCGGCTATATTTTATCATGCCCGCGTGTTGCAGCGCGTGCGCAACGAGCGTGACACTGGTTCGGCGAACACCCAGCATCTCCGCCAGGAACTCCTGCGTGAACATCAAGGTATCGCTGCCCGACAAATCTCTCGCGCGCAGGAGCCAGCGGCATAAGCGCGCTTCGACATCATGAGACGCCATGCAGGCGGTCGACTGCTGCGCTTGAGAATAGAGGGTCTGTTCGTGTCGGATAATTTTCGACAACAAAGTGTTGCTCTGCAGAACCGCGCTTTTGAAAGCGTCGATATTGCAGATGAAACCATCGCCAGCGAGCTGGACGATGGCCCGGCTCATTGAAAGCTTGCTGTCCAGCGCGGATGACGCGCCGACCACACCATCCTTGCCGACCATTGCGGCTTCAATCATTTCGCCGGTGGTGAGGCCGACCACGATGGAAATGACAGCGCTGGTCGGGAAATAAACCGCCGATATGCGATCACCCGCCTCGAATAATATCCGCTTGTGATCGAACCGCATTGGTTTCAGATGCGGCTTCAGCGCCGCAGCCTCACCAGGCGAAAGCAACGCAAGTAACGAATTGGCGGCAGCCGGCATATAAACGCTCCCAATGAAGGCGGGAGCGTCACCGGACTCTCAGTCACCGATAAAAGCCGAAGACGGGGCGGTGATGCATACCCCTTAACACGCTGTGTACGGTTTCCAACATTAAATCATGGCTTTTCAGCCTCTTTGATCTTTTGCCTGCGTGGATGTCATTTGGAGCCGGGCGATGTGACGGTCTTGCTGCCAAAGCTGCACGTCGTAACCGTCAACGAATTGCTTTGCTTGTTCTATGGCTAAGTCATCGTCCGCGCATTCCAGATCAATCGCCCGGTGAAAACCGCCATCTGGACCAACGAGATAGGCACGATAGGGAGGCATATTCGATGCTTAAGGTCGGCATCCTCAATTTGTCCGTCCGATATCCGACTCAAGACGTAATTTGGCCACGGCCCGTTTAGCGGCTATCGCCAATCGGCTAAGTTTCGACTCATCTTCGCAATTCCGCTGATGGCGGTTCACTCCTTCCCGCTCACATTTTCCCGCTCACATTTTTTTTAACCGACGCGCCGATTGTTATGTTCGACAAAGAACAGACTGAAACAACCCGGCCAATTATTCTCTCCCCATGCCATCAAAAACCAGCTGGACCGAAGAAGAACTGACGCGCCTGCGCCAGATGATCGAAAGCGGAGCGTCGCCCGCGCGCGCATCCGTGGTGTTTCGGCGTACCCTGCTCTCGGTTCAAAACCAGGCCCGCAAGCTCGGCGCGCCCTTTCCCGCGCGCCGCGACGTCAAGCGCGAACGCCTCGCTAAATATGAAGCCGCCGAACGCGCGCTGCAGAACGGCCGCTGACACGGGCTTCGCGAAGCGGCCGTAACTAGCTTTGTTACGTGCCGCGCCATTTTGCCACTGCCGGAACGTGATGTTCTCCGCGCGATTGTTCCGGTTCAAACCAACGGAGAGCATCATGACCAGGACCATTTTTGCGGCGGCTTGCGCGCTCGCGCTGTCGACATCATTCGCGCTGGCACAGCCGAGCCAGCCGCAGGGGGGCGCCAGCGGCAGCCCGACCAGCAACACCGCGACCAGCGCTGGCGCCACCGGTGCATCCACGGCCGGACCGGGTGGCAACACCACCGGAGCGAGCAGTGGCGGCGGAATGGGCCCCAACGGCAGTCCCGATGGCGTCGCAAAATCGACTTCGGCGCCGACGACAACTTCGCCGCAGGGTGGCACCGGCCCCGCCGGCCAGAACACAAAGTAAGCTCGACCTCGTAAAGTAGGCTTCAATCACCGGCAGCTTAACGGCTGCCGGTTTTTGCGTTGCCGGTTTTTCCCGATTGGAACCATTGTTCGGCCTGCACATTATTGCGCCATTGGAACCGACTTTAACAAGAGGGGAAACAACACCATGATCGATACAGTCGTCATTGCGCCGGGTGCTCGACACCGGCGAACCCAGCATATCCGGCGTTTCTTGGGGAGCGGTCGCGGCCGGCGCCGCCGTATCGCTGGCACTTACATTGGTATTGCTGGCTTTCGGCACTGGCCTCGGCCTCTCGATGGTTTCGCCCTGGAGCGGATCCAGCGTGTCGGCGACCACCTTCAAGATCGGCACCGGGCTCTATCTGGTCGTGATCGCGATGATCGCGTCCTCGCTCGGTGGCTATATCGCGGGCCGGCTGCGGTCGCGCTGGATCGGCGTGCACACCGACGAGGTATATTTCCGCGATACCGCGCACGGCTTTGTCACGTGGGCCTTTGCCTCGGTGCTGGGCGCGATTTTGCTGGCGTCGCCCGCCACGAGCGTGATCGGCGGCAGCGCCATGGGCCTGACCCAGGGCGCGGCATCGGCCGCGGGCCAGTCGAGCGGCCCGATGGACGGCTATGTCGATACGCTGCTGCGCTCGGACACGCCGGCCGCGCAGACCGGAGGCAACGCAAGCGATTTGCGCGGCGAGATGTCCCGGCTTTTCACCAGCAGCCTGCGTAACGGCGGCGACTTGAAGCCCGCCGATCGCGACTATGTCTCGAAGACGGTCGCGGCCCGCACCGGCCTGAGCCAGGCCGATGCCGACAAGCGCGTCAACGACGTCGTGACGCAGGCCAAGGCCGATGCGGATGCCGCAAGGAAAGCTACCGCGCAGCTCGCGTTCTGGCTCACCGCTTCGCTGCTGCTCGGCGCATTCTGCGCCAGCCTCGCCGCGACCGAAGGCGGCGGCCTCCGCGATGGCACATGGGGCAACAAGGCCCGCCGTTAAGTTCGTCGTTCATTCAACCTGCAATCAACCCGAAAGGAAAATCACATGCCTATTCTGCTCTGGCTGGTCGGTATCCCGATTCCTCTCATCATCCTGATCCTGCTGCTGCGCTGATCGGGTCACCCGAAAAGAAATCCCCCGCCGCAAGCGGGGGATTTTTTGTACGCACCAAGTCCAATGCATTTTGCGGGAACACATCGGACGCTCGGCACTTGATCATCGCAGGTTCCATTGTGGGACCGATGTTCAATTTGAAAAATTCAGGAGCCACGATGGCCAAGAAGCCGAAACTGCTGAGCGATCTTTTTCACGATACACTCAAGGACGTTTATTTCGCCGAGAACAAAATCCTCAAGACGTTGCCGAAGATGGCCAAGGCCGCGCAGTCGAAAGAGTTGAAGGCCGCCTTCGTCAAGCACGAGCGCGAGACCCGCGGCCAGGTGAAGCGCCTCGAGGGCGTGTTCAAGGTACTCGGCAAGCCCGCGCGCGCCAAAACCTGCGATGCCATCATGGGCATCACCAAGGAAGGCGCGGAGATCATGACCGAGTACAAGGGCATGCCGGCGCTCGACGCCGGGCTGCTCGCGGCGGCTCAGGCGGTCGAGCATTACGAGATCTCGCGCTACGGCACGCTGCGCACCTGGGCGGAAGAGCTCGGCTTGCCCGAAGCGGTCGAGCTTCTGGAAGCAACGCTGAAGGAAGAAAAGGCCACCGACGAGGCGCTGACCTCGCTGGCGAAGTCCGTCGTCAATGTCGAGGCGGAAGCCGATTTGTAAGCGTCATCGCGAGAAGCTTCCCTCCCCCGCAAGCGGGAGAGGGAAAGCCGCCAATGGTTGAGCTTAGTTTCGATCACGCGGAAGCATGACAAACGGCTGCTCACGCGCCCCCTCTCCCGCTTGCGGGAGCGTTGGGGTGGTAACTCAGCAATATAAGAAATAGGTGCTTCGTCGCTGCACACTTGGCAATGACGGAGCTACTTCATCACCACCCAAGCCGGCGCGTGGTCGCTGGCGCCTTCGCGGCCGCGCACGATTTTATCGACGCCGGCTTTTGTCAGGCGCGGCGCAACGCCGGGGCTTAGCAACAGATGATCCAGCCGCAGCCCGGCGTCGCGCGGCCAGCGGTTACGCTTGTAATCCCAGAACGTGTAGATTTTTTCCTTTGGATGCAGCGCGCGGATCGCGTCCGTCCATCCCTGTTTGAGCAACTTCGCATAGGCCGCGCGGCTTTCCGGCTGCAGCAGCGCATCCTTGTCCCATGACCGCGTCGGATAAATGTCGGCATCGGTCGGCACCACGTTGAAATCGCCGGCGATGATGACTGGAGCGCCGCTCTTGAGCAGCTTGGCGGCGTGTTTTTGCAGGCGCTTGAACCAGGCCAGCTTGTAATCGAATTTCGGCCCCGGTTGCGGATTGCCGTTCGGCAGATACACGCAGGCGATCAGCACACCGCCGACCGCGGCTTCGATGTAGCGGCTTTGTCTGTCGGCTGGATCGCCGGGCAACCGCGTCTGCGTCACTACAGGCGCCAAGGCGCGCGACAGAATGGCGACGCCGTTCCAGGTTTTTTCGCCGGCCCAAACCGCCTCGTAGCCGGCCTTGCGTAATGCGGCGGCGGGAAATGCATCCTGCGGGGCTTTCAATTCCTGCAGGCAGACCACGTCGGGCTTTGCACTTGCCAACCACGCCAGCAGGTTCGGCAGCCGCTTGTTGACGTTGTTGATGTTGAAGGTGGCGATTTTCAATGAGGGGCCTCAATTCGCCTTGATGCCAGCGGCCTTGATCACCTCGGCATTGGCAGCGGTATCGCTTTTCACCAGCGCGTCCATCTCCGCGGGCGACATCGGCGCCGCCTCGACGCCCATCTTGCGCAGGCTCTCTTGCATCGCGGGTTCGCTCAGCACTTTTTGTCCGGCGGCATGGAATTTCTCGACGATCTCGCGCGGCGTTTTCGACGGCGCCAGCACGCCGATCCAGATCGAGCTGTCGGCATTTTTCAAGCCAATGTCGATTGTCGTCGGCACGTCCGGCAATTCCGCGACGCGCTTGGTTGTGGACACCACCAGCGCGCGCACCTGGCCTTCGCGGATCAGCGGCAGCGCGGTGGCCAGCGGACAGAAATAAAAATCGATGCGGCCGCCCAGAATATCCGCGATCACTTCGGAGCCGCCGCGATACGGCACATGCGTCGCCTCGAAGCCGGCGGCGAGGCGGAATTTCTCGGCCGAGATATGCACCGCGCTGCCGATTCCGACCGAGCCATAGCTGATCACGGAGTTTTTCATTTTGGCGGCGGCGATAAAATCCTGCACGGTATTCCACGGCCGCGACATCGGAACGATCATCACGTTCGGCAGATAGCCTATCATCAGCATCGACGACAGGTCTTTCGTCACGTCATAGCTGATGTTGGTGAAAATCGCGGGAGCGATGGTCAGCGCCGAGGAATGCGCCAGAATGTTGTAACCATCCGGCTCGGCCTTCGCCACCATGCCGGTCCCGAGCGTGCCGCCGGCGCCGGCACGATTTTCGACGATGATGGTCTGGCCGAGTTCGGCCGAGAGACGGTCGAACACCAGCCGCGGCACCACGTCGGTCGCGCTGCCGGCGCCGAACGGGATCGTCGCCTTGATCACGTGCGATGGCCAAGGCTGCTCCGCTTGCGCCGTGAAGGAGAAGGCGCAGGCGGTTACTATGCAAACCCATTGACTAACAGTCTTCATTCAACGCTCCGGTTTATCGCTGCTGTTAGTCGTTAGCGTTGCAAGAACTGTTCCGAAGCGCCTCCACAATACGGCCGTCGTCCCCGCGAAGGCGGGGACGACTTGAAGATCATCTTGCCCCAAACGTGGTCGTGCCGAACAGATCCTTCTGCTCGTGCGGCGGGGCGCGCCAGTACGGCGGCGGTGCGTCGACATGGCCGCCGAGCTCGGCCGCGGCGTGCCACCCCCAGCGCGGGTCGTAGAGCATGCCGCGCGCCAGCGCGACCATGTCGGCCTTATCAGATGCGAGAATGTCTTCGGCCTGTTGCGCTTTCGTGATCAACCCGACCGCGATGGTGGTGACGCCGGTGGCCTCTTTGATGGCGTGCGCGAGCGGCACCTGGTAGCCGGGGCCGACTGGAATTTTCTGCAATGGCGACACGCCGCCGGACGATGTGTCGATCCAGTCGACGCCGCGCTTCTTCAGCTCTTTCGCAAGAACGACGCACTGCTCGATGTCCCAGCCGCCGTCGACCCAGTCTGTTGCGGAGACCTTGATGCCGACCGGCTTGTCGGAGGGAAATGCCGCGCGTACCGCGTCGAACACTTCGAGCGGAAAACGCAGACGGTTCTCGAGTGTGCCGCCATATTGATCGGTGCGCTTGTTGGAGATCGGCGACAGAAACTGATGCAGGAGATAACCGTGCGCGCAATGCACCTCCAGCGCATCGAGGCCGAGATGCTGGGCGCGCTTTGCTGCGGCGACGAACGCATCGCGGATGCGCGCAAGCCCCGCGGCATCGAGCGCCAGCGGTGCGGCTTCGCCCTCCTTGTGCGGCAACGCGGAGGGCCCCTGCGCCTGCCAGCCGCCATCCGACAGCGGAATCTGCTGGCCGCCGTCCCACGGCGTGTGACTCGATGCCTTGCGTCCGGCATGCGCGAGCTGAATCGCAATCGCGGTCTTCGAATGCTTGCGGATCGAAGCGATCACCGGCCGCAGCGCCGCCTCGGTGCGATCATCCCACAGGCCCAGACAGCCCGGCGTGATGCGGCCGATGTCCTCCACCGCCGTGGCCTCGATGCACAGCAGGCCCGCGCCCGACAGCGCGAGATTGGGCAGGTGCATCATGTGCCAGTCGGTCGCGGCGCCGTTGTCGGCGACGTATTGGCACATCGGCGCCACCATGATGCGGTTGGTGAGCTTAACGCCGCGCAGTGCGATCGAAGAGAACAGGGTGGACATGAGGGGATTCCGGGAGGGAGGGGATCGTTGGTTCTACGTAGTCGGTTACCGGGTTTGGCTCAACTAGCTCGCGCGCAGGTCATCATTGCGAATGACGGTCATGTAGCGCTGCTTCTTTCCTCTCCCCTTGCGGCAGAGGGTGCACAGGCGACCTTGGCCGCCGTTCATCGATAGAACACCGATGCTTTGCATCGGCGATGGGTGCGAAGCATCGAAGGCGGGCGAGGGGTAAAGCGCATCGTTCGTTCGCGCCCCTCACCCGGTTCGCATTTGACGATGCTCACCACCCTCTCCCGCAAGGGGGAGAGGGGGAAAAAGAAACGTCACTCCACCAGCGTGAACTGCAGCAGCAGGGTGCGCTGGATCATCGAAAAATTATCGTCGGAGACCATCGTCAGCACCGTCTCGCCGTCCGCCGTGACGTGGAAGTCGATGCCCTCGAGATTATCGATCTCTTCGCCCAAATCAGCATCGAAGATCGACGGCCCGTCGATCAGCGCGCCGGGGCGGATCGACACCAGCGGAATGCGGCGGATGCGGATGCCGACGCCCGACAGCCACGAAAATTTGCGCTCCAGCACGAGGAGATCGCCCGACGGCAGCAGCACCGCGTCGCTGATGTCGAAATCCCCGGTGCGGCGAACCGCGAACTGGCCCGGCGTCTTGCCGCCGATCAGAAACGCGATGATGTCGCCATTGGCGTCCAGCCCGCGCTCCGAAATCGCGATCAAGGTGCCGGCGAGCGGCAACCCCTTCGGCACTACCACCAGCGATTCGCAACCCTTGTTGTAGGGTAATTTGCGGAACGCCGGCGGCACCGCGCACGACCTCGCCGAGCGAGCGCGTAAACCCCTTGCTGAAATCGAAACGCAGTATCTGGTTGACGCGTTCGAGGCCGACATAGACCAGCGAGCCGTCGAGCGCGATCGACTCGGTATCGAACCAGCCGCGCGCGGTGATCGGCCGCCCGTCGGAGAACAGCATTGGCGCCGCCTCCACCTCGGCCAGCCCGGTCATCTCGCGGCCTTGATAAACGATGCGGCCGGTGAACCACGCCCCCTTGTCGCTGAGCGCAATGAAGCGCTCGCCCTTTGCGTCCAAGCGCAGGCCGGACAATCCGCCGAAGCCGCGAAACGGCGAGGTGAGCACGAGCCCGCTGCGATATTCCAGCGCGCCGAAGCGGATGTGGGAGCGGTCGCGCGTATCGAAGGCCGGAATCGGCCGCGCATTGACGTCGATCTTGGCCGGAGCGAGGACGGAATACTCATCCGGCGTGTAGCGTTTCGGCGGCGGCTTGGTCGCTGATTGCGCGTGGGTACGGGAGGGGAGCGCGAGTGTCGCAAGCGTGGCGGCTGTGGTGGTGAGAAAGCCGCGGCGGGTGATCTCTGAGTCAGAGCCTGGACCTACCCCCCTCCCCAACCCTCCCCCGCAAGGGGGGAGGGAGAAACTTGCGGCGGGGCTGCGGCGCGCCAACTTCTCCCCTCCCCCTTGCGGGGAGGGGTCGGGGGTGGGGGTCACGAAACGCTTTGTCATTGCGAGGAGCGTAAGCGACGAAGCAACCCAGTCTGCGCTTGTTGCCTCTGGATTGCTTCGCTTCGCTCGCAATGACGGTTCTCTACGAATGCAGCTTGCGCGGCCGGCGGGTCGGCGTGGGCGCCGCGCCCTGCGTCTCGCTGAACAGCTCGGCCAGCTTTTCGGTGATCGCGCCGCCGAGTTCTTCCGCGTCCACGATGGTCACCGCGCGGCGATAATAGCGCGTGACGTCGTGGCCGATGCCGATCGCGATCAGCTCGACCGGCGAGCGCGTCTCGATTTCCTCGATGATGTAGCGCAGATGCCGCTCAAGATAATTGCCGGGATTGACCGACAGAGTGGAGTCATCGACCGGCGCGCCGTCGGAAATCATCATCAGAATCTTGCGCTGTTCGCTGCGCCCGAGCAGGCGCTTGTGTGCCCAGTCCAGCGCCTCGCCGTCAATGTTTTCCTTGAGCAGGCCCTCGCGCATCATCAGCCCGAGATTTTTCCGCGCGCGACGCCACGGCGCGTCGGCGGATTTGTAGATGATGTGCCTGAGATCGTTGAGGCGGCCGGGATTGGCCGGTTTGCCAGCGGCGAGCCAAGCCTCGCGCGACTGCCCGCCCTTCCACGCCCGCGTGGTGAAGCCCAGGATTTCGACCTTGACGCCGCAGCGCTCCAGCGTTCGCGCCAGAATATCGGCGCAGGTCGCCGCCACCGTGATGGGGCGTCCGCGCATCGAGCCGGAATTATCCAACAGCAGCGTCACCACGGTGTCGCGGAAGGTGGCTTCCTTCTCGTGCATGAACGACAGCGGATGATAGGGATCGGTGACGACGCGCGACAGCCGCGCCGGATCGAGAATTCCCTCTTCGAGGTCGAATTCCCAGGCGCGGTTCTGCTGCGCCATTAATCGTCTCTGCAGCCGATTGGCGAGTCGCGCGACGATGCCCTGCAGATGCGCGAGCTGCTTGTCGAGGTAAGCGCGCAGCCGCTCCAGCTCGTCATGGTCACAAAGGTCTTCCGCAGCGACCACCTCGTCGAACTTAGGCGCGAACGCGTGGTACTCGGGGCCGCGCGGCTGGTTGTCGCTGCGCCCGTTCGGCCGCGTCGCTTCGCCCGGCGTCTCGTCGTCGCCGAGTTCGCCGTCGTCGAAGGTATCGGACGTCGACGCCTGCGCGCTTTCCATCGCGCTCTCCGCCATCTCCTCAGCGGTGGCCTGCGCCTGATCCGCGCTCATCTCCTGCGCGGCATCGGAATCCGGCGAGCCTTCGGCGCCGGACTGGTCGTTCTCGCCGTCGCGGTTGTCGTCCTGGTTGTCATCCTCATCGGCGTCGGCATTGCGATCTTCACCAAGGTCGAGCGCCGAAAGCAGATCGTGAATCACGTCGCCGAATTTCGCCTGATCCTCGGTGACGCGGCTGAGCTGATCCAGCCGCTGCCCGATCTTGTCTTCCAGGACCGGACGCCAGAGGTCGACCATTTTTCGCGCAGCCGCGGGCGGCGCCAGCCCGGTCAGCCGCTCGCGCACCAGCATCGCCAGCGCGTCCGACAACGGCGCGTCGGCGCGGTCGGTGATCTCGTCGAATTTGCCGCGATGAAAATGATCGTCGAGCATGGCGGTGAGATTTTTCGCGACCCCCGCCATGCGCCGCGAGCCGATCGCCTCGACGCGCGCCTGCTCCACCGCCTCGAACACCCCGCGCGCCTGCGGATTGCCGGGCATCAATTTGCGATGCACTTTCGGATCGTGGCAGGCCAGTTTCAGCGCGATGGAGTCGGCGTGGCCGCGCACGATGGCGGCGTCCTTTTTCGTCATCTTGCGCGCGGGCTCCGGCAGCCGCGCCTTGCCCGGCGAAAGTCCCGGACGCTCCGCGGCGAACGTCACCTCAAGCTCGGGCGCCTTGGCGATCGCGCGCAGGCACGACGTCACCGCGCGCTTGAACGGCTCGGTCGGCGCTTCCTTCGGTCCGGTGCGGAATTTGGAGTTGGGTGTGGTCATTTATTTTCTGGCGTTCGAACGCCTTCAAACTCTATGACCTTCGTCAGAATAGCATCCCAATCGTAAGGGCAAGTAGAGGGTAGAGCGCTTGCTAGCAAACCCGTTTCCTCCTGCGCGTCGTCGCGCGCATCCTCATATCCTTCAGTAATTGCTTCGCCGATATGCGGTTTCAGACTTGGATTTTTTTTGAGCACTCGTGCAATCTGGCGTCGCTGGGTACGAATTGAAAAGACCCAGCTCTTCGACCGATGGGTCGGCTGATGATCCCACTTCAAGAGATGATGCAAAACAACGCGAATCGCGCTTTGAAGTTTTTCGTACTGCTCTTTGCCCACGTCGCCCAACTCATCCGCAACATTCTTAGCATCAAGTTCTAGAAGTAGCCCATTTTCGAGCAAAGCGACTTGGTCCTCGACCCAACCGAACAGATCGTCCTTATAGGATCGGCTGGAAGTGGATGCGGTTGGTGGACTGCGGTCGATCGTTTTCGTCGCCATCATCGGTGTCCGGTTAGATTCCCTTAGCTCAACGCCACGTTCACCGAACTCTCCGTAAGCTCTACATTGAAGCAACGCTGATAGAATTCAGCCACCAGCGGCCGCTCCAGTTCGTCGCACTTGTTGAGGAAGGTGACGCGGAACGCAAAGCCGATGTCGCTGAAGATCTCCGCATTCTCGGCCCAGGTGATGACCGTGCGGGGGCTCATCACCGTGGAGAGATCGCCGTTGGCGAAGGCGTTGCGCGTCAGGTCCGCGAGCCGCACCATCTTGCCGACGATGTCGCGGCCTTCGGTGGTGCGATAGTGATGCGCTTTCGCAAGCACGATCTCGACTTCCTCGTCATGCGCCAGATAGTTCAGCGTGGTGACGATCGACCAGCGGTCCATCTGACCCTGATTGATCTGCTGGGTGCCATGATAGAGCCCTGAAGTGTCGCCGAGGCCGACCGTGTTCGCCGTCGAGAATAGCCGGAATGCCGGATGCGGCTTGATGACCTTGTTCTGATCGAGCAGCGTCAGGCGTCCCGATACTTCCAGCACGCGCTGGATCACGAACATCACGTCCGGACGGCCGGCGTCGTATTCGTCGAACACCAGGGCGATGTTGTGCTGGAGCGCCCAGGGCAGAATGCCGTCGCGGAATTCAGTGACCTGCTTGCCATCGCGCACCACGATGGAATCCTTGCCCACCAGATCGATGCGGCTGATGTGGCTGTCGAGGTTGACGCGCACGCAGGGCCAGTTCAGGCGGGCCGCAACCTGCTCGATATGGGTCGATTTGCCGGTGCCGTGATAGCCCGAGATCATGACGCGGCGGTTGTGCGCAAAGCCGGCGAGGATCGCCAGCGTGGTGGCGCGATCGAACCGATAGTCCACATCGACGTCCGGCACGTGCGGATCGACTTCGGAATAGGCCGGCACCTCCAGATCGGTGTCGATGCCGAACACCTGCCGGACCGACACTTTCATGTCGGGGATGCCGGCCGGCGGGGTTGCTTGGGTTTTTGTCATAGCGGCGGTCGTCATCAATCCTCCGAGGTTCGGGCCGCGCCCGAACCAGATTGTGTGCGGCGTACAGGGGCTGACCGGAACCTATCAGAGAGCCACGGCCGGCAGAAGCCCGCGGCTCGATCAAAGTCGCTCGGAAAGTTCCGTTTGATATCATGAGGATAAGCACTCGCCGCGGTTTATGGAAGGCTGCCCTGCGAATCGCGTTACGCTTGCGAACAAAAACCCGGTGAGCCGGCAACTTCTTCGGCGACTATCCCGGACGCTTTATGTAAGAACTTCGTCATTCCATGGTCTGCGCGAAGAGGCGCATCCCGAATACCCTGGTTGAACGCGGCTGCAACAAAGGACCATCGTGCACGCACTCATCGACCCGCTGATCCATTTTGTCGCCGCGCATGAGCCGCTGGCCTATCTGACGATCTTCCTTGCCGCCCTGCTGGAAGCCGTTCCCGTGCTCGGCTCGGTCATCCCGGGATCGACCATTATCCTGGCCCTGAGCGCGCTGGTGCCCGGCGGCGAACTCAACCTCATCGCCGTTTTGGCATCGGCGATAACAGGCGCAACCCTCGGAGACGGCATCGCGTTCTGGACCGGGCATCGCCTGCAAGGCAAAATCCTGCGGCTTTGGCCGATCTCGCAGTACCCAGGACTGGTCGCGGAAAGCGAGGCCTTCTTTCGCCGCTGGGGGCCATGGGCGGTTTTCTTCGCGCGTTTCGTGCCGCCGATCCGCGCCTTCGTCCCAGTTACCGCCGGCGCCGTCGGAATGTCCCCGCTGCGATTCTACGCCATCAACATTCCAGCGATCCTGCTATGGGCGCTGGCGCACGTTTTGCCGGCCGTGATGGCAGTCTCGGCGCTCGAGCAGTCCGGCGCCATGGAGCACGTCAGCGGCACCGCCAAGCATTACTGGATACCGCTGATCGTCGTGGTGGCGGCGCTCGCCGGACTGCTGACGTGGTGGAAACGCCGCAAGCGCGGCGTGAACGTGCCGGTGAAGGCGGCGGCTGTGCCGATCCGCAAAGACGTTTGAAGGTGGGCCGGGAGGTAGAGGCCGAGGCGAAAACTTCTTATCCCTCCCCTGGTGGAGAGGTTGGCGCGTTGAAGACGCCACTAACTGAGGCGGCTTCCTTAGGATTTGATGATGTGTGTATGATCGCGCGCTCGAAGAGCTTATAACGGGGTCTTATCGATGAAGTTTTCTTATCTGAAAATTGAACGGGTGATCCTTATCATCTGTTTCATGATTGTTGCGTCGAACTCGGCGCTGGCATTCGCAGCGCTTGCCATTGGACAATCGAATAGCATCACGAAGGATGGCATTGCCCTTGGCCACGTTTTTGACAAGGCGACCAAAGAGCAGGCGGAGGCGGAAGCACTCAGCGCTTGCAAGGACTTTCAGCGCGTAAAACCCGCCATCAGAAATCTTTGTAAAATTATCAAAACATTTGAAAAGCAGTGTTTGGCAACTGCGTTGGATCCAAAGGCCGGTACGCCTGGATTCGGATGGGCCGTGATGACGGAGAAGGCAAGCGCTGAAAGTGCTGCTATGGAAGACTGTCGGTCTACAGCCGGCAAAAGCCGCGTCAAGTTCTGCAAAGTTGACATCAGCTTTTGCGACAGCAGTAACTGAGCTGCGCGAACTCGGCCTCAGCTCGCGCCGCGCACCACGGTCTTGAGGTAATTATACGCCTTGATGATCTCGATCAGGCGGTCCTCGGTGGAGCGGTCGCCGCCATTGGCGTCGGGATGGTGTTGTTTCACCAGCGCCTTGTATTTCGCCTTCACGGTCTCCAGGGTCGCCTCGGATCCGAGCCCCATAACCTGCAGCGCCTTGCGCTCGGCGTTGAAGATTTTTCGGGTTTCCACCTTGGCTTCGGCGTTGCCGCCGGGACCGGGCCGCCAGCGGCCACGGCCGTTTAGCTCGCTGAACATGCTGAAGGGATCGGACGCGCCCTCGAACTCCGCTTCCGCACCGGGCTTGCCCTTGCCCTTGGTGCTGGTGTTGGCGCCCATCTTCCAGGTTGGCCGATGTCCGGTGAGCGCATCTTTCTGGTAGCGCGCGACCGCGTCGGCATTCATGCCGGAAAAGAAATTATAGCCCTGATTGTATTCGCGCACATGGTTGAGGCAGAAGTGCCAGTATTCCTTGTCGTTCGCGCGGCCCTTCGGCGCGCGGTGCGGACCCTTGTTTTTGCATCCGGGCACCTCGCACATCACCGCTTCCTCGCGCGCGGCAGCCTGCTGCTTTGCGCTCAGCTTGTTGGGCTTGATGCGAATGGAGTCGAAGAATTTTGATGAATCAATCGGCATGGCTGACTATGACAACGCAATCCGGACGGCTTCAAGTCTTGACATTGCAAATCCCACCCTCTCGATGCGCCATTGACGAACCGCGGCGGCCATGGACTACAATGTCACCATGAGCGCGCCGCAAACGGTCAAGCACATTATCACAAACAAGTTGCGCGAAGCTTTCCCGCCGGAGAGCCTCGACGTCATTGATGAATCACATTTGCACGAGGGCCATGCCGGCCACAGGGCCGGCGGCGAGACGCATTTCAGAGTCTATATCGTATCGAGGGCGTTCGAAGGGAAGAGCCGGATCGAGCGGCACCGCATGATAAATGCGGCGCTGGCCGCGGAACTAGCAAACTCCGTCCACGCGCTGGCGATCAAGGCGCAGGCGCCCGGCGAAGCCCAGGCTTAAGCAGCGACTGACGCAGTACGGTTGAAAAACGCGGCGAGGTCCGGAAGCGAAATCACTTGCACCGCGTTCATGACGATGATGGACAACCACAAGGCGGAGATCGATTACTCCATCCACTTCAATGCCGACAAGGTCGTCGAGGTGCAAATCAGCTTCTGATCGCGACAAGTAAGCGGTATCGAACTTGAGTTTCGTCATTGCCGGGCTTGACCCGGCAATCCATCTGCTTTGATAAATTCATGCGAAGAACGATGGATGCGCGGGTCAAGCCCGCGCATGACACAGTGATGCGGCGGAGCGCTGGCCGGCTCAATCATCGCAGATTGCTCAGCCGCCTCTATGCAGCGGCGTTCGCGCGGCTTCACCGCGGCTGCAGCGATGAAGGCACCAGCGCGGGCTGCAGCGCCGGAATCAGGCGAGTGCGTTCGCGGTGCACCGGGATGCCGCGATAGACCTGCTTGGTCGCTTCGACGATATGCACACCCGCGAACGGCAGCGACAGCGCCGCGCCGACGCGTTCCCACGCCATGGCGGAGCGCAGGAACCAGCTGCCCCCGACCGGCGGCATGAACAGCGCTTCGCCCCACGACGAGGGCGTGAACCACGTCTCCCGCAATAGCTGCGTGATCTGCGGACGCGAATACGGGCGGCCATGACCGAACGGCGTGTTGTCGGTCCGGGTCCACACGCCGCGGCGATTGGGAACGATCGCCATCAACCGGCCCGATGGCGCCAGCACCCGCCATATCTCCCGCAACAGCCCTGCCGGATCGTCGGACATCTCCAGCGCATGCACCAGCAGGATGCGGTCCACTGCGGCGTCCGGCAGCGGCAGCGAGAACTCGTCGACCAGCGTCGCCAGCGCCGGGCGCGCGGTGGGCCATTTCAGCACGCCCTGCGCGGCCGGCATGAACGCGATGCAGCGCTCACTGTTTTCCCGGAACAGGCCGAGGTAGGGCGTGGGATAGCCCAGCCCGAGCACGCGCTGTCCCTGCGCATGCGGCCAGCGCGCATGAATGCCGCGATTGATCAGGCGCCGCGCCACGATGCCGAGGCGCCGCGAATAAAAATCCCTGAGATCGATGACGTCGATGGCCATGGCCGCAATTCTATCATGCCGGCGCGCTTCAAGGAGACCTGATTCGCGCATTGCCGATGCAACGTTAACGCCATATGTGATGCCCACGCACGATTCCCCTACTCATTCGCAAAACGGAAAAATCAATGGCTGCCGAGATTCGCCTATTCCCCTGCCTCTCCGATAATTTCGGCGCGCTGATCCATGATCCCGTGACCAAAGCGACCGCTTCGATCGACGCGCCGGAGGCCGCGCCCGTCATCGCAGCGCTGGAACGCGAAGGCTGGAAGCTGACGGATATTCTCGTCACCCATCATCACGGCGATCATGTCGGCGGCGTTGCGGAGCTGAAACAGAAATACGATTGCCGCGTTGTCGCGCCGCACGACAAGACCGCGAAGATTGCCGATGTCGATGCGCGCGTCGCGCAGGGCGACATCGTCAAGGTGGGAAATCTTCTGGCGCGGGTGGTGGAGACGCCGGGCCATACGCTCGACCATATCTCCTACGTTTTCGACGACGAGAAGGTGGTGTTCGCCGCCGATACGCTGTTCTCGATCGGCTGCGGCAGGGTGTTCGAGGGCACCTATCCGATGATGTGGGAATCGCTCTTGAAGCTGCGCGCGCTGCCCGACGATTTCAGATTGTATTGCGGCCATGAATATACCGCGGCGAACGTCAAATTCGCGCTCACGATCGAGCCGGAAAATCTAGCGCTGAAGACGCGCGCCGAGGAAGTGACTCGGTTGCGCGCGGCGAATAAACCGACCGTACCTACGCTGCTCGGCGACGAGAAGAAGACCAACGTGTTCCTGCGCGCCGATGATCCTGCGGTCGCGGCCGGCGTGCATCTGAAGGGCGCCAGCGCCGCGCAGGTGTTCGCCGAATTGCGCGAAAGGAAGAATAAGATGTGAGGCTACGTCATTCCGGGATGCGCGCTTCTTGCGCGCGTCTCGAAAGATGAGCCGCCCGCACTTACTCGCATCCTTCGAGGCTCGCCAAAATACGCGATGCAAAAGCATCGCTGGCTCGCACCTCAGGATGACCGCGTTTTTGCTTTGGATGTCCGCACCATATCCTTCGCGGCGATCAATCCGCCGCCAGCGATCAGCAAGGCCGCAACCGCAATAGAAGCGCTGAACGAAGCAAAGCCCGCCAGCACCAGGAACGCGGTGGACAATAGCGGCGTGGCGTACGACGCAGCGCCGAGCACGCGGATGTCGCCGCGCTTCATGCCGATATCCCACGCGTAAAACGCCGCGCCCACCGGACCGACGCCGAGTGCGATGATGGCAAGCCATTGGCCTATCGTCTCGGGCCATACGGTTTTCTCAAACGCCAGATGCACGGCGACGGCGACCAGCTGCGGTGACGAGGCAAAAGCCCGCCACCGCATCGGTCGGCACGGCCTTGAGCTTTCGCGACATCACCGAATAGGCCGCCCATACGAACGCCGCCACGAAAGCTGCGACCAATCCTGCGATGTGGCCGCGCTCTAAATGCGACGCCGCATTGCCGGTGAACAGCAACACCGTGCCGGCAAGCCCCAGGAGCGCGCCGATGATGTGGTGCGCCGCCAAGCGCTCGCCCGGCAGCAGCGACGAGAACAGCACGATCAACAGCGGCCACAGATAATTCAGCAGCCCGGCTTCGGCGGGAGGCGCGAGCCGCAGCGCCAGAAAATACAGCGCGTGATAGCCGAACAATCCGCCGACGCCGACCGCCCATGCGAGTGGCGATTGCTTTAGCGCGCGGATCGCGCCGGGCCGTAGCGTGAAGCTCGCGAACGCCACCAGCGCCCCGATCGCAAACGTCATCCCCAGCAACTGGAACGAGGGGATATTTCCGGTCGCCACCGTCAGCACCGCAAGCAGCGACCACATCAGGATCGCGGTGAGTCCGATCAGGGTCGCGGTGCGGGTGGACATTAAGACGCTTCTCTTTCCTTCTCCCCTTGTGGGAGAAGGTGGCGCGGACGAAGTCCGCGTCGGATGAGGGGGCGCACTGGATTTGGATCTTCTCTCCCCCTCACCGGGCCGCGCTATTGCGCGTCCACCCTCTCCCACAAGGGGAGAGGGGAAGGCAGCACCCGTCTCGCATCACGCCATGTACTGTCCGCCGTTGATCGACAGCGTCGAGCCGGTGATAGCGCCGGCTTCGTCGGCGGCGAGAAACACCACCGCGCGCGCGATTTCCTCCGGCTCGCCTAGACGATTCACCGGGATCAACGGCAGAATGCTCTTCTCCAGCACTTCCTTTGGCACCGCCTGCACCATTTCGGTGTTGATGTAGCCAGGGCAGATCGCATTGACGGTTATGCCGCCCTTGGCATTTTCCAGCGCCAGCGCCTTGGTGAAGCCGATATCGCCGGCCTTCGCCGCCGAATAATTCACTTGGCCGAACTGGCCTTTCTGGCCGTTGATCGACGAGATGTTGACGATGCGGCCGAATTTACGCGACCGCATGCCTTCGATAACAGGCCGCGTCATGTTGAACAGCGAGCCGAGATTGGTGTTGATGACGGCGGTCCACTGCTCCAGCGTCATCTTGTGGAAGGCGCCGTCCTTGGTGATCCCGGCATTATTGACGAGCACGTCGATCGGGCCAAGCTCTGCCTCGACCTGCTTGACGCCGGCGGCGCAAGCGTCGAACGAACTGACGTCCCATTTGTAAACGGGAATGCCGGTTTCGGATTTGAATTTTTCCGCCGCGGCGTCGTTGCCCGCATAACTGGCCGCGACCTTGTAGCCCTTGTCTTTCAGCGCCTTGCTGATCGCAGCGCCGATGCCGCGCGTACCCCCCGTCACCAATGCAACACGTGCCATGCCGATTTCCTCCTTGGATTTTTGCGCCGAAATTATTCCGGTCGTTGAAAGTTGTAGCGAAGACGAAAATGCCCGGCGCGAGACCGGGCATTTTAGTTTTATCAGGATAGTTCAAAACCGACAGATGATCTTTTCATCATTACCCAACGCGTGCTGCCGAAGTTTGTTTTAGTTGCGCTCGATGCACATCGCGATGCCCATGCCGCCGCCGATGCACAGCGTGGCGAGGCCCTTCTTGGCGTCGCGCTTCTGCATCTCATGCAGCAGCGTCACTAGCACCCGCGTCCCGGAAGCGCCGACGGGGTGGCCGATCGCGATCGCGCCGCCATTGACGTTGACCTTGGCCGTGTCCCAGCCGAGGTCCTTGTTGACCGCGCAGGCTTGCGCCGCGAAGGCTTCGTTGGCCTCGATCAAATCGAGATCGCCGATATTCCAGCCGGCTTTCTTCAGCGCCGCGCGCGACGCCGGAATGGGCCCGGTGCCCATGATCTTCGGGTCGACGCCGGCCTGACCCCACGACGCGATACGGCCGAGAACGGTGCGGCCTTCCTTGGCGGCCTGCTTGGCCGTCATTAGCACCACCGCGCCGGCGCCGTCGTTGATGCCCGATGCCGAACCCGCTGTTACCGTGCCTTCCTTCTCGAACGCCGGGCGCAGCTTCGCCATGGCCTCGACCGTGGCGCCGTGACGCGGATATTCGTCGTCCGACACGACGATGTCGCCCTTGCGCGATTTGATGGTGACCGGAACGATCTCATCCTTGAACTTGCCGGCCTTCTGCGCTGCCTCGGCCTTGTTCTGCGATGCGACAGCAAACTCGTCCTGCTGCGAGCGCGTGATCTGGTACTGCTTGGCGACGTTCTCCGCGGTGTTGCCCATGTGATAGCCGTTGAAGGCGTCCCACAGGCCATCCTTGATCATGGTGTCGACGAACTCGACCGGACCCATCTTGACCCCGCCGCGCAGATATTGCGCATGGGGCGCCATGCTCATGGATTCCTGGCCGCCGGCGACGACGATTTCGGAGTCGCCGTTGAGCAGCGCCTGGTAACCCAGCGCTACCGTGCGCAGTCCGGAGCCGCAGAGTTGGTTGACGCCCCAGGCCGGGCTTTCCACCGGAATGCCGGCGGCGATCGAGGCCTGCCGCGCCGGGTTCTGGCCCTGAGCGGCGGTCAAAATCTGGCCCATGATGACTTCGGAGACCCGTCCCGGCTCGATGCCGCCGCGCTCCAGCGCCGCGCGGATGGCGATGGCGCCGAGATCATGGGCGGGCATGGTGGCGAACGCGCCGTTGAAGCTGCCGACCGGGGTGCGGGCGGCGCTGACGATGACGACATCGTCTGACATGGACATCTCCTGGTGTTTGAGTGCTTGAAAGTCTTGGACGGCGGGCCGGAATGGGAGGGCCATTCTCTCCGTTCTATCCTGTTAATGTAGGGGTGCCGTGTCAATCGGCCAGAGGGCGAAAGCATCGCTCCGGTGCGATCGAAATCTCCGGTTTGGCCGGCAATTGGCCGGCGCGAGCGCCCTCGGATTAACCGTGGCGCACAAATCGGTAGCCGAACCCCGCTGAAAGTGCTTATTTTGCTGCGCTGCGCTGCGCGGTAAGTCCCGGATGGCGCTCACCTTCTCTTTTTTCGGGGTTCGCCATGGCGAAGACAGACCAACCCACCACGATCAAGAAATACGCGAACCGCAGGCTCTATAATACTGGCACCAGCACCTATGTGACGCTCGAGGATCTCGCCGCGATGGTGAAGGTGGGCGAGGATTTCCTCGTCTACGACGCCAAGACCGGCGACGACATTACGCGATCCGTATTGGCGCAGATCATCTTCGAGCAGGAAAACAAAGCGGGGCAAAACCTGCTGCCGACCACGTTCCTGCGGCAGCTGATCCGGTTCTACGGCGACAGCATGCAGATGGTGGTGCCGAAATATCTCGAGCAGTCGATCGACTCGCTGACACGCGAACAAGAGAAGTTCCGCAAGCAACTGACCAATACATTCAGTGGAACGCCGTTCGCACCGCTGGAAGAGCACGTCCGCCGCAACATGGAATTGTTTCAGCAGACATTCTCGATGTTCAAGCCGTTTGTGCCGCCGCGCGGCGGCAGCCATGCCGCGCCTGAGCCCGAAAAGATCGCGGAGCCGGCCCCTGAGGGCGGCAACATCGACGACCTGCGCCGCCAGATGAAGGACATGCAGGACCGGCTCGAGCGGATGTCGAAAGAACCGAAAAAGGAAGAGTAGGTTTTTCGCTCTCCCCTTGAGGGAGAGGGTGGCGAGCATCGCCAGATGCGAACCGGGAGAGGGGTACTGTCCTATCGATAGAGCGACCCCTCTCCCGCCTTCGATGCCACGCATCCATAGCCGATGCAACGCATCGGCGTTCTATTAGGAGAACGGCGGCCGAAAGCCGCCTAGGCACCCTCTCCCTCAAGGGAGAGGGGAAGGAAGCAATCAACCCGCCGCCGGCAATACAGCCGCGTCTTTCGCCGCGTCCCAGGACCGGTGCGATGAGGCCAGCCCAATCAGCCGCCCCTGGATGTAATCGCAGCCCCAATCGCGCAGCATTGCTGCGGATTCCTCGTCCTGAACCCACTCCGCGACGGTCTTGATACCGAGCCGGCGCGCCAGATCGATCAGCGTCTGCACGAAGGCGCGGTCGTCCGCAGAGCGCGCGATGTTCTGCACGAACGCGCCGTCGATCTTCACGATATCAACACCGAGCCGGCGCAGATTGCGGAACGAGGTATAGCCCGCGCCGAAATCGTCGATCGCGATGCGGCTGCCGAAATTCTTCAGCCGCGTGACGAAGCCGCGCACGTCGTCGATATCCTGGATTGCCACGGTTTCGGTGATCTCGACGATCAGCCGCTCGCCGACGCCGGGATAGCTTCGCATCAGCGATTCGATAGAGGCCCACCAGTCCGGATCCATCGTGGTGGCCGGCGAGATGTTGAGGCTGAGCTGGACGGTCGGCGCCGCCGCAAGTTCATCCACTACGAGTTCGAGCACGCGGTGATCGACCAGACGAATCAGGCCGAGCTTTTCCGCGACGGGAACGATGTCCGGCGCTAACAGCGACTGCCCGTCGTGCTGCTTCATCCGCACCAAGCATTCGTGGAACGCCGGCGCGCGCGTGCGCGCGTCGACTACCGGCTCGAACGCCATCACGATCCGCCGCTCGTTGAGCGCGGTTACGATCTCGTCGGTGACACGGATATTGACTCGGCGCTGCGCGTCGCGCTCCAGGTTTGGCCGCCACATCGAGAACGATCCGGCGCGGCGGCGCTTGGCGGCATCGAGCGTTTCCTGCGCGCGGGTGATCGCCTCGTCGGTGTCGCGCGCGTAGCGCGGCACGCTGACCGCGCCAATCGAGGCGGTGACCGACACCGGACCCGACGAGGTCGGTACCACATCGTCGCGGATGCCGGCCAGAAAACGCTCGGCTGCGACGTTGACGTCGTCGACGGTGCAGTTCTTCAGGATCACGCCGAACTTGTTGCCCGAAAACCGGCCGAGGATGTCGCCGCCGCGCAGCCTCGCGCGGATGCGGGTCGCGACTTCCGATATCACGGCGTCGGCAACGTCGAAGCCGAAAGCGTCGTTGATGCGCGCGAGATGATCGATGCCGATCAGCAGGAATGCAAAGGAAGAACGGAAGCGCAGGGCCTCCTCGATCGAGGCGGCCAATGCGCCGACGAGATGCGTACGGTTGAGTTCGCCGGTCAGCGGATCGTGCTGCGACAGTTTGAGAAGCTGCTCCTCGCGCGCGTGGCGCTCGTTGTCGACGCGGACGATACCCTCGACGCGCGCCGGCTTGCCGTCGGGACCGCCGAACCAGCAGCCGCATTCCTCGATCCACAGCACGCTGGCCGAAGTTTTGGCGCGCACGCCGTATTCGATGCGATAGGGCACGCCTTCGCCGCGCATGTTCGAGCTCGCGCCGGCGAACACGTCTGTCCGTACCGAGCGCTGCGGCTCGATCAATCGCGAGAACTCGGCGCCGCGGCCGAGCGCGGCCGCGGGAATATCAGGGAATACCGACCGGGCGTGGTCGGTCCAAACCATGGTGTCGTCAGCGACATCCCAGACGAACGCCGCCTGGCCCAGCGAGGCGAGGATGGCCGGAAGTTGCGGAGCTGACGTCAAGGGTGCCTCATTTGGAGATTCTGGTTGCCGCCAGAATAGGGCGGCTCGGACAGGGCACACTAGGGAAAGTTCATAAATATTCCGGAAACCACGCCGTCAAAAGGCGCGGGAACAACCGCGGCAGTCCGGCATCATCCTTGCGATGGGACCATAGCAGGGGATTGCATTGTCCCAAAACGAAACAGTCAAGGACACAGGATAGGGAATCGGACCGTCATCGTGGGCACCGTGATCGACCAATCAGGCGAGGTGGAAACCGGCGGCGCGGCCGAGCCCGCGCTTGCTTGCACGGCGCTGGTGCCAGTGACACAGCCCGTCCACGCACCACCCGCGCCAGAGCGGCTGATGCGGCCTGATGCTTCCTTTGTGACCCAGTTGATAGCAACCGCCGAGCATGAGCCGCAAACCTGCGCCTTGCGCCGGGCGACGCCGACAGTGGCGCAGGCGGCCTACGGATCGGCGAGCAACCAGACCCGAATCAAAATTCCCGGCGGCGGAATGCAACAGATCATCTGACGAAAAGCTTCAGCGCGGCGGCGCTTCGGGCGACGGATGCGCCCCATCGCCCGGCTGTAAACCGGGTGAATGGACTTCCGGGGAATGAACGTCCGGCGATGACCCGCTGGACACCACGCCGGCATGCACGGTCACGGGCTCCGGCCTGTTCTCGATGATCGGTTGCTCCACCACAGGCTCCCGCACCACGACAGCCGCGGGTCTCGCAACCGGTTCGAACTGCGGCTCCGGAGGATCGGCTATCGGCTTTCGCACCGGCGTCCGCGACGCCGGCGTCACCGACGTTACGACGTGCACGCCACGGCGTGCGTGCAACGCGATGCCGGCGAAAAACTCGACCAGCGCCAGCAGCGTCAGCAGGAAAAAGGTCGTTGTGCCAAAGCGCGGCAGCAGCACGAATTCCGCGGCCGCGCCCGCGAATACCAGCGAAGAAAGCACATGATCGGTGAGAAATTTAGAGCCGGGACGCGCGCCCTTGATGACCTCGAACAGCAGCAGCACTATGCCCAGCGCCAGCAGGATTTCGCTGAGCGCCAGCGGCCATTCGTCGCCCGATTTCAAAACGAACTGCACGAGGGGCTTGTCGAACGAGACATCGCGCATCAGGAACGCGATGATGTTGTAGATCGCGAGCGGAATCAAAAGCAGGGGGAAAGCGATCATGAACGCGAGGCTTTCTTTTTCACAAGCAACAGTATTTCCGGGCGATCATGCTCACCCGAAAGCGCAACGTATCGACTATCCAAGGCAATTCAGGCGGAAATGTATCGCGGCAGCGTCGTAACCCCGCGATGCCGCCAAGGGTATCGCGACAGCGGGTTGCGCTTACGACTCTTTCTTCGCTTTCAGGACCTGGCGGCCCTTGTACATCCCGGTCTTCAGATCGAGGTGATGCGGACGGCGCAGTTCGCCGGAATCCTTGTCCTCGGCGTAGGTCGGCTTTTTCAGCGCGTCCGCCGAACGGCGCATGCCACGTCGCGACGGCGATGTTTTTCTTCTCGGAACGGCCATAGCATAAGGTCCTTGCAGAGTGGGTCGCAGGCATCGTCCACTGGACGGGCCCGGCGCTGATAGCGCAAAGCTGAATGCAGATTGAGGCCGCGCTTATAGAGGATGGAGCGGCTCAAGGCTAGGTTCAAAATAACTGAAAATCATCTCAAAATCCGCGATTTTCCGTCCAGCAACGCTGCAGTCCGGCGGACTGCGCCCTGGCCATATAGGTGCCGGCCAGACGGCGCACGCCGGGACCGGGATTGCGGGCGCTGCGGGTGCGGGGATTTGGCAGGATCGCGGCCAGCAGCGCGGCTTCGCGCGGCAAGAGCGCCGAAGCAGGCTGCCCGAAGGCGTAGCCCGCGCCGGCTTCCGCGCCGAATTGTCCGAATGGGCCCCATTCGGCGATATTGAGATAAATCTCGAGGATGCGCTGCTTCGGCAGCACCAGATCGATCCACAGCGCGAGCGGCAATTCGAGCGCCTTGCGGACCACGCTGCGCCCCGGCCACAAGAAGAGATTTTTCGCCACCTGCTGGGTGATGGTGGATCCGCCGCCGGCCACCTCGCCTTCCTGCGCGTCCTCGATCGCGTCATTCAATGCGTCCCAATCGATGCCGTGGTGGCTGCAGAATTTTGCATCCTCCGAGGCGACAACGCTGCGCGGCAGATAGGGCGATATTGCGCGAAAATCGATCCATTGCCGCGACACCGGCGCGCCGGTCAGCCAGCGCCATGCCATCAGCGTCGAGACCGGATGGCCCGCGCGATAGAGCGGCGCCAGCACATAGGGCAGCAGCAGCACGATCAGCGCGATCAGCAGCACGGTGCGGACGATGCGCAAGGATTGGCTTCCAGTTCCAGAGCGATACGCTATCCCCGATGTGTCCGGGATATCGTTGCGGTTTTCAAGGCCAGCGGAATACGCCCGCATGAGCATCTGGCGTCGTTGCCGGGCTCGACCCGGCAATCCATCTTCTCCGAAAGACTCTCACGAGGAGGATGGATGCGCGGGTCAAGCCCGCGCATGACGAAATTAACTTCGCTATGACAACGCCCTGGTTCGCACCGATGCACGGAATTGACGAAGCCGGTGCCATGAACGATTGTCCGGCCGAATTTGAGCCGGAGCCGCCGTTCGATGACGACCGCCACTGCATCCACCGAGTTTTCGAAACGCCTCGACAGAACCGCTGATGAAACCGAAGCTCTGCTCGCCAGCCTTTTGTCCGATGAGCTTTTGCCGGATGAAATCGCGCGACCGAGACGCCTGATCGAAGCCATGCGCTATTCCAGCCTTGGCGGCGGCAAGCGGTTGCGGCCTTTTCTGGTGGTGGAAAGCGCCGCCGTGTTCGGCGTGGCGCGGCAGGCCGCGTTGCTGGCGGGCGCGGCGCTGGAATGCATCCACTGCTACTCGCTGATCCATGACGATCTGCCGGCGATGGACAACAGCGATCTGCGGCGCGGCCGTCCCACTCTGCATAAGGCCTATGACGATGCCACCGCGATCCTTGCCGGCGACGCGCTCTTGACGCTTGCGTTCGACATCATCAGCCGTGACGAGATTCATAGCGACCCGATGGTAAGGCTGCTGCTGACGCGTGCGCTGGCGCGCGCGGCCGGGATCGGCGGCATGGCCGGCGGACAGATGCTCGATCTTGCCGGCGAAGGCCGCTTCGGCGACCGCGAGCCGGTTGATGTCGCGCGATTGCAGCAGATGAAAACCGGCGCGCTGTTGCGTTATGGCTGCATCGCCGGCGCGATCCTCGGCCAGTCCACGCAAAAAGAATATCAGGCGCTGGATGCCTACGGCCGCGCGCTCGGCGAGGCGTTCCAGGTCGCCGACGACCTGCTCGACGTCGAGGGCGACGCGGCCGCGCTCGGCAAGCCGGCGGGCGCCGACGCGGCGCTGGGCAAGACCACCTTTGTCACGCAGCTTGGCATCGACGGCGCCAAGAAGCGCGTGCGCGATCTGCTGGGCCAGGCCGACAATGCGCTGTTGATTTTCGGAGCAAAGGGCGACGTGCTGCGCGCGGCTGCGCGCTTCGTCGCCGAGCGCAAGAACTGAAGCGCATGGCTCGCAAAGACGCCGCCGATCCGCTGCTGCTTCGTTTTCGAAAAATGCCAAAGCCCGTGCGCGTGGTCTATGCGCGGCCCCGCACCTTCATTTCCATCGCGATCGGTATCGTCTCGTTCTTCCTGCTGCCGGGCTCGCTGCGGCAGGTCACGCGCATTCTAATCGGCTGGGATATCTTCCTCGGATTCTATCTGGTGCTGGCCTGCATCATGGTGCTGCGCTGCGGCCTCGCGCACATCCGCCGCAACGCAATCATGCAGGACGATGGCCGCTTTCTCATATTGCTGGTGACCGCGCTCGGCGCCTTCGCCAGCATCGCGGCCATCGTATTCGAGCTTGGCGCGTCACACCGCAGCACCGCCGAACTCACCCTCGCCACGGTGACGATCGCCCTGTCATGGGCCGCGGTGCATACCACCTTCGCGCTGCACTACGCCCATGAATACTATCGCGGCAACAAGCCGGGCGGACTGCAGTTTCCCAGCGGCGACGACAGCGACGTGCCCGACTATTGGGATTTTGTGTACTTCTCGTTCGTGATCGGAATGACAGCGCAGGTGTCAGATGTCGGGATCACCGACAGGATGATCCGCCGCACCGCGACGGCGCACGGCGTGATCTCCTTCATCTTCAATACCGCGCTGGTTGCGCTGATGGTCAACATCGCCGCCAGCGCGATCTAACCGGACGCGCGCGAAGCGGTTCTAGTTGCAGACCGAAACGTTGCCGCCGCCGCCTTCCGGCGTCCCGCCGCGGTCGGTGGTCCGGAATTCGATGTGGCATCCTCGCGCTACCGGCCGACAGCCGCCGCTGTCACACACGATCTGACCCGACGCCTGCGGCGGTCTCGCGGTAGTGGCTACGCCAGGCGCAGGCCTCGGCCGCGCCTGAACGGCGGGAGCGGAACGCTCGTCACGATAATTGTTGCGATCGCGATTCTGATCGCGGCGCGCGGAGGGCGCAGGCTTGTCGCGGCCTTTTTTTTCGCACTCGTTGTCGTCGTTGAGGAAAGAGCCGGAGGCGCAGACGATTTTCGTGCACCGCTCGCCCTCGGCCTGGAAACCCTGTTCGCAAATCAGCGGACAAATGCGCGCGGGTTTGATCTTGATGGCGTCGAGCGTATCCGTGCTTGCAACCTTGACGTCGAGTTTCGTCCCCGCATAGCGATTGAACGAGGTCAGTGCGCGCTGCGATGCGCTATTCCAGTCACCGTCGATCGATCCCGTCAGGCAGCCGACGCGGCGAAGTTCGATCTGCACGGATTTTGCGAGGTCGATCTTAGAAGCCGCGGGGGTCGATGGATCGGGAAGCGCGGCTACCTTGGCATTTTGCGTATCCGTCGATCTTGAGTTTCCGCCGGAAGGCTCGACGGCGGTTTTTTGCGCGGCGTCCTTGTCGGCTGCGATTTTTTCGGTGTCGGCGCGCTTGCGCTCGGCCTCCGCGGCCTGTTGCTGTGCGAGCGCCTTGGCGTTTTCGGCGGCGATGCGCGCGTCCTCAGCGGACTTGGCGTCCGCGGCGGCCTTCGCCTGTTGCGCCTTTTGTGCGCCCTCATTGGCGAGCCGGGCGCGCTCCTGTTCGGTCTGCCGCGCTTTCTCAGTCGCAGCGACACGCGTGTTCTCGGCGTCGATTTTTGCAACCTGAAGTTTGGCGAGGCTGGCATAGAAGCCGTCGGGATATTGCGCGAGGAAGGCGTCCCACGCGTCTTTATTGCCGATCTGCAGCGCCAGTTCGTAGTCGCGCCGAAGCTCGCCCTGCGGACTTAACCCCGGCGTTGCCGAGGCCGCCGAGGTGTCGGCCTTCGCGGGCACCAGAGCCACGTCGTTGCCGCCAAGCGAACCATAGACATACGGCTCCTGGCGATTGCCGGTGTTCTTCATCACGTCGTCGCGGATAAATCCAAACGCTTTGCGTATGTCGAGTCCCGGCGTCACGATATGATTCACCAAAGCCTTGGTGAACGGGCTGTTGCTGCCGTCGCCATCGAGCGCCGTCGATCCAGCCTTGGCGGAGTAGGCGATCAGGGTATTGGGGCTGGAGGGTTCGACCTTGGCGAGGCCGCGCCCGATCGAGCGCGATGCCACGGTTTTCTTCATATCCTTGACGAAGGGGTTGTCGCGGCAGGCGTCGAGAATCACCAGCCGCAATTGCTTCGCCGGTTCGATCGCCAGAAGCACGCGGTCGAGCGAAAACGCCTCGTCATAGACATCGGTGTCGCGCTCAAGCCTGGCATCCACCGGAATGAGATAGTTGTTGCCTTCGACTTCGATGCCGTGGCCGGCATAATAAATCACCGCGATATCGGCATCGCGCGAGCGATCGGCGAACTCGCGCAGCGCACGGCGCATGTCCGGCGCGGTAAGATCATGACGCGAATCGACGACGTCGAAACCTGCGTCCTTGAATGTGGCTGCGACCGCCGCCGCGTCGCGGGCAGGGTTGGGGAGTTGTGCCGCATTTTGATACATCGAGTTGCCCAGCACGAGCGCCATCCGTTTATCGGCCCATGCCGGCTGGCAGACCAGCAGCAGCACAGCGAGCAAAAGTCCCCGCAATTTCAAGTGACCGGGTAAATGCATGGCGAACCGTCCAAAACTGTTCTGTGCGAGACTAGCACCATCCCCGTTGTATCAGAAGTCCTCGGCGCGCTTTGTGAGCCACGTCACAACCCGGTCGTCGATATTCGCGGCCATGCCGTTGCGGCGAAAGCCAGCGGCGCGCAGCAGGCAGTCCGGCTATGGCATTGACGTTACGGCGCTTCCGCGCAAATTGAAGCGTCACAGGGTGCAATGCGGTGGAAGCTAAATTCCAGATTTTCCTGATCCTGCTCGCCGTGCTGGCGGGCATCGCGCTCTTGGCGCGGCGGATCCATGTTGCGCCGGCGATACTGTTACTGCTCGCCGGCATTGCGCTGGCCTTCGTGCCGGGCATGCCCTCGTTAGAGCTGCCTCCGGAGCTGGTGCTGCTGGTGGTGCTGCCGCCGCTGATCTATTCGGCCAGCGTCGCCATGAGCTGGCGCGAATTCCGCTCGAACCTGCGCCCGATCGTGCTGCTGTCGGTCGGCTGCGTCATCTTCACCGCTTGCGCGGTCGCAGCAGCGACGCACTACCTGATCGGGCTGCCGTGGAATGTCGGCTTCCTGCTGGGCGCCATCGTCGCACCGCCGGACGTGGTGGCGCCGCTGGCGATTGCGCGCAAGCTCGGATTGCCGCGCCGCATTCTCGTGATCCTCGAAGGCGAGGGACTGGCGAACGACGCCACCGCGCTGATCCTGTACCGCTTCGCCGTGGTCGCGATCTCCACCAGCACATTTTCGCTGCCGAAGGCGACCGGCGCCTTTGCCGCCATCGTCGCCGGCGAAATCCTGTTCGGCGCGGCCGTCGGCTGGTTCAGCCTGCGGGCGCGCAAATACGCGCGCGATCCGCAGGTCGAGATCACGCTGTCGCTGATCACGCCCTACGTCGCCTACTGGATACCCGAGCATTTCGGTGGCTCCGGCGTCATCGCCACCGTCGCCTGCGGCCTCTACATCAGCTGGAACGGGCCACTGCTCATTCCCGCCGCCACCAGGCTGCAGGGCATCTTCTTCTGGGACCTCGTCATCTATCTGATCGAGGGACTACTATTCCTGCTGACCGGTTTCCAGATGCGGCTGTTGTTCGAGAAATCGAAGGCATTTCCGCTCGGCGATATCCTGTTCGCAACGGTGCTGGTTGCCGCCATCGTCATCGTCGCGCGCTTCGCCTGGGTTTATCCCGCGACCTATCTGCCGCGCGTATTCAGCAAGCGCTTGCGCAAGCACGATCCAGCGTCCTGGCGCGCGGTATTCGTGATTGCCTTCACCGGCGTGCGCGGCGCGGTATCGCTTGCCGCGGCCCTGGCGCTACCATTCGCGCTGCCCGGCGGCGAGGGCTTTCCCTATCGCGACCTCATCCTGTTCGTCAGTTTTGGCGTCATCCTGATCACGCTGGTCGGGCTGGGACTGGGTCTGCCCATCGTGGTTCGGGCGCTCGGGATGACGGAGCACGCGCTGCACGAGGCGCGGCACGAGCGCGAGGCTGAAATCGCCGCACGGCGAACCATTGTCGCCGCGTCACGGCGCTCGCTCGACGCCATTATCGCCGAGCGCAATTTGCCCACGAGCGTTGCGCGCTTTCTGGAAGCCCGGCACGAGACGCGGGCGCGGGCACTGCCCGATCCGGCTCCAAACGCAGGCGATCACACCCCGCCCACCCAGGGAGCCATGCTGGTACGGGAGATCATCGAGATCGAGCGCAAGATGCTGCACGAATTGCTGCGCAATGGCGAAATCACCGACGAGGCGCGGCGACGGATCGAGCGCGACCTCGATCTGGAAGAAGCGGTCGCGATCAACCGTCAATCGCTTGCGCAACTCTGAGCCGCGCTGCAGTCGCGCCCCACTCCGCTACGGTATGCAATTCTCGCCGGCTTCGGCGATCGCGCCGTTGCCGCCGTCAAGACTAAACGGGCCGCTCGCCCTTCACGGTAACGCGGTTGCCGGAGCGGGTGTGCGGCCAGTAGTCCCACATCGCGCGGTGCTGCGCGCAGCGGTTGTCCCAGAACGCGATGGCGTTTTCGGTCCAGCGGAAGCGGCATTGAAACAATGGATTTTCGCAGTGCTGGTATAGATAGGCCAGCATCGCGTCGCTCTCGTCGCGCGGTATGCCGATGATGTGGCGGGTGAAGCCGCGGTTGACGTAGAGCGCCTTGCGGCCCGTCACCGGATGCGTGCGCACCACCGGATGCTCGGCGCTGGGATAGGTCGGCTTGTCGGCGACGCCGGTATTGGCATAGAGCCCGCGGTACGCCTGCTCACCATCATGCAGCGCGATGAGCCCGTCGAGATAGGTCTTCATGCGGTCCGACAGCGACTCGTAGGCCGCATACATATTGGCGAACAGCGTGTCACCGCCGCGCGGCGGGCACTGCTTGATGTAGAGAATCGATCCCATCGGCGGCTCGACATCGCAGGACACGTCGGTATGCCAGCCCTCGCCATTGGCGCGCGGCGAATCCTTGTCGGCGTAGATCTTCATCAGCGCCGGTTCGCCGGGCTCGTGCGGCGCGGCGGGGTGGATGTGCAGATCGCCGAATTGCCGCCCGAAGGCGAGGTGCTGCTGCGGGGTGATGTGCTGATCGCGGAAAAAGATCACGAGATTTTCGGCGAGCGCGCGATGTATTTCGTCCATCGTGCGGTTTGAAAGCGTGCTGGCGAGATCGACGCCCGAAATCTCCGCGCCGATGATCGGCGTCAGCTTCTCGACGCCGATGGTCTCAAAGGGCTCTTCCTCGCCGGCGGTGTGGCGATAGCGCGGGCCTTGTTTGCTTGCGAGCGAAGACATGCGTGTTTCCTCAGGCGGTTCTTGTTACGGTTATCGTACCGCTGATTGAGCGGAGTGCAATGAGGCCGCGCCTGCCGCTGCGCCAACGCGCCATGGCCTCTTGCATTGGAAAGACACAGGTGGCACAGTGTGTGTTTTTTCTAAGGAGGCCGCGATGGGAAAGTATGAACCATTAGGATTGTTCCTGCGGGGTCAGCACGCGCCGGAAATACCGATGACCTTCCATGAAATTGAGAAGGTCACCGGCGTGAAGCTGCCGTCGAAGTCGCAGCACCACCGTGCCTGGTGGAGCAATAATGCGTCGAACAACGTGATGACAAAAGTCTGGCTGGACGCCGGTTACAAGAGCACCCAGGTGGACGTGAGTGCCGGGAAACTGGTTTTTCGGCGCGTCATCGACACCCCGCCGGAGGCCTCGCGTCAGCTTGCGTTAAAGCCCGACGCCACGAAGGACCGGCGGCATCCAGCCTTTGGCGCATTGAAAGACATTACGCATCTCGTGCCCGGCGTCGATCTGACCGAGCCAGCCTTTCCTGAATGGGCGGACCTGCTTGATAAGAAGTATGGACCGGAAGTGAAGTGACCTGAGCGATGTCGCCGCTGCTTCTCGATACCAACGCGGCGATCTGGATCATGCGCGACGAGCCGCTCAAGCGCGTCGCGCAGGACGCTATGAACGCTGCGTCTCAATCATCAACGGACGTCCTGGTTTCGCCTATCACCGCTTGGGAAGTTGGCCAGCTTGTCTCGCGCAATCGACTGAACTTGTCGGCAACACCCCGTGGCTGGTTTCATAGGCTTCTCGCAATACCCGGAATGAAACTCGCCGAACTTTCGTCCGAAATTCTGATCGCGGCATCGTTCCTTCCCGGCAAACCACCCAATGATCCGATGGACCGTATCCTTATCGCAACCGCGCGCGAACTCGCCGCAACGCTGGTGACGCGCGATCACGCCATTTTGAGATACGGGGAAGACGGCAACGTCAGCACAATCGCATGCTGAGGCGCATTACTCCGTTACTTGCGTGGCGCGTCGCACCACGCGCAAACGCGGTCGCACCATTCGGACAGATCCGACGCGTAAGTACGCAGATCGGTCTAGTAGGCCTCACCATTCGGGGCCACGTCGTCTATCCAACCAAGATGGACCGAAACACCCTCCTACCTCTGTTTCCTTTGCTCCCATAGCCTCGGCAAAAGCACAGAAATCCGAGTACCCGGGTTGTTTTGGTGCGAAATTTTGTACGAGCATACCAGCCAAATCTGTTCGATAGCGCTTGGCTTCGTAGATGGCGGAGGCCGTGCGATGCAAAAGCTGGTAACGCAACGGCATCGCTTGTTCGGCCGACAACCCGAGCGTCTCGCACAGAACGTCTAGCCGCTTTTTCCTCGTATGGCTTTCGCCGAGCCACTTCGAAACTATTTCACCGAATGACTTGCCGGCCTTTCCTTCGATAGCAACAATCGCGATGCGTCGATTAGTTCCGCACCCTGGAAAGTGGAGTGCGTCTCAAGATCGAACGAATGGATTGAGGGAGGCCGTTTGCCTCCGCCCAGACGGTAGTTAGCGCATGAGCAGAGCGTCCAGCCTTCCAGTGCTCCTCCTCGCGGCCGAGGTGACGAACGACGTCTTCCGGCTTAATCAACGGCAAATACAAACGCCGGATCATGCGGCGTTACTCCGCCGCGGTGACGACCACGCCCGCCGCCGGCACGCTAGTGCTCTGGCCGTAGCGCTGCTCGATATAGTCGATCACCATCGCCTGGAATTCGGTCGAGATGTTGGGGCCGCGCAGTGTTCTGAACTTCTTGCCGTCGACGAACACCGGCGCGGCCGGCGTTTCGCCGGTGCCCGGCAAGGAGATGCCGATGTCGGCATGCTTGGATTCGCCGGGGCCGTTGACGATGCAGCCCATGATCGCGACGTTGAGCGATTCCACGCCCGGATATTTTCGACTTCCAGTTCGGCATCTCGTCGCGGATGAAATCCTGGATCGAGCGCGCCAATTCCTGGAACGTGGTGGACGTGGTGCGGCCGCAACCCGGGCACGCGGCAACCAGCGGCACGAAGGTGCGAAAGCCCATGGTCTGCAGCAATTCCTGCGCGACCTGAACTTCCAGCGTGCGATCGCCGCCGGGCTCCGGCGTCAGCGAAATCCGGATGGTGTCGCCGATGCCATCTTGCAACAGAATGCCGAGCGCCGCGCGCGAGGCGACGATGCCCTTCGAGCCCATGCCCGCCTCGGTGAGGCCGAGATGAATCGCGTAATCCGAGCGCCGCGCCAGCTCCTGATACACCGCGATCAGGTCCTGCACAGCGGAGACTTTCGCCGAAAGGATCATGCGGTTCTTCGGCAGGCCGATTTCCTCGGCACGCGCCGCCGACAGCAATGCCGACTGCACCATAGCCTCGCGGGTGACCGCGCGGGCGTCGACCGGATTTGGCGAGACCGCGTTCTCTTCCATCAGCTTGGTCAGCAATTCCTGATCGAGCGAACCCCAGTTGGCGCCGATCCGCACCGTCTTGTTGTTTTTCAGCGCGATCTCGACGATGTCGGTGAACTGCGTGTCGCGCTTGTTTTTGAAGCCGACATTGCCGGGATTGATGCGGTATTTGTCGAGCGCCTCGGCGCAGGCCGGATGATCGGCCAGTAGCTTGTGGCCGATGTAGTGGAAATCGCCGATCAAGGGCGTGGTAATGCCGCGCTTGCGCAGCGCATCGCGGATATGCGGCACCGCCGCTGCGGCTTCGTCGCGGTCCACCGTGATGCGCACCAGTTCGGAGCCGGCGCGCGCCAAGGCTGCGATCTGCGCCACCGTACCGTCGATATCGGCGGTATCGGTGTTGGTCATCGACTGCACCACAATGGGCGCGCCGCCGCCGACGGCGACATTGCCGACCATGACCTGGGTGGTTTGGTGCCGGGCCCTGGGACCGGCTACATCGCGCTGCGGAGGCTTTTCGAGCATGTTCATGGGGAACTCAAATATCAGGTTTTTGTGACATTCAGCAATGGATCAATGGCAAGCCGCCTACGCCGGCAAATTCGGATCGGGCGTCACCTTCGCTTGTATCGTCTCCGGGCGGTTAACCAGATACAGCCCGGCTATCACCAGCAAGGCCGCGGCGCCGAACGCGACCGTCAGCGTGTCATGCATGATGAAATAGCTCGCCGCGACGCCGAATAAAGGGGTGATGAAGGTAAAAGCCGACAATTTGCTGGCGGAATAGGTTTTCACCAGCGCAAACCACAGCAGAAACGTCAGCCCCACCACCCAGACCGCCTGATAGACCATCAACCACAGCGCCAGCGGGCCGGGAACTCTGACGATGGCCTCGCCGGAAATCCACGCCGCCAGCCCGAGGATCGGGATCGACATCGCGACCTGATAGCCCAGCGCCTTTTCCGGCGGCGCTTTCAAGAGCGGCGTGGTCTTGACCAGCAGCGTCGTCGCCGCCCACAGCGCGCCACCTCCGACGATCATCAGATCGCCCAGTAGCACGTTGGCGTCGACGTCGGCCTGCGGCACGCCGATCGCCAGTGCGACTCCCGCAAAACTCAGCGCCAGCCCGCCCCATTGCGACGCGCGCAGCCGCTCGCCGAGAAACTGATAAGAGCCGAGCGCCACGAAAAACGGCGCGGTATAGAGAAACACCACGGCGCGCGAGGCCGATGTCAGCAGCAGGCCGCGATAGATCAGGACGAACTCGAATCCGAACAACACGCCCGCGAACAATCCGGCGCGCAGCGTGCCATCGCGCTCGAACATCTTCACGCCACGCAGCCGCGCGATAAGCAACAGCACCACAATCGCACCGCAGGAGCGGATGAACGCTTGCAGGAACGGCGGAATATCGGGCAGCGCCAATTTCACCGCGATCTGGTTGAACCCCCAGCTCAGGCACAACACCAGCATCAGCGCGATGGCGCCCGGCGTAAGCGGACGCCCGGCCGAGGTTATTCTCATTTGTTCGGATGACATGAATCCTCGGTCCGGCTTGCCGCCGTGTTGTTATGCTGTCGACGCCTGGCAATGCGCGCAGGTACCGGTGATTTCGACCACCGACATTTTCGGCGCGAAGCCATGCACGCGCGCCGCCTCGTTGAGGCTTTGCGCTACCGGAGCGGCGGGAATTTCCCCAGCCGATCCGCAGCGCTCGCAGATCAGAAACGCCACCATCGCGGCTGCGTCATGATCGTGTGCGCAAGCCAGAAACGCGTTACGGCTTTCGATACGATGAACGAGGCCGTTCTCCATCAGGAAATCGAGCGCGCGGTACACCGTGATGGGTGCCGGCCGCGGCATCGATTTGGCGAGTTCGTCGATCACTTCATAAGCACCCAGCGGGCGATGGCTGGACAACAATGCCTGCAGCACCTGACGCCTGATCGGGGTGAATTTCTGCGACCGCCCCTGACATACCTGTTCCGCGTGACGGATCGCGTCCGCGGCGCAGCGGTCGTGATCATGGTTCGGCGCGGGGAATGTCGGTTTCGCGGCTGGCATCGTCATTTATGTAGTGCAGCTGGCGGCTTTTCGCCCGTCTTTTTACGCTCCATTCGAGCGTTATCAGCCCAGCGAGTCTCAGGGAAACGCCACCTTACGTGCGTCATGCTCCCGCCGCAGGGCAGCCTTCCGTTAATCCGCCATCAAATATTCATAAGCAAGCTTATTATATCTAAAGCTTAGGGAGATGCCGATGGCGCGCGGTTCTGCGGATATGAATTTCCTGTTCACGCTGGGCGAGGTGCAGCGCCTGGTGCGTGCTTATGCCGACAAGCAGGCGGCGCGTTACGGCATCACCCGCGCGCAGTGGGCTGTGCTGGCGAAGGTGGAACGCACCGAGGGCCTGAAGCAGACCGAGCTTGCGGAACAGATGGAGATGCAGCCGATTACCCTGACCCGGCTGATCGACAAGCTTTGCGACAACGGTTTGATCGAGCGCCGCAGTGACGACAGCGACCGGCGCGTCAACCGGCTCCATTTGCGCAAGGCCGCGCGGCCGTTGCTCGGCAAGCTCAGCGGGCTGCGATCGGAACTCACCGCAACGGCGCTCGCCGGCATCAATCCATCCGATGCGCATCGCCTGCTGGGACAACTGGAAGCGATCAAGGAAAACGTTCGCACCGCGATTGCGGATGCGACCATCGAAACTCAAAAAAGGGAACAGCGTTATGGCTGATCCGGTGCTGAAATTCCCCGTCGAGGATAAAGGCAATCCGCCCGCGTTGCCTCCAAAGCCGGAGGCGAAGCCCCGGCGGCGCCGGCTTGCGGCCGCGCTGCGGCGCTATCGCCGCGTCTTGCTGCTCGTGGTGTTGCCTCTGATCGCTGTGATCGGTGGCCTGACATTTTATCTGAATGGCGGGCGCTACGTGACGACCGACGACGCTTACGTCGGCGCGCAAAAGGTACTGATCACGCCTGATGTCTCCGGCAAGATCATCAGCGTCGCGGTCAAGGAAGGCCAGCAGGTCACCACCGGCGACATCCTGTTCCAGATCGATCCGAAGCCCTACGAACTCGCCGTCCAGCAGGCGCGCGCCAAACTGGCCGACGCCAAGACCAGCCACGATAATCTCATCGCCAACGTGAAGCTGTACGACCAGACCGTCGAACTTATCAACGCCGGAATCGGCATCAAGCAACGCGACGTCGAGCGCAAGACCGCGCTGGTCAAGAGCTCGGCCGGCTCGCAGCTCGATCTCGACAATGCCAATACATCGCTGGTTACCGCGCAGGCGCAGCGTCAGCTGATCCGGCAGCAAAGCTCCACCGCGTTGAATCAGCTGCTCGGCGACCCCAATCTGCCGCTGGAAAAATTTCCGGCCTATGCCCAGGCGCAGGCCGCGCTCGACGACGCCCAGCGCAACCTCGACCTCTCAACCGTGCGTGCCCCGATGAACGGCACCGCGACGCAGGTCGACAACATCCAGCTCGGTCGGTTCGTGGCCGCCGGCGGCCCAGTGTTCAGCGTGATCGATACGTCGAAGCCATGGGTCGATGCCAACCCGAAGGAATCCGACTTCACCTACGTCACGGTCGGACAGGCCGTCACCATCGACGTCGATGCGTTCCCCGACCATGTCTTCAAGGGCACCATCGGTTCGCTCAGCCCCGGCACCGGCGCGCAGTTCGCCATCCTGCCGCCGCAGAACGCCACCGGCAATTTCGTCAAGGTGGTGCAGCGCGTTCCGGTGCGAATTTATTTCGACACCGACGACGCGAGCGTGCGCAAGCTGAAGGCCGGCATGAGCTCCTACGTTTCGATCGACACCGGGCATCGCCGCTCGCTGGCCGGCCTGTTCGGTTCGAACGCGGTGGCGAAGCAGGACTGAGCAATGCCGAGTTCAGCCGCCGCACCGATTGCCGTCCCCGGCCTGCGCCGGAACATGGTGACGATCTGCGCCATGACGGCGACGATCATGCAGGCGCTCGACACCACCATCGCTAACGTCGCGCTGCCTTATATGCAGGGCAGCCTGTCGGCGTCGCAGGACCAGATCAACTGGGTGCTGACCTCCTACATCGTCGCCGCCGCGATCATGACCGCGCCGGTCGGCTGGATCGCCAACCGCTTCGGCCGCAAGCGCATCTTCATTGTTTGCTCGGCCGGATTCACCGTCGCATCGGTGCTGTGCGGCGTGGCGCAGGATATCAACCAGATGGTGCTGTTTCGCCTTCTGCAGGGCGTATTCGGAGCGGCGCTGGTCCCGCTTTCGCAGGCGGTGATGCTGGACTCCTACGCGCTGCATGAGCGCGCCAAAGCGATGTCGATCTGGGGCATGGGCGTGATGATGGGACCGATCATGGGCCCGTCGCTCGGCGCGTGGCTCACCGAGACCTATTCGTGGCACTGGGTTTTCTTCGTCAACCTGCCGTTCGGCATCGTCACCGTGCTGGGGCTGGTCATCTTCATGGACGAGACCAAGAAGAATCTCGATCTGCGATTCGACTGGTTCGGATTTCTGGCGCTCGCCATCGGCATCGGGTCGCTGCAGGTAGCGCTCGACCGCGGCGAACAGCTCGGCTGGATGGAGTCCAACGAGATCATCGCCGAGCTCATCGTTTCCGTCGCCGGGTTCTATTATTTCTTCGCGCATTCCTTCACCACCGCAAAACCGTTCATTCAGTTTGCGATCTTCAAGGACCGCAATTTCGTCAGCGGCTGCGTGTTCATGGCGGTGATGGGGTTGGTGCTGTTCTCAACCATGGCGCTGTCGTCGCCATATCTTCAGAACGTCATCGGATACCCGATCATCACCGCGGGCCTGCTGCTGGCGACGCGCGGCTGCGGCACCTTCATCGCCATGATGCTGGTCGGCCGGCTGATGCGCTACATCGAGGCGCGCACGCTGATCATCTCGGGCCTCAGCCTGACCTGCATTTCGCTGTTCTACATGACGGCCTGGACCGACCAGACCAGCGTCGCCACGATTGTCGAAGTCTCGATCGTGCAGGGCTTTGGGTTCGGGCTGGTGTTTGTGCCGCTAAGCACGGTGGCGTTTCTGACGCTGCCCAATCACCTGCGCACCGATGGCACCTCGATGCTGACCCTGATGCGCAATGTCGCCAGTTCGATCGGCATCTCCGTGGTGATCGCGCAGCTCACCGAAGGAGGGCGGCGCATCTACTCGATCCTGTCCGAATACATCAATCCGTTCAACGGCGCGCTGCAGATGCCTGACGTCCGCAGCATGATCGATCTTTCCACTGACGCCGGCCGCGCCATGGCCGATGCCATCGTCGGCATGCAGTCGCAGATCATCGCGTTCTCGCAGGATTATCAGCTGGTGATGGTCGTCACCGCCTGCGCGATCCCGCTCGCGCTCATGATCGGTTCGACCAAGGCGGCGCTGCGCAAACAGGCGCAGGGGCCGGATCATGCCGCGGTGATGGATTAGAAGCCGCCGTCATCCTGAGATACGAGCGCTTGCGAGCCTCGAAGGACGGCGGCCTTCAGTCCAGTAACTCCCGGCAGCCGAGATCATCGACCGCGAGGAAGATGCGCTCAAGATTATTCCACCAGATCAGGGGCGGGATGCTGTTGGCCTCCTGCCAGAGTGGTGTGGTGATGTGCCACAAGGCTGACAGGCGATAATCGTCCTCCAGCGCGCGCCGGTCGTAGCCGCGCACGCCGTGGGCCAGAAGTGTCTCGTGATAGACGTCCAGCAACGGCCGCTCGAACCGGCGTCTCATGTCGGGATACCAGTGCATCGCCATCATGTAAGCGAGGTCATCGGACGCGACATCGACGCGCCAGCAATCCCAATCGAACAGCAGCGCGCCTTCGCGGCTATCGGCGTCTTTCGGCAGGAAGATGTTCCACACATGGGCATCGCCGTGCACAATCGTCATGTTTCGGCGGGAACGGTAGCGGTCCTGCAGGCGCGGCGCCGCATCGACCAACCGCGCGTAGAGATCGCACCGTTTCGGCGACAGGCGGTCACCCTGGCGTTCGATGAACACTGTCATCTGGTTGGCGAGCTGCTGGACCTGCTGATCCAGACCGGTTGAATCCAGCCACGTGCCGACTGTGACCCCGAGGCGAGAACCGTCCCACCACGCCGCATGGAATCTCGCCCGCGCCCGCATGATCTCTTCGCATTGCTGGAGCGTCGGCGGCAGCGGCCACGCAGTAGCGACGAAATGTGAATCCGTGACATCTTCGAGCAGAAGATGCCAGAGCTTGGTCTGGTCATCATACGCGGCTTCGTAACAGCGCGGAACGAGATGTTCCTTCGTGGCGGACGCGACGTTGTTATAGAAGGCAACTTCGTTGCGGCCGGCAAACCAGAACGTATCCGCGCGTTCGGCAATGACAGATTTGAAGATCAACGATGCCGGCGCCGCTGCGGTGTCGCCCTCATATTGCAGCCGAAGCTGCATGATATGCGACAACACCGTATCGAACGAACGCTCCACGGTGACTTCGCGCACGCGGCCGTTGCTCAGCACGCCGGACTTACGGAGGACAGCGGTTAAATGGTCGGCGCGGGCAGCAGGTGGCAGAGCATCATCCGTCATCGCCCGTAGCCTCTGCTAAAAGTCGAAAAACACCGTTTCGTTTTCGCCCTGCAGGCGGATGTCGAGGCGATAGAACGTGCTACCGCTGTCGGCTTCCTCGCGCGCCGCGATCAGCGTGGTCGCGGCGATCCGCCGGAACCTGCGCCAGCGCGGGATCAGCGGCGTTGGCGTCCTCGCCGCCGAAATAAATCCGCGTGTAGAGATGCAGCAGCATGCCGCGCGCAAAAATCGCCAACAGGATATGCGGCGCCTGCGGTTTCCCGTCAGGATCCGGCACCGTGCCAGGTTTGATGGTGTCGAACGCGTACTCGCCGTTCGCGATTGGTGCCGCAGCGGCCGAACCCCCGGAACGAGGCATTGGGCAGCGAACGCTTGTCCTGCGGATCGTTGAAGCGGCCCTGCGCATCGGCCTGCCATATCTCCAGCATCGCGTCCGGCACCGGTTCGCCGTCGCCATCGAACACGCGGCCTTCGATGCGGATGCGTTCGCCTGACGCGTCCGGGGTGACGAGGTTATTGCCGAACGCGTCGTTCCAGTTGTACGCGCCATCCGGCGTCAGCCCGTATTTGAAAAACGGTCCGACCGTTTGCGAAGGCGTCACGCCCGCCATCAGTGCGTCTCCGTCGGCGTTGCGTTGCGGCCACGCAGCACGATGTTAAAGCGGTAGCACAGCGCCCATTCCGGCTGCGTATTTTCGAGATCGAAGCTGGAGACCATGCGCATCCGCGCTTTCTCGTCCGGCACCGAATTGAAGATTGGATCGAATTCAAACAGCGGATCGCCGGGAAAATACATCTGCGTGACGATCCGCGAGATGAAGGCGTGGCCGAACACAGAGAAATGGATATGCGCGGGACGCCAGGCGTTGTGATGATTGCCCCACGGATAAGCGCCGGGCTTCACCGTGATGAACTTGTAGTAGCCCTGCGCGTCGGCCTTGGCGCGGCCGGCACCGGTAAAATTTGGATCGAGCGGCGCGGGATGCTGGTCGCGCACATGAATGTAGCGGCCGCAGGCATTGGCCTGCCATATTTCCAGCAGCGCATGCGGCACGCCGCGGCCGTCTTCATCGAGGACGTAACCGTGGACGATGATGCGCTCGCCGAGCGGCTCGCTTTCATGCTGGATGGTAAGGTCGTGATCGTTATCCCGCACGGCCTCCTGGCCATACACAGGGCCGGTCAATTCCGACAGCGTCTGACGGATGATGATGAGCGGTTTCTGCGGCGCGCGTTTCAGCGAGCTTCGATACGCCGGCGCCAGCCGCGGCGGATGCGCGGCATTGCTTTCGATGGGATAGACGAGGGTCATGGAGTTGCCTTTAAAAATCTTTCCGTCATCCCTGGGCGCGGCGAAGCAACGCGCCTCGAATGACAACCCGGCAGTGTGTTTCGATCCTTCGAGGCCCGCGATAGAGCGCATCCCGAATGACGCAACTCGGAGTGACACTCCTAATTCACCATCTCGAGTGCCATGGCGACGCCCTGGCCGACGCCGACGCACATCGTCGCCAGCGCGCGCTTGCCGCCGCGCTTTTCCATGCCGTGCACTGCCGTCATCGCCAGCCGCGCCCCGCTCATGCCGAGCGGATGGCCGAGCGCGATCGCGCCCCCATGCGGATTGACGAAGTCGGCATCGTCCTTGACGCCGAGCTGACGCAGGCAAGCGATGCCCTGCGACGCAAAGGCTTCGTTGAGTTCGATCAGATCGAAATCCGAAATCTTCAGGCCCAACCGCTCCATCAACTTGCGCGTCGCCGGCACCGGGCCGATGCCCATGATGCGCGGCGGCACCGCAGCCGACGCGAGTCCCAGAATGCGCGCGCGCGGCGTCAGACCGTGCTTCTTCACCGCGGCCTCCGACGCCAGAATCATCGCGGCCGCGCCGTCATTGACACCGGAGGCATTTCCTGCGGTCACGGTGCCGGGATTGCGCACGATCGGCCTCAGCTTGGTGAGGCCTTCGAGCGTGGTCTCCGGGCGCGGATGTTCGTCCTTATCGACGATGATCGGACCGGCCTTGCCGCCGGACACCGAGACCGGCGTGATCTCCTCGGCGAAATAACCCGACGCGATGGCCTTTCCGGCGCGCTGCTGCGAGCGGATCGCGAAGGCGTCCTGATCGGCGCGCGACACCTGAAATTCCTCCGCGACGTTCTCGCCGGTTTCCGGCATCGCATCGACGCCGTACTGGCTTTTCATCAGCGGATTGATAAAGCGCCAGCCGATCGTGGTGTCATAGATTTCAGCCGAGCGCGAAAACGCTTCCGGCGCCTTGCCCATCACGAACGGCGCACGAGTCATCGATTCAACGCCGCCGGCAATGGCAAAATCGATCTCGCCGGCGCGGATCGAGCGGCCGGCCGCACCCACCGCATCGAGACCGGAGGCGCAGAGCCGGTTGAGCGTCAGCCCCGGGATCGATTCCGGCAGACCCGCCAGCAGCAGCGCCATGCGCGCGACGTTGCGGTTATCTTCGCCGGCCTGGTTGGCGCAGCCGAAATAGACTTCATCGACGTCGGTCCAGTCGAGCTTGGGATGCCGCGCCATCAGCGCCTTGATCGGCACTGCCGCCAGATCGTCCGCGCGCACCTTCGCCAGCGCGCCGCCGAAACGGCCGATCGGCGTCCGCACGGCATCGCATACAAACACATCGGGCATGGTTCTCTCCCTTGACGCGCCATCCGCATCGGATCGCCGGATTTGACGGCAGTTTTAGGAGCGGGTGCGAGGCAGGTCAATTGTCGAAGCTTCAAGTTCGGTAAGCCCATTTCCACATGTCGTTTCCGCGAACGCGGGGACCCATACGGCGCGGAGTAGCAGTTAGGCGTTGCGGTCAATGCCTTTCGTAATAATGGAGCACAGGGGCTATGGGTCCCCGCCTTCGCGGGGACGACGACTACACCCTGTGCTTGCCGATCAAAACTTTGCTAGCGTGCGCCGCCATGACGATCCAGTCCGCCATCCCGATGCAAGCCGATGCCGCCGCGCCGATCGAGGCCGCGCGCGTTACGCCTATGATGGAACAGTACCTCGAGATCAAGGCCGCCAATCCAGGCCTGCTGCTGTTCTACCGGATGGGCGATTTCTACGAATTATTCTTCGAGGATGCGGAGGTCGCCTCGCGCGCGCTCGGCATCGTGCTGACCAAGCGCGGCAAACACGGCGGCAACGACATTCCGATGTGCGGCGTGCCGATCGAGCGCTCCGACGACTACCTGCATCGGCTGATCGCGCTCGGGCACCGTGTTGCCGTGTGCGAACAGATGGAGGACCCGGCTGCGGCGCGGGCACGCGGCAACAAGAGCGTGGTGCGCCGCGATGTGGTGCGCTTGGTGACGCCGGGAACGCTCACCGAAGACACGCTGCTCGATGCCCGCACCAACAATTACCTGCTGGCGCTGGCGCGGTCGCGCGGCTCCTCCGGCGCCGACCACATCGGGCTTGCGTGGATCGATATTTCCACCGCGGAATTCATCGTCACGGAATGCGCGACGAGTGAACTCGCGGCCACGCTGGCGCGGATCAACCCCAACGAGGTGATCGTCACCGACGCGCTCTATAATGATCCCGATCTCGGGCCGCTGTTGCGTGAATTGCCGGCGGTGACGCCCTTGACCCGCGACGTGTTTGACAGCGCAACTGCTGAACGGCGGCTGTGCGATTACTTCGCCGTCGCCACCATGGACGGCCTCAGCGCGATGTCGCGGCTGGAAGCGACCGCCGCCGCTGCCGCTGTCACCTACATCGACCGCACCCAGGTCGGCAAACGTCCGCCACTGTCGCCGCCGTCGCGCGAAGCCGCCGGCGCCACCATGGCGATTGATCCGGCGACCCGCGCCAACCTCGAACTCACGCGCACGCTCTCAGGTGAACGGCGCGGCTCGCTGCTCGATGCGATCGACTGCACCGTCACCGCCGCGGGATCGCGGCTTCTAGCGCAAAGACTGGCCGCCCCGCTAACCGACGATGCTGCGATCGCGCGGCGCCTCGATGCGGTTGCGGCGTTCGTTTTGGACACTGCGGCGCGCGATGAACTCCGAACGACGTTGCGCGCGGCGCCAGACATGTCGCGGGCGCTGGCGAGATTGTCTGTGGGACGCGGCGGCCCCCGCGATCTCGCGGGATTGCGCGACGGCGTTCTCGCCGCCGATCGGGCGCTGGCGCAGCTTTCACCTATCGGCAATCTGCCGCAGGAAGCTCGCGCCATGATGGAGGCGCTGCGCCGTCCCTCCCGCGACCTCGCCCGCGAGCTCGAACGCGCGCTCGCCGAACAACTACCGCTAATGAAACGCGACGGCGGCTTTGTGCGCGAGGGGTATGAGGCCGCGCTGGACGAGACGCGCAATCTGCGCGACGCGTCGCGGCTGGTGGTGGCCGCGATGCAGGCGCGCTACGCCGACGAGACCGGCGTCAAGGGCCTGAAGATTCGCCACAACAATGTGCTCGGCTATTTCGTCGAGGTGACCGCGCAGCACGGCGACAAATTGATGACGCCGCCGTTGAACGCGACCTTCATTCATCGCCAGACGCTGGCGGGGCAGACGCGCTTCACCACATCGGAATTGGGTGAGATCGAAGCCAGGATCGCCAACGCCGGCGACCGCGCGCTGGGGCTGGAGCTGGAAATCTTCGAGCGGCTGCTGGCGCTGGTCGCTGCCGCCAACGATGATCTGCGCGCCGCCGCGCATGCCTTCGCAATGTTGGATCTCGCGACCGCGCTGGCAAAGCTCGCGGTCGATGACAACTACGTGCGGCCGGAGGTCGATGGCTCGCTTTGCTTTGCCATCGAAGGCGGACGTCATCCTGTGGTGGAGCAGGCGCTGCGGCGCGACGGCCAGCCGTTTATCGCCAACGCTTGCGATCTCTCGCCCGGTCCTTCGCAGAACTCCGGCCAGATTTGGCTGATCACCGGACCGAACATGGCCGGCAAATCCACCTTCCTGCGGCAGAACGCGCTGATCGCGCTGATGGCGCAGATCGGCAGCTTCGTCCCGGCGGCGCGAGCGCGCATCGGCATCGTCGACCGGCTGTTCTCGCGCGTCGGCGCCGCCGACGATCTGGCGCGCGGGCGCTCCACCTTCATGGTGGAGATGGTGGAGACCGCGGTGATTTTGAATCAGGCCAGCGAGCGCGCGCTGGTGATCCTCGACGAGATCGGCCGCGGCACCGCCACCTTCGACGGGCTGTCGATCGCATGGGCGGCGATCGAACACTTGCATGAGAGCAACCGCTGCCGAGCGTTGTTCGCCACGCACTATCACGAACTCACCGCGCTCTCCGCAAAGCTGCCGCGCCTGTTCAATGCTACCGTGCGCGTGAAGGAATGGCACGGCGACGTGGTGTTTCTGCATGAGGTGCTGCCGGGTTCGGCCGATCGTTCCTACGGCATTCAGGTGGCGAAGCTTGCAGGCCTTCCCGCGCCGGTGATTGCGCGCGCGAAATCGGTGCTGGCGAAACTCGAAGCGCAGGACCGCGGCCAGTCCGCGCGGGCCTTGGCCGACGATCTGCCGCTCTTCGCGATGTCGTCGCGCGGCGCAACCGAACCGCCGCCGCGGACGGAGGCGGAAAAGCTGATCGAGGCGTTGAAGGCGATCCATCCCGACGAGATGTCGCCGCGCGATGCGCTGGAGGCGCTCTATGCGCTGAAGGCGAAATTCCCCAAACAATAGCGCGCTGTCGCTCTGGATCGCGCGCAGCATCGAACGGAAAATCAGATCATGCAAAAGAGCCGGCTTGAGGCATTCAGCGACGGCGTGATCGCCATCATCATCACCATCATGGTGCTGGAACTGAAGGTGCCGCATGGAACGGAATTTACCGACCTCACGCCGCTGGTGCCAGTTTTGCTCAGCTACGTGTTGAGCTTCGTCTATGTCGGCATCTACTGGAATAATCACCACCACATGCTGCATGTGGTCAAAAGCATCTCCGGTCCCATCCTGTGGGCCAACCTGCATCTGCTGTTCTGGCTGTCGCTGGTTCCCTTTGTCACCGGGCTGATCGGCGAGAACCATGTTTCGCCGGTGCCGGTGGCGCTTTATGGCGTGGTGCTGCTGATGAGCGCCGTCGCCTTTGCGATCCTGACCGTGCTGCTGGTTCGCCATGAGGGGCGGCAATCGGCGCTCGCAACCGCCATCGGTCGCGATTTCAAAGGCCGAGTCTCGATCCTGGTTTATGCGATCGCGATTCCGCTGGCGTTCTACAGTCCCGCCGCGTCGATTGCGCTGTATGTCGTCGTCGCGGCGATCTGGTTTATCCCCGATCGAAGGGTCGAGCGCGCGATGAAGCCGAATGAATGAGCGCCGTATCTTAAGCCGCGCTTGCGGGCGGCAGCGCCAGCACCGAATAGATCGCCTGCGCGTCGCGCGAGGCGCGCAGTTTCCTCGCGATATCCTGGTCGCGCAACAGCCGCGCAATCCGCGCCAGCGCTTTCAGATGGTCGGCGCCGGCGCCTTCCGGCGCCAGCAGCAGGAACGTCAGGTCGACCGGCTGGCCGTCCATCGCCTCGAAATCGATCGGGCGTTCCAGTCGCGCGAACAGGCCGAAAAGTCTTTCGAGCTTGGCCAACTTTCCATGCGGGATCGCTACTCCGTAACCGACGGCGGTGGTTCCAAGCTTCTCGCGCTGCAGCAGGACTTCGAAGACCGAACGCTCGTTCTGCCCGGTCAAGGCAGCCGCGCGCGCCGCAAGTTCCTGCAACGCCTGTTTCTTGCTGTTGACCTTCAACGCCGGCAGAATCGCATCCGGCGCGACCAGATCGGTAATCATCATGGGGCGTTCCGAAGTGATTCTAACCGGCGGGTTGATGACATGGCTTCAAAGGTGAGGCGTTCGGCGAACCGCCCTTTGGGCAGAGCAAAATCCGTCGCGATCTTGAAGACGCCCGGCTGGCCGATCGGACGAATCCGGATTTCTATGACTTGCAATTGTAACGCAAAACCGATGCCAATTCCGTAGATTTTTCGTCAGGCCGGCCCGAGGTGGCGGACCATAGCCACCCTCATCCTGAAACGTCAATGGCGCCATTTTAAGAGCTTACGGCCGGTGGATCGACCCACCCGACATTGCCGTCAGCCCGCCGGTAGATGATGTTCACGCGTCCGCTGCCGCCGTGCTGAAAAACCATGCAGGCGGCGCCGGTGAGATCCAGTTCCATCACCGCCTCGCTAACCGACAGCCGCTTCAGCGAAGTGGTGGCTTCCGCGATGATGACCGCGTTGTAGCCGTCGGCCTCATCTTCTTCGTGCGCCGGCGCTTCGATAATGTAGCTGGGTGCGTCCAGCGTCGGAGCATCGATTTCGGCCATCGCCGCGGAGGCCGCATGTGCCTTGCGCGCGGAACGATCCTTCAGCCTGCTCTTATAGCGGCGCAACCGCTTCTCGATCATGATCAGGGCCTGATCGGCGCTGGCGTAGGCATCGGCCGCGTTGGATTCGGCTTCAAGCGTAATTCCGGAGTCCAGATGCAGCGAGCAGTCGGTGCGAAAACCGAAGCCGTCCTTGCTCAGCGTGATGTGGCCGGAATAATTGCCATCGAAATATTTTCGCAGCACTTCGTCGGTGCGTTCGCTGACGCGCCCGCGCAATGCGTCGCCGACACTGATGCTCTTGCCGGAAATCCGGACGGTCATGTTACGCCTCGTTTGCAATCACGGTGATACGTCATATTGCGACTGCGGAGGCTGCATTCAAGCCGGTGCAGTGTCGCGGGAGCGGTCAGAGTGCGCTGCGGGAGCCGATAGTGCGTTGCCGAGCATGCTCTGCTTGTCGCGGCGGCGCTGCACCGAGGACGGAATACGCATCGCCTCGCGATATTTCGCAACCGTGCGTCGCGCGATATCGATGCCGGTTTCGCGTAAGCGTTCCACGATGGTGTCGTCCGACAGGATCACCGCGGGGTTTTCGCTATCGATCAATTGCCGGATGTGATGGCGCACGGCTTCCGCCGAATGCGCCTCGCCGCCGTCGGCCGAGGCAATCGACGCCGTGAAAAAATACTTCAGTTCGTAACTGCCGCGATTGGTTGCCATGTACTTGTTGGCCGTGACCCGCGACACCGTCGATTCATGCATCTGGATGGCGTCGGCGACCGCCTTCAGATTCAACGGCCGCAGATGCGCCACGCCTTGCGTGAAAAAGCCGTCCTGCTGACGCACGATTTCGGTCGCGACTTTGAGGATGGTCCGGGCGCGCTGGTCGAGCGCGCGCACCAGCCAGGTCGCGTTCTGCAGACAATCGGTGAAGTAGGATTTGTCGCCGTCCTTGCGGATGTTCTTCGACAGTTCGGTGTAATAGACCTGATTGACCAGCACCCTCGGCAAGGTGTCGCTGTTGAGCTCGACCAGCCAGCCGCCATCCTGCCCCGGCCGCACATAGACATCCGGCACCACCGTCTGCGTGCGCGCCGAGCCGAACTTCAAGCCAGGTTTTGGATCGAGGCGGCGGATTTCGCCGATCATGTCGGCGAGATCGTCGTCGTCGACGCCGCATAGTTTTCGTAAAGCTCCGATATCACGCTTCGCCAGCAGATCGAGATGTTCGACCAGCGCCTGCATCGCGGGATCGTAGCGGTTCTGCTCGCGCAGCTGGATCGCGAGGCATTCGCTCAGGCCCCGCGCGCATACGCCGGGCGGATCGAATTTCTGCAGCACCGCCAGAACCGCTTCGATGTCTTTCGGGGATGCGCCGAGTCGCTCGCTCGCCTGTCCGAGATCGGCCGGCAGATACCCTGCCTCGTCGACGAGATCGATCAGGTACTGCCCGATCATGCGCTGCGAGGGCGCGGTGAAGGCCACCGCCAGCTGTTCGGCGAGATGGCCTCCTAGCGTAACCTCGGCGGCGACGAAGGCTTCGAGGTTGTAACTGTCGTCATTGGAAGCGCCGCCGCCCCATTCCGTATAGGCCGTCGGTGCGGCGTCCTGCGCGGTGCGCGCCGCGGCTTCCGCCGGCTCCTCCGGAAAGACGTTGTCGAGGCCGGTGTCGAGGGTCTGCTCGATCTCGGCGCGGCTGCCGAGTTCGCGGTTCATCCACTCTTCCTGCGGGGGCTCGAAGCTTTCGCCACCGGCGCCTGTTTCGGAGGCATCGCCGCTGCCCTCGAACCCTGAAGACTGGTCCGGCGCAAATTCGGCACTTTCAGCTTGGGGTTCGCCGCGCACCGGCGCTTCGGTGCCGTCATTGGCGCGATCCAGCAGCGGATTTCGTTCCAGTTCATCCTCGACAAATGCCGCCAGGTCCAGATTCGAAAGCTGCAACAGCTTGATCGCCTGCATCAGCTGCGGCGTCATGACCAGCGATTGGGACTGGCGGAACTCGAGTTTTTGCGTCAACGCCATGTATATCAGCACCGAAAAACAGGAAACGGCCGAGAATTGGTCCGATTCTTGCTTATCTCAATGCAGAGGCGTTGTACACGGCTTGACGAGCGGCAAATTCGATTACAGGCGGAATTCCTCGCCAAGGTAAAGACGCCGCACGTCCGGATTATTGACGATCTCATCCGGACTGCCTTCGGTCAAAATCTCCCCGGCATAGACGATGTAGGCGCGGTCGGTCAGACCGAGCGTTTCGCGTACATTGTGGTCGGTGATCAGTACGCCGATGCCGCGATTGGTGAGGTGGCGCACCAGATCCTGAATGTCCCCCACCGCGATCGGATCGATGCCAGCGAAAGGCTCGTCGAGCAGCATGTAGTTCGGCCGTGTCGCCAGCGCACGGGCGATTTCGACGCGGCGCCGTTCGCCGCCAGACAGTGCGATCGAAGGCGTTCGGCGCAGGCGCGTAATATGAAATTCGTCGAGCAGCGAATTCAGCTCCGCCTCGCGCTTGCGTTTGTCGGGTTCGACGACTTCGAGCACCGCGCGGATGTTCTGCTCCACGGTGAGCCCGCGAAAGATCGAGGCTTCCTGCGGCAGATAGCCGATGCCGAGCCGCGCGCGCTGATACATCGGCAGCTTGGTGACGTCGTGGCCGTCGAGTTCGATGACGCCCCGGTCGGCTTTGATCAGCCCGGTGATCATGTAGAACACGGTGGTCTTGCCGGCGCCGTTCGGCCCGAGGAGACCGACCGCTTCGCCGCGCCGGACATAGATGCTGACGCCGCGGACAACCTGGCGCGAGCCAAAACTTTTTTCCACGCTGTGCACGGCAAGATAGCCGGCCGTGGTGGCTAAACGCGGGGCTGCGGCGCCGTTGACCTTTTTCCGGGAAGGCGATTTTTTTGGCTCAGGAGTTTCGCCGGGTGCCTCACCATCGTCTGCGCCATCGCGCGCCGAAGGGATCAGGTTGCCGATGGCGTTGCGGAGCGTGCTGATGTCGGCGCCTGCGCGCGCAAATCCTTTCGAACCACCTTTCGACGTACGACGGAACATGCCGAGTAGATTGACCATTCCGCTTAGCTCAGCCTTTCACGGCAGTACCCTCGAATGCCCAGCGATTCGATTCGCTGTGCAACCGGGCGAGGTTAAGCCCTTCAGCGGACGTTGGTACGGATCGGGCGTAGATACAGGCTGGCGCCGCGAGGTTCAACGGCATCCCCCATCAATATAACGTACGCATTGAGATTACTTTGGCTTATTTAATCCAGGTATCGCTGGAATTGAGGCGGTGGGACCGCAGGATTTATCCGACTGGATGAACAGCCCCTGCACCCTGCCGCCGTCCGATTCGACCCGCGAGACGCCGGTCGTCATGTTCACCAGCAAGCGATCGCCGCGAAGCACATTCTTGCATTGGGTCAATACCACGCCGCCGAGCATGGTGATCAGGTTGGCGCGGGTGTCGAACACGGCGCTCTCACCGGTTACGACCTGCTCCTTTTGCGTGACGACGACGCTGCCCTTGGCTTCGATGCGGCGGACCGCCGAGCTGCCGCCCGGGCCGGGCGTTGCCGCCTGCATCGGAGCGGCCGACTTGGTCTTCGCGCCACCTGAATTACCGCCATCGTAATACACCACCAGCGACTTCGACGTCATGGTGGTGTCGCCCTGCACAACCTTCACATTGCCGGAGAACGTCGCCTCCTTGACCTTGTCGCGCATCTCCAGCGAGGCGGCCTCGATCTGGATCGGCTGGTCGCGATTTTGCGAAAAGCCCTGCATCGCGTTCGGTACGCCCTGCATCGCGCTTTGCGCCGCCGCTTCGGCGCCGGCGCTGGCGACAAGCACAGCCGCGCAGGCACCCTGCAGGATGCTTCGTATGCGGCGATGTTCACAAAGCCCGGTCATTTATTCATTTCGCGTTGGCGCGCTTGGCGGAGGAAGACCGCGCCCGGGTGGGCTGGGCCGGAATAGCGTCCGGCTCAGGCGCGGTTTCGCCGGCGGGCTGGACCGAGGGAACCGGGGCGGGCGTGTCCATGACAAGGTGCATCACGACGCGCCCCTCGAATCGAGCGATCTCGCCCTTATCCGTAATCCTTAGCTTATCTGCGGAAAGCGTTCCATTGAGCAATTTCACATCGACCGGCTCTTCCGACGTGATCGTGCTGTTGGCCATATCGACTCGCGCCTGCGACAGGCGCGCTTCATAGCCGGTGGAGGATTGCAGGAAGATTTTGTCTTTCAGATCCAGCACCTGCACCTTGGTATCGTACAGCCCGTTGATAGCTTCCATGGTGACTGTCGTCTTGTCTTCCATCATAACCTTGGCCCGCAGCGAATTCAGCTCGACGCGGTCGGGAACCGTCAGATCCTGCGTCGCGCTTTTTGCCCACATTTCATAAGGCCTCTGATCGGGCGAGAAGCCGGATAGATGCGGCGATTCCATGGTGATCTTGGTGCCTGAGACAACGAGGTTGCCGATGTCGAGCGGCAATTTCGTGAGCAGACGAAACGGATTGAAGATCGATACCGCGATGATGGCGCCCATCGACAGCGTGACCACCGTCGGAACCAGAACCCGGAGGATACGCACGATCCGGCTGTGGCGCGCGGCGGCGGCAAAGCGCGCGTCCATGCCGGCCTGGTAGACTGGGACTCCGACCTGCACCGCTGCTCCAAAGCGCTAGATTGACGCGGATAATCTACGCTGAAATCCCTGATTATGCAGCCTTACGAGAACGATCAGTGTGACCGAAACGGGGCGATTTGCCGTTTCCCCTCGCTTGAGGAAGACCGAAAACATCAAGTATGCGCGAAGATGTCTTCGGCCTCCCAGCCCTGCAGGTCGAGTTTCGCCCGCGTCGGCAGGAATTCGAAGCAGGCCTGCGCCAACGCGGTTCGGCCCTCGCGGGCGAGCATGGCGTCCAGACGTTCTCGCAGACCGTGCAGATGCAGCACGTCGGAGGCGGCATAAGCCGTCTGGGCCTCGCTGAGGTCCTGCGAACCCCAGTCGCTCGATTGCTGCTGCTTCGACAGATCGACGCCGAGCACTTCGCGCACCAGATCTTTCAAGCCATGCCGGTCGGTGTAAGTGCGGCTCAGCCGGGAAGCGATCTTGGTGCAATAGACCGGATGCGGCATAACGCCGAAGGCATTGAACAGCGCCGCGAGATCGAAGCGCGCGAAATGGAAGATTTTCGTCACTTGGGGATCGCCAAGCAGTTTCTTCAGATTCGGCGCGTCGGTCTGATCCTTCGCGATCTGCACCACGTCGGCGCTGCCGTCGCCGTTCGAGAGCTGCACCACGCAGAGCCGATCACGATGCGGATTGAGCCCCATGGTCTCGGTGTCGACCGCAACCGAATCGGTGTAGCGCGACAAATCCGGCAAATCGCCGCGATGCAGACGGATGGTCATGGGAAATCCTAGCATTCGAATCGACGCGCATAAACTAAGGCCTCAGCGCCAAAGAGGCGAGCGCGACGTAGCCGCACCGATCGCTCACGAATGAAATGATGGTGCCCAGGAAAGGACTCGAACCTTCACGGCCGTTAAGCCACTGGCACCTGAAGCCAGCGCGTCTACCAATTCCGCCACCTGGGCACATCTTGGGTGGGCTAGAGCGCCGGTTAGTACGGATCGCTCACGCGCTTGTCAAATCGCGGGAAGTGCTTGCCGAACGTGCCCTTGCGGCCCGATCTTTGCGCAAAACCGCCGCCGTTTTTCGCGGTCGAGCCTGTACAGCGCGTGGCCGATGGCGTATCGGCAAAGGCAACGAAATGCCCGCGCGGCGTCGGCGTTTAACGGCTTAGGATAGCGACACATGCCCTCGAATATCGACACCCTCGTCACGGTTTTCGGAGGATCGGGTTTCATCGGCCGGCACGTCGTGCGCGCGCTGGCCAAGCGAGACTATCGCATTCGCGTCGCGGTGCGCCGCCCCGAACTGGCGGGACATCTGCAGCCGCTCGGCAAGGTCGGCCAGATCCACGCCGTGCAGGCCAATGTGCGCTATCATGCCTCGATCGCCGCGGCGATGCGCGATTCGCATGTCGCCATCAATCTCGTCGGCATTCTGGCCGAGGGCGGCGCGCAGTCCTTTAACGCTGTGCAGGGCGAAGGCGCGGGCGCCATTGCCAAGGCCGCCAATGCCATTGGCGCGCGCTTGGTGCATGTCTCCGCCATCGGCGCAGACGAAAAATCGCAGGCGCGTTATGGACGCTCGAAGGCCGCCGGTGAAAAGGCAGTGCTGGCAGCCGTTCCCGCAGCGACGATCCTGCGGCCTTCGGTGGTGTTTGGCCCGGAGGATCAATTCAGCAACCGCTTTGCGGCGCTGGCGCGGGTGTCGCCGTTCCTGCCGTTGATCGGCGGCGGCATGACGAAACTGCAGCCGGTTTATGTGGGCGATGTCGCGACGGTGGTCGCGGACGCTGTTGACGGCAAGACCACGCCCGGCGCGGTCTATGAATTAGGCGGCCCCGAAATTCTGACGATGCGCGAAGTGATGAAGATCATTTTGCGCGTGATCGAGCGCCAGCGGATGTTGATCTCGCTGCCGTTCGGGATGGCGGGTCTGCAGGCGTTGGCGCTGCAGTTCGCGCCGGGCCCGCTGAAGCTGACGCCGGATCAGGTCGCATTGCTGCGATCGGACAATGTGGTGTCGGACGCGGCGAAATCGGCAGGCCTGACGCTGGAAGGGCTGCGCATCGCGCCGGATTCGCTGGAGGCCATCGCGCCGCAGTATCTGTGGCGTTTCCGCAAGACCGGACAGTTCGCGCCCAAGGGCGCGTGAACTTACCGTCCCATCGCCAGCGCGATCAGGCCGAGCGTCCCGACGAGGACGCGCCACCACGCAAAAAGCGTGAAGCCGTGGCGGGTGACGTAGTTCAGGAACGTCTTGACCACGACGATCGCAGTGACGAACGACACCGCGAAACCGATCGCGATAATCCCGATATGATCGGACGTCATGTCGGCGCGGTTCTTGTAGAGGTCGTACGCGAATGCGCCGACCATGGTCGGAATCGCCAGGAAGAACGAGAATTCCGCCGCCGCGCGCTTATCGGCCCCTAACAACATCGCCGCGACGATGCTGGCGCCGGAACGCGACACGCCGGGTATCATCGCCAGGCACTGCGCGAAGCCGATGGTGAGATACATCGGCAGCGGGAAGGTGGTGGCGTCGTGATAGCGCTCTTCCAGATCGAGCTGATCCACCCACAACAGGATGGCGCCGCCGACGATCAGCGAGAAGCACACCACCCAAGGATTGAACAAATAGCTCTTGATGTAGCCGCCGAGCGCAGCGCCGATCACCGCCGCGGGCAGGAACGCCACCAGCACGCCGATCACGAACCGCCGGTCGTCGGGATTGGAGAACATGCCGAGCGCGATCCGCCAAAGCTTGACGAAATACAATGCGACGATGGCAAGGATGGCGCCGAGCTGGATCAGCACCGCGAAACTCTTCCAGAAATTGCCTTCGCCGAGATCGAAGAACCGCTCCGCCAGCAGCAGATGGCCCGTGGAGGAGACCGGCAGGAATTCCGTGACGCCCTCGACGATGCCGAGAATCACCGCTCTTATTGCGTCAGACATTACGAGATGGTCCGCTATGACAAGGTATTGATCGGAAAAGCGCGTTCTTCTCGCTTATTCGTTTGACCGCTGCAATGTTAAAAAACATGAAATTGGCGGGTTGCCTGAATCGCCGGCTCCGGTAGTTTGGCGCGCCACCGCAGCCTCAGCGCACCCGGCATCAACGGCTAAGTTTTTATGGATCGCACAACTCCCAAGACCATCACGTTCACCTTGTATCATCATCCGTTCTGTCCGCATTCGCGGTTCACTCGGCTTGCGCTGGGCGAACACGGGATCGGCGTGCGGCTGGTGGAGGAGCGCACCTGGGAGCGGCGGGAGGCTTATCTCGCGCTCAACCCGGCGGGAACGACGCCGACGCTGATCGTCGAAGGCCAGCCGCCGATTCCTGGCGCCGGCATCATCGCCGAATATCTCGACGAAACCCACGGCACCGAACTGCGCGAAGGCCGCCTGCTGCCGGCCACGATGGCGGAGCGCATTGAGGTGCGCCGGTTGATGGCATGGTTCAACGAGAAGTTTTTCGAGGAAGCAAGCGGGCCGATCGTCACCGAGCGCATCTACAAGCGGTTCATGAGCGAGGAAGGCGGCGGCGGCGCGCCGGCGGTGGATGTAATTCGCGCGGCGAAGGCGAATGTACGCTATCATCTGCAATACATCGGATGGCTGGCGCGGACGCGAAATTTCCTCGCCGGAGACCGGCTCACTTACGCGGATCTGGTCGCCGCGGCGCATCTGTCCGCGATCGACTATCTGGGCGACGTGCCATGGATCGAAGACGAGGCGGCGAAGGCATGGTACGCGCGGGTGAAATCCCGCCCGTCGTTCCGGCCGCTGCTGGGCGAATGGCTGGCCGGCGTGCCGGCCTCGCGCACCTATGTGGATCTGGATTTCTGATCGCTTCGTTCGCGCCCCAACGTTTCGTCGTCCCCGCGAAGGCGGGGACCCATACGCCGTGTCGCCGATGTTCCGGATGGCGCGAGAACACTCTGAATCGTGGAGCGCTAGCGCAGACGCCAGGGGTTATGGGTCCCCGCCTTCGCGGGGACGACGGCGGTGTTGAATACGCTCCCGACCGTTGACCTGCGCGCCGCCCTCGCGCGCGAAGCAACCGCCCTCGGCTTCGACACCATCGGCGTCGCCGATCCCGCCGCGATTACGGGGGCGAGCGAGCGCCTCAGTGCTTTCATCGATGCCGGCGCGCATGGCGACATGGACTGGCTCGCCACCAATCCGCAGCGCCGCGCCGACCCGCGCGTGCTGTGGGCCGACGTGCGCTCGGTGATCATGCTCGGCGTCAACTACGGCCCCGATCAAAATCCGCTAGATATCCTCAGCTACCGCACCCGCGGCGCGATCTCGGTCTACGCGCAGGGCGACGACTATCACGACCTGATCAAGAAGCGGCTGAAGGCGCTGGCGCGCTGGCTGCACGCCACCGCCGGCGGCGACGTCAAGGTGTTCGTCGATACCGCGGCTGTCATGGAGAAACCGCTGGCGCACGCCGCGGGTCTCGGCTGGCAGGGCAAGCATACCAACCTCGTGTCGCGCGAGTTCGGCTCGTGGCTGTTTCTCGGCGCGATCTTCACCACACTCGATTTGCCGCGCGATGAAGCGACTGCCGATCATTGCGGCTCGTGCAGCGCCTGTCTCGACATCTGCCCGACGGCGGCATTTCCCGCGCCGTACATGCTCGATGCGCGGCGCTGCATTTCCTATCTCACCATCGAGCACAAGGGAGCGATCCCGCGCGAGTTTCGCAAAGCCATCGGCAACCGCATCTATGGCTGCGACGATTGTCTCAGCGTGTGCCCCTGGAACAAGTTCGCCCAGACCGGCCGTGAGATAAAGCTCAACGCGCGCGACGAATTACGCGCGCCATCGCTTTCAGCGTTGTCGCGGCTGGATGACGCGTCGTTTCGCGCGCTGTTTACGAAGTCGCCGGTCAAACGCATCGGCCGCGATCGATTTTTGCGAAATGTGTTGATCGCGATCGGCAACTCCGGCGATGTTTCGCTTGTTGCAGAGGCGCAGCGTCTGCTCGGAGACGGCAGTGCGCTGGTGCGTGGCGCCGCGGTGTGGGCGCTGTCGCAGTTGCTGGAACGGGAGGCGTTTAATTTGCTGGCGCATGAGCATCTGGCTCTTGAGCAGGACGACGGCGTGCGCGCGGAATGGGCGTCCTTCTTCCCCTCTCCCCTCGTGGGACAGGGTGGTTGCGAACGAAGTGAGCAACCGGGTGAGGGGGCGAAGCACCACATTTCGTAAGACCCCCTCATCCGGCACGAATTCGCTTCGCTCATTCTTTGCCACCCTCTCCCACGAGGGGAGAGGGTGGCAGAACATCGGCGCCGTGCTCCCGAAAAAGAACTCCACTTCTCAGTCACGCCAAGTGCCTTTGCATCTCAGGCCGCGCCTTGAGCGCCGCGCCCTGTTTCGCAACGATCTTGACGATGCGCTCGGGCGCGAAATTCATGTCGACAAAGCCGGTCGCGGTGTTGGCTACCTCGTGGTATTCCGCGATCAAACCATCGCGCAGCGACATGATCGCCACGCCCTCGAACATCGCGCGAGCGCCTTTCGCCTCGGCAAGCTTTGAGCGATAGCTGAAGGTGTAGCGCACGTAGAGGGTTTTGCCGTCGCTGACGGAATCGTGCATGTCCCAGCGGAAATCCTCCGCCGTGCGGTAGAACCAGTCGTCGATCATCTCGGCAATTTTGGTGCGGCCCGTGAACGCGCCATAGAACACGTCGTGATAGACGCCGTCATCGGTGAACAGCGCCGCGAATGCCGCGCCGTCGCGACATTCGACGGCGTCGCAAAATGTCCGAAGCATGGCGGTGGGATTCATGAGGCAAACTCCTCCACAGCGGCGATGATGCGCGCGATATCCTGCGGGCGCGAGAGGCGGTGGTCGCCGTCCTGGATCATGGTCAGCACCACGTCGTCGCTCGGCAACCGGTTTGTCAGTTCAAAGGCGTGCTGCCACGGCACGTCGGGGTCCTGTGCGCCCTGCAGGATGCGCACGGGGCATCCGACATCGATGGCGCTGCCGAGCAGGAGATGGTTGCGGCCCTCCTCGATCAAGCCCTTGGTGATCGGATAGGGCTCGCCATATTGCGACGGCCGCAGCCACACGCCGTTGGCTTCGATCTCCGCGCGCACTTCCGGCGAAAAGCCTTTCCACATCAGCTCTTCGGTAAAATCGGGCGCCGGGGCGATCAGCACCAACCCCGCTAACGCCGTTGAGCCCGTGGTTTTCCGCCGCGCGATCTCGCGGGCCAGCAGCAGCGCGATCCAGCCGCCCATCGACGAGCCGATCACGACCTGTGGCCCCTCGCAAAACCGATCGAACACCGCGACGGCCTCCTCCAGCCAGCGTCCGATGGTGCCATCGATGAACGCGCCTCCGGATTGGCCATGGCCGGAATAGTCGAAGCGCACGCAGGCACGCCCGCGGTCGGCGGCCCAGGCGTCGAGCGCCAGCGCCTTGGTGCCGGCCATGTCCGAATTGAATCCGCTGAGCCAGAACAACCCCGGCGATGCCCCCGGCCGGGCCCGCACCGCGATCCTTCGCCCGGCGGACCCGGTGCCGACTTCGGCAAATGTCATTGCAGGGTCTGCGTGTTGGGTGACGTCGGTCATGAACGGCTCGATATTTGTGACGGAGCAATTACATGCAGATGGTGTCCGTGCATGTAAACTCCTCGGCGTCCGCCTGGCGTGACCAAAATGTCTCGCATTTGATGCTTTCCGCACGCGAATACGCGACTTCGCTTGCCCGCGCGGTCTTATTGCTTCAAACTATCGCCTTCCGTTCACAACTTTGGAGAGCTAACCATTCGCCGTCCCAACAGAGCCCCGCCCGCCGCCACCAAAGACGGGCCGCGCACCAACGATGAAATCCGCAACCACGAAATCCAGCTGATCGATCAGACAGGCCTGAACCACGGCAATGTCGAAACGATCGCCGCCATCAAGATGGCGATGGAAGCCGGCATGGACCTTGTCGAGATTTCCCCGAATACTAATCCTCCCGTTTGCAAGATCATGGATTACGGGAAGTTCAAATATTCCGCGCAGAAGAAAGCCGCCGAGGCCCGCAAGAAGCAGAAGGTCGTCGAGATCAAGGAGATCAAGCTGCGGCCGATGATCGATGATCACGACTATGAAGTGAAGATGCGCGCGATGCAGCGGTTCTTCGAGGAAGGCGACAAGGTCAAGATCACCCTGCGCTACCGCGGCCGCGAGATGGCGCATCAGGAAATCGGCACCAAGCTTCTGGACAAGCTGAAAACCGACACCGCCGGCTATGCCAAGGTCGAGCAGGACGCTCGCTTCGAAGGCCGCCAGGTGGTGATGGTGCTTGCGCCGCGCTAAGTGTTCGCGCCGCGCTAATGGCACCTATCCAATCGCGATCCTGGTCCGCGGTCCGAGCCGCTCCAGCAATCGCAACATCGCAGGCTTCGTCATCGCGACGCAGCCTGCGGTCGGACCGAAATTCTCACGCGCCAGATGCAGAAACACCGCGCTGCCGCGTCCGGCGATTCGCGGTCGCGTGTTGTGATCAATCTCGATAATGAAATCGTAGAGGTCATCGTCCCGGCGAAGGCGGTCGCCTGCGCTGTCGGCTTCATTCAGCCGAACCGGCTGGTTGTAGCGTCGTGAAGCCGGATTCTCGCACCAGGCGTCGGCTGGCGCTATCGCCCTCACGGGGAGAAAGGTGCGCGGGCGGGGGTGACGGTCCGCGCGCCACCACAGCCGTACCGGCCTGAACGTTCCCTTTGGCGTGGCGCCATCGCCTTCGCGTTTGTCAGCCTTGATGCCGCCGCGGCCGAGCGCCACCGGCAGGCTTAGTCCGTTCGCCAGCAGCCAGCCGCGCCTAGGATTGCCGGCGGAGGCGCGGATTTCGATCTGCGCCAGCAGCGGGTTAAGTGCCATTGAGCGGTAAGTCATTGAATAACCGAAAAATCTCTGGAACAGCGCTTGCAGTCTCCACCGCAAATAACCTAATTCGCGGCATTACAGGACATTCATCAAAAAGCCCTGCGTTTGTGAGTTAGACTATACGCAAGCGGCTAAATCGGTAACACGCGACCGCCTCGAAGCGAACCTGTACGGCCCTCACCGTACCTGGCTGAGACGCTATTTCGCGGCTCATCCTCAAAGGATTGTACGCCATGGCAAATGCCCGCAAGATCCTGATCGTGGAAGACGACGACGATCTGCGCGATACGCTGGTCGAACAATTATCCCTGCACGAGGAATTCGAAGCCTCCGCCGTCGATACCGGCGCCAAGGGCGCGCATGCTGCGAAAGCCAACGCTCCCGATCTGGTGCTGATGGATGTCGGACTGCCGGACACCGATGGCCGCGAGGTCGTCCGCAGCCTGCGCAAGGGCGGCTTCAAGGCGCCGATCATCATGCTGACGGGACATGACACCGATTCGGATACGATTCTGGGCCTCGAATCCGGCGCCAATGATTATGTCGCAAAGCCGTTTCGGTTTGCGGTGTTGCTGGCGCGGATTCGCGCGCAACTGCGCCAGCATGAAGCCAGCGAGGATGCGGTCTTTTCCGTCGGCCCCTACAGTTTCCGCCCAGGCTCCAAGATGCTGACCGGCGCCAACGCCCGGAAAGTCCGCCTGACCGAAAAGGAAACCGCGATCCTGCGTTTCCTGTACCGCGCCGGCCAATTACCGGTCTCGCGCGAGACGCTGCTGCAGGAAGTGTGGGGCTATAATTCCGGCGTCACCACGCATACGCTGGAGACTCACATCTACCGGCTGCGACAGAAGATCGAAAAGGACGCGGCCAATCCGGAAATTCTGGTAACGGAAGCCGGCGGCTACAAGCTGGTGCCTTGATCGTTTCGGCCCGCGGAACGGGCGCAAGGCTGCAATTTCGCTGGTTCCCGATGCCGCTATGTTCTTGAGGGAAACCCCGAATTTGCACGGGAGTGTGGATAATTTTGATCTAGTATGGTTTTGATTCAAGTTCTCCCGAACAGTTTGCCTTGAAGATCACGAGAACTCCGAACCATCCATAGCGCATCGTGCGCAAGTCCGATCACCCCGGTCCTGCATGTCGATCGAAGATGATGTAGCTCTGCTCGACCGCATCCCGACACTGCGGGTGTTGGGGATCGCTTCGCTGCGCATGCTGGCGATCGGCTCCGACATCCGCGATTTCGAATATGGAGATACGCTGTTCCAGAGGGGCGACGTTGCCGACGCGGGATTCGTCGTTCAGCGCGGCGCGTTCCGGCTCGATTCCGCCGACGGCAACGGCCACGAAGTCGTCGCGGGCCCCGGCACCCTGATCGGCGAGCTGGCGCTGATCGTGGATACGCGTCGGCCGGCGACCGCGACCGCACTGGAGCGTTCGTCGGTGATGCGCGTTGCGCGCAGCCTGTTTCAACGCGTGCTGGAAAGCGATCCCGCCGCCGCGCGGCGGTTGCGCGATGAACTGGCCGGCCGCACCAGCCAGATCGCCAGCGATATCGTGATGGCCGGCGCCAAGCTGAGCATTTAGAAGACTCGCCACCACGAGGTCGTCATCCTGAAATGTGCGCACTTTCTTGCGCGCCTCGAAGGATGGAGCCACATGCGCTGATATCCCCATCCTTCGAGGCTCGCCCAAAAGAACGGCGCCGATGCGCCGTTGGGCTCGCACCTCAGGATGACGGCGGCGGGATCATATCTCCATCATCACCGTCACCGGCACATGATCCGACGGCCGCTCCCAGCCTCGCGCAGCCTGGGTGATTTTGAAGTCGCGCACGCACGCGCCAAGCGCCGGCGAGACCCAGATGTGATCGAGCCGTCGGCCGCGGTCGGCGACTGTCCAGTCGGCGGCGCGGTAGCTCCACCAGGTGTAGACCTTTTCCGACAGGGGGATTCTGGCGCGGGCGACGTCGATCCATCCACCCTGCGCCTGCGCCGCCAGCAGCTTCTCGCATTCGATCGGCGTATGGGAGACGACTTTCAGCAACTGCCTGTGCGACCACACATCGTGCTCGTGTGGCGCGACATTGAGGTCGCCAACGAGAATGTGACGCTCGTCGCCGCGCGGATGCAGCGGTTCGCAGGCCTTCAGCTCGTCGAGAAACCGCAGCTTATGGTCGAATTTCGGATTGAGCGTCGGATCCGGAGTATCGCCGCCGGCCGGAACGTAGAAATTATGCACCACCAGCGGTGTCTGCATCTGCGCGGCGTCACCGAACGCCACCGAGATATGACGCGAATTGATATTGCCGCAGAAGGTGCGGACGTTCGTAGTCGCAAACGGCAGCCGCGAGATCACCGCGACGCCGTGATAGCCCTTCTGCCCGTTGAGGGCGATATGTTCGTAGCCGAGGCGCTTGAAGCGTTTGCGCGGAAATGCGTCGTCGATGCATTTGGTTTCCTGCAGGCACAGGACATCCGGCCGCGCCGCCTTGATGAACTTGGCGACGAGATTGATGCGCAGACGCACCGAATTGATGTTCCAGGTGGTCAGGGTGAAGCGCATGGTCGTGACTACCAGCAGAAAATCCGCTAATTCTCAAGCGACCCCCGGTTGGCTGGATTTTTTCGATGAAGCGGCGCGCGAGTAACCTGATGATCGGCTCCGTGACCCTGGCGTTGATCGCCGGGGCGTTGGGCGTCTTTCTCGGCTACCAGAAGTTCGCCGGCACCAAGCAGCTCGTTCCGCTGCGAGTGGTCTTTGAAGGCTCGGCCTCCGGCCTCAGCAAGGGCGGCAGCGTCAATTTCGGCGGCGTCCGCGTAGGAGAGGTCGTTTCGCTCAAGCTCGAAAATCCTCACCGCGTCGTCGCGCTCGCGATGATCGACCGCAACACGCCGCTCCGCCAGGATACGTTGGCGGGCCTGGAATTTCAGGGGCTCACCGGAATCGCCGCGCTGTCGCTGCTCGGCGGCTCGCCGCAAGCGCCCGCAGTACCGCTGGATCAGGACGGCATTCCGATCCTCGTCGCCGATCCCGAAGCGACGCAGGATCTGCAAACCAAGATGAAAGCGGCCTTGCGCAATGTCGATAAGGTGATCGCGGACAACCGTACCGATGTGAAAGACACGCTGCTGAATCTCGAGACGTTTACGGCGCAACTGGCGTCTAACGGCGAACGAATCGACAGTGTGGTGCGCAAGGCGGAAGCAGGCGTTAGCGCCGTCGAGATTGGCATTACCAAGGCCGACAATCTGCTGAAAGGCGTCGCAAGCGTCGATTTCAGCGAATGGCTCACGGCCGTGAAATTGGCTCACGAGAAGGCTGAAAGCTTCGACAAAAAATCCGCAGTATTCATGATCGACGCGCGGAGGATGTTCGGCGATGTCAGCGCGTCCGTGAACAAGAAGTTCGGCGGGCCGCGAAGATAGGGCCCAACGACGGCGTTCAATTGTTCGACGTCGGGTAGCGCGTGAAATCGATCTTGAACATGCTCTGATCGAGTCTCTTTCCAGCGTCCAGATTATACACCGCGACGGTGGTGTCGTAGCCCTGCGGGTCGGTCACCGTCCACTGCTTCAGCTGGTTGTCCTTGGCGCCGATCATCAGCAGCAACCGGCTGGTGCCGATCAGCACATTCTTTTCTTCGATGGTGACGCTGATGTAGAGATCGTCAGCGGTAACGCTCACGACATTGGTGTCGCGCATCAGGTCGATGCGGTCCGACAACAGATAGCGCAACGGCGTCTGCGACAGCGGATAGATATCCTGCGTTGCAAGCTTCTGGTCGCGCACCGCCATCGACGATCCGTCGGCGATGATCGCAATCGGTGACGGCGGGTCGTATTCGAAACGTACCTTGCCTGGCTTCTGAATATAGAAATCGCCCGTGAGTTTTGTGCCGTCCGGTCCGACCTGCACAAAATTTCCGATCAGGGTCTGCAGCGATGAGAGATATGCGCTGACCTTCGCCGCTTGCGCCTTCTGGGCGGCATCGAAGGTCGGCAAAATGTTGGTGGGTGCGTTGCGCCGTGGATCGGGTATCACGGGCTCCGGAGGCTTGGTCGTGACGGTCGTCGCCGGCGCGGCTGGCGCCCGCGGTTCGGACGCCGACATTTGCATGTTCGCGCGGGCTTTTGGCGCAGGTTTCGGAACCGGAATGTTTTGCGCCGAGGAAGGCGATGCCCCGTTCAACAGCAATGCGCCGATCAGAACCGCGAAACCCACATGCAGGCCAGAGTTACGGATCGCGAAACGGGCTGCCGCAACAGTTTTCAGAGGCTGGTTCAACGATTCGTCCTGTGTAGCCTGAGGGCGTTCTACTGCTTTTTACGCCAAAGCGGGTAGCGGTTTTGTGCTCGAAATCGCGCCAGCCGGAATGCTCCGTCCACCCGTTGGGCTAAGCGCGCGCTGTGGCGATTTCGCGGCTGCAAACCAACCTGCTCTGCTGAAAGAATCTCGCGTTTCAAAAGCGGCTTTCTTCTTCTTCGATCAGAATTTCACGTTTGCCGGCGTGGTTGGCCTGTCCAACGATGCCTTCCAGTTCCATCCGCTCCATCAGCGACGCAGCCTTGTTGTAGCCGACCTGCAGCCGGCGCTGGATGTAGCTGGTCGAGGCTTTGCGGTCGCGTTTGACGATGGCCACCGCCTGCGAGAACAGATCGCCGCCGCCGTCGCCACCCATACTGGTGCCGTCGAATACCGCGCCGTCCTCGTCGACAGGCTCTTCGGCGGTGACGGCCTCAAGATATTCCGGCTGGCCCTGCGTCTTGAGATGGCGCACGACCTTCTCGACTTCCTCGTCGGAAACAAATGGTCCGTGCACGCGGCTGATGCGCCCGCCGCCCGCCATATAGAGCATGTCGCCCTGACCGAGCAGTTGCTCCGCGCCCATTTCGCCGAGGATGGTACGGCTGTCGATCTTCGAAGTGACCTGAAACGAGATGCGGGTCGGAAAATTCGCCTTGATAGTGCCCGTGATGACATCGACCGATGGCCGCTGCGTGGCGAGAACCACATGCAGGCCCGCGGCACGCGCCATCTGGGCGAGGCGTTGCACCGCCCCTTCGATGTCCTTGCCGGCGACCATCATAAGGTCGGCCATCTCGTCGACGATGATAACGATGTAGGGCAGCGGATCGAGATCGAGCTTCTCCTGCTCGTAGATCGCCTTGCCGGTTTCCTTGTCGAAGCCGGTATGCACCGTGCGCGACAGCTCCTCGCCCTTGGCCTTGGCTTCGACGAGACGCTGGTTGTAACCGTCGATATTGCGCACGCCGAGCTTGGACATCTTCTTGTAGCGTTCTTCCATCTCGCGCACCGCCCATTTCAGCGCGACGACGGCCTTCTTCGGATCGGTCACGACAGGCGTCAGCAGATGCGGGATGCCGTCATACACCGAAAGTTCGAGCATCTTTGGATCGACCATGATCAGGCGGCACTGATCGGGACGCAGCCGATATACCAGGCTGAGGATCATGGTGTTGATCGCGACCGATTTGCCGGAGCCGGTGGTGCCGGCGATCAAAAGATGCGGCATGCGCGCGAGATCGACGATGATGGATTCGCCGCCGATGTTTTTGCCGAGGCACAGCGGAAGTTTGGCGACCAACTCGTTGCCGTCCTTCACTGACAGCAATTCGCGCAAATAAACCTTCTCGCGATGCGGGTTGGGCAATTCGATGCCGATGGCGTTGCGGCCAGGCACCACCGCGACGCGCGCCGACAACGCGCTCATCGAGCGCGCGATATCGTCGGCGAGGCCGATAACGCGCGAGGACTTGATGCCGGGCGCGGGCTCGAGTTCGTACAGCGTGACCACCGGGCCGGGATGCGCCTTGACGATTTCGCCGCGAACGCCGAAGTCGCTCAGCACGCCTTCCAGCGCGCGTGAGTTCGCTTCCAATTCGGTCTTGTTCAGCGGCTGGCGATCGGACGCCTTTGGCTGAAGTCAGCACTGAAACAGGCGGCAGCTCGAATTTATCGGACGGTTTTCGCGTGGGTGCGCGAGGCGTTCGCTTGCGCGGCGCCAAGGCAGCCGGGACTTCTTTGTCGTCCTCGTCGTCGATCTCTGCTTCGAAATCGTCATCGAAGTTTTGATCGGAGCGAGGCGCCAGCGAAGGGCTGGGCCGGCCGCCAAGGCTGGGCTCCTGACGCTCCGACGTGCGCAGAGCGGGTGTGCTCGCGACCAGCGATGCATAGGCCAGCCCAGCCAGGCGCGCGATTCTGGCTTTCGCGCTCATCGCGGCATGGACGATCCATCCAAGCGAGACCGAGCCGCGCTCACGCGCTTCCTCGAACGGCGCGTCATCGTCCACGATCGGTGTCAAATCTTCGGGCGGACGTGAACCCATACCGCTGGCGATCAGGAACATCGCGACCGTGGCGACCCCGGAGATAGTCGCAAGCGCCAGCCGATAGATGGCGTTCGGCGGACCGAACGCGACGGCGGGGGCGCGCACCAGCGCATCCCCGACGACGCCGCCAAGACCTGTCGGCAGTGGCCACGCCACGCCGTGCGGCCAGCAACTGGCAAATCCCGCGGCAAACGCCGTGCAGAGGATCCAGCATGCGAGCCGCAGCGCTTCGCGATCGAAGGTACGATGCGTCAAGAGGCGCCAGCCCCACACCGCCACCGGCATGATCAGCATGATGGCGCCAAGCCCGAGAATCTGGATCAGCAAATCCGCGCCGATCGCGCCGGGATAGCCCAGCATGTTGCGGATCGCGCGCGACGTGGCGTGGCTGAGGCTTGGGTCCTGCACCGACCATGTCATCAGCGCGGCGCCGGTCGCGCCGGACAACAACAGCAACACCAGGCCCGCGAGTTCGCGCAACCGCCGCGCCAACGCTTCGCGGATCGAAGCCGGCAACTGGCCGACGATGGGTAGGACGCGTTCGATCGCTGCCATGCTCATGGAGACCTGCGACTAATCAAGAGTCTGTATCAGCCGGTGCAACGCCTCGGCCGTTGTTTCACTGTCTTGCACCAGCGCCAGCCTGATATAGCCGGCGCCGGGATTGCTGCCGTCGGATTGAGGACGCGCAAGATAACTTCCCGGCACCACGCGCACGCCGGCGTCTTTATAAAGCTTGATCGTTGCCGCTTCGTCACCGCCATAGGCCGAGACGTCGAGCCATAGACAGAAATCCGCCTGCCGGCCTGACATAGCCGTAGCGATTGCCGAGAATCTGATCGGCGAGATCGAACTTGATGCGATAGAGCCGACGGTTCTCTTCGACATGCTCCTCATCGCTGTACGCCGAAATCGCGACCTGCTGCAGCGGCACCGGCACTTGCGGCGCGGCGACGTTGCGAAGCTCGTGAAACGCGCTGGCGAATTTTTTGTCACCGGCGGCGAAGCCGACGCGCATGCCCGGCAGGTTCGATCGCTTCGACAGCGACTGGAACGCCATAACGTTTTTAAAATCGGGGCCGGCGCATTCCAGCATGCTGCCGGGAGCTTGCCGGGTATAGATTTCCGAATAGCATTCGTCGCTCAAGATCATGAAGCCGTGGCGGTCGGCGAGTTGCTTAAGGCGTGTGAAATAGTCGCGCGACGCCACCGCGCCCTGCGGATTAGCGGGCGACGCAATGAAGATCGCGACCGTGCGCGCCAGTGTGGCTTCATCCAACGCATCGAGATCGGGAAGAAAACCGTTCGCCAGCACGGTCGGCAGATAGATCGCCTCGCAACCGGCCGCGCGCGCGCCCGCGCCATAGGCCGGGTAGAACGGATTCGGCATCAGGATGGCGGGTTTGCCGTTACGGCCGCCGACATAGCGCGCCGCGGTGATCGCGGCAAAGAACAGCCCTTCGCGGCTGCCGTTGAGCACCAGGATTTCGCTTTCCGGATCGATCGCGCGCGGCAGATCGAAGCGCGCACCGAGCCAATTCGCAGCGGCGCGGCGAAACGGCTCGATGCCCTTGGCGATCGGATAGCGGCCGAAATCGGCGATGTGTTTTGCCAGCACCGGTCCGACGAAGGCGGGGACCGGATGCTGCGGCTCGCCAAGTGAAAGCGTGATCAAAGGCTTGCCGGGCTGATGCGGGGCCAGCAATTCAGTCAGCCGCGCAAATGGCGAGCGCTCGCTTTCGGTGCTCGCGGCGCTCTGGCTGCCGCCCTGTGCCGCGCGGGATGAAGCGGTCATTGCCATAAGCTCAAGCGCCAGCACTCTGAAGGGCCGCCAGTCGCCACTAAGACCGGCCGGAAACGGGATGAGACACCATAGATACGCCGAGGTTAAGACGCGATTAACCATCGGCGTTGCGGGTGGGTTTGCAAGGTATTACTATCGAAATATTGGTATTACCAAAAGTAGGAGATTGCCATGGCAACAACAATGACCCGCAAAGGTCAGGTGACGGTTCCCAAGGAAGTGCGCGAATCGCTGGGTCTCAAGCCCGGCAGCAAGATTGTGTTCGGCCGCGGCGCTGATGGAAATTTCGTGATTCAAAAAGAAGGCGAAACCAAACCGCCGCCTAGCCGGTTTGCAAAGCTTCGGGGAGTTGCTGGGCCAGGGCTCTCCACGGATGAGCTGATGGCTCTTCTACGTGGTGATCCGGAGTGACGTTGGTTGATTCCAACATACTGATCGACGTCATGACCGACGATCGCGAATGGGCCGGATGGTCAGAGCAGAAGCTTGAATTCGCAGCTTTGACCGGCGCGATCCTGATCAACGAAGTGATCTACGCTGAAATTTCTGCGCGGTTCAATTCCGCAGATGCGCTCGATGCTCATCTATTCGAGAATCGAATCGATCTTCGTCCGACCCCGCGCGCGGCCCTGTTTCTGGCGGGGAAAGCCTATATGAAATATCGCCGCGCCGGCGGCCTGCGAACGGGCGTGCTGCCCGATTTCTTCATCGGCGCGCATGCGGTTGTCACCGGCATTCCGCTGCTAACTCGCGACGAACGACGCTACCTGCATTACTTTCCGACGATCGAGTTAATCGCTCCAGGCATCGAACAATAAAAGAAAGGGGCTCCAGCTTGCGCTGGAGCCCCTCAACGGTCAGGGCATTGCCGGGTATGTGCCCAAACCGGAGTTGTGGGCGCGGCCTTACTAGGCAGCGCCCCGGGAGAACTCACATATTGTAGGCGCGCTCCGTGTGCTCGGTGATGTCGAGGCCTTCGCGTTCGGTCTCGACGTTGGCGCGCAGGCCGACGATGACGTCAACGACCTTGTAGAGGATCGCCGAGCCGATGCCCGACCACACCAGCGTAGTGCCAACGCCCCAGCACTGCGAGATCATCTGCGCGACCATGTCGTAATCGGCGATCTTGCCGGTGGTGTAGTCCATGATGCCCGTGCCACCGAGGGCCGGATTCACCAGGATGCCGGTGCCGAGGGCGCCGACGATGCCGCCGACGCAGTGGACGCCGAACACGTCGAGCGAGTCGTCATAGCCTATCGCGTTCTTGATCACGGTGCAGAAGAACAGGCAGACCACCCCGACCACGAGACCGAGCACGATCGCGCCCATCGGGCCGGAATAACCGGCCGCGGGCGTTACCGCGACAAGGCCCGCCACCGCGCCCGACAACGCGCCAAGCAGCGACGGATGGCCCTTGATCATCCACTCCGCAAACATCCACGCCAGCGCAGCCGCCGCCGTCGCGACGAACGAGTTGGTCATGGCGAGCGCGGCGCCGCCGGAGGCTTCGAGGTTCGATCCGGCGTTGAAGCCAAACCAGCCCACCCAAAGGAGAGACGCGCCGATCATGGTCATGGTCAGCGAGTGCGGAGCCATCAACTCGCGGCCGTAACCGGTGCGCTTCCCGATCAGCAGCGCGCCGACCAGACCCGCGATGCCAGCATTGATGTGCACCACGGTGCCGCCGGCAAAGTCGATCGCGCCCTTCTTGAAGACCCAGCCTGCGTCGGCGTTGACTTCATCGAGCTTGGCCTGCGCCGCGGTTTTAGCCGCCGCATCGCCCGCTGCCGCCAAGGCCTTGACCGCATCCGAGATCGCGTCCGGACCGGCCCAATACCAGACCATGTGCGCGATCGGGAAATAGATCAGCGTCACCCAGAGCGGGATGAACAAGGCAATCGCCGCAAAGCGCATGCGCTCGGCGAACGCGCCAACGATCAGCGCGGGAGTAATCGCGGCGAACGTCATCTGGAAGCAGAAATAGACCAGCTCCGAGATGTTGGCATCGACGCTGAAAGTCGCCGCCTTGGAATCCGGGGTGACACCCATCAGGAAGGCCTTCGAGAAGCCGCCGATGAAGTCGGAGCCGCCGGTGAAGGCAAGGCTGTAGCCGTAGAGCGCCCAGAGAATGGTGACGATGCACACGGTGTAAAATACCTGCATCAGCACCGAGAGCATGTTCTTGGAACGAACCAGACCGCCATAGAACAACGCGAGGCCGGGGATCGTCATCAACAGCACCAGCACCGTCGATGTCAGCATCCAGGCGTTGTCGCCCTTGTTGATGGTCGGTTCGGCGTAAGCAGCGGTCGCGGCGAACAGGCCGGCTGCGAAGGCTGCCAATCCCGCGCCATAGGGACGTTTGAACGTCATTTGTTTAACTCCTGATTGAATTGGGGTGAGCGCGAGATCAGAGGGCCGCGGCATCGGCCTCGCCGGTGCGGATGCGAACCGCATGGTCGAGGTTGATGACGAAGATCTTGCCATCGCCGATCTGGCCGGTTTTCGCGGCCGTGGTGATGGCTTCGATGGTCTTGTCGACCTGTTCCGAGGCGATGGCGACCTCGATCTTGATTTTCGGCAGAAAGCTGACCGCGTATTCGGCGCCCCGATAGATTTCGGTATGGCCCTTCTGGCGGCCATATCCCTTGACTTCCGTCACCGTGAGACCGTGAACGCCGATGGCGGTCAGGGCATCGCGCACTTCTTCGAGCTTGAATGGCTTGATGATCGCCATAACAATTTTCATGGATCGTAATCCCCGCTGGGCCCGGTCCGTACGCGACCGGGCGTTCTCGACTGAGGTCACCACGCGGAGAAGGTCACACCACGGGCACAGCCAGCACCCATAGAATCAAATGCCGTGCCAGATCGGCGGCATTCCCTAACGGATTATTAACGCAGGTCTTTTTGGGCTTTATCGAAAGCGCCTATTGCTGCGCCATTCGGTCGCGCCCATTGCCTGACCGTTACTGCCTAAAATGTGGACAGACAAACTCCCGCCGTATTCGTGCCCATGGCGCAGGCAAAAACGGCGGGTCAGATCGAAGCAAATTACTGGAGCGCCTCGCCGTGCTGGGAAATATCCAACCCTTCCAGCTCCTGCTGCTGCGAAACCCGCAACGGCACAAAGGCCCCGACCAGCTTGAGCAGGATGAATGTAATGCCGCCTGACCAGACAAGGGTGACCGCGACGCCGTAGAACTGGATCAGCAATTGCTGCGGATTTCCTTCGATCAGCCCGGAGGTCCCGCCGATCGCCGCGGTCGCGAACACACCCGCCAGCAGGGTGCCGGTCAACCCGCCGATGCCGTGGACGCCGAACACATCAAGCGAATCGTCATAATTGAAGCGATGCTTGAGGCTGGTGCAGGCCCAGAAGCACACCAGACCCGCGACGATGCCGATGACGATGCCGTGCCAGGGTTCGACGTATCCGGAAGCCGGCGTGATGGTGCCGAGCCCAGCCACCGCACCCGAGATCATCCCGAGCACGGAAGGCTTGCGCCGCGTCGACCATTCGATCGCGCCCCAGGTCAATGCGCCGGCGCACGCGGCCAGATGCGTGGCGGTGATCGCCATCACTGCGCGGGAATTGGCGCCCAGCGCCGAGCCCCCATTGAAGCCGAACCAGCCGACCCATAACAATCCCGTGCCGATTACCGCAAGCGACAGGTCGAACGGCGACAGGTTTTCCGCGCCGTAGCCATAGCGGCGGCCCATCACCTTGGCTGCGACCAAGCCGCCGATGCCGGCGCTGAGGTGCACCACCAGCCCACCGGCGAAATCCAGCACGCCGATCGTGCCGAGAAAGCCGCCGCCCCACACCCAGTGCGCCAGTGGAACGTAGACGAACGCAAACCAGCCGATCGAGAACAAAAGATAAGCCGAGAAACGCATGCGGTCGGCGACCGAACCGGCGACCAGCGCCACGGTGATGATCGCGAACGTCATCTGGTAGAGCATGAACAACGCTTCCGGGATTGTCTTGGCTGCCGGATTGACGCCGTCCATCGTCATGCCGGCAAGAAACCAGCGGTCGAGCGTGCCGAGCCAGGGTCCGTCGCCAACGAACGCCAGCGAATAGCCGAATGCCACCCACAGAATTGAAATGATGGCGACGGCCGCAAGGCTTTGCGCCATCGTCGCCAGCACGTTCTTCTTGCGCACCATGCCCGAATAGAAAAGCGCTAGGCCCGGAATGGTCATCATCAGCACCAGCGCGGTGGCGACGATCATCCACCCGGTATCAGCGGCGCTGATGGAAGAGGTCTCTGCGAACGCCGGTGTCACAGCGAAAGTTGCCAGTGAAAAAAACGCCGCAGCGATGGCTGCGCGACGTGGCAGTGCCGCCATAATGTTCCCCCGGAGCGTTATCTCGTCACGCGATGTCTTGATGCATCGCTTGCGCATAATTTTATCTTCGTCATTCCGCGTCATGCGGAACCGAATATGTCTCTAAAGCGCGTCGCTGTCGGTTTCGCCGGTCCGGATGCGCAGCGCGTGGTCGATCGGCGTCACGAAAATCTTGCCGTCGCCAATCTGGCCGGTGCGCGCGCCCGCCGTGATGACCTGGACTGCCTTCTCCGCGAGATCCGATGCCACCGCGATTTCGATTCGCAGTTTGGGCAGGAAATTCACGACGTATTCGGCGCCGCGATAAATCTCAGTGTGGCCCTTCTGGCGGCCATAGCCCTTGACCTCGGTCACCGTCATGCCGTGGACGCCTATCGCGGTCAGAGCCTGGCGCACTTCGTCGAGCTTGAACGGTTTGATAATGGCGACGACGAGTTTCATGATGAGACTGTCCATTGGTTTCTGCGGCAATCCGCTGCGCAAATCTGGCATCTTTATGTGCAAATAGCACAAGAAAGTTGCAGCTATCCCGAAACATTTGGAGTCTTAAGCGAGCTTTTGCCTCCCCGGCAACCGCGCTACCTGCGTTCCCGCACCGAGCCTTCCTGCGCCACGGAGGCCACCAAGGTGCCGTCAGGCTTGAAGATCAGCCCGCGCGTCAAGCCCCGACCGCCCTGCGCGCTCGGCGAATCCTGGCTGTAGAGCAGCCATTCGTCGGCCCGAAAGGGCCGGTGAAACCACATCGCGTGGTCGAGGCTCGCCGGCATCATGCGCTTGTCGAACAATGTGCGGCCGTAGCGCGCCATCACCGCGTCGAGCAGGGAGAAATCCGAGGCATAGGCCAGCGCGCACATGTGCAGCGCGGGATCGTCGGGCAGCTTCGAGGCGGTGCGAATCCAGACATGGATGCGGCCGTCCTCTATCCTCTCCCCGAAATAACGGCCGAGCTCGACCGGGCGCAGTTCGATCGGCCGGTCGGATTCGTAGTAACGCCGGATGAAGTCCGGCATTTCCTTGAACATAGGCTGCTTGGCCACCTCTTCGGCGGTGAGTTTTTCCGGCGGCGGCACGTCCGGCATCTTGTCCTGATGATCGAACGCGCCTTGTTCGTCGGCATGAAACGACACCATGATCGAGAAGATCGCATGGCCGTGCTGGATCGCGGTGACGCGCCGCGTCGAATAGCTCTTGCCGTCTCGCAGCCGCTCGACCTCGTAGATGATCGGAATCTGCGGATCGCCAGGCAGAATGAAATAACAGTGCAGCGAATGCGGCAGCCGGCCCTCGACGGTGCGGCACGCCGCCACCATCGCCTGTCCGATCACCTGCCCGCCGAACACGCGCTGCCAGCTCGTCTTCGGGCTGTTGCCGCGAAACATGTTCACCTCGATCGGCTCGAGATCGAGAATGGAGATCAGGTCGATTACGCCTTTGGACATTCAGATGCTTTCAATTTGAACCTTGCGCCAATAGTAGTCGTCATTCCGGGACACGCTCTTGGCGTGGGCTCGAAATCCATACTCCCGGCGGTGGTTATGGATTCCGGGCGCATGTTTCGCATGCCCCGGAATGACGGATTGAGAGTCACAGCCCCCGGCCTTGTTGGTGAACCTGTTTCGCCCAGGTATAATCGGGGCGCAAGAGAGTAAGGCGTAGCATGGCACAACGAAGCATTGTCATCGGCGGCGGCGCGTTTGCGGGGCTGGCGCTGGCGCTGGCGCTGCGTCAGGGGCTCGGCGCCGATATCCCGATCGTCGTCGCCGATCCGGCGCTCGCCGTGCGGCCGAGCCGCGATCCCCGTGCCACCGCCATCGTCGCCGCTTGCCGCCGCCTGTTCGAAGCGATCGAGGTCTGGGATCAGGTAGCCGCGCAGACGCAGCCAATTCTCGACATGGTCGTAACCGACTCGAAACTGGAAGACGCCACGCGTCCGGTCTTCCTGACCTTCGCGGGCAATGTCGAACCCGGCGAGGCCTTCGCGCACATGATCGAAAATCGCCATTTGATCGATGCGCTGGTTGAGCGCGCGCAGGAGCAGGGTATCGATCTGCGCGCCGCGGCGGTCACGAGTTTCGACGCGCAGCCCGGCGGCATCGACGTGACGCTGAGCGACGGCAGCACCATCGACGCGAGTTTGCTGGTCGCGGCGGACGGCGCGCGCTCGAAATTGCGCGAGCGCGCGGGGATTGCCACCCATGGCTGGGATTACGATCAGTCCGGCATTGTCGTCACCGTCGGCCATGAGCGGGACCATCAGGGGCGCGCCGAAGAACATTTTCTTCCCGCCGGTCCGTTTGCGATCCTGCCACTGACCGGCAAACGCTCGTCGCTGGTGTGGACCGAGGACCGTGCGGAGGCCGCTCGCATCACAGCACTTGGGGACGATGAGTTTCATGAGCAGCTTGAACGGCGCTTCGGCCTGCATCTCGGCGAGATCAAGGCGCTCGACAAGCCCCGCGCGTTTCCGCTCGGCTATTTCGTCGCGCGCTCGTTCGTCGGCGAACGGCTTGCACTGGTCGGCGACGCCGCGCATGTGATTCACCCGATCGCGGGGCAGGGCCTCAACATGGGGCTGAAGGATGTCGCCGCGCTGGCGGAAACCATCGTCGATGCCGCCCGTCTTGGCATGGACTTAGGCCAAGCCGACGTGCTGGAACGCTATCAGCGCTGGCGGCGGTTCGACACCATGGCGATGGGCGCCGCCACCAATGCACTCAATGTTCTATTCTCGAATGAATCCGCGTTGCTGCGCAGCGTGCGTGACATAGGGCTCGGGCTGGTCGATCGCGTGCCGCCGCTGAAGAGCGTGTTCATCCGCCAAGCCGCGGGGCTTTCAGGCGAAATGCCTCGGCTGCTGAAGGGCGAGGCGTTGTAGACAGTCGATAAATGGGGCCGGGCTTTGAGCAACAAACAGAACAAGCCAGAAGTGCCTATCGCATGTAACCGCGAAATTTTGCCTCACGGGTATGTCAGCTATTCGGTGACTCAACAGATGAGCGAGCCGACCGGCAGCCCGCACGTTCGCGGAGTCGCGTTTTATATAGATCGCCTTTATGACACGCCGACCGTTTCGATCCGCATCGTGTCAAGTGCCGGATCGGCCCTGCTCGCGGTCTATTCGCTCAAGATAAATGAAGATGTGGCGGGTTATACGCAGATCGCCATCGAAGCGCAGACGCTGCCGCCTGGCGGACCTGCAACGGGAGATTATTTCTGCAATATCGTCGCAATCGGAAGGCCGGTTGCGCCTGTTAAGTCCGGAGATTGCTCCGACGATCCGCCGTTGTGCGGCGAGATCTCGAGAGCCTGATTGCTCCAATTTTCCAAGCTCAATCACTCGATCTTCCGTGCCTCTTCGGGCAGCATGATCGGAATGCCGTCGCGGATCGGGTAGGCGAGTTTGGCCGAACGCGAAATCAGCTCCTGCTGGTTGCATCGAACTCCAGCGGGCCCTTGGTCAGCGGGCACACCAGAATTTCCAGAAGTTTTGAATCGACGCTGTCTTCCGGCCGTTCCGATGGGCTGTTCATGCGCGCAATCTCCAGCAGTGTGATCGGATCATTGTACCATATTTCGGTAGAGCCGCAGCAGGCCCACTAGGGCAATGCAAGCTTGAGCAGCTCTTCGGATACCGCCGCTTGCCGCCCCGGGCTCAGCGGCTTGTCTGAAAGGGCATACCCAAGAAACGCCCAGTAGAAAATCTGGGCTCGGGCGCGAGCGACGCGCGTCGGATGTCCGGCCGATTTCAACAGGTTTTTCAGGTAACTCAGACGGCGCCGATCGATGGCTCGAACCGCCTTTCGCGCTGCAGGATCGACCGTCGCCCAGGTGCGGACAGCCCTCTCAAGTCCTAATCTACCTTGGAAGGCCTGACGCAGCAGCGCAGCCAGCGGGCTTTCGTGATTGGCAGAAGCCTCGATATTGACAATGATCTGTTCGGCGGCGACGTCACGCCAATGATTTAGGATCGCGACGTGAAATGCGTCGATATCCTCGAAATGCCAATAGAAACTGCCACGTGATACGCCCAGCGCCTTGGCCAGAGGCTCGGCCTTCAGCGCGGTAAAGCCGCTCCTGGCCAGGACTTTGAGGCCCTGGTCGAGCCAGTCCTTGGAGGAGAGCTGATCGGTCACGAAATTCCTCTTGCGACGACGCCACCATACACAACTGTATTGACGCGGCCAGCGTCCGGGCTATTACCATACAGTCCTGTATGGTAATTTTGCCGGAATCCGACCGATGCGTGATCTGCTTTTGCAATGTTCGGGAGTCGCCGCGATCGTGGTGGCGCTGATCCACGGGGTGATCGGGGAAACCAGAATATTCAGGCGCGCCACCATCGAGCCGCCGCGGCTGCGCACCCTGCTCCGGCTGGTCTGGCAGGCCGGCACGGTGGCGTGGATCGGCGGCGGCGTGCTGCTGGTCGCCGCATCATGGACGGGGTCGGACTCGGCGCGGCACTGGATCGTTGCGACCATGGTCGTAGTGTTTGCGTTTGCCGCGATTGGGAATGCATGGGTCACCCGCGGACGCCATTTCGGATGGATGGCGATGGGTGCCGTGGTCGCGATGGCCGTTGCCGGGTATTAGGCTGCGCAGAGCGCCTGTCAGGGGCGGCAAGATCCCACCGTTATCCAGCCAACGCCTTGCCAGGCTCGTGGGCGGCCATGTCGCCATTCAGGTAATAGCCGATCGGCTGCGGCCGCCCGATCAGATATCCCTGTATCTCGCGACATCCCTCATCGCGCAGGAACGCGCGCTCGCTCTCGGTTTCGACGCCCTCGGCGATGATCGGGATACCGAGCGCCTTGCTCAACCCGATCACCGCGCGCACGATCGCGGCGGACTGCGCGTTGGTATGAACCTTCGATACGAAGCTGCGGTCGATCTTGATCTTGTCGAACGGAAACGATTGCAGCGACGACAGCGATGCATAGCCGGTGCCGAAGTCGTCCATTGCGATCTTGATGCCGAAACTCTTCAGCCGCCGCAAAATCGACAACGCGCGCCCGGAATCCTTGATCAGAACGCCTTCGGTGATCTCGAATTCCAGTCTTTTCGGAGACAAGGCCGCTTTCGAGCAGCACCGCGTGAACCATTTTCGGCAGATCGCCGTAGCGGAACTGCACCGGAGAAAGATTGACGCTGATCTGCAGCGGCTTTGTCCATGAAGCGGCTTCGCGGCAGGCTTCCCGCAGCACCCATTCGCCGATCTCGATGATCAAGCCATTCTGTTCCGCGAGCGTAATGAAGGTGTTCGGCGGGACCATGCCATATTTTGGATGCTGCCAGCGCAGCAGTGCCTCGAAGCCGAAAATTTCTCCGTCGATGGTCGCCTGCGGCTGATAGTGCAGCCGCAGCTCGCCGTTGGCGATCGCCGAGCGCAAATCGTGTTGCAGCGCGTAGCGCTCTCGCAGATGGCGATCCATTTCAGGATGGAAGAAACAGGCGACGTGGCGCCCATCCGCCTTTGCCCGATACAGCGCAGCGTCGGCATTGGCTTGCAGCGTCACGGTATCTCCGGCGTCCTTTGGATAAAGCGCGGCGCCGACGCTCAGGCCCATCGGAATTCTTTGGCCGCGGATTTCGAAATCCACCGACAGCGCCTTGAGCAGGCGGTCGGCCAAGGCTTCGGCGGCAGCCGGCTGTTCGCCTTCGGTAAGCACCAGCGTGAATTCATCGCCGCCGACGCGGGCGATGAATGCGCCTTGCGCCGCGGCCTGCAGGCGCCCGGCAATGGCGCACAAAAGCTCATCGCCGACCGCATGCCCGAACACGTCGTTGGCTTCCTTGAAATGATCGAGATCGACGTTGAGCACGGCAAAACTGGTGCCCCGCGCTTTCGCGGTCTCAAGCGCCTCCGCCAGTTTTGCCGAAAGCACGGTGCGGTTGGGCAGGTCCGTGAGTGGATCGTGATGGGCGAGATGGGCGATCTCTGCGTGCTTGATCGACAGCTCGTTGCGCGCCGTGTTCATGTTTCACGCGCGCTTCATGAAGGCCGATCGCGGCCTCCCTCACCTCTTCCTGCATGATGTTGAAGCTATTGCCGAGTTCGCCGAGTTCGTCGCGCGATAAAATCTTGACCGGCACGATGTTGACCGAGACATGCGCCGCATCGAGGTCGCCGCGGCCCAAGGCCGCCATCGCGGACGGAGAACTCCTTCAGCGTTCCGGACGTCAGCCGCTTCGCCGCGTCGCTGACTTCGGTTGCCGTGTAGGTAATCATGCCCGGCAAAACCAGCCCGACGCAAAGCGTCAGCAGGGCGACGACGACGAAAATGTCTTCGAGCGCCGCCTTCAGCGCGATGTGTCCGTCTCCGATATGGCTGACCGCGATGAAGTAGCCCGCGCCGTCCAGCGCCAGCACGAACAGCATGGCGCCGGAGAGCTTTGTGTGCAGCGTGCGCGCGATGACGGGCAGGCCATCGCGCATGCGGTCCTCGATTACGCGCCACACGTAAAGCGCGGCCCCGGAATAGGCCAGCACAAGGCCGAACAGCACGGTGGGAAGGCCGAACTGTTGAAATCCGAGGACCGCCGACAACAGCCAGACCGAGGCTGCGACCGACACCGAGCATGATCATCCCGCGCGGCGCGCGATAAGGCCGCGCGGCGTCGCGGCAGATCCCGGCGCAACAGCCAAGCGGCGATGCTGGGCATGCATACGCTGATGAGATAGGTGAAATTCGCCGCGGCGATCAGCCAGATCGGATCGCCCATCAGCAGGAAGATGATCGCCATGGCGGCGGTCAGCACCGTCGCCGCCCAAGGACAATCCGTAGACGAGCGCCAAGCCAGAAAGCGCGGCAGCAATCCGTCCTCGCTCAATTGCGAAAGCGTGCGCGCCGCGCCGGCCAATGGCTGCATGGTGCCGTGAAACATGTTGAGGATGATGAACCACACCGCCGCCGCCTTGCCGAAGCTGCCGAGCAGCGGCGCGAATGTCGGCCCGAGCACGAGCGCGAGATCCTTGCCGAGTTCAGCCGGACCGAGCACGCCGAGCCACACCAGCGGCAGCACAATAAAGTAGACGCCCGCCATAGCGGCGCTGGCCAGCATCGCGCGCGGCACGTTGCGGTTCGGATTGATGGTCTCGCCGACATGGCAGGCTGCCGCCTCGAACGCCGGCGCCGCGAAGCCGATCAGATAGAGCCCGGCCGCGACCGACGTGAGATCGCCGAACCAGCCGGGAAAGGGCGACGTCAGCGTGAAGGTCGTTGCTTGTGTCCAGTCCACTGCACCCGTCATTATCGGAATGAGTGAAGAAAGAAACGCCAGCGAGCCTGAGGCGATGGCGATCGGCACCGCCAGACGCGTCACCCACTTGATGCCGCATAGATTGACCGCGGTGAAGCATGCCACGATCGCGGTGGCGACGGCCTCGACCGGCAGCCCCGGCAAATACCATTGCTGAATGGCGGCGGCTGAAAGCAGCGCCGTCAATCCGCAGGTGGGGACCCAACCCCACCAGTAGCATGTGCCGGTCAACGCCGAGAGCACCGGACTGTAGGGACGAAACGCTTCCGCACAGGCCGCGGAAATGCCGCCGACCCGATCCGGCCACATCAGAACCAGCTCGGTCCAGCCGGGAGCGGCAGCCCATCCCAGGAGAACACCGACGATGAGCAACGGTACGGCCGCACTGGCTTGGCCAAGGATGTCTCCCTGTCCGATGAAAAGCGCGGTGATCAGAAAAATCATCTGATTGCTGCCGCCCATCGCCAGCGCGGTGGTGCCGCTCCAGCCTATCGTTCTGGGATGCGAACGCTTGCCGCTATCGAACCAACTTGCCGCCATTGAATGTGTTCCGCTCTTCCCGGCCGCAGCTTTCTTTCTGACTCGCGAGAGAAACCGAAAGTCCGTGCGCATTTTCAAGGAGCAAGAACGCGCTGGAAAGGTGTGCGAAGCGTGAAGGCGGCCACTTACCGGGCGGCACGGACAATGCGAAGCTATGACGATGCATCAAAACGTACGCGTTCGCTGGATGCTAACCTTGATCCACCGCCATTGAAATCAAATTGTGTGAGTAGAAGTAGGTGCGTAGTCACGGACGCTAACGCGCTCACTGCAACCCCGGATCGCCGCTGGTGCGCTTCTTGGCGAGGTCCATTTCGGTGACCGCGATCAAAATTTCGGCGCGGGTTTTCAGATCCGGCGCTTCCAGCATCGCCTGCTTTTCCGGCGCACCGTAGGGCGACATCATCGCCAGCGCATTGACCAGCGCTTCGTTGGGCGCGCTCTCGACACCTTCCCAATCGACCTTGAGATTGTTGGCTTTGAGAAAATCCTTCAGCACCTCGAGCAGCGCTTCGCGGTTGACTTCTTCCTCGCCCTTGCGCGCGGTGAAATCGTCGAGATACGGAAAATAGTCCACCTTGCACTGACGATACGCCGTTAGCGCGGAGATTTCTTCCAGCACCTTGAAGCGCGCGATGCCGGTTAGTTCGAGAATGTAGCGGCCATCGCCGCTCTCAGCGAGCTGGGTGATGCGTCCGACGCAGCCGACGCGAAATAAAGTCGGCCTGTCATCGTTCGTCGAATGCGACACATCGGGCTGGATCATTCCGATCAGCCTGTGGCCGTCGCGGAACGAATCGTCCACCAAGCGACAGATACCGAGGCTCAAAAATGTTGAGCGGCATCTGCCCGCGCGGCAGCAGCAATGCACCGGGCAGCGGAAACACCGGTATCACCTCGGGAAGATCACCGGGACCGCGATAGTCGGCGTTGATCGGCATGTGCGATTCCGGTGTTGCCGCAACCTGTCTCTACGAAAACAAAATGGTCGACAACCGCTTGCGTCCGTCGACAGTGGCCTCGTCGGTTGGCCCCCATGCCTCGAAGAAAGTCACGAGCTGTTTGCGTGCGCCGTCCTCGTTCCATTTGCGATCGCGCTTGACGATTTCGAGGAGCTGGTTGGTCGCCTCGCCGCGATTGCCGCTGGCGTTGAGCGCTGTCGCCAGATCGAAACGCGCCTGATGGTCGAGCGGGTTGGCCGCGACTTTCTGCTCCAGCTCGGTAACGGGGCCGAGCGCCTGCGCCTGCTCGGCGAGATCGATCGTGGTCTGCACGGCCTTGATGGCGGCTTCACCGCGCTTGGGCTCAGGCACCAGCGCCAGCGTCTGCTTGGCCTGCTCGATGGCGCCGGTTTCCATATAGCATTTCGCCAGTCCTGCGAGCGCGGGGATGTTGGTGGCCTCCACCGCCAGCACTTCGGCATAAATCTGCGCCGCGGTGGCCGCGTCGCCTTCCGCCAGCACGGCCTCGGCCTCCTTGAGGATGTCCGCGACGCTGGGTTCGCCCGCTTCGGGCATGCCCGCGGTGAGCTTGTCGATGAACGCCGTGACCTGGCTTTCCGGCACCGCGCCCATGAAACCGTCCGCAGGCTGCCCGTTGACGAAGGCAATGACGGCCGGAATCGACTGGATGCCCATCTGGCCGGGAATGGCCGGATGTTCGTCGATGTTCATTTTGACCAGCTTGACCTTGCCCTTGGCGGCGCGGACAGCCTTCTCGATGATCGGGGTAAGCTGACGGCAGGGCCCGCACCAGGGCGCCCAGAAGTCGATCAGGACCGGCTGGCGCTTGGATTCCTCGATGACGTCCTTGACGAAGGTCTGCGTCGTCGTTTCCTTGATGAGGTCGAACGCACCCTGCGGCGCACCTCCGCTGTCCTGCTCAATGATCGTCACGTGATCCTCGCCTGATGCCTGAAAATTCGATGCTCTTGGGCCGGTTCTAGCACGGCCGTAACTTTTCCAGCCATAAATGGCGCTGCGAACGGCGATTTGCAATCCGGCTAGAGCACCTTTCGCGGGCTCAGTCTCGATCCCGCGCCTTGCGGTGAGGCAGCACGCGACGCATCCTCTCAGGCGAAATGACTCGGAGGTTCGTGAAATGCCGGTCAAGGATGCCCCGCAATTCAACTACGACGACATCATCACGTTGATCCGGCGACGGCGCAGCGTGCGGAAATTCGAGAAAGGCAAATCCGTCGGCCGCGATGAGCTGCTCAGGATCGCCGAAGCCGGCCGCTGGGGCCCGACCGGCGCCAACGCCCAGCCGTGGGACCTCGTGATCGTCGACGAGCCCGCAAAGAAACAGCAGGTGCTCGACGTTTTCCTGCGCCAGTCGCAGCGTCTCGTCGATCACGCCAAGGGTTTTCCCGCAGTGAAGAAAACCTACCTCGCCAATACCGTTGCGATCTTCATCGTGCTCGGTGATCCCCGCTGGAAAGCATGTTTTCCGCAGGCGACATCGGCGGAGTGGCAGCAGGAATACGCCGACAATAACGATCGCATCTACCTGGCCTCGCTCGGCGCCGTGATCCAGAATATCCAGCTCGGCGTCACCGCCTGCGGATTGACCTCGGCATGGCTTTCCGGCGGCGGCGAGGACACCACCAACCGCGAACTGGCTGAAGTGCTTGGTTATCCGCGCAACCTGGAAGCGATCGGCACCATTCCGGTCGGATATCCGGAGAAGGATGTCAATCTGCGCTACCGCCGCCCGCTGTCGCAGATCGTGCACTGGAACGGTTACGACGCGGAGAAAATCCGACCCGACGCCATGATCGACCACTACGTCAGCGAAGTGCGGCCTTTCGCGATGTACCGGACCGTGGAGGACATGAACGATTGGGAGGATGCCGACGAAATCCTCGGCAAATGGCGCTCTGCGTTCGCGAATGGTATTAAGTCGTCCGTTTGAAGGCCCGAAACGCGATTCCGGCAGGACCGCTCATAAACCGGGAACTTGGTAACGGTTGCATTCGCGGGCTGCATTTGGCATAGCTCTGCGCGCTGGCGTGCGGTTGCCGCCATCTTCTGCGATGCGGGTGTAGCTCAGTGGTAGAGCACGACCTTGCCAAGGTCGGGGTCGAGGGTTCGAATCCCTTCGCCCGCTCCAGAATGTCAAGCACGCGGCCGGGAGCGGCAAAGCGTTGATTCAGGAGTCCTTACGCAATCGCCTTAAGGTAGCGTGTAAATCGGTCCGGCTAGACCGCCCTAGGGCGACGTTCGGAACCCATCGAGCGTTGACCGGATTACCGCCCGGCAGGAGCTCCAATGGCTAAAAACAAAACTCCCCCGACGCGAGCGGCTACTGACGAACTGAATTTCCGTTTGCTGGTCGAGGGCGTTGTCGATTACGCGATCTACATGCTCGATCCCACGGGCATCGTGAGCAGCTGGAATGCCGGCGCCGAGCGGATCAAGGGGTACCAGGCCAATGAGATCATCGGACAACATTTCAGCGTCTTCTATTCCGAGAACGATCGCAAGAACCGCCTGCCGCAACGTGCGCTCGAAATCGCCGAACGCGAAGGAAAGTACGAGGCGGAGGGCTGGAGAGTCCGCAAGGATGGCACGCAATTTGTAGCGTCCGTGGTCGTCGATGCGATCCACGAAAACGGCAAACTCATTGGCTTCGCCAAAATCACACGCGACGTAACCGAGCGCAAGAAGCAGGAAAACGCCCTGCTCGACAGCGAGAGCAAGTTTCGGATGCTGGTCGGCGGCGTGACCGATTACGCGCTGTATATGCTGGATCCCACCGGCATCGTCAGCAACTGGAATTCCGGCGGTCAGCGCATTAAGGGTTATGCGCCCGAGGAAATTATTGGCCAGCATTTTTCGAAATTCTATTCGGATGCGGATCAAGCGGCCGGGCGCCCCAAGGCGGCGTTGGCGCAGGCGGAAAAAACGGGGCGATACGAAGAAGAGGGCTGGCGCGTTCGCAAGGACGGCACGTTTTTCTGGGCCAGCGTCGTTATCGATGCCATTCGGCACGAGTCCGGGGAGTTGCTCGGCTTTGCCAAGATCACACGTGACATCACCGAACGCCGGGATAGCCAGCAGCGGCTGGAACACGTTCAGCAACAGCTTGCCGAATCGCAAAAACTGGATGCGCTGGGCCAGCTAACCGGCGGCGTGGCTCATGACTTCAACAATCTGCTGATGATCGTCAGCGGCAGCGTCCATGCCCTGAAGAAACTAGTCGGGGACGATCCGAAAGGCAGGCGGTCCATCGAAGCCATTGAAACCGCTGCCAAGCGTGGCGGGGATCTGACCAGGCAGTTGCTGACATTTGCTCGCCGTCAGAGAGTCAATCCGGAATCCTTTCGGGTCGATGAAAGGATCAGGTCGGTGTTCGGAGTGCTGAATACCGGGCTTGGAGGCGCCATTCGGCTGGACCTCGCGATTGAACCAGACCTTTGGCCGGTGACCGCCGACGCGTCGGAGTTCGAGACCGCGTTGATCAATCTCATCGTCAACGCGCGCGACGCGATGCCGGATGGTGGCAGCGTCACCATCGAGGCCAGGAATGGCCAAGCGGACGATCTGCCGCAGATTGGCGATCATGTCGTGATAGCTGTTAAAGACAGTGGCGTCGGTATCCCGCCGGATGTGGTCTCCAGGATTTTCGATCCGTTTTTCACGACAAAACCGATCGGCAAGGGAACAGGTCTCGGACTTTCACAGGTTCATGGCTTCGCGCATCAGGCAGGAGGAACCGTCAACGTTTCAAGTGAGCTGGGAAAAGGCACCAGTGTGAGCATATGCCTGCCCCGCGGAAAGTCCGAAGCAACCACAGAGGAGGAAGCGCCGGACATCGCCGGCGCGGGGAAAGTTTTGCTGGTCGAGGACAATCCCGATGTTGCGAATGCAAGCGCTGGTTTCCTTGAACAGCTGGGATATTCGGTGCGCTGGGTATCCGACGCGGAAGCCGCCATCAAGGAAGTCGCGCGAGATGGTATCGATCTTGTCGTCAGCGACATCGTCATGCCGGGCAGCATTGACGGACTGAAGCTTGCGCGAGTCATCAGAGGCATGCACCCTGGCCTGCCCATTCTGCTGACGACCGGCTACAGCGAAGCCGCGCTCAAGGTGGGGTCGGAATTTCCGATTCTCGCAAAGCCCTATCTCATTCATGAACTCAGCCGGGCGCTCGAAAAACTGAAATAGTTGGCGCGCGGGTATCGTTGAGATGTTCGCGCACGCCGCCTCACGATTCCGAAAAAATTTCTTCTCAATTTGTTTCGACTCCAATCAATGCGCGATCCTGCTTTCCTCCCGGCGCGGATGTGGTAGCATTTTGAAGTCTGGCCTCATGGCAGACCAAGAAGTTCGTCGAGACTTTCAAAAATAAACATAGCAGCCGCTCTGGCTGCATCAGGGAGAACGCGATGAAATCGGCTTTAAATCGATCGATCGTTGCGCTCGCGTCAGTTCTGGCCATAACCGCAATCACGCAGGCCAGCGCGCAGCAAAAACCGCTCAAGAGCTATCAGTCGGGCAACAAGGAATTCTGGACGCATCCGCCGGACGACTGGTTCCTCGGCGACGAGACCGAGGCGCAGAAGGGTCTGGCGCCGCCATCCGGTCCGCCCACCGGTTCGTCCGAGGCCGAATTGGCCGCGATGATGAAAAAGATCAAACTGCCCGCCGGCTTCAAGATCGAAGTCTATGCGCCCGGCGTATTGGCCGCGCGTCAGATGGCCTGGGGAGACAACGGCACGTTGTTCGTCGGCTCGTTCGGTCTGGGCAATGTCTATGCCATCACCGACAAGGGCGGAAAGAAAGAGGTCAAAACAATCCTCAAGGGCCTCAACATGCCGACCGGCCTCGCCTTCCGCGATGGTTCGCTTTACGTCATCGCCGTCGACAAGCTGATCAAATATGAGAACGCCGAGGCCAATCTCGACAAGCTCGGCGACGGCAAGGTGGTGTATGACGACATGCCGTCCTATGCCGCGCATGGCTGGAAGTATCTGGCGATGGACAAGGACGGCTGGTTCTATGTGCCGTTCGGACCTCCCTTCAACATCGGCATCCCGCCGACCTCGGTCGCGCAGATCCGCCGCGTCGATCCCAAAACCGGCAATGCTGAAATCGTGGCGCTGGGCGTGCGTAACAGCGTCGGCGGCGACGTCGATCCACGGAGCGGCAAATACTGGTTCACCGAAAATGCGCGCGACTGGATGAGCGACGACACCCCGAGCGACAAGCTCAACATGGTGTCGAAACTCGGCGAGCACTTCGGCTATCCCCATTGCCATCAGGGCGACATGCCGGACCCGAAGTTTGCGATGGGTCACCAGTGCTCGGAATTCACACCGCCGGTGCTCAATCTCGGCGCGCATGTGGCTCCGCTCGGCATGAAGTTCTACACCGGCGATCAATTTCCCGCCGAGTACAAGAACAGCATCCTGATCGCCGAACACGGCTCCTGGAACAGGCATAAGTACCAAGGCGCGCTCATCAAGCGGGTGACCGTCGACCCGGACGGTAAGAACCCCAAGCAGGAAGACTTTGCCACTGGCTGGATCGAAGGCGATCAAGGCTATCTCGGGCGTCCTGCCGACATCATCCAAGCCAAGGACGGTTCGATCCTGGTCGCGGACGATTGGGCCGGGGCGATCTATCGCATCAGCTACAGCAAGTAAGACTTGGATAGTGAGAGGCTGCGGTGGCTCGAAAGGGCCGCCGCAGCTTTTTTGAACAATGCTGGTCATAAAAAGGTTGTCATACGCGGGGCTTGACCCGCGTATCCATCTATCTTCGCAAGACTCTTCGAGGAGAGATGGATTGCCGCGTCAAGCCCGGCAATGACGATGGGAGCGGTGATGCGGATTGGATTCATCTCGATAGTCGCGGCGGTGCTGTTATGCGGCTCGCCCACCCACGCCGCCGATCTCGATGCGGGCAAGGCAAAGGCCGAGATCTGCGCCGCCTGCCACGGCGACGGCGGCATTTCGCAGACCGAAAACATCCCTTCGCTCGCCGGGCAGCTCGATCAATTCATCCAGTGGCAGCTGGTGTTTTTTCGCGCCGGCACGCGCAAGAACGAGCAGATGCAGCCAATCGCCGAGGAGCTGAACAATGACGATATCCGCAATCTCGCCGCGTATTTTGCATCGCTGACACCGCCCAAGGCTGCGAAGCCCGATGACGATCCGGACCTGTCGGCAAAGGGTGCGCAGGCCGCGGCGGGCCGCCGCTGCGCATCGTGCCATACCGACAGTTTTGCAGGCACGAAAGCAGTCGCGCGCATCGCGGGCCAGCGCGAGGAATATCTCCTGAAAGCGCTGCACGACTACAAGTCGGGCGCGCGCGCCGGCGGCGGCATGGCCGCGATGGCCGACGTCGCCTATCCGCTCAGTGAGGAAGAAATCACTGCGCTCGCGCACTACCTCGCCCATTTGTAGTTTTTGGTGGTCCCGGCCTAGCGAAGCGTGAGCCAGGACCCATAACCCTGACTTCAATGTTCACGAAAATATCGACCGCATTGCGTAAATAGAGATGACACGGGGTATGGGTCCCCGCGCTCGCGGGGACGACGGCGTCACCCCCGCGCGTTTTCGTAGGCCTTGAGGTGCGTGTAGGCGACGCGAAGCCGCGGCACCGGCACCTTCGCCGCGTCGCCCCGCGCGATGAGGTCTCCTATAACATGATCGGCCTCGACCGGCGCGCCGGCCTTGATGTCGCGGAACATCGACGCGGTCGCGGGCGAGCCTTCCGTGGTCAGCATTCCCGTCGTCCGCTCGATCGAAGGCGCGCGCGGCGCATGACCCTCGGCGGTCGCGACCGCGCTGCATTCATCGAGCATCCCGAGCATGAATTCCCGGCCGCCCGGCGCCGCCAGGATATTTCCGATCGAGGTGCGCATCAGGCTGGTGCTGCCCGCGATGGTCGCGAGAAACACCCATTTCTCCCACATTTCCTGCATGATGGTGTTGGTGGCGCGTGAGCCGAAATTGCCGGCCGCCATCTCCTCGGCAAGCGCGTTGACGCGCTCTGACATTTTGCCGTCGCGTTCGCCGAAGCTCAGCGTCTGAAGCGGCGCAAGCTGCACGACCTCGCGAGCCTCGTTGAGCATGACCGCGATGGCGCATTGTCCGCCAAGCACGCAACCTGGCCCGAATTTTTTCTCTAGAACGCCAAGATGGAGCATGCCGTTGAGCAGTGGAACGATCGCCGTATTCGGCCCGACCGCCGGCGCGAACGATTTGATCGCATCATCGAGATCGAACGCCTTGCAGCTTAACAGCACCGCATCGAATTTCTCTTTCAGCGTATCGGCCTGCACGGTCGGCGGGCTTTTCAGCGTGACGTCGCCGAGCGGACTCTTGATGACGAGACCGGCGTTGGCGAGTTCAGCGGCGCGCTTCGGGCGCACCAGAAACGTCACGTCGCGTCCGGCCTGCAGCATCCTGCCGCCGAAATATCCGCCGATCGCGCCGGCGCCCACCACGAGAATTCGCATTGTCGAATTTCCTCTTTGTTGTCGTTGAGTGCCTCATCCTGAGGAGCGGCGCGTTGGCCGCGTCTCGAAGGGTGAATGTTATGCCATGGTTCGAGAAGCGCGCGATCCTCACCATGAAGTTACCACTTCTCTCCGAACGGACGAATTTCAAGCTCGAACGTCCAGGCGCTGCGCGGCTGCTGATACAACTGCCAGTACGACGCGGCGACCGATGCCGGCGGCATCAGTAGATCCGGATTGTTCAGCGCCTCCTTGCCCCAAAGCTGCTCGCGGCGCTCTCGCACCCAAGCCGTATCGACGCCGGAATCGATCACCAGATGCGCGACGTGAATGTTCTTGGGCCCGAGTTCGCGCGCCATCGACTGCGCCACCGCGCGCAGCCCGAATTTGGCGCTGGCGAACGCAGCGAAACCGCTGCCGCCGCGCAGGCTCGCGGTTGCGCCGGTGAAGAAGATGTTGCCTTGGCCGCGCTGCAGCATCAGCCGCGCCGATTCGCGCCCCGCCACGAAGCCCGCCCAGCAGGCCATCTCCCACACTTTGCGAAACACGCGGTCGGTGGTTTCCAGGATCGGAAAATTGACGTTGGCGCCGACGTTGAAGATGGTTACCTCCAGCGGCTCATGCGCGTCGGCGGCGTTGAGGAAGGCCGCGACCTCGTCTTCCTTGCGCGCATCGAGCGCCCGCGCGACGATCGAGCCGCCGGCGGCTTCGATGTCTTTGATCAGAGGTTCAAGCTTGGCGCCGTCGCGCCGGCCGGCGAATACGGTGAATCCCTCGGCGGCGAATTTCTTCGCGATCTCGGCGCCGATGTAGTCGCCCGCGCCGATCACCGCGACGGTGGCATTGCGTTTTTGCATTGCGATTCTCCGATGTCCCCATCCTTCGAGGCTCGCCATGAAGAATGGCTCGCGCCTCAGGATGACGTTGTCCTTGTGTCGCCGTCACCCTGAGGTGCGCGCGCTCTTCCAGCGCGCTCGAAGGGCGGCGGCGTAAGGCTTATCAGCCCGCTACCATCTCCTCGACCTCGCGCAACTGCTCCTTGCCGAAGAACATTTCCTTGCCCACAAAGAAAGTCGGCGAGCCGAACGCGCCGCGCGCCACGGCGGACTGGGTGTTCTCGATCAGCTTGGCCTTGACATCTGAATCCTGCGCGCGCGCGAAAAGCTTTTGCGCGTCCAGACCCGACGCCGCGAAAGCTTGCATCGCCACTTCCGGGTCGTCCATCTTCTTGGGCTCACCCCACATGTGATGGAACGCCGCTTCGACATATTTTTCGAAGACGCCCTCGAATTGCGCGGCGATCGCGGCGCGCATCAGATGCAGCGTGTTGACGGGAAAGTTCGGATTCCACGCATAGGGTTTGACGCCGTAACGCTTGACGAAACGCTGCGTCTCCAAGGTATGAAATTCGCGCTTGTTCTTGACACCGGCGAAGGCTTCCGCGGGCGAGCGGTTATTGGTGGCCTTGAAGATGCCGCCGAGCAGGACTGGCACGTACTCGAATTTCACGCCGAGCCGTTTTTCAATGGCCGGAATCGCCTCATGGCTGAGATAGGCATTGGGGCTGCCAAAATCGAACATGAACTGCGGGGCTGTCTTGTCCAATAGCGGTCTCCCTCAAGATGCGCGTCGCAACGGCAGCGTCTCTTATATGATCCTTATCATTCCAAGCAACCTAGCGCCTGCCTTTCCCGATATCAACCGCGGCAGGATCTCTGAAAGGCCGTTTTGACTTTCCAGCGCCCGGCTGGCAGGACGGCATCGCAAAAACGCGTCATGCCGGGGGATCGCCATGCTCACTGTTCATCATCTCAACAACTCGCGCTCGCAACGCGTGCTTTGGTTGCTTGAAGAACTCAGCGTTCCCTATGAGATCGTGCGCTACCAGCGCCAGGCGGATATGCGGGCGCCGGCGGAATTACGCGCCATCCATCCCTTGGGCAAATCGCCGGTCGTTACAGATAACGCCAACATCATCGCGGAATCCGGCGCCATCGTCGAATACATCATCGACACCTATGGCAACGGGCGGCTGATCCCACCACCGAAGACGCCGGAGCGGTTGCGCTACATCTACTGGCTGCACTACGCCGAGGGTTCGGCGATGCCGCCGCTGCTGTTAAAGCTGCTGTTCACGCTGATGCCGAAGCGCTCGCCTGCGCTGCTGCGTCCGCTGGTTCGCAAGGTCACCAATGGAGCGCTGACCAAAATGGTCAATCCGCAGCTTAAGCAGCACATGGCTTATTGGGAAAGCGAGTTGTCCAAGAGCGAGTGGTTCGCCGGGAGCGAATTTACCGCGGCCGACATCCAGATGAGTTTTCCGCTGGAGGCGGCATCCGCGCGCGCGGGACTTAATGAAGGGCACCCGAAGGCGATGGCGTTTCTCGAGCGCATCCACGCCCGGCCGGCTTATGCCCGTGCGCTGGCGAAGGGCGGGCCTTATACGGTGGGACGCTGAATCGTAGCGGGAGGGAGCGCGCCTCGCTTCAATGAAGCGACTGCCCTACACCTCCGTGTCCAGCCGCCGCAGAATCTCGTCGAGCTGTTCGAGATCGCGATAGCGGATGTGGACGGTGCCGCCGCCGGAAGCGCGGTGATCGACGTTTACAGACAAGCCCAGCGCATCGCTGACGCGCTTTTCCAGCGCCAGCGTATCGGCATCCTTCACCAGCGCGCCGGAGCGCGGCTTCTGCGGTTTGCGCGGTATAACGCCGATGTCATGCACCAGCGTCTCGACCTGGCGCACGTTGAGGCCTTGCGCGATGATGAGCTTCGCGGTGGACGACGGATCGGGCGCGCCGAGCAGCGCGCGCGCGTGACCTGCCGATAATTTTCCCGACGCGACCAGCGCCTGCACGTCATCGGGCAATTTCGTCAGCCGCATCATATTGGCGACGTGGCTGCGGCTCTTGCCGACGATCTTCGCAATATCGTCGGCGCTGCGTTTGAATTCATTGGCAAGCGCGTGATAGCCCTGCGCCTCCTCCATCGCATTGAGGTCTTCACGCTGCACGTTTTCGATGATCGCGATTTCCAGCGCGTCGCTATCGCTAACTTCGACCGGCGCGATAGGCACTTCATGCAGGCCGGCAATTTGCGACGCGCGCCAGCGCCGTTCGCCGGCGATGATCTCATAGCGGTCGTTGGCGCCTTTCACCGGCCGCACCACGATCGGCTGAATCACGCCGTGCTGTTTGATCGACTCCGCAAGCTCACCGAGTTCGGCATCCGAAAAGCTCCGGCGCGGATTGCGCGGATTGGCTTTCAAGAATTCGATCGGCACTTTTCGTTGCGCGCGGGGACGCTCGAGATGCGCGGCCTCGCCGCCGACATCGCCGATCAGACTTGCAAGACCGCGGCCCAGTCGCGAACGCGCTTCATCGGCCATCGCCAGCTCCCTTGGATTCACGTCGCGTTACTCCGATTTACTGCCGTCATAGCGACGAAGCACTTGCGACGAAGCAACCCAGTTCTTGCTTGTAGTCTCGCTTCGCTCGCAATGACGGTGTCTCGCCTTTATCCGCATCCTTCGAGGCTGCGCTCGCGCCTCAGGATGACACTGTGCTTGTTGCCGTCGCCCTGAGGTGCGCGCGCTTTTTTGCGCGCCTCGAAGGGCGATGGCATTTCAATGCGCGCGCAACTCGCGCTCGCGCTGGATCACTTCCGTCGCGAGTTTAAGATACGCCTCGCTGCCCGCGCATTTCAGATCGTAGACCAACACGGGCTTGCCGTAGGACGGCGCTTCGGAGATGCGCACGTTGCGCGGGATCATGGTGTTGTAAACTTTCGCGCCCATGAACTGCCGCACGTCCGCCACCACCTGGTTCGACAAATTGTTGCGCGAGTCGAACATCGTCAGCACGATGCCGTGGATCGACAAATTCGGATTGAGCGTCGAGCGCACCTGTTCCACTGTCTGCAGCAATTGCGATAAGCCTTCGAGCGCAAAGAACTCGCACTGCAGGGGCACGAGGATGGCGTCGGACGCCGCCATCGCGTTGACGGTGATCAGATTAAGCGACGGCGGACAATCGATCAGCACGTAGGTGTAATCAGCATCCGGCGCGACCTGCGTGTTGAGCGCGGCGATCGCATCGCGCAGGCGAAACGCCCGATCTTTTGTCGATCCCAACTCGAGCTCGAGGCCGGACAGATCCATCGTCGATGCCGCGATGTGCAGGCGCGGCACCGCCGTCGGCACGATGGCATCGCGCAGCGGCGCTTCGCCGATCAGCACGTCATAGGTCGAGACGTTGCGGCTGCGGCGGTCGATGCCCAACCCCGTCGAGGCGTTGCCTTGGGGATCGAGATCGACGATCAGCACACGCTCGCCGATCGCGGCCAGCGCGGTGCCGAGATTGATCGCGGTCGTGGTCTTGCCCACGCCGCCCTTTTGGTTGGCCAGCGACAGAATGCGCGGATGTCCAGCAGCAGGAGCTACGTTATCTTCTTGATAAGACTGATCAATTACGGTCATCGCGGGGTTACCAATGGCGTGGACGAATCGCGTCGCTCGATCTGGTCGAGTTCGACGATCCAGCCTTCGCCGGTGAGGCTTTTATGAAGCCGAGGTCGTAGTTTCCAGTATTTAGTAGCTTCGGTCAATTCAGCCTCTACATCTTGTCCTTTAAGGAAGAGCGCCCGTGCGCCGCGTTCCACCCATGGCCGCGCATAATCGACAAGTTGGTGTAGCGGCGCGACGGCCCTCGCGGTGACGCAATCGACACGCCCACTGATTCTGTCCACACTATCCTTGATGTCGCCGCGGTGTACCGTCCCCGATACGCCGGTGACGCGAAGCGCTTCGCGCAAGAATGCTGCCTTCTTGGTATTGCGCTCAACCAGGTGGATGGCCGAGCCCGGCATGTCCGCTAGCGCGCAGGCCAGCACTACGCCGGGGAAGCCGCCGCCACTGCCGAGATCGACCCACACATTGGCATGTGGCGCGATCGTCAACAGCTGCAGCGAATCGGAGATATGCCGGGTCCAAAGGTTTGGTAGGGTCGAAGACGCCACAAGATTGGTCTTTGCCTGCCAGAGCGTGAGGAGGTCGACGTAGGCGTCCAGCCGCGCTTTCGTTTCATGTGAAACGGGGGTGAGCGCCAAGGCGGCCGCTTTGTCGGTAGCGAATAGCGGGCTGTTCTGTTTCACGTGAAACAGCTATGCCAGAGCCGTCGCTGCACCAGACCGCTTCCGCGTTTGCCTGCGCAGATACGCTGCCAGAGTCCCCAGCGCCGCCGGCGTCAAGCCATCGAGCCGGCCCGCCTGCCCCACCGTACGCGGTCGCGCCGCCTCCAGTTTGGACCGCGCCTCGTTAGAAAGCCCGGGCACGTCGGTATAATCGATATCGGTCAGGATCAGACCCTCGTCACGGCGGAAGGCCTCGACGTCGGCGCTCTGCCGCTTCAGGTACACGTCATATTTAGCGTCGATCTCGACATGAACCGCGATCGGATCGTCGATCGAAGCCAGCTCCGGCCATATCGCCCTCACCTCGCTCCATCCGATTTCCGGATACGCCAGCAGCTCGAATGCCGAGCGGCGGACGCCGTCGTGGTTGAGCTCGAGCCCATGCCGCGTGGCTTCATTGGGCGTCATCGACAGCGATTTTGTCAGTGCCTTTGCCGCGTCTAGCGCTGCCATCTTGGTGGCGTGGCGAAGCGACCGCGCCGCCCCGACGCAGCCGAGCGCGATGCCCTTATCGGTGAGCCGCTGATCGGCATTGTCAGCCCGCAGCGTCAGCCGATATTCGGCGCGCGAGGTGAACATCCGGTACGGCTCGGTGATCCCCCGCGTCACCAGGTCGTCGATCATCACGCCGAGATAGCCCTCCGCACGGTCGAACACGACTTGGCCCGCGCCACCGGGCGCCAACGCCGCATTAAGACCTGCAACAAGTCCCTGCGCCGCAGCCTCTTCATAGCCGGTGGTGCCGTTGATCTGTCCCGCCAGAAACAGTCCCGGTAGGCGTTTGGTCTCTAGTGTCGGGTGCAGTTCGCGGGGATCGACGTGGTCATATTCGATGGCATAGCCCGGCCGCACCATCCGCGCTTTCTCAAGCCCTGGAATTGTCTCCAAGATAGCCTGCTGCACTTCTTCCGGAAGCGAGGTCGAGATGCCATTGGGATAGACCGTGCTGTCGTCCAGCCCTTCTGGCTCGAGGAAAATCTGGTGCCCGTCGCGGTCGCCGAAGCGGACGATTTTGTCCTCGATCGAGGGGCAATAGCGCGGGCCCGAGCTTTTAATCTGCCCGGAATACATCGGCGAGCGATGCACGTTGGCGCGAATGACATCGTGGGTCGCCGGCGTGGTGCGGGTGATGCCGCACTGGATCTGCGGCGTGGCGATGCGGTCGGTCATCACGGAAAACGGCTCCGGCGGATCATCGCCAGGCTGCATCTCCACCGCTGACCAGTCGATAGTGGTGCCATCAAGTCGTGGCGGCGTCCCGGTCTTTAGGCGGCCGAGCGTGAAACCGACCTGCTCAAAGGATCTGGACAGGCCCAGCGCCGGCGCCTCGCCAACGCGTCCGGCCGGCCAGTTCTTCTCACCGAGGTGGATTAGTCCGCGCAAGAAAGTACCCGTGGTGATCACGACCGCGCGGGCTGTCAGTTCGCGGCCGTCGGCCAAGCGGATTCCGGTGACATGGCCGTGGGACAGCAGCAGCTCATCCGCCTCGCCTTCGATGACGCCGAGGTTGGCGGTCTCGGTAATCGCCGCCTGCATCGCGGTGGCGTATAGCTTGCGATCGATTTGCGCTCTGGGACCGCGAACCGCAGGGCCCTTACGGCGGTTGAGCATGCGAAACTGGATGCCGGCAGCGTCGGCCACGCGGCCCATCAGACCATCGAGCGCATCGACTTCGCGCACCAGATGGCCCTTCCCCAACCCTCCAATGGCTGGATTGCAGGACATCGCACCGACAGTCGCGAATTGGTGGGTAACCAGCGCGGTTTGCGCGCCGATGCGCGCAGCCGCCGACGCGGCCTCACAGCCGGCATGGCCGCCGCCAATTACGATGACATCGAAGGAGTTGAGCATGCCGCTATCTAGCTCGGCGGCGTGTTCATTGCGAGCAGGATTTGACGAAGCGCTACTGACGCATCCGAAGTAATCAGGCATATCCTCAGAATTGTTTCACGTGAAACATGCTAGAAATGAACGAAGAAATATTATTTCCCAACACAAAATTCACGGAAGATTTTGTCCAGAATATCTTCCACGTCCACCCGTCCCAGCAACGCTCCGAGCGAATCAGCCGCCGACCGCAGATCTTCCGCCATAAGCTCCTCGCCCTGCCCCGCTGCGACTATGCTGCGCTGCAACATCTCGGTCGCATTGCGCAGCAATTCCCTCTGGCGCGTCCCGGCCAATCAGTCCAACCTCGGCAGAACGGAAATAATCGTGAGCAAAAGACACCAGCGCCGCGATCAATTCCGGAACCCCATCCCCACGCCGCGCCGAAATCTCAAAATGCCGTGCTATCGGACGCCCCTGCCCTTCTGCAAGAACGCCCGCCGCGCAAAGATCGATCTTGTTGCGCACCTCCCAGACCGGAGCGCCGCCCTCAATCTCGCTCGTGGGAACCGTCCTCGGCCAGCCACAGCACGCAGGTCCGCTTCCGCCGCACGAGCCCGCGCGCGGCGCACGCCCTCCTGCTCAACCGGATCCTCGGTCTCGCGAATGCCCGCGGTGTCGATCACCGTCACCGGGTAGCCCTCGAGATCGAGCTGAACTTCGATGAAATCGCGCGTGGTACCGGCATGCGGCGAGACGATCGCGACCTCGCGGCGAGCCAAAAGATTCATCAAGGTCGACTTGCCGACATTCGGCGGGCCTGCGATCGCAACGACGAGCCCGTCGCGCAGGCGTTCACTTCGGCCCTGTGCCGCAAGGACTTCCTCGATCTCGGCGTGAAGCATTTGATTTTGGTGAGCGCCGGCGTCATCAGCTCCACGGGCACATCGCCTTCGTCCGAGAAGTCGATCCCTGCCTCGATCAGCGCGGAAGCTTCGATGATCTGCTCACGCCAGCTTCGCACTTTGTCGCCCAACAATCCTTTGAGCTGGCGCAGCGCCTGGGCGCGCTGCCGGTCGGTGTCGGCGTTGATAAGATCGTCGAGACCTTCGGCTTCCGTGAGATCGAGCTTGCCGTTCTCGAAAGCGCGGCGGGTAAATTCGCCCGGCTCCGCGGCGCGCACATTCTCGAACGAGGACAGCGCCGCGAACAAGGCTGCCAACACCGCGCGCCCGCCATGGACGTGAAATTCGGCGACATCCTCGCCGGTCGCGCTCGCCGAACCCGGAAACCACAAAACTATAGCATTATCAATCTCTTGCTGCGCAGCATTTTGCAGCATCGCAACCGTCGCAACCCGGGGCGGGGGCAGTTGTCCAGCTAGGCTCTGCAGTGAAACGCCCGCCTGCGGGCCCGACACGCGCACGATCGCGATGGCCGAAGGCGGCCGGCCTGACGACAGGGCGAAAATGGTCTGATCGCGCGGATGCATCGCCTTGTCGTGCTGAGCGACGCAACGAGATTTGCATCGCGATATCCGAAGGCCCGCATTCAGAGCGTACGCGGCAATCCAGTCTCTTTACTGACTCGATGCTCGCAACCAGATTTCAGCGCCAAGAACGGCCTTGGGACCAGCCTTACGTATTCATCGACTTCGAAGAATTCCGAGTTGTTCTTGGTGTTGCGCAGCTTGTCGAGCAGGAAGTCGATCGCGTCCATGGTGCCCATCGGATTGAGGATCCGGCGCAGCACGTACATTTTCTTCAAGAGCTGCGGATCGGTGATGAGCTCTTCCTTGCGGGTGCCGGAGCGCGAGATGTCGATCGCCGGGAAGGTGCGCTTGTCGGAAACCTTGCGGTCGAGAATCAATTCCGAATTGCCGGTGCCTTTGAACTCCTCGAAAATCACTTCGTCCATGCGGCTGCCGGTATCGACCAACGCGGTCGCGATGATGGTGAGCGAGCCGCCTTCCTCGATGTTGCGCGCGGCGCCGAAGAATCGCTTCGGCCGCTGCAGCGCGTTGGCGTCCACGCCGCCGGTCAGCACCTTGCCGGAAGAGGGCACCACGGTGTTGTAAGCGCGGCCCAGGCGCGTAATCGAGTCCAGTAGGATCACGACGTCGCGGCCGTGCTCGACCAGCCGCTTGGCCTTCTCAATGACCATCTCCGCGACCTGGACGTGACGCACCGCCGGCTCGTCAAACGTCGATGAGACTACCTCGCCCTTCACCGAACGCTGCATGTCCGTGACTTCTTCCGGACGCTCGTCGATCAGAAGCACGATCAGATAACATTCCGGATGATTGGCGGTAATCGAATGCGCGATGTTCTGCATCAGCACGGTCTTGCCGGTCCGGGGAGGGGCCACGATCAGTGCGCGCTGGCCTTTGCCGATCGGGGCGACGATGTCGATAACCCTTGCAGAAAGGTCCTTTCTGGTGGGGTCTTCGAGTTCGAGGCGGAAACGCTGGTCCGGAAACAGCGGAGTCAGATTGTCGAAATTGACCTTGTGCTTGGACTTTTCCGGGTCCTCGAAATTCAGCGTGTTGACCTTCAGCAGCGCGAAATAACGCTCGCCTTCTTTCGGGCTGCGGATGTGGCCTTCGATGGTGTCGCCGGTGCGCAACCCGAAACGCCTGATCTGCGACGGCGAGACGTAAATGTCATCCGGGCCCGGCAGGTAGTTGGCATCGGGCGAGCGCAAGAAGCCAAAGCCGTCGGACAAAACCTCGACGACGCCTTCGCCGATGATATCGGTTTCCTGTATCGCCAACTGTTTGAGGATGGCGAACATCAGCTCCTGCTTGCGCATGGTGCTGGCATTTTCGACCCCTTTCTCTTCCGCGAACGAGACGAGCTCGGCTGCGGTTTGAGCTTTGAGGTCCTGGAGTTTCATTTCCCGCATTGGGACTGGTCCTGTGGAGTATTTGGGGGAGAGGATTGCAAGGCGGCTTTGAGAAACTGCGAACGCCGGAAAATGGAAGTTCGCAAATCTGAAAGTTGAAAGTCTAAAGCTGGAGTCTTCAGCTACGAAGTCTTGGATTACTTGAGCGCGGAAGGTGCCGGAGAGGCTTCAAACCTGATGCGGCGGCCGGACCAATAAGGTGACCGGAACGCGACCACATCCGCCTGTGTGGGGTGGGATGGACTCAATATAGAAAATCGCCAGGCTTTTCGCAAGGATGGGATGTTTTCGGTGTGGATGGCGGGCTCGTCAAAACGGTTTGACGATCACCAGCACCACGATCCCGATCATCAGGACCGTCGGCACCTCGTTGATAATACGATAGAATTTTTGCGGCCGCGTATTTCGATCAGCCGCGAAATCCTTGGTGCACCGGGCGAGAAACGCGTGGACGCCCGACATCGCAATCACCAGCGCCAGCTTGCCATGCAGCCAGCCGGCGGAGAACCAGTGGCCGACCCACGCGATGTAGAGGCCGGTAAGCCAGGTCACGATCATCGCCGGATTGATGATCGCTTTGAGCAGGCGGCGCTCCATCACCTTGAAAGTCTCGGATTGCTTCGAGCCGATCTGCGCTTCGCAATGATACACGAACAGCCGCGGCAGATAGAGCATGCCCGCCATCCACGCGATGACGGCGATCACATGCAACGCCTTGATCCATTCGTACATTCAAAAATCCTGCATCCAGAGGTCTCGAGTTGCTCGCGCTAAAATTCTCTTCCGCGCATCGGAACCTCTCGATGAATATCTGCGTTGCGGGAAGTGTTGACCAGCGATTGACCGAAGACATATCCGCAAGCAGCCCTTTTCTAAAACAATAATTTTAGAATCTTAGGTTTGAGTCTAAGTAGCAGTGAATTGGAGCCCACGCACCGCTCTCCCGTCAGCCTCCCAAATTTTCCAAACTATCAACAGCTCCGGCGGCGCAAGATCGATTTCCGATAACGCCATAGCTTTCAACATCTTGGTTGGCGGTGTGCCGAGATTATCAAGCGACAAGTCGCACATAACCCTACTATCATCGCGCAATCGTCCGGAGTTATCCTTCGCTTCACACCTGTGAAGAAATATCCGGGTTATCCCAGACCTTCCGAATAGCGCGTGATTCTCTGAAATATGCTCCCCAGCGATTCACAGGACATACACGGTCATGGTGACCACCACTGGCAATTATTTTCACCTCCATCTGGTCTCCGATTCGACTGGTGAAACGCTGATCACGGTGGCGCGCGCAGTGGCCGCGCAATACGCCAATGTGACCCCGGTCGAGCACGTGTATCCGCTGGTCCGAAGTCAGAAACAACTCGATCGCGTGCTGACCGAGATCGAGGAAGCACCCGGCATTGTGCTTTTCACGCTGCTCGAAAAAGATCTGGTCGGGAGGCTGGAAGCCAAATGCAAGGAAATCAATATTCCCGAGTCTCTCCATCATCGGCCCTGTCATGCAATTGTTTCAGGCCTATCTTGGCGCGGCCACCACGGGTCGCGTCGGCGCCCAACACACGCTGAACGCCGAATACTTCAAGCGTATCGATGCGCTGAACTACACAATGCTGCACGATGACGGTCAGCACGTTGAAGGCCTCGAAGAGGCCGATGTCGTTTTAGTTGGGGTTTCGCGTACGTCGAAAACGCCGACCTCGATCTATCTTGCCAACCGCGGCATCCGCACCGCGAATGTCCCTTTGGTCCCAGGCATCGCCATTCCGCATCAACTCGAAACGCTGAAGAAGCCATTGGTGGTAAGCCTTCACGCAACCCCGGAGCGTCTCATCCAGGTGCGGCAAAACCGGCTATTGAGCATGGGTGCTGGGTCCGGCAATGACGATTACATCGATCGTCAGTCGGTCACTGAAGAGGTCGCATTTGCCCGGCGCCTGAGCGGAAAATATAATTGGGCGATGCTGGATGTGACACGCCGCTCGATTGAGGAAACCGCGGCGGCCATTCTGAAACTGGTTGCCGACCGGCAACGGCAGCGGCTTTCAGAATGACGCTCTGGCGCGGACAACAACCGTTGATCCTGGCATCGCAAAGCCAGGCCCGGCAGTCGCTGCTCGCGAATGCAGGCATTTCATTCGAGGCTGTGCCAGCCGATATCGATGAACGCGCGGTTGCGCAAGCTGCCGGAGTATCGTTGCCGGGCGAGATCGCAGCACTGCTGGCGCGGGAAAAGGCCTTGGCCGTATCGAAGCAATTTCCCGGGCGATACATTGCCGGCGCGGACCAGACGCTGGCGCTTGGCGAGCGGCTGTTCAACAAGCCGCTCAACCGCGAACAGGCCGCCGAGCAACTTCAGGCGCTCGCCGGCCGTACCCATGAGCTGCATTCGGCAGTCGCAATCGTCCGCGACGGCAAGGTGTTATTTTCGCATGTTGTCGTCGCGCGGATGACGATGCGCTCGCTAAGCGCGGATGCTATCGAAGCTTATCTCGGCGCGGCGGGTGAGGCGGTCACCACCAGCGTCGGCGCCTACCAGCTCGAAGGTCTGGGGGTGCACCTGTTCGAGGCCGTCGAAGGCGATCATTTTACGATACTAGGCCTGCCTCTGTTGTCGCTGATGCAATTCCTGCGGAACGAACAATTGCTCGCGGTCTGACACTGCGCAAAATTCGAAGAAACGTAGATGATAATTCTCGGGCTAACCGGATCGATCGGGATGGGAAAATCGACCACCGCGAAATTATTCGCGGAGGCGGGGGTGCCGGTCTACGACGCCGACGCGACCGTTCACCTGATCTACGAGGGTGAGGCCGTGCCAGCCATCGAAGCCGCGTTTCCGGGCACGACGGTCAATGGCAAAGTCGACCGCACAAAGCTTTCCGCGCAGGTGGTTCACAACGCTGACGCCATGAAGCGGCTGGAGGGAATCGTGCATCCGATGCTGCGCGTCTATCACCAGAAATTCCTGGGCGATGCCGAGCAATCCGGCGCTCCGGTCGCAGTGGTGGATGTGCCGCTGCTGTTTGAGACCGGCGGCGAGAAGCGCGTCGATTGCGTGGTCGTGGTCACCACGACGCCTGAAATTCAGCGCCAGCGCATCCTGGCGCGAGCCGACATGACGCCCGAAAAACTCGATGCCATCCTGGCGCGGCAATTGCCAGACGTGGAAAAGCGCAAGCGCGCGGATTTCGTGGTGGATACCTCGCACGGTCTTGATCCCGTGCGCGCACGAATCCGGGACATTCTCGATCAGGCTGTTAAAATGCCGCGGCGAAGATCCTGATTCGCAAATTCGTTGGTCACGTCACATGCGCGAAATCATTCTCGATACTGAAACGACCGGCCTCGATCCCTTCCGCGGCGATCGGGTCGTCGAGATCGGCTGCGTCGAGATCTTCAACCGCATGCCCACGGGCCAGTATTTTCATCGGCACATCAATCCCGAACGGGAAATGCCGGCGGAAGCCTTCGCGGTGCATGGGCTTGTCGACGGAGTTTCTCGCCGATAAGCCTCTGTTCCTTCATGTGGTGGAGGAATTTCTCGAATTTATCGCGGACGCGCCGCTCGTCATTCACAACGCATCGTTCGATATCGCGCTTCATCAATGCCGAGCTCGAACGCATCGGCGGCCGCCGATCGCGCGCGATCGGCTGGTCGACACGCTGCTGCTGGCGCGGCGCAAGCATCCCGGCGTCTCGAACCGTCTCGACGATCTCTGTTCGCGCTATGCCATCGATAATTCAAAGCGCACCAAGCACGGCGCGCTGCTCGACGCGGAATTGCTGGCCGAAGTTTACATCGACCTGATCGGCGCGCGTCAATCGCAGCTGATTCTGGCGAGCGAAATCCGCATCGTGCAAACCGGCGCCGGTGAAGCGCCGCGACGGCAACGTTTGTCGCCGCTTGCACCAAGGTGACCGAAGCCAATCGCACGGCGCATTGGGAGTTTATCGCCACGCTCGGCGACAAGCCGGTCTGGCACGACTACTTTTAGCGCGGCGGAGTTCTCGATCGGCGTGACCGTTCTCAGCTCGGCTTTGCCCCGGTGGCGGCCTGGTCAGCAGCCTGACGCTCCATGTTCTGGCGGTACAGGCCGACGAAGTCGACCGGATCAAGCATCAGCGGCGGGAAGCCGCCGTCGCGCACCGCCGTCGCGATGATTTCGCGGGCAAAGGGAAACAGCAGCCGCGGACATTCGATCATTATCAGCGGGTGCAGATTTTCCTGCGGGACATTCTGAATGCGGAACATGCCAGCGTAAGCCAGTTCGAAGCTGAACATCAGCTTTCCGCCATTTTCGGCCTTGCCCTCGACCGATAGCGTAACTTCATATTCGGTTTCAGCGATGTTGTTGGCGCTGACGTTGATCTGGATATTGATGGCCGGCGGCTGTTGCTGCTGACCCAGCGAAGTCGGCGCGTTCGGATTCTCGAACGACAGATCCTTGGTATACTGCGCCAGGACATTCAACTGAGGAGGAGGGGCCGCCTCAGGGGGCGTGCCATTGCCGTTGGTCATGAAAGTATTTCTCCTTGGCCGGGTCTGGAAGGAACGCTCCCGCGGCTAAATCGCGCGCGAATGAAAATAACGATGTTGCGGCGAGGGCTATCATAGCCTTGCCGCTCTCTACAAGCAGGACCATGCCGGCATAGCGACCGCTTTTCGGGCCGCTGGTTGCGGGTAGAATGTCTGCGCAAGAATCGGGGAAATACCGCTAAACAACCGGATCGGCGTGGTTTTCGTGCATGTCAATTTCCTGCCCCATAAACGTGGTACCGGTGTTCGGCGCTGGCGGGCAAACCGTCGATACGGGGGCTAAAACTTCCCTCCAACAGCTATCCGTGCGAAAAGCGCCATTGGCTGGGCAAAGTTTCGTGCCTACATGCTGCAGGCAATCCCGGCGTGACCTTTGCTCAGGGATGCTCTGTTGCCGAAACCGCTCCGGCCCCGACCAGAAAGCGAACGCGACGTGGATATTTACACCATCATCTTCCTGGCGCTGGCGGTCTTTATTTTCCTGCGTCTGCGCAACGTGCTCGGACAGCGCACCGGGACTGAGCGGCCACCCTACGACCGCGCTGCGCGGGATGTCGTCCACGGCGCGCAGGATAATAATGTGGTGCCGATGCCAGGCAAGGTCATCGATCAGGTGCCGCTGGCGCCCACTGCCGATGCGGCGCCGCCCACCGATCGCTGGAAGGGTCTCGCCGAGGTTGGAACGCCGCTGGCGTTGGGACTCGATGCCATCGCAACCCAGGATTTCTCTTCGATCCGCAGCATTTCCTTACCGGGGCGCGCAGCGCCTATGAAATGATTGTGTTGGCTTTTGCCAACGGCGACAGGCGCGCGCTGAAGGATTTGTTGTCGTCGGAGGTCTATGACAGCTTCGACAGCGTGATCAAGGATCGCGAGAAGCATGAGCAGAAAACTGAAACGCGCTTCGTGTCGGTCGACAAGGCGGAGCTTGTAAATGCGGAAGCGCGCGACCGCGCGGCACAGCTCACCGTCCGCTTCGTGTCACAGATGATTTCGGTTACGCGCGACAAGAACGGCGCTATTGTCGACGGAAATCCGGATAAGGTTGCCGATATCACCGATGTTTGGACATTTGCCCGCGATATTTCCTCGCGTGATCCCAACTGGAAGCTGGTTGGCACGGGAAGCGTTCATTAACGCGCGTGTTGCGAGCCGATCGGCTCTCGTACGTTGCGTGATCGCCGCTGCGTTGCTGGCGTTTGCGCCGGCAGTGGCCGATGCGGCTCGGCCCGTACGCTCACATCCAAGGCAAACGAATATCATCTGGCCGCTTGAAATCCCCGGTGGCCAATATGCGCCGGTAGCCTGGAGCGATATCGCCGGCTGGAACGCGGACGACCACGTTCAGGCCTTGCAGGCCTTTCGGGCAAGCTGCAAACCCATCGCCGCGCAGCGAAAACCGCCGGCGGATCCGAAGGCGCTGGGCACTTCGCTGCGTGAGCCCTGCCTTGCGGCCAAGGGCGATATTTCCGACGAGGCGAAAGCCAGGGCATTTTTCGAGGAAAATTTTGTCCCGTTGCGAATCTCGCGGCTGGGCGAGAGCGATGGCTTCGTCACCGGATATTACGAGCCGGTGATTGACGGCTCGCGCGCGCAAACCGACGTTTACACTGTGCCCGTGTACCGCCGCCCGTCGAATCTTTTTGTTCGCGGCGTCAAGCAGGACGGAAATCTGCCCAATAAGGGGCAGGTTTTTCGCAAGATCGGCCGCCGCAAACTGGTTCCCTATTACGATCGCGCCGAGATCGAGGATGGTGCAATCGCCGGACGCGGTCTCGAAATCTGCTGGCTTAAAAACCAAACCGATCTGCTGTTCGCCCAGATTTAGGGTTCGGCGCGGATCAAGCTGGAAGACGGCTCGACGCTGCGCATCAACTACGATGCCCATAACGGCTTTTCCTACACGCCGGTCGGACGGGTTCTGATCGAGCGCAACATCATCCCGAAAGATCAGATGTCGATGCTGCGTATCCGGGAATGGATGGAGCAGAATCCGGACGGCGCCAAGGAATTGCGGCGGCAGAACCGATCCTATGTGTTCTTCCGCGAGGTGCAGCTTGGCGACAAGGACGAAGCGGTCGGCGCGCAGGGTGTGCCGCTTACGCCCGGCCGCTCGATTGCCGTCGACAAGTCGCTGCATGTCTATGGCACGCCGTTCTTCATCGAGGGCGTGTTGCCGATCGAATCCGAGCAATCGAAGACGCCATTTCGGCGGCTAATGATCGCGCAGGATACTGGCTCGGCCATAACCGGGCCGGCGCGAGCGGACCTCTATTTCGGTGCGGGCGTTGAGGCGGGCAAGGTGTCCGGCCGCCTGCGAAACCCGATGCATTTTGTGATGCTGGTTCCGAAAGGTCTCGATCCCGTAGCCGCCGGCCTTTCAATGCTGCTGCCGGCGGACAGGCCGTCGGACAAAATCGCAAAGCTGTTTCCGCAGAATGAGATTCCAAAAGACCAGCCTCAAAAGGATAGCCCGAAGATCTCCGAGGTTTCTGCGCCGGCCGCAAGTGCGAGGGAGAAGCTGGCGTTGAAGGATGCCGCACTAACCGTCGCGCCAGCAAAAGCACCGGATCCTGCGGGCGCGGCCAGGACTTCGTCGTTACAAACCGCCACCGCGCAGGCGGTGCCTCTTCCGGAGGCGCGCCCCGCGATCGGGCCCGCCCGCGAAGTGCGTCGCCGCCGCACCCGCCGCAATTATTATCGCCGCTGGTGGTGGTGAAACGTCCGCCGATCCTCGACGCACCGCCTTCGCCACGCCGTAAACGCGCGCTGAGCGAAGACGAGCGCGCACTCTGGGAAACCATCGCGAAAGAGATCAAGCCGCTGCGCAGGAAACCGCGTGCCGCAAAGGCATCACTTTCTCCTTTGGATGAAGATGCGGTTGTACCCAAGCCGGTTGCTACGCGCAAATCATCGCCGGCTGCGAAGCCTGCAGTGATTCCTAAGCCAACTCCGCCGCCAGTCCCGCCGCTGGCACCCCTTGGCCGCCGCGAACGCTCGCAATTGTCGCGCGGCCGTAAGGAAATCGACGCCCGCCTCGACTTGCACGGCATGACGCAGACCCGCGCCCATCGCGTGCTGTTCGCCTTTCTGCAACGCGCTAGCAGCGAAGGCGCGACCTTTGTGCTCGTCATCACCGGAAAAGGCCGCACCGTCGGACCCGAGTCCGAACGCGGCGTACTTCGCCGGCAGGTGCCGGAATGGCTGAGCTTGCCGGAATTCCGCGCGCTGGTAGTGGGTTTCGAGGAAGCGCATATCGGTCATGGCGGCGAGGGTGCGCTGTACGTGCGGATCAGGCGCTCGAGATCGTAAGCGAGCTCAGAACGGCCGCACGATTCCGACGCGCGGAATCAACGTGACGATCCAGGCGAGGATGCCGTTTCGGTTGTCGCTGCGATCGATCGGCGGTGTCGGCCGTGAAGCAGGCAGCATCTTCACCGCGTGCAGGATCAGGAACATGCAGACAACCCAGTTCGACATCCATCGCGAATAGTCGAACACGATCGCGAAGATGATCAGGTATCCGACACTCACCAGCACGATGCCAGCGATGACGACCCGGCGATGCGCTTCGGAAAGCGACCGGATCAGCTCGCCGAGATATTTCCACAGCGGCACATGCAGCGCGATCAGCGCCGCGAAAACCGGCACGCCCAGGAGGTTCGACGGCATGTGGGCCCAGGTATCGCGGATTTCATCGCCAAGCGTCTGATACCAGATGAAGGGGAACGTCAGCAGAGAACTATTCGCCGGATCGGCCAGGCGGGTTGTGAGATACGCCACGAATTCATCTTTCGGCACCGTCATCGAGCCGTAGAATTGCGTGAGGATAAACAGGGCGCCAACGCAAAGCATCGCCGCGATCCCTGCGAGGATGTTTTGGCGAGTCGGGCCCTGAACAAGATAATACCGCAGCACCACGATGACGGCGATGGTCGGCCCATACATCAAGAGATGGATGTGGTGGATCAGGATCAGGATCATCGTTGCCAGCGCGGCAAGCATCATGAACAAAATCGAGCGAGCCGGGATCAGCAGCAGACCAATCGCAAAAGCGCAGCCATAGATGTCGAAATGCCCAAGCGTGTGCATGAAGTTCTTCAGGAAGAACGGCGAGCCCGCCATAAACACGAACAGCGGCAAGTTTTCGCGCGTGAATCCGAAGGTTTTCCGGAACAACTGAACGAACAACCCGGCCGTAATCAGCCAGACCGTGCCGCTCAGCGCGAACACCAGCCACACCGGCACCTTTGCGTAAAACAGCGAAACAATTTCGCCGATCAGCGCCCGCTTGGTGAATCCGAAGTGGTAATCGACCAGCAGGTGAATATAGGGGACATAAGGCGGCAGCCTGATCTTGTTCAGGAATACGCCAACGAACACGGCGACATTGACGGCAAGCATCAGCCTCCAAAGGTTCTGCCGCGTCCGCGTGTCCATCGGAAATCCGAAACTTCAGTAATAATCTGCTCGCTTATCCCATGCCGCGCGGCTCGCGCGCAACGTGCCGGGCTTCGTAGCCCGGATGAAGCGGAGTGAAATCCGGGACAGTTTCGCGCCGGGCTACAGATCCCGGATTGCGCTGCGCTTGATCCAGGCTACGGAATTACAGAATGAACCGGCTCAAATCGGCGTTCTTCGCCAGATCGCCGACGTGCTTCTGCACGTAATCGGCATCGATCTGGATGGTTTCGCCGTTGCGGTCCGGCGCCGAGAATGAAATCTCATCGAGCACGCGCTCCATCACCGTCTGCAAACGCCGCGCGCCGATATTTTCCACGGAGGAATTGACGGCCACCGCCACGTCGGCCAGCGCATCGATGGCGTCGGCGGTGATATCCAGCGTCACGCCTTCCGTCTGCATCAACGCAACGTATTGCTTGATCAGCGACGCTTCCGGCTCGGTGAGAATGCGCCGCATGTCGTCGCGCGTCAGCGCTTCCAGCTCGACGCGGATCGGCAGCCGGCCCTGCAACTCCGGCAGCAGATCGCTTGGCTTGGCGATATGAAAAGCGCCGGACGCGATGAACAGGATGTGGTCGGTCTTGACCGCGCCGTGCTTGGTAGACACCGTGGTGCCCTCGATCAGCGGCAGGAGGTCGCGCTGCACGCCCTCGCGTGAGACATCGCCGCCGCTGCGTCCGTCCCGCACGCAGATCTTGTCAATCTCGTCCAGGAACACGATGCCGTTGTTCTCGACCGCATTGATCGCTTCCTGCACCAACTGATCGCTGTCCAAGAGCTTGTCGGATTCTTCGTTGACGAGGGTTTCGTGCGAAGATTCGACCGTCAGCCGGCGGGTCTTGGTGCGCCCGCCCAACTTGCCGAAGATGTCTCCGATCGAGATCGCGCCCATCTGCGCGCCGGGCATGCCGGGTATCTCGAACATCGGCGATCCGGCTGACGACTGAGTCTCGATCTCGATTTCCTTGTCGTTAAGCTCGCCGCTGCGCAGTTTCTTGCGAAACGAATCGCGCGTCGCGGCGCTGGAGTTGGCCCCGACCAGCGCATCAAGCACCCGGTCTTCGGCGGCGAGTTGCGCCCGCGCCTGCACGTCCTTTCGTTTGCGTTCGCGTATCTGCGCAATCGCCACTTCGACAAGATCGCGGATGATCTGCTCGACGTCGCGGCCGACATAGCCGACCTCGGTGAATTTCGTGGCTTCCACCTTGATGAAGGGCGCACCGGCGAGTTTCGCCAGCCGCCGTGCAATCTCGGTCTTGCCGACGCCGGTCGGTCCGATCATCAGGATATTCTTCGGCAGCACTTCCTCACGCAACGAGCCGGTCAGCTGCAGCCGCCGCCAGCGGTTGCGCAGCGCAATGGAAACCGCGCGCTTGGCGTCGGCCTGGCCGACGATGAAGCGGTCAAGCTCGGAGACGATTTCGCGGGGGGAGAAGTCGGTCATGAATCACGTACCATCAGGAGAGCAGGGCCGTCTGGGGTTTCGACGATCCGGTCTTTTGTGAAGCCGGCCTTTTGATAAGCACGGATCGCGCTTGCATTGTTTGGGTCCGGATCGGTTACAACGCGCGGTGTGCCGCCCGCGAGAAGCTGGCCGGCAAAGGTCTCAATGAACGCGGAGCCGTGGCCGTGGCCGACCATCTGAGGTTCGCCGATGAACTGGTCGAGGCCGCGGGTCCCAGCCGGCTGCGTCCCAAAACCGGTGTTCCAGTCGCTCAGGCGATAGCATTGCAAATACGCGAACGGCTCGTCGTCCGCCGCGACGATAAACTGCGCCACGTCGGGATGATCGAGGTCGCCGCTGACCAGTTCGAATTGCTCGACTGGATCGTGCCACCATCGCGCGACGTGCGGCCGGGCCAGCCAGCGCCGGATCAGCGGCAGGTCGGCTGCTGACATCGGACAAAACATATATCTCGTAGCCGCCATGCCTCAGCCGGTGGCAGCCGCGCCGCGAATGCGGTCGCGCAGTTGGTTGAGGTCGAGCGGCTCGGCCATCAGCAGCGCCGCTTCGAACGGCAGCATCTGCGGCAACGTCAAAGAGACGCCACTGTGATTGAGCCGCTGGTCGGCCTCGGCCTCTTCGACCGCAAGCTCCCATTGCGCGTTCAGATGGACCGACGGTGGCACAGCCTCGCCAAAGCGCGCCCGCAATTCCGACTGCGCCTGCCGCGCGGATTGCTCCAGGTCAGGGGTGATAGTTTCGGCATCGAGCAGCGCGTATTTCACGATCGGAACCAGCAGTCGGCGAATCATAAGGGCGTCGTCGTGGCTGTCGTCCGTCATGAGCCGCGGTCCTCGCTCAGCGCCTCGATGGTCACGTTGCGGTTGGTGTAGACGCAGATGTCGGCGGCGATATCGAGCGCGCGGCGCACGATCGACTCGGCATCCCTGTCGGTATCGACCAGTGCGCGGGCGGCGGCCAGCGCATAATTGCCGCCGGAGCCGATCGCCATCACGCCCGCCTCCGGCTCCAGCACGTCGCCGGTGCCGGTGAGAACCAGTGACACTTCCTTGTCGGCGACGATCATCATCGCCTCCAGCCGTCGCAGATAGCGGTCGGTGCGCCAGTCCTTGGCGAGCTCGACGGCGGCGCGCGTCAGTTGCCCCGGATATTGCTCCAGTTTGCTTTCCAGCCGCTCGAACAGCGTAAAGGCGTCAGCCGTGGCGCCGGCAAAACCGCCGATCACGTCACCCTTGCCGAGTTTTCGGACCTTTTTGGCGTTGGATTTGATGACCGTTTGGCCGATGGAGACCTGGCCATCGCCGCCGATCACCACCTTGCCGCCCTTGCGGACGGTCAAAATGGTGGTGCCGTGCCAGACCGGCGGCTCCGAGTGTGGTGCTTGCATCGAAATTCCTGCGTTGGCTTTAGGATTTAGGGATTGGCCCGCGAGGTTGCAATCGGCGCGTTCGGCAGCGAAATCCAGTCACCATATGACGAGGTGGGCTTCCGAACGCGTCTTCCTGCGGTGGCGAAGGCGGCCCGAGCCTGTTAGAAGAGCGCGTTTTCAGGAGATCAACTTCATGCGCACGGCGACGATCAAGCGCAAGACCAAGGAAACCGACATCGCGGTCACCGTGAATCTCGATGGGTCAGGTGTGTCTGACATTACCACCGGCATCGGCTTCTTCGATCATATGCTCGATCTGCTCGCCCGGCATTCGCGCATCGACATCACGGTCAAGGCGGATGGCGATCTCCATGTCGATCATCATCACACCACCGAGGATGTCGGTATTGCCCTCGGGCAGGCGGTGAAGCAGGCGCTCGGCACCATGGCCGGCATCACCCGCTACGCCTCGATCCACATGCCGATGGATGAGACGCTGTCACGCGTCGTGATCGATATTTCCGGCCGTCCGGTGCTGGTGTTCAAGGTCGAATTTCCGCGCGACAAGGTCGGCGATTTCGACACCGAGCTGGTGCGCGAATGGTTCAACGCGTTCGCGATCAATGCCGGCGTGACTTTGCACGTCGAGACCCTATATGGCGAGAATAGCCATCATATAGCCGAATCCTGCTTCAAGGGTCTGGCGCGGGCGCTTCGGACGGCGGTTGCGATCGATCCGCGCAATGCCGGAGAGGTGCCGTCCACCAAGGGTCAGCTCGGCGGCTGATTGCAGTCGTCGGCGGAGAGAACCAATGCCGGTCTATACAGTTCATGCGCCTGTCGCGGCGGGTCCAGACGTGCGCGGCGCGACGGACAGGTTCGTGTTCGTTCGCGATGGGTTCTATTTCTGGGCGTTTTTATTTGGCCCCTTCTGGCTTGCCTACCGCCGGCTATGGCTGGCGCTGCTGGGCTACATTGTCGTTTCGATCGTCGTCGCGATGGCGCTGTTCCTGTTAGATGCGGGCGGGGGCACGCGGTTCGCCGTGACGTTGCTGATAGCACTGTTGATGGGTTTCGAGGTCGCCAGTCTGAGGCGATGGACGTTGTCGCGGCGCAATTGGCGGCAACTCGATATCGTTGTGGCCGACGATGAGGAAACTGCCGAGCGTCGCTTCTTCGACCGCTGGGCTGCGAAACAACGCGGTCTCGCCAACGACCAATTGGCGGTCGATCGCGGCGCACCGCCACCGACCCGAAACATTCCGGGCCAGCCGTTTTCGCGTCCGCCACCGCTTCCTCACCAGGACATCATCGGGTTATTTCCGCAACCGGGAGGCTCGCGTTGAGCGTCGCCATCATCGATTACGGCTCCGGCAATCTGCACTCCGCCGCGAAAGCGTTCGAGCGCGCCGCGCGGAGTATGGATGGTGGCGAAAAGATCGTGGTGACGCGCGACCCTGAAGTCGTATTTCGCGCCGATCGCGTGGTGCTGCCCGGTGTCGGCGCCTTTGCCGATTGCCGCAAGGGCCTCGATTCGTTGGACGGTATGGTCGAAGCCATGACCGAAACCGTCCGCGACAAGGCGCGTCCGTTCTTCGGCATCTGCGTAGGCATGCAACTGATGGCGACGCGCGGCAAGGAGCACGTCACCACGGACGGGCTGAACTGGATCGCCGGCGACGTGGAGAAGATTGCGCCGCGCGAGGAGAATTTGAAAATCCCGCACATGGGCTGGAACACGCTCGATATCGTGCGCGAGCATCCGGTGCTTGAGCGGCTGCCGCTGGGGCCAAAGGGCCTCAACGCTTATTTCGTGCATTCCTATCACTTGAACACGGCGGATGAAGCCAACGTGCTGGCGCGCGCCGACTATGGCGGCCCGATCACCGCGATTGTCGGCAAGGACACCGCGATCGGCACGCAGTTTCATCCGGAGAAGAGTCAGCGTTTCGGACTGGCGCTGATCGGAAATTTCCTGAAGTGGAAGCCGTGATACTCTTCCCCGCCATCGACCTGAAAAACGGTCAGTGCGTGCGCCTCGAGCAGGGCGACATGGCGCGCGCCACCGTGTTCAATCTCGATCCCGCCGCGCAGGCGCGCAGCTTCGCATCGCAAGGCTTCGAATATCTCCACGTGGTCGATCTCGACGGCGCCTTCGCGGGCAAGCCGGTCAACGCCCAAGCCGTAGAATCCATGCTAAAGGCCGTTGAGATGCCGGTGCAACTCGGCGGCGGCATTCGCGATCTCGCAACGGTTGAGGCGTGGCTCAGCAAAGGCATCGCCCGCGTCATCATCGGCACCGCCGCGGTGCGCGATCCCGCGCTGGTGAAAGAAGCCGCGAAAAAATTTCCCGGTCGTGTCGCCGTCGGGCTCGATGCGCGCGACGGTAACGTCGCGGTGCAGGGCTGGGCCGAGACCTCGCAAGTCACCGCGCTGCAGATCGCGCAACGCTTCGAGGATGCCGGTGTCGCCGCCATCATCTTCACCGACATCGCCCGCGACGGGTTGCTGAAGGGCATCAATTGGGACGCCACGATCACTCTCGCCGACGCCGTCTCTATTCCCGTCATCGCTTCCGGCGGCCTGGCCTCGATCGCCGATGTCGAGACGCTGGTTAGCGCACGCGCGAAAAAACTCGAAGGCGCCATCGCCGGCCGTGCTTTGTACGATGGCAGATTCGATCCAGCGGCAGCGCTGTCGTTGATCAAAACCGCGCGTGCGGCGGCTTAAGGGGCGCTCATGTTCAAAGTCCGCGTCATCCCCTGCCTCGACGTCAAAGACGGCCGCGTCGTCAAGGGCGTCAACTTTGTCGATCTGCGCGATGCCGGCGATCCCGTGGAAGCGGCGATCGCCTACGACGCCGCTGGTGCGGACGAGCTTTGCTTCCTCGACATTACCGCGACCCATGAAAACCGTGGCATCATCCTCGACGTTGTCAGGCGGACGGCGGAGGCGTGCTTCATGCCGCTTACGGTCGGCGGCGGCGTCCGCACGATCGAGGACATCAAGACCCTGTTGCGATCTGGCGCCGACAAGGTTTCGATCAACAGCGCGGCGGTCGCGAACCGCGAATTCGTCAGAGAAGCGGCGGAGAAATTCGGCGGCCAGTGCATCGTGGTTGCGATCGACGCCAAGCGCGTCAAACGTGGCGGTGGCGGCGAACGGTGGGAAATCTTCACCCATGGCGGACGCAATTCCACGGGCATCGACGCCATCGAGTTTGCGCAGGAGGTCGTATCGCTCGGCGCGGGCGAGATACTCCTGACATCGATGGACCGCGACGGCACCCGCCAGGGTTTTGACATTCCGTTGACCCAGGCGGTGGCCGACAGTGTCGCGGTGCCGGTGATCGCGTCGGGCGGCGTCGGCAATCTCGATCATCTGGTCGACGGCATCCGGCAGGGCCACGCGACCGCAGTGCTCGCGGCATCGATCTTTCACTTCGGCGAATTTACCATACGCCAAGCCAAGGAACACATGGTGCGCGCCGGCCTGCCGATGCGGCTCGACCCGTAGCTCAAAGTCTGGCAGGAGTCGGCGCCGCCCTCTTGAGAAGCGCGAATGGCACGCTTTACGATCCATGATCTTGCCGAGACCATCGACGCCCGCGCGTCGGCAGGCGGCGAAGCGTCCTATACCCGCAAGCTCCTGGACAAGGGCGCGGAACACTGCGCCAAGAAATTCGGCGAAGAGGCGGTCGAGACCGTGATCGCGGCGATCGAGAACAATCGCGATCATCTAATCGCCGAAAGCGCCGATCTGATGTTTCATTTCCTCGTGCTTTTGAAGTCGCGTGGCATCAAACTGGAGGATGTCGAGGCCGCGCTGGCGCAGCGCACGGCGATGTCCGGCCTGGACGAAAAAGCTTCGCGCAAGCGCGACTGAGTAACCTGCGTGAACGGAGTGCGGCTCATGGATATGCGGACGGAGCAGCAATACAATCCCTATCGGATTTTCTCGCGGGAGCAATGGGCGAAGCTGCGCGACGATACGCCGATGACGCTGGAAGCCGGCGAGATCGCCGCATTGCGCTCGATGTACGATCGCCTCGACATGAAGGAGGTCGAGGACATCTATCTGCCGCTGTCGCGGCTGCTGTCGATCTACGTCGCCGCGACCCAGCGGCTGTATTATGCACAGCGGCAATTCCTCGGCATCGAGGACCGCAAGATGCCCTACATCATCGGCGTCGCCGGGTCGGTGGCAGTCGGCAAATCCACCACGGCGCGCGTGCTGCAGGCGCTGCTGGCGCGATGGTCGCCAAAGCCAAAGGTCGATCTGGTGACGACGGACGGTTTTCTGTTTCCGAACGCGACGCTGGAGCGGCAAGGCCTTATGCAGAAAAAAGGTTTTCCGGAAAGCTACGATCTGCCGACGCTGCTTGCGTTTCTCAGCGACATCAAGGCCGGCCGCTCGCCGGTGCGAGCCCCGGTCTATTCGCATCTGACCTACGACGTCATTCCAAACCAGTGGACGGAAGTAGCCCAACCCGACATCCTGATCGTCGAGGGCGTCAATGTTCTGCAGACCGGAAGGCTGCCGCGCGACGGCAAAGCCGTGCCCGTGGTCTCGGACTTCTTCGATTTCTCGGTTTATATCGACGCCGAGGAAGCGGTGCTGCGAAGCTGGTACGTGCGGCGCTTTCTGGCGTTGCGCGGCACCGCCTTCCTCGATCCGCGCTCCTATTTCAACCGCTACGCGTTGCTCTCCGACGAGGAAGCGACCGCGACCGCGCTGGCGATCTGGGAGCGGACCAACCTCGCCAATCTCGAAGACAATATTCTGCCGACACGGCCGCGCGCGACGCTGATCCTGAAAAAGGGCGCTGACCACGTGGTGGAAACCGTGGCGCTGCGAAGATTGTGATAGCTGCAACGACCGTCATCCTGAGGTGCTCGCCGTCTTCGGCGAGCCTCGAAGGGATCGAGACAACTGTGCGGCGTCCATCCTTCGAGGCGCGCAAGGGCGCGCACCTCAGGATGACGGGTGGCCGCGCTGTCCGACTTGATAGCTAGCGCAACGCCAGCGGGTTTTCCTCATCGAGGAAACCGATGATCTCGCGGAAGAACTGCATGCGGTTCTTTTCCAGCATCACCGAGTGGGTGCCTTCGCCGATTTCGACCAGCCGCTTGTAAGGCGCGTTCTTCAATTGTGCGAAATATTCCCGGGCCTGATAGCTCGGCAGATCGAAATCCCACTCGGCATGGATCAGGAATGTCGGCACCGTGATGTTGCCGGGATCATAGCGAGCCCTGCCGGCACCCCAGTGAGAAAGCACATCGGCGATGACGCCATTGGGCGCGCGCAGCATCGGCGGATCATGTTTCATCGCATCAGGATCGGTCGCCCAGGTCGCCTCGATCCACGCTTCGAACACGCCGGGTGGGATCAGATCGGCTTTCTTGTCCTCCGGCACGCCTTCCAGCCAGCGGGACTTCGCGATCTCTTTCGAGACCAAGCGGTAGGCGCCGAGCGAGGGCGCGCTCTTGCCCGCGGCTTCGGGAGCCGGCGCAATCACAGCGTCTTTCCGAAAAATCCATAGCGGCGCAAACAGTAGGAGGCGGTTGACCTTTTCGTTATTCTTGCTGGTGTATTCGCCTGATATCGCGGTCCCCCATGACCAGCCCATCAGGTTAATCTTCGGGACGTCGCGACGCTTTAGAATGTGATCCACCGCCGTGCCGAAGTCGCGCACCGCTACATCGGTGCCGACAGCCGGTGCATTCGCGGCAGCCGGCTGGTTCATTTCCGGCGGTCGCGTCGAGCCGCCATAGCCCCTGACATCGACGAGATAAACGTCGTGTCCGCGCGCCGCGATCAGATCCATCATCGACGCGCCTTCGATCGGCAGATCGAACGCCGTTTCCGACGGATAGGTCGCCCCATGCACGTAAAGCAAAATTTTCTCGGGCGAGAAATTCGTCATGCCGACGGGGCGCTTGTTACGCACGTAGAGTTCGATCCCGGCGTCACCAGACGGGATCAAATAGCTTTCCGTTATAAGTTCGGGAGGGTTTTGCGGTGCGTTCATCGCCTGCGATGCTGGGTTCGATTGCCAGCAGCGTCAAGATGTTTGATCGAAGTCAGGCCGCGAGATGCCGCGATGCTGCCAGACCCGCGAGCGCGTCGACCAGCTTGTCGCGATCGAGCGGCTTCACCAGAAAGCCATCCATCCCGGCTTCGAAGCAGGCGTAGCGGTCTTCGACCAGCGTATTGGCCGTTAGAGCCAGGATCGGCGTGCGGCGCGCGTTGTTGCCCGCTTCGCGTGCGCGGATGCGCTTGGTGGTCTCGATACCGTCGAGCTGCGGCATCTGGATGTCCATCAGCACGAGTTCGTAAGGCGTGCCCGCAGACTCCGCCGCGAGCCACGATTCCAGCGCCTGTTCGCCATTGGTCGTGACGACGGCGCGATGTCCGAGCCGCGTCAGCAGCGAACGCATCAGTAGTGCGTTGATCTCATTATCTTCCGCGACCAGAATCGAGAGCCCGGGCCTGTTTGTCATCGGCATTTCCGGCTGGTCGGAAAGCTTATGATCGGTCGGATCATTGCCCACGATATTGGGCGCCTGAATTTCCGCTACTGCCATCAGCCTCGCCGCCAGCGAGGCCGCCCTTAGCGGTTTGACGAGATAGCCGGTGAAAGCCGACGCCGCGGCGGCCTGCACTTCGTGCCGCGCCGCCGGCGTGAACATCACAATGCGATGCGTTGCGTTGCTGCATGCAGATCTGCCGAACCGCTCCACCTCATCGACGCCAAAGGCCCGATCGATCAGAACGGCGTGCCATGCGCGCTCCGGCAACAACGCCTGCGCCACCGCAATATCCGATACCGTGCAGGTCTGTGCGCCCCAGCACTGCAGCCGCCGCGCCGTCAGCGACGCCTCGATGGTCTGCGGCGCGACCACCATGATCGAACAGCCGGTGAGGTCAGGCGTGACGATCCCGTTCTGTTTGCCGTCATTGCTCGCGGCGGCATCAAGTGAAATCCGTACGGCGAATGTCGAGCCAACACCGGATTGGCTTTCCAGCGTGATGCGGCCTCCCATTCGTTTGACGATGCGTTCGCTGATGCTCAATCCCAACCCAGTGCCGCCATAGTTGCGGGCGATGCGATGGTCGGCCTGTTCGAACTCGCGAAAGATCCGCGCCTGTGCTTCCGCGGCGATGCCGATGCCGGTATCGCGCACCAGAAAACTGATCTCGCCGGGCTCATCGCCGGGCTCGACGATCAACGCAACGCCACCGTTTGAAGTGAATTTGATGGCGTTACCGGCGAGATTGAGCAGCACCTGCCGCAGCCGCGCCGCGTCGCCGATGACGTCCAGCGGCAGCCGCTCGTCGACATAGGCCGCGATTTCGAGATTTTTCGCTTGCGCGCGGGGCGCCAGCAGCTCGGTGACATCTTCGACAAGGGCCCCCAGCCCAAACGGGCGATGTTCGAGGTCGATCTTGCCGGCCTCGATCTTCGAATAGTCCAGCAGCTCCTCGATCAGCGACAGCAACGCGTCGCCCGAGGATTTTACGGCCTTTGCGTAAGTCATCTGCTCGGGCGTCAGTGGCGTATCGAGCAACAACCCGCTCATGCCGATAATGCCGTTGAGCGGCGTGCGGATCTCATGCGACGCCATAGCCAGAAAGCGCGATTTGGCACGGCTGGCAGCGTCGGCATGGTCGCGCGCCTCGCCGAGCGCGCGTTCGGTCTCGGCTCGATCGGTGACGTCGCGGCCGACGCAGTGCAATTCCGCGGGTTGACCCGCGTCGATGCGCACCAGTCCTTCGCGCCAGGCGATCCAGCGCGGCCCAAGTGGCGTTGCGATCTTCTGGTCGTGGATTTTTGTGCCGTTCGGCGCCAAGATAACTTCGCCTTGTTCAAGAACCTCCATGGTCGAACAGCTGCCGATCAGCATTGTGCGCGGTTGCCGCGCCAGTTCGCAGTAAGCGTCGTTGACAAACGTGATGCAGCCCGAGGCATCGCGGAGCACGATCAGATCGCCCTGGGATTCGAACAGGTTGCGCGCGCGCTCCTCGGCTTCCTTCAGCTCCCAATTGCGGTCGCTCAGTGCCTCATTATGCAGCGCGACTTTGCGAAGCCGCCTGCGCATCCATCGCAATCGCATGCTTAAGGTCGCCAGCGCAACGCAGGCCAGCGCAAAGAGAAAGCTCGCGCCGATAGCGAAAGTGTGCGGGTCATAGCCGGCGTCCTTGGATCGGCTTCCGGCGATGAAGCCGTACGCGCCGCCGAACGCAGCCGAGAAAATCACGAATGAACGGATGGCCAGATTGAGCCAGGGATAGCGGCGCGCGAATCGGCGTATCCATATCTTGGCTGCGAAAACCCGCTTGATCGCTGCGAAATTTCCTCTGGGACCGCGTCTTCGCGTCAACTGCATCTTGGTCACCCGGCGCCGATAATCGGCGATCAAGATGCGTCGGCGACGTTGCGAAGTGCTTGCGGGCGTGCCGTTTGCCGCTCGTGCGATGACAACGCGGTTAATCAAGCGTTAAGAGAAAGCTTAGAGCGACGCGGCCGCTAGGCGGGGATGTCTGGCGCTTGCGCCGACGATGAGCGCGGCAGCATCGCGCGCCGTAAAGGTTTTCGATCTCACGAAAATCCGATAATCGGCGCCGCCATCCTGCGAAAGGTAGATCACCGGCGCGGAGGGCGACGGGTCATTGGCGATCCCGATAAATTTGGTCGCCGCGGTGGCTTCGCAAGCATTGGCTTCGCCGCCTTCGGCATCGTCGATGACAACGAAATCGGCCGCCTCGGCGCTGTCCGCGATCTGCACCCGGACCGTCGCCACAGCAGGATTTTCAGTGAAGCTGACGCGAGTTTGAGCTTGCCACGGCGTCGGCGCGATCTGAACGGAGGTTTCGCCAACCGCGATGCACGGCTGCGTCGCGGACGACATCTCACTGCGGGCAAAGATGCCGGCAACAAGCAGCGGCACAACGGACGCCAGTATTTTCAAACGCAGCATGATCCGCTACTTGCTCAACCAAACGCGGGAACCCGCGCCCCAATGGTTCGCAAGAGGTAAACGTAAATGGTTACCGGGTGGTTGACGCGCGCCTGACTACTTACGGAGATGTTCTGACGGCTCAGGCCGCGCGCCGCAGATCTTCAGCCAGCGCGCGGTACGACAGCGCTTCGGCGAGATGCAGCCGGCCGATTTTTTCCGCGCCGTCGAGGTCGGCCAGCGTGCGCGCGACCCGCAACACCCGGTGATAACCGCGCGCCGACAATCGCATGGTTTCAGCGGCGTCGCGCAACAGCTTTAATCCACTCGCGTCAGGCTGCGCGACGGCTTCCAGCACCGACGACGGCGCTTCGGCATTGGTGCGCACGTTAGGCAGCCCGGCGGCGGCATAGCGCGCCAGCTGAATGTCACGCGCCGCGGCAACACGCGCGGCGACTTCCGCCGATCCTTCGGTCGCCGGCGGCAGGATCAGGTCGGCGGCGGTGACGGCCGGCACTTCGATGCGCAGATCGATGCGATCCATCAGTGGTCCTGAAATGCGCATCTGATAGTCCGATGTGCAGCGATCGATGCGGCCGCGCTTGCAGGCATAGCCGGGCTCGTAGGCGTGGCCGCAGCGGCACGGGTTCATCGCGGCGACCAGCATGAATCGCGCGGGGTAGGTGAAGCGATGATTGGCGCGCGACACCGCGACCTCGCCGTTTTCCAGGGGCTGACGCAGCGAATCCAGCGCGCGCGGATCGAACTCCGGCAGCTCATCGAGAAACAGCACGCCCTGATGCGCCAGCGAGACTTCGCCGGGCCGGGCGCGGATGCCGCCGCCGGTGAGCGCGGCCATGCTGGCGGAGTGATGTGGGCTGCGGAACGGCCGCCGCGCCGTCAGCGCGCCGTCGCGGATTTCGCCGGCGACCGAGGCGATCATCGAGACTTCGAGCAGCTCCGACGGCGACAGCGGCGGCAGGATCGACGGCAGCCTTGCCGCCAGCATCGACTTGCCCGCGCCGGGGGAGCCGATCATCAACAGATGATGCCCGCCGGCCGCGGCGATCTCGAGCGCGCGCTTGGCGCTTTCCTGGCCCTTGATGTCGCGCAGGTCGAGCAGCGACGCCTCGCGCTCATGAACCCTGGGCTGCGGCCGCGACAGCACCTGCGTGCCCTTGAAGTGATTGGCGATCTGGATCAGCGAACTGGCCGCGACGATCTCGATATCCGGGCTGGCCCAGGCCGCCTCAGCGCCGCAGGCGGCCGGACAGATCAGGCCTTCGTCGCGCGAGTTGGCGCCGATCGCCGCGGGCAGCACGCCCGCCACCGGCGCGATCGAGCCGTCGAGGCCGAGTTCGCCGAGCACGGTGAAGCCATTCAACGCATCCGCCGGAATGGCGCCGATCGCCGCCATCAATCCCAGCGCGATCGGCAGATCGTAATGGCTGCCTTCCTTCGGAACATCGGCCGGGGCGAGATTGACGGTGATGCGGCGCGCCGGCAGCGCCAGGCCCGAGGCGATCAGCGCGGAGCGCACCCGTTCGCGGGCCTCAGACACCGCCTTGTCGGGCAGGCCGACGATGGCGAAGGCGGGCAGGCCGGGCGCGACCTGCACCTGCACATCGACGGCGCGGGCTTCGATGCCCTCAAAAGCCACGGTGGATACGCGCTGAACCATGCCGCCCTCTCCCGCGCGGGAGCGTAACGCATGACGGTTCCCAGCGCAAGAACATTAGGGGAACGGATTGAAATTTCACACAGCCGTGCGCTCGCGATCTCGCAGCGCAACGCGCCCGAGGGGAGCTGTCGTCGCACCCCTCGAAAACCCGACGAGCGGAGCTCGCGAGTGAGGGGCGGCGGCGCGCCGGATAGGCGCAAGGGTGGTTCTGGTCGCGATCCGCTCTGCTGGTTGCGAAGCCAGCACAACGTCTCGCGCAACGCCATCAGGCGCGCCACCGCGGCTTTTCTGTCCGGGGGACCGTGCTTCCGGGCTAAGGCCACGATCGACCGACGATTTGCGCCGCGGTCTCCGTCCATCCCGGCGGCTTTCGCCACCGTTCGCCATTACCCGTCCAGCCATTGAAGGCAGAGCCCCGTAGTGGACCCGGACGATGACCCCCGGCCTCCCGGTCCGTGTGTGCGAGACACGTCCGCAGGCGCCGCATCCTGCTCCGCTTCAAGAACGCCTCATGAAGCGCCCCTCGTGAACAGAACGTAAATGGGCCGCTAGCATAATTGGCGTGATTGATCCTTGGCAGCGATGCGTTCAGGAACCATCATCCTCACCTGACCTCAGGTGAGGATATCGATAGCTAGCCAAAGCTTACGGATACAATATCTCAGGTACGTCAACTATCGGTCTCAGCTATCTCGGGAGAAATTTAGTTGTCTAGTTTTGCTTTAGTTATAGTCGCCGCAATCGCCGCTCCTGTTGCTTACCTACAATGGGTGACCGCGCATCAAAAAGTTGTCGTCGATCTATTCGATCGAAGACGTAGGGCGTTCGAGCTGGTCGAAGACGCGTTGCGACCTGTATTCAGTGAAGGTGAAGATGGTGCGCGACCGTAATTCACTCCGAGTCAGCTCTTATTTTGATATCCTGGGCATTAACGGTTCATAATCGGAAACCGACCATGTCGGGAAACAGCATCACCCCCTTCTCCCCTCGATCACATCCCAGACCTTCGCCGCTACATCGGGACCGCCGAGGCGCGCGATGGCGCGGATCCCGGTCGGCGACGTCACGTTGATCTCGGTGAGGCTGCCGTTGATCACGTCGATGCCGACGAACAGCAAACCCCGCTTGCGCAACTCCGGCCCGAGCTTCGCGCAGATTTCGCGCTCGCGGTCTGAAAGCTCGGTAGCCTGTGCCGCGCCGCCGCGCACCATGTTGGAGCGCAGATCGTCGGGCGCGGGCACGCGGTTGACCGCGCCGGCAAATTCGCCATCGACCAGGATGATGCGCTTGTCGCCGTGCTTGATCTCGGGAATGAACTTCTGGATTACCCAGGGCTCGCGGAACGTCACCGAGAACATGTCGTAGAGCGAGCCGAAGTTCATGTCCTGCGGCATGATGCGAAACACCGCCGCGCCGCCGTGGCCGTGCAGCGGCTTCATCACGACAGCGCCGTGCTGGTCGCGAAACGAATTGATCTCGTCCATGTCGCGCGAGATCAGCGTCGGCGGCATCAATTCCGGAAAATCCATCACGAAGATTTTCTCCGGCGCGTTGCGCACGCTTTCCGGGTTGTTCACTACCAGCGTTTTGGGATGGATTCGCTGCAGGAAATGCGTCGAGGTGATGTAGGCCAGATCGAACGGCGGATCCTGCCGCAGCAGCACCACGTCGAACGACGAAAGCTCGCGGCGCTCCGCTTCGCCGAGCGTGAAATAATCGCCCTCCTGATCCCTCACGCTGAGGGCTTGAACGGGGGCAACGAGATCCTCGCCGCGCAGCGAGAGTTTGTCGGGGGTGTAATAGGACAGCGCATGGCCGCGCTTCTGCGCTTCCAGCAGCAGCGCGAACGTCGAGTCGCCCTTGAAGTTGATACGCGCGATGGGGTCCATCTGAACGGCGACATTCAATTGCATTTTCTTATTTCCGCGGTTTTCGTTGATCGAGTGTTTCAGGTGCTGGCGTCGAATGCCGCTTCCAGATGGCGCGGCAGACGGCGCGGCGCAATCAGCATGGCGTCGAAGCGAAGATCGAAATCGGCATGTTCGGGATGCGTCATCAGCCAGGCCTGCGCGGCGTCGATGATGCGCTTCTGCTGGCGCGGCGTCACCGCATAGGCGGCGTCATCGAGTTTGGCGCGGGCCTTGACCTCGACGAACGCCACGAGATTGCGCCGCCGCGCCACAAGATCGATCTCGCCGTAGGCCGTTTTGAAACGCTTCGCTAAAATGCGATAACCTTTCGCCATCAGGTAAGCGGCCGCGCGGGTCTCGGCCGAAAGCCCGGTCTGAAACGCGGCGACGCGTTCCGGCGCGGCGACCGGCGGCTGGTCAGTCTTCGCCATCGGTTGCCCCGTGGCCTTCCTGCGCAAGCTCGAGCGCGCGGGCGTAGATCTCGCGGCGCGGCCGGCCCGACAGTTCGACCGCATGCGCCACTGCATCCTTGACGCTGTCGCGCTTCAACGACGAGCGCAGCAGATCGTCCAGCTCATGCTCCGCCATCAGCTTGGCGTCGGCTGCGGGCGGGCCGACCACCAGCACGAATTCGCCGCGCGTTTCCAGGGCATCTGGCGGCCACGCCAATTCGGAAACCGGCGCGCGCCGCACTTCCTCATGCAGTTTTGTCAACTCACGGCAGATCGCAGCGTCGCGCTCGCCCATGATCTCCGCGAGATCGCGCAGCGTGTCCTGCACGCGGTTGCCGGATTCGAACATCACCAGCGTCGCATCGATGCGCGCCAGCTCGGTCAGCCGCGCACGGCGGGCGGTTTCCTTTGGCGGCAGAAACCCCTCGAAGAAAAACCGGTCGGTCGGCAGGCCGGCGACCGCAAGCGCCGCCAGCACCGAGGATGGTCCGGGCAGCGCGATCACTGGGTGGCCGCCGGCCTGGACTTCGCGCACCAGCTTGAAACCGGGATCGGATATCAGCGGCGTGCCGGCATCCGACACCAGCGCGATCGACGCGCCCTGCGCCAGCCGCTGCAGGATTTTCGGCCGCGCCATCGCGGCGTTGTGCTCGTGATAGGGCTTCAGCAGCGCCGAGATCTGATAGCGCTCAGTCAGGCGGCGGGTGATGCGGGTGTCTTCGCAGGCGATGATGTCGACGCCGGCCAGCGTTTCCAGCGCGCGCAGCGTGATGTCGCCGAGATTGCCGATCGGGGTGGCCACCAGATGCAGACCGGGCGTTGCTTTTGACGCGGTCAAAACATTCCCTGCGATGACAAAGCTGCGCGCGCGGGGCTCGCTATCCTCAAGCGTATCGGTCGGGGCGGGTTTCGCGCACATCGCGGCAATCTAGATCGGATACGGCGCTTGCACCATGATGCGTCCGCTATTTCGGACAGGCGCATTGACAGATAACGGCCCGGACGCCTCGAGGTTTAGGTGGGCTTTCGGCAGATAGCTGAACATAAACCTTTTATTTCCGTTATGAATTCGTGGACAATGTGCCGAATCGGTCCTTGGGGTGTTGGGCGCTCCTCAGGGCTTATGGTTTGCCGACCGGGAAACAGGCGATGGCGGGGCCGCTCGATCCGAAATTACCATCTGCGGGAGCGACCCGGCGGACGGCTGTCGGCCTGATCCTCGGCGCGCCGCTATTGGGGGCCTGCGCAGGCAGCAATCTCAGCAATCCGTTCAGTTCGCCATCGGCCGGCCCGGCGCAGCAGCCGGCAGCCGTGGGCAACGGACAGGTCAAGGTCGGCTTGATCCTGCCGCTGTCGGCATCCGGCAATGCCGCCACGGCCGCGCAGTCCATGAAGAATGCCGCGGAAATGGCGCTGGCTGAATTTCAGAACCCGAACATTCAGCTTTTGATCAAGGACGACGGCGGCAGTCCGCAAGGCGCGCAGCAGGGGGCACAGCAGGCGCTGGATGAAGGCGCCGAGATCCTTCTGGGCCCGCTATTCGCGCAGTCCGTTCCGGCAACAGCCTCAGTGGCGCGCACGCGCGGCGTATCGGTGATTGCGTTTTCGACGGATTTGAGCGTGGCCAGCCGCGGGGTTTTTCTCCTGAGCTTCCTGCCGGAGTCCGATGTCAATAGGATCATCGAATATTCGGCCAGCACGGGAAAGCGCTCGTTTGCGGCGCTGCTGCCCGAGAACGCCTACGGCAACGTGGTGGAGGCCGCGTTCAAGCAGGCGGTGGGCCGCCGCGGCGGTCGCGTCATCGCGTTCGAAAAATACGGCGCGGACCGGACCGGCGCCGCGCGTACGATAGCGCAGGCGCTAGGAGGCGCCGATGCCTTGCTGCTGGCCGACGACGGCGACGCCGTCGCAGCGACAGCCGAGGCTCTGACCGCTTCCGGCGCCAACTTGAGAAACATCCAGATGCTCGGCACCGGGCTGTGGGACAATCCGCGCGTATTCGCGAGTCCCGCCCTGCAAGGCGGTCTCTATGCAGCACCTGACCCGTCCGGTTTCCGCAGCTTCGCGGGGCGCTACCGGGCGCGGTTCGGCGGCGAGCCGGTGCGCACCGCGACGCTGGCCTATGATGCCGTAGCCCTCGTCGCCGCATTGGCCAGAACGCAGGGCGCGCAGCGTTTTTCGCCGGAGGTGCTGACCAATCCGTCCGGGTTTGCCGGCATCGACGGGCTGTTTCGGTTCCGGCCCGACGGCACCAACGAGCGCGGCCTTGCGGTCATGAAGGTCACGTCCGGCGGCGGCGTGCCTGTGGCGGGTTCGCCGAAGAGTTTTGGGGCGTAGCCCCAGCAGTCATTCCGGGATGCGACACTTGGCGCAGACCAGGAATCCATACTCCCGCCGGTGATTATAAATTCCGGGCTCGTTTCGCTTCGCTCACGTCCGGAATGACGGCACTTGCTAGAATCCGGCGGGACCGACGGCGCCGATCCAGCGGCTGACTTTCGATGGATCGGTTTCGTCCATGTAAAAGAAGTGCGCCATGGTCGGCCGCTTCCCCTCGATGCCCGGATCGTCGAATTTCATGGCGACCTTGCCGTGGAAGATCTTCAGCGAGGGACTGTCCCAGTATTCGACCACGTCGTGATGGGCTGTGAAACCGGTATCGATGAAGGCTCGCAGATTGTCGCGGATGGTTTCGCGGCCGTGCCAGTCGGCGACGCCGAGGTTGCAGACGGCATCGTCGGCAAAACAATCGAAGCCCTTTCCGAAGGTCTTGTCGTCGATTTCCTTCCACATAGCCGACAGCCAATCGGGGGCCGGCATTTTCGTGAATGTCATTGAGGTCATAGGTCTCTCCTTTCGAGTGTGAATCAGTGCGCAGCGGTTTCGGGTAGCTCGATGCCGAGCCGTCCGGCGACGCGACGCGCGGTGGCCTCGCGTTGTGCGGTGATGCCGGCGACCGACTGCCGCGCACTTTGCAGAATGTCGGCCGGCGCGGTCTCTGGCGTGCCCGAGTTGAACGGCGGCTCGGGCGCATACACCATGTAAAGCTGGATCGCCTTGGCCGCGTCGTCGCCGCGCAATTCCGCTGCAAGCCGCAGCGCGCCGTCGATGCCGGCGGTGACGCCCGCTGCGAATATCCAGTTGCCGTCGATGACGACGCGTTCGTTGACCGGGATGGCGCCGAACATCGGCAGCAGATGAAACGACGCCCAGTGCGTGGTTGCGCGGCGCCCTCGCAGCAGGCCCGCGGCGCCGCAGATCAAGGCGCCGGTGCAGACCGAAAACACGCTGCGCGCGCCGGCGGCCTGCCGCCGGATCCAGTCAAGCACGACGGTATTCTCCATCAGCGCTTCCTGGCCGAAGCCGCCGGGTACATGCAGCACGTCGAGCTGCGGCGCATCGGCGATAGCCGCATCAGGCGTCAGCCGCAAACCTTTGAGATCGCGGACGGGATCGGCGGTTTCACCATAGATGCGATAGGTCGCGTTCGGAATTCGCGCCAGCACCTCGAACGGGCCGGTGAGGTCGATCTGATCGACGCCTTCGAACAGCAGCGAGCCGATCTCGAGATGAGTGTCGTGCGGGATCATGGCGGTCTCCGGGCAAAAGTTAGCAATGGACAGGTGCACCCTAGCGGATCATGCTGTGGCGGAAATGCCAAAGACCCCTCGTTATCGGCCAAACGCTATCAGGCACATCGAAGTGCTGGCCTATCCGTCGGTGCAGCTGCTCGACGTCACCGGCCCGTTGCAGGTGTTCGCCACCACCAACGAGATGGTCGCGCAGGCCGGCGGCGTGCCGCCCTACCAGTTGCGCGTGGTCGCGCAGCGCGGCGGTAGTGTGACGGCTTCTGCGGGGCTAGGCATCACCGCCGCGGCGCTGCCGCGAATAAACGCGCCGCTCGATACGCTGATCGTCGCCGGTGGGCCCGGCGTCGAGGCGGCATCAGCCGATGCGCATCTGGTTGAGTGGGTGCGTCGCCGTGCAACCAGCGCGCGGCGCGTTGCGTCGGTCTGTACCGGCGCATTCCTGCTGGCGGCATCGGGTATGCTTGACGGCCGGCGTGCGGTTACGCACTGGTCCTATTGCGCGGAGCTGGCGCGGCGATTTCCCAAGGTGCGCGTCGAGCCTGATCCGATCTTCGTGCGTGATGGAGACGTGTGGACTTCGGCGGGCGTTACTGCCGGCATCGATCTGGCGCTGGCGTTGGTGGAACAAGACCTCGGCCGTACCGTCGCGCTGGACGTGGCGCGCTATCTCGTCGTGTTCCTGAAGCGGCCGGGCGGACAGGCGCAGTTCAGCACGGCGTTGTCGCTGCAGACAGCGGACGACGAATTCGGCACGCTGAATGACTGGATCGCCAAGCATCTGGGCGACGACCTGTCGTTGCCGGCACTGGCGGACCGGGCCGGCATGAGCGAGCGCAGCTTCAGCCGGCATTATACGCAGGCCACCGGCCTGACGCCGGCGCGTGCGGTCGAGCGGCTGCGGGTCGAGGCCGCGCGGCGGCTGTTGTCGGAATCACGATTGCCGGTGAAGCGGATCGCGCAACGCTGCGGCTTTGGCTCGGAAGAAACCTTGCGCCGCAGTTTTGCGCGGCAGTTGGCGTCGACGCCGCAGGACTACCGCGCGCGCTTTAGCGGCTAGCCGTAACCAACGCCACTACGCCGCGAGATCCGCCACCACTGCGTCGAGCACCGGGAATCCGGATGGCGTCACGCGCAGCCGGCCGCTTTCATCGACGACGATCGCGCCTTCTTCCCGCAATATCGCTATCCGTGCCGGGTCGAGCGCGCGGCCCGACAGCGCCTGATAACGCCGGGGGTCGATGCCCTCAGCGAGACGCAATCCCATCAGCAGGAATTCGTCGGCGCGTTCCTCGCTGTTGAGGAGATCGTCTGTGGTGACGCCGTGGCCCATGGCCTCGACGCGCATCAGCCAGGTCTCGGGCCGCTTCTCGGTGGCGATGGCATGCCGCACGCCGTCAATGTCCAGCCGGCCATGCGCGCCGGGGCCGATGCCGGCATATTCCTGACCGCGCCAGTAGACGAGGTTGTGCTTGCACTGCGCGCCCACGCGCGCGTGATTGGAAATCTCGTAGGACGGCAGCCCCTGCTGCGCGCAGATCTCTTGCGTCACGTCGTAAAGCGCACGTGAGGTCATCTCATCGGGCGTCACAAGTTTACCCGCGGCGTGCAGCCCGAAGAACGGCGTGCCTTCCTCGATGGTGAGCTGATACAGTGACAGATGCTCGGCGGCTTCCGAGATCGCGAGCTTCAATTCATCGGCCCACATCTGCGGCGTCTGATCGGGCCGCGCATAGATCAGGTCGAACGAATAGCGGTCGAAGGCGGAACGCGCGATCGCGACGGCGTCCAGCGCTTCGCGCGCGGTATGCAGACGCCCCAACGCTTTCAGCGATGTATCGTCGAGCGCCTGGACGCCGAGCGACACGCGGTTGATGCCAGCCTCACGGTAGCCATGAAAGCGGGTGGCGTCGACGCTGGTGGGATTGGCCTCGAGCGAGACTTCGACATCAGGCGCCACGCGCCAGTGCTTTGCGATCGCGTCGAGGATGGCGCCGACCGTCTGCGGCTTCATCAGGGAGGGCGTGCCGCCGCCGAGAAAGATCGACGTGACTTCGCGTCCCGGTACGCGCGCCGCGGTGGTTTCGATCTCGCGCGCGAAGGCGCGTGCGAAACGATCCTCATCAACGGCGGCGTGGCGCACATGGCTGTTGAAATCGCAATACGGGCATTTCGATAGGCAGAACGGCCAGTGGATGTAGACGCCAAAGGCGGACTGAAGTGGACTTGTCATGGCGCCGTTCGATTTGCGTTTTGGCAGTGCCCCCCACCCCCGACCCCTCCCCACCACGCGAAGAGCGCATGGGAGGAGGGGAGAAGCGAGGGCGACTTGATCGCCCCTCCCCCCGCTCTTGCGGTGGGGAGGGGTCGGGGGTGGGGGGCGATGACGAACGCTGTTCTAACCAAGGCACATCTCCGCCAGCTTCACGAACGCCTTGGCGCGGTGCGACAGCCCGAGACCGAGCGGCGGCAGGCCGTGCTTCTCGATCGAGGTCATCTCACCAAAAGTTCGATCGTATCCATCTGGCAGGAACGCCGGATCGTAGCCGAAACCGGCATTGCCGCGCGGCGGCCATACTAGCGTGCCGTCGGCTCGCGCCTCCACTTCTTCGAGATGTTCGTCCGGCCAGGCCACGCACAATGCCGAAACGAAATGCGCCTTGCGTTTGTCCGGCGTCGTCGCGCCGCGTTCCTGCAGCAGCCGCTCGACCCGCGCCATCGCGGCGTTGAAATCCGCAGGCTTGCCGGCCCAGCGCGCGGAGTAAATTCCCGGCGCTCCGTCGAGCGCATCGACCGCCAATCCGGAATCATCGGCGAAGGCCGGCAGCCTCGCGGCTCGAGCGGCGGCGATCGCCTTGATGGCGGCATTGGTGCGAAAGGTGGCGCCGGTCTCGTCGGGCTCAGCCAAGCCTAATTCGTCCGCGGATACCGCCTCGATGCCGTAGGAAGACAGCAACTCGCGCATCTCGGCGAGCTTGCCGGGATTGTGGGTCGCGATCACGAGCTTGCCGCTGATTCGACGGTGAGGAGTCATGAGAGGTGTTTATCCGCAACGAAGATCGTTGTCGTCCCCGCGAAAGCGGGGACCCAGGTCCGCCAATGCTGCGCTTGTGTTTCTGCGTCCCCGCTTTCGCGGGGACGACGGGATTTGCTTGGCGACGCCGGGTTGTCCCACGACTTAAGCCACCGCCATCTTTTGCAAATCCACCAGCCGCGCGATGCCTTTCCGCGCGAGCGCCATCAGCGCGAGAAATTCATCCTGCGAAAACGGCGTCTTCTCTGCGGTGCCCTGCACCTCGATGATGCGTCCGTCGCCGGTCATGACGAAGTTGGCGTCGGTGTCGGCTTCGGAATCCTCGGCGTAATCCAGATCGAGCACCGGAGTGCCATTGTAGATGCCGCAGGATATCGCTGCGACGTTGTCGCGCAGCACGGTGTTGCTGTGCTTGAACATGTTTCGGTTCTTCATCCAGCCGATGCAATCGGCCAGGGCGACCCACGCGCCGGTGATCGAGGCGGTGCGCGTGCCGCCGTCGGCCTGGATAACGTCGCAGTCGACGGTGATCTGCCGCTCGCCGAGCGCTTCGAGGTCGACCGTGGTGCGCAGTGAACGCCCGATCAGGCGCTGGATTTCAACGGTGCGGCCGTTCTGTTTGCCGGCAGACGCTTCGCGTCGCGTGCGTTCCAGCGTCGCGCGGGGCAGCATGCCATATTCAGCCGTGACCCAGCCGCGTCCTTGGCCCTTGAGCCATGGCGGCAGCCGTTCTTCCAGTGTCGCGGTGACAAGCACGTGGGTGTCGCCGAATTTCACCATGCAGGAGCCTTCGGCGTACTTGACCACGCCGCGTTCCAGCGACACGGCGCGCAGTTGATCCGGCGCACGAAGGCTCGGCCGCATGGCTATTCTCCGATAATCACTGAGAAGGCTTGGCTCGCGGTGCTTTTAGGTGCGCGAAACACTGGCGGCAAGGTCTTTACCAGCGGATTGACCCATCTGGTGCTTGTATCTGGTGGGCGAGATGGACAAATTGAGGAAAGTGAAGGAGTGCCAGTGGCTCACCACGAACCGATCGGCCTGATCGCGCCGAATCCCGGGCTTGCCCAGCTCAACGAGCGTTCGCGGGATATCTTTCGCCAAATCGTCGAGAGCTATCTGGCGACCGGCGAACCCGTCGGCTCGCGCAATATTTCGCGCCTGATCACGGTGCCGCTGTCGCCGGCCTCGGTGCGCAACGTGATGTCGGATCTCGAACAACTCGGTCTGATCTACGCGCCGCACACCTCGGCAGGGCGGTTGCCGACCGAGCTGGGCTTGCGGTTTTTCGTCGATGCGCTGATGCAGCTCGGCGACCTTACCGAACCGGAGCGGCAATCGATCCAGACCCAGCTCGCGTCCGTCGGCAAGGCGCAGTCCGTCGAAGCCGCACTCGGCGAAGCATTGACGCGGCTGTCGGGCCTGACGCGCGCGGCGGCGGTGGTGCTCACCGCAAAATCCAACGCGCGGCTCAAGCATATCGAGTTCGTGCGGCTGGAGCCGGAAAAGGCGCTGGTCGTGCTGGTCGCCGAAGATGGCCAGGTTGAAAATCGCGTGCTGACGCTGCCGCCGGGCGTTCCGATCTCTGCACTGACGGAAGCCGGCAATTTCCTCAACGCACGGATCCGCGGACACACCCTGGCCGAAGCACGGCTCGAACTCGAAACCGCGCTGGTCCAAAACCGCGCCGAACTCGATCAGCTCACGCAAAAGGTCATCGCCGCGGGGATCGCGAGCTGGTCCGGTGGCGCCAGCGACGAGCGCCAGCTCATCGTGCGTGGCCACGCCAATTTGCTGGAGGACCTGCATGCGCTGGAAGACCTCGAACGCGTGCGATTGCTGTTCGACGATCTCGAAACCAAGCGCGAGGTGATCGATCTGCTCGGCCGCGCGGAACGTGCCGACGGCGTGCGTATTTTCATCGGCTCCGAAAACAAGCTGTTTTCGCTGTCCGGTTCCTCCACCATCATCGCGCCCTACAGCGATAGTGCGGGCCATATCGTCGGCGTGCTCGGCGTGATCGGCCCGACGCGGCTCAATTACGCGCGAGTGATCCCGATGGTTGATTATGCCGCCCGCATCGTCAGCAAGATGTTGGGCGGCTGACCGGGTAGCGCTTGATTTTCTGCGCTCAAAGCACGATATCCGGCGCTACCTAATTTCCCGATTTTTACCGAGACGATTTTCGCGAAGGCAATGTCATGACCGATTCCAACGGGCAGAACGACAATTCGGCCAAGCCGGCGCAAGATAACGGCCAAGCCGCCGAGCCCGTGATTTCCAAGCCCTACATCATGCCGGACGATCCGGAAGAGGGCTCGGTTGAGGCGCTGGCCAAAGAGGCCGCGGAATCGCGCGACAAGATGCTGCGCACGCTGGCGGAGATGGAAAACCTGCGCAAGCGCACGCAGCGCGAAGTCGCCGACGGCCGCACTTACGCGATTTCCGGATTCGCGCGCGACGTGCTCGACATCGCCGACAACCTGCAGCGCGCGCTCGATGCCGTTCCCGCCGACGCCAAGGCGGCGGCCGATCCTGGCCTGAAAGCGCTGATCGAAGGCGTTGAGCTTACCGAGCGGTCGCTGCTCAACACGCTGGAAAAAAACGGCGTCAAGAAGTTCGATCCGTCCGGCGAAAAGTTCGATCCGAATTTCCAGCAGGCGATGTACGAAGTTCCTGATGCGTCGGTGCCCGCGGGCACGGTCGTGCAGGTCGTGCAGGCCGGATACATGATCGGCGAGCGCATCCTGCGCCCGGCCCTGGTCGGCGTGTCCAAGGGCGGCGCGAAAGCGGCGGCGGCAAGTGAATAATTTGAGGCATTGAATCGTTACCCGAGGTGCCGCCCGCGATGTTTTGCATCGCGTACTTGGCGGCCTCGACGGATGCGAGGCATTGCGCGTGGCCCATCCTTCGAGGCGCGCATGACAGTGCGCGCTCAGAATACGTTCGTCTCAGCGCGGCTGAATGCCGTCGCGCACGGCGCGAAAGCGCGGAAAGGCTTTGGCCCAATCGTCGCGCGGTGCGCTGGCAATAATCCGCAGCGAGGACTGCGCGCCGCCGAAGCGCAGCCACTGCACTACCGTGACCGGAGTGTTGTCCTTGCCGCTGACGGCATCGAGGCGGGTTTCATATCCCGCCGTGCCGTCGATCCGGACCGGCTCGGACATCGTGAGCCGCGCGTCGCGTACGCCCGGGATCGTGCTGGCCGCCTGTTGCGCAAAGCGGCCGCGATCGTCGGGCTGCGCGGGCGCAGAGCCCATAATGCCGATCACCATGAATGGCGCGGTCTCGAAACCGGTCTCTTCGGTGTTGTCAGCGAGTATGATGGCCGCTCCCGGGGCCAGCGTTCGCACGTTCTTGAAATCGCCGAGTTCGCCGATTTTGAAAGGCATCGTGCTTAGTTGCTCGTCGACCGGCACTTCCTTGCGCACTACGGCGGACGCGAACATCTGCCGCACGGCGTCGTCGGTATAGATTTTAGAGGCATTTTCCGGGACCTGGACGGCGACATAGCCGGAGAATGTCCCGCCGGGCAGAATCATCGAGTAGCGCCGCACGGCCTTGCCGCCGTCATTGGCGGTTTCGATGGTGTAATAGGCTTTACCAGCCGCCGTCTCCAGACTTTCCGGTTTCACGCCGCCGCTCCCCTGTGGGGTCGCCTTAAAGGCGCTCTCGACCTCGCCATAGGCGGCGGGCGGAAGCTCCGCCAGCAGGACCTTGACGCTTTGATCTTCCGTTTCGAAACCGACGAAGGTCTTCGCGGGGACGAGCCCGATCAGGGGCGTCAGTCCGACCCGGATGCCGGAGGGATAGATCAGGTCGGCAGCAGCGGCGGCGCTGAGCGAAGCCGACAAAAGCACGGCGGCGAATAGCGTTCGGATGTGTTTCATGAAAATTCTACTGGGTCCGCATTGAGGCCGTTAGATGGTCTGGCGCCGGCGGCCTTTTGCACGCAGGCCCTGTTCATTGGCTACGGTGTAACGCTTTCTTTGTTTCGGCGACAGGGCGGGGCGGTAATTCCTTTTCAACAGGACGCCGTCACTCGAGAACCCGGTGGAGTTCGAATTGATTCGCACAGAGCCGCGCCCCGGTCCTTGCAGGGCCAACCCCCCCTCCTATATGAGGCTGATCGCCGCAATATCGCGAGCATTTGATATCTGGGGGTTTGGATTGGTGCGCCGTCAGGGCCCAGCCAACCTGCCGCAAAAAGAAGGACATGAGGACCATGGGAAAGGTCATTGGGATCGATCTCGGCACCACGAATTCGTGCGTCGCCGTCATGGATGGCAAGACATCGAAAGTCATCGAGAACGCCGAGGGCATGCGCACGACACCGTCGATTGTCGCCTTCAGCGATGATGGCGAGCGCCTCGTCGGCCAGCCGGCCAAGCGCCAGGCGGTGACCAATCCCGAGCGCACCATTTTCGCGGTCAAGCGCCTGATCGGCCGCCGTTACGACGACCCGATGGTCGAGAAGGACAAGAAGCTCGTCCCCTACAAGATCGCCAAGGCCTCCAACGGCGACGCCTGGGTCGAAGCCGACGGCAAGACGTATTCCCCTTCGCAGGTCTCGGCTTTCATTCTGCAGAAGATGAAAGAAACCGCGGAAGCCCATCTCGGCCAGAAGGTCGATCAGGCCGTCATCACCGTTCCCGCCTATTTCAACGACGCGCAACGTCAGGCCACCAAGGACGCCGGCAAGATCGCCGGCCTTGAAGTGCTGCGCATCATCAACGAACCCACCGCGGCCGCGCTGGCTTACGGTCTCGACAAGTCGAAGGCCGGCACCATCGCGGTATATGACTTGGGCGGCGGCACCTTCGACGTTTCGATCCTGGAAATCGGCGACGGCGTGTTCGAGGTGAAGTCCACCAACGGCGATACCTTTCTGGGCGGCGAAGATTTCGACATGCGTCTGGTCGGCTATCTCGCCGATGAATTCCAGAAGGAGCAGGGCATCAACCTGCGCAACGACAAGCTCGCGTTGCAGCGGTTGAAGGAAGCTGCGGAAAAGGCCAAGATCGAACTGTCATCGACCACGCAGACCGAAATCAACCTGCCGTTCATCACTGCGGATCAGTCAGGCCCGAAGCATCTGACGATGAAGCTGACGCGCGCCAAGTTCGAGGCGCTGGTCGATGATCTCGTGCAGAAGACGGTCGAGCCGTGCCGCAAGGCGCTCAAGGACGCCGGCCTCACCGCTGCCGAAATCGGCGAAGTGGTGCTGGTTGGCGGCATGTCGCGCATGCCGAAGGTGCAGGAAGTCGTCAAGCAGTTGTTCGGCAAGGAGCCGCACAAGGGCGTCAACCCGGATGAAGTCGTCGCCATCGGCGCGGCGATCCAGGCCGGCGTGCTGCAGGGCGACGTCAAGGACGTGCTGCTGCTCGACGTGACGCCGCTGTCGCTCGGCATCGAGACGCTGGGCGGCGTGTTCACCCGCATCATCGACCGTAACACCACGATCCCGACCAAGAAGAGCCAGGTGTTCTCGACCGCCGAGGATAACCAGAACGCGGTGACCATCCGCGTCTTCCAGGGCGAGCGCGAGATGGCGGCCGACAACAAGGTGCTCGGCCAGTTCGACCTGATGGGCATTCCGCCATCGCCGCGCGGCATGCCGCAGATCGAGGTCACGTTCGACATCGACGCCAACGGCATCGTCAACGTTTCGGCGAAGGACAAGGCGACCGGCAAGGAGCAGCAGATCCGGATTCAGGCCTCCGGCGGTCTGTCCGAGGCCGACATCCAGAAGATGGTCAAGGACGCCGAAGCCAACGCCGCGGAAGACAAGAAGCGCCGCGAGGCGGTCGACGCCAAGAACCATGCCGACGCGCTGGTGCACTCCACCGAGAAGGCATTGGCGGAGCATGGCGACAAGGTCGAGGAGAGCGAGCGCCGCGCCATCGAAGACGCCGTCAGCGATCTAAAGGAAGCGCTGAAGGGCGACGACGCTGAGGCGATCAAGACCAAGACCAACGCCGTGGCGCAGGCTTCGATGAAGCTCGGCGAGGCGATGTACAAGCAGCAGGCCGAAAGCGATGCGGCCAAGGATGCCGCCAAGGACGATGTCGTCGACGCCGAGTTCACTGAGGTCGATGACGACAAGA
>CAWBXE010000013.1:0-67575 GCA_963792715.1 uncultured Alphaproteobacteria bacterium | reverse complement strand
CAACGCCGGCGAGAGCGATGTGATCGCGCGCGATCGCGCCGCGCGAAAGGCGTGGCGAGGCGGGCGGCTACCGCGTGGTCGAGATCGAAGCCGCGCTCATCACCTGCGATCTCCCGCGCGCGCTCGCGCAAATCGACGGCGCGCTGACCAACCCGCCGGCAGCCTGAACCAAGCTGCCTGCAAATATGGCATGCTCCTTGCTCGTTTTTGCCCGAAAAGCCATCACCCGGAACCGGAGCCTGACACGATGAAGCGAAGCGACCTCACCGAAAAGCTGCTCGACATCAAGCGCCAGAATCAATGGACCTGGAAACACATCTGCGAAACCGTCGGCGGCATGTCGCCGGTGATGGTGACGGGCGCGGTGCTCGGCAATCACAAGATGACCAGGCCGATGGCGGCGGCGGCGGCGAAGCTGTTCGGCCTCACACCATTGGAGGAGCGCATGCTGAACGAAGTGCCGAACCGCGGCGCTGGCATGACGATGCCGCCGACCGATCCCCTGATGTACCGTTTCTACGAGCTGGTGCTGATCAACGCGCCGGCGTGGAAGCAACTGATCGAGGAGGAATTCGGCGACGGCATCATGTCGGCGATCGATTTCGATTTCACGATGGAGCGCCTGCCCGACGCGAAGGGCGACCGCGTCAAGATCGGCATGAGCGGCAAGTTCCTGCCGTTCAAATATTACGGCGCTACGGGGAATGAACAGCTGCTGGGATATAAGGAGGAGTGAGGGGACGTGGCCCGGACTTGTAAGCGAGACCAAAAATCGCTGCGAGCTTATGTTAGTTGGCGCAGCGTCCGATTTGTTTCTTTGGAATAATAAGGGCCAATTACGAATTCTTCTTGATCAAGCTGCGGGTTCATCATCGAGGTGGTGACGATGATTTGATGCTCTAACGGCGCGGCTTGCGAGTCTCGCACTATGATGGCTTGGAAGTTATGGCTCCGTTCTTGCTGCATTCCCTTGTCTTCAATGTTATCGAAGAGCGCGAAGCGTGGATGATAAAACTGTGGGTCTTTCGAAGCCGCCAATATCAAAGCAAGAATGGCGGCGTTCTTTACGATTACGTTGCTGCTCTCAGCAAAATTCAGATCACCGTCAACGAGCACGGAATTGTCTCCAAAATTTATTAGCACCGATTGTGCGTTTTGAAACTCGTCCTGCCTCCCAGGCAAATCTTGTTTGATGATATCTTTTGCTTTTTCGGAAACTGCGGTAAGCGCAATTGCCCGGCGCTGCTTGCTCGCAGCCTCAAAGGCGGCCTGCTGGTCCTTTGCTAGGCTGATTTGTTCCTGTAACTTTGCCTTCTCCTCCGAGAGCAAATCAATTTCAAGCGCGCGTTCCCGCAGTCGAGCCAGTTCAATCCGCTCGCTATCGATTTGGCCGAGCCGCCGATATCGTTCAGCAATGAAACTATCTCGCGGGGAGGTACTCATGTCGTATTTTACGGTGTATTCCGAGAGCATGTCCTGATAGTCGCGCCGCAACGTCCGCATCTTTCGCTCTAGTTGTAACTGCTGCTTGCTCTTATCCTCCTCAAGCTGCTCAGACTCTCGGATTTGAATCTCAAGATCCATGCGAATTTGAAGGTAGCGAGAGCGTGCCTGCTCTGGATCAGTGGCAGAGCCGCATACCACACAATGGTCGGCGCCCTTGTGTGTTGACAGTTCCGTCAAACACGCAGGGCAGTGTGTAAAATCGATATTGCCAACGATTTCAGCGGAAGCTTCCGCTCGCGGCATCTTTTCTAAAAGTTCTTTTAAATAGTTCAAGAATTCCGCCAAGTCAGCCTGCTCTAGCGAATTTACCTGAATATCTTCTTCCGCGGCTGAAATACGAGCTCTCACTTTTTGCAGAACGCTAACGACTTTCGAGCGTTCACGCATAAAATCTTGAACCTGTTTATCGTCGACCGTTTCTTCAACATTGGATATCTCGCTGATCGTACGCGCGTGTTCGTGCCCAAGTTCGTTCAGGCGATTATCGATAGTCTCAGGCCGCACTAGGCCCTGTTCTCTTGGCATTGCTTCAATCATGGCTGCGAGGCGCCGGTTTTTTACATCGAACTCGTCTTGCAGCTTCCTGAGCTTTAGTTCCGTTTCGTAAAGTTCGTAAACGCTAAGCCCGCATATCAGGTCGCCGACAGCTTCCCTTATCTCCCGTGTATCAAAATTCTCATATCTAAAAAGAAAAGCCGATGGCGTGCGCTGATCCGCGTACAAAAGGCGAAGTAACTGGTTCATGGTTATGTTGGAAGCACCCTGGCTTTGTGCTTCCGGTATGCCGCATGAGCGGAAAAATACCTGAGAGAAGCTTTCTCTATTTTCTGACCGTCGAATTGGATAGATTTGCCAACCGTCCAGACCATGCTGTTCAGCTTCAGTCATAGGACCGAAGAATACCTGCATAGGGGTCTGTGCCTTTTCTATATCGCGTCGTAAAGACATGACGCCGCCGCGCGTGACTACCTCAGCCTGAACCTGGTCACAGGACCCGGCGACGGTTTTCCAGTTGTCGAACTCGCCGCCAAGCACGTAGAAAATAAAATCGGCGATGGTCGATTTCCCCGAGCCGTTATCGCCCCTAATGATATTCACCCCGGGATGAAAATATTGGTCGTAAACAGGTTTTCCGTTTTGTACTACGCGGAGTCTCCGAAGCTGGAAAAATGAGGGCGTCATGCACCAATTCTCCGCAGGCCGGTGTTTCGGCGAAGTGCTGAGATATCTTGGTCCGGAGCGACAAAAGATTTGGCGAGAAAGGATGCGAGCCGCAACTCGTCTGCGCTGAACAGCGCCAAGAACCTTTCAGTAATCAGCACGTCGCCAGAGTGGGCTGGACGTACGATGCCCTTGGCTAGCGCATCCAAATCGATGAGGCCTTTAGCCGTCAGAGTCCGAAAGCCTAGTTTTTGAACCTCCGACATTTTTTGAAACAGAAGTGGCGCTGAGGGGTAGCTGAGGAATGACTTTTCAGGTCTTTCTATCTCCAGAGCGTTGAATTCATTTCTAACATCGCGACCCATGTGAGTTTTATGAAGCAACGGTGGGTTCGCCAGATAAAAATCAGCAATGAAAGAGTCTTTCCGGCGATAACAGTATCTCTCGTTTCGACAGCGACAGGAGCCCTGCAATGCGGCGGATTGCATCGTAAACATCCAGCTGCGGATACCAAAGACGCCTCGTCATGGCGCGTCCCATTGGATGTAGCATTGCTCAGTCAGGAAATAGAGAGCCTGCAACACCGCGGTAGCGCTCGTAGATTTACCTTGGTTGCAGAGTATATCGATTACATGCGTTTGAAGGGCGTCTGCTATTTCATGATCAGGCGCCCGCTTGCAAATCTTTGCCGTGTAGACATGCGTTAAAAATCGCTGCTCGACCGCAGCAAGGATCGCGTCGCTTTTTGTTTTTGCATCACTGAATAGCCCGAGTTTGTAGTAGCGCTGCGCAAATTTATTCTGCAAGTCGTTGGCTTTCGGATATTCGTGCTCACGTCCAGCAGCGATAAGCTTCATAAGCAGGTCACGCCGATCAGTTGGTGAGGCGGTGCCATAGTCATCGGTGGCGAAAGAGCTGCCCCCGTCGGATGGAACGCACTCCTTGAGAACGCTCTCGATGTGTCGACATAAGGAGACAAAAATCAGAGACTGGCGGCTTGATGGTTTGCAAATCGATATATGATCCGCTTCAATTGGAACTGGTCGCGTGCCCCCCGCTCCGGGGTCGGCGCTATCGGGTGACACGATCAAGACTCAGCTTCTTTGCCTTATAAGTTTCGTAATACGAGACAGTCTGGATACCGAGCACCGTTGCGAGGTCCCGATAAGATTGATTTAGGCTCCGCAGATAGCCGCTATCGTTCGTAAGAAGATCGGTATGCGTGGAAGAAATCCTCGGAGTGACGAACTTAATAAGAGCGGCGAGTTCGGCTCCTAAATGAGGAGTTGCGAGGAAGGCAACTAGCTTTGTGTTTTTGGCGAATTGCTGCCAGCCTTTGTCGGTACATTCCTTGGAAACGCGCAGCATTTCCTTGACGAGTATACCGCCGAGGCTGTGAGCGACGACCATTATGGGTCGACTACCGATGCTGTAAGACGCGAGTTTTTCGAGTAAATTATTGGTGCACTCGTATAAATCCAATTCCCTGCATGCCCACCGCACATAAATGCTTGCCGGGTAACCGATTGCGTATACGCCGACCCTCCCATCATCGCAGAACCAAGTTGGCCAGTAGTCGTCACCTGGGTCGGTAGTCCATGTTTCCTTTGGGTCGCCGGCGGATGAAAATAACGTCGAGGACGGCGCTTTCACTGCCGCAGATTTTGAAAAGTTGTGAGGCATCTTCCATGAGCAAACTCAACCAATATCATCTTGGTACAACCGGAACGCGATTGTTGGCAATTGGGCCGTGGAATAACCTCTACCTCCTCCTCTTCCATCCCCGCGGATGCAGCGCGGGGTGATCCTTCTCCGCCGGCGTGTTGGCCGCGAGTACGAGGTCCATCGCTTCCTTTGGCGCGCGGTCGAGGTCGACGCCGCCGCCGCGCATCTCCTTCAGCGCGGCGCGGATCGCGTCGTCTTCCTTCATCACCTGAAAGCCGGTGCGGGCCCGCCCGATCAAGAGCTTGCGGCGCCGGTTGCCCTGCAGCGTGACCCGCGCCATCCGCACGGCCTGCACCGCCTGCATCAATTTGTCGATGTCGGTGTCCGGATTGTCCTCCAGCTCGCGCGTCATGCGCTCGGCGACCGCGACCAGCCGCCCCGTCAGGAGACTGAGCTTCATGGCCGGGCCAATGCGCCAGAGCGAGCGGATCGCGGGGTTGAGCGGCGCGCCGAGCGGCCGCATCCAGCCATTGTGCCGCAGCCAAACGGAGATGGTCGCCTGCTTCACGCCCGTCATGCGCGCGATCTTCATCTGCGGCAGCGTCGTGTTCTCGAGCAGGTGCCGTACCCGCTGGACGGTGTCGTCCGGAATGGGCCGCCCCCTGCCGCGGGAGGAGCGTTTGACGACGGGAGGCGTGATCGGGGCGGGCGCCACTTCAGCCGGTTCGTCGCGCGTGAGGCTGAAGCGGACGATGGGAGGAGGGATGTGGGGCAGGATCATATATGGAATATAATCCTAGAGGCGGTGCGGAGTCAATCCGTTTGTCATTGCCGGCTTGACCCGGCAATCCATCCATTTCGTGGAGAAAGATGGATGCCCGGATCAAGTCCGGGCATGGCAGCTGCCGCCCTTACGTCCCCGCCTTCACCTGGATCACCGCCAGCGCCATCAGCTCGTCCATCTTGGCGCGAATTTGCGGCTCGGTCATCGCGACGCCCTTGGTCGCAAGATCGCCCGAGACCTTGCGCACCACGTCGCCATCGCCGGCTTCCTCGAAATCGGCGGCGACGACTTCGCGCGCGTAGGCCGCGGCGGCGTCGCCCGTGATTCCCAGCTTTTCGGCGACCCACAGGCCCAAGAGCTTGTTGCGGCGCGCCTCGGCCTTGAACTTCTGCTCCTCGTCGAGGGCGTATTTCTTCTCAAAGCCTTCTTCGCGCTTGTCGAATGTCGTCATTTCCGGGTTCCCGTCGTGGTGTGTCGAAGGCGTGAGCGCGATCGTTGCAGCGGCACGGCTGCATGCCTAGATAATCAGCGGAGTTTCGAGAGGACAACGGGCGCTTGGTCGCAGGGCAGGGGTAAAACCCTGGCAAGGCCGTCGCGAATGATTGTACTCGATAGTCCAATCGGTTAGGTTGCGTTCAGGCCGGGTTCCTGTTCTGTTTCGTGTATCCCGGTCTTCACGGCAGCTCCGTCGTGGGTCCCCTCGCAAATCCGGAGCACCCCATTCATGGATTTCAACAACACACGGTACATCCCGATGAGCCGCCGGCGTAAAATCTATGAAGGCAAGGCCAAGGTGCTTTACGAGGGACCGGAGCCGGGCACGCTGATTCAGCATTTCAAGGACGACGCGACCGCGTTCAACGCCAAGAAACACCAGGTGATCGAGGGCAAGGGCGTCCTCAACAACCGAATCTCCGAGTATTTGTTTCAGCACCTCAACGATATCGGCGTGCCCACGCATTTCATCCGCCGTTTGAATATGAGGGAGCAACTCATCCGCGAGGTCGAGATCGTGCCGCTCGAGGTGGTGGTGCGCAACGTCGCGGCGGGCTCGCTGTCGCAGCGGCTCGGCATCGAGGAGGGCACTCAATTGCCGCGCTCGATAATCGAATTTTATTACAAGAACGACCAGCTCAACGATCCCATGGTCTCCGAGGAGCACATCACCGCGTTCGGCTGGGCGACGCCGCAGGAAATCGACGACATCATGGCGCTGGCGATCCGCGTCAATGATTTCCTCACCGGGCTGTTTCTCGGCATCGGCATCCGCCTCGTCGATTTCAAGCTGGAATGCGGCCGGCTGTTTGAAAACGACATGATGCGCATCATCGTCGCTGATGAAATATCGCCGGACTCGTGCCGGCTGTGGGACGTCAAGTCGAACGAGAAGCTCGACAAGGACCGTTTTCGCCGAGATCTCGGCGGTCTGCTGGAGGCCTATACCGAAGTGGCAAAGCGGCTCGGCATCCTGATGGAGAACGAGCGTCCCGCGGGCTCCGGTCCGGTGCTGGTGAAGGGCTGAGCCTCAAGTGAAAGCGCGCGTCACCGTTACGTTGAAAGCGGGAATTCTCGATCCGCAGGGCAAGGCCATCGAGGGCGCGCTGAAATCGCTCGGGGTGGACGGTGTCGCCTCCGTGCGGCAGGGCAAGGTGTTCGATATCGAACTGTCGGGCGCCGATAGGGCCAAGGCCGAAGCGGCGCTGAAAGACGCGGCCGATAAATTGCTCGCGAATACCGTGATCGAGAATTACCGGGTCGAAGTGCTGAGCTAGGTTGCGACTTCAGATGAAATCCGCCGTTCTTGTTTTTCCCGGCATCAATCGCGAGCGCGACATGACGCGCGCGCTGCGGCTGATTTCCGGTCACGAGCCCGCGATGGTGTGGCATGCTGAAACTTCGCTGCCTGATGGCACCGACCTCGTGGTCGTGCCCGGCGGGTTTTCCTACGGTGACTATCTGCGCTGCGGAGCTATCGCCGCGCGTTCGCGCGTCATGGACGCGGTGCGCGAGTTTGCGGCCGGCGGCGGGCTCGTGCTCGGTGTCTGCAACGGGTTTCAGATTCTCTGCGAATCCGGCTTGCTGCCCGGCATTCTGATGCGCAACGCCCGGCTGAAATTCATCTGCCACGACGTGCATCTGCGCGTCGAGCGCTCCGATACGCCGTTCACGCGCGGCTACAATGCCGGGCAGGTGATCCGCGTGCCCGTCGCGCATGGCGAGGGCAATTACGCCGCCGATGAAGACACCATCCGGCGGCTCGAAAGCGAGGGGCGGGTGCTCTATCGTTACTGCTCGGCCAGCGGCGAGGTCGGCGACACCCATAACATCAACGGCGCGGCGCAATCGATCGCGGGAATCGTCAACGACCGCGGCAATGTGCTCGGCATGATGCCGCATCCGGAAAATCACGTCGAAGACATCATGGGCTGCACCGACGGCCGCGGCCTGTTCGCAGGTCTCGCGGCGCATCTGGAGCGTGCGGCGTAAGCGCGCAATCCAAAAGGAAACGCAATGGCCAAGAATACGATCTGCGTATGGTACGACAAGGACGCCGAAGCCGCGGCGCGTTTCTATGCCGAGACGTTTCCGGACAGCGCGGTGACCGGCGTCCATCGCGCGCCCAGCGACTATCCCTCTGGCAAGGCGGGGGATGTCATCACGGTCGAATTCACCGTCGCTGGCGTTTCCTGCCTCGGACTCAATGGCGGCCCGGTGTTCAAGCATAACGAAGTCATTCTCGTTTGTGATTTCGACCGAGGACCAGGAGGAGACCGACCGCTATTGGAACGCCATTGTCGGCAATGGCGGTCAGGAAAGTGCGTGCGGCTGGTGCAAGGATAAATGGGGCATCTCCTGGCAGATTACGCCGCGCGTTTTGACCGATGCGATGGCGGCTGGCGGCGCGGAGGCGAAGCGCGCGTTCGATGCCATGATGGGCATGAAGAAAATCGACGTCGCTGCGATTAAGGCGGCTCGGCGAGGCTGATGTTTCCGGTCTGCAGGCTTGATGAATGTCCTCGGACGCTCGAACATGAAATGGTTCAAATTTTTTTCAAGATACCGCTCCCCGTCATCGCCCGCTATCATCGACGGGGAAAGGCAGGCGCTCGCCAAGATCATAAACATGTGTTCGGTGGCAACGGCCAGCGCTGAGGCGACCGGTATGGATCCTCTTGCGGACGAATCGAAAAGCGCGAGGCGACGCTTCGAAAGCGCTAGGCGAATGTCGTTGCAACTCGCCCAGGAAATTACGGATACCACCGACCGCGATGCCGCTCTGGAACAGATAGTCGAGCTTTGCATGAAAGCGAACGACGTGCACACCGCGACGAAACTGATCAAGGGCATTCAAACTGCGGCGATCCGCGAACGATTATTGAAAGAGTATCCCACAGATTTTTACTAACGACACATGACCCGCCCGTCGGTGCCGCCGACGGGCATTTGGCAGCGAATGCTTACAGCAACTCGTCGCGCGTGAAGTCGAGAAACACCGCAAAACAGCTGCTGAACGATTAGCCCTGAGACAAAAAGGTTTGCCACCCGACGGCGATCTGTATGCGCCGGCTGCGGATCGGCATTTCTGCAACACTTGCCGGAAAACGTCATGGAGCAGGGGTTTACGCCCTTGCACGTCCACATTGATCGCTAACACTGGTCCCGTCGCAAACACGGTAGAGCCCTGGAGACGACCGATGATTAGCCTGCGGCGAGATGCGAAAGAGACGGCGTTGTGCGGAGCGGTGGTTGTCGCCGTCTGGTACGCGACGCAGCTTGGCGGCTTTGCTTCGGCAATCGTTCAGACCACCGCTGCGGTCCCGGTTCAGGAGCCGCGCGCGGCATTGGTTACGGAGAGTGCCGAAAGCATCGCCTTTTCGCAGACGAGCGCGGTCAGCTTTCCGCCGGTCATGAGCCTCGAGTTGACCGATGTCGCTGCGCCGACCACCGACAGTGCAGCGGCGACCGCCGACGTCGCGACGGAAGCCGACACAGTGGCGGCGGTGGACCAGCCGATCGTCGTGGCCTCATTGCCCAATCCGTCATCTATTCCGGCGACCGACATGGCCGTTGAACAAGTGGCGACAGCCAATCCATCCGATCCGGCGCTGGACGACGTCAAGCCGGCCGTGAGCGCCATCGAAATTCTCGACGAATGCCTCGATGCGGACGTCTGCATCGATCGTTTCTTGTGGACGCTTTATCAACGGACACCCAAGCAAGACACCGTCAAGATGCAGGAGCGGAGGAAAGTGACGGTCAAGCGGAAGGGCAAAATGGTGACCGTCACCAAGAACTTCACCAAGCCCGTCGATCAGGATTTCACGTGGAAGGATCCTGACGCGGCTGAAAGAGCCGGCCTGTCGATGATGGACTATGTGATTGGAGGCATGGACCGCGGCTTCAAGACCAAACTGTTTCATGCGCTGTACGCCGCCGAAGAGGCCGGGTTGTCGCCCGGCATTACCAGCGCGTTTCGCGACGACTACCGGCAATCGATCGCCAGCGGCCTGAAGGCAGCCACCGGCCGGTCATTTCATGGCGGCAGCACGCGAGGCGGTTATGGCCACGGGCTCGCCGCCGATATCGTGAGTGTCGATGGCGCGACGCGGGCGCAACGATGGGTCTCCACCGAGAAATTCTGGAAATGGATCGATGCCAACGGCAAGGAGTTTGGCATCGGACGGCCTTATCTCGGGCGTGACCCTCCCCATGTCGGCCCGATCGACGGCAGCGAATACGTGTCTCGTCGCGAGATGAGGGTTCGGCAAGCGATGGCGCAGAGCAAGAAGCGCAGCAAGCTGGTCGCACGGGACACAGCGAAGACGCCCACGAAATCCAATACCGCTCAGGCCGCCAACCCCGCCCGCGCGATCAAGCAGGGAGCGATTTCCAATCGTCCGAAAATGGCCATGGCTGAGCCAGGACGCGGCTAAAGTCTTCGGTTCAAAGCCGGTGCGAGCTCCGCAACGGATAAGCTTAGGGCGTTGGTTGTTGATCCAGGCTGGGTAGCACCCCCGGTGTTCCAACAGGATCGATCGGCGCCGTCACCAGAATAATCTTCATATATGTGCGTCCGTGGTCATCTACTTCATCCGACCAGATCACATGCTGACCCAAAGCTCCGCCAGCGTCTTGTTTGGCATCCACGGCATCGAATTCAATTCGCTCATAAGTCGGATTGCTGCCTGTCAAATCAGTCAGACCTTTCCAGATCAGATTTCTGATTGCGACATGGTTGGCTGGTGTCAGAACATTCGGGTTTGTCGATGTCAGAAAGTAGAGCCATCTTGGCACGGCCTTGGGACTTCTGCGTTCGTCCTCCGGCAGAAAACATTCGTTATTCGGCCGTGACGAATGCGAGTGTCTTATTGTTTGGGTCAGCCAGAGCAAATCCCCGCCGGGGTGCGCGGGGTTGAAATACTCGGCGATGGTTTGGTTGGCGGGATCCCTGATGGGATGCTGATTTCGGATATGACGAATCCGTGGAGGGCTGAATGCCCTGTTCAAGCCACCTACAATATAACGAGTCCCAATGGTCGAGATTAAAGCACCCATGATGCCGTCTCCTTCCTAAAATGATGCTGAATAATCCGGCGTGCATACCGGCATGATCTCTCCGCTTACCCCGGCCCTGAATATCTCCAATCGCTTTTCGGTCGCCAGTTCGCCGGTCCATTCCTTCGATTGGTCGCCGAGATCGCCCTCAAGTTCAGCTATCTGCAGGGCCCCGCGGAGTGTCAGCGAACCTGCCGCCGGTCCAAATACAGCCGGCATCCCAATTTTTGCAGCCCAGTAATCGGCTTGGCCTTGCCACGTCATCCACGTCATAATCGGGTCGCGAGGTGGCCCGCCCAAGTGATGACCGGTCTCGTGGGCCAAGGCCAAGGCAAGCCCAGCCTTGCCGATGGCAGCGTGCCGCGCAAGTCCGCCGTAAAGAAAGACATTCCGGGACTCACCGAGCCGCCACGCCTGGGCGTTTATCAATCGCGATTCCCAAACCAGACTGTAATTAATTGAAGGGAAAGCCCGCTCGAAAAGCTGGATAAGGCGCGCGGCGATTCTTTTCCGGCGAGCGTCGGTGCGAGAAAAAGTCAGGCGGCTCTCGACAGGCCAATCCACAAAACTCATCGCCCGGTATCCCCCTAGCAACGGTCAAATCCGAAGTAGTCTCACTCCACGTCTGCTAGCAGAGAGAACTGCTGAGAAGATATCTTGCCAAAGTTGCTTGGGAGAATGCAATACGCGCAATGACTGAGCTCTAACGCCGGGGAAATCGATATATCCGGATGCCAATCATGGTAAGATCGATAAAATAAACCGGAGGAAGCACCCATGGCCAATTGCATTGTCGTTGTTCAGTTCGATTTGCCCAAGCGGACCGAGGAGCAGGCCGTGCAAGGTGGCACTTCGACCGCGCCGATCTATCGCGGCCTCGCCAACAAAGGGTTGATCCGCAAAGACTACCTGAATGGCGAAAGTGGTACCGGTGGCGTCTATCTGTGGGACAGCCGTGCTTCGGCAGAGGCCTGGTATACGGAGGAGCGCATCGCGGAGTTGACGCAGCGCTTTGGGGCCCGGCCGCGACTCACCTGGTACGACACCCATGTGACGGTCGATAATTTGAAGGACGAGACGCGCGTCAACGGCAAAGCGATCGAGATGGCTTCGTGACGCGCTACGATAGGTTGCGCCTCGCAGATTCAATGACTGTGTCAGAAGCCGCCGCAACGGCGGCTTCCTGATTTCTCAAAACGGAGTGCTCTATGCTCAAGCTGTATTATGCCCCCGGCGCCTGCTCGCTCGCGTCCCACATCGTGCTTGAAGAAGCCGGGGCGGAATACGAGCGTCAGCGCGTGGATACAAAAAACAATCAACAGCGCACGCCGGAATATCTTAAGATCAATCCGAAAGGCCGCGTCCCGGCGTTGGCGACCGACCGCGGCATTCTCACGGAAAGCCCGGTCATCTTGGGCTATATCGCGCAGACGTTTCCGCAGGCCGGGCTTGCCGATATCAGCGACAGTTTTGCATTTGCCGACATGCAGGCATTCAACCTGTTTCTGACAGCGACAGTGCATGTCGCGTTCGCTCACGTTTTCCGGCCGACACGGTACGCTGACGGAGATGAGACGGCAGTTGCTATGAAAGTGAAGGCCAGCGCGAGCATCGACGACTACTTTACGATGATCGAGGGCAAATTGTCGGACGGCCGACCTTACGTGCATGGCGATCGCTACACGATATCGGATCCTTATTTGCTGGTGTTTTCGCGCTGGCTGGACCGGGCCGGCCTCGACCGGTCGAAAAATTCGAGCGGGTCGCTAGTCACCGCAAGCGCGTTGAGGCTCGCTCTGCCGTGCAAAAAGTGTTGGCTGCCGAGGCCGCCTAGACCCGAATCACCGCTTGCGTCCGGCACCGCCGCGTTGGCTTCGCGCGCATCGCGTGGGCAGTATCGAGCGTTTGAACGCCTCAACTCCGCACGGCGTCGTAAAAATACGCAATACCTCGTTGTGCCGGCGAAGTGACCGACCGAGCACGAATACGCCGGTGCATAGTCGAAATCGTGTCCATTTTGTAACAGCGCCGGGAAAACGACAGTACAGTTGCCAGAAATGCTTGCGGGTTAACCGCGATTCTGGTGTTACTGGGCAATCCTATCTGGGAATGGAGACGCAAATGTCTAAGATTTTTCTGGCCGCGGTTGCTGCTAGCTCGTTGATTGCCGGAGCCGCCGTGGCGGCCGATATGCCGGTCAAGGCTCGGCCCGCTCCGCTCGCCATGTGGTCGAACGACATCATCAAGTCGAACAACCAGATCAGTGTCGATTTCGCGACCACGAACTATGACTACGTCGAATACAGCCCCGGTCCAGGCACTGTTGCGGGCACTCCCCCCGCCGGATCGTTCCTCGACAGCGAGCGCGGCTGGGTTCCCGGAGTTGCGGTGACCGGCTCGGTCATGGGCGACTATTTCGGCCTCCACAATTTTTATGCCTACAGCCGGACGACCTACGTCTCCGGACACACCAGCCTAGCAAACGCGCCGCCGTTTGGGCCTGGCACCGACTCCGCGGCCACCTGGACCGAAGATGCCCGGCTCGGCTTCGGCATCGACCTGTCAAGCAACATGATGCTGACGCCTTACGTCGGTGGCGGCTACTATCATTGGGACCGGCTTAATCCCGGCAACTTCAATGAGCATTACTCGAACGGCTACATTGGCGGCGGTGTGTTGTTCCAGGTAGCGCTGTTCCGCGGACTGGTTTTCTCGGCGAACGGCATGATCGGCTCGACCATCAATTCGCAGATGCACATCTCCTCGGGCCCACCGGCGCCGTTCACGTACAATCTGGGCAACTCGGTGATCTACAAGACCGGCGCGATGCTCGACTACGCTTTCACCGAGCATTTCCATGGCAACGTCGGCGTCGATTATACCAACTTTGGGTATGGACAGTCGCAGTTCGACAACCTCGGTGGCGTCGAACCGCGCAGCCGCACCTCGAACACCACGGTGACAGCCGGTATCGGCTACGCGTTCTGATCTGGAGCGCTGGTAGCGAGGACCTGATCCTTCAATCGCCTCGCTCAACAATCAAAGCCCCGGTATCGCCCGGGGCTTTTTTGTTGCTTGCTCAATAAGTGTCGTGCGATTTGCGATTCCGAGCCGGCAAATCCATGGAAAGCAGAAAAATCGCGCGATAAAAGGCCTTTTCCAGCGCTCGCGATCTCCCTAAGACAAGTCCTATGGATCAGCCCGAAATCACCGCCGAACTCGTCGCGTCGCATGGTCTCAAGCCGGACGAATACCAGCGCATCCTGAAGCTGATCGGCCGGGTGCCGAGCTTCACCGAGCTTGGGATTTTTTCGGCGATGTGGAACGAGCACTGCTCGTACAAATCCTCGCGGCTGCATCTGCGCGGGCTGCCGACCAAGGCGCCGTGGGTGATCCAGGGTCCCGGCGAAAATGCTGGCGTGATCGATATCGGTGACGGCCAGGCGGTGGTCTTCAAGATGGAGAGCCACAACCATCCAAGCTACATCGAGCCCTATCAGGGCGCGACCACCGGCGTCGGCGGCATCCTGCGTGACGTCTTCACCATGGGCGCGCGGCCGATCGCCTGCCTCAATGCATTGTCGTTCGGCGCGCCGGAGCATCCGAAAACGCGGCACCTCGTGAGCGGCGTGGTCGCCGGCGTCGGCGGCTACGGCAATTCGTTCGGGGTGCCGACCGTCGGAGGTCAGGTGCGCTTCCACACCCGCTATGACGGCAACATCCTCGTCAATGCGATGGCGGTCGGCCTCGCCGATACTGACAAGATCTTCTACGCGGCGGCGTCAGGCGTGAACATGCCGATCGTCTATCTCGGCTCCAAAACCGGCCGCGACGGCATTCACGGCGCCTCGATGGCATCGGCCGAATTCGACGATGACTCCGCGGAAAAGCGCCCGACCGTGCAGGTCGGCGACCCCTTCGCCGAAAAATTGCTGCTGGAGGCGTGTCTGGAAATCATGGCGGCGGATTGCGTGATCGCGATTCAGGACATGGGCGCGGCGGGCTTGACGTGCTCGGCGGTGGAGATGGGCGCCAAGGGCGACCTCGGCGTCGATCTCAATCTTGACGCGGTGCCGACCCGCGAGACCGGCATGAGCGCCTACGAGATGATGCTGTCGGAAAGCCAGGAGCGCATGCTCATGGTGCTCAAACCCGAGAAGGAAAAGCAGGCCGAGGCGATTTTCAGGAAATGGGGGCTCGATTTCGCAGTGGTGGGCTACACCACGCCGAGCAAGCGGTTCGTGGTCAAGCATGGCGGCGAGGTGATGGCCGATCTGCCGATCAAGGAACTCGGCGACGAAGCGCCGCTGTACGATCGGCCGCATGTCGAGACGGCGCAACTGCCGGTGGTTCATGCGCGCGATATCGCAGCGCCGATGCCGATATCAGATGCGCTGGAAAAACTGATCGCGACGCCGGAGCTGTGCTCGAAGCGCTGGGTGTGGGAGCAATACGATCACGTCATTGGCGGCAACACCGTGCAGCGTCCCGGCGGCGATGCCGCCGTGGTACGCGTGCAGGATGGCCCCAAGGGACTAGCGCTGTCGGTCGACGTCACGCCGCGCTATTGCGAGGCCGACCCTTATCAGGGCGGCATGCAGGCGGTGGCGGAAGCCTGGCGCAACATCACCGCGGTCGGCGGACGGCCGTTGGCCATCACCGACAATCTGAATTTCGGCAATCCGGAACGCCCGGAAATCATGGGCCAGTTCGTCGGCTGCCTGAGGGGTATAGCGACGGCTTGCACCGCGCTGGACTTCCCCGTCGTCTCCGGCAACGTCTCGCTCTACAACGAGACGAACGGCCGAGGCATCCTGCCGACACCGTCGATCGGTGGCGTCGGACTGCTGGATGATTTCACCAAATCCGCGACGCTGGCGTTCAAGGCGCGAGGCGAATCGATCTTGTTGATTGGCGAGACCCATGGCTGGCTCGGCCAGTCCTGCTATCTCCGCGACATCTGCGGCCGCGAAGAGGGCGCCCCGCCGCCGGTCGACCTGTCAGCCGAGAAACGCAACGGCGACGTGGTGCGCGGCATGATTCACGCCGGCACGGCCACCGCCGTGCATGACGTTTCCGATGGCGGCTTGATGATTGCGCTGGCGGAGATGGCGATCGCGAGCGGCATTGGCGCGGTACTCGATGCCGCGCCGGCAGAGACAGTGCCGCATGCGTGGTGGTTTGGCGAGGATCAGGCGCGCTACATCGTCACCGTGCCGGACGATCAGTTGCTCGGCGTTCTCACCAAGCTGAAAGCCATCGAGGTGCCCTGCGTGCAGATCGGCACGACCGGAGGCGCGACGATTGCGGTGGCCGGCGAACGCGCGGTGCATATCAAGGCGCTGACGCATTCGTTCGAAAGTTGGCTGCCTGACTACATGAGCGGCAAGGCGTCATGAAGTGAGGTATCGCTACTTCGTCGTCTTTCGCATCACGCTTTCGATGTAGGCGGATTTGGCGTCGGTGTAAGCCCCACGATCCGTCTGATGTTCGGCGGCAAGCCCTCTTTTGAGCCGCTCGTAAGTCGCCGCTTCCTGCGGATGGGCACGCAAATGGTCCCTGAACGCCAGCCGCTGCCACATCTCTCCATTCGGCTCCGTTACATGCACATGGTGGGAGCGCCTCGATCCAAAGGGCGGCATGCCTTTAACGAAAAACATGCGATCCGTGTTCGGATTTTCAGCCCAATAGACATAATCGAGATTTCGCAGCGCTGCGACAAAGTTGGCCCGCGCGTCCGTCAATGACCGCACCGCAATCAGGATATCGATGATGGGCTTGGCCGATAGATCGGGAACAGCCGTGCTTCCGAAATGCTCGAGTCCCACAATCAAAGTTGGATCGAGTATGGCGCGCAACCGTTCGGCTTCTTCGTCGAACAATACCGGCCAGCGCGGATCATAATCGACAATCTCGACCTCATCCATGTCTCCGGCTCCGTGCCGGCATGACGTCTGCGACGATGGCCGGCCGATTGCGTTGGCGGCGATGGCGATAGGCAGCAGAATTGGCGCGATGCTCGATGCGCCGCCGCCTTACATGAGGCGGTAAGCGATAGATGGGTGCATGATCGTCGTCGTGCTTCGTCGCTCCGAAGGTCCATCGCCTTCTATTCCTCGTGCCGCTCACGCGCCGGTGGCGATGATCTGGAGCGCGGAGCCTGTGGCAAGCACGGCTCACGAGGCTGAGCATCCGTTCCGAAGCCTGCCGGATGATATATAAAATGGTCGCGGCGCGCGCCATCATGCTGAGCAGGAAAATCATTGAGAAGACGTCGATGTAGGCCAGCAAGTCGCCGACGAGCATCAATTCCGGAGGCAACGGGATTCTGTGCATGTAGGCGAGGATCAGAATGAGGACCGGGATGAACGCGATAACCTGCCGCCCCGTCAACCGGTCCAGAAAAGCAGCTAGTTCGACGACCAGTATCTCCCAAAGCCAGTCGCCAAACGCCGCTGGTTTATCGATGGTCCACTTCCTCCAAAGCTGCTTCCACATCGATTCTGCCCTTGCGATCTAACAAGCTCTACAGCACCCGCCTCGCACCGGGAATCTGGCGCAGTGCCACAGTGGCAGCCCAGCTTGCGGCCAGCGCCACGACGAAAACGATCAGCGCCTTCAAGATGGCGTTCACCTGGACCACCGGTGTCAGCGCCAGATCGAACAGCGCATACTGCAGCCACAGCACCGGGATGTAATGAAAGAGATAGATACCGTAGGCGTTGTCACGCATGGAATCGAGCAGGCTCGATCCCTCATTGCCAAACCGCAAAAACAGCGCGAGAACGTTGAAGGTCTGCGCCGCGCTGTAGCTGACGAATGCGAGCGCGTAGGCCACGTTGTACCAGGTCGGCGTGTGATCGAGATCGAGCAGCGTGTGCTTGACGGTGATCAGCCCGGCGATGCAGCCGTACGAGATGATCGTAGCCGCCAGCCAGACCGGCCATCGCCGCGCCAGTCCGCCATTGCCGGCGAGCAGTCCCTTGTCGAACGCCAGCGCGCCAATACCCATGCCGGCGATGAAGTACAGCGCATAGAGCAATACGCGGCTGGTCTGCACGCCGAAGGGCCCGGCCACCAGCCAATGTGACGCCGTTAAATAAAGCACCGGCGGCAGGTACGCGACGATCGATGCGCCGAGCAGTGCAGCGAAGAAAAGCCCGGGGCGGTCAAATCCCGCCCGTGACAACCGCGCCAGACCGTCCATTGCGCCAGGCGCGGCGACGAAGATCAGTGCCGCGAAGACATCGAACGCCAGCAGCACCCAGACGAACCAGGCCGGGCCGCTGTCCCAAGGGCCGACGGTGATCGATTTCCACCAGAACTCCGCAAATCCGATCTCCGGGTGCAGCCGCAACGAGACGGCGTAATAGGAGACCGGCATCAGCACCAGCATGGCGACGATAAAAGGCAGGCCAAGCCGCCACCAGCGATCGCGCAAGAACCAGCCTGCTCCCTTGCGCTGCAGGCTTGGCCACACGAACAGCCCCGAGACCAGAAACATCGCGGCCATGAAAAAGCTGTCGGTGAACAGCACGACGCCGTCGAGACCCACGAACGACTGCTTATCGGTATGGCCGTAATACGTGTAGGGCATCACGGAGTGATGGACGAGCACCAACACCGTGATGAAGGTGCGCGCGCGATCCAGCGCGAGGTTGCGCGTGGCGGCCTTGGGAGTGGCACGGGCTTGCGCCGCCACCGCTGAATGTGAGATCGATGTCACGCGAGCTCCGGCATGTTGCGGGCGGATGTTGCCGCCAGCCTCATGATTGGGCAAGGTCCAAAGCGCCGCTGCAGCATGACGGCGATGGTGGAACCAGCATCGCAAAGCGCGGTTGAAAACGAAACAGACAGAAGGAGTGCGGGCGATGACAATCCTGAAATGGGCGCTGATCTTTTTCGTTGTTTCCATAGTCGCGGGGATCCTCGGTTTCACCGGGGTATCGGCGGCCTCGGCCGACGTCTCGCGCATCCTGTTCTACGTGTTCGTCGTGATCTTCCTGATACTGCTGATCCTTGGCTTCACGATATTTCGGGCGTAGGGAGGCGGCTTCAACCCACCTCCTCGATCGTGACCTTGTCGGGATAAAATGCCAGATGGCCGGCGATATCGGTCATCGCCGGAAACGGCGTCTCGTAAGTCCAAACCACATTTTCCAGCGTCTTGCCGCCCGCGTTGATGCTGAAGTAGCTGGCATCGCCCTTGTAGGGACAATGCGTCGAGCGCTCGGTGCGCGCCAGCAGCGCAATTTCAGCGTCCCCGCGCGGTATATACTGGACCGCAGGATAGCTCGCTTCTTTCAGCGTCAGGGCGTGCGTGGTGTCAGCAATGGTGACGCCGCCGGCGGAGACGCGGACGCGCTTGGGATTTGGCGTAATCGAAATAGGGTGGTCGGGGCCGGGGATTTTCATGTGCTTTTCCTTTCGCTCACAGCTTTTCGATCAGATGTGACGACGAAACGGGCTTTGAAAGGGCCACGGAAGCGTATATTTCCGGCATGCGTGACGACGGCGACAGGGCGCGGTAGGTTTGCGGCCCGCGCTTGGCGCGATTGGCCGGCAATGTTGGAGATTTGATATGCCGATGGATGCCCGCGATATCGAGACCATGATCAAGGCCGCCATCCCCGACGCTGAGGTGACGATCCGCGATCTCGCCGGCGACGGCGACCATTATGCGGCTACGGTGATTTCCGAATCGTTCCGTGGCAAGTCGCGGGTGCAGCAGCATCAGATCGTTTATCAATCGCTGCAGGGGCAGATGGGCGGCGTGCTTCACGCGCTCGCGCTGCAAACCGGCGCTCCGGAAAGCTAGATCGTCAGTTCGCGGCGGCCAAGGCATGCACCGAAAACATCCGGTTCGCATCGGTCCATGATACCAGCGGCTTCCATCCCGATCCGCGCGCCAGCGCGGTGAAGCGATCCAAGCTGTATTTGTAGCTGCTCTCGGTGTGAATGGTTTCGCCGGTCCTGAAGGCAAAACTGCGCCCGAGTATCCTCACGGTCTGCGCCTTGCGGCTGATCAGATGCATCTCGATGCGATGCCGCTCGCGATTGTAGATCGCGCGGTGCACAAAAGACGAAAGGTCAAAATTGCCGCCGAGATCGCCGTTAATGCGGACCAGCATGTTGAGATTGAAGCGCGCGGTGACGCCCGCGGCATCGTTGTAGGCGGCGTGAAGCACGCGCTCGTCCTTTTCCAGATCGACGCCGATGATCATCTGCGCGCCGTCGCCTAGGATGGCGCGGGCGCTGCGCAGAAAGCGGCAGGCTTCGTGCGGCTCGAAATTTCCGAGCGTCGATCCGGGAAAAAATCCGACTTTCGGCATCGCCGTAATCGCATCCGGCAACGCAAACGGCACGGTAAAATCCGCCGTCACCGGATAGACGCCGAGCGCAGGAAAGTCCTCTCGCAACTCGCGCGCCTGCGCGTTGAGAAAATCACCGGATATATCCACCGGCACGTAGGCGCCGAATTCGCACGCGTTCAGCAACAGCCGCGCCTTCGTGGTCGCGCCAGCGCCGAATTCGACCAGCGCGGCGCCGTTCGGAATCATCGCCGCTATATCGCTGCCCCGGTCGCGCAAAATCTTGAGTTCGGTGCGGGTCGGATAATACTCCGGCAGCAGTGTGATTTGCTCAAACAGCTCCGAACCCGCCGCATCATAGAAATATTTCGGCGACAGCCGCTTTGGAGTTTGCGACAAATCCGCGAGCACGTCGCGCGCGAATGCCGAGGTCCGTTCATCGAACGGGTGCGCTTTGGCCGACGAAGCGGCGTGAATATTCATGGCATTGTCCTAAGGCGCGCGCTCCGGCGCTCTATGTGAAAAATCAGGCGCCGTAATCGGCAAGTCTGACGCCGGTGAATTGCCAGCGATGATGCGGATAAAAGAAGTTTCGATAGGTGACGCGGCTATGGTTATCTGGCGTGGCGAGCGAGGAGCCGCGCAGCACCAGCTGGTTCACCATGAACTTGCCGTTGTATTCGCCCAGGCGCCCTCGATGGCGCGATAGCCGGGGTAGGGCGCATACGCGCTGCGGGTCCACTGCCATACCAGGCCGAAGGCGTCATTGAGTTGTCCGGCGCGCGCGGCGACCTCCCACTCCATTTCGGTCGGTAGATGCTTGCCGCTCCAGCGCGCGAACGCATCCGCTTCGTAGTAGCTGACATGGCAAACCGGAGCAGACGGATCGACCGGCTGCAGTCCGCCGAGGGTCATGATCCGCCATGCGCCGTCGACTTGCGCCAGTGTCCCGGCGCCTGCCAGTCCTCATTGGCGGCGGCGGCAAATCCATCCATCAGCCACAGCGACGGCGTCGAGTAGCCGCCCGCTTCCATGAAGGCCAGCCATTCGCCGTTGGTGACGAGATTGCGCGCGAGCTTGACGGGCCCGACCAGCGCGCGGTGCGAGGGCTTCTCATTGTCGAAATGAAACGTGTCGTCGGCGTGCCCGATGGTATGGATGCCTTCGGTCAGGGTGACCCACGCATCGCCGGTGCGGTTTGAGGCGGGGAAAGTCCACGCCGGGTCGTAGGCGGGCGGGATCGGATTTTGTCCGAAGGCGTGCAGGATATCCGTGAGCATCAATTCCTGATGCTGCTGTTCGTGGTTGAAGCCGACCTCCAGCAGCGGCACCAGGGCCGCCAGTTTGTCTTCATCGGCTTCGTGGAAAAACTTCACCATCGCGGCGTCGACATGCTGGCGATATGCGGTGACTTCTTCCGCGCCGGGGCGTGTCAGATGGCCCCGCTGGGCGCGGGCGTGCCGGGGGCCGGCGCTGACGTAATAGGAATTGAACAGGAAGGCGTAGTCGGGATGAAAGGGCGTATAACCTGGACAGCGCTCGCCCAGTACGAACTGTTCGAAAAACCAGGTGGTATGCGCGCGGTGCCACTTTGCAGGGCTGGCGTCCGGCATCGATTGGATCAATTGATCTTCCGCCGTCAGGGGGGCGGCGCGGCGTTCGGTTTCCCGGCGAATGGCGAGGAAGGCATCTACAAGCTTTTCGACTGATGACCCGGAATTGGAGAAAAACGACGGACCGGGATCGGCCGGCGCAACAGCGACTGAATTCGTCACGAAACTCTCCGGGTTGAGAACCAGAACGCCGTTCTGCCGGATGGGTTCCGCACAGCAACCCGTCCTAGATAGGCCGCCTGCGGCCAGATAAAACCCCTGCCAAGGTATGACGGGCGGACTTCCATGGGGCCGAAGGAACGGCCCAGCGGACATGCCAGCTCCACGGCCATTTTACTTGGGTTAAACGGCGGTTCGAGGTACATATATGCCCAGTAAGTCGCGTTGACGGGCCGTTGGCGGCCCGATGTGCCCAAAAGGACGCAATATGAGCATCGATCAATTCATCGAAAACGAAGTGAAGTCGAACGACGTAGTGCTATTCATGAAAGGTACGCCGCAATTTCCGCAGTGCGGATTTTCAGGCCAGGTGGTCCAGATCCTCGATCACGTCGGCGTCGGTTACAAAGGCCTCAACGTCCTCGAATCCGCCGATCTGCGGGACGGCATCAAGACCTATTCGAACTGGCCGACCATTCCCCAGCTTTACGTCAAGGGCGAATTCGTCGGCGGCTGCGACATCATCCGCGAGATGTTCCAGGCCGGCGAATTGCAGCAGCTTCTGGCCGACAAGGGCGTCGCGGTGAGTGCCGCGGCTTCGGCCTGACGCATACGCAACGCCAGATCGGTGCGGCGCGGCTGGAAGTCGTCGTCGCCGACATCACGACGCTGCGCGTTGACGCCATCGTCAACGCTGCGAATACATCGTTGCTCGGTGGCGGCGGCGTTGACGGCGCGATCCATCGCGTCGCTGGCCCGGAACTCGTTGCGGAATGCCGCACGCTTTATGGTTGCGAGACCGGCGACGTCAAGATCACCAAAGGTTATAACCTTCCGGCACGCCACGTCATTCATGCGGTCGGTCCGGTCTGGCAAGGCGGCGGGCAAGGTGAAGCCGAGGCATTGGCATCCTGCTATCGCCGCGCGATCGAGCTTTGTCAGACGCAAGGTCTCGTATCGGTTGCGTTTCCCGCCATTTCCACCGGCATCTATCGCTTTCCCACCGACCGCGCCGCGCGCATCGCCGTCACCACGACCGTCGATGTGTTGGCGGCGGCGCCCGCCGTCCTCAGCGTGATCTTCTGCTGCTTCTCGGAAGCCAGCGCGGAGCTGCATCGGCAGGCACTCGCGAAAGCCGCCGGGCCTTGTGCCGAATGAGCCGCCCGGTAAACTCCGCCCGACAATCCGGGGGGTGAAAATGAAAATTCAAAATGCGATGCCCACGCTGATCCTGGGAGCGTCGCTGGCGTTCAACGCTGCGCCCTACGCTATCGCCGAAGGCACCTTCGACATCCCGGCGGGGGCTCACTTCAATCCGCAGAAGCTCGAGCGCATCGGCGAATTCTTTCGCAAGGAAGTTGCGGAGGGGAAGATTCCCGGCGCCATCGTGCTGATTTCCCAGCATGGCAAGCCGGTCTATCACGAGAAATTCGGTCTGCGCGACGTCACCACCAAACAGCCGATGACGGATGACACGATTTTCACCGTGTTCTCGATGTCCAAGCCCATCACCAGCGTCGCGGCGATGATGCTGATCGACGAGGGCAAGCTGAAGCTCGATGATCCCGTTTCGAAATACATCCCTTCTTTCGCGGACGCCAAGGTAGGCGTGGAATTGAAGGCCGACAACGGCGAGAAGAAATTGGAGCTGACGCCGCTGAAGAGGCCGATCACGATACTCGACGTGATGCGGCAAACCTCCGGCATCACCTACGGCTTTTACGGCGACAGCCTGGTCAGGAAGGCCTACGCCAACGCGCTGATCTATGGCGGCGATTTCAACAATGCCGAGTTCGCCGAGCGCATCGCAAAACTGCCGCTGGCCGAACAACCGGGCACACTGTGGGACTACGGCCATTCGACGGATGTGCTGGGCCGGGTGATGGAAGTGATTTCCGGAAAATCGCTGTTGCAATTCGAGCAGGAGAAATTGCTCGGTCCGCTGGGGATGCCCGATACCGGGTTTTATGTGACCGACCCGGCGAAGCTGGCGCTGCTCGCCGAACCGCTGCCGACCGACAGTGATTTTCGCGTCGGCAACGATCGCAACGCCAAGCGGATGATGAAGTGGGAATCCGGCGGCGGTGGCATGGTGACGACCATCGCGGATTTTGCGAAATTTTCGCAGATGCTGCTCAATGGCGGTTCACTCGGCGGCAAGCAATATCTGAGCCCAAAGAGTTTCGAGGAGATGGCGGCCGATCATGTTGGTCCCACCTCCGGAGTCGAACGCGACTATTTCTATTTTCCCGGTGACGGTTTCGGTTACGGTCTCGGCTTCGGCGTGCGAACCGATCCCGGCAATGCCACGCCGCCGCCGCCGGGTTCGCTCGGCGAACTGAAATGGGATGGCGCCAGCGGTTGCTATTTCGTCATCGACCGCAAGCAAGACATGTTCTTCGTGCTGATGGAGCAGACCCCGTCGCAGCGCCAGCGTATCCAGCCGGCGCTGAAGAAAATGATCTATGAAGCCCTGGAGAACTGAAGCTTTCGCACGCGGGCTTTGCATCGCGGCTGCCTTTGCTGTTTCAGTCGGCGTGCCGGCGGCGCGAGCGGGGTCCGATGCGCGCACTTTATCGCGCGAAAAGCTGGAGCGCGTCGGCGACTACATTCGCAACGAGATCGCCACCGGCAAAATTCCCGGTGCGGTGATACTGATCCAGCAACACGGCAAGCCGGTCTATTATCAGAGCTTTGGCGTGCGCGATGTCGCCACGCAGCTTCCGATGACGCCGGACACGATCTTCCGGCTCTATTCGATGTCGAAGCCGATCACCAGCGTGGCCGCGATGATGCTGGCCGAAGACGGCAAGCTGGCGCTTGGCGATCCTGTCTCGAAATACATCCCGGCGTTCAGCGCTATGAAGGTCGGCGTCGAGAAATCAGATCAAAGCGGGCAAATGAAGCTTGCGCTGGAGCCCCTTCGTCGCGCCATCACGATCGAAGATCTGCTGCGGCATACGTCGGGGCTGACCTATGGCTTCTACGGCGACAGCGCGGTGCGCAAGCTTTACGCGCAGGCAAATCTGTTCGATGGCGATCTGGACAACGCCGACTTTGCGGAGCGCATTGCCCAACTGCCGTTGCAGGAACAACCGGGAACGCTGTGGGACTATGGCCATTCGACGGATGTGCTCGGTCGCGTTGTCGAGGTCGTCTCGGGAAAATCGCTGTTTCAATTCGAGAAGGAACGACTGCTCGATCCGTTGGGCATGGCCGATACGGCATTCTTCGTCGCCGATGAAAACAAGAGGGCATTGATAGCGGAGCCGATGCCGGAAGATCGCAGCGTCGGCTCTGTGGCAGGTATCAGGGATCCGATGACGCCGCGGCGCTGGCAATCCGGCGGCGCCGGTATGGTCGGCACGATCACGGACTACTCACGTTTCGCGCAAATGCTCCTGAACGGCGGCATTGCCGATGGCAGGCGCTATCTCAAGCCCGAGACCATTGCGGCGATGACTTCGGATCATATCGGTCCGGAAACCAACATCGCCCGCGACTATTTTTATTTTCCGGGAGAAACCAGTGGCTTTGGCCTCGGCTTTGCGGTGCGCACCTCGGTGCCGCAGAATACATCATGGCCGCTGGGTGAATATCGCTGGGACGGCGTCGCCGGCACGTTCTTCTTTATCGATCCGCAAGACGAAGTGTTCGTGGTCTTCATGGTGCAGACGCCGTCGCAGCGCGGACGGATCCAGCTTGAACTGAAGACGCTGATTTACGAGGCGATGGAGAAGTAGGCTCGAACATCGCGATTGTCATTGCGAGGAGCGCAGCGACGAAGCAATCCAACTCCTTCTTGCGGTCCTGGATTGCTTCGCCTGACGGCTCGTAATGACGAATTTTTTACGCTCCCCTTGCTATCTCCCGCACCAAGCCGAGCGTTTCCTCGATCATGGCAGCGTTGACATCGAGATGGGTGCAGGCGCGGATCCGTCCGTCCATCAGCGCGAGCAGCACGCCGCGCGTGCGTAATTCCGCGACCATCTTTGCACCATCAATGCCTGCGCCCGCGGGATCGAAGAACACCAGGTTGGTTTCCGGCGCCTGCACTTTCATGCCGGGAATTTGCGACAGGCCGCCCGCCAGCGCGCGGGCATTGGCGTGATCGTCCGCGAGCCGCTCGATATGATGGTCCAGCGCATAGACACACGCTGCCGCGCAGATGCCGGCCTGCCGCATCGAGCCGCCGAGCCGCTGCTTCCAGCGCCAGACATCGTCGATGAAATCGCGCGACCCGGCCATGACGGCGCCGACCGGCGCGCCCAGCCCTTTGGAGAAATCGATCCAGACCGAATCCCATCCATCCGCCATTTCGCGCACGTGGATGCCGGTGGCGACGCAGGCGTTCGGCAGCCGCGCGCCGTCCATATGGGTCGCCATACCGTTCGACTTTGCAACGCTTACGATCTCGCTGAGCGCTGACTTCTTCCAGATCGTGCCGCCGCCGATATTGGCGGTTTGTTCGACGCTGACGACGGTCTGCGGCGGCTCGTAGCGCGTGCGCGGATGCAGCGCTGCGCGCAAAGTCTGCGGCGAAAATTGCCCGTCAGCGCCCGCCAATCGCGTGACCTGAAATCCGCCAAGCGCCGCATGCGCGCCGCCCTCGCGGGCGATGATGTGCGCGGTCTCGTGCGCCAGAATCTCGTCGCCCGGCCGGCAATGCGACAGCGTCGCCGCGACATTGCACATCGTGCCCGAAGGCATAAACACCGCGGCCTCCTTGCCCAGCAGGCTCGCGACGCGCTCGCATAGCAGGTTGACGGTCGGGTCGTCGCCTATCTGTTCGTCGCCGACTTCCGCGCGCGCCATCGCCTCGCGCATCGCCAGCGTCGGACGGGTCTGCGTATCCGACAAGAGATTGATGCGGACCGGGCGCGCTTTGGGATCGGTGGGCGTGGGTGTGTAGGTCATTTGTAAAATCCTCTCGCTACCTCGCCATTGCGAGGAGCGCAGCGACGAAGCAATCCAGCTTCTACTTGTTGCCCTGGATTGCTTCGCTTCGCTCGCAATGACGATAGCAACAAAAAGCCCCGGCAAAACCGGGGCCTCTTGTTCGCAGCGCCGAACACAAATCAGCGCGAATAAAATTCGACGATCAGATGCGGCTCCATCTGCACCGCGAACGGCACATCCGACAGATGCGGAATGCGTTGGAATTTCGCTGTCATCTTGCCGTGATCGGCTTCGATGAAATCCGGCACGTCGCGCTCGGAGAGCTGGTTGGCCTCCATCACCACGGCGAGCTGCTTAGAGGATTCCTTCACCTCGACGAGGTCGCCGACCTTCACCTTGTAGCTCGAGATGTTGACGCGGCGTCCGTTCACCTTGACGTGGCCGTGGTTGATGAACTGCCGCGCGGCGAACATCGTCGCCACGAATTTCGCGCGATACACCACGGTGTCGAGACGGCGCTCCAGCAGCCCGATCAGGTTTTCGCCGGCGTCGCCCTTCATGCGGGTGGCCTCGACGTAGATGCCGTGGAACTGGCGCTCGGAGATGTTGGCGTAATAGCCTTTGAGCTTCTGCTTGGCGCGCAACTGCACGCCGAAGTCGGAAAGCTTGCCCTTGCGGCGCTGGCCATGCTGGCCGGGACCATATTCGCGCTTGTTCACGGGGCTCTTCGGGCGGCCCCAGATGTTCTGGCCCATACGGCGATCGATCTTGTATTTCGCCTCACTGCGCTTAGTCATCGCGTCCTCGTTAGGTTGGAATTTGAGGAGACGCGCCCTCCTGTGCAACGGGAATGGTCCCGATGCCGACAGGTCCGCCTCATAAGCTATGGGGAAGACCGCGGGTCGCGAAACGCAACGCGGGCCGAAAACGGCCCGCGAGCAGGCAGTTTCTAGGAAGAAACAGCCGTCATGTCAAACGATTAGCGGGTTATTTCGCGGGCGTGGCGAGCGGCTTGTCTTTTTCGACGATATAAATCGCCATGATTTTCAATGGTTTGTCACCGCTCACCTTGGCGTCGTGAACGGCGCCGGCGGGAATGGCCCAGGAATCGCCGGGCTTCAGGGTCTTGTTAGGCTGCCCCTCGACAATCAGCTCGCCTTCACCCTCGATGACATAACCGGTCTCCACGCCCGGATGGGTGTGGCGGCCCGCCGATCCACCGGCGGGTATTTCCGCGATGGCGGTCACCGTGGTGTAGCCCTGCGGAAAGTCGATCTTTTGCAGCGGCGTGCGCTTGATGCCGCCTTGCTGCGCCACCGCCGGTCCCGCAAATACGAAAGCTGTGAAAGCCAGCCCGAGCAGAATTTTCTTGATCATGATTTTTCTCTCCCTGAGGGGAGAAAGCCTAGCACCGCCATCCAGAACGCGAAAGCTGGCGGCGTGCCTTAAGCCGGAACCTTCCCGCCGAAAAACGGCGTCAGCACCGAGCTCAGCGTGTTGCTGCGCTTCGAGGTGAAAATCATTTCCGGGCCGGCGCGATCGATCGCGCCGGCTCTAGGCCCCAGCAAATCCGCGACGCGCCGCCCAATTGCGGGCGCCGGATCGATCCAGTCGACCGGCCACGGCGCCAGTTTTACGAGACGATCCATCAACAGCGGGTAATGCGTGCATGCCAGCACGACGGTATCGGTGCGGACTGCAGCGTCATCGTCATCCGCGACGAAGCAGGGCGCTAGCTCAGCGAAAATATCGGCGTCATCAACCGCCGCGCCGCCCAGTGCGGCTTCCGCCAGCGCAGCGAGACTGGCCGAGCCAACCAGCGTGACCTGGCAGCCTCCCGCAAAATCGCGGATCAGCGCTTTGGTGTATTCGCGTTTGACCGTGCCTTTGGTGCCGAGCACCGACACAAGCTTGGTCTTCGAGCTCGCGCAGGCCGGCTTGATCGCGGGCACGGTGCCGACGAACGGCACTTCGTACTCGGCGCGCAGATGCGACATCACCAATGTCGAGGCGGTATTGCAGGCGATCACGATGAGATCGGGCGCGTGGGCGTCGATCAATTCGCCGATCAGCGGCACCACCCGCGCGACGATCTCCTCCTCGGTGTGGTGGCCGTAGGGAAAGAACGCATCGTCCGCGACATAGGTGTAATGCGCGTCTGGCCTTGTCCGGACGATCTCACGCAATACGGTGAGACCGCCGAGACCGGAATCGAACACCAGGATGGTCGGCGGCTTTGGCACAGTTCAGATGTTATCCCAATTTGGTTACCGCGAGGTTGTTTTTGCGGCCTTCGCAAAGACGAAAGCGCATCGCGGTCGTTACCGATACTTTGGAGCTATTCCAGGCGATTGTGAGACATTGTTACGCGGCGAAAGCCTTGCCGAAACAATCAACCCGTGGCCTTTCGTGACTGAAAATCGAATGAAGGACAACGAACGCATGGTGCGAAATAGCGATACGCGATGGGGCGGCATCTCCCGCACGTTCCATTGGAGCCTCGCGCTCGTCATCGTCGGCATGCTCGCCTACGGCTGGTGGATGAACCATCTCGCGGCGCGGCCGGATCGTTTCTTCCATCGCTCGATCCATGCCGACATCGGATACGTCGTTCTGCTGCTGATGGTGATCAGGCTGATCTGGCGCGCCATCAATCCCGTGCCGGCGTTGCCGGTCGACACGCCGCGCTGGCAACGAATCGCGGCGCGCGTCAGTCACGGCGCGCTCTACGGCGTCACGATCCTGGTGGCGTTGCTCGGCTGGGCGCATTCCGGCGCGCACAAGCCGGACTACTCCGACTGGTTCGGCCTGTTCCGGGTGCCGCAGTTCACCTCGCCCGACAAGGCCAACGCGGATTTCTTCGAAGACCTGCACATCTACGGCGCCTATGTGCTGATCGCGCTTGTCGTCATCCATATTCTCGGCGGCGTTGATCCACCACTTCTTTCAGAACGACGATGTGCTGAATCGAATGGCGTTGGGCGAGCCGATAAAGAACCCGGCGCGAGAGCCAGTCTAGACCGGCTGCAGCGGCTGTCGGTTTCCCGCCGGCAATTCAACTACGATTTTATCGCCCGGCCGCACGTCGCCATCGGCAAGCACGACGCTCATGATGCCGGCCTTGCGGATCAGGTTGCCGGCGGCATCCTTGTCCAGCGTCGCAGCCATCAGGCCATTTTGAAAACGGTCGAGCTGAATGCAGGGATTGCGCAGGCCGGTGACCTCGATCACCGCGGTCTCGCCGAGATGCAGTCGGGTGCCGGTCGGCAACGCCAGCAGATCGATGCCTGACGTGGTGACGTTTTCGCCGAGATCGCCGGGCTCAACGTTAAATCCCTTTGCATGCAACTCGTCGAACAGTTCGGCGTGCATCAGATGGACCTGCCGCAGATTGGGCAGCGTAGGATTGAAACGCGCGCGCGAACGATGCTTCACCGTTACGCCCATGTGCCCGTCGCCTTCGACACCCAGTCCCGTCAATAGGCGGATGCTCAGGCTCTGCGTCTTGCTGAAGTGATGGCCGCGGCGCAGCGAGACGGCGATGATGCGGATTGCTGGATAAGATGAAGATGGCATACGTAGAGTCTGAATCTACGTCATCGGAAGCGCCTCTTCCCTCTCCCCTTGCGGGGGAGGGTGGCGACCGCAGGTCGCCGGGTGAGGGGTAAGATCGCGCGAGGATTCACCCCTCACCCGGTTTCTCACGTCGTTCGAAACCACCCTCTCCCGCAAGGGGAGAGGGGACGATGAACACGCCGCCATGTGCGCGCCTCACGCAATTCGGCTCTCCCCAAACACGCGCTCGAAAAATCGTATCGACGTGCTTGAAGTGGTAGCCGAGGTCGAACCGCTCCTCGATTTCGGCATCCGTCAGATATTTCTTTACGTCAGCGTCGTTTTTCAGCAGCGTCCGGAAATCGCCTTCGCCGCGCCACACCGGCATCGCGTTGCGCTGCACGAGCTTATAGGCATCCTCGCGGCTGGCGCCTTTCTGCGTCAGCGCGATCAGCACGCGCTGCGAATGAACCAGCCCGCCGAGCCGGTCGAGGTTCTTCTGCATGTTGGCGGGATAGATCAGCAGCTTGTCGATCACGCCGGCCAGACCGATTCAGCGCGAAGTCCAGCGTCACCGTGGCGTCGGGCGCGAACATGCGCTCGGCCGAGGAATGCGAGATATCGCGCTCGTGCCACAGCACGACGTTTTCCATCGCCGGCATGACATAGGCGCGCATCATGCGCGCAAGGCCGGTGATGTTCTCGGTCAGCACCGGATTGCGCTTGTGCGGCATCGCCGACGAGCCTTTCTGGCCCTCGGAGAAAAATTCCTCCGCTTCCAGAACTTCGGTGCGCTGCAGGTGGCGGATTTCGGTGGCGAGGCGCTCCATCGACGAGGCGATCACGCCCAGCGTTGCGAAATACATCGCGTAGCGGTCGCGCGGAATGATCTGCGTCGAGATCGGCTCCGGCACCAGGCCCATCGCTTTGGCGACATGCTCTTCGACGCGCGGATCGATCTGCGCGAAGGTGCCGACGGCGCCCGAGATGGCGCAGGTTGCGACCTCCTTGCGCGCGGCGACGAGGCGTTCGCGCGCGCGCGTAAATTCGGCATAGGCGTAGGCGAGTTTCAGGCCGAACGTCACCGGCTCGGCGTGAATGGCGTGCGAGCGGCCGATGGTCGGCGTCATCTTGTGCTCGAAGGCGCGCTTCTTCAGCGCCGCAGCACCTTGTCGACATCGGCGATCAGAATATCCGCGGCGCGGGTGAGCTGCACGTTGAAGCAGGTATCGAGCACGTCCGACGAGGTCATGCCCTGATGCACGAAGCGCGCTTCGGGGCCGACGATCTCGGCCAGATGCGTCAGAAAGGCGATGACGTCGTGATGGGTCTCGCGCTCGATCTCGTCGATGCGCGCGACGTCGAACGTCACATCTTTCGCCTTCGCCCAGATCGTCTTCGCGGCCTCCTTTGGAATCACGCCAAGCTCGGCCTGCGCGTCCGCCGCATGCGCCTCGATCTCGAACCAGATCTTGAAGCGGGTCTGCGGCTCCCAAATGGCAGCCATTTCCGGGCGGGTATAGCGCGGGATCATCGGGGACTCATGCAGTTCGGGGGTTACGTCGCAATTTAGCAGAGCAATACCTGCGAGACAAACGCAGGCCGGCGTGCCCGGCCTTACACCTCCCTGGCGGGTGACTTCCTCGATAGCGAAATGCCGACTGACAGATATTGAAATCTGTCAGTCAGTATGTTATATCGCATTGGACGCCAGCCTGAGGCGTCACGCAAAGCGTTCGGCCGGTCGACCGGGAGCCTTGCGGATTGCAAAAAGGAATAAGCCCATGACCATCGAAATTCTCTATTTGACCGCCCAAATCCAGCGCTGGCTCAACGAGCGCGTCGCCCGCTCCATTGCAGCCCAAGCTGCAAAACTCAGTCGCTGAACAGAGGCACCATGACAACCGCTGAGATCGCGTCGAAAAAGATCGGCAACACCGGGCCGGTTGTTTCATGCATCGGCCTTGGCTGCATGGGGATGTCCGATGTCTACGGACCCGCCGATGAGGCCGAAAGCATTGCCACTATCCATGCGGCGCTCGATGCCGGCATCACGTTGCTCGATACCGGAGACTTCTATGGCTCCGGCCACAACGAAATGCTGATTGCGGAAGCGCTGCGCGGCCGTTCGCGCGACGACGTGCGGATCAGCGTCAAGTTCGGCGCGTTCCGCGATCCGGCGGGCGGTTTTCGGCCTTTATGATGCGCGTCCGGCCGCGGTAAGAATTTTCTGGCCTACAGCCTGCGCCGGCTGCGGACGGATCATATCGATATCTATCGTCCGGCGCGGCTCGATCCGGCCGTGCCGATCGAAGATACTATCGGCGCCATCGCCGAGATGGTGAAGGCCGGTTATGTCAGTCACATCGGCCTTTCGGAAGTCGGCGCCGAAACTGTCCGCCGCGCCCACGCCGTGCATCCGATCAGCGATTTGCAGATCGAATATTCGCTGATGACCCGCGGCATCGAAGACGGAGATTTTGCCGGTCTGCCGCGAACTGGGTATCGGCATCACGGCCTACGGCGTGCTTTCGCGCGGCCTGATCAGCGGCCACTGGTCGACGGAGCAGTGGCGAGCAGGGCCGCGATTTTCGCAACTTCAGTCCGCGCTTTTCCGGCGACAACCTGTCCACAATCTGGCCTGGTCGAGAAACTGCGCGAGATCGCCGGCCGAAAGGCTGCTCGGTGGCGCAGCTGGCGATTGCCTGGGTGCTGGCTCAGGGCACCGACATCATTCCGCTGGTCGGCGCGCGCCGCCGCGATCGGCTTGCCGAATCGCTGGGCGCGCTTGACGTCAGCCTGTCAGCGTGAAGAACTGGCCGAAATCGCACGTGCCATTCCGCGCGACGCCGCCGCGGGCGCGCGCTATCCTGCGGCCCAGATGGCAACGCTCGACAGCGAGAAAGCAGGCGGTGCGCGCATGAATGAAACAGTCGTTTTGACTCCCGAGCGAATTCTTGAGGCTACCGAGGACGTGTTGCGCCGCTTTGGCCTCGCCAAGGCCACTGTCGTGGACGTTGCGCGTGCGCTCGATGTCAGTCACGGCAGCGTCTACCGGCACTTTCCGAGCAAGGCCTCGCTGCGCGACGCGGTGGCGAAGCGCTGGCTTGAGCGCGTCACCACGCCGCTTGCGAAGATCGCGGAAGCTCCGGGCCCGGCGCCTGCGAGGCTGGATCGCTGGCTGCGCGCGTTGTTCGCGGCCAAGCACAAGAAGGTTTGCGACGACCCCGAAATGTTCGCGACCTACCTCGCGCTGGCACAGGAAGCGCGTGAGGTGGTGCAGGCGCACAAGGATCGCCTCTCCGATCAGATCGCGCATATTTTGTCCGACGGCATGAAGCAGGGCGCGTTCAACATCTCCGACGTGAAAGCCTCGGCGCGTGCGATTTTCGACGCCACCATCCGCTTTCACCATCCCGCGCATGCCGAGGAATGGAGCGACCCGGCCTTCGCCGCGCGGATTGACACGCTGTTGGCGCTGTTGCTCAGGGGATTGGAAGCGCCAAAGAAGCGCTAGCTAAATTGCATCGATCCGCTTTCTACCCTCAAGAAGAAATTCTTGACAATATTCTACTTAGGACTATAGTCCTTTAATTCTGTTCAGGAGGGGCGCTTCATGAGGCGTCTGGAGTGGGACAGGATGCGGCGCCTGCGGGCGTGGGGAGGACGTATCCCTGCGCACTCGGGAGGTTTTGGGTAGCCGTCCGGGCCCACTACGGGGCTCTGCCTTTAATGGCTGGACGCGGAACGGACGAAGGCGGGCGAAAGCCCGTCCGGGCCGAAGCCGAAAGGCTTCAGCCGTTCCCGGAAGTACGGCCCCGAAGCCAGAAATCGCCGCGGTGGCGCGCCTGACGGCGTTGCGCGATTGCAGCTTCGTCGCCGACGGCGAGGCGGATCGCGACCAAACCACCCTTGCGCCTATCAGGCGCGCCGCCGCCCCTCATTCGGGGGTGAGGACTACAGCTCCACTCGGGCGCACCTTGATTGGCGCAAACGGGATAAATCCTGCGCGCGCGTGCGCTACGAGAACGAGGAAGCATGGCTGTTTGAAATTCGAATCCGATGTTCGTGCGAAGCAAACGAGGTATCCCTCCCTCCGCTTGCGGTGGGGAGGGTCGGGCGAGCCGACGCGCAGCGTCGAGCGGAGGCCGGGGTGGGGGGCTCTATCGAAATTTCTCATCGGGAAAATTAATCCCCACCCGACACATCGTTCGCGATGCTCACGATGTGCCACCCTCCCAACAAGGGGGAGAGAAGGAAAGCGCTCTCTCTAAACCATCTCACCTCTTGTCATCGCCGCCGCGTGACGGATGCCCGCGATGTTCGCTTTGTAGCTTTCCATCGTGCCGCCCTTGAACACCGCGGAGCCGGCAACGAAAGCATTGGCGCCGGCGGCGGCGAGTTGTCCGGACACCGCTGCGGATACACCGCCATCGACCTCGATATCGATCGGCCGCCCCGCGGTCATCGCCCTGAGATCGCCGATCTTGCCGAGCGCGGAAGAGATAAACGCCTGACCGCCAAATCCGGGATTGACCGACATCACCAGCACCAGATCGATCATGTCGATGACGTATTCGATCGCCGAGATCGGCGTGCCCGGATTGAGCGAGACGCCGGCCTTCTTGCCGAGCGCGCGGATCGCCTGCAGCGAGCGATGCAGATGCGGCCCGGCCTCGGCATGCACGGTGATGTGGTCGCAGCCGGCCTTGGCGAAGGCTTCGAGGTAGGGATCGCACGGCGCGATCATCAGATGCGCGTCGAAGATCTTTTTGGTGTGCGCGCGCATCGCCTTGATGACGTCGGGACCGAAGGAAATGTTCGGCACGAAATGCCCGTCCATCACGTCGAGATGGATCCAGTCGGCGCCGGCCTGGTCGATCGCGCGGACCTCTTCGCCCAGTCTGGCGAAATCCGACGCCAGAATCGACGGCGCGATGACGAGGGGGCGCGGCGCGAATTGCTGAGACATGCGGGATTCCGGCTTCGCAACGTGAATGGAACGGCTTCGCGTAACATGCGTCAAGCGCAGGGGCAATGCGAACGGAAAGCCGTGTCCGAAGGCGGAAAATTCTGCCGTGCGCGGCATCCATTGCCGTGCACGTTCGGCGCCCCCATGAAGAAAACCCCTGCGTTTGTTGAGTTTTTGCAATGGCACGGCGTTTGCTCGTTATTCCTCACTAAGGCGCGCCGCGCGGCGTAGCCTGCTGGAGTTTCTACCATGCTGCTTGCATTGGGTGCCGCCTCCGCCGCATTGGACGCGCTGACCTCGCTGGTTTCGCCGAAGCCATCGTCCTCACCTGCGACTACCGGCTTCAGCCAAACGACGGCGACACCGTTCGATCCCGCCAGCGCGACTGCATCGGCCAGTTCGACCCCGATGTCCGGACTCACCGGCGCGTCGCAAAGCGGCGGTCTGTCGCCGGCGACGATGAGCGCGCTGCTCGCGGCGCAAGGCCAGTCGTCCGCCGCATCGACGCCCATGGGTCAGTCCGACGCGTTGAAAGTCCTGTTCTCGCAACTCGATGCCAACGGCGACGGCCAGATCAGCAAATCGGAATTCGAGAGCGCGCTCGGCGCCGGCGGCACCAATGTCGCGCAGGCCGACGATGTATTCAGCAAGATGGACAAGAACGGCGACGGATCGATCAGCCCCGACGAAATGTCATCGTCGCTGAAAGGCGCGGGTGGGCATCATCACCATCATCACGCCGCATCCGCAGGCGGATCGGGCGGCACAGGCGGATCGGCGGATGCTTTGCTGCAGGCATTGCAGGGGGCTTCCAGCACGTCGGTGACCAACAGAGATGGTTCAACCACCACGTCCCTGACTTATGCCGACGGATCGAGGGTCACGATGACATCGCCCGCTGCGACAACTGCCTCAACCTCGGCCGCGTCGTCCTAACAATTTCGTCGAACAGGCGATCCAGCGCGAGGCACAGGCACTATCGGCGTCTGTCGCATCGTCGCTGTCGGTTACTGCCTAACGCTATTCCGTGCGTTCGCGCGAAATCTCGCGAAAGGTGTAGTGGTCGCGGATTTCACGATTGAAAAAAGTACCGCGTGAAAACGCAGTCTTGAACGCATCGAAAACATCCTGCGGGACGGCCGTGTAGACGTATTTGCGGCCGGTGACAAACGTGATCCAGAGTTCGCTTTTGGCGGGATCGTACAGGTAGTTGCGAATAACGGTCGATGGCATGGGCGTGCCGTCCGGTTGTCCCGCAGACAACGCGTTTCCGATAGTTTCGTTGCTATCCAAAGCGGTCCTTCCACGCCGGCAGCGCTCCGGGGAAGGGCAGGGCAGTGGCTTCATACACGCCGCGCGCGATCGCACGCGCCACTACATTGGCGGCGACCATCCCGAGTTCAGTGAGACCGGCCAACGGATCAATCGGCTTTTCGCCGGTGGCGGCGGCGAACACCACGTCACCATCGAGCGGCGCGTGCACCGGATAGATCGCGCGGGCGAAACCGGTTTGTGCGATCATGGCAAGGCGCTTGGCCTGCGGTTTTGTCAGGCGCGCATCGGTGACGACTACCGCAAGTGTCGTGTTCTCAAGTTCGCTCGCCGCGGCGCCGCCCTTCAGGCGCATCGCCAGCATTTGCGGCGTGAACGACGCCGGCAATCCGCGGCCGCCGAATTCGGCGTCGAGTTCAAACGGCGCGGCCCAGAACCATGGCCCGTCGCCGACGGTGACGCTGCCGATGGCGTTGACGACGGCCAGCGCGGCGACACGCACGCCGCCAGACGTTTTCGCCGAGGCCGAGCCGACGCCGCCCTTGAAGTTGGCCGTGGTCGCGCCGAGACCCGCACCAACGCTGCCGAGCTTGAAGTCTTCGCTGGCGGCCGCGGCTGCCGCGTAGCCAAGTTCGCGGTATGGAGCGTAGCGGCCCCATTTTTTGTTTCCGCCGTTCAGTAGGTCGAAGCAGATCGCACCCGGCACGATGGGCACGACCGCGTCACGAATCTTGAAACCGCGGCCCTGTTCGGCAAGCCAGGCCTGCACGCCGCCGCCGGCTTCAAGCCCGAACGCCGAGCCGCCGGCCAGCGCAATGCCATCGATCTGCTCGACGGTGTTGGCAAGATCAAGCACCGCGCCCTCGCGGGTACCGGGACCGCCGCCGCGGATGTCCATCGCAGCCACTACCGGAGAATTGAAAATCACCGCGGTCACGCCCGACGCGAGTGTGGCGTCGTCGGCGTGGCCGACGCGAACGCCGGATATGTCGGTGAGGAGGTTTTGCAAGGCGATCCCTTTTCTTCCCCTCTCCCCTTGCGGGAGAGGGTGCCTTCGCGCAGCGAAGGCGGGTGAGGGGGCATTCTTGGCACAAAGGGTTCTAGCGCGCGACCCCCTCATCCGACGCGGACTGCGTCCGCGCCACCTTCTCCCACAAGGGGAGAAGGAAGGAACGCCACGATCACAAATGCGAAATGCGCGATGCGCCACTTGCCTCTGGCGCGCGTGCTAGGGCAATTAGCCCCATGATCCACGATGTCTCGATCCCCGCCGCACTGCTCGCCGGTCTCGTTAGTTTCCTTTCGCCCTGCGTGCTGCCGCTGGTACCGCCTTATCTGATCTATCTCACCGGCGCGACTATCGAGCACGTCGCCAATGAGGAAACCACCGCCTCGTCACGACGCGCGGTGATGATCTCGGCGCTTATGTTCGTGCTCGGATTCGCCACGGTGTTCGTCGCGCTCGGCGCCAGCGCGAGCCTGATCGGAAGCCTGATCCGCGCCTGGTCGGCCGAACTCTCGATCGTCGCCGGCATCCTCATCATCCTGATGGGCCTGCATTTCCTCGGGCTGACGCGGATCGGGCTCTTGATGCGCGAAGGGCGGCTGCCGATCCCGAAGCCGGTCGGGCTCTGGGGCGCCTATGTAATGGGGCTGGCGTTCGCATTCGGTTGGACGCCATGCATCGGGCCGATCCTCGCGGCGATTTTATCTGTCGCCGCCGCGGAGGCGACGGTCGCGAAAGGTGCCGGATTGCTCGCGGTGTATTCGGCCGGGCTCGGCATTCCCTTCCTGATCGCAGCTTTCATGGTCGAGCAGTTTTCGTCGCTGTTTGCGCGGATGAAGCGGCATCTCGCCAATGTCGAGCGCGCGATGGGCGTGCTGATGGTGATTACGGGCATCGGCTTTCTCACCGGCGCGGTATCGAATGTCAGCATCTGGCTGCTGGAGACCTTTCCCGCGCTGCAGAGTTTTGGGTGAGTTCGTCGTCCCCGCATTCGCGGGGACGACGCTGCTAGTCTCTCGCGCTCATGACCCCTTCGGGTTGATCTCCGTGTAGTCGCCCTTGGCGTCCCACTTGTAGACGACGTAATCGATCACCTTGATGTCGCCCTTGGCGTCAAACGACAACTTGCCTATCACGGTATCCCATTCGCCCGCCTTAATCGCTGCCATGACCTTCTTCGGGTCAGTAGCGCCTACCTTGGCAGCCGCCTGAGACCAAACCTGCATCGCGGCGTAGGTGTAGAGCGTGTAGCCTTCGGGATCGATATTCCTTGCCTTGAATTTTTCGACGATCGCTTTTGCGGTCTCCTTCTTGCGAGGGTCGGGGCCAAAGGTGAACAATGTGCCTTCCGCCGCCGGGCCGGTGATCGACGCGAATTCCTTGTCGGCCAGCGCATCGCCCGCCATCAGCACGGTCTGAAGACCTTGATCCCGCATCTGGCGCACGATCAATCCGGATTCCTGATGGTAGCCACCCACGAAAACCAGATCGATGTTGTCTCGCTTCATCCGTGAGACGATCGCGGTGAAGTCCTTGTCGCCCTTGTTGTAGGACTCGAACATCTTTTCAGTAAATCCGGCCTTGTTGAGCGCCTTCTTGGTCTCGTCGGCGAGGCCTTTGCCGTACGTGGTCTTGTCGTTGAGGATGGCGACGTTCTTGCCCTTGTAATTTTTCGCGATGTAGTCCGCCGCGACCAGACCTTGCTGGTCGTCCCGGCCGCAGACGCGCGCCACGTTCCAGAGATTGCGTTCGGTGAATAGCGGGTTTGTCGAAGCCGGCGTGATTTGAAGCACATTGCCATCGGCATAGGCTTCCGAAGCCGGGATCGACGAGGACGAGCAATAGTGCCCGGCCACGAAGGGGATCTTGTCGCCGGCGATCTTTTCCGCCACCGAGCGCGCCTGCTTCGGGTCGCAGGCATCGTCGCCAACGAACAGTGCCAGCTTCTTGCCCAGCACGCCGCCGGCGGCGTTGATGTCGGCAATCGCCTGATCGGCGCCGTTCTTCATCTGCCGTCCGAAGGCAGACTCGCCGCCAGTCATCGGTCCTGCGACGGCCACGGTAATGTCCTGCGCGAGCGCTGCGGTGGAGAGCGCCAACGACGCGCCCAGTGCCAGGCCGATGAGCTTGAATGGTTTCATGGATGGTCCTCGCGATGATGTTTGAACGGGAAACGCCGGGCGTTCGCGCCGGGTCGGGAACTGGAATGCATTGTTGCCTGATTTGGCGGCCAAGTCATTGGCAAAATTCAGGCAAAGCGCCTCTATCAGGTCTTCCGACCGCCCTCCAGATACGCCGCGCGGATTTCCGGCCGCTGCAGCAGCTCCGCGCCGGTGCCATCAAGCGTGATCAGGCCATTGACCATGACGTAGCCGCGATGCGCCAACCGCAACGCATGGTTGGCGTTTTGCTCGACAATCAGCACGGTGAGGCCGTCCTGCCGGTTCAGGGTCCGGATGGCATCGAAAATCTGCCGCGCAATCAAGGGGGCCAGCCCAAGCGATGGTTCGTCGAGCATCAGCAGGCGGGGACGGCTCATCAGCGCGCGGCCGATCGCGAGCATCTGCTGCTCTCCGCCAGATAGCGTGCCGCCGCGCTGCGTCATGCGCTCTTTCAGGCGTGGAAATAGCGCCAGTACGCGTGACAGGCTGCTGGCGCGTTCGCCCTCGCTTGAGTCGGTGGCATCAGCGCCCATCTGCAGATTTTCCGCCACGCTCATGCGCGGAAAGATTCGGCGGCCTTCCGGCGATTGCGCAATGCGCAACCGCGCGATCTCATGCGTAGGCACGCCAGTGACATCGCGTCCGTCAAACTCGATGCGTCCGGATCGCGCGCGAGGTTTACCGAAGATCGTCATCATCAGCGTGGATTTGCCGGCGCCGTTGGCGCCGATCAAGGCGACGATCTCGCCGGCATTGATGTCGAGATCGACGCCCTTCAGCGCTTCGATCTTGCCATAAGCGGCGCGCAGTCCGCGGATCGAGAGGAGGGGAGCGGAACTCACAGCCCCAACTCCTGCTCGATGGCGGCGACGTCGTCGTCCTCGACACCGAGATAGGCCGCGATCACCTTGGGGTCGTCGCGGATAGCCTGCGGCGCGCCGTCGGCAATCTTGACGCCGTAGTCCAGCACAACGATGTGATCGGATATTTCCATCACCACGGACATATCGTGCTCGATCAAGAGGAGCGAGGTGTCCTTCTCGTCGCGGATCGATAGCAATAGCTCACTCAAGGCAGCGCTTTCGCGCGCGTTCAGGCCGGCGGCGGGTTCGTCGAGACACAGCAGCGCAGGCTCGGTGCACATCGCGCGCGCGATTTCGAGGCGGCGCTGATCGCCATAAGGCAAATTGCCGGCGGCGTCATCGGCTCGATCGAGAAGGCCGATGCGGTCGAGCCACAGTCGCGCCAGCTCGATCGCACGTTTCTCCGCCGTGCGGTACACCGGCGCGCCGATTAGCCCCAGGAAGGTGAAGCCCGACGCGCGCATCAGCGCGTTGTGTTGCGCGACCATCAGATTTTCCAGCGCGGTCATGCCGGGAAACAACCGGATGTTCTGAAAGGTGCGCGCGACTTTCGCCAGCTTGGAGATGCGAAAGTCGTTCAACCGCTCGAGCTGCATATCGCGGCCGTCATTGTGCGTCAGCCGTATCGTTCCCGACGTCGGCTTATAGAAACCGGTGATGCAGTTGAACACCGTGGTCTTGCCGGCGCCGTTGGGACCAATCAGCGCGGTGATTTTCCCGCGCGCCGCGCCGAAGGAGAGGTCATCGACCGCGACGATTCCGCCAAAGCGCATCGACAGGTGGTCTACGCGGAGGATGGTGTCGCCGCTCATCCGTGGCCTTCTTTGACGAGGTCGGACGAGATCGCTGTGCTGTGCCGCAGAAACACCGTCGGCGCGCGATGCCCGATGAGACCGCGCGGCCGCCAGATCATCAGCAGCACCATGGCGACGCCGAATACCAGCATGCGGTATTGATCGAGGCCGCGAAACAGTTCGAAGCCACCGATCATCGCCAGTGCGGCAAGGGCCACGCCAAGCTGCGAGCCCATGCCGCCTAGCACGACGATCGCCAGCACCAGCGCGGATTCCTGAAAGGTGAAGGATTCCGGACTGATGAATCCTTGCCGTGTCGCGAAAAACGCGCCGGCAAAGCCGCCGAACATCGCGCCGGTGGCGAACGCGGTGAGTTTCGTCGTGGTGGTGTTGATACCCAACGCGCGGCAGGCGACTTCGTCCTCGCGCAGCGCCTCCCAGGCGCGGCCAATCGGAAGCCGCCGCAGCCGGATCGTCACCCAGTTGGTCAAAAGCGCCAGCGCCAGGATGATGTAGAACAAAAATACGATGCGATGCGTCGGCGAAAACTCGATGCCGAGTTTAGCGGCGAGGCCGTCGTCACCGGCGGTAAGGGGAATGCCGAAGAAGGTCGGGCGCGGAATGCCGCTGACGCCGTTGGGGCCGCCGGTGAGGCTCTGCCAGTTGATGATGACGAGACGAATGATCTCGCCGAACGCCAGCGTGACGATAGCGAGATAGTCCCCGCGCAGGCGAAGCACTGGAAAGCCCAGCAGCACGCCCCAGAACGCCGCGAGAATTCCGGCGAGCGGCAGACAGACCCAGAATGAAAGCCCAAAGTTTGTTGCCAGCAGCGCGTAGGAATAGGCACCGACGGCATAAAACGCCACATAGCCGAGATCGAGCAGACCGGCGAGGCCGACCACGACGTTCAGGCCCCAGCCCAGCATCACGTAGGTCAGCACCAGGATGCCGAGATCGAGAATGTAGCGCTGGTCGTAGAAGATCACCGGGACCAGAAACGTGAAGATGAGCAAAACCGGCGCCACGATGCGTCGCGCCACCGCGAGGCCGCTTTGCACGGTGGGTGGCACGATCCTGACGGTGCCGACCGGGCCCCACCACTGCCGCAGCAGTTCGATGACGATGCTGCCGCCGAACACGGTAGCGACCATCGCGGCGAGATCGCCGAACCTCGTCCAGTAGATCAGTTGTCCGGTGGGTCCGGCTTCGGTGCGGATGCCGATCATCAGCGAGAATAGCACCAGCGCCACCAGCGCCGATATCAGAGCCTTCTTGAAGATGAAGGCGATGCCGGGAATGCGCGACGCTTGCGGGTGATCAGGAGCCAGCGCGGACACGCGAGCCGTCAGACTTTTTCGACCTCCGGCCGGCCCAACAGACCGGTCGGAAGGAAGATCAGAACGATGATCAGAATAGAAAACGCGGCGACGTCCTTATATTCGACCGAGAAATATGCCGACCAAAAAGTTTCGATCAGCCCGATCAGCAATCCGCCCAGCATCGCACCGGGCAGCGAACCGATGCCGCCCAGCACTGCCGCAGTGAAGGCCTTGATGCCGGCGACAAAGCCCATGAAGAAATCCACGAGGCCATAATAAAGGAGATACATCATGCCCGCGACAGCGGCGAGCGCAGCACCGATCACGAAGGTCATGGAAATGGTGCGGTCAACATCGACGCCAAGCAGCGCGGCCATAGTCTGGTCCTGCTCGCAGGCGCGCATGTCGCGCCCAAGGCGCGTGCGCGCCACTAGCCAGGTGAAGATCGCCAGCAGCACGATTGTGGTGATGACGACGATGACCTGCACGTTCGACAGCCGCACCACAAATCCTTCGGCGCCTTCGTGCAGCGTGTAACCGCCGGTGATAATCGGCGGCACCGGCTTGACCCGTGCGCCCTGCGATATCTGCGAATAATTGATCAACACGAACGACATCCCGATCGCCGACAGCATCGGGGCCAGGCGAAATGAATGCCGCAACGGCCGGTAGGCGATGCGCTCCACGGTCCAGCCGTACAGCGCAGTGATTGCCATCGATACCAGAAGCACGATGAGCAAAATCACCGGCACGAATGTCAGACCGAACGAGACCAAAATCAGGAATGTAATCAGCGCGATGAACCCGCCGATCATGAAAATATCGCCATGGGCGAAATTGATCATGCCTACGATGCCGTAGACCATGGTGTAACCTATCGCGATCAGCCCATAGATCGACCCGAGCACGATGCCGTTGATGAGTTGCTGAGCGAAATAGTCCATGCGCTGCCGTTATTATTGCGCGGCGATGGCCCCGGCAGCCGGAACGTCGCGCCGCTTATTTTCTAACAGCGGGAACCAAAGGCAGCAACAGCGTGAAACGGGGATGATGCGACTGTACACGCGCATTTGCGCAGCGACGCGGGTTCCAACCGCTGACATTTAGCTCACAAATGCTCGATGGAACTGGATTCCAAGGAAACAAACTTTGAGGCAGGCGTTATTTCCACGTTGTGTTCAACAAGGGAGAAATCCAGAATGTCGAACCAGAACCAGAATAATCAGGGTCAGCAGAATCAGACCCCTGGGCAGAAGCCAGGCCAGCAGCAAGGCGGCGGGCAGAAGCCGGGTCAGCAGACTCAGGATCCGAGCCGCCAGGGCCAGACGCCCAATCCCGGCAAGGATCGCTGACTAAACTAACTGAAGTGAGAGCAGGGAAAGTCCCGCCGCAAGGCGGGATTTTTCTTTGAGCCAGCCTGAGTCAGGTGGTTGGTCTGGTATGATCTTTTTTCGGCGCGCGAAGCTGTGCCATCGTCGCCACGAAAAACTCGTCTCGCTCTTTATGAAAGCGCTGCTGATGCGTGCGGAATAACGCAATTCTGCTCTGCACTTCCTGACGGAAATCGCTCGGCGGCAGAGCTGACATTTTGGGAAATTCCAGGATCCGTTCATTACGCGCGGGTGCGGCCGCCACTAAAGCCTTCTCGACGATTGCCTCGAGTTCGCGGTCAATCCGATTTTTAGCCTCAGGCCGCACTTCGGCCGCCGGTTTCTTGCCGCTGACGGCCTGAACGAACGCCATTGTCTGCGCGATCAAAAGGTCGCGTTCCCGAACCCACTTCATCACTCAACCTCGCCCTCAAAACATCGCATCAAAAAGCTCGCATGGAAGCAAGTGAACTCCGTATGCGAGCCTGTGGAAATCTTCGATTATAAATTTCTGTTGCGGCACTGACACATTTCCGCAGCAATTCGGCTACCGCGAGAAAATCCCTTCCTTTCGTTCAAAGCAACGAGGCCGGATCCTTCCCGTGTAATTAAGGTAAACAAAGGGTTTAAATTGCCCGCCGCGCTTTATGCGGATTAGGTCGGCCCAGCCGCATTTCCTTCCAGGAGCTGCGGAAAGAGAGGCGACATGGTCACAAACTGGCGGATCAGTACATTCAACGGCGCGCTCCTGGCCGCGTACTTCATTCCGACCTGGACCATTTCCGCATTCAGGATCATGATTTCGCCGGTCCACGGCTTCTACGAGCGGCCGAACGTCTCGGTCGCGCTGTTCCTGAGCGACCATCTGCAACTCGCGGCGATGAGCACAGTGCGTTTCGCGTGGCTGCTTGCGTTGGGGAAACTCACCGTCGTCGCATTTTTTGCGATCTTTCTGGTTTTGATCACGCGGCCGTTTGTCCGCAAGGCCGGCGGGTGCGACGAGGCACTGGCCATGGCGTTGACAATCGGCGGCGCAATCGCTTTCGGCAGCATGGTGATGGCATCGAGAGTTGGCGAGGCTGCCGCGCTTAAATTGCATGCAAGCGAACTTTTGCTGCTGCTGGGCACTACTATCGTGTTGCTGATCGAACGGCCCGCCCAGCCAGCGCCGCAAACCGCGCGCGACGCCGGTAGCGACGAATTATCGCTTCAGCACCCCCAGCTCCTGGACAATCGCTGAGGCTTCCTTGACGGCATGGTTGGCGGCGGGAACGCCGCAATAGATCGCCTGCTGCAGCAAAATCTCCTTGATATCGTCAGGCGTGAAACCGCCTTCCGCCAACGCCGCGCGGACGTGCAGACGAAATTCATCCCATTGACCCAGCGCGACCATGGTGCCGATCACCAGGATGCGGCGTGTGCGCTCGTCGAAGTGCGGCCGCGTCCAGATCTCGCCCCATGCATGGCGCGTGATCAGGTCGATGAAATCGGCGTTGAACGAATTCTTGTTGGCGACGGATTTGTCTACCCAGGCATCGCCCAGCACTTTTCGGCGCTGCGTCATGCCGTCGTCGCGGCGTTGTTGATCGTCCATTGTTTTTCTCATCGTCTAGTTTGCGTGAGAAAGCCAATCACGGCTTCAGTGAAAGCATCCACCCGTTCGACGTTTGAAATATGCGCGGCATCGAGGATGGTCAAATTCGCGCCCGCAATGTTGTCGCGAATGAATTCACCTGCCGCCGCCGGTGTCGCCATGTCGTGCTGTCCGGCAATCACCAGCGTTGGGCTCTTGATCTTCGGCAGCAGCGCGCGCTGGTCGAGTGTGCTTAGCGCCTCGCAACAGGCGAGGTAGCCTTCGACCGGCGTAGCAATCAGCATAGCCTTCATGTTCGCGGTGGTTTGCGGCTCGCGCTCTCGAAAATCGGGGGTGAGCCAGCCGGCGATGACGGTATCGGCCACCGCTTTGATCCCGCCCTGCTTCACTGCCTTGATACGGTTGAGCCAATTCGTCGGATCGGGATAGTAGCAACTGGTGTTGGACAGAACGATACGATTGAATTTGTCCGGCGCGTTCGCGCCGAGCCACTGGCCGACCATGCCGCCCATCGACAGGCCGCACCAATGGGTTTTCTCGACTTTGAGATGATCCAGTATTGCCAGCGCGTCCGTGCCGAAGCGCTCCATGGAATAAGGACCGGACGGCACACTTGATTTGCCGTGGCCGCGCCGATCATAACGGATCACGCGGAATCTCTCGGTCAGAGCCGCCATCTGCGGCTGCCACATCTGCAGTGCGCAACCCAGCGAATTCGACAGCATCAGCGCCGGAGCATCGGCACGGCCATCGACGGAGACGTTGAGCAGGCAGCCGTCGCCGGCGTCAATCATGGGCATGGGCTCACTCTTTCAAAGACTTCAACAGCCGATCGATCAACGCTTGCGAGGCGCCCTGATAGGCCATCGGCTCGAACAATTTCTTTATCTCGTCCGCTCCCAAGTGCGCGGTGATTTTCGCGTCCGCCATCACCACGTCCCGAAGATGCTGCTTGCCGGCAACTGCTTTTTTGCTTGCCGCCTCCAGCAAATGGTGTGCGACGCTCTTGCCGATCTTCTCCGCCAGGGCAAACGTCACCGCCTCGGCCATGATCAGGCCGTGCGTGGCGTCGAGATTTTCACTCATCCGCGCCTCATCGACCTCCAGCCCTTCGGCGAGTTCGACAATCGCCGCGAGCGCGCCCGATGTGACCAGCATCAGCATCGGCAGCGTCGGCCACTCCGCATGCCAAGGCCCAGCGCCACGCTCATGATCCTGCACCTGGCTCGCGAAGATCGTCGCGGCGAGATTCGGTGTCATGGTCGCGGCCGCCAGCGCGGTCGCGCAAGCCACGGGATTGCGCTTGTGCGGCATAGTGGAGGAGCCGCCACGGCCTTCGCCTGCGGGCTCGAACGCTTCGGCGACGTCTGTCTGCATCATCAGCGACACGTCGCGGGCGATCTTGCCGCAGGTGCCGCTTAAGATCGCAAACACCGAGGCTATCTCGGCGATGCGGTCGCGATAGCCATGCCACGGCGCATCCGGCAGCGGCAGTTTCAGCTCCGCCGCCAGTTTTTCGGCCACGGCGAGTCCCTTGTCGCCCAGCGCCGCCAGCGTGCCGGCGGCACCACCGAACTGCAGCGCCAAGATTTCGGCGCGCAGCCGCTGCAATCGCAGCCGCGAGCGATGCAGCGCGGCGGCGTATTCGGCCAGCTTCAGGCCGAACGGCATCGGCAAGGCATGCTGCAGCCACGTGCGTGCCACCATCGCGGTGTTGCGATGCTTTTGCGCGAGCTTGGCAAAGCCGGCGATGGCGCGGCCCACATCGGCCAGTAGCGCGTCGATCGCGGCGCGCTGCATCAGCATCGTCGCGGTGTCGACCACGTCCTGGCTCGTCGCGCCCCAATGCACGTAGCCCGCGGCCTTCGCATTGGACTTTGCGACTTCCGCAGTGAGCATTTTCACCAAGGGAATGGCGAGTACGCCGGAACTCTTTGTCGCTTCCGCCAGTTTTGCGAGGTCGAACGAACCAGCCTTGCAGGCGTCGCCGATCGGGCCGACGGCGTCAGCCGGAATGACGCCCGCGCCGGCTTCGGCGCGTGCCAGCGCGGCTTCGAAGTCGAGCATGTGCTGGAGATACGCGGCGTCGTCGCATACCGCGCGCATGGCGGCGCTGGAAAACAACGGAGCTAGCAGCGGCGAGAGGGAGGTGCTCATGATGTACGCGACCTAACCATCCCCCTCTGTCCGTGCCAACAGTTTTGCCCACCGCGGATGGCGAATATGCATCGCACCCCGTCCGACGCCGCTGTTTCTTTCCGGGCTTGCGTGCTTTACTTGAGAAGCGGTCGCGCACTCAAGGCGGTCGAGGAGGCATTCCCATGGCCATGACGATGAACGGCGAGGTCCAACTCGCGGCGCCGCGCGAAATGGTGTGGGCCAAGCTCAATGATCCCGAAGTGCTGAAGGCCTGCATTCCCGGTTGCGAGGAGCTGGAAAAAACCGAGGACAACGGTTTCCGCGCCGTCGCGAAAATGAAGGTCGGTCCGGTGTCGGCGCGCTTCAAGGGCAAGGTTACGCTGAGCGATCTCGATCCGCCGAATGGTTACAGGATTTCAGGCGAGGGGGAGGGCGGCGTCGCCGGTTTTGCCAAGGGGGGCGCCACGGTCGGGTTGACCGAAAAGGACGGCGGCACCCTGCTCAAATACGACGTCGAGGCGCAAATCGGCGGCAAGCTAGCACAGCTGGGGCAGCGGCTGATCAATGGTTCGGCCAAGAAGCTGGCGGATGAGTTTTTCGCGAATTTCGCCAAGGCGGTGCAGGCCTAGTTTATCATGTCCGCCCAGCCAGCCCCGGAGGTTGCTCATTGCCGGGATGATCCATATTATGGCTTTGGAATGATTTTAATGACCGCTCAGCCCGTAAGGCGGAGGGGATGAAGAGAGTGCTGATGGCCAAAATTTCCATGATCGTGAACGGTAATTCCGTTAGTGCCAATGTCGACCCGCGCACCCTGCTGGTGCAGTTCCTGCGCGAAAATCTGCGGCTGACGGGCACCCATGTCGGCTGCGACACCTCGCAATGCGGGGCCTGCGTCGTGCATCTGGACGGCAAGGCGGTTAAGGCGTGTACCACGCTGGCGGTGATGGCCGACGGACACGAGGTCAAGACCATCGAAGGCCTCGCCGCCGACGGCGCGCCGCTGCATCCGATGCAGGAAGCCTTTCGCGAGCATCACGGACTGCAATGCGGTTTCTGCACCCCCGGAATGATCATGACGGCCGTCGATCTCGTGCATCGCAAGGGCCACGATCTCAGCGACCATACCATCCGTGAAGAACTCGAAGGCAATCTGTGCCGCTGCACCGGCTATCAGAACATCGTGCTGTCGATCGCGGCCGGCGCGAAAGCGATGGCGAATTCCGATCTCGCATAATCAGTAAGCAAAGCGGACGCGTAAGGGCGACCAGGAAACACTCATGTACGAATTCAAATATCACCGGCCGGCGACCGTGCGGCAGGCTGCCAATCTCTTGATCAAGAATGAAGACGCCAAGCTGATCGCCGGCGGCCACACGCTTTTGCCGGTGATGAAGCAGCGGCTTGCAAGCCCACCGCATCTGATCGACCTGTCTCATGTCGAAGGACTCGATGGCATCGAGATGAAGGGCCGCGCGCTAGTGATCGGTGCGCTCGCCAAACATGCCACCGTCGCCGCGTCCTCCATTGTCGCGGAGGCCATTCCGGCGCTGGCCGAACTCGCGGGATTGATCGGCGATCCCGCAGTGCGTCACAAGGGCACCATTGGCGGCTCGCTCGCCAACAACGATCCCACCGCGGATTATCCCGCGGCGTGTCTGGCGCTCGGCGCCAACATCATCACCAACAAGCGCCGCCTGAAGCCGGAAGAGTTCTTTCAGGGCCTGTTCACCACCGCGCTGGAGCCGGACGAGATCATCACCCGCGTGATGTTTCCGATACCGAAGCGCGCGGCCTATATCAAATTCCGCAACCAGGCCTCGCGCTATGCGCTGGTCGGTGTGTTCGTCGCCAAGCGTCCGTCGGATGTTCGCGTCGCCGTCACCGGCGCCGGCTCGGATGGCGTGTTCCGCGTCACCGCCTTCGAGGAAGCACTGAAGAAGCGGTTTTCGCCGAAAGCGCTCGAAGGCCTTTCGGTACCGGCGGACGGATTGAACAGCGATCTGCATGGCAGTGCGGAATATCGCGCGCACCTGATTACGGTGCTGGCGCGACGCGCCGTCGAAGCCGCGAACAACCGCGCGTGAAATTGCGCAGCGTGATTTCACCATGAGTGCAAAGGCGCTGCCTGCATCCGTCGATGCGACGCTCGACCTTCTGACATCGCGCGGCTACCTCGCCGAGCGCGCGCTCGCGACCGTGGTATTTCTGTCGCTGCGCATGGGCCGTCCGCTGTTTCTCGAAGGCGAGGCCGGCGTCGGCAAGACTGAGATCGCGAAAGTGCTGTCGGCGGCGTTGGGGCGAAAGCTGATCCGCCTGCAATGCTATGAAGGTCTCGACGTTGCGTCGGCGGTTTACGAGTGGAACAGCGCATCGCAGATGATCGCGATTTGTCTGGCGGAAGCGGCGGGGGATACCGACCGTGAGCAGCTCTCCAGCGACATCTTCGCGGAGCGTTATCTGATCAAGCGTCCATTGTTGCAGGCGCTGGAGCCCGATGTCGCCGGTGCTCCTGTGTTGCTGATCGATGAGCTCGACCGCGCCGACGAAGCGTTCGAGGCGTATCTGCTGGAAATTCTGAGCGACTTCCAAGTGACGATTCCCGAACTCGGCACGGTCAAAGCGCCGCATCCGCCTGTTGTCATCGTCACGTCAAATCGCACCCGTGAAATCCATGACGCGCTGAAGCGGCGGTGTCTTTATCACTGGGTGGATTACCCCAGCGCCGAACGTGAGCTTGCAATCGTCAAGTCGCGCGTGCCGGGCATTTCCGCAAAGCTGTCGCAGCAGGTGGTCGGCTTTGTGCAGGCGCTGCGCGAGCAGGATTTTTACAAATCGCCGGGTGTCGCCGAAACGATCGACTGGGCCACCGCGCTGACCGAACTCGACGCGCGCTCGCTGACGCCGCAGGTGGTTGGCGATACCTTGGGCGCGCTATTGAAATATCAGGACGACATCGCGCGGATGCAGGGCGACAATCTTCAGAAGGTGCTCAAGGAAGCGACGAGCGAGCCGTAGGGTAGCCGCGTCATGGACCACCTCAATCCTCCTACGGGTCTGATCGCCGACAACGTCGTCGGCTTTGCGCGCGCGTTGCGCGCCGCCGGGATCCCGGTCGGGCCCGGTGCAGCGATCGATGCGCTCAACGCGTTGCGCGAGATCGACATCGGCAACCGCGCCGACGTTTTCACCACGCTCGAAGCGATTTTCGTCAAGCGCCACGAACACGCGCTGGTGTTCGCGCAGGCTTTCGATCTTTTCTTTCGCGCGGCGGAAGAATGGAAGCAAATCCTGGATTCCATTCCGCTGCCGGATCACGCCAAGAAAAAGCCGCCGCCGGCCTCGCGCCGCGTGCAGGAGGCGCTATCGCAACCGTCGGTCAACGACATACCGCAGGCGCAGGAGCAAGAACTGCAGCTTTCAGTTTCCGACAAGGAAGTGCTGCAGAAAAAAGATTTTGCGCAGATGAGCGCCGCCGAGATCGCTCAGGTTACCCGCGCCATCGCGCAGATGAAATTGCCGCAAGCAGAATTGCGCACGCGCCGCTATCAGCCTGACGCGCGCGGCTTGCGGCTCGATCTGCGGCGCACGCTGCGCGGGTCGTTGCGCACCGGCGGCGATATCGTCGATATCCGCAGGCTCGGCCTGATCGACAAGCCGGCTCCGATCGTGGCTTTGCTCGATATATCGGGGTCGATGAGCGAATACACCCGGCTGTTCCTGCATTTTCTTCACGCTATCACCGATGCGCGCAAGCGCGTCTCGGTATTTCTGTTCGGCACGCGGCTCACCAATGTGACGCGGGCGTTGCGGGCGCGCGATCCCGACGAGGCGCTGGCGAGTTGTTCGCTGTCGGTGGAGGATTGGGCGGGAGGCACCCGTATTGCGACTTCGCTGCACAGCTTCAATAAATTGTGGGGCCGCCGCGTGCTAGGGCAGGGCGCCATCGTGCTGCTGATCTCGGACGGGCTGGAGCGCGAGGCCGACACCAAGCTGGCTTTCGAGATGGACCGTCTGCATCGTTCTTGCCGCCGGCTGATCTGGCTTAACCCGCTGTTGCGGTATGGCGGCTTCGAAGCCAAGGCGCAAGGCATCAAAATGATGCTGCCGCACGTTGACGAATTCCGCCCGGTACATAATTTGAGTTCGATCGAGGGGCTGATCAAGGCGCTTTCCTCGCCGATATCGGTGCATCATCGCAGTCTGATCAGGCCCGCCGCCTGACATTTTATTTGTAAAGAGAGGCTTCCATGCTCAATCGCGATGAAGACATTCTGAAAGCGGCGGAGGACTGGCAGAAAGCCGGTCACGGCGTCGCACTGGCGACGGTGGTGGAAACCTGGGGCTCAGCGCCGCGTCCGGCGGGCTCAAGCCTCGTCATCAATGATGACGGCACGTTTCTCGGCTCGGTATCCGGCGGTTGCGTCGAGGGCGCGGTCGTCACCGAGGCACTCGATGTGATTACGAGCGGGAAATCGAAGATGCTGGAATTTGGCGTCGCAGACGAAACCGCGTGGAATGTAGGCCTGTCCTGCGGCGGCACCATCCGGGTGTTCGTCGAGAAAGTCGGCTAACTTGAATTTAAAAACTCTCACAGACTTGAACGTCGAACGCGCCGCACGCCGGCCGGTCGTCGTCGTTACCGATGTCGCCGGGGGCGAGCAGCGCTTGGTGAAAGCCATTGATATCGCGACCGATCCGCTTCGCGCCGAACTCGCCAAACAATTGCGGATGGGCAAGAGCGGCATGATCGAGGCCGACGGCAGGAAACTGTTCCTCAACGTCTACGCGCCCACTGCGAAACTGGTCATCATCGGCGCGGTCCACATCAGCCAGGCGCTGGCGCCGTTGGCGCGCTCTTTGGGTTATGACGTGACGGTGGTGGATCCGCGCACCGCGTTTGCGAGCGCCGAGCGCTTTCCGGACGTGCCGCTGATCGCCGAATGGCCGGATGTCGCGCTGCCGCCGCTCAACGTCGATCATTACACCGCGTTCGTCGCGGTGACGCACGATCCGAAGATCGACGACCCCGCGCTGCTGCACGCGTTTCAGCGCGATTGTTTTTATATCGGCGCGCTGGGCTCGCGAAAAACTCATGCGAAACGCGGCGACCGCCTTAAGGCGCAGGGTGCTTCCGAAGCCGACATCGCGCGCATCCGTGCGCCGATCGGTCTCAACATCGGCGCGGTCTCGCCGTCTGAAATCGCGGTTGCGATCATGGCCGAGATCACAGCGACGTTGCGAATGCCGAAAGAGAACGCGGCATGAAATTCGGTCCCGCCAGTCCTGCCGATGCGCTCGGCGGGGTCACCGTCCACACCTTGCGTCAAGGATCCTTAGTGCTCAAGAAGGGCACCACGATCGGATCAGCTGAAGTCGAGGCACTGACCCGCGCCGGCGTTAAAGAGGTCGTCGTTGTGCGGCTTGAAGACGGCGACGTTTCGGAAGACGTTGCAGCGGCCAGCATCGCGAAAGCCGTGGCCGGCGAGGGCATCAATGTCGAGCGCGCCTTCACCGGCCGGGCCAATCTGTTTGCTGCCAAAGCCGGTGTGCTGGTGGTCGACCGCACGGCGGTCGATCGCATCAACAATGTCGATGAGGCCATCACGTTCGCGACGCTGGCGGCCTACAAGCCTGTCGTCGAAGGCGAAATGATCGCCACCGTGAAATTGATTCCGTTCGGCGTCGAAGCCGGGCTGCGCGATGCCGCGGTAGCCGCGGCGGCGGGCGGCGCGATGCGGATCGCGCCCTACACCATTAAGCGCGTCGGCATCGTCTCCACGCTTCTGCCAGGTCTTGCGCCGAAGGTGGTCGAGAAGACTTTGCGGGTCACGCAAGAACGTCTGTCGCCTGCTGGCGCAACCATCATGGCCGAACGCCGTGTGGCGCATGACGAAGCGTCACTGGCCGCCTCGGTCAAGGAACTGCTCGGTCTTGGCGCCGAACTGGTGATCGTGTTTGGCGCGTCAGCGATCGCGGACCGGCGAGACGTGATCCCCGCGGCGATCGAATTCGATCGGCGGCACCATCGAGCATTTTGGCATGCCCGTTGATCCCGGCAATCTGTTGCTGATCGGCAAAGCCGGTGGCGTGCCGGTGCTCGGCGCGCCGGGATGCGCGCGCTCGCCCGTGGAAAACGGTTTCGACTGGGTGTTGATGCGCTTGCTTGCCGGCCTCAAGGTTTCGCGCGCCGATCTCACCGGCATGGGGGTCGGAGGTTTACTGATGGAAATCGTCACGCGGCCGCAACCCCGCGTACCCGTCGGCACCGACGGCAATCGCAACGTCGCGGCGGTTATTCTGGCGGCGGGCCGTTCGACACGGATGGGCGGACCGAACAAGCTTTTGGCCGAACTCGGCAGCAAGACGCTGGTACGGATCGTGACCGAGCAGGCGCTGGCTTCGAAAGCGTCCGAGGTGATCGTCGTCACCGGACATCAGGCCGTCGAGGTCGAGAAATCGCTCGCAGGTCTCAAGGTGAAATTCGTGCGCAACCCGGATTTCGCTTCCGGCCTCGCCAGTTCGGTCAAGGCCGGCATCGCCGCGGTGCCGGCGACCGCCGATGGCGCGGTCGTATGTCTGGGCGACATGCCGCTGATCGATGCGCATCTGATCGATCGGCTCATCGAAGCCTTCGCGCCGGATCGCGGCAACTTGATCGCGATGCCCGTCAGCGACGGCCGCCGAGGCAACCCCGTGTTGTGGTCGCGGCGGTTTTTCAGCGAGCTGATGACGCTGGACGGCGATATCGGTGCGCGCCACCTGATTGCCAAGCATGGCGAGGCGGTGGCCGAAGTGCCGGTGGAGGGCCATGGCGCTTTCCTCGATATCGATACGCCGGAAGCCTTGGCGGAAGCGCGGCTGGCGCCGTCCAACTGAGGGCGTCATCGCCGCAGCGACAAGCCGAACCTCCCATAGACGCCGCTCCGATTAAAACTGTCCTGGACATAGCCCGTCGCAGCCGACCAATCGAGGCCCGCAGTCTTGAAGCCTGTGAGATGCATGCCGACGCGGTATTGCTGGCTGTAATCGTCGCCAGACGTGGAGATCTCCGGACCTAGCCAGAACATATCGGCGATGCGCCATCCGGCGGCACCGCGCGCGCTGTAGGCATTGGCAATCGTTGTAGCTGAGAAAGAGGAAGCCAGCATCATCTGCGGAATTGGTTCCCACCAAAAATCCGCTCCGCCGCGGGCGCCGAAGTGCGTGCCGTGCATTCTGCCTGCGGGACTGCCGTACATCGGCGTGTCGAGTTCAAAATCCGGTCCGGCATAAAGCTGAACCTCAAAACTGCCGCGCTTGAATTTCCATCCCGGCAGCCCTGAGGCGCGAAAAATCTGCGTAGTGCTGCGTGTGGATCCGGTCTCGTATCGTTCGAGGCCGTCGGACGCGATCAGGCGCAGGAAAAAGCCTTCGTTTTCCAGCCTGCCCGGCGCCCACTGGATGCCGCCATAGGCTGTTGCGCCATAACGCCACGCATCGACGCCCGTATAAAACAAAAACTGTCCGGCTTGCGTGCCGCCGATCAACGGATCGAAAGATGGCTGCGCCGAAGCCAGCGCATCGAGAGCTTGCCCTGACGCTGCGGGATGTGTCCCCGCTTCAATTATTAGGGCATCGCCGCCAATATCGTCGGCCACTGCGCGGCCTCCACCGCAAGCCACAAGGGCCGCGGCCATGCACCACGCACGCCACGCATACGAGCAGCGCATCGAGCCCCACGCCCCACACCACGCCAACGCTATAATTAAACCGGTCGGCGAGGCGTTCGTCCAGCGTTGGATGAGAACGATCGAGGAACGGTTGGAAATTTATTCCTGCATCTGGTGCGGCAGCAGGTTCTCGATCTTGACGTGATTACGATCTTCAATGATTTCCGCGATCCATTGCCGGTGACATTGGCGGTGATCGCGCTCGTAGCACAGGATACAGACCGGTCCTGATTTCATCACCAGCGAGGACAACTCGTCGAGTTCTTGCCGGGCCTGCGGTGTCTTCAGATGCGCCGCGTAGATGCGATGCAGCTCGGCGAATTGTCCGCCGCGCGCGGCGTCGCGGCCATCCTTCGGTGTACCCAGCCCGCGCAGATGCAGATACGAAATACCGCGCTCGTCGAGGCCAGCGGCGAGTTGCTTCTTGGAAAATCCCGGACGGCGCGAGGCAGCGACGGCGCGCACATCCACAAGCAGTTTCACGCCGGCCTGCTCCAATTCGTCGAGCACCGCCCTGGCCGGCGTCTGCTCGTAGCCAACGGTAAAAAGTTTTTTCGCCCTAGCCATGCGAAATATCCTTCAAGGCGCGCCGTGCCCTCACTTCACGCGTTCGATCAGCTCGATCGCGCCTGCCGGCGCGCGCACCTTGCCTTCGTGGATCACGTAGGCAAACACATCGCGCAGCTGCTTTTTTGGCTTTGTCTTGTCGATGCGCGGCAGATCATCCGGTTCGCCGCCATCAGCCCATATCCGCAATCGCTTCGCCCAGGCGTCGAGCTGTTTTGGCGGATAGCAGGTCTTGATATCGTCGTTGCCCCTTTGCAACCGCGCATAAACGAAATCGCCGACGACATCGGCAATGGCGGGATAAGTGCCGTGCTCGGCGAACACGACTGGGGTTTCGAACTTCCGCAGAAGCGCGACGAAATCAGGTACGCAGAAACTGTCGTTGCGCACCTCAACGACATGGCGCAGAGCGCATCCCTCCAGCTTGCGCGGCAACAGCTCCAAAAACTTACCGAAATCAGCCTCGTCGAATTTCTTGGTCGGCGCGAATTGCCATAACACCGGGCCAAGCCGGTCGCCCAGCTCGAGCACGCCGGAATTGTAGAACCGTTTTACGGAATTGCCGGCCTCCGCCAGCACCCGGCGATTGGTGGCAAAGCGCGGCCCCTTTACCGAAAACACAAAGCCATCCGGCACCTCGCGCGCCCATTTGCGAAAGCTCTCGGGCTTTTGGGATCCGTAATAGGTGCCGTTGATCTCGATCGAGGTCAGCTTCGAGGCTGCGTATTCCAGCTCCTTCGCCTGCGTCAGCTTCTCCGGATAAAATACGCCGCGCCACGGCGCGAAGGTCCAGCCTCCAACGCCGATGTGAATATGTCCGCTCTTGCCGGACGCGGTCTTTTTTAATCCAGCCACTTCAAGCCTCTTTTTCAGCCGTGCGAGCTTTGCCAGCGCCCGGACATTTTGCAGTAAACCCCAGCGATGGCCAACTGTGCCATTCAAGTGGAACGATCGAGCAAAAACAAAATTGATATTTCAGCCAACACGGGAGGGCAACCAATGGCCGAGCCGACCAAAGAGCAGATCATTCACCGCGCCTACGAACTGTGGGAGCAGAACGACAAGCCCGAGGGCAGGGACGAGGAATTCTATCACCAGGCGGAGCGCGAGTTGCGCGACGCGGAAAGCGGCGAGGAAAAGCCCGACGACATTTAGATCACTGCGATGGTCGCCCGTAGAGGTACTCCCTTGCAAATGTCGCCCGAAACCCCTATCTTGCTTCTAACGGCGACGTCGATGCTTAAAAGCTCCGGCGCTGGGACGACCACGGAATAGCTCGGTTGCGCCGGATGTACGCGCGCCATGTTGTTCGTGGTCGTTGGCATTTTGGGCTGTTTTTTGCGCCCTGGGGCCTGTATCGGCCGCTCCTTAACTGCGCCTTGGCATCATCGGACGCCACGGATATACGCTGGCGGCATGAATGAAGCCATCAGACCCGGGCCCGAGGCCGGGCAGCACGCCGCTGCTGCGCCCCAGCTTTCGGTCATCATCCCGACCTTCAACGAGCGCGACAATGTCGTCACTCTGTTCCGGCGGCTGGCGGTCGCACTTGCTGGCGCGCGCTGGGAAGCCATTTTTGTCGATGACAATTCCCCGGACGGAACCAGCGAGGTGGTGCGGAACCTGGCACTAGAGGATTCCCGTGCGCGCTGCATTCGGCGAATCGGCCGCCGCGGATTGTCGGGGGCGTGTATCGAAGGAATTCTCGCCTCGAGCGCGCCGTGCGTCGCGGTGATCGATGCCGACTTGCAGCACGATGAGACCCGGTTGCCGGCAATGCTGGCCTTGTTGCAAACTGGTGAGGCCGACCTTGTGGTCGGCAGCCGCTATGTCGAGGGCGGCAGCGCCGACAGCTTCAATCGTCAACGGGCCGGCGCCAGCGCACTGGCCACGAAGGTTGCGCACCGGGTATTGCGCGTCGATGTCGCCGATCCCATGAGCGGATTTTTCATGATCCGCCGCGAAAGGTTCGAGCAACTGGCTCCGCAGCTTTCGGTGCAGGGCTTCAAGATTTTGCTGGATATCATCGCGACCGCGCATGGCGACCTGCGTATCAGGGAAATTCCGTACACCTTCGCATCGCGGCTGCATGGGGAAAGCAAGCTCGATTCCATGGTCGCGCTGGATTTTTTCGGGCTGGTGCTGGCCAAATTGACCAACGACGTCGTGTCGTTGCGCTTCCTGCTGTTCGCCCTGGTTGGCTCGATCGGATTGTTCGTTCATTTAGCGGTGCTTTTTGTCACGTCCGAAGTGCTGCATTTTCCCTTCGCGGAAGCACAGGCCAGCGGCGCGTTCCTGGCCATGACCAGCAATTTTCTCATGAACAATTTTCTCACCTATCGCGACCAGCGCTTGAAGGGACTCGGTATTCTGCGCGGTCTGGCGCTGTTTTATGTGGTGTGCAGCGTCGGCCTGCTTGCCAATGTCGGGGTGGCGTTTTCGGTCTACGATCAGGAACCGATCTGGTGGCTGGCGGGTGCGGCGGGCGCGTTGATGGGCGTGGTGTGGAATTACGCGATGTCGGGTCTGTTCGTGTGGCGCAAACGATGAAGCTGCGATGAGCCCGAACGACCTGCGACTGGTCTGGGGCCCGGCTCTGACGATTCTGGCGCTGGTGCTGCTGCGGCTGGTCGCCGCCGCCTATACGCCGCTTTCTTTCGACGAAGCCTATTATTGGACGTGGTCGACGCATCTCGCCGGCGGCTACTATGACCACCCGCCGATGGTAGCCCTAGTGATCCGTCTCGGCACCTTGATCGCAGGCGATACCGAACTTGGCGTGCGCGTGTTTTCGATATTGCTCGCGCTGCCGATGAGTTGGGCGGTGTATCGCGCCGCGGAGATACTGTTTGGCGGCCGTCGCCTCGCCGCAACGGCGGCCATCCTGCTGAACACAACGATGATAGCGGCGGCCGGGACGATGATCGTCACGCCGGATGCGCCGCTTCTGGTGGCATCGAGCTTCGTGCTGCTTTACCTCGCAAAAGTTTTGGCGACCGGACGCGGCATATGGTGGCTTGCGGTGGGAGCCGCCGTCGGCGCCGCACTGCTGTCGAAATATACCGCGCTGTTTTTTGGCCCGGCGATTTTGCTCTGGCTCGTTATCGTTCCGGGAATGCGCCGCTGGCTGCTCTCGCCATGGCCGTATCTCGGCGGCATCATCGCGTTCGCGATATTCTCGCCCGTCATCGTCTGGAACGCGCAGCACCAGTGGATGTCGTTCTTCAAGCAGATGGGGCGCGCACGCTTCGACGATTTTGCGCCGAAATTTCTGCTCGAACTGGTTCCGACGCAGGTCGCATTTGCAACGCCGCTGGTTTTCATCCTCGGAGCGATGGGGCTGTACATTCTGCTGATGGGCCGCTCCGGCGCGTACGCGGCGCGGATGCTGATCAATTCGATGTTCTGGACCATCTGGCTGTATTTCGCCTGGCATGCGCTGCACAATCGCGTCGAAGCGAACTGGCTTGCGCCGATTTATCCGGCCTTTGCGATCGCCGCGGCCGTCGCCGCCAATCTGGCGCTGTGGGAAGGCCGCACGCAACGCCTCGTCGCTTTTTGCAAGCGCTGGGCGGCGCCGTCGGGCATCGCCCTGTTTGCTCTGCTGGTGATCCAGGCCAACACTGGTGTGCTCACCGGATATCGCCGCGATTCGACGGTGCGCAGCATCGGCATTGGCTGGCGCACGCTTGCGAACGACATAGAAGCAGTTCGCGTACGCGTCGGCGCGACTTGCGTGCTCGGTCCGAATTACGGAACCACGGCGTGGCTTTTGTTTTACTTGCCGAAGACCACCTGCGTCGTACAGCGCTCGCAGCAATACCGCTGGCTCAACTTGCCGCAGCCCGATCAGTCGATGCTGAGCGGCAAGCTGCTGTTTGTCGATGAGACACGGCCGAACGGAAAGCGAGATTTGTCTGACAGCTTCACCTGCGCGAAGGTCGCCGAATTCCAGCGCAAGCGCGGACCGCTGCTGATTGAAACCATGGAGGTCGACGTGGTCGAAGCCACGCGCGGCGAAGCCCTGGACCGATCCCCGCCGCCTGAACTGACGCAGCGGGTTTATAAGCCGCCCCCGGATGATGTACCGGGGCAGCGGCAAGTCTGCCGAGACGCCACGAAATCCTAGCGTGAACGCCTCCGTAAATTTGCCGACGCGCAATGACGTCTCACACATCGCGTTGGAGCGGCGTTAAGTAAAACACGCTTAAAATTTGGTGACCGGGAACCGGTGCGCCACCTTACAAAATGCGTGTTTATGCTGAAAACACTGCGGTTCCATCTGTCTCATTTCTGCCGCCACTTAATCCGCATTTAACTAAAAGTCGCCTTAATGACGCTTCGCAACTCTGAGAAATGTTCCGCCGGGAAAAAAATAAACCGCGGTAACTGATCAAAAAATTTGCGAACGCAAGTACCGCCGCGCGCCGAACACCGCTCGCGTCGGGCACGCGCACAAAATGGGGTCATTCTGGATGTTCGTCGAATGAAGTACCGTACCGGAACACGTTACGATTACACCACCTACGACTACGGTCGTTTCTCCCGCAAAGCAGGCCTTCAAAATTTCGTCGGCGCAACGGCGCTGGCATTCACCGCGCTGGCATGTGGCTGGACGCTGTACGCCAATGTGTTCGGCGCTGATATTTATCCCGCCATGCTCAGTGCCGACATCGGCCCGGTGACGCACGCGCAACCGCGCCAGACCTCGTTCGCCGAGCGCTTCGAGCCGATGGTGAGCGCGCCCGCCGCGGTAGCCGCCGCGCCGAAGAAAGACAACAGCACGCTTGCGATGCTGGATCCGAATTTCTCGCTGGGCTTTGCGCCGGGCACGTTCAAACCTAAAGCGAGCGCGCAGCCCGTCGTCGCCGCCACTGTGGCGCCTTCCGAAACCCTTACCGAGCAGGACGTGCTGCCGCTGCCCGCCGTCGCGCAAGCCGTGATGCCCAGCGTGCCGCGGCCGATGAAGCGTCCCTCCGACGCGCGCCTGGCGCAAAACAAGGAGCCGTCGCTCCGCGAGATCACGCAAGCCAGCCGCGCGATGGCCGTGGCGAATGCCGCGCCCGCAAAACAACCGACGATCTTCGACAGACTGTTCGGCGCGCCACAAAAGCCGACGGTGCTTGCATACGCGGGCTCCGATGGCGGCGTGCTGAGCGACGGCCACGACGGCAATTCGAATTCGCCGCCCTATGACCGGCAGACCGCGGTGTACGACATTACCGCGCGCACCGTTTACATGCCCGACGGCACCAAGCTTGAAGCGCATTCCGGTCTCGGCTCCGCGCTCGACAATCCGAATTTTGTTCATGTGCGCATGCACGGCGCAACGCCGCCGCACGTCTACGATCTCACCGCGCGCGAATCCCTGTTTCATGGCGTTGCCGCGATCAGGCTGAACCCCGTCGGCGGCGAAAAAGCGATCTACGGCCGCGCCGGCCTGCTCGCGCATACTTATATGCTCGGCCCGAACGGCGACTCCAACGGCTGCGTTTCATTCAAAGACTACGCCGCTTTCCTGCGGGCGTTCCGCAACGGCGACGTGAAGCGGCTCGCGGTGGTTGCGCGCGTGGAGTGAGCGCGGACTTCGCGCTTCACGCACGGCGATATCCGGCGAGCAACGCGTCGTCGATGTCCGGCAGATTGACGACGATATTTTCCGGCGTGCGGCAGGCCAGCCACCACAATTCTTCCGACGTGCTCATGTTGGCTTCGAGATGCGGCAGGTGCGGCGGCACGAACATGAAATCGCCCGCGGACATCTCGACGAACTCCCGAAAATTTTCTCCGAAATAAATCCGCGCGCGGCCGGACAACAGATAGGCGCCGGTTTCGGCCTCGCCGTGGTGATGCGGCAGCGAGCGAAAGCCTGGCGCGTTGCTGGCCTTTCCGAACCACAGTTTGGTCGCGGGCGTGTGCTGCGGCCCGACGCCTGTGATCAGCGACATGCCGCCGGACTGCGCGGTGTTACGGTTCTCTCCGCCGGCGCGGGTGACGATGGGGCGGGCGGAGGCGGTCATGTGAAACTCCGGGGTTGGCAAAGCTGAATGCGTTTGAAGATTGCTGCTGGAGCACCGCGCTTGCAAGTTGGCGCGTCTGCAGTCCCGAACCTCGCCATGACACACCTTCGCGATCTCGCGGCGCGCATGCGCCCGAGCTTTGGTTCGCCTTTGCACCCTCTAAACAAGAGGGCGCGCGGGAACGCCGGGTGTCGACACACCCGCAGCCTCGTGCGCAAATGGAAGTGAGCACACGAGTGTAGTCACCACGGTCGCGCCGGTTCACCCGGCATTCCCGCACGCGGTGTGCTCCGGCTTGCTTCGTGCTCTCCCCGGCGAATGCCCGAAGGCCTGTCACCGTCGCATCCGCGTTACTTTTGCCTCCGGTTGAAGGCGAAAGGACAGTCCGGATTCCGCAAGACCACACGACTTGGGCCGGCGCGACGCATCGTTCGCCAAAACGGTTGCCCGCCTTGAGCGCTCGACACTGCAGCGTGGTCCGTCAGCCCCCGGTTTATCCCCTCACGCTCCTCCGGACCTTGAACGCACCCTCTGTACGAGGAGTACGCTGCCGCCCGGGCTCGCGCCCTGGGAATTCGCCTTCAGCCTGACGCTGCCGCGCCACCGCATCCCACCTCGCGTGTCGGACGATCGCGATACGCCCCTCGAGTGAGGCGGGACGAATGTGCTTATAATCCTATTAGGAATATTGTCAAGAAAGATTTTGTGGCGACGCTCACCTTTCTTATCCCTCCCTCCGCTCTTGCGGTGGGGAGGGTGGCCCATCGTGAGCACGCGAACGATGGGTCGGGTGGGGGGCCGAGCTTTCGACAGCAATCAGATAGTCCCCCCACCCCGGCCTCCGCCATCCGGGACGATGCTTCGCATCGCCGGGGCTCGGCCGACCCTCCCCACCGCAAGAGCGGAGGGAGGGATAACGCGACATCGTCGATGCGAATGAATCCCGGATTGCGCTGCGCCCCATCCGGGCTACGCTTGCCGACCTCAACCGAATGTCCGGAGACAACGCATGCCGACTAAAGCCAAACCCGTTCCCGATGGATTTCATACGGTGACGCCGTATCTGGTTGCCGACGATGCCGAGGCGGTGATCGCCTTCATGCAGCAGGCCTTCGGGGCGGAGCACGATCACCGGCCGACGCGGCGGCCAAACGGCAGGCTGATGCACGCGACGCTGCGCATCGGCGACGCGCGCGTGATGATCGGCAACGCTTCCGAGGGCGCCAGGGCGATGCCGGCGATGCTCTACGTCTATGTGCCCAACGTGGATGAAGTGTACGCCGCGGCGCTGAAGGCGGGCGGCACGCCGATCATGCCGCCGACCGACATGTTTTATGGCGACCGCCACGGCGGCGTCACCGATCCCGGCGGCAACCAATGGTACATCGCCACGCATATCGAGGACGTCGGCGACGACGAGTTGCAGAACGCGCGCGGATAAGATGATGGGGAAGGGGTAGGGCTAGCGATTTCAAGCGGCAAGGCGCGCCGCGGCGCCGGTCTGAGTCAGGCTGAACTCGCGGGCCGCATGAAGACGACGCAGAGCACGATCGCTCGGCTCGAAAGCGGCCGCGGCCAACCCTCGACGCGCACACTGGCGCGGTTCGCGAAAGCGACGGGGCACCTGGTTGAAGATCAGCTTTCAGCCGCCGAAGGGGAAGGGATGAGGGAGAAAAAGTAGATCCGGTTTCGATAAGCCGCATACCGGCTTATTCATCAAAGTTCGCGTGCTGCCTTGATGATTGGATCGTTCGACGACATTGGAGCAGCTAAGATTTGCCGAACGCGCGAACTTTCTTTCCGATTTCTTGGAAGCCATAGGTCACGACCTCGATAACGGGCTTGTTCAGCGATGTCGTGTTTCGCAATCAATGCGAGCACTCCAGGAATTAGCCTCTCTGCTTCTTCTTGGGTCGATAGCTCCACGGTAAAATGCCGCCTGTTGGCGACCAGCTCCGGGCTGTAAAAACAATTTTCTCAAAACCGTGAGAAGTATTTTTAAGCCCTCTGGTATATCGGAGTGGAGAATTTGTGCAGCGGTATTTCCACCTAACGTGAAGGTCGAAATCTCACACTCGTGGAAGTTTTTCGGAAGATCGCTTGCACCGAAGAAGCCATCTAACGTTCCAAACAAGCATCGACTGAATTGCGGAAGATTCTCCCAATGGACATCTTTTGAAATTTCGCAATTGCTGAAAAGGCAATCCTGAAAGATTAAACTAGAAAACTTTCGCGAAAAGTCGTCTAGTACAGATATCGCATACGCCCCCTTTTATTGTACGTTTTTTCGGTAAACGGCACTTCGGGAGATCGCGTCAAAGATATTGGCGAGGTCCATTGCGAGCTGAGGTATTTGTTTCGAGTTCACCTATTCTCGAATGCGTTGGCGAAAATAGCAGGTTTGATTTCCTGCTTGGAAATTTTGTTCGAGACAATATTTATTGCTATATCCCCTAGCGGGCACACTACTGCATCGAAAATTTTATCCGCTTCATCATAGGGATGTTGAATATATCGCGATACATCGCCCGCTCGAGCGGCGTCGGCGAGTTGTCCATCCACGAACTCTCTTGAGCTGTCTTCGGCAGATGACGGACCTAGACCTGGCAATCGTAGAATAAATTGCTGTGCGGCCTCGTCAGGAGGAAAGCCGGCTAGGTTTCTAAAAAGTATTTTGAATAGTAATGATATCAATTCGCCCGCGCCCATCTTCAGTTGAGCGTGCGAGAGTTGCAAGTCGTTCGATCAACGATCGCACCATGTCCGGGTCTAGCCGACTATCTTGTTGCGCCTCGCGTTCGCAGATCATCGACAGAAGATGGTCCCAGCCATCTGCCGGAGCTATATCCGTAGCGCGACCAACCGAAGTTTGCTGGAGAAAACCTCGGCCCGCTAAATATGCCAGTAGGAGCGGTCTTTTTGGCATCCAATCTGGAAGAGCGCCTTGAACGCGAAGTAAGCGAAGAAAATCGGAAGCCTGCTCATCGGAAAAGTCGCTTGTATGTAATGTATCAAATTCACGTTCCACTCCAAGAGAATGGAGCATCTCTTTGGAGTTATCAAAAAAATTGTGGCGGCCTGCGATTAATATTGAAGTGCTTGGGGACGATTTAGTTACAAACCGCCTAATTAGGTTCATGCCACTGAAACGGTGCGCTCGAACCTTTTGTAGGGATCCGCCCCACCCCGTCGTCGCCATTTCGTCGAACCCGTCTAGAAAGAGCGCAACCAAACCGCCACGCCATGCTCTACTAAATCGCTCGACCCTAATGGGTATCCGATCAGCCTCGCATGACGCTCTAACGCCTCGACCGGATCATTCTGACCTGTATGGTCACGCAAATTAAGATACAACGGCACGATGTGAGCTGAGTGTTTAAAGTATGCCGCCTTGAAAGCATAAAACGCATTACGCAATGTCATGCTTTTCCCAGCGCCATATTCGCCGAGTATTACTGTTCGCTTCACTTTTCCGGCGATCAATTCCTTCAAATATTGGCTTTGATCTACGATAGTTTGAGTTCGATCATTGAATAGATCGATAGGTATAAAGTCTTTGTTATCGACAATAGCTACCCTCGATATCGGATCAGCAACGCTGCCAAATTTATAATTGGAACGACAGCGAAGATATTCAGCACCGTTGAATAACTGACTGCGGAACTGCTCAAAGCTTAGAATTCGAACGCTGTGAGCAAATCGTTGGACGGCCGCCCGTTGATCAGCCGTCGGATCGTTCTGTGTAATGAGCCATCCATTTATGTGCTTGGAGCTCGTCTTGCGGAGTTTTTGAACAGTCTCCGCAGTCTTTTTGGCATCCTCGGTGGCCTTGTCCTTTCGCTGCGATATTGTGCATTCAATAATGTTTATGGCGTCCCGGGAATCTCAAAAACGCCATCGCGTTCTCGTCCATCAATAAATTCCGCACCGGAAAATTCTGTGTCTTTCCATAAGATACGCGCAACTCGCCTAACGTCTTGCTCGAATAGACCTCCTGCATCAATCATGTCATATCCAGTCAAGTGGGTCTTTATTGAATATTCTGGCGGATTAAGAAAAGATAGTATTGGTTGAAGCCGATGTCCAAACAAAAACCCCGGCATCGCTGCCGGGGTTTTGCATTCGTGATTTGCCTGAGTGGCTGGATCAGAAATCCATGCCGCCCATGCCGCCGCCGCCCGGAGGCATGCCGCCGCCGGCCGGCGCCGCTCTTCTTCGGCAGTTCGGCCACCATGGCTTCGGTGGTGATCAGCAGCGCCGCGACAGACGCCGCGTTCTGGATCGCCGCACGAACCACCTTGGTCGGGTCGATGATGCCCTTCTTGACGAGGTCGCCGTATTCGCCGGTCTGCGAGTCGAAGCCGTACGCATAGGTCTTGTTCTCGAGGATCTTGCCGATGATGACGGAACCGTCTTCGCCCGCGTTGATCGCGATCTGGCGGGCCGGGCCAGGACAGCGCCTTGCGCACGATCTCGACGCCGGTCTTCTGGTCGTCGTTCTTGGTGCGGATGCCCTTGAGCTGCTCGGAAGCACGGAGCAGAGCGACGCCGCCGCCCGGCACGATGCCTTCTTCAACCGCGGCGCGGGTCGCATGCATCGCGTCATCCACGCGATCCTTGCGCTCCTTCACCTCGACCTCGGTCGCGCCGCCGACGCGGATCACCGCGACGCCGCCTGCGAGCTTGGCCAGACGCTCCTGCAGCTTCTCGCGGTCGTAGTCCGAGGTGGTTTCCTCGATCTGCGCCTTGATCTGCGTCACGCGGGCTTCGATGTCGGCCTTCTTGCCGGCGCCGTTGACGATGGTGGTGTTCTCCTTGTCGATCATCACCTTCTTGGCGCGGCCGAGCATGGCGAGCGTGACGTTCTCCATCTTGATGCCGAGATCTTCCGAGATCGCCTGGCCGCCGGTCAGAACCGCGATGTCCTGCAGCATGGCCTTGCGGCGATCGCCGAAGCCCGGCGCCTTGACGGCGGCGACCTTCAGGCCGCCGCGCAGACGGTTGACGACGAGCGTGGCGAGCGCTTCGCCTTCGACGTCTTCCGCGACGATGACCAGCGGCTTGCCGGTCTGCACCACGGCTTCGAGCAGCGGCAGCAGCTCGTTCAGGCTGGAGAGCTTCTTCTCGTTGATCAGGATGTAGGCGTCGTCCATCTCAACGCGCATCTTGTCGGCGTTGGTGACGAAGTAGGGCTGATGTAGCCGCGGTCGAACTGCATGCCTTCGACGACGTCGAGTTCGGTCTCGAGCGACTTGGCTTCTTCGACGGTGATGACGCCCTCGTTGCCGACCTTCTTCATCGCGTCGGCGAGGAACTTGCCGATTTCGGCTGTCGCCGTTCGCGGAGATCGTGCCGACCTGGGCGATCTCGTCGTTCGACGTGACCTTCTTGGAGTTCTTGGCGAGGTCGGCGACGACGGCTTCGACCGCCAGGTCGATGCCGCGCTTGAGATCCATCGGGTTCATGCCGGCGGCGACCGACTTGGCGCCTTCACGCACGATCGCGTGGGCCAGCACGGTCGCGGTGGTGGTGCCGTCGCCGGCCTTGTCGGCGGACTTGGAGGCGACTTCGCG
>CAWBXE010000012.1:0-215502 GCA_963792715.1 uncultured Alphaproteobacteria bacterium | reverse complement strand
ATAACAAATCCAGGTGGCTGCCGGTGATGACCTCGGGCGCATCTAGGAAATAATATCGGACTTTAGCCGCCGGGAATACGTGGCTAGAACTCGCGGTCGAGTTCTTTGAGAAGATGGTCGAAAGTAAGCCGTCAACCCTTTGTCGATGTCGGGATCGGAGATCTTCTGCCGGCCAAAATTGGTGGCAAAGCCTAGGCAGTGGTTGAAAATCTTGAGGACGTTCCTCGGTCGCATGAGAGACCGCTCAATCAAGTATGACGAAGTTTCCTCGCCAAGGTAATGAGAGAGACATATTTCTCGCCAAACCGTGTTGAAGTCAAACTTATCTAGTTTGCCTTTCATGCCATTGACCAGACGAAGGCGCAGCATTTCCCGGAGCATGTCGGGGTCGTTCCAATCCAGCGCAGCCCGACTTTCCTTGCCGTAGTCGGCACTGTACCTCGTCGAGGGTCGCATCATCAGACATCGTTACGGACGAACACGATGCAGTGGAAGTCAATGCTCCTCCCGCTTCATGTCCCGCTCGATCTTGCGACCTGCATCGACCAAGCAACGCAAAACGATGGCATCGATTACGTCGACCCCGTGGGTGCTCCAACCCTTGTCCTTTAGATTATCAAATAATACCCAAACCTGACTTCTTCTCTTTGTAGATATTCGGAGATGAGTAGAACGGAGTTTCTTGAGGTCGTGCTTGTAGAGTAGTTCCGTCACCTGGGCCGCTGTGAGCCGCTTGGGCGTCCGCCGATCCGAATTGAATTTTGTACTTCTGGATAAGCCCATCGGATATCTTGATGAGCCGCTCCGAGAAATCACCTTCGGTGGTGAAATCTGCCAGTTCGTAGGTGCTTCGAAGCTGTGGGTATAAGTCATAAAGCGAGTGATTGTGACAATCTGGGTTTTGGTCCTTCTCCAAGGATCTTGTAAGCCACTTCTAAGAGAAATGAGGTATTCCCAGAACGCAGTGATCCGGTGTTGCCTGGCGCCGGCCGAAAAGGTCGGTGAGGACTTCCTCCTTGAGCTTAACGAGCTGATAGCCTTCTGGTTTGAGATCTACGACGATATTGCGCTTGTCGGCGCGAATTTTATCCCTGACTTGGATGAACAGGGCGGTTTTGCCCGGGAACCTTTTCGACCGACAACGAGGTTGGACTTCCCCTCGAACGGTCCTCTCAAACTGATCCGGTTTTCAGATCGTCGAGGCCAAGTGTCGGCATTTCGTTTTTCGGCGCGAGGATCGCCGATGCTCAGCGCTTCGAGCAAGGTCTGGGTGTCGATACCCGGGAGAGGGCTCGGTCTTGCTGGCGTACTCGGTGATAAAGAGGGCAGAATTCCGCTGATGGCCTCTGCAATAATGGTTCGGTGTCTTGAACGGGGTGATTTCATCCTTGATGTCGAGGGGAGCCTCAAAAGCACTTGGACAAAGGAGCAGTGTGGGCTTGCCCATGCCCTCCGAAAGTCCCGCTACAAACATACAGCGGATATTGTGAGCCTGGGCTCCATCAACGGCAGGGTCCTGAAACGGCAGAACTACACCCCGACGCTGCGGATACCTGCCGGACCGTGTCGGAGGATGCCGACATGCGGAGGTCGTCGGCACCGTTGAAGCTCCTATACGGATATCGGGCCTTCTTGATCCGCGATATCGGAGGTAGTGATGCAGTCGTCCCGAGTGGATGGCTCCACGATATAGACGGGAAACTTGCTATCGAGTTCTTTCGAAACATGAAGTCGGGTATCTTCGATGTGAGCGCAGAGCCTATCCTTCAAGTCGCTGAAGGTCTCGTACTCGTGGTAACCAAGCGTGTCGAAGATGCCTACCGCTTTGACGAGCTGTTTATCGCCCTCGGTAATCTTGTGCCGGATGAGGAAGGCTCGTTTGTTTCGGACCGATCGCGAAACCAATCTCGTAGACAACGTTGAGGTTCAAGTAAGTGATGTCGGCGATTATGAACGGGGAGTCGTCGATCTTTCCTAATATGGGAGAGATCAGCGGGCCGCCAGCAACGTCATTAAACACCCACGGCTCGTAGATGACAGGCAACGGTTTGGCGTTTGCTTTGCTTATGGCGTCGTAGATGCCGTCAGCTAGCGCATTATCCTTCGACGAGTAGGCAACAAATACCTGCTTCCGGGCCATCAGAATTATTCTCCAATCAGACTCAAAATGGTGGAGGGATGTACTGGGAATTGCAACCGGCCGACGGAACACCCCATAGTTTATGCAGACTTCTCACCGGTAAACGGTCCGGATTGAACGGGATTCGTATGCTGTGCGCAGAATGACCGGTGATTAAACAAACATCTCGACGGGGTAGAGGTAACGGCCGAACGTAACAAAGCATAACCAGGTGTGGTCATGAAGGCTGCTACCGACATTGTTTGAGCGCAGCGCTTGTAACGACGTCAATGTTCCATTACATCCGATGGGCGAAATTAGGCCCTCCTGGAAAACCTGTTCATAGCCGTCATCGTTTGAACCTGAGGATCTAAGTCGCGCAGATAAACTACTTGCCTCAGAAACTGAATTTCGGCTTCTTGGGCGGCTTCATCAACATCGATGTACCACGACCGAGGCCTGCCATCGGCGCCATCGCTCCAACGGTAACCCCGCCGTTTCCGCTCGTACCTCATCTCGAACGGTGACTGTTCAGCCCAGATGCGCATCGTCTTGCGTCTTCGCGCGCTCAAGCAAAATCGAGAGGCCCGAGCGATTGAGCTTCGGCAGGTCCGAAGCCAAGATTTCGACGAGGGCGCGGCAATCATCCACGGCCCGATGTGCCTGATGAAACTAACCCTGTGCTCGCGAGCGGGGCGATGAAAACGATATACTCGCTTGCCAGAATTCTACCAAGGTAGCTTCAGCGTTCTGAGGTCATGTGGGATTACGGCGTTGGCCTAAACCGGATATTCGTACGGTGACAGGTGGAGACAGCTTTTGGTGCGAAATAGCCTGTCACGGAGATCTGGCTCCTGCCGGCAGAACGGACATGTCAATTGGGCAAGCTAAGGTGTCAATTTTACTCCACGGCTGAGACTTTCGCGAGCATTTGGCCAAGATTCGGCCAGCCCCTATCGGCTGATCGTTTGAGCCGAGTAGGGATATCGCCTCTGAGCGGGGCCAAGGCATGAAGCGGCGGGAATTTCTTGGCGCTCTTAGGTGGCGCCTCTGTGGGGTGGTCGCACATTGCCCACGCACAGGGAGCTAGGTCGCGTCTATCGGCTCGGTATATTGATCCCGGCGACGCGAGCATCCATTGCGGCCTTTTTCGATGAACTTGGTCTCAACGGCTTCGTGGAAGGTCAGAACCTTGAAGTGATCGGTAACTATAGTGTCCGCGGCGAGCAGATTGCCGACGGCGTGGCTGCGCTTATGAAGGCGGCGCCGGACGTGATTCTCTGTGACCCCCGAGACCTACGTGCGGGCGCTTCGGCGGCAACCCATAACATTCACTGGACAGCATGAGCGAGGATCTGGTCGGCGAAGGTTTCGCCGCTTCGCTCGCAAAGCCCGGCGGCAACGTCACCGGTATCAGCCTGCTTTCGCCGGAACTTGACGGTAAGCGGCGGGAATCCTGATCGAGGCCGTACCCGGGGCGCGCCGGATCGCTGCGCTCGCCCATTCCGAGATTGCGACTAAGCTGCACCTTGACGAACAGCAGGAGCTGGCGCGTTCACGCGGCGTCAAACTGTCGACCTTTCGTTTTTCCGGAGCCGCGGCATTGCCGCCGCGCTAGATGAGGCGAAGGCTCGCGGGGCCCAAGCCATCAATTTTCTAGCAACGCCGTACCAGGTCGTCAGCCGTAACCTCATCCTTGGTCACATGTCGAAGATTGGCCTGCCGGCAATCTATCAATGGCCGGAAATGCCGGAACCGGCGGCCTGTTGGGCTATCGACCGCCATTCGTGCAAATGTATCGTCAGCGGCCGGCAGATCGTGAAAATGTTACGTGGCCTCAAATCCGCTGATGTGCCTGTAGAGCAGCCGTCGAACTTTGAACTGGTCATAAATCTCAAGACCGCCGCGGCGATCGGTCTGGAAATTCCGGCCGGGCTGGTGTTTCGCGCCGACAAGGTAATTGAATGACAATAAGAAGTCCCGTAGCCACTTCCCGGACATGCTCCCGTTAAGTTTGCTTTCGGGTGAAAGCGAATGTGGATTTTAGATATTGAGGGGGCTGCTTCGGGCGCGAAGCTGCCGTTCAGGTGATGTCTGCTCCTGCAAAACGGACATTACGAGGTGAGGGGCTGAGGTCACCTTTTGGACCCAAAGCGGGCAATTCACCCGGTGCGCGAGTGGTTGGTCTATCTTCTCTCGAATGGGTGACGACCCAATAAAAGTTTGGCCGCATGGGCAGAAAGCATGAGGTGGGCCACTACATTGCTAAGATTTAAGGATTCCCCAGGTGTCCGGCAGCACTTAGGACTTTAAATCGTAAAGAGAAACGGTTCTGAGTTGTTTGATGCTGGATAGGATGCGCATGAAACACACACGCAGTGAAAATGGTGCAGCGTAAATGGCAGTGCATCGAGGAAATCGTTGGACGCCGGAAGAGGACGCGGAACTCAAGAAGCCTCTTGAGAAGAAGACACCACCTTCGGTGATCTCAGTGAGACTGAAACGTTCGATGGAAGCAATACGGATGAGGGTTATCGCCCAGCGACAAAGGCATCGAAGGAAGGCTTAGCTTCCTTACGTCTTTTCTGCTTCGCCAGAGAACAGAGGTTAGGCTCGCAGGTGACAAACACGTCGGCCAAGCCCCATGAGTTCAATGTTGGCGACCGCGTTCGCCTGAACCCGCTTGGGCAAGCACGCCATCCCCGGACCGTTCAGACAGGTTGCGTCGTGAGCACAACATCGCGAACGTCAGGTTACGATTAGTGCGCGTCCTGCTGGATGGGCAAAGGGTGCCGACACGTTTGCATTGCTCGTACCTTGAGCTTGTCACACTGGGAAAATCCTCAGATCGGCCGTAGACGACCGGCGGGCTTTCTGTTGCATTGAACCTTGGCACCCCCCTTGCTGACATACTGCTACTGGGGGATTGCAAGTTCCAGTTCGGCACAGCGTCCCCAAGCATCATTTCAGATTGGGGGCGCTGTTTGCGTTGGGTTAAAAAAAGCCCGGGCTTAGATCCAGCCCGTAGGTCATCATAATGACCGACACAAGCAGACCAGCTACGCAAATAGAAGTAGTTGTTTAAGGGTATAAATTCTGAAATTGATGTTGAGAACGCCCGCGCTAACACCCGTGCAATAGCAGTCATTTGCAACTCCATTAGCCCCCACCCATGGGTACGTCTAAACCAAAGTCGAAAGGTTCAACAACCTATTGCAGTGACCTGTTTTAAATCCGCGTGTGGCCTATTTCGGCCAGTACCCCGCGCCCATAAGAACGTATCGTGGTCTTGGACCAATTCGGGGACTTGCGCGTTTGGCCAAGTCCGTTCCGGGTCAAAGTGAGAAGTCGGGACCTGCCAAACTTTAAGACAGCTATGCCTTCAGGAACGGACATGCCAAGTGGCGCCCGTCACGATGGAAAGTGCAGCAAGCGATGTGAGATTTTCACCGACAAGATCGGCGGTTCCGAGGCACATCGAAACACAGGCTAAAACCATAGGGCCGTCCCGATCACCACTAGATCGCGGAGGTCCCAAAAACCTAAAATCCGAGGGAAGAAGACGGAACTCGCGGCAAGGGAAAAATCGATCACCTTATGTCCGGCTCCCGACACGGGGAGGGAACTCCGTTCACGTCGGAGAACTACGGATGCAGTTCCAGCTCGGAATTCATGCCGCAGTTAGGAACCGGTGTTGCCAGACGTCATTGGTAAACTGTAATTCGGACAATCGACGTCTGTCCTCTCAAGTACGGCCCCAGTTCGCCCCCGCGCTGGGGCCGTTTCTTTTTACATTTGAAAGCCTGGTGCGTCCGTATATCCCTGATGAGTGTTTGGGGAGTTCCTCTGTGAGTATCAGCATTGATTTTTAGATGGTCTGTGGCGAGTGCGGCAGTCTGGGATCAAAATTGAAAATCCAGAAAATGCGTCCAGGGAAGAAATCGTTTACTGCGGAGATTGCGGCGCTGAACGAGGGACAGTCGGCGCATTGAGGGATCTGGCTCTGCGACCAGATGCGCACGTATTTCCTGGACGGCAACGGCCGCCACGATTAACATCCGGCAGCCTCGCAGCGGAACATTTCGAATTGCAGAAACTTCGTCGAACTGAAAGCGTGTCCGGGGCAAAAGAAAAGCCGCCCTTCTGAGAAAGAGCAGCTTTTCCATCTGAGGTCATCGCCCGGCGTTATGCGACTGGCGGTATTGCGTTGGCTGAAACCAAGCTGAGCGCGAATGCTACGGGAAGTATCCCCACCAGCCTCTTCCGCTCACGTTGGGACCGCTAGGCTCCATGAACGCCTCTGACAGCACCGTCCTAATCGGCTACGCGGTGGGCGGCGGTCTCGAATATGCCCTAGGGGCAGGCTGGTCGTTCAAGTGCGAGTATCTGCACATGGGCTTTGGCACGCACGGCTACAACTTGACCGGCTCGTTGCAATCACCGGGCGGGTTGACCAGCATCGTCCCAACTTACGTCGATATCAAGCCGAGCTTCGACATCGCGCTGCAGGCGTGAACTACCGCTTCTGATCAGCATATCTGAAAAGTTAGGAAGGGGGGCTTCTCTTTTTCGCCCGGTCAGACGACAATTCTTAGCCCGTGTGTTGTGGCCGCCCTTGTGAGGGTCACCGGTGAGTTCTCTTCGTGGCCAAGCCCAACAAACGGTGTGTGGTCAACGGGGCTCATGAGGCACCGCATGTCATTAGATTGGGGTAAAGCGGAAGTGGCGGCGCCCGGTGATCAAGGCAGCTTTTGACCCCATTTCGGAAGTGACCCTAGCCCGGCTGAGGCCCGATGTGCTCTGATGTCCTTGGGACCAAAATTATCAAACTAGGGGCATTTTTTGACTGGCGAGCGGGTGGAACGGCGGCTGGCAGCGGTGCTGGCGGCGGATGTCGCCGGGTATAGCCGTCTATGGGTCTGGACGAGGAAGGCACGCTGGCCCGGCTTAAGGCGGTGAGAAAGGCCCTTGTCGATCCCACCATTGCCAAGCATCGCGGGCGGATCGTCAAGACCACGGGCGACGGTATGTTGGTCGAATTTGCCAGCGCCGTTGATGCGGTACGCGGCGCCGTTGAAGTACAGCGCGGCATGGCCGAGCAGAATGCGTCTGACCGCAGGACGCAGGATCGAATTTCGGATCGGCATTCACGTCGGCGACATCATTATCGACGACAATGATATCTTCGGCGACGGCGTTAACATCGCGGCTCGCCTTGAAGGTATAGCCGAGCCGGGCGGTGTTTGATCTCCGATGATGCCCACCGCCAGGCCCGTGAAGAGTCGATGCTGCCTTGACGATAGGGGGGAGACCGCCGCTTAAGAACATCGCACGACCGATGCGAGTGTTTGCGCTTCCGGACCCGAGGCAGTCCAGCAACCAACGTTGTGACAGAACCTGTGCTGGCAGTTCCGGACAAGCCCTCTATCGCCGTGCTGCCGTTCCAGAACATGAGCGGTGATCCCGAGCAGGAATACTTCGCTGACGGGATGGTGGAGGACATCATCACCGCACTGTCACGGTTTAAATCGCTGTTTGTGATCGCTCGCAACTCGTCCTTTACATAAAGGGCAAGGCCGTCGACATCAAGCAAGTCGGACGCGAACTTGGCGTTCGTTATGTGCTGGAGGGTAGCGTGCGAAAGGCTGGCGCAAGATTACATATCACCGGGCAGCTAATTGATGCATCGACGGGCGCGCATATTTGGGCAGAAAAAATTGATGGTGCGCTTGAGGACGTTTTTGATTTGCAGGATCAAATAACGGCTCGCGTCATAGGAGTGATCGCTCCAAGAATAAAACAAGCGGAAATGGATCGGCAAATCAAAAGCCGACACAAAGGTTTGGACAGTTACGATTTGTACCTGCGCGCCTTAGCTTTGCATAACAAAAGAATGTACGTTGCGGCTCGCCCCTGTTTGAAAAAGCTATTGAACTGGATCCGCAATTTGCTGCCGCTTACGCGTCTGCGGCTCAAGCAATTACGCAGCGACAAGGAACGGACGGAATAAATCTAACTCCAGAAATGCGGGATGAGGCCCTTAGGTTGGCGAACATTGGCGCGAGCATCGGAAACGAGGACGCTCTCACTTTGGCGAGGTGCGGTCACGTGCTAGTCTATATTGGGCGCGAATACGGTCGCGGGCTTTCGATGGTTGAGCGGGGGGTCGCGCTTAACCCAAATCTGGCCGTCGCATGGAGTATGCTGGGCTGGGTTTCTGTGATCTGCGGTCAGCCCGAGCGGGCTATCGAAAGCTTCGAGAAGATGATCAGGCTGATTCCTCTCGATCCGTTGAGGATGGTCGCGTCCCTGCGAATCTCTGGGCACTCTGGTTCCAAGGTCGATACGAGGAAGGGCGGGATGAGGCGATGAAAGTTATGCAAAGTTTTAGAAGCGTTCAGTCACTCGGAGCCTATGTTTCAACACTGTCGGCATTGGCCAATCTGCTGAGGCGCATGCGGTGGGGCAGGAACTCTTGAAGCTCGACCCGCGCTTTTGCATTCGGCACATTGAAGATGTTTTCCCGGTTAAGTCAGCAGAGCTTCGCGGGACACTGGCTTCAACGTTTCGCAGCGCGGGCTTACCAGAATAAGCACTGCCGACGCTATAGTTCGGGAGACTGGGGGAAAGGTCCGCTGTTAAGCAAGTACGGAAACCACAGGCTGGTAGTCCAAACGACCCGAATGACCCGATCCGGACATTGGCCCTAGTCGGACGGCAGCGCGACGTGCTTTGATAAGTAGGGCTGTTTTCTGATTTTAGACGAAAATCATCCATGACGCAAAATCCTCACCAGCATATCCGAAGCCAATTTTTGGATCGATGGCTCGCCCGCGGAGCTGTCGTTATCATCGTTGGACTGCAGACAGTGATCGTAAACGATCTGTCTTTTGGACCCTGGTGGTTGGGTCCGGCCGCTGAACTGGTACTGCTGGTTCCCTTGTCGATTGGAACACTGTCGACGCAGCGCTCAGCGGTCCGTGCGGACACGAAGGAAGAGTGGGATCATGTAGGCGCCAAGCGGAAATGGGTACGGAGGCTTGCCATAACAATGACGGCGCTGAGTACAGCTTTGAATTTTGCCGCACTTTTCCTGCTGACCAAAGCAATCTTTCAAGGTCACGCAGGCACGGGGAGAACCTTGCTCCTTGACGCCATCAATATATGGGCGACCAACGTCATTGTGTTCGCGCTCTGGTACTGGACCCTGGATCGTGGGAGTCCGTCAAGCCGCGGGTTGGTGTTTCCCGATGAGCGCGATTTTCTCTTCACCCAGCAGGCACAACCGCCGGAGACCGATATAACTTCGCAGAGTGGGCGCCTGGATTTATGGACTATGTTTTTCTTGCCTATACAAACGCGACCGCATTTTCACCGGCTGACACCTTTCCTCTGACCATCCGGGCGAAGTTGCTGATGATGGCGGAAATCCTTCATTTCGTTAGTTACGATAGCCCTGGTTGCGTCGCGAGCGGTAGGAATACTGAGTTAACTGGAGGCCGTGGGTGATACGACCTCCCGACCGATTTACGTTTTCGTGCAGAGCGAGCAGTTGAAAAGGTCGTGACCGTTAATCTCAGCAGCTGGAACGCTCCGAAGTACTTTCCCAAGCCCTTGCCTTCGGCAAGCCGGAGGAAAGGCTCCGCCATTGCGTCCGCACCTTTGCAAGCATGCCGCCCTTTGGCACGGAGCAACCGTTCCTCGATGTCCGCCATCCGGTTGCTACCGGAGGCAAACCGGACATATGCCCGAGGCCGGATTCGGACGCGACGTTTGAGACTTTATCTTCCGCTAGGGAAATTTCCGCTTTGGAACGAATACCGGAAGTCAACAAGCCGATATCCAACCGACGTGAATGACCCTGAACGGACCTTCGGTGGATAGCTGTGGAACTGGCTGTGTTTCGCCCGCAGGCCGGGTTGCGACCTGACCGCTCGGCGCTACGCTGTAGAGGCAATTGTCCACCCGCTCGGGTTTCGACCCAACTGAGTTACTATGATGGCTTCTGCCGCCAAGACGCTTCGCGTCAGCTTCGTGCAATGTCGCGGCACTCCTTACGAGGTCGGCCGCGCACAGGCTCGATGCCTTTGCGGCGACGCGCAAGGGCAAGGCGTTTCTCCGCGGCAAGAAGGTGTGGTTGCCGAGGTGGCTCAACATTCGCACCGAGGAGCGCGCGTTCAAGATCTATGCTCCGGCGCTCTGGGAGGAGGTCGGCGGGATCGCCGAGGGATTGAACATTCCGATGGAGCAAGCGGTTACTTATTTCGGCAACGATGGCTTGCGGATGCCGACCGGCGGCTGCTCGGCGGTCATGAGCGGTGGCGTGTATGGCCGCAACTATGACTTCCGGCCGCGAGGCTACGAGGCGCGCTTCGCGCTCGTGCAGGCGCGCGGCAGCTACGCCAGCGTTGGCGGCAGCCACCAATTGACCGGGCGGCTAGACGGCATGAACGAGCACGGGCTCGCTATCGGCCTGCATCTCGTGAAGGTCCGACCGCGATTTCCCGGCCTTACCAGCACATTGGTGGTGAGGCGGGTACTCGATAGCTGCGCGACTACCATGGATGCCATCGACCTTCTGCGTCGGCTCCCCCACGCTATGAAGTATAACTATTCGCTGCTCGATGCCGGTGGCGTGGCCGCGGTGGTCGAAGCAGGGGCCGGCGCCGTGGTTGTCCGCCGTGGCGACTGGCTTGCTTGCACCAATCATTTTCAGTCGCCGCAATTGAGGCGCCTGAACCACCGCGTCGCGCACTCAATTGGCCGGCTGCCGCCGCTGGAAGCCTGGGCCGCACGAGGGCTTAGTGCCGAACAGACGTTCCAGGCGCTGAACTTCTCTGCTTCACCGGCCTTCCACAACTACGGTAATGCCCAAACGCTGCACACCATCGTTGCCGAGCCAGGCAAGCGACGTCTCTTAATAGGCATTGGCGGCGATGCTGCCGCACTCGACGAGGACATGGTGGACGTCGATTTTAACTTGTGGGTCGCCGGCGAAGATTTGCCAATAGAGCAGCTCAAGGGGCAACTAAATTTAGGTTTGCAACCATTCCGGCGGACCAAAGCGAGGCTGTAGAGCCAATTGCTCAAGCCCGCTTTTGGCACTTTTGCGAAGTCCTGATCTGGTCCGGCACTATCCGAATTTAGAAGTACAGCGGAAGTCGTCGCCGCCGAGTCTAAACCGACCATTTTGACCCAAACCGGACGTCAGACGTTTTACCATCTCGAGGCACCTCCGCCTTTTCGTTTTCCCGGTTCGTCATCGCGGTCAATGGTCTGCGCGAACTTTTTGCGATCCAGCGCTTCAACAGGACGAACCAACTGATAAGTTGATTACCTTTGTTGTCGACGTCGAGTTCGAGGCGTTCCGAGAGTAGAATTACTGCGCAAGGCGCCGGCCGGCTCGTGGCCCTCGCGAACCGCTCGGCTGATCGTTGCAGCAGAAAAATGCCGCCCGCTCCCGCCCTAGAGTCGCGAGCGACCCAGAAGCCGTCGCAATTTCGGCCAACGAAAAATGCGGATATTCCCTCACTGAGGATACGATAGTCAGGCCGTTGTGGCGCTCGCTCAATTCGCTCGGACTGCAGTCCTGCGGGTTGGGCGCCGATGTCTAAATCGCAGCTCGTCGGCAAGCAATCGCTTGGGGACGACAGGGCTGGAAAAGCGCTCGGATCTGCAAAGGAAGTTATCATCATCGTGTGCTGTTAAGGTCGTGCTGACGCCCTCTGCTGCACTTTCCCGTTAGGCGCCTAAGCGAAATTGCCGCAGTCGAGGGCTTCGTAACGCTCGTCCATGACGCGAATGGCAGGCACGTTGAATTGTCTCGACGCAGAGTTCTCCAGAAGCGCTTCGACCAGGACAGTTAAAACCGCCAGTGACAGGTTCTGGTGGTTTGCCTCAACCGCCTGATCAAGCCAGTCCGGAAGTTCTCGCTGCCGCGATATCGCGCAATGCCACCTTCCATTGTCGTAGGCGAGACGGCGAAGTTTCCACAGCGGAAGCTCGGATTCCATCAGCGAAAGCGCGGCATCGGTCCATGCACCCATGGAAATAAGCCTGCTTATCTGAACGGACATGGAGGATTGGCGCGACGCTGACATTCGACTGCATTCGTTGCCGATCGACGAAAGCAGAGCCGCCGACGGGCACTCAGCGACGCGCAACTGATCGACCAATCGGCCAAGCCGTTGAACACGGTCAAAAGGATAAGACATGACGAGCTCCTTTCGCGGGCGGCGCAAAAATGCAGCCTTCTGCGTAAAGTGCTCAGACAGCCGTTTGAAATCCAGGCCAGTGCGAGAGGAGAAAAATATAGATCTCATAAAGTAACCGGCGCATCCGCCAAAAGGTTCGCGCAGGATTACGAACGTTTTTTGGTTCTCGCGGCAGGCAGGCCATCTACGCGCGGCGTTTGCGGCCCATCCATATAACATTCCTATAACGTCGTCGGTCATCCCATCTCGAAAACCTATGCCCGCAGTGGCATTTCGATCTTCACACGCAGTCCGTGGTTTTGAGGCGGTTTGACGATGTCACCCGTCCTGGAGCTCGGTTCAACCCGACGCGAGCGAGGAGCAATCAAATGTTGGACCTGATCCTGATGGCCCTCGGCTTGGGATTTTTTGCGGTGTCGGTCGGTTACGCCTACGCCTGCGAATGGCTTTGAGGAACAGGAAATGATGTTCGATTACTCACTAGCCGGCGTCGTATCCGCGGGGCTGCTTTTCTATCTCACCTACGCGCTGCTTCGACCCGAGCGGTTTTGATGCCGAAGCGCATGCCCAAATTCCAATTCGGGGGCCGCCGGTTACAAAAACACCCGCAAGTTAAAGGCACAACACCATGACAGTCATCGGTTGGATCGAAATCATTCTTTACTGTGCGGTCGTGGTCGCGCTGGTTAAGCCGCTCGGCTGGTACATGACCCGCGTGTTCAACGGAGAGCCGACATTGCTGACGCCCGTGCTTCGGCCCGTTGAAGCCGGATTGTACTGGATCAGCGGCGTCGATGAAAAGCGGGAACAGCATTGGCTGACCTACACGGTCGCCATGCTATTCTTTCACGTCGGCGGCTTTCTCATTCTGTACGCGCTGATGCGTCTTCAGGCGGTGTTGCCGCTCAATCCGGCGGAGCAATCCGCGGTCGCCGAAGATCTTTCATTCAATACGGCGATCAGCTTCATCACCAACACCAATTGGCAGAACTACAGTGGCGAGAGCACGCTGTCCTATCTCGTGCAGATGCTCGGCCTCACGCATCAGAATTTTCTGTCGGCGGCGACCGGTATTGCACTCGCGGTGGCATTGATACGGGGGTTCGCTCGATCCTCCGTTCGCACGATCGGCAACTTCTGGGTCGATGTAACCCGATGCACGCTCTATGTGCTGCTGCCGATCTGCATCGTGTACACGCTTTTCCTGGTTTGGCAGGGCATCCCTCAGACGCTGGGCGCTTATGTCGACGCCACCACGCTGGAGGGCGCCAAGCAGACCATCGCGGTCGGGCCGGCCGCATCACAAGTCGCCATCAAGATGCTCGGCACCAATGGCGGCGGGTTCTTCAATGCCAATGCGGCGCATCCGTTTGAGAATCCGACCGCGCTGTCCAACTTCGTGCAGATGATCTCGATCTTTGCGCTCGGCGCGGCGTTGACCAATGTGTTCGGCCGCATGGTCGGCAATCAGCGTCAGGGCTGGGCCATTCTGGCTGTGATGGGCGTGCTCTTCCTCGCCGGGGTCGCGGTGACCTACTGGGCGGAGGCCGCCGGCACCACCGGACTGAACGCGCTCGGGCTCACCGGCGGCAATATGGAAGGCAAGGAAGTCCGCTTCGGCATTGTTGCGTCCTCGCTGTTTGCGGTCATCACCACGGCGGCATCCTGCGGCGCGGTCAACGCGATGCATGACTCCTTCACCGCGCTTGGCGGCATGATTTCGCTGATCAATATGCAGCTTGGCGAAATCATCGTCGGCGGCGTCGGCGCAGGCCTCTACGGCATGCTGCTTTTCGTCGTGCTGGCGATCTTCGTCGCCGGGCTGATGGTGGGCCGCACACCGGAATACGTCGGCAAGAAGATCGAGGCGCGCGAAGTGAAGATGGCGATGCTTGCCATCCTGGTGCTGCCGCTGATGTATCTGGGCTGGACCGCAGTCGCCGTGGTGCTGCCGTCGGCGGTCGCATCGATGGCGAATGCGGGACCGCATGGGTTCACCGAGGTGCTCTACGCCTTCACGTCAGCGACCGGTAACAATGGTTCGGCCTTCGGTGGCCTGAGCGGCAACACGTTTTTCTACAATGTCACTCTCGCCAGCTCGATGTTCGTCGGCCGCTTCTTCATGATTGTGCCGGCGATGGCGCTCGCGGGCTCGCTGGCCGGCAAGAAGTCGATTCCGCCGTCGGCCGGTACGTTGCCGACCACCGGCGGCCTGTTTGTCGGCCTCGTCGTCGGCGTGATCCTGATCATCGGCGGTCTGACATTTTTCCCGGCGCTCGCGCTCGGCCCCATCGCCGAACATCTAGCGATGAGCACCAACGCTTTGTTTTGATCGGTCTAATCTGGAGTTACGACCATGGAAGCCATGAAGTTGCAGAAGCAGGTGCCGGTGTCGGCGATGCTCGATCCGAAGATAGTCTACCCCGCGATCGCCTCGGCCTTCGTCAAGCTCGACCCGCGGCTGATGATCAAGAACCCGGTGATGTTCGTGGTCGAGATCGTTGCGGCTTTGACGACTGTGATTTTCCTCAAGAACGTCATCACGAGCGGCGCCGATCTCGCCTTTACGTTCCAGATCATCCTGTGGCTGTGGTTCACGGTGCTGTTTGCCAATTTCGCCGAAGCCGTCGCGGAGGGCCGCGGCAAGGCGCAGGCCGAGTCGCTGAAGAAAACGCGCACCGAGTCAAAAGCAAAATTACAGACAGGAACCGTATCGCGAAATTACACCATGATCGCCGGCTCCGCTCTGAAGGTCGGCGATATCGTGCTGGTGGAAGCTGGCGATAACATCCCGTCGGACGGCGAAGTGATCGAGGGCGTCGCGTCGGTCAACGAGGCCGCTATTACCGGCAAATCCGCCCCCGTGATCCGGGAGTCCGGCGGCGACCGTTCGGCGGTCACCGGCGGCACCCAAGTGCTGTCCGACTGGATCCGTGTTCGCATCACGGCGGCGCAGGGATCGACGTTCATCGACCGTATGATCAAATTGGTTGAGGGAGCGGAACGGCAGAAGACGCCTAACGAAATCGCGCTCAACATTCTCCTCGTGGGCCTCACGATCATTTTCGTATTCGCGACGGTCACGATCCCGAGCTACGCCGCCTATGCCGGTGGTTCGATCTCGGTCGTCGTGCTTGTGGCCCTGTTCGTGACGCTGATCCCGACCACGATCGGGGCGCTGCTGTCGGCGATCGGCATCGCCGGGATGGACCGCCTCGTGCGCTTCAACGTGCTGGCGATGTCGGGCCGGGCGGTGGAAGCAGCGGGTGACGTGGACACGCTTCTCCTCGACAAAACCGGCACCATTACGCTCGGCAATCGGCAGGCGACAGGGTTTCGTCCGGTAAGCGGCGTCACTGAACAGGAACTCGCCGACGCGGCGCAATTGGCTTCTTTGGCCGATGAAACGCCGGAAGGGCGCTCGATTGTCGTGCTTGCGAAGGAGAAGTACGGCATCCGCAGCCGCGATATGGCGGAGTTGGGCGCGACCTTCGTACCGTTTACAGCGCAGACGCGCATGAGCGGCATCGATACCGGCAGCTTTTCCGTTCGCAAGGGCGCAGTAGAACTCAATTCTCCACCATGTCAGCGGCGGCGAAACGCGGATGTCCGTAGCGTCGGGCAATGCCGCGCGCGCGCTGCAGCCTGCGCTCTATTCCGAAACCGCGCGGGAAATCCAGACGATATCTGATGAAATCGCGAAATCCGGCGGGACACCGCTAGCGGTCGCGCGCGATGGAAACCTGCTTGGGGTCATTCATCTCAAAGATATCGTCAAGGGCGGTATTCGCGAACGCTTCGCCGAACTTCGTCGAATGGGCATCCGTACCGTGATGATCACCGGGGACAACCCGATGACGGCCGCGGCCATTGCGGCGGAAGCCGGTGTCGATGATTTTCTCGCGCAGGCAACGCCGGAGGACAAACTGCAGCTTATTCGCGACGAGCAGGCGAAGGGCAAACTGGTCGCTATGTGCGGCGACGGCACTAACGACGCACCCGCGCTGGCGCAGGCCGATGTCGGCGTCGCCATGAACACCGGTACCCAGGCCGCCCGCGAGGCCGGCAACATGGTCGACCTCGATTCCAATCCGACCAAGCTGATCGAAGTGGTCGAGATCGGCAAGCAACTTTTGATGACGCGCGGGGCGCTGACCACGTTCTCGATCGCCAACGACGTGGCCAAATATTTCGCCATCATCCCGGCGATCTTCCTCACGTTCTATCCCGCAGCTCGAGACTCTCAACATCATGCATCTCGCCAGCCCGCAGAGCGCGATTCTGTCGGCAATTATCTTCAATGCGCTGATCATCATCGCGCTGATTCCTTTGGCGCTTAGAGGTGTGGCCTATCGCGCGATAGGCGCCGGCGCACTGCTGCAGCGTAACCTTTTGATCTACGGCGTCGGCGGAATCGTTATTCCATTCATCGGCATCAAGGCGATCGACCTCGTGGTCACCGCCTTGCATCTGGCCTAAGGAGAAACATCATGTTGAAAGAAATCCGTCCCGCCATTGTGCTGCTGGTCGCTCTGACTTTAATCACCGGCTTGGCCTACCCGCTTGCGATGACCGGGATTGCGGGCGTGATGTTTCCGGGCCAGGCACAGGGCAGTCTTGTCGAGCGTGATCGAAAAGTCGTGGGCTCCGCCTTGATCGGACAGGAATTCAAGGAGGAAAAATATTTCCATGGCCGGCCGTCCGCGACGGTCGCGCCAGACCCGGCCGATGCCACCAAGACCGTCCCCGCGCCGTACAACGCGGCAAATTCCGGCGGCTCCAATCTGGGCCCAACCAGCAAGGCTCTGAACGACCGGATCAAGGAAGATTTGGAAAAGCTGAGGGCCGAAAATCCGTCGATGCCGGTGCCCGTTGATCTTGTGACCACCACGGCCAGCGGACTCGATCCGCATATCTCGCCGGAAGGCGCGCTGTTCCAAGTACCCCGTGTTGCGAAAGCCCGTAATATACCTGAAGGTCGCATTCGCGAGCTCATCATCGAGCGCACCGAGGGACGCCTGGCCGGATTGCTCGGCGAACCGCGCGTCAATGTGTTGGCGCTCAACGTAGCGTTGGATAGCGCCGGCTCCAGGTGAGGCTACTTGTCGGCGCGCAAGAGGAATAGACTGCCTGATGGCAAACCGGCGCCGCGACCCTGAATATCGACCTTCGCCCGAAGCCCTGCTTGAGGCTGCCCGGCACGAAGAAAATCAGAGCGGTCGTCTGAAGATATTTGTCGGCGCAGCACCTGGCGTCGGCAAAACATACGCCATGCTTGAAAATGCTCGCGCCAAGGCGAAGGCTGGCGTGGATGTCGTGGTGGGGGTAGTGGAAACCCACGGCCGCGTCGAGACGCAGACGCTGCTTGAGAATCTTGAAGTCATGCCGCGCCTGCAGATCGAATACGAAAATCACACCCTTGAAGAAATGGACCTCGATGCGCTGATCGCGCGTCATCCCCAAATCGCGCTGGTGGACGAACTCGCCCACACCAATGCGCCCGGCAGCCGTCACCCAAAGCGCTACCTCGACGTCGAGGAGTTGCTGAGTAATGGCATCGACGTCTATTCGGCTGTCAATATCCAGCACATCGAAAGCCTGAACGATGTCGTCGCGCAAATCACCCACGTGCGGGTGCGCGAAACCGTGCCTGACTCTGTGTTCGACCGCGCGGCGGCCATTGAGCTAGTCGATCTGACGCCGGATGATCTGATTCAGCGGCTGAAGGAGGGCAAGGTCTATGTCCCCGCGCAAGCGGAGCGCGCACTGCAGCATTATTTTTCGCCGGGCAACCTGACCGCATTGCGCGAACTCGCCCTTCGCCGCACCGCCGACCGCGTCGACGAACAGCTTCTCACTCACATGCAGGCCAATGCGATTTCCGGACCGTGGGCCGCGGGCGAACGCATCCTGGTTTGCATCAGCGAAGACCCGCGCGCGGCGGGATTGGTGCGTTACGCCAAACGCCTGGCCGACAGGCTTCATGCGCCTTGGACCGTTATCTGCATCGAGACAAGACGCAGTCTGCAATTGACCGAGGAGGAACGCGATCAGCTCGCCGATACGCTGCGGCTCGCTGAAATGCTGGGGGGCGAGGGGATCACAATTCCCGGCGTTGGACGCCGCATCGCCGACGACGTAATGGGTTTTGCGCGGGCCAATAATGTCACCCAAATCATCATCGGAAAATCGACGCGGTCGTGGTGGTTCGAACTCGTGCGCGGCTCGGTTGTGCATGATCTGGTCCGTCGCTCTGGCAACATCAGCGTGCACGTGATCGCGGGTGACCAGCTCACGGCAGAACCGCTTTCCAGCAAGATCGTGCGAACAGCCGAACAGTCGGAGCCTATTCAGCTCCGACCGTACTTGTTGGCTATTCTGTTTGTTGGCATCGCCCTAGGCGTCGGCAAGCTGATCCAGCCCTATTTCGGCATCGAGAACGTAGACCTCGTGCTGCTGACCGGCGTCGTCAGTGTCTCGCTTCGCTTCGGTCTTTGGCCTTCGCTGTTGGCGAGCGTCGCCGCTTCACTTGGCTATAATTTCTTCTTCCTGCCGCCCGTTTACACCTTCACCATAACGGACCCCACCAACGTCGCCGCGTTCTTCTTTTTCATGCTGATAGCGATCCTGGTCTCTAACGTCGCCGCGCGGGTCCGCACCCAGGCGGTATCTGCGACCGGCAGGGTCCGTACTACCGAATCGCTCTATGCCTTCAGCCGAAAGCTGGCAGGCACGGCAACACTGGACGATGTGTTGTGGGCCACGGCATACCAGACCGCTTCGATGCTGAAGGTCCGGGTAGTCCTACTGCTGCCCGAGGATGGCGTGATAACTGTGAAGGGGGGCTATCCGCCCGAAGATCAACTGGATAAGGCCGATCTCGCAGCGGCGAACTGGGCGTGGAGCAATGACCGTCCAGCGGGGCGCGGCTCGGACACTTTGCCCGGAACCAAGAGGCTTTTCTTGCCCATGCGGACTGGACGGGCGCCGATTGGCGTTATCGGCATTGACGACGACCGGGCCGGCCCAATTCTCACGCCAGACCAGCGCCGGTTGCTAGACGCGCTGATCGACCAGGGTGCTCTGGCCATCGAACGAGTGCGACTGGTAGAGGATATCGACCGGGTGAAACGTTCCGAAGAATCGGACCGTTTGCGTTCCGCGTTACTGACGTCGATTTCGCATGATCTTAAAACGCCGCTGGCATCCGTTCTAGGTTCCGCAAGCACGTTGCGAGACCTTGCACCAAAACTTTCGGACGCCGAAAAGATGGATCTGCTTGTGACCATCATCGACGAGTCTGAACGTCTCAACCGGTTTATCGCCAATCTCCTCGACATGACGAAGCTGGAATCAGGCGCGATCGTGCCAAACACCGCGCGGCTTGATCTCGGCGACATCATCGGCAGCACCTTACGTCGTGCCGGCAAGATATTGGTGTCGCATAAGGTGAAGCTGGAAATAGAAGCCGACTTGCCGATGCTCGACCTGGACGCGGTGTTGTTCGAGCAGGTAGTCTTCAATCTGCTGGATAACGCAGCGAAGTATGCCCCCTCCGGCGCCACGATTTGTATAAAGGGCTTCCGGCAAAGAAACAGTGTCGTCCTGCAGGTCGTGGACGAAGGCGGCGGAATTCCGCCGCAGGATATTGAGAATGTTTTTTCCAAATTCTACCGCGCGCAAAAGGGCGACCATGTCCGCCCTGGAACCGGCTTGGGTCTCGCCATCTCCAGGGGCTTCGTCGAGGCGATGCGGGGGACGATTTCCGCCGCAAACCGGACCGATCGCGTCGGCGCGGTTATCACGATCGAATTGCCGATCCCGGAAATGAACGAACCGCTGGATACCGCGGCATGAATGCAGGTGCGATCAAGGTCCTTGTCATCGACGATGAGCCCCCGATCCGCAAGCTGCTTCGGATGGGATTGGCGACGCAGGGCTATGAAGTGCTGGAGGCATCAAACGGCAAGATCGGGCTCGAACTGCTGGCGCGCAACCCGGCGCTCATCATTCTTGATCTCGGCTTGCCGGATATTCAAGGCCACGAATTGCTGCGCATGATCCGCGGGCGAAACGACAGCGTGCCTATCGTTGTGCTCTCCAGTCGCGGCGATGAAGCCGGCAAGGTCCAAGCGCTCGATTTAGGGGCTGACGATTACCTGACCAAACCTTTCGGCATGGACGAGTTGCTGGCGCGAATGCGCGCGGCGATGCGCCACCAACTTCAGGTTCATGGAGAACGTCCGGTGTTTCGCGCCGGCGATCTGACGGTCGACCTCGTGCGCCGGATTGTGCGGGTTGGCGAGAAAGACGTGAAGCTGTCACCCAAAGAGTATGACCTTTTGCGAGCTCTGGTCCAACACGCGGGAAAAGTCCTGACCCACAAGTTTCTGCTCAAGGAACTTTGGGACGATTTGACCGATGCGCAGTATCTGCGGGTGTATGTGCGGCAGCTCCGGCAAAAGATCGAGATTGATCCCGAGCGTCCGCAATTCCTGCTTACCGAAACAGGGATCGGCTATCGGCTCCGCGCGCCAGATTAGGTTCCGCGCACTCTCGCCGCTTCAGGAGTCGAATCATATCGTCAGTTGGGTTCCGACTTCGACAACCCGCCCGGTTGGAATTTGATAGTAGTCGGTTGCGTCGTTGGCGGATTGACTTAGCATGATGAAAAGCTTGTCCTGCCAGCGCGGCATACCTGAATGCGCTGCAGGCTTTAGACGACGACGCGACAGGAAAAACGACGTTGACATGATGTCGAACTGCCAGCCGAGTTTGCGGGCGATTGCCAATGCTTGCGGAACGTTGTGCGATTCCACAAAGCCAAACCGTAACGTTATCAGGAAAAACGTCTCGCTTATCGGTTCGATTTTAACGCGCTCGGCCAAATCAACGCGCGGGGTCGACGCGGTTTCAATCGTCAGAACAACATTCTTTTCATGCAACACCTTGTAGTGCTTCAGGCTGTGAAGTAGGGCGGTCGGCGCATTCTGCGGTTGGCTTGTCAGGAAGACGGCGGTCCCTGGCACACGGTGAGGCGGACGCTTCTCCAAAGATGCGATGAGGCCAGCCAAGGGTAACTCATCCCTGCGAGTTTTTTCGGCCAAAAAGCGGCTACCGCGTCGCCACGTGTACATCAGACCCATCACCAGGCCACCAAGGACGAGCGGGACCCAGCCTCCCTCAAATACCTTGAGCAGGTTGGCGGCCAAAAACGTAAGGTCGATAAAAAGAAAGGGAACGATCAGAGCTGCCGCTGCCCATGCCGACCATTTCCAGACTTTCCATATTACGACGAAGCCCATTAGCGCCGTGACAACCATCGTGCCGGTTACGGATATACCGTAGGCGGAAGCCATCGCGCTTGAGGAGCGGAAAACGATTACAAGCAGCACCACGGCTATCAGAAGCAGCAGGTTTATTCGGGGCATGTAGATCTGGCCCGCGTGCGCCTCCGAAGTATGACGGATTTCGAACCGTGGCAGCAATCCGAGCTGGATTGCCTGGCGCGTCAACGAGTACGCGCCCGTAATTACCGCCTGACTTGCAATCACGGTCGCGATGGTCGCCAGACCGACCATCGGATACAAAGCCCAATTAGGAAACATCAAGAAAAACGGATTTTCGATCGCTTTCGGTTCGGCGAGAACAAGCGCTCCTTGCCCGAGATAGTTCAGCGTTAACGCTGGAAGAACGATGAACAGCCATGCAGTTTGGATGGGACGTTTACCGAAGTGACCGAGGTCGGCGTAGAGCGCTTCCGCTCCCGTCACCGCCAGGAAAACAGCTCCCAAGGTAATGAAACCAATCATTCCATGGCTCGCGATGAAGGTGACTGCGTACGCAGGGTTCAGGGCGAGAAGGATTTCAGGCCGTTGCGCGATATGAGGCAAGCTGCCGAGGGCAAGCACAGCGAACCACAAAGCCATAACAGGGCCGAAAAACGCTGCCATTTTGGCGGTGCCCCGCGATTGCGCGGTGAACAACAGAATCAAGACCGTCAGCGTAAGCGGAACGATATAGGGATCAAAAATCGACGTCGCGATTTTCAGTCCTTCTATGGCTGAGAGGACGGACAACGCCGGCGTGATGACAGCGTCGCCATAGAACAGCGCGCTACTGATAATTCCCATCAACACGATTGCGCCGGTCTTCGTCTTGAGGGCCCGTTGTGCGAGCGCCATCAACGCCAGCGTGCCGCCCTCGCCATGGTTGTCAGCACGCAAAAGGATCAGCACATACTTTAGCGTGACGACAACAATCAACGCCCACAGAATCAGGGACACGACACTTATGATCGTTGTCGAAGTAAGTTCTCCTGATCCGACCGCGGCGTTTATGGCCTCGCGAAAAGCGTAGAGTGGGCTCGTTCCAATGTCGCCGTAGACGACGCCGAGGCTTCCCAGCAGAAGTCCCTTCATATGGGAGTGCGAGGCGGAAGCCGGCTCAACCTGACCGTCGAAAGCAATTTCAAGTGCATCTTTTGTCATTGGCTCACGGCCAGCCCAATGGACGTTTTGCATGACTTATGAGCGTCCAGAAGTTCGATCGAGAGCCGAGACAGAAAAACTTTATCGGGAGAAACTTGAGACATCGCTTGGCGTTTCTAACGGTCTGAGCGATGTCGCGTCAGTTCATTATGACGGTGAGCGCAATGATCTATCGCGCATAGGTTCAAACGCGGTCGGTCCTGTACGTTCGGCTCGCAGTGCCTAAGTAAGGCAGGGGAATCGCATATAAAAACAATATGAATTGGGCATCTACGATATAGGATTTATATAAAGACGAAGGTCACACCGGATTTCAAAAACTTCATAAATGTAAGCTGACCGAGTCCGCTTTTGGCACTTTTCGGACAAGCCAAGCGGGCCTTCTCGGGGCTTAACCAGACCTGGCCGCAGGCCGGCTATCGCTTCATCTCTTTTGACCCATAGCAGTCATCGTCTGCTCTACTTTACTGCGCCCGCGGTTAGGCCCGCTACGATCTGGCGCTGTGCAAACATCGTCAGCAGCAATACCGGCAGCGTGACGAGCAGCGCCGCTGCGGCAAGCGGCCCCCAGCTCAACTGATCGAACGAGATCATGTTGTAAACCGCCACAGGCAATGTACGCGTTTCCCGGCCCGCCAGCACGATGCCAAACACGAAATTATTCCAGGAGAAGATCACGGCCAAAATGAACGCGACCGCGATACCCGGCTTTGCGATCGGCAACGCGACGTAACGAAAAACCTGCCAACGGGTGGCGCCGTCAATGATGGCCGACTGTTCAAGCTCCATCGGTGTCGTCTCGAAATAACCGATCATGATCCAGATCACGATCGGCACCGTCACCACCAGATGAATGATGATTTGCGGCCACAGCGTGCCGAGCAGGCCGAGCCACTGAAACAGCAAGAACAGCGGAATGAGATAGGACAGACCTGGCGTAATGCGGGCGATCAGGATCACGACAGCCGCTTTGTGCGCTTGCATGCGAGCCAAACCGTAACCGGCGGGCACGCCGACTACCAGTGCGAACAGCGTCGCCGAACCCGTGACTATCAGGGTATTGAAAAAATAGTTGATGAAGCGGTTAGAGGACAGAACAGCCGCGTAGTTACCCCAGTTGAAGCGGTCCGGGATGAAAACCGGAGGATAGGAGGCATTGTCGATCTCGAATTTGATCGAGAGCGACAGCATCCACAGGAAGAACAGCACGGCCGGTGAGACGATGACAGTGACGGCAAACGCCAAGGCAATGTTATTCAAAACCGAGCGCACCGTCACGCACTGCCTCCGGTGTCGTTCCAGTGCGTTTGCCGTCGCAGATGCAGCAGCGCGCCGGCCAGCGCGACGATGAGGGCAAAGAAGACCACAACAATCGCCGATGCGTAACCGACGTCGTAGTAGACGAATGCGACGCTATACAGATAGAGGTTGATGGTCTCCGAAGCGGTCCCGGGTCCGCCCTGCGTGATGGCGAAGATGATATCGAAACTCTTTACGGCGTCGATCATGCGGATCATCGCGGCAATGAAGAGAAAGGGCATGATCATCGGCAGAGAAATATAGCGGAATGTCTGCCAGGTGGTGGCGCCGTCAATCTTCGCGCTCTCATATGGCTCGACCGGAATGGTGGCGAGCCCGCCCAGCACGATCAGCATCACCAGCGGCGCCCATTGCCACGTCTCCACCAGCACCAACGACGGAATCACAGTGGCGGGATGAAACACCCACAGCGAAGGGGACAGACCGACCAGCGACAGCAAATAATTGAGAATGCCGAGTTGCGGATGGAACATCATCGTCCACACTAGCGCGATCGCCACCGGCGTCGCCATCATCGGCAGGATGAACAGACCGCGAAAAAATCCGCGCATCGGGAAACGGATATTAAAAATCACCGCCGCCAGCGTGCCGACCAGCAGGGGCAGCACCACTGACAGCGCGGTATACACAAGCGTATGCCAGACCGATTCGACGAAACGCGCGTCGGTCGGCAACCTCAAATAGTTGGCGAAACCCACGAAGGTCGGCGGCACGCCGACCTTCCATTCGTACAGGCTCATCCAGATCGTATAGCCCCACGGGAAGATGATGACGGCGAGCACCACGACCAGCGCTGGCACAACAAAGGGCCAGTACGATATCGGCCGCCACTCGCGCTCCCGATGTGCGGCCGCTTGCGACCCGGCAGCCGCCGATCCTTCTGTTGCTTCGCTCACGCCTTCTCGCTGCGCTCCAGAATCGGGCGGAACTGTTCGTGCGCTTTTTTCAGCTCGACGGCGGGATCGCCCCCAGACAGCGTTGAGGTAAGCGCCGCGCCGACAAGATCGCGGAACTCGGCAACTGGAACGATAACCGGAAGACCAAGCTTGCTTATCTTGGATGAGGCGACCACGGCTTCCAGCCATGCTTTTGTTTTCACGCCGCTGCGTACCGTCTCGTCGTTGAGGATGGAGCTGCGGAACGGGACGCCGCCGCCGCTCTGCAGCAGCCGGGCTCCCATAGTTTTAGAAACCGCCCACTGACAGTAAAGGTAGGCCGCTTCCTTCTTCGTACTCGCCTTGGCGATGCCAATGCCGTCGCCGTAGGTGGAGGAATACTGGCCTTTAGGTCCGGCGGGCACCAGCGCGTAGCCGATCTTGCCGACCACGCGTGAGGCATTCGGGTCTTCAATCGGCGGCGCCCAGCCGTCGGCGTCGATCCACATGGCCGCGCGCCCCTGGGTCAGCGAGGCCATCGATTCCATCCAGTTGAAACCGGCGGAGCCCGGAGGCGCCGACTTCATGAGGCGCTGATACATTTTAGTGGCTTCAATAGCTTCCGGGCCATCGGTGAGGATGTTGCCCTTGTCGTCGAGAAACTCGCCGCCGTAGTTGAGAAAGAAATTAGTCCACAGCGCCATATTCGCGTTACGCAGCCCACGGCCGGTAAAGCCGTAAATGCCGGCGGCTGGATCGGTGAGCTTCTCGGCGGCTGCGGCCATCTCGTCGAATGTCTTCGGAAGGACGACACCTTTTTTCTCGAACAACTCCTTGTTGTAGTACAAAATGAAGTAATCGACCGACCATGGCAGCGAATGCATGGCGCCTTTATCATCTTCAGCAAATTTTCGGCCGCCAGCGGAGAAATCGTCCACCGTCAGATCGGGGGTGGTCAGGTTCGGGTCTTTCATAAACCCGGTAAGGTCCGCGAGCCAGCCCGCCCTGTCGAACTGGCGTTTCTGCACATGGTAGCTCAGGTGAACAACGTCGAAGCTCGGCTTGCCGGAGGTGAGTTCGATCACCACCTTTTGCCGCTGCTGCTGCTCGGGGATGACTTCAGACTCGACCTTGATGCCGGTGAGATCGGTGAACTCGGAGGCATATTTCTGCAGTAATTCACCGCGGGGGCCCTTGATCAAATTGGCCTCGAGCGTGGTGCCGGCATATTTTTTCCATTGCGGATCGGCGCGCGCTGGAAATCCGGTGAGACCGAGCGCGGTGGTGGCAAGGGTGCCCTGCAATAGGGTGCGTCGTGTCGGGCCGGATAAAGCCATGTCGTTATCTCCCTGCAATCCGCCTTCACGGCGGTGATTTTGATGCGCCGTTTTCGGTTTAAGCCGGCGGAGCGCCTGCCGGATTGATAGCACGCCCTAGCGTCGGGACAACCAAGCAAGCTCGTCAAGGCAGCCTTGCTTTGAGCAAGTTGATGGCGGTTACGAAACTTCGACCGCAGGTCCGTGCTCCTCGCCATTGCACCGCTGCCCCTTTTAGTGGGGTTAAGTTTATGGGTTCACGTCCTAGGACATTATCCCGTGCGCCCGCGTTTTCAGAGGATGGAGGGACACCTTGCTAAAAGGCACCTTTAGACCGGGAAGGCACCTAGCGCCTTACCCATCCGAGCAGTCCTTTGAAATCGCAGCCGATGCGACCGCCCTCCGAGCGCACCATAAACGGCCTCCTGTATTAAAAACACCCACGATAGCCACAGCGCATCTTCCAGAAAGCACACAAATCGAGATAGCCCGCGTGGCGTCGCGCTTGCATACAGACCGTAGTCGTCCTGAGCACAGTGAGGAAACCCATGTCCGTTACAGCCACACCCGTACCCGCCGCGACGGCTTCGACCGCCTCATCGACGCGCTGGATTCAGCTTGTGCTGGGTCCGATCGCGATCATTTCCATTTCGAGTCCTCAGTATGTGTGGACGCTGTTCACCAAATCGTTTTAAGAGAACCTCCACACTACCCTTCCGGCGATTCAGATCACCTTTTCCATTCTGATCGTTTTGCAGACATGGTTGTCACCGCTGCAGGGTTATCTGGTTGAAAAGCTCGGCTCGCGATTGCTGATTGCGATCGGATGCCTGCTGTCCGGTCTGGGGTGGGTGACATCCGCGTACGCCACCAGCTTGATGGGCCTGTATTTCACTTATGGACTGTTTTGCGGAGTAGGCACCGGCATCGTCTATGTCGGAATCATCGGATTGATGGTGCGCTGGTTTCCCGATCGGCGTGGCCTTGCCACCGGGATGATCGCCGCGGGCTACGGCTTCGGTGCGATCGCCACGACTTTCCCCATCAACTCCATGCTTAAGAGCGACGGATATCAACATACGCTGGTCGTGTTCGGGATCATCTTGGGCATCGTCGGCGCGGCCGCTGGGCTCGGGCTGCGGATGCCGGGCCCGGCCGATGTACTGCCGGCGGCCCCGGTCAAAACCGGTCCGGGGATGTCGCCCCGAAATCGATGCTGCGCACCAATGTGTTCTGGCTGCTGTTCGCGATGATGACGATGAGGTCGACCGGCGGCTTGATGATCATTTCGCAGTTCGCCGCGTTCTCGCGCGATTTCGGCGTTGCGTCGGTATTGGTGTTCGGGATGGCCGCGCTGCCGCTGGCGCTGACGGTTGACCGGATCACCAACGGCCTGACACGGCCCTTCTTTGGATGGGTCTCCGATCGGATCGGGCGCGAGAATACGATGGCAATCGCCTTCCTGCTGGAAGCGGTTTCCGTCACCGTCATGCTCGTGTTCCGCGACAACGCGGTGCTTTTCGTACTGCTGTCGGCGGTGGTGTTCTTTGGGTGGGGCGAAATTTTCTCGCTGTTCCCTTCGACGCTAACCGACACCTTCGGCACGAAATACGCCACCACCAATTATGGATTCCTGTACATGGCGCAGGGCGTCGGTTCGGTACTCGGCGGACCGGTGGCGGCCCTGCTGCACGACATGACAGGCAGCTGGGTCCCGGTATTCAGCATCGTCATCGCGTTGGACCTTTTAACGGGCGTGCTGGCGCTTGCAGCGCTGAAACCGCTCAGGCAGTCCTACATGGCCACGGCGCGTGTCTGAGCTGAGGGGATCGGCCTCTTCACTGCAATGCGGCAGAGGTCGTGTTTAGTCCGCGCTGCATTGCCGCGGTTGACGCCCGGGAATCGGAATCGATGATGAACGCTTGACGATCGGACCTCCATCGTGTGCGATGGATTTCATGAGATCCATCCGGTGCATCTCGCTATTTTTTCTGGTGGCTGTTCCGGCGCTGGCCTCGGCGCAGGTCATGAATTTTGAGCAGGCCGCGGCGACTTTGGGCGCCAGCTGCGGCAAGGACATCGACGATAATTGCCGCGGCGTGAATCTCGACCCACCCCGTCTCAAGGAATGCTTCCTTCGTAACGGAGACAGCATCTCGGCCCAGTGCCAGGCCGATTTCCCACGCGCGTTCAAGGCCATCGAGCAACGGCTTACGGCACGCGCTACGCTTTTCAAGCTTTGCAATTACGAATTGAACCACTACTGCAGCGAGGTACGGCAGGAAACCGCCAAGGGAATACAGTGCTTGCTGGATTCCAAGAAGAATACGCCAAATTGCAACAAGGCGATTGACGCGACAGGGTACCGCTGATGCGCTTGTCAGGCAGACGCTATGGGCTTGGCATGCTGGCAGGCGCATCGATCGCGTTTGCGATGCCGTCGCAGTCCGTGCAGTCGCAGACGGCCGCTCCGAGCTTGGTCGATCAGCTGATAGGTTCCGACAATTCCCCCGAGATCGATGTAGTGGCCTTGCGCCAGCAGACCGTCGATCGGGTGAAGTCAAAGGCCGATGCGACGGCGTTGAAACGTTCGCCGATCGCGCCGCAGCTTCTGAAGCTGCCGCGCTATAATTTCGAAGTCGTGTTCGATCCGGATTCGTCTCTCATCAGGCCGCAATCCTATCAGACGATCGGACGCATCGCAGATGCGCTCGCCGATCCGAAGCTGCTGCTTTACACCTTTCTGGTGGTCGACCACACCGAATTCGACAGGCCGCCGCGACGCCAATCTAACGCTCAGCCAGCGGCGGGCCGACTCAATCCGCGAAGTTCTGGCAGGGGCGTTCAAGATTTCGCCGAAGCGGCTTCAGGCGCTCGGGCTTGGTGAGGAGCAGTTGCAGGATGCCAATCGTCCGGCATCGCCGGCGAATCAGAGAGCGCAGATCATGACCGTTGGGGAGGTTGTCGCGGTGGCGCCGACTACGCCAGCGCAGAGCAGCAGTGCCCCGGCAAAAAAAGCAACGGCAGCAAAGAAACGCAATTAGCTCGCCTTCAGCGCACCTGCGGCTAATCGTCCTTATTGGTGGAGATCAGCCGCGCGATCGCATCAGGTTCTTTCGCCGCCGGTATCGCCGCCTGCGCGGTGCGACGGACAACTGGCACTGAAACGCGCAAATCCGCGCGCCTGCGTTCCTGTATCTCGAAGATGTTTTGCGCCGGAATGGGAAGCGCGACGGCGTCGCCGACTGGGCAAATCGAGGGTTCGCGCGGCCATGGCGCTTCCTGCGGCAGCGGAACGGTGCCGTGTGCCACCCGTTTTGAGCGACCGAAATTTTCCGGCAGCGACAGCAACCGACCTTCACGCCACATCGAATCCGAGACTACCGGCGCGGCCAGCATTTCGGCGCTGCCGTTAGCGAACACGAAGTTGGGGATTTTCGGCCAATGTGAGATGGCAACGTTTTCCGAGGGCGGATGAAGTTGCCATTGCGCGGGTTCAGTTGGCGTTGCCGGCAGTTGCGGGGTCGCGGGCACGACATGGACGATGCGATAACCGCGCGCTTTCAACTCGTGCAGAATCCGCGGCAGCGCCGCCACGGTTCTCGCCTGAATATCGTGCAGCAGCAATATGCCTCTGCCCTTGTCTTCGAGCCGCTTCATCGCGAGGTCGTACACGCGGGCCGATGAGATATGTCTCCAGTCGTCGGCTGGAAAGTCGGCGCTCCAGGTCTGAATACCCTGCGACGCCAGATATTCTTCGACGCCTTCGGCGCGAAGCAGGCCCGGAATCCGAAAGAATGGCGCGACCGCCGCGGGATCGCCGAGGGCGGCAGCTGTAGAGGCTATGCCGTCTTCGATCTCCTGCCTGGCGCGCTCCACTAGCATTTTATTGAAGCTCAGCGGATGGTTTTGGCTGTGGGTGCCAATGGTATGCCCGGCTTCGCGGAGCTTGCGGACGCCTTCCGGGTTCTCACGGGCCATGCGCCCGATCGTAAAAAACGTCGCTTTCACGCACTGCGCAGCGAGGATATCGAGAATCTGGTTGCTGTTGCGCGGCAGCGGACCGTCGTCGAAGGTCAGCACCACCTCGTGGTCTTCGAGCGGAAGCGTCTCGGGATATTGCATGGTGCCGATGCGCGGATGCTGGCGCGGGTCGACCACCAGCGTCCGCGAAGTGCCGAGCGCAGCGGGATTGCCCGGACATGCTTCTGCGAATGCAGATTCCGATCCGAAACCGGCAAAAAGCCCTAGGCAAATCGCCGCCAATTTAATTTGCTGAAAGCCGATCAACCCCGTTACCCAATTCAAGCAAGCAGACGCATTCATCTGCGCAGAAAACTACAAGCGATGCCATGAACATCGTCTTAATCGGGGATTACAGCTGGGGATAGATTGCCGGATTTCGGTGCACCGTCGGATTTCGCTTTTGGCGGAGCCGCCACAATGTGGACCACGCGGTAGTTGTTGTTTCGCAGGTAACGCAGGAAGTCCGGCAGCATGGCCGCGGTCCGCGCCTTCGGATCGTGAAACAGGATGATGCCCTTGCGGGCAGCGCGCAGCCGGCCAACCACGAGTTCGAGTTCTTGCCTTGGCGTCATAGGATTCCAGTCGCTGGCCCAGAAATCGGCGCCGAATACTACGATGCCGCGCGACTGCAGCAGATCAAGCAGCGCCGGTGTCGATTCAAAGCCAGGAAAACGAAAAAACGGTGTGCTCGGGGTGCTGGTGGCGATGCCGTGAAGCGCCAACTCGTCCGCGGCAATGCCGCGGTCGATTTCGCCGATGGTCTCACCAGCCTTGATCCGCTTCAGGCTACGGTGCGACCATGTGTGGTGTCCGATGGTGTGACCTTCAGCAGCGATCTTTTTCACGATTTGCGGATTTTCAGAGGCGTTCTTGCCGATCAGGAAAAATGTGGCCTGAACGCATTCATGCGCCAAAGCCGCAAGGACCCGAAGCGTGGTCGGTGGAAACGGTCCGTCATCGAAGGTCAGCACCACCTCGTGATCTTCAAGCGGCAGCGTTTGGGGAAAGCTTTGCAGCCCGACGCGCGGCGTAGATGCCGCATCGACTGCCAGAACGCGCGAGGTGCCCAATGTATCCTTGCGCGGACAATCGGACGCGGCCGCTGCCGCCGCTGACAGCAATGCGGCAAGGGCGGGGCCAACAACCCACATGACAATTTCAAGTCGGCGTCCCATCGCTCCACACGTTTTACCGTTGCATCCGGCATCGCGGATTAGGTAATGCCTGAGCCGACACTCAGACCACTTCCGCAAACCTGTCAAACTAGTGGAGTGGATTTGACATTCGCTACCCACTTAGCCAGGAGTTCGCATTGCGAATGGCAAATCCAAAACTCCAATAGGAAACTTATATTTGCTAGGGGTCTTATGATTCTAACATTCGCAAGGACGTCTGCCAAAATGGAATGCGAATGTTAGAATCAGACCACTAGACGAGGCTCGGCATGGCCGATGATGTAGACGTTGCCAGCCCCGCGCATGCCGGACACCTCCTTGAGACCGACCGGTTTCCGATGCGGGACGAAGATGGCGACATCCGCTTGCAGTTTGTCGAAGAGATTTCCCGCGCCGTTCAGGCCTCCGACGCAACGTTTCTGCGCCAAATCGTAGCCGAGTTGCACGAGGCCGACCTCGGCGACCTGATCGAGGCGCTTGATCCCGAGGACCGCGTCAGCCTCGTAGAATTGACAGGTGCGGACTTCGACTTTTCGGCGCTGAACGAGGTCGACGATACCGTTCGAGAGGAAATTCTCGAGGAGCTCGAGCCTGAAACGGTTGCGGAAGGCGTTCGCGAACTCGAATCCGATGATGCCGTCGAATTGCTCGAAGGTCTCGACGAGGAGGATCAGGAGGAGATCCTCGAAAAACTTCCACAGTCCGAACGTGACGCGCTTGAGCGCAGCCTGGATTTTCCGGAGAATTCCGCCGGGCGGCGGATGCAGACCGAATTCATCTCGGTGCCGCCGGACTGGAACGTCGGGCAGGCGATCGACTACATGCGCGAGACGCCTGATCTGCCTGACAGGTTTTATGAAATCTATGCCGTCGACAGCGCCCAGCGCTGGCAGGGCGCGGTGTCGCTTGACGTGCTGCTGCGTGCGCGGCGCCCAGTGCCGCTCGCCGACCTGATCGACGAGGACCGTCGCCGCGTCTCCGTGATGGACGACCAGGAAGAAGTCGCCCGGCTGTTCGGCAAATACAACCTCGTCGCAGCGCCTGTGGTCGATACCGCCAATCGGCTTGTCGGCGTCATCACCATTGACGATGTGGTCGACGTGATCGAGGAGGAGGCCGAGGAAGACCTGAAGGCGCTGGGCGGCGTCACCAGCGACGAAGAGCTGTCGGACAGCGTCTGGACCATCGCCAAGGGCCGCTTCAACTGGCTGCTGGTCAACCTCGCCACGGCATTTCTCGCCTCATCGGTATTGGGCCTGTTCGAAGGCCAGCTCGAGAAAATGGTGGCGCTGGCGGTGTTGGCGCCGATCGTCGCCAGCCAGGGCGGCAACGCCGCAACCCAGACCATGACCGTCGCGGTGCGCGCTCTCGCCACCCGTGAACTCGGTTCCAACAACGCTTTTCGCGTCGTCATGCGTGAAGGGCTTGTCGGCCTCGTCAACGGTGTTGCGTTCGCCTTCATCACAGGGGTTGCTGCGGTGGCGTGGTTCAAGATTCCCGGGCTCGGCTTTGTGATTGGCCTCGCTATGCTGTGCAATCTCATTGCCGGCGCGCTCGGCGGAATTTTGATTCCGATGGTGCTGGAGCGTGTCCGCGCCGACCCCGCGGTCGCATCCGGGACCTTCGTCACCACGATTACTGACGTCGTCGGCTTCTTTTCGTTTCTGGGCATCGCCACCCTTTGGTTCGGCCTGAAATAAATCACATTCACCAGACCTTAACGCGCATCGCAGACGATCATCCGAGAGGGTGAATGATGCGCTTGCGGCTGAAGGCGGACGGACGAATCGTCGAATTGCGCGACGGGCACGAATTTCCGCTCGCGCCCGAGATCTCCGTGGAAGCTGCTGCCGAGCCAGCACTGGTAGCGGCGGTTCGCGATCTTCGCCACCGCGCCAGCCTGACGCAGACTGAGTTCGCACGGCGCCTCGGTGTACCCGTGGAAACCATCCGCAACTGGGAGCAGGGCAAGCGCACGCCGCGCGGCCCGGCGCGTGCGCTGTTAGCCGTCATCGCCCATGCGCCGGAGACGGTGTTTGCCGCGCTGGCGCCCTCAACCTAATTCGCCATTGCTTTCCACGCATTGGACGCAAACTGCCGACGCCAGGTCACTATCACCACGGCGCCGGTTGTGATGAACAAAACCCACGGGCTGACAAACCAGCCGAGGTAGCCCAGCGCAAAAAAGAAGGCGCGCTGGCCGCGGTTGAAATGCCTTCCCGCCGCCTCAAACAGTCTCGTCGTCCTGGCGACGTGCGCCTGCGCTTCGCGTGTGTCGCGCTGCGACGCCGGCGGCATCGCACCCAGCAGAATGGCGACGTAGTTGAATAGGCGGTACGACCACGCAAACTTGAAGAACGCGTAGATGAAAATCAGGATCAGGCCGACACATTTGACTTCCCACAGCGCGGGCGATGGACTGAGATCGACGGGCAGGGCGCCGAGGACGTTCAGCGCCTCATTGGTCGCGCGCAACAGCGCCAGCGAACCGCCAACCGCGAACAGGCTGGTGGACGCAAAAAATGCCGTTCCATTTTGCAGCGAAGCCATGATCTGCATGTCGACCATTCGCGCCTCGCGGTCGAGCAGCCGCTTGATCCATATTTCGCGATAGACGTTCATCCGCGCAGACAAGCTGTTGCGCCCGTAGGCGGTATGCTCGAGCGTGATGGCGTACACCGCCCACTCCAGGGCGAAAAAACCGACCGCGAAAATATCGACTGAATATGCCGGCATGAGCTTCCCCGAACTTGTCAGAAGGTGCCACGGCTATTGTATCGCAGCAACGGCGAAGAGGTGGATTGGAGTTGCTGACAATGAACCCCGCATGCCAAAATAACAGCACACCCGAGGACCTATCCCATGGCTTTGACGCTGGTGATCGGCAACAAGAACTACTCATCGTGGTCGATGCGCCCCTGGCTGGCGCTGAAAGCCAACGATATTGCTTTCAACGAGATTTTCATTCCGCTCTATACCGGCATCGCGGACAAGAATCGGATTTTGAGCTTTGCGCATTCGGGCAAGGTGCCCGTGCTGATCGATGACGACATCACGGTGTGGGATTCTCTGGCCATCATCGAATATATCGCGGAGCGATTTCAAGATGCGAATTTGTGGCCGCAGGATCGGGCCAGCCGGGCGCACGCTCGTTCGATTTCAGCGGAAATGCATTCCGGCTTTGCTGCGTTGCGCGAGGAGTGCGGCATGAACATCCATCGTCCCGTCGGCGCCAAGGCTTTGTCGGCGGATGCGATGGCCGACATTGCCCGCATTCAGGAAATGTGGACGGAATGCCGTGAGCGCTACGAAAAAACTGGACCTTATCTCTTCGGCGCTTTCAGCGGTGCCGATGCTATGTACGCTCCTGTCGTGCATCGTTTTCGCAGCTATGCCATCGAAGTCGTGCCCGCGGTGCGGGACTACATGGACGCGATGATGGGTCTGCCGGCCTTCCAGGAATGGACCTGCGCGGGACTGGCGGAAACGCTGGTCATCGACAAGTTCGAGACTGCTTGAAGTCCGATAATAGACTGTAAAATTTCGGAAATCCGCAAATTTCGCGCAGTTGCCATGTCCTTACAAAACTGGGCAGATGAGCTTATCGCATGCTATATCGCGTCAATGGGACACTGCCGGACGCGTGCGGATAGGATCGCGCTTGAATTTGACCGCGCTTAATCAACTTTGGCGATCGCCGGACTTTCCGATGTGGCTGACGTTGGCTGCCGCGGCGTTCTTTGCGGTTGTTCTTCTGGTCACGCTGCTTCGGGCTGAGAAATCAGTCGCCAACGGGGCGCTGACGGTAATCACGTTGCTCGCGATCGGCGTGGCGGTGGCTGCTAACATTCGTGGTTTCGGTCCGGGTGGACGGATATCATCTGTCAGCCTGCGCGCTCCCGCACCGGTGGCATCGCTACCCGCACTGTCGTGCATCGATGATCTGGCTGGGGAGACGGCACTAACCGCTTGTGAGAAGATATTATTTGGCTCGCCTGATTCCGTGGCGACTGCTGTGGCCTATGCTTCCGCGCAGATAAGCCGCCTGACGGCTTTCGGAGATGTTGCCGCAGCCAATAGCGGTATGACACCCGAACTTCAGGCGCTGCGCCGTTCTGTAGAACGCGATCGCTATGGTCTGATGGCTTACGTCCTTTCCGTCCGGGATCGGTGCCAACCCGGAGATTGTGCGGCCTATCTGTCAATGACGGACCATAACCAGATTGCGGCGAATATGGATGAGCGCGTTTACGAAACTGCGATCATTCGCTACGCGCCTTCGTGGAGTGCGCCGCCGGCTCCTGCGCCCGCTGTTGCCACGCTTGCTCCATCGATGCCGACTGGTAAGCCCACGAATGCTGACTTTCCGAGTGCGACTTCGATCCCGCCCGTCAACATCATGGCGCCCGAACCAGGTGCCTCGCCATCGCCTCCTCGCACGACAACGGCAGCGACGCCCGCGCAATCGGCACCGCCGCGACCGGTCGCCGGACCACCGACTACACCGGGACCGACAGCGGCGAAAAAGCAGTCGGCCACTAAACGGGCTGTCGCATCCGCGCCCGTTCAACTCGCACCTCCCCCCGCGCCTGTACCCGCCGCTGCAAACGAATGACGCTTTCAAAAAGCCACGCTAGATACTAAACGTCCGATTCATGCCGCTTCATCTCATCAAGCTTGCCGTCGGCTGCGATTCCGTGAAGGAACTCAAAGGGTGGGTCGCTGAACGCATGCGGACCGCGGCTGCAAAAAATTTGCCGCGTCATCACATTCATATCACCCGTATGGCGCCGAAGCGTTGCGACGAGTTGCTGGCGGGAGGTTCGCTTTATTGGGTCATTCGCGGTGAAATCGCCGCGCGCGAAAAAATCATTGCGATCGAGCCATTCCGGGATCGCGACGGTATCGGGCGATGCCGCTTGGTCATGCAGCCAAAGGTGTTTGCGGTATCGCCCCGGCCGATGCGGCCGTTTCAGGGTTGGCGGTATTTTGTCGAAAGCGACATCCCGCCGGATCTGGGCCGGGCTTCCGCCAGCATTGCCGCCATGCCCGAACCGCTGCGTCGCGAATTGCGCGATCTGGGATTGCTTTAAATCCCGACTGTCGGCGAGCCTCTTCTGTCCAATGGCAGCGGTGGAGATCTTGAGGCTCGTTTCGCGTGCAGCCCAACGATTTATCATTAAACGGACACGGCAAATGATTTGAGCGTCTCGGCGCGCATTTCACTTGACCGCGGACGCGCGCGATTTGAAGATATCCGCAGGGGTGATATGATGCTGGTGCAGACAAGTCAGGGGCAATCGGGTTCGGCGCACGTGATTGTGCTGGGCAACGAAAAGGGGGGGTCGGGCAAATCCACGACCGCGCTGCATATCGCTGTCGCATTGCTCAAAGCCGGGCAGCGCGTCGCCACCATCGATCTGGACTGCCGGCAGCAAAGCTTCACCCGCTACATTGGCAACCGCCGGGCTTGGGCCCGCCGCACCGGCCTCAATCTCGAGCTTCCGGTCCATAGCTGCATCAATCTCGGCAAGACCATGCAGATTGCCGACAATGAATCCTCTGAATTTGAACAGTTCATGGTCGCCGTCAGCGCGGTCGAGCGAACCTTCGATTTCATCGTTATCGACACTCCCGGCGCCGACAGCTATCTGATGCGGCTGGCGCACTCGATGGCCGATACGCTCGTGACGCCGATCAACGATAGTTTTCTGGATTTCGACGTCCTCGGCACGGTCGATCCCGCGACTTACTCGATCACCGGAGAGAGCCACTACGCAGAGATGGTGCGTGACACCCGGCGCAAGCGCCGCGAACTTGACGGTGCCAGCACGGACTGGATCGTCGTGCGCAACCGATTGTCGATGCTGGGGTCGCGCAACAAGCAACTTGTTGCGGACAGCCTGAATGATTTGTCGTTCCGGCTTGGGTTTCGCGCGATCGACGGATTTGCCGAACGCGTGGTTTATCGCGAGTTTTTCCCACGCGGTCTGACGGCGCTCGATGAACTCGATGAGGTGACGCTGGGCACCCGGCCCAGCATGGGCCACGTTACTGCGCGTGAAGAGGTCATGAGTCTGCTTCGCCAGTTAAAGCTGCCCTTGGACGAACGCGGACGCCGCCGCGCCGCCAACCGCGCGGAGTGGTTCATGCAGGTCGACAAGCCGCTGGAAGTGCACGATATCTTCGGCGCCTCGTAGCGATATTTCACCGTGCGGTTCGGCTCCCGCTTGGACCTTGATCAATCCTGTGCGAACAGCGCAGGTGCGACTATTCTGCAAACAGTTGCCAGGTCGAGTTCATCTCGGGACTTGTGCAATGCACAAAATAAGTAATGGTCATAAGCCTGACGCCTTTTTGTTACTCACCGATGACATATGTTATACGAGCCCGATCAAGGCGGGATTTTTGTAAAAAAATTGAGGCGCTGAAATGAAACGGGGAATCGGCATTTTTCTGTCGTTGTGCGCGCTGCTTGGCGTCGCCTATTTCACTGCGAGCAAATGGGCGATCCGGCATGAGACGCTGACGTTCCATGATGCTGCGCGGGACAATCGTTTGGTTGCTGTCGATGTTGCCGTGCGGCGCGACAAGGAGATGCAGGCGAATGGCGGATTGATCACGTTGCCGGTCGCCATCCTCAATCACGGCAACACCGTTAAGAATACCGAATACTCGTTTCTCGCAAACGTCTTCGCGGCGCGAGGTTATTTGGCGATCAGTCCCCAGCACGATCTGCCGACCGATCCCCCAATGGTGACTAAGCCGGGTGAACTCTATGTCGGCCGTCTTCCGCAAATTCAGCGCGGCGCCGATAACATCCATTTCGCCATCCACGAAATGAAAAAAGTCCAGCCCAACGCCGACTACCGCAAGGTGACCATGGTCGGGCATTCGATGGGCGGCGACATCTCGATGTATTTTGCCAAGGAATATCCGGACGAGGTGAAGAAGGTCGTCACGCTCGATAACCTCCGCGTGCCGTTCATGACCAACGGCAAGTTCAAAATTCTGTCTTTCCGCTCGAACGATCCCGTCTTCAAGACGGACCCGGGTGTGTTGCCCGACGAGGACATGCGCAAGAAGGCCGGCATTACCGTCGTCAACACCGACTTCCAGCATAACGATATGCGCGACACCGGCCCGGATAGCGCCAAGACGTCAATCCAGGATACGCTGGACAAGTTCCTCAGCGATGACAGCGTGATAGCGCCTGTCGAAACTGACAAGCCCAAAATAGCCGAGCCTGGACCTCAAGCGGAAGCGCGTCCAACCGCTGCTCCTGGAAGCCCGACGGACGCGCCCAAAAGCACTGAAGCGGGACCGGTGGCTCAATTCCAGCCGGCGCATTGACACGCAAAACTCGAGCACGTGTTGAGCATCGTGCTTTAAGGCATAGACATCTAATCAGCGAATCCAATGCGAGCGTCTATGTCGCGCGAGCCTACAAAGTCGAAATTTGCAAACGACACGGCGGCCGCGCAATCCGAATTGCAGAGGACTGAGCTGCTACGAAAAGCCGACACCTCGGCTGCCGGAGATATCGCGGCCTTCGTCGCCAAGGCGCGGGCGATGTCTCCACATGCGGCCGGTGCCAAGGGCCGTCTCGTATTTGCGCTGGACGCGACGATGAGCCGCCAGCCCACATGGGATATGGCCTGCTCGCTTCAGGCCGATATGTTTCGCGAGGCGGCGTCCATCGGTTCGCTCGATATCCGGCTGGTTTATTATCGCGGTCTAAATGAATGTCGCGCGACGCACTGGATTTCCGACAGCACACAGCTGGCAAAGCTGATGAGCAAAATCGATTGTCAGGGCGGCAATACCCAGATCGGCAGAGTGTTGTCTGAAACGCGGCGCGAGGCGGTTGCTTCCGGCGTTCGCGCGATGGTGTTCGTCGGCGACGCCATGGAGGAGTCGGTTGACGATCTCTGCGTCAAGGCGGGCGAACTCGGGCTGCTCAAGGTGCCGGTGTTCATGTTTCAGGAAGGTCACGACGCCGTCGCCGAACAGGCCTTCCGAGAAATTGCACGGCTGACAGGTGGCGCCTGGTGCCGGTTCGATCCCGGAGCCGCGGCGCAGCTACGTGAGTTGCTGCGTGCAGCGGCGGCTTATGCTGCCGGCGGACGCCAGGCTCTGTTGCGCCTGTCGAAGACGGCGAGCGGCGCCGCGAAGTTGCTTGGGCAGATGCGGTAGCGGAAGCGCGGCTTTCGCGGCGGGCAACAACGTACTATCTATCGCCAATGCCCACGTTGATCGCCGGCGCCGTCGCCGTTGTTGTTCTTTATTCGCTGTTGCAGATGTTCCGCGCTGCCAATCCGGCCGTGCTGGCGCGCGGGGTCAAGGTCGGCGGCGGCGTGGTCGCGCTGGCGGTGGCGGCCTTCACCGGCATCAAGGGCGAGCTTGCGGTGGCGATCCCGCTGGGCATTTTTGGCGCGGGATTGCTCGGCTGGTCGCCTTACGGGATGTCCGGCCTTAGCAGTATCGGAAACCTATTCGGTTCGCGCGCCAGCCGGTCCACGGGGCAGACCTCTCAGGTCCGTTCGCAGTATCTCAACATGTCGCTCGACCACGACAGCGGCGAGCTTATCGGGCAGATTCTGACCGGACCGAACGCCGGCCATGCGCTTGACGAATATGACCTGCCGCAACTGGTGGCGATGATGACCGCCTTCGATGCCGAGAGCTGCGCCTTACTTGAAAGCTATCTTGACCGCCGCTTTCCCGCGTGGCGTCAGGACGCGGATAGCGAGGGGGCAGGGGGGAAAGCCGCGCGGCGACGGGCGGCAAAATGACGGCTGAGGAGGCCTATCAGATCCTTGGCTTGCAGCCGGGGGCGGGACGCGACGAGATCGGTCGCGCGCACCGCGCCCTCATGAAGAAACTGCATCCCGATCAGGGGGGGTCGACGTACCTGGCTGCCCGTGTAAACGAGGCCAAGGACACTCTGCTTCGCACTCATCGTAACTGACTCCAGCACGCTTTCCGACGCCACCAAACCGCGCGTTGCTTCCTGATCTCTGTCGAACGGTCCCGTCGCCCGCCGTTTCTCCGGCGTGGCCCATTGCTGGTGTTCCTTTGTACCTTCTAAGTCTTGACGAGAGGTTTTCAGCAGGCATTTTCCTGCAATCAAAGACCGGTACTTAAAGCATCGTCGGACACTCTGTACGCCCTGAAATGCAAATGGCCGGATATTGATCCGGCCATGCGCAGCAACACTATGTTGGGAAAAGTCAGTTCCTGATGGTGATGCAGGAGATGTCGGAGCGCTTCAGCGTTCGACAGGCGGCCTCTGCCTGGTCGCGGTCGAGCCCGGCGAAGCGGGCCCGAAATAGCTTCTTCTCGCCCTTGGCGACAACCGCCTCCGTAAACGGATCGGCTTTCCCGAGCAAATCGCGGGCCTGACTGCGGGCGGTCTGGATGCGCTGTCGGGCTTCGCCTTCGCTCTCCAAGGCTCCAACCTGGATGATCCAGCCGGTATGGGCGGTAACAGGCTTTATGGCGCCGTTCTGCTGAACGGACTGCGGCTTGATGCGGGCAAACTGATTGGCGGAAGCCATCGCCTGTGAAGCGGGCGATCCGCTCGATGCCCGCATTACGCCGAGAGTACCGTGCCCGGTACCGTGGTTGGCCGGTTGCTGCAGCATCTGATCCTTGGTTGCCGTCGCGCTAAGTGTTTCCTCCTCAGCGCTGTCAGGTGCGGCCGCATAAGCGGGGGTCGTGAGTTGCGCTACAGGGCCGGCCGATGCCAGCTTTATTTGGCCAGCCTTGACCTGGACCGTCTTGATCTTGACCGGCTTCATCGGTTCCGACGAACCGGGAACGGCGAGGGCCTGCTGACTCTGGATTACCCCGCTGGTGAATGGAGCAGGTTCAGGTCTCGCCTGCGATGGTGGCAAAGCGGCGGTAGCGGCTGCAATGACTGATCGTTGGACGGGAGCCGCCATGCGGACCGGCGGCATGGCATCGCCATCCGGCACCGCAGAGGCTACCTGCATGGCGCCCTGAACTTGAACCGTCTGGGTCGGCCGCGACCGGGCCTGCTCTTCCGCAACATCGGCATTGGCTTCCGTCGTATTGCGCTCGGCAATCGCTGCGACGGTGCGGGTTGTGGATCCCTTCACGAGATTTTCAGCAAGCAGACCGCGCATGATGGCGTCGCGCGAACCTCCGCTGCGGCCTCCCATGACAACGCCGACCAGATGGCGGTTGCCCCGGCGCATCGAAGTTACCAGGTTGAAACCCGAGGCGCGGGTGTACCCGGTCTTGATGCCATCGACGCCTTCCACGGTTCCAAGCAGGTGATTGTGGTTGCGGATCGAATGGCCGTGATAATTGAAAGCGCTGGTCGAGAAATACCGGTAATAGCGCGGGAAGCGATCCTGAATGGCGCGCCCCAACGTCGATTGATCGCGCGCGGTAGTGACCTGGTCGTCGTCTGGAAGTCCGGAAGCGTTGCGGTAAACGGTGCGTGTCATGCCCAGCGCGCGCGCCTTGCGCGTCATCAGTTTGGCAAAGTCGTCTTCATCTCCGCCGACGGCTTCGGCGATAACCACGGCCGCATCGTTGGCCGAGCGCGTCACCAATCCCTTGATCGCGTCTTCGACGCGGATGGTCTGTCCGGGGCGAAGGCCGAGTTTTGTCGGAGCCTGTTCCGAAGCGTGTTCGGAGACGTCCATTTCCGTATCAAGCCTGATCTTGTTGGCTTCGAGTTGCTCGAACAGCAAATAGAGCGTCATGATCTTGGTAAGCGACGCGGGATGGCGCGAAGCATCGGGATTGTTCGAAGACAGCGTCGCGCCCGAATTGCCATCCACGATGATCGAAGAAAACGCCGGGCTGTAACTCTGCCGCGCTTCATGATGGCGGACGTGCTGCCGATGCCTGGAACGGCGCGCATCGGCGGAATTGGTGGTGAAAACGACGGTGGTAGCAATTGCAACCAGCCCCAGAGCGTACGTGCGAAGGACGCGTGAGGAGGCCAAAGTCGTGCGAAGCATGATGTCCCCGTCCAGTTTCAACTTTAGATCACCGGTTCGTGAGGCCAAATTATGCCCAACGGCCGGCGAAGAGCTTGCGGTCCCGCGCGTTTGAGACGGCGATTGGCTCCCGCTGCAAACGCAATCGTTTGCAATATTCCGCTAAGGAGTTGAATTCACACGTTTTTCAGATCATGGATGCTGCGCGCGGGTATCGCGATGAGGGTAGGCGGCACCGGTTGCCAAAACGTTAAAAAGACCTTTTCGCGGCTTCCGGCTTTTTTGATAATTCCGGCCTATGTTTTCACGGAAGACCATTGATATCCCAAACAAAAATCCCGGCCTGATGGGCCGGGATATAGAAGATGCACCAATCTGAATGTTGCTTACCGCGCGACACGCAGCTTGGACAGCGAAGTCCCGATCGAATTGAAAGCCGTAAGTGTCTGGTTCGCCGATTTAACCAAGTAGAAATTCTGCGATCCGCTCGCGCAGTATTGCAGCACCGACGAAGTCGGATCGGGGTTCGACGTGCTGGTGTTCAGCTGTATCGTGTAGATCGTGATGCCGGCGGCCTTGGCGTTATCGCAAAGGATTTTCTGTCGGTCGTCGATGAGCGTTCCGGTCTGACTGCTGCCATCGCCATAGGATGGCCAGCGGTTCTCGGTGTTCAATCCATCCGACAACAGAACGATCGCCTTCTTGTAGGTGTAGTTCGGGTCTTCGGCGGGTGCGCTAAACGGCGCGGTTTGCGAAAGCGTCTGCCACGCCCATGCGAGACCGATCGACTGGTTGGTGCCGCCCGTGGGGTCCATGGCGTCGATCGCGGTCTTGAGGGAGGTCCAGCTGTAGCTCAGTGGCGTGATCGGCTGAAGTAGGGGATCATTGCCTGATGCGCAGTAGGACTTGCTATTCTCATAGTACTGTTCGGCCGGGTAAAGTGTAGCGGTCGTTCCCGACGACGGTGCAGTAATGTTAGTATCGTAGGGCTGCGTGCGATCCGCGATGCAACCCGACCACGTGTTGTGGTTGTTGGGCGCCCACACGTGACTGAAGGCGGGCTGCTTGCAGACCTTGCCGCTGCCGCTGCCGCTGCAGGAACAGCTGTTGCTGTAGTTGCTGCAGCTGGCGTACGTGCCTGTGGCGACGGTGACCTGCGAGCCCGCAACGCTGCTGTAGCAGCCGTTAACGAGGTAGTGATAGGCGTATCCGTATCGGGAGGATGGATCGGGACCTGGGCAGATTTTTCCGTTGGACGGCACGTCGCTCACGACCGTCGTGCTTGCCGGCCCGTTCAAACAGGTGAAGCCGTCATTTTGCATCGAGAAGGGACATGGCGAGCCCGGTCCGATCTGCGACCAGTTGCTCGGCTTGGAGCCCTGCAAATCGACCGCTTCGGCTTCCCAGTCGGTCCAGTCGATCCAGCTCTGGCTGTAGTTGCTGCTGCCTGCGTTCACGTCCTTGGCGAAGGGCACGATCGAGATATAGACATCACCCGTATTCTTGGCGAGCGCGCTCAACTGATCGATCAGGCTTTTTGCTGCCGTCTGCAACGCGGGCATCTTGCCGTCCTGGCCCATTGATCCCGTATTGTCGAGTGCCATCGCGACCCGCATCCGAACGTTGCCCCAGGCAGCGGTCGAACTCGTGTTGAAGTTGAGGGTTGGAAATCCAGCGACCCTCATGAAGTCGGTCGTGACCTGGCCCGAGCCATTGATTTGGATTGTCGATCCCAAGGTGCTGCTGGCCGTGTAGGTGGCGCTGACCGAGACCGATTTGGCGTCGGGATTGGTGTAAAGCGCAGTGAAATAAGCTTGAGCTGCCGCTGTGATGCCGCTGGTCGTGATGAGGCCCTGCGAAAGGTCCTTCGAGACCATCAGCGCCGTCGAGTTCGAGCGCAGCCTGCATCGACGAGCGCGCGCTGTTGGCTCGCGTATAGTCGATGGCGGCGCCGACAAAGGACAGAAGCGGCACCAGCGCGATGGCGAACATTACCGCTATATTTCCTTGATCGGCTCCCACGAAGCGCTTGGCCGTGCCGCGAATAGGGTCGAGAATTGATTTGCCGAACATGACTGTCACCGAGGTTGGTTTCTCGCACCATTTCGTCGGTTCCGTATAAACAGGTGGTAAAGGTACTCACAGAAAACCGCTAAATTGCCGCATATACCTTCAATCCCGCTGGAAGGCTGTTGCCATCGTCAATAGACGCTAAATGCAGGCGTCCACAGACCTTGGCAAACCGTCAGGATCGATTAACTTTCAAAGGCGAACTCCGGTGCCGGTTGGGCGCGATACTGGTCAGATCGACGTCCTTGCAGCCAACCGGATTGGAACCCATATTCGGCGTTGGGGTCGCCCGTTGACGATGTGGTTTTGGCTCACATCCGGAGGGGTAAAACGGCCGCCGAAAGCGATCGCCCGATCGCTGGCGATGCCGGGGGAATTTCGAATATCAGGTCATGGTGCAAACGTTTTCTAATTCCGGTCGATCCCGTGTGCCTGCGATGTCGTCTGTGCGGATGGCTTCGGAGGGTAGCCGTAACACCGGCACAGGCGGCCCGAGCACTTCCGTCATCACCAAGGTCAAGCCAAAGACGAAACGTCCAAACCTGTATCGCGTCCTTATTTTGAACGATGACTACACGCCGATGGAGTTCGTCGTTCACGTGCTGGAGAAGTTTTTTCAGAAGGACGTCGAGGCCGCAACCACCATCATGCTGCACGTTCATCATCACGGCATCGGCGAGTGCGGGGTGTTTACCTATGAAATTGCCGAGACCAAGGTGACCCAGGTGATGGATTTTGCGCGCAAGCATCAGCACCCCCTGCAATGCGTGATGGAAAAAAAATAGCGCTGGCGAACTGCGCGAAATTGGGAACGGGTCTTGCATCGAATATTCTAGCATCGTGTGCGGGGATAATAACGTGCGCTATCGGCTGTGTGCGAATCGAGTCACGGAACTAGGCCTTTCGTCGCGCGCGTGCGTAACTATATTAACAAAGGTTGCTGTTGCTTCGGCGCGTAACGCCGATCATGATGGCTGGGGGCCATAGAGGACGCGAATGCCTACTTTTTCTCAGAGCCTTGAACAATCCCTTCATCGCGCGCTGGCGATAGCGAACGAACGTCATCATCAGTACGCGACGCTGGAACATCTTTTGCTGTCGCTGGTGGACGATTCCGATGCGGCCGCTGTCATGCGCGCCTGCAGCGTCGATCTCGACAAGCTGCGCGGCAGCCTCGTCAACTACCTCGAGACCGAATTCGAAAATCTGGTCACAGACGGCGCCGACGACGCCAAGCCGACCGCCGGCTTCCAGCGTGTGATCCAGCGCGCCGTGATTCACGTGCAATCGTCCGGCCGCGAAGAAGTCACCGGCGCCAATGTGCTCATCGCGATCTTTGCAGAGCGCGAAAGCCATGCCGCGTATTTCCTGCAGGAGCAGGATATGACGCGCTACGACGCGGTCAACTACATCAGCCACGGTATTGCCAAGCGGCCCGGCGTCTCGGAAGCCCGCCCAGTGCGCGGGGTCGATGAGGAGACCGAAACCAAGGGCGGCGACGATTTCAAGAAAAAAGGCGAGGCGCTCGAGACATACTGCGTCAACCTCAACAAGAAAGCGCGCGACGGCAAGATCGATCCGGTCATCGGCCGGAATGCGGAGATCAGCCGTGCCATTCAGGTGCTTTGCCGCCGGCAGAAAAACAATCCATTGTTCGTCGGCGAGGCCGGCGTCGGCAAGACGGCGATCGCGGAAGGTCTGGCCAAGCGGATCGTCGACAGCGAAGTCCCGGAAGTGCTGGCCGCGGCTACCGTGTTCTCACTCGACATGGGCACGCTGCTCGCGGGCACGCGTTATCGCGGCGATTTCGAGGAGCGGCTGAAGCAGGTTCTGAAGGAACTTGAAGCGCATCCAAATGCGATCCTGTTCATCGACGAAATTCATACCGTTATCGGCGCCGGCGCCACCTCGGGCGGAGCGATGGACGCCTCGAACCTGCTTAAGCCTGCCCTGGCTTCGGGCACGATCCGATGCATGGGCTCGACCACCTACAAGGAATATCGGCAGCATTTCGAGAAGGACCGGGCGCTGGTGCGGCGATTCCAGAAAATCGATGTCAACGAGCCGACGGTTGAAGATGCCATCGCCATCCTCAAGGGCCTGAAGCCGTATTTCGAGGATTACCATCGGCTGAAGTACACCAACGAAGCGATCGAAGCCGCGGTGAATTTTTCATCGCGCTACATCCATGACCGCAAGCTGCCTGACAAGGCGATCGACGTAATCGACGAATCCGGCGCGGCGCAGATGCTGGTGGCGGAGAACAAGCGCAAGAAGACAATCGGCATCAAGGAAATCGAGACCACGATCGCTACAATGGCGCGGATACCGCCCAAGAGCGTGTCGAAGGATGACGCCGAGGTGCTCAAGCATCTGGAGCAGACGCTGAAACGCGTGGTTTTTGGGCAGGACAAAGCCATCGAAGCCCTATCGGCATCGATCAAGCTTGCGCGTGCCGGCCTGCGCGAGCCGGAAAAGCCGATCGGGTCTTATTTGTTCTCCGGTCCGACCGGTGTCGGCAAGACCGAGGTCGCCAAGCAACTGGCGGCCTCGATGGGCGTCGAACTGATCCGGTTCGACATGTCCGAATACATGGAGCGGCATACCGTCTCGCGCCTGATCGGCGCGCCTCCCGGCTATGTCGGCTTCGACCAGGGCGGGCTGCTCACCGATGGCGTCGATCAGCACCCGCACTGCGTGGTGTTGCTTGACGAAATCGAGAAGGCGCATCCCGACCTCTACAACGTGCTGCTGCAGATCATGGATCACGGCCGGCTCACCGACCACAACGGCAAGCAGGTCAATTTCCGCAACGTCATCCTGATCATGACGACTAATGCCGGCGCCGCCGACATGGCGCGTGCGGCATTCGGCTTTACGCGGAGCAAGCGGGAAGGTGACGATCACGAAGCGATCAATCGCCAGTTCGCGCCAGAATTCCGCAACCGGCTGGATGCCATCGTCTCATTCGCGCACCTCAATCCGGATGTGATTGGAATGGTGGTCGAGAAGTTCGTGCTGCAGCTTGAGGCCCAGCTCGCCGATCGCGACGTAACCATTGAGCTTTCAGAGCCCGCAAAGGCGTGGCTAGTCAAACACGGCTACGACGAGCAGATGGGCGCGCGGCCGATGGCACGTGTGATTCAGGAGCACATCAAGAAGCCACTGGCGGATGAGCTGCTGTTCGGCAAGCTCAAGGGCGGCGGTCACGTTCGCGTGGTACTGATTCCGGATGAAGCCGTGCTTGGCGTCGAGCAGGAGCGGATCGGCTTCGAATATCTCGAGGGGCCGGTGACGCCGAAGCCTGAAAAGCTGCCTGGCACGCGCAAGCGAAAGCCCAAGTCTGGCGGCCCCGAAGGCGGATCAAAAGGGCCGCTCTCGAGAGGGCCTCTGGTCAAAGCCTGAGCAGCCAAGAGTCACAGAAAAGCCGGCGCGTCGCAAGACCGCCGGCTTTTTTTATGGAGCGATGCGGCCAAGCACGGTCCGGCGTGAACCTCCTCAGCCTTCGCCGATCAGTTGCTTGATGCGGCGCTGAAGCTGGCGCTTTTTCGCTTCGCTTTTTCGCAGCCGCTCTTCCAGATCGGAAACCGGTGCGATGAACGGGACCTCATTGCTGAACGCAATACCGACGAAATTGTCGCGCCACCAGATCACCTTCGCGAGGAAGGAGCGGCCTTTGCGTGCGATGGTCAGCGCCATCTGCTTCTTAGGAAGCTTGATCACATTACTGAATTCGAGGCTTGCGCCATTTTCGGATATGTTGCGCACGACGCAGTCTCGCGTCGAGCCGCTTTCGCCGATTTCCGCGATGCCGCCGTAGATCACTTTGTCCCGCACGCTTTCGCGACGTTCAATCATCTTGCAGCCCTTTTGCCCCGAGAAAGGGCCGACTGTAGGGGTCAAATGCAAAGATGGAACCCTGCGTCGCGCAAGAAACAGAATTAACGTAAACCGATTGTTGCGTTAACTGGCAGATCAGCCTGTTCAGATGCTACGCCGCGCTTTCGCGAAGGCCGCGTGCGATCTCCTTTTGCGCGTCGAACTCACGCCGCCGCCGCGCCAGCTCTTCGGCGCTCAACAACGCGACGTTGTTGTAATCGCCCTTCCATGAAGCATCGGCGCTCCAGCGCAGCGGCGATTGCACCGTGGTCTGCGGGCCCGGCGCCTGCTCGAGCACCTTCAACGCCAGCTCCATCGTGAAGGCTTGCGACTCCCAGTCGTGCGGCTTGCCGACTGAGTTACCCAACGGGAAGTCGCTGAACAGGAAGCGCGGCACCGCTGCGTGCTCAACGATATCCTTGGCGCAGCCCATCACCACGGTGGAAATGCCATTAGCCTCCAGATGCCGGGCTACGAGGCTGATGGTTTGATGGCAGACCGGGCAATTGGGCACTAGGACCGCGGCGTCGACATTGTCCGCCCGGCAGCGCGCCAGTATTTCAGGCGCATCGGTATCGAGGGTCACGCGGTGGCTGCGGTTAGTCGGCGCACCGAAAAAGTGGGGCGCGACGGCACCGATCCGACCCGCCGCCGCGAGCCGCTGTAACTGCGGCAGCGGAAACCAAGTGCCGCTGTCGTCGGCCCTAGTGTGAACGCGGTCGTAAGCGATGTGCGAAATTCTCAGGTCGTGCGGCTTCGAAATGTCGCCCGCATAGACGGAATAGAATTTGGCTCCGCCATTATACTTCGCGCCTGGGCCCTGATCCCCGTTTGCGGGATCGAACGGTGCGGCGGTGGTGACGATCGCGACCCGCGATTGGGCGAGCGGCTTTTGCAAAGGTTGAAACGGCGCGTCGACGTGATGCGCCCAGCGATACGGTGTGGTGTAACCGATCGCCCGATAGTATTCGCGCGTACGCGCCATATAGGGAATCGGCACGTCGTCGTCCGGCGCGAAGCGATGATTGCTCGTTGAGCGGTGCGGTCATATCTTGCGCTCCCAGACGCGCGCCCTCATGCTGAATAGCTAGCCCGTTCGGTTTCGGTGTCAACAGGGTCTGCGGGAACGGATATGCCTCTGCAAAAAGTTTGCGCCGCCCTTGTCGTGCTTTTAGCGGCAAACGGAGCAATTTCAGCGCAAGAGACGCCGCCGGCCTCGCCTGCCATCGAGGCGGCAAAACCTGATCCGGCCACTCCCGCCGAAACAAGGAGAAACCGGACGACAGAAGAACCGCAAAAGCCGCAGACCACGGGAGATTCCGACACCCGTGAGTTCATCTGTCTGATCATCGAATCCGCCGCGAAGGCGAATGATCTGCCGCTGGAATTTTTCGCGCGCGTGATCTGGCAAGAAAGCCGTTTTCAATCCGATGCGGTAGGGCCCATGACCCGGAGGGGTCAGCGCGCGCAGGGCATCGCACAATTCATGCCCGGCACGGCCAACGAACGCCGTCTGCTCGATCCGTTCGACCCGGTACAGGCGTTGCCGAAATCGGCGGAGTTTCTCAAAGAACTGCGCGAGCAGTTCGGCAATCTTGGTTTGGCAGCGGCGGCCTACAACGCCGGTCCCAGACGTGTACAGGACTGGCTCGGCGGCACCGGCCCCATGCCGCAGGAAACGCGCAACTACGTTTCCGCCATCACCGGCACGTCGGTCGATGATTGGGCCTCTGCAGGACGAAACGGCAAGACGTCGAATCGCGCGCCGACCTCCAGCTGCCGCGAGTTGATGGCGCTACTGCGCCGCGCGCCAAATCCCTTTGTTGCCCAGCTTGAACAGCATGTGAAACTTGCGGCGGCGAAACAATGGGGCGTGCAACTGGCGGCGGGATTCAGCCGCGATCGCGCGCTGGCGATGTATGCCCGTGCGATCAGGCGCCTAAGCGCTGTGATCGGCGACCGCGACCCGAGCCTGCTCGGGAACTCATTGCGCAGCCGCGGCGCGCGGCCGTTCTACCAAGTGCGAATAGGAGAAGACACGCGTGCGGCGGCGGATGCGTTGTGTAGCCGCATTCAGCACGCAGGCGGCGCCTGCTTCGTGCTGCGAAACCCGAACACCGGCTAACTCAATCATTGCAGGGCTGCCGTGAAGCCCGTGCCGGTTGACTAAGGCCGGCTTCAGCAGGCTATTCGAGTCGGGATTCTCGACCATCGGACGCCCGTGCTGATCTCTGATTCCAATCCTCCAGAACGGCAAGGCTACTTGCGGGCTTTCGCATGGGGTCTGCGCTCGGTCGGCTCGACGGTCCTGGCCCTTGTACTGTTCGCGACTTATCTTGGTATCGGCGCGCTGGCGCACGACTCGCATTTCAGTCTTGGGTGGGTGCTTGCGAGCACGGTATTTGTCTGGGCCGGGCCGGCGCAAATCATTCTGATTTCGACGCTTGGTTCCGGCGCGACAGCAGTGCAGGCGGCGATCGCCGTCACCGTCAGCGCAATCCGGCTGTTTCCGATGGTGGTGTCCGTGCTGCCGATGCTGCGCACGCCGCAAACCAAGCGGCGGCACCTGGCGCTGGCGACGCACTTCATTGCAGTCACACTGTGGGTTGAATGTTTTCGTCTGCTGCCGCAGGTGCCGCGCGAAAGGCGCATCGCCTTTGTCCACGGGTTGGGCTCAGGCCTGATGACGGTTTGCCTTGTCGCAACGGCGACCGGCTATGGTCTTGCGGCCAACCTGCCGCAGCTGTTTGCAGCCGCTATCCTGTTGCTGACCCCGCTGGCGTTTCTGCTCTCGACCGCGCGCAACTGCCGGCAACTTGCGGACATCGCCGCTTTGGTTTTAGGCCTCGCACTATATCCGCTGGTCGCGATGCTGCACACCGGCGTCGACATCCTGATCAGCGGCATTTCCGCCGGCACGATCGCCTATGGCATGCACCGCTGGCGGGCGAGTCCATGAGTGATTTCATCGGCGATTGGCACGCGCTACTGGTATTGCTGCTGGCGGGATTTCTGCCCAACGAGATCTGGCGGATGATGGGACTTTGGCTTGGCGGCGGCGTCGATGAGGGGTCCGAACTTCTCGTTTGGGTTCGCGCGGTAGCCACCGCAATTCTTGCCGGCGTCATTGCGCAAATTCTGGTTTATCCGCCCGGCGCATTGGCGAGCGTGCCGGAATTTCTTCGTTATGGTGCGGTCGCCGCCGGACTCTGCGATCTTCATCGCGACGCGCCGGTCGATCTTCGCTGGCGTCGTCGGCGGCGAGGTCGTTATGCTCGCAGGCAAATGGTGGCTGGGCTGAGAAGCTCGCAACGTGAAAGTGGGCAAATGGTCCGTGAAAGCGAAATCCGTGCAGGCGAAATCGCTGTAGAGCCGCCAACGGCGCGCGACGCCGGCCTTGTTTTTATCGGGCGCATCCGCACGCCGTGGACCTCGCGGCTGGAAACACCGCGCCAGGGCCGTCTCGACGGTCCCATCTGCCGTCTTGAGATTTTCGAACAGTGGACGCCGGCGTTGCAGGGTCTCGATCTCTATTCAAGCCTTGAGGTGATTTACTGGCTGCATCTGTCGCGGCGCGATCTCGTGCTGCAGAGCCCGAAAAACGACGGCGTGGCGCGCGGTACATTCTCGCTGCGCTCGCCGGTGCGGCCGAATCCGCTGGGCACATCCATGGTCAAGCTCCTCGGCATCGAAGGTGCGACCGTACTGGTACGCGGTCTGGACTGCCTCGATGAGACGCCACTGCTCGATCTCAAGCCGGACCGCTGTCAGTTCACGCCACTGGCTCCGCCGCAAACAGGTGATTTCCAGACGGAGTGATTCGTCATCCTGAGGTGCGAGCCCGACGGCGCATCCGCGCCGTCGTTCCTGGCGAGCCTCGAAGGATGAGGGCAATCTTACAGCGGCTGTCGCCCTTCGAGGCGCGCAAAGAGAGCGCGCACCTCAGGGTGACGGCTTCCCCTCACGCTCCCTTCAGCGCCGCGATAAGCTTCGCCGCATTGTCTTCCAATACCTTCGCGTCCTCCTTGCGTGTAGCCGGTGGGAGCAGCGCGACGCCGTCGTGGCGGGGCATCACATGCATATGCAGGTGATACACCACCTGACCGCTGGCCGCTTCGCTGAATTGCTGCAAGGTGATGCCACCTGCCTCGAACGCAGTCATTGCCGCCCGCGCGATGGTGCGCGCGCCGCGCGCCACATGGGCGAAATCCTCCGGCTCGATGTCGAGGATGTTACGCGCGGGCGCTTTCGGGATCACCAGTGTATGTCCGGGACAGCGTGGCATGATGTCGAGAAAGGCGAGGACGTGATCGTCCTCGTAGACCTTGTAGCAGGGAAACTCGCCACGCAGGATTTTTGCGAAGATGTTGTTGGTGTCATACGCAGTCATGATTGCACCTGCCTCTGATCAAGCCTGATCGTTGCTCGTTTTGCGAAACGGGCCGGCCTCGGTGAGTTCGCGTGCCGCTTCGGCGACATAGACCCGCTCGTGCTTGAGATAGTCGCGCACCGCGCGCCGGAAATCCGGATCGACGATGTAATGCGCGGAGTAGGTGGTTTGCGGGAGATAACCGCGCGCGATCTTGTGCTCGCCCTGCGCGCCGGCCTCGACCGTTTTCAGGCCGCGTTCAATCGCGAAATCGATTGCCTGATAATAGCAGACTTCGAAATGCAGGAACGGATGATGTTCGACCGCACCCCAGTGGCGGCCGAACAACGTATCGGAGCCGATGAAGTTGATTGCCCCCGCGATCCAGCGGCCGTTACGCTTGGCCATCACCAGCAGCACGTCCTTCTCCATGGTTTCGCCAATCAGCGAATAGAATGCGCGGGTCAGATATGGCCGGCCCCATTTGCGTGAGCCGGTCTCCATGTAGAATTCGAAGAACGCATCCCATGCGTCTTCCGTGATGTCGCTCCCGGTCAGCGGGTGAATGCTGATGCCGTTCGCCAGCGCGTCGCGGCGTTCGCGCCGGATGGCCTTACGGTGCCGCGAGGCCAGGGTGGCGAGAAAGTCATCGAACGTAACGTAGCCCTCGTTGCGCCAGTGAAACTGCTGGTCGTTTCGCTGCAGGAAACCCTGCGCGGCGAGAAATTTCCATTCGTTTTCGCGCGCGAAGGTGACGTGAACCGAAGAGGCCTTGGTGGCATCGCATAGCGCGATCAAGCCATTCGCGAGCGCGATTTCGATGCGTTCTTTGTCAACGCCATTACGAACCAGCAGCCGCGGTCCAGCGGCGGGGGTGAATGGCACCGATGCCTGCAGCTTCGGATAGTAGCGGCCGCCGGCGCGTTCGTACGCGTCCGCCCAGCCGCGATCGAACACGTACTCGCCTTGCGAATGCGACTTCAGATAACAAGGCACGATGCCGGCTATTGCGCCGTCCAGCCGCGCAATCAAATGGCGCGGTCCCCAGCCCGTACGCGCGCAGGCCGAACCGGATTCTTCCAGCGCTGAAAAAAAAGCGTGCGATACGAACGGATTGTAACCGCAGCCATTCTCCTTGCGCGGATTGGCGCAGGCGTCCCAATCTTCACTTGCAATCTGTCCGACGGACGACACCGCTTCAAGAGTAATTTCGGATGACGACATCAACGATTTGAACCGGTCCCGTTGCGATCGGCCATCCTGCGTGGCCGATCTCTATCAAAGATCGTGCATTGCACACACGACTTCAAGAGCGCGGAGCGCAAGTCAGGTTTCCGGGCGGAACCCTTCGAAAATCATCTGGTCGGCATAGCGCGCAGCACGCTGGCGCTGCTCGGGTGTGCGAACCGTCCACGTCAGCAGCGCGCAGCCAAAGATGTTGCGCGCAATCCACGGCGCCGGCGCTGGCAGTTCATCGACCGAGTAGGCGATGAAATGCGGCTGCGTGTGAAAGGCATGGCGCAAGTGAAGCATGCCCGTGCGCTGCGCCGGTGTTGCTTCGGGCCAGTCAGCCGCCTCATAGGTGCGTTCGGCAACAATGCCGCGCGGAAGCGATGGCATGCGCTCCCGCATCATCATCACATGGTGTGGATCGAACGACATCGTGGCCACTGGCCCGCGATAGGCCTTCAGCACCTCTGTTGCCCGCGTTGCGAGTTTGCGGTCGCCGTCGAAGTGCGTTTTCAGTTCGATTACTAGCGGCACGCGGCCTGCGATCAGGTCGCACAGGTCGCCCAGCGACATCATTTTTTCAGGCGTATCTTTGAAGACGACTTGTTTGAGTTCGGCGGACGTTTTGGACAGCAACGTGCCGCTGCCTTCCGTCAGGCGGCCCAACTCGTCGTCATGATGCACCATCGCCTCGCCGTCGGCGGTAAGCTGAATGTCGCACTCGATGGCGAAATTCGCCGCGACCGCGGCGGAAGCGGCCCCGGGCATGTTTTCGATGATGCCGTGCGCGTTATCATGCAGACCGCGATGCGCCACCGGCCGCGCCGTCAGCCAATCTGGAGCACGCATTGGCTGGCTCCTTACGAGACTTCGAAGATCCCTTCGACCTCCACCGCGGCATCTCCAGGAAGCGATGCGACGCCAACCGTGGTGCGCGCGTGTCGGCCTTTGTCGCCGAAGGCCGCGACCATCAGATCGGATGCGCCGTTCAGCACCTTCGGCCCATCGACGAAGTCAGGCGCGGAATTGACAAAGCCGCCGAGCCGCACCACACGCACAACCTTGTCGAGATCGCCGAGCGCGGCCTTGATTTGCGCCAGCAGGTTGATCGCGCAGCCACGCGCCGCGGCGTTGCCTTGCTCGACCGTGACGCCGGCGCCGAGCTTGCCCTTTGCAATCAGCTTGCCTTCGGGATTGACGCACACCTGTCCGGACACAAACAGCAGATTGCCGGAGCGCACGAAGCCGACATAATTTGCAACCGGGCTTGCGGGCTCATGCAAGACCACGCCCTGTGCCTCAAGCTTCTGCTCAATCGCTCCTGCCATGTTTCTCCCCAATGAAATCACACGCCTGAATTGTTTCCACGACGGATCAGGCTTGCTCTATTTCGCCTATCGGCCGCTCCCGCGCAAGTGATCGCAAGTTGCTGCAATCGCCGCTCATGAGCGGTAGCGAAAAATTGGCGTTTCACGCGCTTTCGGCCCTAGTTGCGGCGCAATAGCGCGATCATATTGTCTGAATGTTAGATTCGAGGAGGCCAGATGGGTCGCTTATCTGAGATATTTCGCCTCACGCCGCGCTCTTTCGACTTATGGCGATTGGCACTTTCGACGTCCCTCGTCGCTGGCGCTTCTGTGGCCGATGGAAACGCAGTCCATGCGGCAAGTGGGCCGTTTCTCGCGCATCAGGCGCTTTACGATCTCAGTCTGGTGAAATCGCGCGGCGGCGCCGCTATCAACGATGCACGCGGCCGCATCCTCTACAGCTTTTCCGGTAGCGCGTGCGAGGGCTACACCTCGGATTTCCGCCAAGTATCGGAGCTGGATAGCGGCGAAGGCAAGGTTACGCTGAGCGATCTGCGCTCGACGAGCTGGGAAGACAGCACAGGCAAAACCTATCGCTTCAAGATCGATACGCGAATGAACGGCGCCGATCCCAGCGCCGTCGATGGCGTTGCGGAGCGGACAGGCGATCAGGTTACCATCAAGCTGAAGCAGCCGGTCGCGAAGACTTTCACGCTGGACGGCCACACGGTATTTCCGACCGACCAGATCCGGCGCATCATCGCTGCGGCGCGCGAGGGGAAATCCGTGCTGGAGCTGATGGTCTATGACGGTTCCGATAATGGCGAGAAAGTCTACAATACGCTGAGCGTGATCGGACAGCCGATCCCCGGCGAAAAGCCGACGGCAACGCCGGACGCCTCGACCTCAAGCGACGCCATGAAGCCGTTGACGCGATGGCCGGTCACCGTCAGCTATTACGACCGCGACGCTAAGGCCAAAGACGGCGAGCAGACCCCGGTCTATGCGATGTCGTTCGAGCTCTATGAGAATGGCGTCTCGCGGGCGCTGGTGCTCGACTACAATGATTTCGTCATCGCCGGCGCGATGGAAAAATTCGACATCAAGGATTCGAAGCCTTGTAAGTGAAATGGGAAACGCCGTCATTGCGAGGAGCGCAGCGACGAAGCAGTCCAGTCTTTCTTTGCGGCTCTTGGATTGCTTCGCTCCGCTCGCAATGACGGAGTATCACCCCGCCTTTTCTGGGCCATCATAGGCGATGCCCCTGATCACCGCGGCGCTGCCGAATTTCTTGCGCAGATCGTCCATCGCACGTTCAGCGTGGGCCGAGCGACGATCGAGCATGTCGGTATCGTCATGCTGCGAGCCCGGTTTGAGCGCGCTGACGCCCGTGCCCATCAGCCGAAACGCGGTGCCGTCGATTTCCTTGGCCAGCATCTCGCGGGAGGTCGCGAAAATCTTCGCCGCCAGTTGCGTCGGCGCCTGAATCGATTGCGAGCGGGTCCGCTGCCTGAAATCGGCGGTCTTCAGTTTCAGCGTGATCGTCAATCCAGCGAGATCGCTGTTCTTGAGCCGCGACGATACTTTTTCCGACAGCCGCCATAACGTTTTTTCCAACGTGGCGAAATCGCGGATGTCGGTCTCGAACGTGGTTTCGCTTGAAATGGTCTTGGCGCCGCGATCTGGCACCACGCTGCGATCGTCGATGCCGCGCGCAAGCCGCCAAAGCCTGCGGCCTTCGCTGCCGAACTGTTTCATCAACTCGGTCTCGTCGGCGCGTTGCAGATCGCCGATGGTGCGAAATCCGCGCTGCATCAGCCGCTCTTGCGTCGCCGGCCCGACGCCGAAGATGAATCCCACCGGTTTCTCCGCAAGCAGAGCGCGCGCCTCCTCCTGATCCAGCGCCGCGAAGCCGCGCGGCTTGTCCAGGTCGGAGGCGATCTTGGCGAGAAACTTGTTGCAGGACAGTCCGACGGAAACGCTAATGCCGATATTGCGTTCGACTTCGCCGGCGAATCGCGCCAGCACCTTGGCGGGGATCATGCCGTGCACGCGCTGCGTGCCGCTCAAATCAAGAAAGGCCTCGTCGATCGACAGCGGCTCAACCAGCGGCGTCAGTGCCTGCATCGCACGCCTCACATCGCGCCCGACCCGGACATACTTCGCCATATCGGGCGATACGACGACCGCGGATGGACACAGCGCGAGTGCCTTGAACATCGGCATCGCCGAGCGGATGCCGAACGTCCGCGCGATGTAGCACGCCGCAGCCACGACGCCGCGCTTGCCGCCGCCGATGATCACAGGCTTGTCGGCGATCTCGGGATTGTCGCGCTTTTCCACGGTGGCATAGAACGCATCGCAATCGATATGAGCAAGCGTCAGCGAGGGCAGGGCGCGGTGATGCACCAGCCGGGGCGATCCGCATTCGCCGCATCGCCTGGCGCTGAAATCCTGGTCACGCAGGCAATCCCGGCAAAAACAACGCGGCCCCTCAAGCTCCTGCGCGTTCGCAGTCACGGAACATCGCGCTCCCATTGCGGATCGCTCAGGGCCTGACGCGCGGCCGCGATGTTGGTCGGGTGAAGCTCCGAGGCGTCCGCGAACGCTTTCACGGTGGCGTCATCGCGCATCACGAAATCCAGCACGCTGCCGAGAAAATGGGGATCGGCGGCGGCCGAGCGCAAAGTTTCAGGGCCGATGCCGCTTTCGGCCAAGAACGCGCCCAGCCGTTGCGGATCGCCAGCGACAAAGGAAAGCGCCTGAACCGCCACGATTTCAGCCACTTCGCGGGCGTTGTGGGCATGCTTTTTCATCGCCGCTGTTTGCCTTTCCGTAACTTATGGTCTCTATTTTAACCATACTGCCCGAGTCCCCGGCGCATGTTCAAGCAAGTGAAAATGAGTTCGCGCAAAGAAGGCACCCGGCCTTAACGGCTTGGAGCGAATTTTAAGCGCATAATCCAGTGCACTTTTAGGCGTTTTGGCGCCGGGGTATTTGCGCCATCGTAGTCACGTTGTTTGGATGGGAGGGACGGGATGGCAAAAACCGTCCTGATCGTGGAGGACAACGAGCTCAATATGAAGCTCTTTCGCGATCTGTTGGAAGCGCATGGCTATCAGACCACCGGCACCAGCAACGGCTACGAGGCGCTGGAACTCGTACGCAAGCTTCGTCCCGATCTGATTCTCATGGACATCCAACTCCCGCAGGTCTCCGGGCTTGAAGTGACGCGTTGGATCAAGGACGATCCGGAGCTGCGCATGATCCCGGTCGTTGCCGTGACCGCGTTCGCGATGAAGGGCGATGAGGAACGTATCCGCGAAGGCGGGTGCGAGGCGTATCTGTCGAAGCCGATCTCGGTAGGCAAATTCATCGAAACCGTCAGACGGTTTATCGGGTAGGGGATTTCGATGTCCGCGCGCGTACTGGTCGTTGATGACGTCGCCGCCAATGTGAGGCTTCTGGAAGCGCGGTTGTCGGCCGAGTATTTTGACGTGCTGACGGCGTCCAGCGGCGCGCAGGCGCTGGCGATTTGCGCGCGTGCCGAATGCGACATCATCCTGCTCGACGTGATGATGCCGGACATGGACGGCTTCGAGGTCTGCCGCCGCCTGAAATCCAATCCCGCGACGCATTTCATTCCCGTTGTCATGGTGACGGCGCTGGACAGCCCGGCCGACCGCGTGCGCGGCCTTGAGGCCGGCGCCGATGATTTCCTGACCAAGCCGGTCGCCGATGTCGTGCTGATCGCCCGGGTGCGCTCGCTGACGCGGCTGAAGATGATGACCGACGAGCTGCGCATGCGCGCGCTTACCTCCCGCGAGATCGGCGTGCAGGCGCCGGAGCGCGACGCGGTGGCCGACGCCGGCAAGGGCGGACGCATCCTGCTGATCGACGACCGGCCGTCCTCCTATGAACGGTTGGCGCCGGTGCTGAGCGCCGAGCATACCGTCGACGTCGAACCCAATCCCGCCGAAGCTGTGTTTCACGCCGCGGAGGGCAATTACGATCTGCTGATCGTGTCGCTCGGCCTGGAGAATTTCGACGGCCTGCGGCTTTGCAGCCAGGTGCGCTCGCTGGAGCGAACGCGGCAAATTCCGATCCTCGCCATCGCGGATGCCGACAACAATACGCGGCTGCTGCGCGGCCTTGAAATCGGCGTCAACGACTACCTGCTGCGCCCGGTCGACAAGAACGAATTGCTGGCGCGGGCGCGCACCCAGATCCGCCGGCGCCGCTATACCGATCACCTGCGCGACAACGTCCAGAATTCGATCGAGGCGGCGATCACTGACGGGCTGACCGGGCTGCATAACCGCCGCTACATGGAGAGCCATCTCGGCACGCTCGCCGAACAGGCCTCGGCGCGCGGCAAGCCGCTGGCGCTGATGATGCTCGACATCGACTTCTTCAAATCGATCAACGACAATTATGGTCACGATGCCGGCGACGATGTGCTCCGCGAATTCGCGGTGCGGATTCGCAAATCGATTCGCGGCATCGATCTCGCCTGCCGCTACGGCGGCGAGGAGTTCGTGATCGTGATGCCGGAGACCGATCTGCACGTCGCAGGCGTCGTGGCGGAGCGGCTGCGGCGTTCGATCGCGGGCGAGGCTTTTGCGATCCACAAGGGCGCCCACCGTATCGAGGTGACGATTTCGATCGGGCTCTCCACGTTGGAGATCAAGGGCGAACCGATCGCCGACGTGCTCAAGCGCGCCGACAGCGCCCTTTACCGTGCTAAGCATGACGGCCGCAACCGCGTGGTCGCAACCGCGGCTTGATATCGCTCAATCATTCACCGCGTCGTCCTCGCGAAAGCGGGACCAAGTACGCCTACCGCTATTGCTTTAAGCTCAGTGGCCGCAATTGCTCGTGCTGACTTCTCAGCGTGATCGCGAAGCCGATGATACTGGGTCCCCGCCTTCGCGGGGACGACGCGAAAGGCGATAAGGCGCCGCATCTCTGCTCTCCCGTTCGAATTTCAAACAGCCAAGTGATTGTGATCTCGCGGCGCATGCGCGCGCGGGATTTATCCCGTTCGCGCCAATCAAGGTGCGTCCGAGCTTTGCGGATAGTTCACCCCTCAAGGCATGAGGGGTGGCGGCGCGCCTACCGGCGCAAGGGTGGTCTGGTCGCGGTCCGTTTTGCCGGCTGCGAAACCAACAAGGCAAACCGCGCAACGCCGTCAGGCGCGCCACCGCGGCGATTTCTGGCTTCGGGGCCGTGCTTCCGGGAACGGCTGAAGCCTTTCGGCTTCGGCCCGGCCGGGCTTTCGCCCAGCCTTCGTCCGTTCCGCGTCCAGCCATTGGAGGCAGAGCCCCGTAGTGGGCCCGGACGGCTACCCAAAACCTCCCGAGCGCGCAGGGATACGTCCTCCCCACGCCCGCAGGCGCCGCATCCTGTCCCACTCCAAGACGCCTCATGAAGCGCCCCTCGCTGAACAGGAATGACTAGTGTATATATTCCTATAGGAATATTGTCAAGAAGAATTCGAAGCGGCTATTCCGGCTTTCCGATCGTCACCTTCAGCGTGCCGACGCCGTCGATGCCGCATTCGATCTTGTCACCCGGTGTCAGCGCCGCGACGCCCGCCGGCGTACCGGTCATGATGATGTCGCCCGCGCCGAGCGCAACCTGTGCCGACAGTTTTGCGATGATCTCAGGCACGCTCCAGATCAATTCCGAAAGATCGCCCTTCTGCTTCTCGGTGCCGTTGACCGACAGCCAGATTTTTCCCTTGTTGGGATGACCGATCTTCGAGGCCGGCTGCAGCGAACCGCACGGCGCGGAATGATCGAACGATTTGCCGATTTCCCAAGGCTGCTCTTTCTTGCGCGAGGCGATCTGCAGGTCGCGCCGCGTCATGTCGATGCCGACACCGTAGCCGTAGACATGGTCGAGCGCCTTGTCGGCTGAAATATTGAGGCCGCCGCTCTTCATCGCGACGATCATTTCGACCTCGTGATGCAGATCCTTGGTCAGCGGCGGGTAGGGCAGCGTCGCGCCGTCGGGGTCGATCATGTCGGCATGTTTGGCGAAGAAGAACGGCGGCGCGCGCTCGTCATTGCCCATCTCGCGAATGTGTTCGAGATAGTTGCGGCCCACGCACCAGATGCGGCGGACCGGGAACGATTTCGTCTCGCCGGCAACGGCGATTTTGGGCTGCGAGGGCGCGGGAATTACAAAGGAGTCGGTCATTGTACTCTCTTAGGTGGGTGATAGGGAAAACGGACGCCTATGCCGTTGCACTGACCGGCGCCAGCGTCACAGGTCCGATTTCGCGGTGTTGTAGCCGGAAGAACGACGCATAGCGGACGCCGCGGCGGAGCAGATCGTCATGCCTGCCGCGCTCGGTGATCTGGCCGTCTTCGACCACAAGGATGGCATCGGCATGCATGATGGTGTGGAGGCGGTGCGCAATGACGATAGTGGTGCGATTTTGGCACAGATGCTCGATCGCCTCCTGCACCTGCTTCTCGGATTCCGAATCCAGCGCCGCGGTTGCCTCGTCGAGCAGGATGATCGGCGCGTTCTTGACCAGCGCGCGAGCGATGGCGACACGCTGCCGCTGGCCGCCCGAGAGTTGCGTGCCGTGTTCGCCGACCGGCGTGTCGTAGCCGAGCGGGAAGCTCATGATGAAGTCGTGCGCGCAGGCGGCCTTTGCAGCCGCGACGATCTCGGCCTCGGTCGCGCCAACCTTGCCGAACGCGATGTTCTCCCGGATCGTATCGCGAAACAGATAGATATCCTGTCCGACATAGGCGGTCTGCTGCCGCAGCGATCTGCGCGATACGCTTGAAATCTCCTGACCGTCGATCAGGATGCAGCCTTGCGTCACTTCGTAAAGCCGCAACAGCAGCGCCAGCACGGTGGATTTTCCGCCGCCGGAGGGACCGACCAGCGCGGTTACTTTTCCCGGCTCGGCAACGAAGCTCATGCGGTTGAGCACATTTTCATCGACGCGGTAGGCAAACGTCACGTCGCGGAATTCCACCCGCGCCTCGGTCAGTTTCAGCGCCGGCTTTTCATCATCGACGCGCTCGGTCGCGGGACTATCGACGATCTCGAGCAGCATGCGCGCGCCGACGAGGCTGCTGTTCAGCTCGATGTTGAGCCGCGCCAGCCGTTTTGCCGGTTCGTAGGCCAGCAGAAACGCGGTCAGGAACGAAAAGAACTGGCCAGGCGTGGCGCCGGTCTCGAGCACGCGGTAGCCGCCGTACATCAGCGCGCCCGCGATCGCGAAGCCGCCAAGCGTCTCCATCAGCGGACTCGAGCGATTGGAAATTCGCGACATCTTGTTGGCGTTGCGCTCAACCGCCCCGATGCTGGCATCCATCCGTTCGATCATGGTTTGCTCGAGCGTGAACGCCTTGACCGTGCGGATGCCCTGCAGCGATTCCTGCATGGTTTCGAGAATGTCGGCGGTGCCGGTGAACTGGTTCCTCGCCAGCCCCTTGATCCGCTTCACCAGTTTGCGCAGGAAAAGCATTGCCGGCGGCGCGATCAGGAATCCGAGCATCGCCATGTACGGATCCTGCGTCAGCATGACCGCGACCAGGGCGATCAGCGAGAGCAGATCCCGTCCTACCGCATTGATCAGAAGACTGAGGACGTAGGTGACGGAATTGGCGCCCGCGGTCAGGCGTGCCAGAAATTCCGACGAGTGACGCTCCGAGAAGAACCCGACGCTTTCGCTCATCAGCTTGGCGAACAACCTGCGCTGGTTATTGGCGAGGATCGCGTTGCTGATCCGCGACAGGATCACCGAGTGCCCGTATGTCGCGGCACCCTTGACGATGAAGATGACGATGGTGACCAGCGACAGCGCGATGATGCCGCGAATGTTCTTGTCGACATAGGCCTGGTTGATGACCTGGCCCAGCAGATAGGCCGAAAAGGCCGTCGTCCCGGCGGATAGCGCCATCAGCAGGAACGCAGCCAGATAGCGCCGCCAATAGGCGGCTGCCTGTTCCATTACAAGCCGGCGGATCAGCGCCGCTGCACCATAAGGGTCGTCGGTGATCTTTTGAGAAAGCTCGGTCAAGGGCGTTCCAGCGACGGCTGCGGGCAGCATATGCCCGCGCGTCAGGGCTGCGAAAACATCCGCCTCCCTTGCCTGTAACTGCCGGATTTTTCAAGCCAAAAACGGGCTTGCTTTACGCTGAAGCGGCCTTGCTTACGCTGAAGCGGCCTGCCGGTCGACGCCCTGCCGTTCGAGCATCAGCTTCGCTTCCCATGCCAGAGCATGAGTGGCGATGGTTTCGAGATTGTCGTAGCGCGGCGTCCAGTCCAGCGTGCTGCGAATGCGGCTGGTATCCGCGATCATGGTCATGATGTCGCCCGGACGGCGCGGGGCGTACTGGATCGCGAAATTGCGCCCGGAAATGCGCCGCACGGCTTCGATGGTTTCCAGCACGGAATAGCCGTGGCCATAGCCGCAGTTCAGTGTCGTCGAGCCGCCGCCATTGCGCAGATAGGAGAGGGCGGCGCGATGCGCCTGCGCCAGATCGCTGACGTGAATGAAATCCCGCACGCAGCTTCCATCCGGCGTGGGGTAATCGGTGCCGAACACGTCGATCTTCACGCGCTGGCCGGTCGCGGCTTCGACCGCGATTTTCATCAGATGCGTGGCGCCTGCGGTGGCGAGGCCGATGCGCGCCAGGGGGTCCGCGCCGGCGACGTTGAAGTAGCGCAGCACGACGTAGTTCATGTCATGCGCCGACGCTACGTCGTGCAGCATGATTTCGGTCATCAGTTTTGAGGAGCCGTAAGGCGACATCGGACGTGTCGGCGCATCCTCTGATACAGGCATCCGGTCCGGATTGCCGTAAACCGCCGCGGTCGATGAAAAGATGAAGCGGGTGACGCCGCATTTCACCGCAGTGTTGAGCAGGTTGCGGGTGGTCATGGTATTGTTGCGGTAATAACCGAGCGGATCGCGCATCGAATCCGGCACCACCACCGAGCCCGCGAAATGGATGATGCTCTCGACCCCATGCGCGGCGACCACGCCCTCGACGAGATTTTCATCCGCGGCGTCTCCGATGAACAGCGGCACGCCCTCGGGCAGGAATGCGGAGAAGCCGGTCGACAGATTGTCGATCACGACGACGCTTTCGCCGGCTGCCACCAGCGCCTGAACCATGTGACTTCCGATGTAGCCGGCGCCGCCGGTGACAAGCACGGTCATAAGCTCACCATCCCTAGTTACGGGATGAAGCTATCCGCATCACGGTGAAGAGTGCGTTTCAGCGCTCACGAACTGGCCTCTATGCTTAATGTTGCGTATAGGACATGCGCGAAACGGAGCGCTTTGTGCCAAGCGAAAACAATTTCATCGGCGGTCTGCAGCTGATCGTACCGAATTTGCACAGGCGCTATTCCGGCGTGACCGCGACCAATCGCATGGTGGCGCCAAAATTTGCGAAAATGTTTCGCGCAGCATGGCTTGGTCCCGATGCGCCCGATGGTATCGCACGCATCGGCGGCGCTGATTTGCTGAAGCTGTGGCGGAGGCGGACGCCGTTGATTTGGCATGCGCGGCGCAACGATGAGATGATCGCCGGCGTGGTGTTGAGAATGCTCGGCTGGCCGCTGAAACTGGTGTTTACGTCCGCGGCGCAACGGCACCACACCTGGATCACGCGGTGGCTGGTCGCGCGGATGGACGCCGTCATCGCGACCAGCCATGTATCGGCGTCGTTCCTCAAGCGTCGCGCGACGGTGATCCCGCACGGCGTCGACACCGATCGTTACGCACCGCCAGCGGATCGCGCGGCAGTGTTCGCGGAGGCGGGATTGCCGGGACGTTACGCGATCGGCTGCTTCGGTCGCGTGCGCGCGCAGAAAGGCACAGACGTTTCGTCGAGGCGATGTGCCGGCTGCTGCCGCGCTACTCGGATTTTTCCGCTGTGATTGTCGGCGCGATTACGCCAGATCAGGTTGCGTTTGCGGACAGTCTGCGCGCAAAGATCGCTGCCGCAGGCTTGCGCTCGCGCATCGTCATGACCGGCGAACTGCCGGTCGAAGAAGTCGAGCGCTGGTACGGCAGGCTCACCATCTACGCGTTCACCTCGCGCAATGAAGGCTTCGGCCTGACGCTGATCGAGGCGATGTCATCGGGTGCGGCGCTGGTGGCCTCGCGTGCCGGCGCCGCCGAGATTGTGGTCGAGGATGGCATGAGTGGCGTGCTCGTGCCGCCAGGTGACGCCGATGCTTTGGTGACCGCGCTGGAGCCGTTGATGCGTGATCCATCCGGCGCCGACGGCTATGGGCCTGCGCGGGCGTGAGCACGTGGCCGCACAATTTAGTCTCGACGCCGAAGCCGACAGGATTGCTGGCGTCTACCGCGCACTGATCTGAGTGAGAATGCCGGCAACGAAGGCGTCGAGGTCGCCGCCCGCGAACAGAAAACCCGGCAACCCGGCCGCGTCAGCCGCCTCGATATCGGTGGCGCGGTCGCCGATGACGAAACTGCCTTGGCTCTGCACCGGCCAATGGTCTCATCAGATCGTGGATCATGCCCGGACTTCGGTTTTCGCCAATGGTGGTCCTCGAGATAGCCGGCGACAGATCCATCCGGGTGATGCGGGCAATATCTGACATCGTCGATATGAGCGCCGTTCGCGGCGAGTTCGGCGCGCATCCATGTATGCAGCACGCTCAGTTCGTCTTCGCTGAAAAATCCACGGGCGATGCCGGATTGATTGGTGAAAAGAAACACGAAATATCCGGCGTCCTTGAGGCGCCGGATGGCTTTGGCCGCATTCGGCATCCAGCGGATGCGGTCCTGCGTGCCCATGAAACCGTCGTCATAGTTGATGACGCCGTCGCGATCGAGAAACGCGGCGGGTTTTGGCGTTACTGCCGCGCTTTCAGTTTTGTTCACAACGCACCTGCGGCTTCAAGCAACACGCGCCCGGTTATGGTGGCAACGTCGGAAGCCGAGATGTCGCGCATGCAGCGGTGATTGTTCATGGTGCAAACAGGCCGATGACAGGGTTGGCAGGGCGGCGGCGTGCTGGTTTGAATTGGTAGCGGCCAATCCGTTCAGCGGCGCCCAGTGATACGGGCTGGTAGGGCCGAAGATGCCGATCGTCGGCGTTCCCGCCGCGGCCGCGATGTGCATCAGACCGGAATCGTTGGAGACGACAACGCCGGCGCCGGCCATCGCAAGAATGCCATTGCGCAAATCGTTGCCGGTCAGATCGCGGACGCGCGGCCCGCTGGCGGCGATCTCCGCCGCCATCGTTTTCTCCGCGGGGCCGCCAACGACCCACACGTCGAGCCCGCGCTCGGCTAGCAATCGCGCAGCCTGCGCATAATAAGTCCAGCGCTTGGAAGCGCCGACCGAGCCCGGCGCCAGCGCTACGGCGGGCCGATCTCCCAATCCACTGGCCTGCCGCCAGCGGGCAATGTCTGCGGCGGGAACGACAAGTTGCGGCACCGGCCACTCCTTCGGCACCGCCATATCTTCGGGCACCGCCAGCGCGGCGTTCTTGTCGATGAAACGCGGCAACGCCTTCTCGCCCCAGCGCCATTGGTTGATGAGACCGAAGCGCGCCTCGCCGACAAATCCCACGCGCTCCGGAATACCCGCCAGCGCCGGAGCAATCGCGGATTTCCAGGTACGGGGCAGGATCAGGGCGGTAGCGTAGCCGCCCGAGCGCAACAGGGTGGCGAGCGCCCATTGTTGTGCGATCGCAAGGCGGCTGCGGGGCAGATCCCAGACCACCGGCGCGCGGACGCCGGGCATGTAATCAACCAGGGGAGCACATAGTGACGTCGTAAGAATATCGACGGGACGGTTCGGCCAACGCTGCCTGAGAACGCGGATCACCGTGTGGCCCCGCACGAAGTCACCTATCCACATGTAGGGCACAACCAGAATTGGGCGGACATCTTCCGCATCTTCCGGCGTTATGACGAGGGGTGAATAGCTGTTCATTTCATGTTAAGGCTCACGACAGGTGTTTTCGGTATCTGCTCCGCCGTGGCACGTAAACCCACCCATTGGTCCTCAACAACACGCAATCTTCTCCACGCGGGCCCGTTCAAGTTGCTTGCGGGACTGGACTAAGGCAAAGCTGACGCACACAAATCCAAGGCAAAACAGTCATGTTGCTGGTGACCGGAGGCGCCGGTTTTATCGGATCGAACCTCGTGGCCGCATTGAACGATGCGAGGCGTTCCGACATCGTGGTCTGCGATACGCTCGGCCACGACGGCAAATGGCGCAACCTGGCCAAGCGTCAGCTTGTCGACATTGTACCGCCCGAGCAATTGCAGGGCTGGCTGCATGGCCGCACGCTGGAAGCCATTGTCCATCTTGGCGCGATTTCCGACACCACGGCGAGCGACGGCGACCTAGTCATCGAAACCAATTTTCGGCTGTCGATGCGGTTGCTCGACTGGTGCACCGCCACCGCCACGCCGCTGATCTACGCCTCGTCGGCGGCGACCTACGGCGACGGCGCGCAAGGTTTTGACGATGACCCCTCAATGCACGCGCTGAAGCTGCTGCGACCAATGAATTTGTATGGCTGGAGCAAGCATCTGTTCGACATGGCCGTCGCGGAGCGCGCCGCCCGATCCGAAAAAATGCCGCCACAATGCGTCGGCCTGAAATTCTTCAACGTGTTCGGTCCGAATGAATATCACAAGGGCGCGATGATGAGCGTGCTGACGCGGCGCTTCGACGACATCCGTGCCGGCGGCACCGTGCAGTTGTTCAAGTCGCACCGCGACGGCATAGCCGACGGCGAGCAGCGCCGCGATTTCATCTGGGTCGATGACGTTGTCCGCGTGATGATGTGGCTATTGGCTACGCCATCCGTCAGCGGGCTGTTTAATGTCGGAACGGGCACCGCGAGAAGCTTCAAGGATCTGATGATGGCGGCCTATGCTGCGCTCGGCGCCACGCCCAACATCGAATATATCGATATGCCGGATGCGATCCGCGGCAGTTACCAATATTTTACGCAGAGCAAAGTCGATCGCTTGCGCAATGCGGGCTACAACGGCGGCTTCACGGCGCTGGAGCAGGCGGTCGCGGCTTACGTGAGCGACTTTCTCGATCAGCCCGATCGTTTCCGCTAACCTACTATAATAACGGTTTCAGATGTTCGATTTCGACGTACTGTCAAACGCGATGATCCGTCAGACGGTGCTGTGCGTCGGCGATCTCATGCTCGACGAATTCGTTTATGGCGATGTCGCGCGCATTTCACCGGAAGCGCCGGCGCCCGTGATCGCCGTGCAGCGCACGGAAACCAATATCGGCGGCGCGGGCAATGTCGCGCGGGGTATCGCGGCGCTGGGCGCGCACTGCATCTTCGTCGCCCTGATCGGTGAGGACGACGCAGGCAAAGCGTTGACGGCTGCGCTGGCACAGGAAAGCCAGATCGATAGCATTATGATTTCCGACCCGGCGCGGCCGACCACGCGCAAGGTTCGTTTCGTCTCCGAGCACTTCTCGACGCATATGCTGCGCGCCGACTGGGAAATGGCGTCGCCGGCTGCAGCCGATATCGAGCAGAAGTTGATCGACGCCATTCTGCCTTTGCTGCCGCGTGCGGACATCGTCTTGTTGTCCGACTATGCCAAGGGAGTGTTGACGGCACGGGTGATCCGCAACGTCATCGACGCCGCGCGCAAGTTCGGCAAGTGCGTGATCGTCGATCCCAAGAGCGCCAACCTTGCGATCTATCGCGGCGCGACGCTGCTGACGCCCAACGTCAAGGAATTCAGCGAAGCCACGCGCATCCGCGGCGACAGCGCAGCGGAATTCGCGGCCACCGCTCAAGACGTGATGCAACTTGCGGATTGCGAGGCCGTCCTGATTACGCAAGGCGAACACGGCATGACCCTGGTGCCGCGTAACGGCGATGCCGTTCACGTTCCGGCACTCCCGGCGAAAGTTCGCGATGTTTCAGGCGCAGGTGACACCGTTGCCGCGATGCTAGCGGTGGTGCTTGCAACAGGCGCCGATTGGGAAACCGCGTTGCGTGTCGCGAGCGCCGCAGCGGCGGTCGCGGTCAGCAAACAGGGTACCGCGACCGTATCGCTTGCCGAATTGCGGCGAAAGATGCTGCCGCACGCGTTTCTTGCCGCCGAAGAAAAAATCGTTTCGGCAACCGATCTCGACGTGCAGCTTTTGGAATGGCGCAAGCAGGAACTGCGCGTCGGATTCACCAACGGCTGTTTCGATATTCTGCACCCCGGGCATGTGAAGATACTAACTTCGGCGCGCGGGGCCTGCGATCGTTTGATCGTAGGTCTCAACAGTGACGCTTCGGTGAGGCGGCTCAAGGGCGAAGGCCGTCCGGTTCAGAATGAGCGTGCGCGGGCCGAAGTGCTTGCTGCGCTGGAGGCAGTCGATCTCGTCGTCGTTTTCGACCAGGACACGCCGCTCGATCTGATCGCCAAAATTCAGCCAAGCGTACTGGTGAAGGGCGGCGATTACAGCCGCGAGCAGGTGGTCGGGCACGAAATTGTCGAAGCGATTGGCGGAGAAGTGTTGCTGATTGATCTTCTCCCGGGATTCAGCACGACGTCGCTGGTCAATCGCGCGCGGGCATGACGCCGAAGGCGGCCCCGGTCAAGTCAAGTATTGCCCATCAACTCGCAATGCCCGGCGCTGGTCCGCAAGGACGAGATGAGTTATCAGCAGCCTTCGACAAACTGTCGCATTGCTAAAATTTTAATCGTCGGCCGGTGAATGATGCGGTTCTCAAATTTAACGTCGCGCAACTATTTGACCGCGCTTCATGACGCGCTTGCGACGACGCTTGCGGTGTTCGCCAGCTTCTACCTGCGGTTTGAGGGCGAGCAGTTTCACGACCGCCTGCCGCTTTTGCTGCGCATCCTGCCCTATTTCATCGCGTTCAGCGTCGTTGTTTGTTACGCCTTTAATCTGACCACGACGCGATGGCGTTTCATCTCGCTCCCCGATGCGCTGAACATTTTGCGCGCAGCGACCGCATTGAGCGTCACGTTGCTGGCACTGGATTACATTTTTGTCGCGCCGAACGTTTACGGGACGTTCTTTCTCGGCAAGATCACCATCATTCTCTTTTGGTTCTTCGAGGCGCTTTTTTTAAGTGGATTGCGGTTCGCCTATCGTTATTGGCGCTATACGCGCGTGCGTCAGAACGCGCGCGCGCAGGATGCGTCGCCTACCTTGCTGGTCGGCCGCGCGGCCGATGCAGAAATCCTTTTACGGGGAATCGAAAGCGGCGCCGTGAAGCGGATCTGGCCGGTCGGCTTGTTGTCGCCATCCCCAGCCGATCAGGGCCAGCTGGTTCGAAATATTCCTGTGTTGGGCGGCATCGACGATCTGGAGAATGTGATCCGCGATTTCGCGGAGCGCGGCAAGCCTATCGCGCGTGTCGTCATGGCTCAGTCAGCATTCGATCCGGAAGCGCATCCGGAAGCCGTCCTGGTTTTGGCACGCCGGCTTGGATTGATCGTGAGCCGACTTCCGTCGCTCGAGAGCGGGGCGGTCGCGCGGCTGGCCCCGGTTGCGGTGGAAGATTTGATGTTGCGCCAGAGTGAGAAGATAGATTACGCGCGTCTTAAAAATCTCGTGAAAGATAAAGCCGTTATCGTCACCGGCGGCGGGGGATCGATCGGGTCGGAGATTTGCGACCGGGTTGCGATATTCGGTGCGGCGAAACTTCTGGTGATCGAGAATTCGGAGCCGGCGCTTTATGCTGTAGTCGAACGCCTCGCGACGCAGGGCACGGGCGCCGTGATCGAGGGGCGCATCGCCGACATTCGAGACCGCAATCGCATTCTGCGGCTGATGAACGAGTTCAAGCCGGACATCGTTTTCCACGCCGCCGCTCTGAAGCATGTTCCGGTGCTTGAGCGCGACTGGAGCGAGGGCGTCAAGACCAACATTTTCGGATCGATCAATGTAGCCGACGCGGCATTGGCCGCCGGCGCCGGCGCGATGGTGATGCTCTCGACCGACAAGGCGATCGAGCCGGTGTCGATGCTGGGCCTGACAAAGCGGTTTGCGGAGATGTATTGCCAGGCGCTGGATCGTGAACTGGCGACCCGAACCGTTGGAAGGCCGCCAATGCGTTTGATCTCAGTAAGATTCGGCAATGTGCTGGGGTCGAATGGATCGGTGGTGCCGAAATTCAAAGCGCAGATCGAAGCCGGTGGTCCGGTGACCGTAACCCATCCGGACATGGTGCGATATTTCATGACGATTCGCGAAGCATGCGATCTGGTGCTGACCTCGGCTACGCATGCTCTGACACCGGCACATCCCGACGTCTCGGTTTATGTTCTCAACATGGGTCAGCCCGTCAAAATCGTCGATCTTGCTAGGCGGATGATCGGCCTTTCGGGTCTGCGGCCGGGTTACGACATCGATGTTGTTTTCACGGGAATCCGGCCTGGCGAGAGGCTGAACGAAATCCTGTTCGCCAGTGAAGAGCCCACCATCGACATCGGGATGGCCGGCATCATGGCGGCCAAACCCAATGAACCGCCCATGCCGGAATTACGAAACTGGATCGAGGCGCTGGAAAAATCGATCGCACGAGACGATCATGCGACAATCGACAAGGTGCTCAAGCATGCAATTCCCGAATTCGGCGGCAGCGCACGCGCGCACAATTAGACCGGATACCCTCGGGCTTTCGAAAATCGCCACATCACGGCGGCAACGCCGCAAGCTCCGACAAGCAAAAGCAATATCCTGATCGTATCCGAAGCGGTCATGACCGAAGCAAGGGCCAGCGCGGCGAGGCCGAGATTCAGCACAAACACCTCGCTTACGACTTGTAACACCGGGAAGCCGTTGTCGGTTGCCCGCTGATAAAAATGGGATCGATGCGCGGTCAAGACCGCTTCGCGTCGGGCCAGGCGCCGCAACAGCGTCACGGTTGTGTCCGCGAGATAGTACAGCGGCAGCAACAACGCTGCGACGATCTGTTGGTGATGAGCAAGCTCCAGCAAGCACCATCCAAGCAGCAAGCCGATCGGCAAGCTGCCGACGTCGCCCAGGAAAACCTTGGCCACCGGCCGATTGAAGGGGGCAAATCCGGTCATCGCGCCGCCAAGCGCGGCAGCGGCGATGGTCGTCGTCGGCGACAATTCGCCGGCGCATCCCAGCAGCACCAGTGCGGCGCTCAGCGGAATGACTTCCGCCACGGTCATCCAATCCAGCCCGTCCATGAAGTTGACCAGGTTTACAAACCAAAGGCCTGCGAACAGCAGCAATACAAATTCGATCCAGGCGGGAACGGCGGGAATAATTCTGAACTCGCCGGAGACCGCCATCAAAACCGTCCCCACCGCTAGCGCTTGCAGGATCAGCCTCGGGACCACCGGAATGGATCGTAGGTCATCGGCAAGGCCGACGATGGCGATGAACAAAATAGCGGCGAAGATCAGATGCGGAAAAATCAAATGCGCGGAAGGGAAAATAACGATGATGCCGCCCGCCACCAGCAGCGTTGTTGAAATAACGGCAATCCCGGCGCCCTGAGGAGTGTCGGTGCGGTGGGAGGATCGCACAACAGGTTTCGACAAGGCGTAGCGAACGAGCAAAGGGCGTGTGGCCCAAATTATAAAAGCGGAAAGCCCGGCCGCGAGAATGACGGCGACAAAAACCAGCGGCAGTAAGCTAGCCCGCAACATCGACGGCAACGGAACGTTGCGCCTTTTCCGCGCTGAAAATCCATACCAGCCCGCCCAGCGCGCCGACGATGAACACCACCGCACCGTATATCAGCGACACGTTGACCCCTTCATTTGCCGCCAATCCGGCATAGCCGAACGCCAACCCCAGCGAAGCTTCGCGAACGCCCCAACCCGCAATCGAGATGGGCAGCGTCATGATCAGTATTACAGGCGGGACAAGCTCGAAGACCTGACCGAACGACACGGGCGCGGCGATCGATCGCGCAGCGCACCAGGCGACAACGGCGGTAAGAACATGAACGGTCAGCGAGAGCGTCGCCAGCATTGGTCCATGCTTCCGACTGAAAATCACGCGATTGGCGATCGCGGAACAGGCGTGAAGGTGATGCGTCGGCCGCCAGCGGGTCAACAACGGCCAGGGCAGGCGGCTCAGAACAAGAAAGCCGGCGCCGCCGGCGAGCGCGGCAAGGTCGACCAACAGCAGCGCCGCGCGGCCATGGGTGTCGTTGATCAACCGATAACTCCAGGGCAGGCTCGCAACGACGATGATGGCCAGCGCGATCAGTCCGATCGCGCGATCAACGAAAATGGAATAGGTTGCCGCGCGCCATCCCGCTCCGCCGCGTCCCACGAGCCATAGCCGGACCGCATCCCCGCCGATCGATGACGGCAGCGTTTGATTGAAGAACGTGCCGATCAGATTGAAACGAAGCGCCTGCATTGTTGTGAGCGGAGCACCGCATTCCGCGCTGATCTCGCGCCATCGCAACGCGCTGAGAACAGTCTGCAACAATGTCACGCCGATCGCCAGACCGATCCAGCAAAGGCTGGTGAGGTCGAGCCGCGAGATGAGGTCGGAAAAATTGGTCTTACGCAGTGCCAGATAGAGCAGCACGGCCGAAACCAATATCTTGATTGTCGAAAGCAGAATTCGGCGCATGCGCGTCAGCGCTCGTCGGTTGGAGAGATGTGCAGGATAGAGTCCGAGTCTGCGCCGGATTTCAACCGCTTTGGTATGGTTTCGACGGCGATCTGGCAATACCATACGATCGCTATTGCGGCATTGTTCATGCGCCCGCTAAAGAGCTTTAACGCTTGCGGTAGGCGGACCCGTGGTTCGGGCTCATTGCCATGCTTGAAACGAGATTTCCGAACGATGAGCGGCAAGCGAATTATTCCACTGATTATGTGCGGCGGGGCCGGGACGCGATTGTGGCCCGCTTCGCGCGAAGGCCGTCCAAAACAGTTCCTGCCGCTGTTCGGCGCCCGCTCGACATTCCAGGAGACATTGCGCCGGGTCTCCGACGCATCGTTGTTTGAACGCCCGATCGTCATCACCAACATGGCCTACCGGTTCATGGTGCTCGAGCAGATCGCCGAAGTCGGACTTCAGGCCGATATCCTGCTGGAGCCGATGCGGCGGGATTCCGGCCCGGCCATCGCCGCCGGTGCCGCCTTTGCGCAGAATCGAGACGGCGAAGCAGTGGTGCTGGCGCTTGCGGCGGATCATGTTGTTCGCGATGTTGCCTCTTTCATCGCTGCCTGCCGGGAGGGACTGGCTGCGGCCAACGCTGGCCACATCGTAACGTTCGGCATTCGGCCCGAACGTGCGGCGACAGAATACGGCTATATCAGTCCCGGCCAGATCATTGCCGGCGAGGTTCGTGCCACCGCTAAATTCGTCGAGAAGCCGGATGCCGCAACCGCGGCTGCCTATGTCGCGGCCGGCTACCTCTGGAACAGCGGCAACTTCATGTTTCGTGCAGCGACGCTGCTGAGGGAATACCGCGAAGTCGATGCTGCAAGCGTCGAGGCCGTGACCGATGCGGTGATGAAGGCGAAACGCGATGCCGATTTTGTCACGCTCGATGCTGACGCATTCGTACGGGCGAAGCCGATCTCCATCGACTATGCCGTGATGGAAAAGACATCGCATGCTGCGGTCGTGCCGGTGATGTGCGGATGGTCCGATGTCGGCTCCTGGCGTGTGGCGTGGGAACTATCCGACAAGGACGGGCAGGGAAACGCAGCGCAGGGTCGAGCCGTGTTCGAGAACTCTCACGACTGCAGCGTCTCGACCGACAAGGCGCTGGTCGCGCTGGAGGGCGTCGATAATCTTGTCGTCGTGGCGACACAGGATGCCGTTCTGGTTTCGAGCCAGAAGGATCCCAACGGAATGAAGCGGCTGATCGCGAAATTGCAAACAGTCGCGCCGGAAGTGACGCGAGACCACGTGCAGGTGCAGCAGCCGTGGGGATCGACCCAGTCGCTCGACACGGGTGAGCGTCACCACGTCAAGCGCATTGTGGTTAAGCCGGGTGGCCAGCTCTCCCTGCAGGCCCATCGGCATCTTTCCAGGCATTGGATCGTGATTCGCGGCGTGGCCCGGGTGACGGTCAACGACGTCACCACGACCGTCCAGGAGAACGAATCGATCCATATCCCGAATGGAGCGGCGCGCCGGCTCGAAAATCCGGGAAAGGTCCTGCTTGAATTGATCGAGGTTCAGACCGGGAGCTGTCTCGGCAAGGGATGATATCGTCCCATCCAAGACGATTCCCGCGCCTGAAAGGTTGCGTTGAGCGAAGGCGTTGAGCGGTTTGGGGGGTAGGTTCATGTCGCGAAAACGTGTAATCATCTGAATCAAAACGTGTTTGGGAATTGTTCGCCGCATTCGCCACATCTGTGACGACATGTTAGAGAAACGCCGATGCGGTCGGGATGGCATTGCGCCGCGCAGCTATCGGGATTTAATTCAATGGGGATCAAAGGCTCTGTAACGGAGATGGCGTCCGCCGCGCGCCCGCTGCGTGTCGGCGTGATCGGCGCCGGCATCATGGGCACCAATCATGCGCGCGTGCTGGCCGGGCTGCCGGGTGTCACGCTGGTCGGGATCGTCGATCCGCTGCCCGCGCATCGCACGCGCGCGACGGAATTGGCGGGTTGTCAGACCTTCGCAAATCTCGACGAGCTTGTTGCCGAAGGGGTCGATGCGGTGACGATCGCCGCCCCGACGCATCTGCATCACGACATCGCTCTTACTTGTATCGCCAAGAATATCCACGTGCTCGTCGAAAAACCGATTGCGTCCACGGTGGAGGAAGGCAACGACATCGTCGCCGCGGCGCGAGGCGCCGGCGTGACGCTGATGGTGGGGCATGTGGAGCGTTTCAACCCGGCCGTTGCCGCCATCAAGCAGGCGATATCGGGCGAGGATATTTTGTCGATCGCGATCACCCGGGTCGGACCTTTTCCGCCGCGCATGTCAAACGTCGGCGTGGTCATCGACCTCGCCGTTCACGACATCGATCTGATCCGCTGGTTTACCGAGTCCGATATTGTCGAAGTGCAGCCGCAGCTCTCCAGCGCGATCGCCGAACGCGAGGATATCGCGCTGCTGCAGTTCCGTACTGCATCGGGCGTGCTGGCCCATATCAACACCAACTGGCTGACGCCATTCAAGGCGCGAAACGTCACCGTCGCCACCCGCGGCAAATATGTGATGGGCGATCTTCTGACGCGTCAGGTTACCGAATGCTTCGGCTTCAAGCCGGACGGCAGCTATTCCATGCGGCATCTGCCGGTCGGTCACGACGAGCCGCTGCGTGCCGAGCTGATCGCCTTCCTCGACGCGGTGCGCACCGGCGGACAACCCGCGGTCACCGGCGATGAAGGCGTGGCCAGCCTCGAAATTGCGATCCGTTGCCTTGAAACTCCGGCGCGGCCCGCCGCCACCTCCGCCGTCAAAGGCCCGCGCCGCGTTGCCGGTTAAGTCTGATCGCCGCGATATCAGTCCTCAATAAATGCAAGCTTCCATGAATCAGCATCTACGCTCAGCCCCCGTGCCCTTTATCGATATCGGCGCACAGCGCCGCCGGCTCGGCAAATCGATTGACGACGCCGTCGGACGCGTGCTCACGCATTGCCAATTCATCAATGGTCCCGAAGTCGCTCAACTCGAGGCTGACCTCGCGGCGTTCAGCGGCGCCAAACACGTGGTGACCTGCGCCAGCGGCACCGACGCGCTGTTGATGGTGCTGATGGCCAAGGGCGTTGGCCCCGGCGATGCCGTGCTGTGCCCCTCGTTCACGTTCAGTGCAACCGGCGAGGCCGTGGCGCTGACCGGCGCCACACCTGTCTTCGTCGATGTCGACGAAGCGACGTTCAACATGGATGCGCCGGCATTGAAGCGCGGCATCGCCGCCGCCAAGCGCCACGGTCTGAAGCCGAAAGCGGTGATTCCCGTAGATCTGTTCGGACAAAGTGCTGACCATGATGCGATCGCGGAGGTCGCGGAAGCCGAGGGGCTGTTTGTCCTCGACGACGCCGCGCAGGGGTTCGGCGCAAGCCACAAAGGCCGGCGTCTCGGCACCTTCGGCCTCGCCACCGCGACTAGTTTTTTCCCCGCCAAACCGCTTGGTTGCTTCGGCGATGGCGGCGCGATTTTCACCGACGATGCCAAGCTCGCGGAAGTGCTGCGCAGCATCCGCGTGCACGGTCAGGGATCGGACAAATACGACAATGTCCGACTCGGGCTGACCGCCCGGCTCGATACCATGCAAGCGGCGATCCTGATCGAAAAGCTGAAAATATTTGAAGATGAGATCGCGGCCCGCAATCTCGTCGCCGAGCGTTATGCGCGCGGACTTGGGAACGTCGTGACCGTGCCCTACGTCGCCAGCGGATGCAGTTCGATCTGGGCGCAATACACCATCCGGCTGCCGCAGGGCGTTGACCGCAGTGCCTTTGCCGCAGCGCTGCAGGAGCAGGGCATTCCGACCGCGATCTATTATGTGAAATCGATGCATCAGCAGACTGCCTATCGCGGCTATCCGGTGGCTGAAGGTGGCCTGCCAATTAGCGAAAAGCTTTCCGCCGACGTCATCAGCCTGCCGATGCACGCTTATCTCGATGAGCCGACGCAGGATCGCATCATCCAAGCGGTGCGGGACGCGCTGGGTGCATGATTCATGCAAGTCTCGCTTCTAAAGCTTGGCACAGGTATCGCGGGCATGCCAAAGTAGTTTCAAAATCCAAGGGAGGTCAGCATGCGCACGATTGTCGTGGGAGCACTCTGGGCCATGGCGATGGTCGCGAACGCAAACGCCGCGATCAAGGAAGAGCCGGTCACCTACAAGGACGGGGAAACCACGCTGCAGGGCTTTGTCGTGTACGACGACGCCAACACGGCGAAGCGGCCCGGGATCGTCATGGTGCATGAATGGTGGGGCATCACAAACCATATCCATAGCGAGGCACGGAAGTTCGCAGAGCAGGGCTATACAACCTTCATTGCTGACATGTACGGGGATGCCAAGACCGCCGACAATCCGAAAGATGCCGGTGCGCTTTCGTCTTCTGTCATGAAGAATCCGGCAGTGATGGAATCGCGCTTCAACGCCGCGCGCGAGCAACTTGCAAAGCAAGCGTCGGTCAATCCGCAGCGGATCGGCGCCGTCGGTTACTGCTTTGGCGGCGCCGTCGTGCTGAACATGGCGCGCGCCGGCGCCGATCTCGCCGCCGTTGCCGGCTTTCACGCCTCGCTCGGCCTCAATACTCCGGCCCCTGCGCCGGGAACCATCAAGGCGAAGATCCTGGTTCTGAACGGTGCGGACGATCCCTTCGTGAAGCGCGAGCAGTACGACGCGCTCAAGAAAGATTTCGACGCGGCGAAGGCCGACTACCGGATCATAGAGTATCCCGGCGCGGTGCACGCGTTCACGAACCCCGAGGCTACCGAGCTCGGCAAGAAGTTCAACTTGCCGCTGAGATACGACGCCAAGGTGGATCAGGAAGCAAAGGCCGAGGCGGACAAGTTCTTTGCCGCGGACCTTAAAAAATAGACTTGCGCGGTCAACTCGCTGATTGCGCATTTTGTCCGGCCTCGCGCTTGCTGTAGAAGCGGCGAATGCTTGGACGTATTTTCACTGTTGGCGGCTATACGCTCCTCTCGCGGGTAACGGGCTTTGCGCGCGATATCATGCTCGCCGCCATCCTCGGCGCGGGACCGGCCGCGGACGCGTTCTTCGTGGCGCTGCGCTTGCCCAATCACTTCCGCGCCATTTTCGCCGAAGGAGCATTCAACGCCGCGTTCGTGCCGGCCTACGCGCACGTCCACGGCGGACAGGGTGAAACATCCGCGCGGCTGTTCGCCGACCGCATCTTCACGCTGCTTTTCGTATCGCAACTGATTTTGCTGGTCGTCGCATGGCTGTTCATGCCGCAGGCCATGAGCATCCTCGCCCCCGGCTTTACCGACGACGCCGAGCAGCGGCGGCTGGCGATTGAACTTACCCGGATCACCTTCCCCTATCTGCTCCTGATCACGCTCGTCACGCTCTACGGTGGCATGCTCAACGTCATGCACCGCTTCGCCAGTGCTGCCGCTGCGCCGATTTTTCTCAACCTCTCGATGATGGCGACGCTAGCGCTTGCTGCATTCTTTCCGAGCGCGGGGCATGCCGCGGCATGGGGCGTGCTGATCTCGGGCTTTCTGCAATATTTTCTGCTGGCCGGCGACCTCGCGCTACACGGCGGCCTGCCGCGATTCGCTTCGCTCAAGCCCGACGCGGATGTGCGCGCATTCTTTCCGCGCGCTGGGTCCGGCAACACTGGGATCGATGGGAACGCAGGTCGCGCTGTTCGCCGATACCATCATCGCGACATTCCTGCCGGCCGGCGCGCTGTCCGCGCTGTACTATGCTGACCGGCTCAATCAATTGCCGATCGGCGTGATCGGCATCGCTATCGGAACGGTATTGCTGCCGGAAATGTCGCGGCGGATCACAGCGGGTGACCACGCCGGCGCTATGGCATCGCAGCGCCGCGCCTTCGAATTTACGCTGCTGTTTTCGGTGCCGTTCGTGGCGGCGTTCCTCACGGTGCCCGATGTCATCATGCGCGCGATGTTCGCGCGCGGCGCCTTCTCGAAGGCGGATGCCGCCGCCGCCGCCGCCACGCTTGCCGCCTATGCGGTGGGTCTCATTCCATTCGTCCTGATCCGCAGTGCGGTCGCGACCTTTTATGCCCGCAAGGATACCGCGACCCCGGTCAAGGCGGCCATCACCGGCGTGGCGGTCAACGTCGCGCTGAAGCTGGCGCTGGTGGGATCGCTGGCGCAGGTTGGGCTCGCGCTGGCCACCGCGGCGGGGGCCTGGATCAATCTGCTAATTGTAATCGGCTTCGCGGTGCGGGCGCGCTATCTTGAATTCGAGCGGGCGTTTTTGATGTCGCTCGCGAAATTCTTCGTCGCCGGTGTCGTCCTGGCGGCTGCGCTATGGTCCAGCGCGCGTTTTGCCGCCGTGCAATTTGCGCAGTTGAGCGCGTTCCGTGACGAAGCCGCCCTTTTGCTGCTGATTGCCGTCGGCTCGCTTGTTTATGCGGGCCTTGATCATGGCCCTGTTCGGCATGACATGGTTGAAGTCGCTGGTGCGCGGCTAAACCCGTTTGCGCTATCGGCCGATCCGCTGCAATATAATCGAAATCACGTTGGAAATCGGAGAGATGATGGCCCCCATCAAATTCGGCGTCGGTCAGAGCGTGCTTCGCAAGGAAGACGATGCGCTCATTCGCGGCAAGGGCCGCTACACCGACGATCATGCGCCGGCGACGCTCCATGCGCTGATGCTGCGCTCGCCGCATGCCCACGCGAAGTTCACCATCGACGCCACGCGCGCGCGCGCGTTGCCAGGGGTCGCAGCGATTTTCACGGCCGACGATATCAAGGATCTCGGACATCTGCCGTGCCTGTTCAATCTCGAGGTCGATCCGTTCACGGGACCTCCCTATCCGATCCTAGCCCATGGCGAGGTGCGCCATGTTGGCGACGCCGTGGCCTTTGTCGTCGCCGAAACGGTGGATCAAGCGCGCGATGCGGTCGAGGCGATCGAGGTTGACTGGAAGCCGTTGCCGGCCGTGGTCGGCGTCGCCAACGCGGTGAAGAAGGGCGCGCCACAGGTCTGGCCCGATCACGCGGGGAATGTGCTGTTCGATGTGCCGATCGGGGACAAGAAAGCGACCGACGCCGCGTTTGCGAAAGCGCATGCGGTCGCGCAAGTCTCGATCGTCAATCCGCGCGTCGTCACCAACTACATGGAGACGCGCGCCGTCGTCTGCGAATACGACGCGAAACGCGATCATCTGACGCTGACCATAGGCAGCCAGGGCAGCCATCGCCTGCGCGACATCCTGTGCCAGAATATCCTGAAGATGCCGGTCGAGAAGATGCGGGTGATCTGCCCCGATGTCGGCGGCGGTTTTGGCACAAAACTGTTTCCGTACCGCGAATATGCGCTGGCCGCGGTCGCTGCGAAGAAACTGCGCAAGACCGTGAAGTGGACAGCCGACCGCGCCGATCACTTCATGGGCGACGCGCAAGGCCGCGACAACGTCACCGTCGCGCGCATGGCGCTGGCCGAAGACGGCAAATTCCTCGCCATGGATGTCGATCTGATGGGCGACATGGGGGCTTATCTGTCGACGTTCGGCCCCTACATCCCGCATGGCGGGGCCGGCATGCTGCCGGGGCTATACGACATTCAGGCCTTCCATTGCCGCGTCCGTACGGTGTTCACCAACACCGTGCCGGTCGACGCCTATCGCGGCGCCGGACGGCCCGAAGCAGCTTACGTGGTCGAGCGGCTGGTCGACGCCTGCGCGCGAAAGCTCGGCATGGCGCCCGACGCTGTCAGGCGCAAGAACTTCGTTTCGCCACGCGCGATGCCCTACAAGACCGCGACCGGCAAGGTTTACGATTCCGGCGATTTCACCGCGCATATGAAGCGCGCCATGGAGATCGGCAACTGGAAGGAATTTGCCAAGCGCGCCAAGTCCGCCAAGAAGCAGGGGCTCGTACGCGGCATCGGCCTTGCTACCTATGTCGAGGTTTGCGGCACCATGGGCGAGGAAACCGCCAACGTGGCGCTCGATCCCAATGGCGACGTGACGATCCTGATCGGCACGCAGTCGAGCGGGCAGGGGCATCAGACCGCCTACGCGCAACTTGTCGCCGAACAGTTTGGGCTCGCGCCGGAGCGCGTGCATATTTTCCAGGGCGATACCGATAGGATCGCCACGGGCCTAGGCACTGGCGGCTCGGCGTCGATCCCGACCGGCGGCGTCTGCGTCGAGCGTGCCACACGGACCCTCGGCACCAATCTGCGCGACATCGCCGCCGACGCGCTGGAGACCAGCGCCGCCGATCTCGAGATCAGCGACGGCACTATTCGCATCGCCGGCACCGACCGCTCGATTTCGTTCGCCGACCTTGCCAAGCGGCCGGGCGTCGATCCCGCGAAGCTGAACGCCAGTGCGACCTTCACCAGCGCCGACGGCACGTACCCGAACGGCACTCATCTCGCCGAAGTTGAGATCGATCCTGCTACGGGGAAAATCCAGATCGTCAACTACGTCATAGTCGATGATTTCGGCGTGACGCTGAATCCGCTGCTGCTCGCAGGTCAGGTTCACGGCGGGGCCATGCAGGGCATCGGTCAGGCGCTGATGGAGCAGGCGGTTTACGATCCAAAAGACGGTCAGCTTGTCACCGGCACGTTCATGGACTATGCGCTGCCGCGCGCCGCCGATGGGCCGTCATTCGTATTCGAAACCCACAACGTGCCCTGCAAGACCAACCCGTTGGGGGTCAAGGGCGCGGGTGAGGCCGGCGCAATCGGTTCCTGCCCGGCCGTGGTCAATGCGATCATCGACGGCTTGTGGCGGGAATACCAAATCGATCATATCGACATGCCGGCGACGGCGGAACGAGTGTGGATCGCCATCCGTGAGCACCAACGGCGGCATAGCCTTTGATTTCTGCTCATGTTGGAATGAATAAGCCGCCACGGTGTTGCATTGACAACGCTTCACTGCGTCGAGCGATGCGGCGGCGGAGAAATACGAAGGGAGCCCGGGTCGATGAAACGAGCAATAGTTGTCACGGCGATGCTGCTTTTGGGGGTTGGAGCGGGGGCGGCGCAGCAGGATGTCGCCGTTCAGCAGGACAATTTGATGCGAGCGCAGGCCAAGGCTCTCTACGGCGTCATATTGAAAACGGTGAAAGGCGATACTCCCTACGATCAGGCGGCAGTCGATGCCGCCCTTTCACAGCTTGAGGAAAGCGTCGGCAAAATTTCGGTCGTCTTTGGTCCGAACCCCAAAGAGGATGTGGTGAACGCGACTTATGGATCGTCGCAAAAGATCTGGCAGAACAAGGCCGACTTCGAGTCGAAGATACCGCCCGTCGCCAAGGCCATCGCGGATGCCAAGGGCACGATCAATGATGTTGGCACGCTGAAGGTCGCCTACGATTCCATTAACGGCAAATGCAACGAGTGCCACGAGACGTATAGGGTGAAGCTTAAGTAGCCGGGCTGCCCGGAATCAGCAGTACGAAAAAAGGGTGGATGCCTCTCGGCAGCCACCCTTTGTCGCTCATACGTCTTAAAGAGCGGAGAAATCGCAGCTTACTTCATCACCTGGCCGCGGATTTCGCCGCCGGGATTGGCCGCGGTGTGGACGTTGATGTACATCTTGCCGGCCATCAGGTCGGCGGCCTGCGCGTCCGTCAGCGTGGCGCTGCCTTCGGCCGGGCTTGAGGTCGCGTTCGGGATCGGCAATGGCGACGCCGGCGTTCTTGCCGGCTTCAGCCGGGCCCATGGAAATGCGCGGCAGTGGCAGGGCCGCTCAGACCCGAATAGGTCAGCTTCCAGGTCAGCTTCTTGGAGGCGGCATCGTAGTCGATATCGGCCGAGCCCTTGCCTGCCGACGTGTTGGCCGGAACTTCGGACTTGCCGTCAAGCATTGCTTTCATCTTGTCGGCGGCGGAGGCCGGACCGGCCAGCGCAATGACCGCCCCGAATGCGAAAGTAGCGAGGGCGACGGACGTTTTTGACATGGTTCTCTCCCTGTTGATGATTATTCTGAACAACACGATATCGGGTTTATTCCCGAGCGCATCCGGACGGCCTGGGTATTTTCCGTCTAAAGGCGGCGGCAACAGTCATAGTAGTCCTAAAGTCACCCTTTTTAGCGACGGAATATCGAATGTTGCGACAATTATTTCTCGCCGTCGTTGTCGCCGCAGCAGCGGGAGCCGGCGTTTTCTGGTGGCTGACGATCCCGGAGACCGTTCCGGCGAATGAACTGCCCGTTTATAGCGCCGACGCCGTCAACGGCGAGACGGTATTTAACGCCGGCGGGTGCTCTTCCTGCCACGCCGTTCCGTCCCAACCCGACCGTACCAGGCTTGGCGGCGGACTTGCGCTGCCGTCACCATTCGGCACCTTCTATGTCCCGAATATTTCACCCGATGCGCGCGACGGGATCGGGCGCTGGACCGGGGCCGAATTCGCGACCGCGCTGACCAAAGGCACCTCGCCGGCGCGAACGCACTATTTTCCGGCGTTTCCTTACACGTCCTACCAGCATGCCAAAATCGAAGATCTCCGCGATCTCTTCGCCTACCTGAAGACGCTGCCAGCCGTGACCGGCAGGGTTCGCGATCACGACCTGCCGTTTCCGTTCAATATCCGGCGCACCATCGGCATCTGGAAGCTGCTGTTCATGGACGGCAAGCCGTTCGCGCCCGATGCTTCGCGCTCACCACAATGGAATCGCGGCGCGTATCTGGTGAACGCCCTCGGTCATTGCGCCGAATGCCACAGCCCGCGCAATTTTCTCGGCGGCATCGTCGAACGCCAGCGCTTTGCCGGCGGACCGAACCCCGAAGGCGAGGGGTGGGTGCCGAACATCACGCAAAAGGGTCTTAGAGACTGGAGTGAAAAGGACATCGCCTACTTCCTCGAAACCGGGGAGATGCCCGACGGTGACATGGCCGCAGGATCGATGGCGCGCGTGATCAGGAATACGTCGCGGTTGAGTGCCGATGATCGCGCGGCGATGGCGTCGTATCTGAAATCGCTGCCGCCGGTGGACGCCCCGCCGCGGCCGAAGAAAAAACAGGGTTGAGAATCCACCCCGTCATCCTGAGGTGCGCGCTCTTTCTCACGCGCCTCGAAGGATTTTTTCAGACCCGTCGTCTTTCAAGGCTCGCAAGCCGGCAGCGCAAGTGAGCGCCTTTGTTCGCACCTCAGGATGATGGCAGCGCCCTTCGGCTAGCCTGAACCAAATGCCTTGAAGGTGATGATGGTGTGGGTGTCCTGGATGCCGGGGATCACCTGCACCTTTTCGTTAACGAAATGACCGATGTCGGTCGCGTTATCGACGTAGAATTTCACCAGCAGATCGTAATGGCCAGCGGTGGAATAAATCTCCGACGCGATCTCGGCCTCGGCAAGCGCGTTGGCGACGGCATAGGACTGGCCTAGCTTGCATTTGAATTGCACGAAGAAAGGAACCATCGCTGTCGTCTCCGGAAAGGTGCGTCGGCACACTACAGCCGAAAAGCGGGCGTCATGGCAAGCGAACTTGCCGTTGATGTTGCGGCCTTTGGCATGCCGCGCTAGGACAGCAGCATCCGCCCAACGGGCGAGCGCGGCGCGAGCACGACAATGACGATCCCCATTGCGCTGACCATCGCCGGATCGGATTCGTCTGGCGGTGCCGGCATCCAGGCGGACATCAAGACCTTCGCCGCGTTCGGCGTCTATGGCGCTTCGGTCATCACCGCGCTGACCGCGCAGAACACGCTCGGCGTCGATGCGATCCATGACGTGCCGGCGGAATTTGTGACCGCGCAGATCGACGCGGTGTTCGGCGATCTCGACGTGAAGGCCGTGAAGATCGGCATGGTCGCGAATAGTCGCGGTGATCGATGCCATCGTCACGGGACTCGACCGCTGGTCGCCGAAGCATATAGTGCTCGATCCGGTGATGGTCGCGACATCAGGCGATCGCCTGCTAGCCCCCGACGCCGTGGAGGCGCTGCGGACCAAGCTCATTCCAAGGGCCCTGATCGTAACGCCGAACCTGCCGGAGGCCGCGGCGTTGCTAAATCAACCCGTCGCGGAAACCGAAGCCGATATCGGGCGGCAGGGCAGGTTGTTGCTGGCGATGGGTTGCGACGCCGTGCTGATCAAGGGCGGGCATGGGCACGGCGCCGACAGCGTCGATTATCTCTTCAGCGCCGACGGCGTTGTGGCATTCCCTGCGCCGCGCATCGCCACCCAAAATACCCACGGCACTGGATGCTCGTTATCTTCCGCTATCGCGGCGGGATTGACGAAAGGCAACGATCTCGAAACCGCCGTAAGAAATGCCAAGACCTATGTCAGCGCGGCGATTGCCGCGGCCGACCAGCTTGGCGTCGGCCGCGGTCATGGACCGATCCATCATTTTCACGGCTTCGACCGCAAGAGTTGACGACCTGATCTGCGGCGGCGTCTCTTGTCGGCATCGCGGAGAAAGCGATACAAGGCGCGGATGAATACGCCAACAAATCCTCCGGTTACTTCCTCTGACATCGAAGCCGCCGCGCGTGTCATTGCGCCCTACGCGGTACGCACGCCGCTATTGTCCCTGCCGGCGCTCGATGAACGCACGGGCGCGAAAGTATTTCTGAAACCGGAAATGCTGCAGCGAACCGGCTCGTTCAAGTTTCGCGGCGCCTTCAACAAGATGTCCTCTATTCCGCAAAGCGCGCGCGAGGGCGGCGTGGTGGCGTTCTCGTCGGGCAATCATGCGCAGGGTGTAGCGGCGGCAGCCCAGCTTCTGAACATGCAGGCGACCATCGTGATGCCATCGGACGCGCCGCTATCGAAGCGCGAGCGAACCAAGGGCTATGGCGCGGAAGTGGTGCTGTACGATCGCGACCGTGAGGATCGCGAAGCGATTGCGCGCGAAATCGCCGGCAAACGCGGCGCGACGCTGGTGCCACCCTACGACGATCCTTTCGTCATCGCGGGGCAGGGCACCGTCGGCCGTGAGATCGCGGAGGACATGAGCGCGCAGGGGATCGTTCCCGATATCGTGGTTGCGCCGGCATCGGGTGGCGGGCTTGTCGCGGGCATCGCGACCGCGGTCAAGGCGCGCTATCCCCAGGCCGCGATCATGTCGGCTGAACCGGAAGGCTTTGACGATCACGCGCGCTCGCTGCGCGCCGGCAAGCGCGAACCGCATCGCGCGGAGGGACGCACCATCTGCGACGCGCTGATGGCGTCAATTCCCGGCGAGATCACCTTCGCAATCAACGAGCGCCTGCTTGCCGGGGGCGTCACGGCTTCCGATGCGGAAGTGGGTGCCGCGGTGGCATTTGCGTTCCGCGAGTTGAAACTTGTTGTCGAGCCCGGCGGGGCAGTTGGTCTAGCGGCGCTGCTCGCCGGGCAGATTGAGGCGAGGGGCAAAACCGTCGTCATCGTATTGTCAGGCGGCAATGTTGATGCGGATTTGTTCGCAAAATTGATCGGCTGAGTTTTACGAGAAGAACGCGATCTTCTCCGCTTGGCTGAGGCGGCGGATCTGTGCGAAGGGATCGGCTATCGACGGAACAGGCCGCCGCACGATCCCGTTAGCGAGCAATGATTCGCCAAGTGAGGGGTCGGGTAACGGCGCCGGCTGCGGCGGCGCGACCGACATCGGCTGTGGCGACGGGATCATTACAGGCTCGGGTGCGTGCGCGACAATTCCGGTTTCGGTAGGCGCCGGCATTGAGACGGTCATTTCCGAAATCGCGGGCTCGGGATCCGGAGCGCCCATTTCCATCGCAACAATATCCAGCACGGCGTCGTCATGCACGATGTCGGCAGCGGTTACCTCAAGCTCGGCAGGCTGAGGTACTTTGACCGGCTCGGCCACAATGATGGCCTCGGCCACGACGACGGGCTCCGGCGTGACGAATTGCTCGGTTGCGTAGGTCGATGCTTGCTCTGAAAACTCGCTCGTGCGCGTGTCGGCAGGTGTCTCGGGAGCATTGGCGGAATCAACGGCTACTTCCACCGGCGCGGCTTCCGAACGCGAGGCGGTGCTGTCATCCGCTTTCTGCGCAGGCGCAGTTCCGCCGCCGTCAAACTTCTTGATCCGTTCCTCAATCAAGCTGAACGCGCTATTGAGCGCATCGCTGGAATCGGTCGAGGCGATTTCCACGCAGGCGGCTTCGATGGCGTCGATCTGCGAACCGATCATGTCGCAGATCCGGCCATCGGCGCCGATCTCGCGCAGCCGCCATGCGATTTCGCGAATGACCCGCGTTCCCTTGCGGATGGGACCTACGGATTCCGCGAAAGCGCGTCCGTCGATCGCTTGTAACGCGCCGGTTCTGGCCTCATCGACCGCGCGTCGGATGGACGCCAAAGCTTCCGACAGTCCGCCTTCAGAAGAAAGCGCGTGGTTCTGCTCGCTGAGATTCTCTTCGATGCGCGCCACGGCATCGAGCACCATGCTCGTATCGGCGTTGCGGTTGCGTTTGGCGTATTCGGAAAGAAACCAGCGCCCGCGCGACGTTTCCATGAACGCTTCGCTGATCGCGGCATAGTCGGCATCGCTCGGCTGCGCGGCGCGAGCAGAAATCGGTGACAGGGCGAAGGCTTCGTCGGCCATGGTAAACTCATCGCGCAAATCGTGACGCGTTGGGATAACGATCATCATGATATCAACCGAATCGCAATTGAATTGATACAAGCCGAATTACCAATCCCCATCAGTTCGCGCGGAGCGCCGGGCCGATTCGCGGCGCGCCTCGCGCTGTTTTACGGAACGCTGTTCGGCTTGATCGGAACCCAGCTGCCGTTCTTCCCGGTTTGGCTCAAGGCCGTCGGCATCGAATCGGCGTGGATCGGAATCATCGTCGCCGTCCCGTCGGTAACGCGATTTACAATCCTGCCGTTCATCACCGGATTCACCGAGAAGCACGGCTCATTGCGCGGCGCCATGATCGTGACGGCGTTTGTCACCGCGCTGGGATTTTCCGTCATCGGGACTTTGCAGCAGCCGCTCTCGGTATTCATCGCTTTCGCGGTGACCGCTTGCCTGTGGACGCCGATGATTCCGCTGACCGATGCTTATGCCTTGAAGGGCGTGGCAAGGTACGGCCTCAATTATGGACCGCTGCGCTTGTGGGGCTCGGCCGCGTTCGTGGTGGGCGCGCTCGCGTGCGGGCTGCTCGTCGACGTCATTGCAGCCAAACATCTGATCTGGATCATTGCCGCGGTGGCGGGGCTTGGCGCCGTCGCCAGTCTCGGACTGCAACAGCTGGACGTTCGCGGTGAGGCCGCCGCGGCCTTGTCCGGATCGACGGCGCTGCTGCGGCAGCCCGGCTTTCTCGCGATCATCGTTGCGGCGGCGCTGGTTCAGGGCAGCCACGCCGCCTATTACACCTTCGCCTCCATCACATGGCAGAATGCAGGTCACGGCGGGCTGACCGTTGCGGGATTATGGGTGCTCGGCGTGTTGGCCGAGATTGTGGTGTTCGCGCTATCGCCGCGCTTTACGTTGGCGCCGGCGATACTGCTCGCGATCGGAGCGATGTCAGCCGTGGCGCGCTGGCTGATCACGGCTCAGACACCGCCGGTAGGGGTGTTAGCCATCGTGCAACTGGCGCATGGGCTGACCTACGGATTGACGCAGATCGGCACGATGGGACTCTTGATCCGCAACGTCCCGGGTCACGTCATGGCGCGCGGGCAGGGCTATCTGGCCGCTTGCTCCGGGATCGTCACCAGCGCCGCGTCGATTGCCTGCGGCGCCATCTATGCCCAGCACGGGCAGGGCGTATATTATCTGATGGCGGCGATGGCGTTCGCGGGGGCCGCGGTGATATGGCTGGCGCGCCACCGTCTGGATCAGCCCCAGAGCGCGGCGTCGGGCGGATAGACCATGCCATTGTCATAGCGCATGCCGCCGTCACGGTCGGCTGCCAGCAGCAATGGACCGTCGAGATCGACGAAGCGGGCGTGCTGCGCGATCAACATCGCCGGAGCCATTGAAAGCGACGTTGCGACCATGCAGCCGACCATGATTTCAAATCCAAGCGCCCGCGCGGCGTCGGCCATATCAAGCGCTTCGGTCAGTCCGCCTGTTTTGTCGAGCTTGATGTTGATGGCGTCGTAGCGTTCGCGCAGCCCATCGAGCGAGGCGCGATCATGCACGCTCTCATCGGCGCAGACCGTCATCGGCCTGTGGATACGTGCCAATGCGTCGTCCTGCCCGGCCGGAAGCGGCTGTTCCACCAAGGTGACTCCGACCTCAGCGCACTCCGCCAAGTTTTGCTCCAGATTGGCCGGTGTCCAGGCTTCATTGGCATCGACAATCAGCTCGGATTCCGGCGCGGATCTGCGCACCGCGGCAATGCGGTCGCCGTCGCCGTCGCCGCCGAGCTTGATCTTGAGCAGCGGCAGATGGGCTGCTTTGGCGGTCGCGGCGCCCATGGCCTCCGGCGACCCCAGCGAGATCGTGTAGGCTGTGGTGCAGGGTCGCGGTGCCGGGCTGCCGAGCAGCTCCCACACGCGCGTGCCCTTTGCTTTGGCCTCAAGGTCGAACAAGGCGCAGTCGAGCGCGTTGCGGGCCGCGCCGGCCGGCATCGCCGTTTGCAGGGCGTGACGGTCGAGGCCTTTACGCAGCGGCTCCTGCATCGCGAGAATCGCGGCGAGCGTGGCTTCGGGCGTCTCGCCATAGCGGGCGTAGGGAACGCATTCGCCCCGGCCGGTGTGACCGCCGCGGCTGACCTCGGCAACCACAACGACGGCTTCGGTCTTGGCGCCGCGGCTGATGGTAAAAGCGCCGGCGATTGGCCAGCGTTCGATCCGGGCGGCTAGTTCTATGGGTGTACGGGAGATCATTTCTTGTCTGGCAAATGTTGACTGGCGGGGTTGCCCGGCGCGGCCAACTATGGCTGTTTAGGAAGCTATCCCGCAAGCCGGCGGCGGCTGATCGGAATTACCTCCGCAGACGGCAAAGAATAAGTATTGGAGTTGCACTTGGAAGGAGGCCCGAGCCTTGAGCAAGTGGTACAAGGCAATGCTCTTGCGCTTTACGCCGCAGGATCGTGGACGGCCCGCTTTGCCTCCGTTCTGGAACGGATCGTCGGCGATGCCGAAAAGCTGACGGGAACCCGTCCGAACATTTATATCGACGTGTCGGAGGTCTCCAAACTCGATACTTTCGGGGCATGGCTGATCGAGCGTCTGCGCCGCAGCCTGACGCAGAGTGGCGTCGAGCCCAAGATCTCCGGCCTTTCTGCCAACTACTCGACCCTGGTCGACGAGGTGCGCAGGGTAAAGGCCGGGTCCGCGCCCGTACCGACGCGTACGACGGTGGTGGGACTGCTCGACCGACTCGGCCGCAGCGTGGTGGGTGTCGGCGACACCATCCTGGAATTGATCGAAATGCAAGGCGCGGTGCTGGCGGCAGGCGCGCGCGTTGTCATTCATCCGCGCGGCTTCCGCCTGACATCGACCGTGCATCACTTAGAACAGGTATGTTGGCGTGCGGTGCCTATCGTGGTGCTCATCACCTTTCTGATCGGCTGTATCATCTCCCAGCAGGGCATCTTTCATTTCCGCAAATTCGGCGCCGATGTTTTCGTTGTCGATATGCTGGGCGTGCTGGTGTTGCGCGAAATCGGCGTTCTCCTGGTCGCGATCATGGTCGCGGGCCGATCGGGCAGCGCCTACACCGCCGAACTCGGCTCGATGAAGATGCGCGAGGAGATCGACGCGCTGCGCACCATGGGTTTCGATCCCATCGAGGTATTGATCCTGCCGAGAATGCTGGCGCTGGTGATCGGATTGCCGATCCTGGCGTTTCTTGGCGCGGTATCCGCGCTGTATGGCGGCGGTCTGGTGGCTTGGCTTTATGGCGGCGTCGATCCGGAGGCCTTCCTTACCCGCCTGCGCGACGCGATTTCGATCGATCATTTCACGGTCGGCATGATCAAGGCGCCCGTGATGGCGGCGGTAATCGGCGTCGTCGCCTGCGTTGAAGGCCTCGCGGTGCAAGGCAGCGCCGAGTCATTCGGACAACACACCACCTCGTCGGTGGTTAAGGGAATATTCTTCGTCATCGTGATGGATGGCGTCTTCGCGATATTTTTTGCGTCGATCGGAATGTAATGATGGCGGTTGAATCTACTGACCCCATTATCAGGGTCCGCGACGTCACGGTGCAATTCGGCAGCACCAAGGTTCTCGACGGACTCAATCTCGATATCAAGCGCGGTGAAATTCTCGGTTTCGTCGGTCCATCCGGCGCGGGCAAATCGGTGCTGACGCGCACGATCATCGGCCTCGTTCCCAAGGTCGGCGGACGTATCGAAGTGTTCGGCGTCGACCTCGATGCCGCCGATATTGCCGCACGAAGGGCTGTGGAGCGACGCTGGGGCGTCCTGTTCCAGCAGGGCGCGCTGTTTTCCTCGCTAACGGTGCGGCAAAATATCCAGTTTCCGGTGCGTGAATATCTGAATGTATCGCAGCGCCTGCTTGACGAGATCACCATTGCCAAGCTGGGCATGGTTGGCCTGCGGCCCGAGGTCGTCGATCGATTTCCGTCGGAGCTTTCCGGCGGCATGATCAAGCGGGTCGCGCTGGCGCGCGCGCTGGCGCTCGATCCCGAGCTGGTATTCCTCGATGAGCCGACCTCCGGCCTGGATCCGATCGGCGCCGGCGATTTCGATGAGCTGGTGCGCACCCTGCAGCGTACTTTGGGCCTGACCGTTTTCATGGTAACCCACGACCTGGACAGCCTTCACACCGCGTGCGACCGCATCGCGGTGCTAGGAAGCGGTAAGATCATTGCGGCAGGTTCGATGACTGACATGTTAGCCTCGCAGCATCCCTGGCTGCGGCTCTATTTCCACGGCAAGCGCGCTCGTGCAGTCGTTAGCTGATTTTGGAGTTGGTTGATGGAAACGCGGGCGAACTTCGTCCTGATCGGTTCGTTCACGCTCGCGGTGATCGCCGCAGCGTTCGGCTTTGTTCTGTGGTTTCAAAGTCTCCACGCGACCAAGCTGCGCAGCCCGCTTCGCATCGTTTTCGAAGGTCCGGCGTCGGGGTTGCGCAATGGCGGCAGCGTCAATTTCAACGGTATCCGCGTCGGCGAAGTGATGTCGGTGAAGCTGGACAACCCGCGGCGCGTTGTCGCACTTGCCATGGTCGAGAACAATGCTCCCATCCGCAAAGACACACTGGTCGGGCTCGAGTTTCAGGGCCTCACCGGCGTCGCCGCGATATCGCTCAAGGGCGGAGAGCCGGATGCGCCGACCGTTCCACTGGATGAGGACGGCGTTCCGGTTCTAACCGCGGATCCAAACTCGCTGCAGGACGTCACCGAAGCCATCCGTGCCACGCTGCAGAACATCAACAAGATCGTGGCCGACAACCAGGAATCGGTGAAAAGCTCCCTTTCGAATTTAGAGACCTTCACAGGCTCGCTGGCGCGCAATTCCGCCAAGATCGACGACATCATGCTCAAGGTCGACGTCGTGATGGGCAAGGCCGACGGTGTTATGAGCAAGACCGACAATATCATGCTGGGTCTGAATACGCTCGCCGGCGGCAAGGACGGCTCCGAGCTCTTTCAGGCGGTGAAATCAATCCGCGAACTGGCCGATAATCTGGACAAGCGCTCGGGCCCGCTGATTTCTGATGGCCGGCGCACGCTTGGCGACATCAGCCGCGCCGTGATCAACTTGGACAAAAATCCAACCCGCCTGCTGTTCGGTGCAAGCAACAGTGCGCCTGCACCCGCGCCCGCACCGGCCCCCGCGCCTTCGGGGCCGAGACGGCAGCAATAGGTTTACGGCGCGCATTTTCTCAGTGTCGTCCCCGCGGGGGCGGGGACCCATGTGCTGTGTCATCGCTATTCAGGATCGAGCGCGTATCTTTGGTGACGGGCACCCCTTCATCGACGCAAGGGATGATGGGTCCCCGCCTGCGCGGAAACGACGATGTGATTACCGGTAGACCGGCAATTTATCCCAGCCGACCTGCGGCGTGCGCCAGCAGGGTGTAAACCAGCCCGGCTTCCGACGTGAGGTGGTTGCGCAGCAAGGCGGGACCGCGCTCGTGACGCGCGACCTCATCCAGCGTTCGCTCGAACTCGACGATGTACCGATCGACGGCCTGCTTGAAATTGCGGTCCGAGCGATATTTACGTCCGACCTCATCGAAGGCCTTCTGGCCTGTAGGCGTATAGAGCCGTTTGGTGAACGCCTTGTTCTCGCCGCGCTGATAGCGATCCCACATCTCGGCGGCGAGGTTGCGGTCGATCAAACGGCCGATGTCGAGCGACAGGGCTTCCAGCGGATTTCCCGCGGCGGGCGCGCGTGCCCGCGGGGCATCGCGCTCCGCTCCGTCGCCGTCGGCGCGGCTCAGGAGTTCCGAGAGCCACCCGTCGGGTGCCTGGGCCGCACCGGCCGGACTGACCGGCGGAGCTTCGGTGATGCGCGCCGCGGGCGCACCGAGGTCGGGCATCGGCAGGTTCGACGCGCTGCCGCTGTCACGCATCCGCGGCGCGGATCGTGGCGCCTCGTTGCGTCCGCCGGCCACTGCCATCATCGGCTCTTCCTCGCGCTGCGAACGCCCGGTGCTGACGACGTCAAGCCCGCGGCCGTGACGCGCGACGATCCGGTTCAGTTCGGCAAGCGCTTCGATCTGATCGACGATGACCTTGCGCATCTGCGCTGTTGAGTTCCGCGGCTTCCTGCGGCATTTCGAAGACGCCGCGGCGAAGCTCCTCGCGGGTGCTTTCCAGTTCGTGGTGCATTTCCGCGGCCATCTGCTTCATGTTCTGGACCATGGTCGCAAACTTGTCAGCGGACTGCTTGAACATCGCATCCGCTTCCTGCGTGCCCTGCCGGTAAATTTCGCTCATGGCCTCCGAAGTCAGCCGGCGTTCCTGTTCGGCGGACGCGCGCACCGCTTCGAACTGGCGGCTCACGGCCGAGGAGCCCGCTCCAGCGGTTTCCGCAACGACTCTTGCGATGTCGCGCGCGCGGTCTTCAGCGGCTCCCAGCGACTCGTCGAGCAGGCCTGTAAATCGCGACAGCCGCTGATCGAGATCGGCGGTGCGCAAATCGATCGTCGTCACCAGCGATTCCAGGGCGGCTTTGCGTTCCTCGACGGACGTCGTGGTGCTGCGGTTGGCTTGCTCGACCACCGCCGCGGCATCCACCAGCGCCTTGCCGTGCGCCTCGAACTGTCCGGACAGGGAGCTCAGATCCTCGAGCGCCTTGGTCGTCTTGGAACTGAAGATGCCCAACTGGTCTTCCAGCGTCTGGTTGGACGTACCGTTGCGCGAAGTAACTTCGTTTACCGCGGATACGAAATCCGCGACGCGCGTGACCATGAGCGCGCTCGAGCGAGTCCAGATTGTCGTGCGCGCCGGTAAGCACTTCCTGCAGCAGGATGTTGCCTTCGCGCAGCCGCTCGAACAGGGCGACGGTGTCGGTGCGCAGGATTTTACTGGTTTCCTGCATCTCCGTGACCGCGGCGATCGACACTTGACGCGACTGATCGATCGCGGAGCGTGATGCCTGTTCCAGCTCTTTCAGCGATTTTGCCACCGCGCCGGTCGCCAGATCGCCGGCACCGGTAATCGTGCGCGCCACGTCCGAACCGTTCGTCGTGATCGATTGCGCAAAGGCCTGGCCTCTGGTCTCGATCGATTTCAGCGCGTCCGCGGTGACCCGATCGATATCGACGTTGAGCTGGCTGGTTTTCGCGCTGATCGCATCGACCAGCAATCCGCGCTTGCTTTCGATCATCTGCGACAGGCGATCGGTCTGCTGCTGGACGTAGGTGACGATTTCGTCTGTTTTGCCCGACATGGTCGAGCTGAATGTGCCACTCGCAGCGAATACCGAACGCTCGATATCGGAGGAGGTGGTTTTGATCTTGGCGCTGACCTCGTTGGATGTGCCGACCAGCAGATTCTGGGCGTTGAGCGCGCTGGCCTGGATATTGTCCGTCGTGCTCGCGGTGACGGCAGTGAGCGAGCGTTCGATATCCACCGAGATCGACTTGATCTGGGTGGCTGCGTCGGCAGAGGTCGCAACGAGCGATGCCTGCGCTTCACGTGCGCTGCCCAGGATCGACGCCGCGGTGTCCGCTCCGACCGCGGTCAAAGTGCGTTCGACGTCGGCTGCCAGCGATTTGACATGCTCGGCCGCGTCCGAAGATGCTGCGACCAGCGTGGTCTGCGCCTCGCGTGCGCCGTTGCGGATCGATTTCAGCGGTGGCGGTGCCTGCGGCCGACAAAGTGCGTTCGACGTCGCTGGTGAGCGATTTGACCTGGATCGAGGCGTCGGTTGCGGCAGCAACCAGGGTGCTTTGCGCCGCGCGTGCTCCGGTAAGAACTGTGTCCGCGGTCGCCGCTCCCGCCGTCGAAAGACTGCGCTCGATGTCGGACGACAGCGACCGGATTTGCGTTGCGACATCGCTGGAGGTGGCGACCAGGGTGCTCTGCGCCGACCGGGCGCTCGAGGTGACCGACTCTGCGGCGGTGGTTCCAGCGGCAACCAACGTCCGCTCGATGTCTGCTGATAGCAACTGGACCTGTCCGGCGACCTCGGTGGAAGTGGCCACCAAGGTGCCCTGTGCCGAACGCACGCTGGATGTGACGGACTCAGCAACGGTGCTGCCCGCGGTAACCAACATCCGCTCGATGTCGGCGGAGAGCGACTGCATTTGTCCTGCGACCTCCGTGGAGGTGGCCACCAAGGTACCCTGCGCCGACCGGGCGCTGGTTGTGACATGATCGGCGGCGGCGGTCCCCGCTGTGACCAATGTCCGCTCGATGTCGGCGGAAAGGGACTGAATTTGTCCCGCGACTTCGGAAGAAGTAGCGACCAAAGTGCTCTGGGCCGCGCGGGCGCCTGACAGCACCGAGTTCGGCTGTCGAGGCACCGGCGGCGACAAGCGTTCGTTCGATGTCGGCGGACAGAGATTGCATTTGTCCCACGACATCCGCCGAGGTCGAAGTGAGCGTGCTCTGAGCTTCGCGCGCGCCGCCAAGAAGCGACTGAGCGGTAGCGGAGCCGGCGGCGGACAATGTACGTTCGATATCGGCAGAGAGCGATTTGATCTGCGTGGCGGCGTCAGTGGACGCCGTCACGAGCGAAGTTTGCGCGTCGCGGGCGCTGGTGAGAACCGAAGCCGCCGCGGAAGTACCGACCGCCGTCAACGCGCGTTCAACTTCCGTCGAGGTCTGTTTTAGCTGCGCGCCGACATCGGCGGAAACCGTAAGCATCGACTGTTGGGCGGCGCGGGCGCCGTTCTGGATGGCCTCGCTGGTATTGACGACGAGGTTTGTCAGGGAGCGTTCGGCATCTTCGACATGGGATCGGATGCCCAGCGAAAGTTCTTCGGCACGCGCCATCAGGCCATCGCTGGCCTGCCTGCCGCTGCTTTCGAACCGGCCGGCGACCGCCTCGACCCGCGATCCCAGGAGATCCTCGAACTGGGAGACGCGCATGTCGATATCGGTCGCGACCGCTCCGACGCGGCTTTCGATGCCGTGATGAATTTCATGGAACCGCGCCGTAATCGTATCGGTGAGCGACGTGCTGCGGCCATCGATCGTCTCCGTCACGTTCGAAATGCGCCGGTCGATCGCTTCGATCGCCTGGGCAGTGCCGCCGGTGAGCGAAGAAGTAAGCTGGGACAGCCGCGAGTCGATCGAATGGATCGCCTGTACGGCGCCCTCGGTCAGTGACGAGGTAAGATCGGTCAGCCGGGAGTCGATCGACTCGACGGCCTGCGTGGCGCCGTCGGTCAAAGACGAGGAGAGCGTAGCCAGGCGGTTATCGATGGTTTCGGTCACGGACTTTGCCCGCGAATTCGAAACTCTGTTCCAGAGTCTGCAGACGGCCATCGACGGTCTGGTCGAATGACTTGATCTTCGTGTCCAGCGACATGTCTAGATGAGCGACGCGCGACTGCAATGTCGTCTCGAATTGCACCAGGCGCTGATCGAGCGTTGCGGTGATTTCACCGCCATTCGAGGTCAGGCGGGTGTCGAAACCATCGACATAGGTCTTGAGGTTTTCGGCGATATCCTGAGTGCGTTGCCCCATCCGATCCACGATTTCGCCGCCGAACGTTTTGACCGTGCGATCGAACTCCGAGATGTGGCGGGTAATGAGCGCGCCGAGCGTACCGCTATCGCGGGAAAATTTTTCAGCGAGTTCGGAGCCCTGGTCCCGGACCAATTCATCGAAGGCGCTCATCTGCAGACTGAGCGAGTCGTGGGCATTCTCCGTCTGGCTGATCACTTTAGCGACCAGCGAATTCACGGTGACATCCAGTGCGTCGCTGGCCTTGTCGCCGCTGGTGAGAATGCGCGTCGCCAGCCGATTGCCGGCTTCATCGATCCGGTTGACCAGATCGCCGCTGCGCAATTCGAGTTCAAGCAGAAGGCTGTCGCTGGAATTCTTCAGCGAGTCGTGGACCTGCTCGGTACGATCCGAAATTCCGTCGACGATGGTGGACGAACGTTGTTCGAATTCGCTGGTGATGCGATCGATGCGCTCGTTGAGCATGTCATGGACCCGGTCCGCGAGTTCGACGAATTCGTCATGGACGTGGCCGGTCTTGAAATTGAGGCTGGTGGTCAATCGCTCGCTGGCATCCAGCACCGCGCGCGTGGTCTCGGCGCTGGCTTCTTCCAAACGATCAAGCAGATCGCCGCCACGCTCGCCGAGCGCCAGGATCATGTTGTCGCCGGCGTTGCTCAGCGCGCCCGTGATATGCGATCCGCGTTCTTCCAGGGCGCCGGTAATGCTCTTGGCGACTTCGTCGACGCGCGATGCGATCGCGTCCGAAATCAGCGCAATGTCATGGCGCAAGTCGATCTGCACGCCGGAGATGGCGCTGCGCACCTGCTCGGCCTGTCCGACGAGATTGTCACGTTGATGGGCGATATCCTGCAGCAGCGCGCGGATACGCACTTCGTTGTCCGAATAGGCGCGCTCCAGTGCCGACACTTCATTGGCGACAAGGGTTTCAAGTTCACCCGCGCGTGCGATGGCGCGCTCGACGCCATCGCCCATGGCGGCGACTTCGCGGCGGATCGCCTGGCCAACCGTGACCATGGCATCGGATGAGGTGCCTTCGGGCTCGGAGAAGCGGATGGCAACCTGCGCCATCGATTGCGCAATCATGCGCAACTCCTGTCCGCGCCAGGAAAGGCTTGCCAGGAAATAGAAAAGCAGGACGGGTGCAAAGAACAAAGCCGCGAGTCCAGCCAGCACCAGCGTGCCGCCGTTGCCTTGACCGATCAGGGTCTGGAGGGAAGGAAGGAAACTGATCGTCAGTAGTCCGGCGCCGAGTAGCCAGACACCGGCGAATAGTGTCGCGAGAGTGTAGACGTTGCGGGCCGGGCGGCCCTTTTGAATGGCTTGCAAAATTTGACCGATCGTTTCGCGATCGTCATTGGCTGCGCGGCGTGGGACGCGCTCGTCGATGGAATCAAAGATCGGCCGATCGGCGCTCGGCCGGGTGTCCAATGCGCCGTCGTTGTAAACAGGAGCGGCGGATTCCGGTACTGGCGCCTCGTTTCGGACCGGATTTCGGCCGCTGTCCGTCATGGGCAGGTCGCTGATATTCAAGGCTTCTTGAATGGCGGACAGCGCGACTTCAGTTGGATCTTTAACTTTTTTTGGATTGTTCGCCATGTCCAGCCTCAGCCCTTTGTTAGGTCGCGGAATTTATCCGCGATCACTGCTCGCAAGAAGCCGATTCCTTCGACGCTGCGAGCGCTCAGGCCGGCTTACCCCACATCCGCGAACATCCTATTGGCTTGGCGATGCGAAAGAAATGGGTGCCATTCACACAATCTTAATCATCGTTAACGCGTAAACAGATTTTTAAGAGTGGCCTGAAGGAGCATAGACATTAACAGAGAATCGGTTTTCTTTAAGGTAAGATGTTGAAACTACATCGTTTATTGTGTCTGGATATATCGTTTTCAGGTCTGTTGTTGTTTGTCTGATGAATAGGTCGTGCAATGTCTGGCCTCGCTTCCGACGGCAATCCGATAGACGCCGTTCATCTCGAACAGATGACATTGGGCGATGCTAACCTTGAACGCGAGGTACTCGGGCTGTTTTCAGCGCAGGCCGCAGATTTGGTCGATGCCCTCGCGGCGCTGCCGCCGGATGCGGTCAGCCTTGCGCATAAGCTCATAGGTTCCGCGCGTGCGATCGGTGCGTTTGGTGTGGCGATGGCTGTTGAAAACTTCGAACGCGTCAAGCGCGACGGCGGCGAACTTTCCGATGCGCTGGCCGCACTCAAGCAAGCGGTCGCGCAGGCGCGCGCGGCGATCGACGCGAGACTTCGGCGTCCCTGATTCGATTTGGCAACTCACGAAAAAGGGAACAACGGCTTTCAGCGCTGCGTGCTGGCGCTGACCGGATCGACCCGTTATAGGACAGGCCTACCTTCCATTTTAAAGTCCGGCAGCACGAGCATCATGGCCAAGATTAACTTTGTCGATCACACCGGCGAAACCCGTACCGTCGATGTCGACAACGGCGCGACCGTGATGGAAGCGGCGATCCGCAATAGCATTCCGGGCATCGAGGCCGAGTGCGGCGGCGCATGCGCCTGCGCGACGTGTCACGTCTATGTCGACGAAGCCTGGCGCGAAAAGGTCGGCCCGCCCTCGCCGATGGAAGAGGACATGCTCGATTTCGGATTCGACGTGCGACCGAATTCGCGCCTGTCCTGTCAGATCAAGGTGAGCGACGCGCTCGATGGCCTCGTGGTATCGACGCCGGAGCGGCAGGCTTAGAGCCGTAACATCAGCGGTCGCCGTTGCGCTGGTCAACACGCTCGTCATCGACAGCATAGAGCGTGCAGTCGGCTGAGAATTTTGCGCACGCCGCCAGCGCCGAGTCCTGCGCTTCGGCGGCCGTTCGCAATCCCATGCGATAAGCGAACGCACCCTTTGGCGCCGCGGCGAATGCCTTGTGCGGGCCGCCGGCGAGATAGGCGGCAAAACCGTCGCGGCCATTGCTGCCGAGCTGAGGAGGCGGCGAAAGCGATGCTGCGCTAGGCGCGATGAGATCTCGCGTTCCGAGATTCTGCTCGCGCAGAAAGCTATCGACCATCGGCGTCCAGATCGCCGCGCCAGCAACCGAGAACAACTGATGTCCGTCGCGGCCAAAGGCCGGAGCATCGATGAACTGCGCGCGGCCGCCCGCAGCGGTGAATGCATCGTGCATCCGGTGCGCCAGCACGGGCCCGAAAAATCTGTCGTTCGCAGCGTAGACCCACAGCAGCGGAATACGCGAGGTCTTGCCGAACGTTGCAAATGCTTTGACCAGCGCGTCCTCGCTGCAAACCTCGTCATCGGCGCGCGAGCCGCGTCCGCCCGCAAAGCTGATGGCCGCCACGAGGCCCGGCGGCGGATCGGCTGATAATGCGACGCTGGCAAAACCGCCGGCGGAATGCCCGACCGCGATCATTCCCTGCGTCGAAACATCGACGCGATTTTTCATGGCATCGATCGCCGCGCGCAGATCCCTGACGGACTCTCGCGCGGCTCTCGTGTAATCGCGGCGATCGCAGCGCCCACTGTTTTCGGCGTAGTCGCCGCCGGAATCGCCATAGCCGCGCCGCATCACCACCAACGATGCAAAACCGCGGCGCGCAAACTCGCTGGCCTGCGTGTACAAGCGATCAGGCGTCATCCGCGCGCGTTCGGTCTCGTCGCGCGGCGCGCCGTGGCTGATCAGCGCCAGCGGATAGCGCCGCGTTCCCGACGGCCGCACCAGCACCGCTTCAAGCCCGCGCGGCCCGGCGTCCGCCATCGGGATGCGCAACTCCTCCCGGTACAACTCGTCTGCCGCCGCGGGGGTGATTGTCGCGGCCTGCATCGCCGCGCAATACATCGTCACCGCTATCAGCGCCCGTTTCACGCGTCGTCCGCGCCGCGCATTTTCCAGCGCTGAAAATTCGCGATGATCTCGTCGGTCAGCGGCGTTGGTTTTCGCGTGGCGTCATCGATCAGCACGGAGACCGACTGCGCGGACGCAACGCATCGCCCTTCTGAAAATACCACCTGATCGAACGTCACCGACGTTCTTCCAAATCTGCTGACGCCCAGTCCCATCTCGATCGTGCCAGGCCATTTCAGCTCGGCGCGGAAATGCATGTCGAGCCGCACCATGATCCAGGCGAGCCCCGGCGGCATCAACCCGGAAACGTTGTCCTTCATCAGCGTGACGCGGCCGGTTTCGAAATAGGTCGCGTAGACAGCGTTGTTGACATGCTGGTTGGGGTCGAGATCGCCGAACCGCACATTGTCCGCGATCCTGTAAGGATAATCGTCGAGGCGCGGCTCGGCGCGGGAAGTTGATGCGTTCACGAAACGGTCTCCGGCATTGCACGCTCATACAGCGTAGTTATTCATGCCGGGCAAGGGCTTGGCGCGCATCGGCCCCCGCATATTTATGGCTTTCCTCCAAAGCCTTCGTTGGTTAGACAAGCGCAGCCGGAACGGTTTTCGCCGTCGGCAAATATTCACCGGAAAACAAGTTATGAGCGAAGCGATCAAAACTGACGTGCTGATTATCGGCGCCGGCCCGTGCGGACTGTTCGCGGTGTTCGAGCTTGGCCTGCTGGACATGAAGGTGCATCTCGTCGACATCCTCGACAAGATCGGTGGCCAGTGCGCCGAACTCTATCCGGAAAAGCCGATCTACGACATTCCCGGCATTCCCTTTGTCACCGGGCAAGGGCTCACTGAAGCGCTGCTCGAACAGGTCAAGCCGTTCAGCCCGACGTTCCATCTCAACGAGATGGTGGAGACCATCGAGAAAACGGGCGATTCTGGTTTTCGCGTCACCACCGACGCGGGGCAGGTGTTCGAATGCAAGGTGGTGGTGATCTCGGCGGGTGGCGGATCGTTTCAGCCGAAGCGGCCGCCGGTGCCGGGCATTGAGGCTTACGAAGGCACCTCGGTGTTTTATGCCGTGCGAAAGATGGAGCAATTTCGCGACAAGGATCTGCTGATCGTCGGCGGCGGCGATTCAGCGCTGGACTGGACGCTGAACCTGCATCCGATCGCAAAGCGCGTGACACTGCTGCATCGGCGCGACGATTTTCGCGCAGCGCCTCACAGCGTCGAGCAGATGCGCGCGCTGGTGTCGTCGGGCAAAATGGATCTGAAGATCGGTCAGGTCACGTCGCTGGAAGGCGAGGGCGGAAAACTCACCGGCGCCGTGATGAAGGGCAGCGACAACTCGGTTTCGAAAATCGAATGCGATACGCTGCTGCCGTTCTTCGGCTTGACGATGAAGCTCGGGCCCGTCGCGAACTGGGGCATTAAGCTCGAGAACAATCTGGTGCCGGTGGAGACCGCGGCGTTCGAAACCAACGTGCCCGGCATTTTCGCGATCGGCGACATCAACACCTATCCGGGAAAGCTGAAGCTGATCCTCTCCGGATTTCACGAGGGCGCGCTGATGGCGCAGAAGGCGAGCCGCTACGTTTTCCCCGACAAGCGCGTTGTCTTCCAGTACACGACGTCTTCGTCGAGCCTGCAGAAAAAGCTTGGCGTGAACTGAGGGATTAAATTGTATGGCTGGCGTGGCGTTCTTCGCTGGCTGTGGCGAGCGTCGTGCGGGGCCGGCCTTCACTACGGAACATCGCGCATCAATCGCTGCCGTTCGCTACGAAAGCGAATTATTCCTTAACGCTTAAAACGATGATGGCCGGAAATGCTTCGGCCATCATCGTCAAATGTCAGTCCCACGAGCTTCGGGACGGTCTAACCGCAGCGTCACCAGTGCCGGCGATAGTGCCGATACCGCGGTCCGCCGTAATAGGCGCGAGCCCGGTAGTAACGGCGTGGCCCATAGTAACCGTAGCCTGGGCCATAATATGCGGGACCGTATCCATAACCATAACCCGGCCCGTAGGCTCCGTACGCGCCCGCCGCCAATACGCCCGCGGCTATACCGACGCCGATCGCCGGCCCAAGACCACGCGCCTCAGCGGGAGCCGGGGCCGCCATCGTCGCCGCGCCCAGCGCCGCCACCGTCGCCAAAACAATCGCTGTCTTCTTCATGATGATTTCTCCAGAACTCTTTTTCCTCGTTACCAACGCGTTCGATTTTCGAAGGTTGCACGGCGCAGCAGAAATCCCGCTCACCTTGCAGTAATTTCATGTTTGTTAACGCGCGGGACATGCGCTTCACCCCCTCCCGCTCTCACTTCGTTCGGGCACTCTCTTTCACAAGGGGAGAGGGGAAAAGTCCGCCGCGCGAGGGCGCCTGAGTTGAAGTGCCCTCCCCAGGCTTGCATCTGCCGATGCTCGCCGATGCTCGCCACCCTCTCCCACGAGGGGAGAGGGAAAGACGTGACGATGCCTCTTCTATTTCACGCGGCTGTTTACTGCGTCAGCACGGCGTATCGGTCCGCGCCCCCCGGCGCAATTGCGCGCAAGGCGGAGACGACGGTGTAAATGTTTTGCGCTACTGCGCCGCCGTGTCCGCGCGGTCCAGCCCGAGCACGCTCACCGCCGCGGGGAGCGCGGCATCCGCCATCGCCGCGTGGCCTTCCGCGGTCGGATGCACCGCGCCGCCATAGACCGCCGAAAGAATGCCCCACGTCGCATCGTGAATGTCGGCGGGCTGGATCGTCACCGGCAAGCCTTGCGGATAGGTCATCGCCGAAAAGTAGCTGTCGTTGGCGTCGCGGATCCAGCGGCCGCGCGGCAGGTAGGGGCGAAACTCCTTTACGTCGCGGTTGCAGATCAACGGCTGCTCAGCCGCGGTCACGGGATTGGCGTTGAAACTTTCACCCGTCGCCGAGAAACAATCGCGGTCGAATTCCGGATCGCTCGCCGCGCGCGCGCACATGCCGTGGTTGCCGAAGGCTTCCTGATGCGCGTCGACAAAGGTCATGCGGTCGGCCTCGTCGCGGCAGATGACGCCGCCCTGGCAGGTCGCAATATTTTTCAGCTGCGGCAAAAATTCGCCCTGCACGAAGTTGGCGATATCGGCCATGCGCTTCGGCGCGGCGTTGAACGCGGGGTGGATGTCAAAGCCGGCGCGGCCGCCGGGGCAGGGCGCACCGTCGTTGAGCGCGGGATTGGCGTAGGACACATAGACCACGCGCGCGAGATCGCCGACCAGGGGCTTGAGCGCATCGCGCAAACTCGCAAATGATTGCGGCAGGTCGCGCGCCAGCGCGGCGCGTAAATCGTCCAGCGATCCCATCACGCCGCTGCGCCGAAAAATTACACGCTCGGTCGGGCTGTCGACGATGACGTCGGAGACCAGCCCCGAGAAGTTGATGTCATTGGCGCCGATGGTGAGCAGCACTAGATCGAGTGTGCGATCTGGCTGGCGCTTCCTCGCGGCGTTCAACGCTCCGGTCAGCTCAGTCAACTGCGGATTGACCACGCTCTGGCATTTTGTCGAGGCGCCGCCGGCGGGACATTCGCGCGGCCGCTGCGCGCGGAACAAACCGTCCGCGATAGTGGCGCCGGTGCAGGCCAGCGGCAGATAGGTGACGGCAATATGCGGATATCGCAGCGCCAGCGCGAGCGCGGTGCGGGTCTGGTAGCTGTACAGCGAACGGTGGCAGGCGGAGTTGAACCACAGCGCGCTGGAGCGCTGCCACACCGCGAGCGCGTTGCTGGTGTTCGGTGAAATCTCGCAGGCGCGGCTGCCCTTATAGCCGGCGCGGCCCGGCCGATAGAACTCGCCGCTGCCGCTGCCGAGATAGGAGCGAAAACAAAATCCTTCTTCCGATAACGCGATGGCGCGATCCGGATTGCCTTCGCCGGATGCAACGGAATCGCCGAGGCCCGCGATCAGGAGGTCGCGCACCGCGATTTCGGTGGCGACGTGCACCGGCGCCTCGGCTCCGCTGGAGACCTCGACGCTCGCCGCGGTGGTGCGGCCATAACGCACGCGCAGATTGACCGGCTCGGCGCAGTCGAGCGTCGAGCGCCGCGGCGTATTCGCCGTCGTCGAAACTCCACGCGCAGACCGCGCCCACCGGAATATCGCCGGTCAGTCGCACCGTGACTGGATGTTCGCTGGGCGCGAGATAGTTTTCCTTTACGTTGTCCCGGGTGCAGGCCTCAGGGATATGCCCGACCGCGTCGATGCACAGCCGCCCGACCGTGTTGCGCGCCCAGCCGCGGCCGTCGCTCTGCAATTCCAGCGCCTGTTCGGAAGCCAGAATGCTCCTGCCGCGCATGGCGTCGGCCTGAAGCAGGAAATCGCGCTCCTCGCGGAACAGCCGGAAGCGGTTGCGCACTTCCCACGTGATCTGCATCGCGCCCTCGGTAGGGGAGGGGTCGGGTAGCGCCTGCGCGGCGGCGCCGGGCGAAGGCTGTGCAACGGACGGCTGCGCGATGGCAAGCAGCACCTGCAGGAGGCACACTAACTTGAGGAGAGTTCGGAGCATGACGCGTTTGATATTATCGGTTTGGCGGAAATGTGGGAGTCATCGGCTGGCTCCGACGGCAGCTTTTTCCCCCCTCCCCCTTGAGGGAGGGGTGCCCGAGCAAGGCGAGGGTGGGAGAGGGGGTTTCAATCAATATGAAGTTTGACCCCTCCCCCGGTTCGCATCTGACTGCTCGCCACCTCTCCCTCAAGCGGAGAGGGGAAAACTCCGCTTCACTATCTTCTTACTCCATGAGGGAAAGAGAACTCTCGCCCCAGTGAGGCGCGCTGCTTTCTTTTTCCTCTCCAACGAGGGGAGAGGGAAGAAGCCGCGCACCGATCGCCTCAACGTCGCGGATATTTTTGACGAACGCCGCCGCGGAGGCCTGCCAGGTGAACTGCAGCGCGAACTGCCGGCATGTCGCGCGGCTCAATGTAAGCGCGGTCATGCAGGCTGCTTGCAAATCGTTGTCCAATGATGCCACCGGACTGTTTTCGACGACATCGCGCGGCCCGCTGACCGGAAAGGCGGCCATCGGGACACCGCTTGCCAGTGCCTCCAGTATCACAAGCCCAAACGTATCCGTCTTGCTTGGAAACACGAACACATCGGCGGCAGCGTAGATTTCCGCCAGCTGCTCGCCTGCGCGGCTACCTAAGAAAACCGCCTGCGGGAATTGTCGCTCAAGGCCGGCGCGCGCGGGTCCGTCGCCGACGACGACTTTGGTGCCCGGCAGATCGAGGCTAAGGAAAGCTTCCAGATTCTTTTCGACAGCCAAACGCCCGACTGACAAAAATACCGGGCGCGGCAGCCCCAGATCGAAGCGCTGCGGGTGAAACAGCGTTGTATCGACACCGCGCGGCCATAGCATCACGTTGCGGAAACCGCGAGCTCGTAATTCATCGGCCAGCGCGGGCGTAGCCGCCATCACGGCACGGCTGGCTCCATGAAACCAGCGTAGTCCCGCCCATATCCACGATTCGGGAATTGGCAGGCGAGCGGAAATGTATTCGGGAAACCGGGTGTGAAAGCTGGTGGTGAACGGTAGCCCATGCCGCCGGCAATAGCGCCGTACGAAGATGCCGATCGGACCTTCGGTTGCGATATGAACGAAATCCGGCCGCTCGCCGTCGATCAGCCGCGCGACCTTTGCCGCCCTCGGCAACGCCAGGCGCAGACCGGGATAGCCCGGCATTGCTACCGTGCGGAACGACCGCGGTGTGAGGAAGCTTACATCCTCACCGGCCGCCCGCGCCGCTTGCGCAGTCATGGTCAAGGTTCGCACCACACCGTTGACTTGCGGATGCCAGGCATCGGTGGCGATCAGGATGCGCATCAGGCCGCGCGCGCCGTGACCGAGTGCGCGGCCGATGCTCGCCGCAGAGGATCGACCCATGCGATGATCTCGAAGCGCCCGTCGTCGTGCTCGGCCAGCGCAGTGCAGCTCTCCACCCAGTCGCCGCAATTCATGTAGCGGATGCCGTGCTCCTCGCGGATCGAGGCATAATGGATGTGGCCGCAGATCACGCCGTCGCAGCCGTGACGGCGCGCTTCACCGGCCAGCGTACGCTCGAACGCACCGATATAATTGACGGCATTCTTGACCTTCAGCTTGGCCCATTGCGACAGCGACCAATAGGGTATGCCGAGCCAGCGCCTGATGGCGTTGACGAAACGATTCATCTGGATCGCGAAGTCGTAGGCCTTGTCGCCGAGATGCGCGAGCCAGCGCGCGTTCTGCACTACGAGATCGAAAATATCGCCGTGGATCACGAGGTAGCGTTGCCCGTCGGCGCCGGAATGAATCGCATTCTCGACGACGTCGATGCCGCCGAAATGTGTGCCGTAATACGATCGCAGGAATTCGTCATGGTTGCCGGGCACGTAAATGATCTTGGCGCCCTTGCGCGCCCGGCGCAGCATTTTCTGCACGAGATCGTTATGCGATTGCGGCCAGTACCAAGCCGACTGCAATGCCCAGCCGTCGACGATATCGCCGACGAGATAGATCGTATCGGCATCGTGAAGGCGCAAAAAATCCAGGAGACGGTCCGCTTGCGAGCCCCGCGCGCCGAGATGAACGTCGGAGATAAACAGAGTGCGAAAGCGCCGTTCCGGACACTCTTCGCGCATGGCGTCGCTTTCCATGCGCGAGCAGCTAGCCGATTCGCGTGACGGCGGGATGACGCAGCGCGGTGTGGATTACGCGCGCAGCCGCTCGAAACAGAGCAGGGTATAGACGCCGAAAGGTCCCACCTTGCGGCGCTCGGTCAGCACCGCATCCCCGTTCATTCGCGCCCATGCCTGCACCCGGGCAAACGGGAATTCCGGCCGCAGCCCAAGAGAGCGCGTACGTGCCGCCGCCCATCGTTCAATGGCCGCCGCTACTCCGACCTCGGAATAGTAGTGGTTGACGAGGATGATGCGGCCGCCGGGTTTCACGACGCGATGACATTCGGAAAGAACCTGTTCCGGATTAGCCACCAGCGTGATGACGAACTGCGCCACCACGCAGTCAAACATCGCATCGTGAAACGCCATCCGGTGCGCGTCCATCAGGCAGACGGCCGTGACGAACGGATAGCGTCCGCTCGCCATCCTGGCGCGCGCTTTCTCCAGCATCGGCGCGCTGATGTCGATTCCGGTGATCTGGGTGGTGGTATCGTAGTCGTCGAACGACAAACCGGTGCCGACGCCGACTTCCAGAATCTTGCCGCCGAATTCGCGCGCCGCGCGCGCCGCGGCGCGCCGGCCGGTCAGCATGACAGGCCCGCAGAGCGCGTCGTACACCGGCGCCCATCGCGCATAGGCCGTTTCGACAACTGTCTGGTCAAGGTCCGATGTCTGCATTGGCATCCCACGATTGCTCGCGAGGCAGCTAGCATCGATCCGCAACAGAATGACGACAGCGCCGCATCCCTGTCACATGGCCGCATCGTGCCCGTGACCTACTGCTGACGACATGATTCGGCGCAGGAGATCGCGATGACGGAGATTAGCGTTGCTGTTCGGCAGTTGCTCACGCCTGAAACGGCGATGTCGGCCGTCAAAGGCGCCACGGCCTGGGTGAAACCCTTGCTGTGGCATCCGGGCCTCGAGTTACGCGGTAGCTTGGAGAGACCGGACTCGCTGGGGCGGATAGGAACGCTGGAAGTCTATCTTGCGACCACGAAGCGCGAGGTGAAGCGGGCGCAGAAGCTGCGCTACAAGGTCTTCTTCAAGGACGGGCAGGCGATTGCGGACGCGGCCACGCTGCTGTCGGGACGCGACAAGGATCCGTTCGACAAGATTTGCGATCACCTGATCGTCGTCGACCATGCGGCGATATCGCCGGTCAGCCGAAAGCCCCGCATCGTCGGCACTTACCGGCTGCTCCGCCAGGAAATCGCCGAAAGCAATGGTGGATTTTACACCGAAAACGAATTCGACGTCGCTCCCTTGCTGGAGCGCCATTCGAAGTCTCAGCTTTCTGGAACTCGGACGCTCCTGCGTGCTGCCATCGTACCGGACCAAGCGTACCGTAGAACTGCTCTGGCAGGGATTGTGGCGTTACGTCCGCCGTCATCGCGTGGACGTCATGATCGGCTGCGCCAGCCTTCCCGGCACCGATCCGCAACGGCTGGCGCGGCCTCTATCGTTTCTGCATCATTTTGCCGGTGCGCCCGATACGTGGAACGCTTCCGCATGCGAAATGCGATACGTCCGCATGGACCTGATGAGAAAGGGCGACATCGACGCGAAAAGCGCGCTTCGTCAGTTGCCGGCGCTGATCAAGGGGTATCTGCGCGCTGGCGCTTATGTCGGAGACGGCGCCGTCGTGGACTATCAGTTCGGCACTACGGACGTGCTGATCGTCATGCCGGTTTCCGCGATCAATTCGCGCTACACCAATTATTTCGAGGCATGAACTCACGGAGAACGACATCCCATTGTCATTAAACCGCAATAAGGTCCCCCGGTTTGATGGGAACGCTGATGGTTCGGCCGCGCGACGTTGTGGATGCGTCTTTCCTTTTTCAGGAATGGCTGGTCGCGTTGAAGGAGAGGGCGAAGCTCGACACCGACGATCACAGCTACGTCATGTTCAAAGCCGTACTCTTCGCGCTTCGCCGAAGTATGGCGCCGGCCCAGGTGCTGAGCTTCGCCGACGGACTACCCCCGCTACCCCGGGGAATATTTCTCGAAGGCTGGCGGCAGAACCACGAGTTACCTTCGGGTTCGGCAACCACCTTTCTCCACGACGTTCGCGAGAGCCTGGGGCCGCAATACCCGCCTCCCGATTCGATTGTCGAAGATGTGTTTTGTGTTTTGTCGCATCGCTGCATTCCTGAAAAGCGATCGCTGATGAAAAGCCAGCTTCCGGATTCGCTCAGATCGCTCTGGCCGGACGAATAGCGCCAACTAGGAAAGCGCCTCGTAGCGCCGATGTGGCGTTGTGGTCGACCACGCTCCATCCGCAGGTGTGATCGTCAACGATCGCTTCCCTTACCCTCTCCCCTCGTGGAAGAGGGAAGCTCACCGCTTCGCCGATTTTATCGCCCTCGGCTTCAGTGGCACAACGGCACCCTGTCCCGCCGCGGCCTCGGCTTCTTCCGCGCGGCGGCGCTGCTGCCAGGGCTGCACCACATTGAGCCACAACTCGCGCGTGCCCATGATGGTAATCGAGATCGCGAACGGGATCATGAAGTACAGGATGCGGAACACCACCAGCGTCGCCACCAGTTGCTCCCTGCCGAACTGCGGCAGCGCCACCAGCATCGCGGCGTCGAACACGCCGAGGCTGCCCGGCGCATGGCTGGCGAAGCCGAGCAGTGTGGCGAGGATGAACACCACCGCCAGCGAGATGAAATCGATGCCGGGCTGCGGCGGCATCAGCAGATACATCGCCAGTGCGCAAAATCCGAGATCGACCACGCCGATCGTGATCTGCAGCAGCGTCAGCCGCGCCGACGGCAGCACTACCTTCCAGCCGTGCTGGCCGAGTTCACGGCGGTTCTTTCCCGTTGCGATCCAGAACAGATAGGCGGCAACGGCCGCAAGCACCGCGAAGCCGATCAATCGGTTGACCGAAAACGGCAGCAGATCCATCGCGCTCGCCGCCCATGGGTGCCACGCCATGCCGATACCGAGCACGAAGCTGTTGCCCAGCCAGAACGTCAGTCCGGAGATGAAGCAGATCTTCGCGACGTCGATGGCGTTGAGGCCGTAGTCCGAGTAGATCCGAAAACGGATCGCGCCGCCGGTGAAAACCGTGGCGCCGATATTGTGGCCGATGGTGTAGCTGGTGAAGCTCGATAGCGCGGCGATGCGATAGGGCACCTGCGTCTTGCCGATGGTTCGCAACGCGAAAAAATCATAAAATGTCAGCGTGCAGAACGCGCCGATGACGCACAGCGCCGCGAGCGCGATGCGGCCCGGCGAGATTTCGGTCATCGCGGTCAGGATGATTGCGGCATCGACGCCCTTCAGCGTCCGCACCAGCGTCGTGACGGCCAGAACGATGATAAAGATACTCGCGGCGATCCCGAGCCGTTTCCAGCCGATCCGTTCCGTGAAGCCACGCCGAAGCGTGGTCAGCAGCCGATGCATTCATCCTCCCGGCAGGGCGGTAATTTAGCCGCGTCGCACTACGACTATCGCAATACACAAAACCCTTACGTCAAAAATGACAGCATGTGCAGTCCTTGACATCGACGCTTTGTCGTCCCCGCGCAGGGGGAAACGGCCGTTTATGGCGGCACGTCGCACACGCCCGAAGTTCCCTAGCTCAAATGGATTTTGCCAGGAACAACCACCGGAGAAGCCGGTTAGCGAGTATCCGCAACCGAACAATGCAACGCGCGCCGCAGCGCAGGGCTGCGCTGTTTGTTCCCAGTAAAAAGGAACCCGACATGGGTCTCTTCACCAAAGACATCAAGACCATGAACGACCTGTTTGTGCATCAGCTGCAGGACATCTACTACGCTGAAAAACAGCTGATCAAAGCGCTGCCGAAAATGGCGGAAAAGTCCACCGATCCGCAGCTCAAGCAGGGCTTTTTGACCCATCTCAAGGAAACCGAAGTTCATGTCCAGCGCCTTGAGCAGGTGTTCAAGATGCACGGCGCGGAAGTTAAGGCCGTGACCTGCCCGGCGATCGACGGCATCATCAAAGAAGCCGATGAGACCGCCGGAGAAGTCGAGGATAAGAAGGTGCTCGATGCCGCACTGATCAACGCCGCGCAGGCTGCCGAGCATTACGAGATCGTGCGCTACGGCAGCCTGATCGCGTGGGCCAAGCAGCTTGGCCGCAACGATTGCGCCGCCGTCCTGCAAAAGACGCTCGACGAGGAGAAGGCCACCGACCAGAAGCTGACCTCGCTGGCCGAAGGCAAGATCAACCTTCGCGCCGCGAGCTAAACACAACTCGTCCTTGCGAGCACTTGCGACGGAGCAATCCAATTTTGCTTGTCTTCCTCGGATTGCTTCGCCTCGCTCGCAATGACAAATGCACTTAACGCCGCGTCGAGCTTTTCGCGCGGCGTTTTTGTCAGTGCCGATGGCATTGAGGCCGCAGGGGCTTTAAGGCAGGCGAAAGTGTTGCGCTGCCGCAACAAGGGCGTGCCAAACAGCGCGATAAGCATATCGAGCAAAACATTCCCGTCACGCCGGCGCATTCTTGGTATTAAGTTCCTTCGATATTTGAATGGTGTTCGATTGTCTCAATGGGCGTTGCGATGCGTAGTTTCTTTGCGGCGCTAGCCTTGCTGGCTGGTCTTTCAGCCGGGCCTGTGTTCGGCGCTGACTGGTCGTCGGCCGACAATTCGTTTCTCGACCTGAAGTCCAATTTCACGCACGCGTCCGACACCATCTCTCGGCCTCAGTCCGTCATGATATTCGGAGGAGCGCTATCGACCGGCGCTTTTGGATCCGCGCTGGAATTCGGTCTCGACCGGCCTGCAGGCGCCATCAAATATGACAATTATATCGCGGGTGCGGCCTACAATTATGATTTTTATCAGCTGCCGCTTGGGATCACTTTGGGCGCGGAGGTAGGTTTCGCCGACCGGTTCGGCCACTACGCCGTTTGCTGCGACACGATCGTAAAGTCATCCGGCCTGCTCAGTTCCGGCGAGGTGTGGATCGCGCCGCGCTTCAGCAACAGCGGGTTCGTGGTGTTCGACACCATACGGGTAAGCGGCGCGATCAGTCTTGGCTTGAGTTTTACGACCGACTGATCGGCCGCGAGCGCGAACGGGAAATCGCCTATGGCGGCAGCGCTCGGACCCTTGTGTATTTCGGACCCGAGCTCGCGGTATCGCTGGTTAATCGGCCCGACATCGAATTCGTCTACCGCCTGCACCACCGCTCCGGCGCGGAAGGCACGTTCGGCAAATTATACGAAGGCTACAACGCCAACGTCTTCGGTATCCGGTACAAATTCTGAGAACAAGCCTCGGCTGAATTGCCGTCCATAGGTCTTATTCCTTCATATCGTAGCGATACGTCTTCGAGGCGATCTTCCAACCGTCGTTTAATTTCAGCGCGACCAGATAGTCGGTGAAGTAGCGCGGCGGCAACTGGCACTTCACCTTGACGAAGGCCGTGGTCTCGTCCGAGCGGTCGATGCTCAAGATAGCGTCGTCGCGCGGTTTGCCTTCGGCCTTGGCCGAGGCCCGCTTGCGCACGCGGTCCAGCCAGTCCGGAACGCTCAACACCTGCAGTTCGCCCTTTTCCTGCCAGCGCAGATCCGCCGAGGGATGAAAGGCCTCGCCGAGCTTTTCCGCGTCGCCCTCATACAGGCCGTCGAAATACAGCTTGATCACCGCCTCGACGGTGGAACGGTCATGCGGCATGCGTTTCCCTCGCGGTTGACGTTTCTTGTTCTAACGATCCCGATGCGCAATCGCGCTTACGCCTTCCGCAGCGCGAAATGCGCGCCGCAAAATGCCATCAGCGCGCCAAGAAACAGCGCGGCCAGTCCGGCCAGCATTCCTGAAATCGTCGGCAGCGGACTGGGCGCCGACGCCGCCTGACCCGCGCCTGCCAGCACAAGCACTCCGACCGCGATCAGGAATTGCCGCATCCGCTGCGGGATTTGTCCCGACACCGCGCTGTCCATCAGCGTCGCGGTGAAATAGCCGCCGGAAAATCCCACCGTCGCGATCAGCCACCACGCAATCGCAGCGCCCGCGGGCATGAATTCGTGCGTATCGGTTCGCCACAGGCCGCCGAGATCGAGACCGTAACGCGCGCCGAGCATGTGCACGGCGAGCGCCAGCAGCACGCCCGATATGACAGCGCCGGCGAGAATCAAGCGGCGCGGAAAATAAGTCGTCTCGGCCATGGCGGGGTTGTAAGATAAAGCCCATGGACCAGCAAGCCAGTGCGACGATTTCGAATACGCCTCACTACGCTTATAAGGCATCGCTGATCGGCGCAGCACATCGTTTCGAACTGACCGATGACGGTCTGTCGTGGCAGATCGGGGCCAAATCCGGCGTGTGGCCTTACGTCGAACTTGCGCGCGTGCGCCTGTCGTACCGGCCGGTCTCGATGCAGTCGCGGCGGTTTCGCGCCGACCTCGAACACGCCAACGGCCAGCGTATCGCGATCCTCTCCACGACGTGGCAGACCGTGACGCTGATGACGCCGCAAGATCGCGACTACAGCGCGTTCATCGCGGAGCTGCATCGGCGCATGGCGCAGACCGGCAGCAACGCGGAACTGACCGGCGGATTGCGGCCCGGCATCTATGCCGCTGCGGTCGCCGCGCTGGCGCTGGTCGCCATTGCGATGACCGGGCTCTTCGCGCGCGCGCTCGCTACCGGCGAATTTTCCGGCGCGCTGTTTCTCGTCGGCTTTGCCGCGCTGTTTGCCTGGCAGATCGGCGGATTTATTTTGCGCAACCGGCCGCAGCGCTACGCGTTCGGCGATTTGCCGAACGCGCTGCTGCCGTGAGTTTCTTCCGCTTCGGAGCCCGCGCTTTTCCCCTCTCCCTTTGCGGGTGAGGGGGCGTAAACAAATGATGCGCTTCACCCCCTCACCCGCTCAAATTCGCTTCGCTCATTTTTCGCCGCCCTCTCCCGCAAGGGGAGAGGGAAGAAAGAGACCGGCGCAATAACAAATTTAGAGAAGCGCGTTCGCGCGCGATGACTCTAATGCCGCACCACCAGCACCGAGCATTTGGCGTAGCGCACGACGTGGCCGGCGTTGGAGCCGAGAAAATAGGTGCGCATCGCCGGGCGGTGCGAGGTCATCACGATGAGGTCGGCTTTGATCTTGGCGGCCTCTTCCAGAATCTCGTGATAGATGCCGCCCTGGCGCACCACGGCGGAGACGCGATCGGCATCGATGCCGGATTCGCGCGCCACGATTGCCAGCGCCTCCTCGGACGTCCCGCGCTGCTGGCTGTCGAAATCCGCGGGCACGTATTCTGCCAGCATCACCGGCGTCATCGGCAGCACATTGAGCAGCCGCACCGCGCCGCTCCAGGTCTGCGACAGCGTCGCCGCCGTGGCGATGGCGGGTTTCGCCAGATCGGTGTCGGCCAGATCGATCGGGACCAGAATGGATTTGTACATCTGCGCCTCCGGTGTTGGGAGGCAGCGTAGCATATCGGTGTTCCGAGCGCGCTTTTTCTTCCCTCTCCCCTTGCGGGAGAGGGTGCACGAGATGCGCAGCATCCAGGTCGGGTGAGGGGTCTCTGGCGTTGTGCGCTAATACACCCCTCACCCGGCTCGCATCTAACGATACTCACCACCCTCACCCGCAAGGGGAGAGGGATGAGAAGGAAGAAGCCGCCGCTACGCCGCCTTCAGCGATTTCGGGCCGACGAATGTAACGAGCTCTCCGCCCTGGAAGGACACGTCGTCCCACGCATCGACCGGAAAATCGAACACCGCGATGCCCGCGGTCGGCATGTTGTCGGTGAGCGCCTTGCGCAGCGTGCTATCGCCGCTGCCCGCAAGCGCGATCGCAAGCTCATGCATGCCGGGATTGTGCCCGACCAGCATGAGGTGCTGCGGGTCGCTGGCAGACGCCGCATGGATGACCTGAAGCAGTTGCGATGGATCGGCGGCGTAGATTTCGTCCACCAACTCGACCTTCGGCTGGGCAACGGATTTTGCCATCGCGGCCCACGCCAGATCCCAGGTCTGATGCGCGCGCACCGCCGTGGACACCAGCACCAGATCGGGAAACGATGGGTACTGAGCGATCCAGCCTCCCATCTCGCCGGCGTCGATTTCACCGCGCTGGTCCAGCCGGCGATCCCGATCCCGGCCGCTGGGCGCATCGTTCTCGGTCCTGGCGTGACGGAACAGCATCAAACGGCGCATGGCGATCTCGATTCGCTGAGCTGATTCATGATCGAAAAATAAAACCAGCCGTTGCGGATTAATGCACGCGGAGGAAGGTGACAAGCATCGAACTCCTCGGTTAAGGAAACGTCATGACGGACATTTCCGCAAGCACGATCGATGACCATGTTGCCGTGGCATCGGGGACAATGGCTGACAGGCCCGAGCCTCAGCGGCTGACGTTCGATCTCGACGTCGATATCTGCGTGATCGGGGCGGGGCTTGCCGGTCTGTCAGTGGCGCTGGAGGCGGCGCGCATGGGCGCCAGCGTCGCCGTGCTGGAGGGCCGCACCATCGGCTGGAATGCGTCCGGCCATCAGCTGGGATCGGTGACGCCGGGCTACGGCGTGCCGATCGGCGATCTGATCGCGCGCATCGGCATCGAGGACACGCGCGAACTATGGCGGCTGTCGAAAGAGGGCGCCGATCTGGTACGCGCCAACGCCACCGACGAATCGATGTCCGGCATCGCGCTGAGCGAAGGCGCGCTCGAGGTGTCCAATGTCGATGCCGGAGACGCCCTGATCAACCGGCTCCTGGTGTTGACCGAAGATCTCGAGACCGAAGTCGAAGGCTGGCAGATCGACCGCGTACGCGCCAGCTTAAGGACGCAGCATTATTTTCACGGCGTGTATTATCCCAGGGCGTTTCAGATCGACGGCCGCAAATATCTTGAAGGCCTCGCCGCGCTGGCGAGAAAAGCCGGCGCGCGCATTTTCGAGGATACGCCCGCCGTCAGCATCGATGCCTCGGGAATTCGCAAGCGCATCGTCACGCCGCAGGCGCGCTTGCGCGCGTCGCACATCGTGCTCGCGGGCAACATCCATCTCGGCGCGCCATTAAAACGTCTGTCGGAAACGCTGCTGCCGGTATGGCGCTATGCGGCGTTGACCGCGCCGCTCGGCGAGCGGCTCACCGAAGTCATTACGTTTCAGGGATCGGTGACGGACACCGACGGCATCGATCATTTCCGCATCGTCCAAGGCGACCGGCTGTTGTGGTCGAGCCCGGAGACCACTTGGGCCGCGCGGCCGAAGCGCTTTGGCTCGGCAATCCAGCGCCGCATCCGCACGATTTTCCCGCGGCTCGGCAAGGTGGCGATCGCCGAGACCTGGAGCGGCGTGGTCGGGCAGACCGTGCATGGCATGCCGCAGATAGGGCAGATCAGGCGCGGTCTGTGGGTCGCCAGCGGTTTTGGACGTCAGGGGCTTAACACGACAGCGATCGCCGGACGGTTGATCGCGCGCAGCATCCTGTGGGGCGATGACCGCTGGCGGCTGTTTTCACCGTTCGAACTGGTCTGGGCCGGCGGCACCACGGGACGGGCAGTCGGTCAGGCCGTGGGCGCGTGGACGCGCGGAAGTTCGGCGGCGGCCGGCACTTTGGCGCGCTACCGCGAACGCGCGCGCGCCAAGGAGGAAATGCGCGAGGCGCGCCTTGCGCAAGCCAACCGGCAGGCCACGACGCGCGCGGCGCCGCGGCGCCGCCCGCCACCCGGTGCGGAGCCGGTCAGGCATCAGGAGGCGGCGGAAGTTGAGGCGGCGGAGAAGTCTGCTGCCCCGACGCGTACGAGCGAAGGTGATGGCGCCAGCAGCCCCCTCCCTAACCCTCCCCCGCAAGCGGGAGAGGGGACCGGTCAACCGCGCTGAAATGTATTACCTAAGATGGACAACGCCGGAAGTTAAACGAGAGGTTGCAACGAGCAAGGCGCGCTCCTCTCCCGCTTGCGGGGGAGGTGGGAGGGCACTTCGCCCCTCGCAACAATGTGAGCGCAACCTATATGGAACCGTGTAACTTCTGCCGCATCGCCTCGTATCTGGGATGACGCAACGATTACCGCCTATCGCCTCCACGGAGACATCATGATCGATCGCCGCATTCTGCTTGCTTCCGTAGCCTCCCTGTTCGGGCTCGCCGCCTTCAAATGGCTGCGTGTTTCGCCCGCCGACGCCGCCGAGAAATTCGAGGTCGAGAAATCAGACGCGGAGTGGCGCAAACAACTGACGCCGCAGCAGTACGACATCCTGCGCAAGCAGGGCACCGAGCGCCCGGGTTCGAGCCCGCTGCTCGGCGAGCATCGCAAGGGCACCTTCGCCTGCGCCGGTTGCGACCTGCCGCTGTTCTCATCCGAGACGAAATTCGAAAGCGGCACGGGATGGCCGAGTTTCTGGCAACCGCTCGATAACGCCGTCGGCAAGACCGAGGACCGCATGCTCGGCATGCTGCGCACGGAAATTCATTGCCGCCGCTGTGGCGGACATCTCGGCCATGTGTTCGACGACGGTCCGAAGCCGACGGGTCTGCGCTACTGCATGGACGGTTTTGCGCTGCAGTTTCATCCCGCCGCGGCCTCGGCGAGTTAAGCTTTACCACACGCTTCGTCGTCCCCGCGAACGCGGGGACGACAGCTTCATTGACTTGAACGCTCCCGGCAAAAATTTCCGCCCTAGGCAATTGTGCCCCGGTCTTTTCGCCGGGGCTTTCATTTTAGAGCGTTGAAAATCCTGGCGTATTGGTTTGGCACAGTGCTTGCGATGTCTCCCTTGATGACGGTCATGGCTTTAAAGCCAGGGTTGGCCGTCCGGCTGAATGTGGAGACGATGCCATGGGTATTTTCGATGCGCTGAATACTTCTGTCGCGGGCCTGCAGGCGCAGTCCTACGCGCTGCAGAATATCTCGGGCAATATCGCGAACGCGTCGACCACCGGCTACAAGGGGGTCGGCACCCGCTTCGTCGATCTCGTGCCGGACTCGACCAACCAAGACCGTCAGGTCGCGGGCAGCGTGACTGCTTTTTCGCAGGCGACGATTTCGTCGCAGGGCACCGTCTCGTCGTCGACGATCGGCACCTACATGGCGATCAACGGCGATGGGTTCTTCTCGGTGCAGAAACCCTCCGCGCAGGTCGACGGGCTTCCCGTCTTCAACGGCATCACGGACTACACAAGGCGCGGCGACTTCCAGGTCAATTCCAACGGCAATCTCATCAACGGCGCCGGTTATTATCTGATGGGCGTTCCCGTGGATTCGAAAACCGGCAATCCGCTCGGCAACGTGCCGAACGTGCTGCAGTTTCAGAACAACTTCGTCCCGGCACAGGCGACCACGACGGTTCAGTATGCGCTCAACCTTCCTGCGACGCCGACAACGACCGCGGCCAGTGGCGCGGCGGCCGGAACGGTAGCTTCAGTAGGCGGATTGACCCCCGCCGATTTCAGCGTCGATCCCACTATCACCGGGACCGGAACGGTCGCCGCCAATGACGCCCAGATATTTCAAAACGAATTGGTCAGCGGCGGCGCGATCACCGCCTATGACGCGACGGGAACGCCGGTCAATCTGCAACTGCGTTGGGCGAAAACCGACAGCGCGGCGCTTGGCGGAGCGCACACCGATGTATGGAATTTGTATTACCAGTCCAACCCGACAGCCACCGGCACGGCAGTCGCATGGAAGAATGCCGGCACGAATTTCGCTTTCGCGTCCGACGGCAAACTGACGAGCCCCTCCGGCGGGTCGATCACGCTTACGGGCGTCACGGTAGGAGGACAATCGCTCGGCAATCTCGCCGTCAATTTCGGTTCGGGCGGCCTGACCCAATATGCAAGCACGAGCGGTAACACCACGATCAACACCATCTCGCAGAACGGTTACGCCGCCGGCCAGCTGCAGTCGGTCGCCATCAGCAATACCGGCCTTGTGGTCGGAACGTTCTCCAACGGACAGAACATCGATCTGGCTTCGGTGACGCTGTCGCGTTTCAACGGCACCAACTATCTCAAGAGTCTCGACGGCGGCGCTTACGCGGTCACCGATCAATCCGGCCCGGCCATCGCCGGCGCGGCCGGCACCATCAGCGGTTCTTCGCTGGAAGGGTCGAACACCGACATCGCCGACGAATTCACCAAACTGATCGTGACCCAGCAGGCCTATTCGGCCAACACAAAGGTCATCACCACGGCCAACACCATGGTGCAGGATCTGCTGAACGTGCTGCGTTAACGGACAAGCGCAGCAACGAGGCGATGTGACGCAAGGCGGGCAATATAGATGAGTTTGGGTTCAGCCCTCGCCACCGCGATGTCCGGTCTGCGCGCCAATCAGGCCGCGCTTGCGATCGTGTCGTCGAACGTCGCGAACGCTCAGACGCCGGGCTATGTCACGCAATCCGTCAATCAGATCGAGACCCCGACCGCGGGCAGCGGATCGAGCGTCCGCATCGCCGGCGTCAATCGCCAGCTCGATCAGTACATTCAGAGTCAACTGCGCACGGAGACGTCGGGCGGCGCCTATGCCGATCAGATGGCGAACATTCTCGGGCAACTGCAAAACGTCTACGGCACGCCGGGCGACGCGGGCACGCTCGAAAACGCATTCAGCAATTTCACCAGCTCGCTGCAGCAGCTTTCGGGCAGCCCCGGTTCGTCCGCGCAAATCTCCGCGCTGTCGGCGGCGCAATCGCTGGCGCAACAGCTCAACGCGACGACACAGGACATTCAGTCGCTGCGTTCAGGTGCCGAGCAGGACATCAGCACTTCGGTGAGTACGGCGAACAACGCCATGACGCAGATCGCGCAGATCAACTCGCGGCTCCTGGGCTTAAGCCCGACCGATCCCGCCGCGGCGACGATGATGGATCAGCGCGACAACGCGATCAATCAGCTATCGCAGCTGATGGATATCCGCGTCGTCACCGATGGATCAAACCAGAGCAGCATTTACACGACGACCGGCGTGCAGCTCGTCGGCGGCGCTGTGGCGTCGCAGATGTCGTTCACCTCTTCGGGTCCGCTCGACGCGACGTCGCTGTACAACAGCAATCCCGCCAAGTCCGGCGTCGGAGCGCTGACGATCAAACTGCCGAACGGCGCGAGCTACGATATGGTTGCGAACAACGCGGTGAGTTCAGGCCAGATCGCAGCGGACTTGAAGCTCCGCGATCAAACGCTGGTGCAGGCGCAAACCCAGGTCGACCAGCTCGCGGCGACATTGGCAAGTTCGTTGTCCGACAAGACGACCACTGGCACGGCCGCCACCTCCGGATCGAAGGCGGGATTCGATCTCGATTTATCTAACGTGCTGCCCGGCAACACCATCAACCTGACCTATACCGACACCGCGACGAATACGAAGCATCAGGTTACGATCGTCCGCGTCGATGATCCCGCGGCACTTCCGCTCGCGAATCCACCCGGCAGTAATCCAAACAACCAGACCATCGGCATCAATTTCTCCGGCGGCATGGCGTCGGTGGTTTCGCAACTCAATGCCGCGCTCGGCACCAGCAATCTCCAGTTCTCGAATCCGGCGGGTTCGACGCTGCGCGTGCTCGACAGTGGTACGAGCGCGGCAAGCGTCAATGTCGCGTCGGTCACCACGACGGCCGCGTCATTGACGGGCGGCAGCGCGCAATTGCCTTTATTCACCGACCGCAATGCGCTCTACACCGGCGCGATCACCGGCAGCAGTTCACAGTTGACGGGATTGGCGGGCCGGATCACGGTGAATTCCGCGCTGCTGAGCGATCCGTCGAAGCTCACGGTCTACAGCACGTCGCCGGCAACCGCCGCGGGCGATACCACGCGCCCGGATTATCTGTATTCGCAGCTCACTTCGGCAAGCTTCACTTACTCGCCGCAGACCGGGCTCGGGTCAAACGCGACGCCGTTCAAGGGCACCATCACCGGCTTCATGCAGCAGTTTCTGAATCTGCAAAGCACGGCCACGACATCGGCGCAGCAGTTGCAGCAGGGACAGGATGTCGTCGTCAACACACTGCAGCAAAAATTCAACGCAACGTCGGGCGTCAGCATCGACACTGAAATGGCGAACCTGATCGCGTTGCAGAATTCGTATGCAGCCAATGCGCATGTCATGTCGGTGGTGCAGAGCCTGATGCAGACGCTGTTCCAGGCGCAGAACTAGGGCGATCAAGATGGCGATCAACAGCATCGGTTATGGCGCCAGCGTTCTGGGGCAGGCGACACTCAACATCAACAACCAGTTGACCACGCTTTCGGCGCAGCTTGCTTCAGGCAAAAAAGCCACGACCTACGCCGGCATGGGCGTCAACGAAGGCTTTGCCGTCGCCGCGCGCGCGCAGCTTTCGAACATTTCCGCGTTTACCGACACCATGGCCAAGATCAACACTACCATCGGCGCGGCCAACACCGCGCTGCAGGCGATGGCCGATATCGGCAACCAGGTGCAGAATGCGGCGGCCAATTCCTCCCAGGCGCTCAACAGCAACGGACAGACGCCAGGCCAGTTGAATGCCGTCGCCGAGCTGGGGTCGATGCTGGGAATCCTCAACACGCAATCGGGCGACCGCTATCTGTTTTCCGGCAGCGCGATCGATACGCCGTCGGTTGCGGACACGAATTCCATTCTCAACGGCAACGGCGCGCAGGCGGGCCTGAAGCAGGTGATCGCCGAGCGGCAGCAGGCCGATCTCGGCACCAGCGGTCTCGGCCGCGTTGTCATATCGCAGCCGACATCGACCTCGGTTTCTGTCGCCGAGGATGCCGCCGGTTCGCCGTTCGGTCTGAAACTTGAACTCGGTGTCATCGTCACTGACGGGCGCCACGGTGAGCGGTCCGGCCGGATCGCCGCCGGCGGTTTCGATCGGCCTCGCTTCCAATCCAAACAACGGCGATGTGATCAACTTCACGTTCAATCTGCCCGACGGCACCACGGAACAGATCAAGCTGACCGCGTCCAACGTGACGCCCACGCCGGCCGGCAGCTTCGCCATCGGCGCGACGCCTGCCGCGACATCGGCCAATCTCAATGCCGCGCTGACGGCTTCGATCGGCACGCTGGCAAAGACCTCGCTGGTTGCGGCGTCGGCGGTTGCCGCCGGCAATGACTTCTTCGGCGAGCCGCCGAAACGGGTCGGCAGCACGCCGCTCGGCGCTGCGACCACGCTGGTATCCGGCACGCCGGCCAACACGGTGTCGTGGTACACCGGCCAGACCGGCGCGGGCTCCGCGCGCGCATCATCGACGGCGCGCATCGATCAGTCCGTCGTCGTGCAATACGGCGCGCGTGCCGACGAGATGGCGATCCGCTCGCAGCTTCAATCGATCGCGGTCTATGCCGCGGTCACGACATCGTCGTCCGATCCGAACGCCAGCGGACAGATCGGCGCGCTGAGTTCGCGCGTTGGTCAAAGCCTCACCGTGCAGCCGGGTCAGCAGAGCATTCAGGACATTCAGTCCGACTTCTCGGTCGCGCAGAACACGATGAAGGACGCGACCGCGCGGCAGACGCAGACGCAGACCACGCTGCAGGCGATGGTGGATCAGGCGGAGAACATCTCGCCCGATCAGGTTGCGAGCCAGATCCTGGCGCTGCAGACAAGCTTGCAGGCATCCTATCAGACCACCGCGATGCTCGCGCAACTCAGCCTGACCAAGTTCCTGCCGATCGCGTAATTCGGCGCGCCGCTATCGCGCAGGCGCGGCAACTTAGTTCAGGGCGACGTTCACACCGATCTGCCCGCCGTAGCTTACGACATTGCCTTGTCCGACCTGGCCGATGAAGGCCGCATAGCCCATGGCGTGCGGTCCAAGCTTGAACCGGGTGCCGATCGTGCCCGTTCCCCAGTCGTGGCCGAGATCCACCGCCGGCAGAAAATAAGACGGCGCGGCGATCGATGTTAGTGAGGCGGATACGTTGCGCCGGGTATCGGCAAGTTCGTGATTCCACAGCGCTCTGGCGAACGGCTGCCAATCGCCCAAGGTGATGCTTGCCTGGTAGCCGAGTTCGGACACCGCGGAGTCGCGCCGTTGATCGCCGAAGGCCAGAGCGGTCGGCACACCGCTCGCGTTATTCTCGGTGAAGCCGTCGATGCGAACCTGCTGCAGGATGATGCCGGCTAGCGGCCCGTGCGAGAAGGCGAACGACGGCTCCGGTCTTGGCGCGGCCTTGACCGGCAGAGTGGGAGGCGGCGCCGCGCCGGAGACAAAATCGTATCCGATTTCCGCAGCGAAGGAGATGTCGGTGCCCTTGGTTCGGCCGTTGTTGGTCTGCGTGGTAATGCCGAGCGGCGTCTGCCTCGAGACGTCGTCATGCAGCGTGCCCCAGCTGAAGACACCATTCGTCCACAGCGCGCCGTTGCGATAGGCCGAGTAGATGGCGCCGGCCAATTCGTCCTGCCGGTAGTCGCCGCCGAGACCGTAGGACTGCCGGGTCGTGCCGCCGGCGAATGCGAGGCCTATCAGCCAATCGCGAGACGGCCTGTAGTCGAAGCCGCCGGTAATTGCGGCCGGCGTGCCGGGGTCGCTTGGGAAGCCACGGTAATTATCGATGCGCAGCGCCGACACGTCGCCGCTGACCCAACCGTGGAACGAGCCCTCCGTTCCAAACGACAGCGGAATTCTGGTTGGTGATGGCGTTGATGAAGGCCGTGCGTGTCTTGATCGGCGCTTCGGCAAGGAACGAGATCTGGCTCGGCGCGACGATCAGGCTGTAATAATAGTCGGTCTCGATTTTCTGCACCGCCGTGGTGAGATGGCCGCTGAAAGCCGCACTCGCCGGGCCGTCGGCATAGAAGTATGTGTGATCCGCATTCGGCACGACATAGTTCGCCGGCGAGCAATTGATCGAGGCCACATTCTGCCCGCAAGCCGGCGTGTTGACGTTGGTGTTGGTGATCCCGAACGGCGCGAGGTTGAGCAGGACGTAGTTCTGGATCGCGTTGAAATCCGCCGGGATGAAGTTCACGCCGCGCGACGACAGATCGTTCCAGACCACCTGATCGTAAAGAGCCCGGGACGCCACGACATTGGCATTGTAGCCAAAACCCGAGGCCGCTCCGGCCGCCGGGGTTTGCAGCGAGAAAGTATTGGGCACGAGGATGTAGCGTGCACCCGCAGCCGCAAGCGCCGCAATCTGACCGGAGGTCTGCAGCCCCAACGTCGTGATCGCCGCCTGGTCCGGCGGATTGACGATGTTGCCGGGTCCGCCCATCGTGCCGGTCTTCAGATCGTTGATGCCGATGTAGAAAGAGTAGAGCGCATTCGGATCGGCGCGTCCGCTCGCGCTGGCGAGATAGTCAGCGAGCTGCGACTGCGTTGACCATGCGTTGCGGGCCGGATTCTCGAATACGACGCGCGCGCCGCCAGCTGCATAATTGTTGCCCCCGCCCGGAGCGTCCGACGGCGTCACCGTGATCCCGAAGCGTTGTCCGAGCCCGACCGACCACTCCGGACCGGGATTGGTCGTGAACGCCCCGGCGGTGGCGAAGCTGGTGGGGTCACCTTTAATTAGCGGCAGGTACAGATAGCGCCCGCTATCGCTGTTGCTGTCGCCGAAGAAGATGGTGTTGGTGAATGTCTGTGCGAATGCGGGCGCCGCAACCGCGGACGTCATACCCACAACGATAAGGATCCTCGGCCACATCGGCGCCCCCTAGTCGACAGCAGCGTAGCGTTATGCGTCCGATCGGGATGTGACCATTCTGCCACGATGCGCTTTTTTTGCAGGGCACGAACGAACGGTGCGGATGCGAAAATCCGTCACGACCCACGTCAGAGATTGGCTACGCGATGACGTTGGCGCGACCGACAACCGCAGACCGCGCTTTCATAGCCCCTTCTCCAAATCTGATTTTTTTTTGATTCTGAGGGCGGCTGGTGAGTGAAACAACCGCGTGGCGTCGTAGGTCTGATGTGGCCCTTTGACGATCTGATCATATTGATCAGCTACGTCGATGTATTCTTCAACGCTATTGTAGAAATAAAGGAGGTCCGAAGGTTTGTATGCACCTTCGCCTAAAGCTCTCAACACGAGCTTGCGCTGATTGTAGGTCGGCGGGTCGTCCCGAATTGTGAAGTCATAGATGTGATCACTCGCAACGGGCCTACCCTGGAGCACGTCGTCAAAGCTTGCATCGGCGACTATGCCGAATGTCGGATCGAGCAGCATTTGCCGACGCTCAACGGTAACAAAAACCTGCGCGTGATTCCCGACGGCGCCGCCGTCAAAGCCCACCATGGCGAAGTCGTGCGCTCCAGGGAGGAGGATATTCAGGAAATGGCCGGTTAGTGTCGCGTAATTGTCGCAATCAAGTCCGGGCTCCTTTAGCAGGTCGTCCAATCGGACGGCTCTGCTCCTTTTATACGGCAACATCGCATATGCAGCGACGCCGGCGAATACGGCCTTGAGCTGCATATCCGAAAGAGAGGAGCGCTCAAGACGTGATGCAAGTTCAGGATGGCATGCCGCGAAGACTTCTTCCAAGTTTTTCGCGGGAGCAGCCTTATATTTCGCAATGCGCGCAGGAGTGAGACAGTCCATTGCCATAGCCGCTTTTGCCGGAATGAACAGCCCCAAGAGAACGGCGGCAATCAAACCAATGGTGCTTCTCACGTGACCATCCGCGCTTCGATATCAATGAAATATTCTTGTTCTCCCAACAGATTCTATACCCGATGAACCTGGCCACAACAAAGATTCTGGCGGTTTCTGTCGCCGCGTGAAACCCGGAGCAAGACGCGCCTTATGCTCAAACAGCCGGCGCGGGTGGAAGACGGAGAGTAAGAAGGCGCTGCTCTGCGTGCAGGGCGCGAGGTATCGCAGCGTTTACATCCGGGTCACGAGTACGGCGCCTCATCGATAGCCCCAAAAACAAAAGGCCTCCTTCTGGGGGCCTTTGTCTTACTTGCGGACGAAGCGCGGTGTGAGCGGTCGTGTGAACTGGGATCAGGCCGACTTTCTCGCGGCGGCGTCCAGGGTTCTCGCACTTTGCAGCAGCTTGTCCTCGTGCGCGATCAGTTTCCTGGCTTCCTTGAGCGCCAGATACAAATCGCCGTTCAGGATATGATTGTTGACGTCCTCGATGAACGGCCATGAGCTCGGCGCCGCATTGAGCATGTCCCGCATCAGGCTGAAATAGGTCGGGTGGTGCGCCTGCGGGTCGGGCGACAGGTACATCAACTGCACCGCGAGGTAGATCAGCTTGGCCGGCGTGTCGGCGGTAACCGGCGTCAGAATGTCCTTTTCGCGAAGGATGGGAATCCTCTCGCCTTCGATCAACAGCTTCGCGCGCTGATCGGTGTTGGTGATGACGCAGGCGCCGATGATGATGCGCTCATGCGGCTTGAGCTCGACTTTCAGCGCCATGCGGTTGCTCCGTCAATCAGACCGGCTCTAAGTTCCGGCGTCAAAAATATCCTTTATCAACGTGATTAACGGCCGGTAAACGGCCCAGGCGTTGGCCCATCAAATTTCAAAAATTCTGGATATTTCAACAAGATAGCAGTTGCGACATGCGGCGTGTTTAACGGCCGATTGCGTGGATCGCTCGCATTGGTAAGGGCTTCTTAGGGTCTCCTTCACCTTTTTTTAGAGACTTGGTTCCAGTGTGCGGCGGTCGCCCGATGGAAAACGATCGGCGTTAAAGCGCACTACGCTCACACCAGAAAGGTATGAAAATGTCCGGTATTGTTCTCTCGGCATCCGTTCGCCAGAATTTGCTCTCTCTGCAATCGACCGCCGATCTTCTCTCGACCACCCAGAACCGCCTTGCCACTGGCAACAAGGTCAACTCGGCCCTCGACAACCCCACCAACTTCTTCACCGCGCAGTCGCTCAACAACCGCGCCAGCGACATCAACAATCTGCTCGACGGCATCGGCAACGGCGTGCAGGTCCTGCAGGCCGCCAACACCGGCATCACCTCGCTGCAGAAGCTGGTCGACACCGCGAAGTCGATCGCCAACCAGGTGCTGCAGACCACCACCGGCTATACCTCTAAGTCGACGGTTACTTCGGCAGCAGCCCTCGGCGGCACCGCGGCCAACCTCGTCGACGGCACCACAATCAAGGCCGGCCAGACCATCCTCGTCGCCGCGAACGGCGCCCTGCCGGCGCTCACCGTCACCATCGGTACCAGCGAGTCGCTCGACCAGTTGAACGCTGCTTTGGCGCCCGGCAACCTCACGGCCAGCCTGGACAGCTCCAACAAGCTCGTCTTCACCACAACCAACGACTCGGCTTCGTCCACGATCGGTGCGGTCACCGTCGGCTCGACGCCCGGCACTGCAACGTTCGGCGCCGCCACCGCACCGGTTGCCGATGCCGCCTCGCAGTCCGTTCGCGCGAGCCTGGTGAAGCAGTACAACGACATCCTCACGCAGATCACGACCACGTCGCAGGATTCATCCTTCAACGGCATCAATCTGCTGAACAGCGACAACCTGAAGCTGACGTTCAACGAAACCGGAAAGTCCACCCTGAACGTTCAGGGCGTGACCTTCAACGCGGGCGGCCTCGGCCTTTCCGCGCTGACCTCGGGCACGGACTTCCTGGACAACAACTCGGCGAACGCCACGCTGACCAAGCTCTCCTCGGCCAGCAGCTCGCTGCGCACCGAAGCGTCGGCGCTCGGATCGAACCTGTCCATCGTGCAGATCCGTCAGGACTTCTCGAAGAGCCTGATCAACGTGCTGCAGACCGGCTCGTCCAACCTGACGCTGGCCGACACCAACGAGGAAGCGGCGAACAGCCAGGCGCTGTCCACCCGTCAGTCGATCGCGGTTTCCGCGCTGGCGCTGGCCAACCAGTCGCAGCAGAGCGTGCTCAAGCTTCTGCAGTGAATGCCGGCGGCGATCGCGATCTGGTCGCCAAAGAAATTATCGAGACGGCGGGAAAAATCCCGCCGTCTTTCTATTTTTGGACCAGACTCCGAAAACGACGACGACGCGCTCGCGATTGCCGCGCTCGCGCCATAAATCGAAACGGCCGATAACCATATTTTAAAGTGAATCGCGTATAAAAATTAAGCAGTTACCGCGGCATCTGCGGTTTCCAACGCGAGGACGTGTATGCCAAGTTCTGCCGCTCAAGCCTACTCCCGCACATCCCACACCACCGCCTCCGCCCGTGAAATAGAAGCGCAGGCGCTGCTGAAGGCGGCGAGGCAGCTCCAGGACGTGCAGACCAACTGGGCCGGTCCCGACAGGAATATGCACCACGCGCTGCTGTTCAACCGCAGGCTCTGGTCGATCTTCATGAGCGCGGTGGAAAGCGAAGAAAATCCGCAGCCGCTCGACGTGCGCCAGAAGATCGCCAACATCGGCGTGTTCGTCATGAAGCAGACCGTGGACATGCAAATCAATCCCGATCCGTCGAAGCTGAAATCGCTGATCGACATCAATTGCAATATCGCGGCGGGGCTCGCGGGCCGCGCCTGACGCGCTCTCGACAAAGGGCGGATAGCGCGATGGCTGACATCCTCGGCACTCTGTCGTCGAACTATCTGACGGTGGGATCGAATCCCATCGTCGTCGGATCGAAATATGTCAACGTCGATCCCGCTACGTTTCAGGGGACCTGGAGCGGCAAGTACGCGAACAACAAACCCTTCACCATCAATGTGAGCAACGTCAGTGGCTTTCGCGCCAAGGTGAAGTACCAATATGGATCGACCGTCAAATATCAGGACGTGCTGATCAAGGACAATGCGTTCCGGATCGGCGATTCCAAATTCACGCTGACGCGCGCCGGCAAAGCGCAGGTCAAGACCGTGATGACCGACCCCGCCAGCGGCGCTCAGTCGCTCGAGACCGCCTACGCCACCCAGGGCTGATCTTTGGCCGCTATAAAATCGCGCGGCTAATGCCGGACAATGGCGGGGTGCCGTTTGCTTGATTAAGCGCGCGAAACCGGTCAGACTGAATCCGTTGAGTTCAGCGTTGATTTTACAAAATGCTTTTTGCGAATGGGCTCCGTGAGGTTGGTGCGACGTACGGGAGCCTCGCCTTCCACTTATCGATCGGCGTGTTCTATTTCCGATCGGCAGCGGGTCCGACGGCGAAAGTAACCGTCTTAAAAATCTGAAGCTCTGGACGCCGCGAAGAAAAAGCGAATACTGCCGACGGGCGCAGCCGGGCAGTAGAAAATCGAGTAGCATGAAAACAATTGGCATCATTCTTTGGGCCGCCATTTCGTTGGCGACTGGCGCGCATGCGCAAGTTACAAACTGTGGTTCATGGAATAACTTTGATGAGCATGGTGTCGTACTCGTCGACTACGGCGGTGAGATAGGCGTTCAATACAACGCGACGCCAATATCCCAGATCGGCCGCGCGTGTCTTTTGCGATACAAATTATTCAAGCTCCCAGAAGACTGGCGCACCGCCATGGCGCAAATCAACTGGCTCAAAGACAACACCGTCCCACTCACCGAAGAAGGATCGGTCTACGTTCATAATTTCCCGTGGACTATGGGATTAAAACCGGGATGGACTTCGGGAAGTTCGCAAACGAACGCGATACTCGCAATGACCGAATATTATCGCCAAAGCCATGACGTCTCGATCCTGCCCGTTATTCGTAAGATCAAGAACGGGATGATGGTGCCGGTGAGCAAGGGCGGGACCATGGCCATCAGCACGGAAGGCGGTGTTTGGATCGAAGAATTTCCCACAGAGCCGCCTTCCCTGGTCTTGGGTAGTTTCGTTGGAAGTATCATCGCGCTTCATGAAGTGATGGAGTTGTTCCCTGACGACGTTGAAACGAGAAAGGATTTTGAAGCCACCTTTGGCAGCCTCAAGACGTCGCTCAAGTTTTATGATTCGGGGAATTGGTTTTATATTTACCGCTGGCCGGGCTTAGTCGGCCCAGCGCTTGCAGACGAAGGGTATGGGAAGGCGATCCCGCGTGCTTTATTAGAGCTCGCGGAAATAACCAAAGACCCGTTTATACTCGAGACAAGTTTGCGATGGCGCAGTTTCTATGAGGATGTGAATGTTCAATTGCGCGGGAACGTGGTGCTGGACGACCATGAAACCTATCGAACTATTATGGGGGTGCCAAAACAAGAGTTGATCGATGTTATTGCCGGCAATGTTAAAATCATTGGCGTCAGCCCCGATCCCTACGTTGGTTCCGGCGCTGACAAACTATTCGACAATGATTTGAACACGTACCTTAGTCTTGACCCCGGACCGGCGCGCTTGCAGCTTCAGCTCGATAAGCCCGAATTTGTCAATACAATGCGCATCAGTCTTTACAACGTCGGTCTTTATCCGATGGACTTAAAAATCAAGATCAGGGCCGAGGGTGAGAAGGAACTTCAATCGATTCCTTTTGTCCGAGAAGGTACCCGGCGAGATATTTATTATCATTTTGATTCAGTGCGGGCTGAAGAAATTGAGGTCTCTGCCACGCGGTTCAGTCAGCAAGATCGGTTGGTAGTAAGTGAGTTGGCGCTTGGAACGATGAATTGGAATGACAGGAAAAAGCCAACCTATTGCAGCCACACCACCTCACCGGTTGAGCTGGACACAACCGAGTTCCGCGTCCAGATCGTTGCGCCTCTCGAAAGCGCGAAGCAGGTTTATGTCATCTACCGACACGCCCCTGATAGTGCGAGCATTGAAAATAGTCCGTGGCAATGGGATATATAGATCCATCCGAGGCCAACGAGACCGCCGTGTTAGATCAGAGCGATAAGTTCTACCAGTTCCGAATTCTGTGCACGGCGGAAGCCGGAGACCGGGGCTGGCAAGGGTTGAAGATCCTTAAACAAGACAACGAGATTGTTTATCAAGAGGGTTCGCGATAGCGGCTGATTTTGACGTAGCCTTTACTATCTGACGATTGGGCCAGCGAGACCGCCTACGCCACCCAGGACTGAACTTTGGCCGCTATAAAATCGCGCGGCTAATGCCGGACGAGGGCGGGGTGCCGTTTGCTTGATTAAGCGCGCGAAACCGGTCAGACTGAATCCGTTGAGTTCAGCGTTGATTTTACAAAATGCTTTTTGCGAATGCCTCAGCCGAGCAATTCGGGGATCGTCGATCGGTCGGCGAGAGAAGGCGATTGCTTGAATTTATTTTTACGGATTTCCGAAAAGCCTTTCCCGGCCTTGAATTCGAGCACGACGAGAAAAGCCGCACGGTCAACGCCCAGGCGATTGTGCGCGGCCCTGTGCGGCTGGTGCGGATGTACGGCGGCCTCGGTTTCCACCCCTCGATCGGCGGCGACGGGATCGTCTTCACGCTGCTGCATGAGACGGGTCACCATTTAGCCGCCGGCGGAAGGCTTGCGTTTCGCCCGGACGTAAGCTGCGAGTGCGCGGCCGACCGCTGGGCCCTGACGCGCGGCAGCGCCGAGCTCAAAAAGCGAACGCAAAGAATTCTCGACGTCGATAAAGCCGTCGCCGATCTCGACGTTGTCTCAGGTTGTTCGCCACGTGACGATGCTGCCGATATCCCGGAAACACAGGATGGCTCGCGGACGTGCTGGGCGCTCGATTGGCAAAAGCGCAGACTGCACCTGGGGGGCACGAAGATGCCGGTCATACGACGATGCCACCTGTCTGATTATTACGTCTCTCATCTCTGACGGAGGATACCATGGGTGCTTTAATGCCAGTCGGCAGCGGGCCCGACAAAGAAATCGTCACGCTATTGAACAATCTGTTCAGCGGCAAAAACCTCAAAGCTCTTCGCGACCACAACGCGCACAAGGAGAAACTGTTCGCCAGCAATCGAAGGCTGCATCGGCTCGCCTTTCGCATCGGCGCTTATCCGGCCAAAGACTACAAACCGGACGACGCCAAGCGGAAATGGTTTTATTTCCTGCGTCACCTGCCGAAGGCCACGCAGGATGCCATCAAGCGGATTTTGGACGATGCCCTTACCAATAACAAGATCGACGCGGTGATGTTTTCCGTTGAGGAGAACGCCACGGTGAACGCCCCGCATCTGTACCCGAGCAACGGCGATCCGCTCCCAAATTTTTTGAACGATACAAAGGACAGGTATCTGGTGGATCTGATCGTCAAGGCGCCGATGCCCGACACCGGAGAAGATCCGCCTGCCGATAGCGACAGCAATGAGGTTCCGATTGAATGGCCGAAGCTGAGGCTGCGCCGGCCGAAATTCGCCAAACCGAAGAAGAAGAAAAAGTAGAGCGGACAGACAGTCTTCGGGAGCACTCATGCAAAATCCGCGCGATAAAGTCATCATCACCTGCGCCGTTACCGGCAATCAAACGCTGCCCAGCATGACGCCGCATCTTCCCATTACGCCCGAACAGATTGCGCAGGCTTGCCTCGGCGCAGCCGAGGCTGGCGCGGCGATCACACACATCCACGTCCGCGATCCGCAGACGGGGATGCCGTCGATGGAGATCGACTACTACCGGCAGGTTGTTGAGCTGATCCGCGCCAAGAACAAATCGCTGATTCTCAATATCACTACCGGGCCCGGCGGGCGCTTCGCGCCCTCGGACGATGACCCGAAGATTGCGGGGCCGGGGACGCTGTTTCTCACTCCGGCGAAGCGAACCGAACACATCGCGATGTTGCGGCCGGATATCGCGACGCTCGATCTCAACACCATGACCTTCGGCGCACAGGTCGTTATCAATACGCCGCCCAATGTGCGCAAGATGGCGGCGGTGATTTATGCCGCGGGGACGAAGCCCGAGATCGAATTGTTCGATTCCGGCGATATCCTGCTGATGCACGATCTCATCCGTGACGGCACGCTCAAAGGGCCGCATCTCGTGAGCCTGGTGCTTGGCGTCAAATACGGCTTTCGGCCGGCGCCGGAAACGGTGTTGTACGCGCGCGGCATGCTGCCGTCCGACACGGAGTTCACCGCATTCGGAACGGGCCGCTCGGCTTTCCCGATGGTGGCGCAGGCCTATCTCGCCGGCGGCCATGTCAGGGTCGGACTGGAAGACGCCGTTTACCTGCAGCGCGGCATGCTCGCGGAATCCAATGCGGCGATGGTGGAAAAGGCCCGCTACATTGTCGAGATGCTGGGTGGTCAAGCGATGTCAGCGACCGAGGCGCGCGCGCATCTTGGTCTTGCCGATGTTTGAAAAGCAACGCGCAACGTCGCCTGACTTCCGACGCTGCCAGTCGCGAGCTTGTCTAACTGGTGAAAGGTCTTAAGTTGCGCGCTCACATTGGCGATGTCAGCTTCGGCGGAGCATCGACCGGAAAATTCGGGAAGGAAATTCAATGCACAGACTTTTGGTTCTTTACAACGAGCCCAAGGACCCCGCTCATTTCAAAAAATATTATGTCGAGACGCATTTGCCGCTTGCGGGCAAGATGCCCGGTGTCAAATCCGCCAGCTATTCGTTCGACGTGAAGCCTTTAGGCCCGGGCCAGAAATATTTCTGCGTGTTCGAAGCCGACTTCGAGAACGAAGCGGCGCTGATGAGCGCACTGGGGTCCAGCGAAGGCAAGGCCGTTGCCCGCGACGTGCCGAACTACGCCTCAGGCGGTGTCACTATGGTGCATTTCGCGGTGAAGTGAGCGTTTCGTGACTACAGCGACCGGCTCACCGCAAGCGGCGTGATGTGGCGCGGCCCTGCGACCGCGCGCTGGCCCGCTGACGTATAGGTGTTCGGAATATTGCGGCGCTGCATCTCGACATTGACGCCGCGCACGATGCCTTCGGTCACCGCGTGCGCGGTTGCAAGCACGGTAAGATTCATCTGCAGCATGCCGCGAAAAATGTCGTGCTGGCGGTGCAGCGAATCGATCAGCTCGGGTGCTGCCTGCGCCAGATAGGTCCGGCTCGCCTTCAAATACCCGATCGCGCTCACATAGCGGGCGGACAGTTCACCCTTTTTCTCTGCGAGCTTCATGGCCTCGCGCACGTCGCCGGCGCGGACCAGGTCGGTCTCACGCCTGAGCACGTCGAGCAGCAGAGTCATGACTTCCATCAGCCGTGCGGCAAGCTCGCGTGCCTGCGCGGGCGTCGATGCCGATGGGATATTGTGCGCCGTCTGGCGAGGCTGGAACATGCGGGTTTCCTTGGTGTTTAGCCGGCGCGGTTGGCCTGCTGCAAAATCAGCGTGCGGAAGACGTCGTTGGAAATTCCGATGCCGCCGGCTTTCGCGAAAGATTTCGCGTATTGCTCCGTCAGCATCGAGCGCCACACGCCTGTGCCCGGCGTATCGCCGAACGGCCCTTCGCCTTTGATCCCGGATGTCATCTGCGAGAACATCGAGTTGAGAAACATCGCCTCGAAATCGGTGGCGGTCGATTTCGTCTTTGCCTGCGCCTGCGGCGAGACTTTCGTCAGCGCGTCGGCTAGCTGCGGGGTCGATGGACGGCCAGGCCTGGGATCGAGGCTGGCCTGCATCACATCACCTCGATGTCGGCCTGGATCGCGCCGGCGGCCTTGATCGCCTGCAGGATGCCGATCAGGTCGCGCGGGCCGATGCCGAGCCCGTTGAGGCCGTCGACCAGTTGCTGCAGCGAGACGCCGTCCTTGACCAGCGCGAGTTTCTTGCCGTCTTCGGTGACGCCGATGCGGGTGCGCGGCGTCACCACGGTCTTGCGCCGCGCGACAGCGGGCTGGGCTGGCTGACCTGCGGGGTTTCGGAAATCGAAACGGTGAGATTGCCCTGCGCCACCGCGACGGTGGCCACGCGCACGTCGCGCCCCATCACGATGATGCCGGAGCGCTCGTCGATCACGATCTTGGCCGCCAGGTCGGGCTCGACCTGCAGCTGCTCGATCTCGGTCAGGAACGCGACGACGTTGCCGCTGAATTCGGCCGGGATCGACAATTGCACGGTCGAGGGATCGATCGGCTCGGCGATCTGCGCGCCGAGAAAATCGTTGACCGCGGCGGCGATGCGCTTGGCGGTGGTGAAATCGGCGTTGCGCAGCGCCAGGCGCACGTTGGGCAGGCGATTGAGCGCGAACTCGATCTCGCGCTCGATGATGGCGCCGTTGGCGATGCGGCCGACGGTCGGCACGCCGCGCGTGATCTTGGCGGCTTCGCCTTCGGCCTGGAAGCCGCCGATCGCGACCGAGCCTTGCGCCACCGCATAGACATTGCCGTCGGCGCCGAGCAGCGGCGTGACCAGCAGGGTGCCGCCCTGCAGGTTCTTGGAATCGCCGAGCGCCGACACGGTGACGTCCATGCGGGTGCCCTGGGTGCCGAACGCCGGCAGGTTGCCGGTCACCATCACGGCGGCGACGTTGCCGGTGCGGATGGTGGCGCCGCGGATGTTGACGCCCATGCGCTCCAGCATCGCCTGCAGCGACTGCTTGGTGAAGGGAATGTTGTTGAGCGTGTCGCCGGTGCCGTTGAGGCCGACCACCAGGCCGTAGCCGATCAGCTGGTTCTGCCGCACGCCCTCGATATTGGCGAGGTCCTTGATCCGCGAGGTCGCGCTTGCGGACAGTGCGGACAGCGCCAGCGCGAGAAGCGCGGCGCAGGCCGCCTGAAAGACTCTGCAGATATGAACGCTCGGCATCCTCTGCTCCCCGCTGAGGTTTTCTACCGGCATCGCGCGCCACTCCCATGACGCGCGATCCGGCATTAACCTTGCGAGCCTCGTGCCATCAGACGCAGCTTCTGCAAACGACTTGATAGCATTGAAGAATTCAGCAAGACGCAGACCAGCAGAGCGGACGGCCGCAGCGGCGAAATTGCCGCTGCGCGGCAAATTTTGCCGGGCTCTTTACCCGCCATTAACCATAAAGCGTCAGTTTGCGCGGACACTCGAGAACTCTCGCGATGCGCATCTACGGACCGAACGGCACGACTCTCGGCTCTCCGGCGGCTAACGCCAGGCGGACCGGCCCGACCGGCTTCTCGCTGCCGGACGCGACGGCCGCAACCGACGAGACGCGCGCCGCAGCCGCGCCCGGGCGACCGACCAGCATCGACGCGCTGCTGGCGTTGCAGGGCGTCGAGGATGCCCGGTCGAGCGCCGCAAGCGCTCGGTGCAGCGGGGCAAGGGCGCGCTCGACGTGCTCGACGATCTGAAACTCGGGCTATTGTCCGGCAATTTCGATGCGTCGACGGTGAGCCGGCTGCGCGATGCCGCCGCCAACCTGAAATCCACATCGGGCGATCCCGGCCTCGACGCAGTGCTGTCCCAAATCGAGCTGCGGGTCGAGGTCGAACTAGCCAAAGCCGGACAATTCTGACGCTGATTCCGCTGTTTCGCCTTGCCGCCAGTTCCGCCGCCGAAACCCGTGGCATACAAGGCTTTGCGGTTGCGGCGATATTGTCTGTCACAACTCGCCGCTATATAAGGCCCGCGCGGACGGGACCTTTTCCGGCCGTTTTGAACGCACAGATGGGCTGATCTTGGAAAAGCTGAAGAATTATCGACCCACGGAAAAAGAGCCGTTCATGAACGACCGGCAGCGCGACTATTTTCGCAGCAAGCTCTTGGCGTGGAAGGACGAGATCCTGAGGGAATCGCGGATCACGCTGCAGACTTTGCAGGAAGAGAACGTCAATCATCCCGATCTCGCCGACCGCGCCTCATCCGAAACCGACCGCGCCATCGAGCTTCGCGCGCGCGACCGCCAGCGCAAGCTGATCTCCAAGATCGACGCGGCGCTGCAGCGCATCGACGACAACACCTACGGCTATTGCGAGGATACCGGCGAGCCGATTTCGCTGAAGCGGCTCGAAGCTCGGCCCGATCGCGACACTCTCGGTCGAAGCGCAGGAGCGCCACGAAAAGCGCGAGAAGGTTTATCGGGACGAGTAGGGGGCGGTAGGCCACCGCGAACTGCGACTTGAAACCAAGCGTCTGACAAACATAAGATTATCCCGCATATTTCGGTTTTAAAGCTTGGCGGGATAGTCGTTTATGACAAACAAATTTCTCGCAGCTGCAAAAATCATCGCCGCTGCCCGCCTCAACCGCGCGCCGCTGCAAGCGCTCGCGCCTGAAACCGCGCCGCAGAGCGAAGCCGACGGCTACGCGATCCAGGACGAGGTTCACAACCTTCTCACCTCAGATTTCGGGCCGCTGGTGGGGTACAAGATCGGCTGCACCAGCGGCGTGATGCAGAAATATATCGGCATTGCGCATCCCTGCGGCGGCGGCGTGTTCGCAAAGGGCGTTCACCAGAGCGGCGCGTCGCTCCGGCACAGGGACTACATCCGCGTCGGCATCGAGTGCGAGATCGCCGTGCGGCTCGGGCGCGATCTTGCGCCGCCGGACGCGCCATTCACCGCGGACAGCGTGGCGCAGGCCATCGAAGCTTATCTGCCCGCAATCGAAATCGTCGACGATCGCTATGCCGACTGGCGCAGCATCGGCGCGCCGACATTGGTGGCGGATGATTTCTTCGCGGCAGGCTGCGTGCTCGGCGCGCCCATCGCGCGATCCGCCGCGCCGGATTTGCTCGGCGTTGTCGGGCGTGCCGTGATCAACGGCAAGGACGTGGGGCGTGGCACCGGTGCCGACGTGCTGGGTCATCCACACAACGCGCTGGCGTGGCTCGCCAATCATCTCGCCGCGCGCGACAAGACGCTTGTTGCGGGTCAGATCGTGTTGACGGGGAGCCTGGTGCAGACGGTGTGGCTCAACGCTGGCGATAAGGTGCTGATCAAGCTGGAGGGGTTGGGGAGCGTGGCGGTAGAATTTCTCTAAGTTGAAAACGACCACGGCCTGCGACAGGGGAGCTATCGCAGGCCGCGTCGAATACGCCGCATCGCGCTTAAGTCGCGAGTTGGCGTGGGAGCTCGTGATGGCGTCATCCTGAGGTGCGAGCTAAGCGAGCCTCGAAGGATGGGCGCGAGTCATGTGGTTCATCCTTCGAGGCCCGGCTGCGCCGGGCGCCTCAGGATGACGGCTAGAACGGCAGCAGCACGTCCAGCACCTGCTGGCCATAGCGCGGCTGCTGCACGTCGGTAATCTGACCGCGGCCGCCATAGGCGATGCGGGCCTGCGCGATCTTGCTGGAGTCGATGGTGTTGTCGCTCTGTATGTCCTCCGGCCGTACGATTCCCGCGACAATCAATTCGCGGATTTCGAAATTGACGCGGATTTCCTGCTTGCCTTCCACCACCAGGTTGCCGTTCGGTAGTAGCTGCGTCACCACGGCGGCGACGCTAGTCTGCAACGCTTCCTGACGCTGCACCGAGCCCTTGCCGTCGCTCGACGAAGTCGAAGTCCGTGCTTAGCAGCCGGCCCGGCAGCACCTTCGACGCGGTTGCGCCCAAAAGCTTGCTGCCGGCAAAATCGGTGATTCCTGGAATCCTCCTTGTTGACGCGGCTGCGCTGGGTTTCGTTGGCGATGTTGGCCTTGTCGGTGAAGTTGACCGTCACGGTGAGAATGTCGCCGATCTGATGCGCGCGCTGGTCCTTGAAGAAGGCGCGCGAGCCGTTCCGCCACAGCGAATTGGCGTTGTAGGAAACGGTTTCGGGCTTCGGCATCGGCATCTGCACCGGCTTGTAGCCCGGTTGCGTGGTCGGGTTATCGACCGCGGTCAATTTCGGCTTTTCGCCGATACTCGAGAGGCGGTCGAGCGACGAACATCCGCCGGCCATGGCGGCGGAAGCCAGCAATGCGCCGGTCAGAACGATGCGGGTGACGCGGGACTTGATCATGAACATTACTCGGCTTTTTCAGATGGGGGCGTGTCGTTGACGGCGACGGAAACAGGCGCGGCGGGTGCAGCCGCGGCGGTCGGAACGCTTGGCTCGGCGGGCAACCGAGGCGCGGCGACGGCGACCGCAACCTGGCCACGTCCGACCACGACGCCGGATACGGTGCGCTTGGATACCAGGTTCAGCACGCTCACCACGTCACCTTCGGTGCCACCCTCGATCGCCTTGCCGCGAATGGTCAGATACAGTCCGGCCGATTTCATAGATCAGCGTGACGCTCTGGTCGCGCTGCACTAGATCGGGTCTTGCCAGATCGGCATTGCGCAGCGCCTGTCCCGCCCGCATCGATTTGCGGGCCTGCATCCCTACGGCGCGATCGCGGCTGGCGACGTCGCCGCCCATCTCAGCCTTCGGACGGCGCTCGATCACCACGTCGGAGGATTTCAGGACCTCGCTGCGCTCGACGCCGCGCATCAGCACGGCGGCTTCGACGGTTTCCACCGCACTGCCGGTGAAGCGCAGGCGCGTCGGCGCGGTGTTGCCGCCGGCTATTTCGAAACTGACATCGAAGCGTCCGCTGCGCGCGTCGAAGCGCGCCGCCACCGGTTGCATGACGCCGTCATTGGAGGCATCGAGCTGCAACGTCTGCACGTCGCGGTCGAAGGTGAGCGAGAGATTGGCGGCATCACCGAGGCCATTGCGATGCTCGAGCGCGAGGCTCACCTGGGTTTCAATGTCCTTGGCGTCGATCGTGCGCGCCAGCCGCGTCACCGATATTTCCCTGATGTTTTTCGTATCGACGCCGATTACCTGATGCGCGCGCAGTACGCTGAGCACCTGCGCCGCCGGCAGCGAACCGGTAGTGCCGGGATCGGGCGCGCGATAGATCGCGATCTGTGATGCGGCGCCGGCGTTGTCGATGATATCGCCGACCAGGACGACGTCGCCGGTGACGACGACGGTGGAGCGCAACGCCGGCGCCGCGATGCCATCGGCGGTTTGTGCGCTTGCGCAGATACTGCCGGTTGCGAGCAGGGCGGATGCCAGAAGAAGCGAGCGGATGATCATGATCATCTTCCTCAGCGGAACAGGTTGGAGGTGGATTGCAGCATCTGGTCGGCCGCGCTGATCACCTTCGCGTTCATCTCGTAGGCGCGCTGCGCGGCGATCAGATCCGAAATCTCCGAGACTACTTCGACGTTGGCCTGCTCGAGGTTGCCCTGCTGGATGTCGCCGAGGCCGTCAGCGTTAGCGAGGCCGTCCTGCGGCGTGCCGGAAGCCGGCGTGTCGGTGAAAAGGTTGTCGCCGACCGGCTGCAAGCCGGCCTTGTTGACGAAGCGCGTCAGGCCGATCTGCCCCACAGTCGTGGGCGTCGTCGATCCCGGCAGCATCACCGTGACCTGACCTTGCGCGTTGACGGTCAGTCCCGACGAGTTCTGCGGAATGGTGATGGTGGGCTGAACCGGATTGCCTTGCGCCGTGACGACGCGGCCCTGCGCATCCATCTGCAGCGAACCGTCCCGGGTGTAGGCATAAGTGCCATCCGGCATCTGAATCTTGAAGAAGCCTTCGCCGCGGATCGCGAGATCGAGATCGTTGCCGGTTGGCGACAGCGTGCCCTGACTCATCAGCCGCGGCGTGCCGACGGTCTTGACGCCGCCGCCGACATCGATGCCGACCGGGAGGATGGTGCCCTGATCCGACGCCTGTGCGCCGACGCGGCGGACATGGTCGTATATCAGATCCTGAAACGCCGCCCGCTGCTTCTTGTAGCCGGTGGTGCGCAGGTTCGCGATGTTGTTGGAGATCACCTGAACGTTGAGTTCCTGGGCCGCCATTCCCGTCGCCGCGGTATAGAGAGCGCGCATGGATAAATTTCCCTAAGCATGATCCCGAAAAGTGGACTTCCGGTTTTCGGAAATGATCATGCTTCTTTCAAAGGTTAAGCCGGAACGTCGGCGAGTTTTTCGAGTGAGGATTTTCGAAGGTCGCCCTGCTGCTGCAGCAGCGCGGAGATTTGCGTATAGGCGCGCGTCACCTCGATCATGCGGCTCATTTCGGCAACTGCATTGACGTTGGATTTTTCGACAAAACCCTGGCGCACCTTCGAGGTGATGTCCGGCTGCGCTACCGCGCCGTCTTTAGCCGAATAAAGGTTGTTGCCTTCCTTCGAAAGTTTTTGGACCTTGTCGAAGGAGACCAGTCGCAATTTGCCGCGAATGGAGTTGGCCCTGCTGATGCCTTCGAGCACGCTGACGCCGCCGTCGGCGGAGATGGAGATGTCCTTATCGCCCGGCTGAAACACGATCGGGCCGGCATTGCCCAGCACCGGATTTCCCGAAGCGGTGACGAGCTGACCCTGTGAGTTGATCTGCAACGCGCCATCGCGGGTGTAGCGCTCGCCGCGCGGCGTCTGCACCACCAGAAAACCCTTGCCGTCGACGACGACGTCGAGCGGATTCTTGGTCTGCTCGCTCGGCCCCTGCGAGAAATCGTGGAAGGTGGCGCGGTCCTGCACGAAGCTGATGCGGTTGTCGCGCCCGGAGAAATTGTCTTCGTGCGCGCCGGGCATCAGGAATTCCTGAAACAACGACTTGTCGGCCTTGTAGCCTGTGGTGTTGACGTTCGCGACGTTGTTGGCGACGACATCCATCTGCCGTTCAAGCGTCATCTGCCGCGAAAGTCCGACGAGAAGCATATTCTCCATCGGGTGTTCTCCCCTCAATGATCCCCGCACGGCCCTCCCAGGCTGGTTGCGGATCGTGCAAGCCGCTTAAGCTCTCCCAAGCAGCGGCTCACCAGGTACACAGCGAAAGCCGTGCCAGTTACGAAATATGAGCATGTACAGAAGGTTGGATGAAATACCGTCGACCGCTGCGATCGGCAGAAAGGTGTTGTTAGGTATAATTGCCCGGCAATTTCTTCCTAGCTGAAGGCCAAAAGAAAGGTTCCATTAACCATTGCGCACCTAGTGTTCCGTTCAAGAGAGCGCTTGTGCGCTGGCGGCATTTGTATCGCGTCTTTAGCCTGCTTGGCAGCATCGAGCTCATCCCAATCGGACGGGCAGGGCGATGGCAGAAATTGACGACGAAGATGCCGCTCCGGAAAAACCGGTTGCTGCTCCCAAAAGCAAGTTCAAGCTGATGATCGCCGCAGCGGCCGTGCTGCTGCTGACCGGAGGCGGCGGCGTGTGGTTCTTTTTCTTCCGCCATCACGGCGAGGAAATCCACGCCGAGGCGCCGGCGAAGCCGCCGGTTTTCATGGATGTGCCGGACATGATGGTCAATCTCGTCGGCTCTCCCGGCGAGCGCGTGCAATACCTCAAGGTAAAGGTCGTGCTCGAGGTCAAGGAAGAGAAGCAGGCCGAGACCATCAAGCCGACGATGCCGCGCGTCACCGACATTTTCCAAACCTACCTGCGCGAATTGCGCCCGAGCGACCTCAATGGGTCCGCCGGAATGTTTCGTCTCAAGGAAGAGCTGACGCGGCGTGTCAATGCCGTGATCGCGCCCGGCCAGATAAACGCCGTGCTGTTCAAAGAGCTCGTCATTCAGTGATGGATCGGGTCTGAACGATGGCCGACAACAAAAAGTCCGATCAGGATGCCGCGGCAGAGCGCTGGGATGCGTCGCTGAACGCCGGCGACCTCGCGCTCTCCGGCCTGTCGGAAGCGCCCCAGGATTCTTCCGACGCCATGGCGGAGCAGTGGGCCGCCATGGTCGAGGACGCCGGCCGTTCTGCTAGTCATGGCAAGGTCGGCACCGAGCGCGTGCTGTCGCAGGAAGAGATCGACAACCTGCTTGGGTTTTCCGTCGGCGATATCAACCTCAACGACAATTCCGGCATTCGCGCGATCATCGACTCGGCGATGGTCTCCTACGAGCGGCTGCCGATGCTCGAAATCGTTTTCGATCGCCTGGTGCGGCTGATGACGACGTCGCTGCGCAATTTCACATCCGACAACGTCGAGGTCTCGCTCGACCGCATCACCTCGGTGCGTTTCGGCGACTACATGAATTCAATTCCGCTGCCGGCGGTGATCTCCGTATTCAAGGCGGAGGAATGGGAAAATTTCGGTCTGGCGACGGTGGATTCCAGCCTGATCTATTCGATGATCGATGTGCTGCTGGGCGGCCGCCGCGGTCAGCTCTCGCTGCGCGTCGAGGGCCGTCCCTACACCACCATCGAAACCAATCTGGTGAAGCGGCTGATTGAAGTTGTGCTTGCGGATGCGGAGCACGCGTTCCGTCCGCTGTCGCCGGTGACCTTCAACATCGACCGGCTCGAAACCAATCCGCGCTTCGCCGCGATCAGCCGGCCTGCCAACGCCGCCATCCTGGTGCGGCTGCGCATCGACATGGAAGAGCGCGGCGGCACCATCGAATTGCTGCTGCCCTATGCGACCATCGAACCGATCCGCAACGTGCTGTTGCAGATGTTCATGGGTGAGAAGTTCGGCCGCGACCAGATCTGGGAGGGCCACTTCGCCACAGAAATCGCGCAGGCGCGCATCTCGGTCGACGCGGTGCTTTACGAAGCCGACATTCCGCTCAAGCAACTGATGGCGCTGAAGGTCGGCGACACGCTGCCGCTGGAGATGCGCGCCGACGCGCTGGTGTCCGTGCGCTGTGGCAACGTCACGCTGACGGAAGGGCGAATGGGCCGGGTCGGCGACCGCGTCGCCATCCGCGTCACCAAGCAATTGCGTAAACCGAATATGACCTTCGCGATGTTCGAGAAGGTCGACGAGCAGACGAAATTGATGGAGGCACAGTGAATCATTCATTTGGAATCGTGATCGAGAGCGTGGTGGCGGGGCTGCTCTTGCTGACGCTGGCCTATTGCATGTTGCTGAACAGAAGGCTGAAGCGGCTGAAGGCGGACGAACAGTCTTTGAAGGCGACGATCGGCGAATTGATCACCGCGACGGAAATAGCCGAGCGCGCCATCGGCGTGCTCAAGCACACCGTGCGCGACGTCAACGACGACCTCGGCCAGCAACTCGAGGCGGCCGCCGAAATGTCCAAGCAGCTCAACAAGCACGTCATCGACGGCAACAGCCTGTTCCGGCGGCTGCAACGGATCGCCGTCGCGGCGCGTCCAGGCGGCGCCGCCGAAGTCGAACCCGAAGCTGAGCCGAAGATGTCGGCGGCCAAGGCCATCGTCGCGGCGGCGCAGGCGTTTTCCGATCGTAAAAGGCCGGACGTTATCGCTGCATGAAGGCTTTCCGCGACATTCGCGTCATCCCGGTGGTGCTAGCCGCGATCTTCGGCCTCGCCGTGCTGAAGCTCGCCGGCCTGGTCATCGATGGCGGATACGTGTTCGACTATCAGCCGCAGGCGAACAAGCCGTCGTGGGCGCAGGAGACTTTCAATTTTCCAACCGGAAAAAAGATTCAGGACATCGTCGATACCACCGGTTCGGTAGAATCCAAGCCAAAGGACGAGACGGCTAAGCCTCCCGCGGCGCCGGAAATGCCGAAGCCCATGGCAAGCACGGGGTTTCCGGAACAGGGTCAGCCGGTATCCCCTTCCGAGCGCGCGATCCTTGAACGGTTACAGGCGCGGCGGCAGGAGCTGGAAACGCGCGCGCGCGAAATCGATATCCGCGAAAATCTCCTCAAGGCGGCTGAGAAGCGTATCGAAAGCCGCGCCGAAGAGCTGAAGAGCACGGAAACTCGCGCCGGCGGCACCACCGAGCAGAAGAACGAGGCCGAAGCCAATCGCTTCAAGGCGCTCGTGATCATGTACGAGGGCATGAAGCCAAAGGATGCGGCCAAGGTGTTCGATCGGTTGGAGATGCCCGTGCTGTTCGAGATCGCTTCGCACATTGCGCCGCGCAAGATGTCGGATATTCTCGGCCTGATGTCGGCGGAGGCTGCCGAAAAGCTCACGGTGGAAATGGCGCGCCATGCCGGCGGCGACAAGTCGGCATCAACGGCGGAGCTGCCGAAAATCGAAGGCAAGATGCTGCCGCAGGGCCGCTAGCCAGGGTTTCGCTTGGCCGTTACGACTTCTAATCCGTCCTATTGTCGCGGCGATGGCGTGACCAGCTCATGCACCGGTGCCGCACATCAAGCGCATGCTCAGGCGATGATGCGACCGGCCACGGCCTGGACATGTCGGGTTTGTACGCGGTCGGATCGCAGCGCCTGATCGCGATTCCACAGTAGCGACATCTTGTTTCGCTCTCCGACGATTTCATAACGGGAGCGGAGCTGTTCCGGAATCGCAATCAGACACTCGGATAAAATCACGAAGAAATCTTGATTGTTCGCTTCGAGCGCCTTGTCCATGTTTTCGGCCTGCCGGGCCTTTGCTAGCGTGTAGAAGTCCGCCGAATAAGGCTTGTCGTCGAGATATACGATCGGCCGATCAGGTTGCCCGCCGAGCTCGCGCCAAAGCTGCAGCACATATTTTTGGGTGGGCACGTTGATTGAGTAAGGGAAGAGTTGCCCCGCAGCGACGACCGCAGCCAGAAGAAGGGGAATCGCGATCATTCCGCTGGACAGATACCGCGGCCACCGGTCCCTGCCGATATCGCGAAACATCTGCGCGATCAAAAGCGCGATCGGCGGCAACATCGGCAGCACGTAGGGCAATCCGACATTGCCGGCGAATGTAAAGAAGATCAGCGGGATTATCGCCCACAGCAGAAGATACCTGATCCACGGATCGCTCAATGCCTTTCGTAGCGGAATCGTCGCACGCAGCGACGGACGCGCCAGCGCTTCGGCAACGCATAACGACCACGGCAGCGTTCCGACCATGACGTAGGCCACACCCAGCCGTCGGATCCCCCGCGCCCCGCGCCGTAGCGGTCGCCCGTCCATCCCGGCTGCAGAAATTTCATCAGGTGTTCGCCGACGATGAAATAATACAGGAAGCCCGGCGTTCGCCGCTCGGCGAGCACGTACCACGGCACGGCCAGTGCTATCATCAGCGCGCCGCCGGTGAAGACCGGCAGGATCTGAAACGCGGCGATGAAGCGTCGATTCCAGATCACCCAGATCAGCAGCGCCGGTCCGGCGAGCGCCAGCCCGACCAGGCCTTTGGTGAGAATCGTAACCGCCAGCCCGACGAAGAACAAATACCCCGCGAGGCGATCCGGCTTCGTCATCGCGCGCCAGAACGATACCATCGTCAGCGTGACGCCAAACATCAGCATCTGGTCGGTCAGGACGAATCCGGCCATCGAGAACACGAAAGCCATGCTTGCCAGAATGCATCCGGCGAGCAGGCCGAGCGCGCGATCGCGGCCTTGTCGTCCGAGATCGACCGTCAACGCCACCGTCGCAGCCACGGTCAGAAAAATCGGCAAGCGCGCGGCAAATTCGCTGGCGCCGAGCAGGCGTATCGATAGCGCGGAGAACCAGAACGCCAGCGGCGGCTTGCCCCAGAACGGCGTGACGCCGTCGATGGTCGGCGTGATCCAGTCGCCCGACAACACCATCCGCAGTGCCACCAGCGCGTAACGCGCCTCGCTCTTGTCCAGGATCGGATGGGCGCCGATGAGACACAGTTCGGCCAGCGCAAGGCCTGCGAGGCCGACTACATACAGCCGCTCGATCCGGCTCAGCGCCGGCCAAATCTTCGTCACGGGAAACCTCAAAGCCGCGCCGCGCTCTCAGCGGCCCGCGGAATCATGCGCCGGAAAGCCGCCGGCGCGAACCGTCGCCCCACCGGGGCAGGGGTGTCGTAGCCGAAAAAATCATCGGGATTCCACAGCCTTGCGGGCGCCAGCGGGACCGTAACCTTTTCGGGCCAATGCGTCAGCGTTAACAAGTCCTTAAGCCGCCAATTCTAGGATTCAAATCGGGGCGCACCCAGCCGCCGATCACACTGCCGAGTTGAAAGAAAACTTCCGGTATGCCGCGAATAGCTGCCGCTGGTTCTAGGTTGCGGACTCGCGCTTGCGCGCGGGCGATCGTAGCTTGCACTGCGTTCGGCGCGCTGCTGTTGGTCTTGCTCGCGCCAGAGGTCTGCCGCGCCGAACCCATCAAGGGCGAGGCGACGCTCGCCGCGTCCGCCGGCTACGCCCGTCTCATTGTCAAGCTCGACGAAGACATCGGGTCCGAGGTTAGCGTCGCCGGCGCAATCGTTGTCATTCGGTTCAAGCGGCCGGTGGATATTGCCATCGACAAGCTGTCGGTGACGGCGCCCGATTATGTCGGCACGGCGCGGCTGGATCCGGACGGCACCGCGCTGCGGCTGTCGTTGAACCGCAAGGTTACCGTCAACGCCATGAGCGCGGGCGAACGGCTGTTTGTCGATCTGCTGCCGGACACATGGAACGGCATGCCCCCCGGTTTACCGCAGGAGGTGGTCCGCGAACTGGCCGACCGCGCCCGCCTTGCGGAGCGTGCGCTTCGCCAGCAGCGCCTTGTGGTGGAGACCAAAAAGCGTCCTCCCGTTCGCGTTCGCGCTTCGGTGCAGCCGACCTTCGTCCGCTTCGTATTCGAACTGCCGGATGGCAGCGGCGTTTCTTCCGCCCTCGACGATCAGCGGCTCGCGCTGTCCTTTAACGCGCCGCTGACGTTCGATCTCGCCGACGCCAAGCTCGCGGCGCCGCCCAATATCGCAGGGATCACGCAGAAGATCGAAGGCGATGCCGCCATCGTGGCGATGAATTTTATTGGCGACGTCAATGTCCATTCTTTCCGGGAAGAAAAAAGCTACATCATCGATGTAGCTTTCGATCAATCGGAGCGATTACCGCAGGTGCCCGCGGCAATCGCGCAGGCCAAACCTGAGACCAAACTCGCGAAGCTCGCCACTGAAACGCAAGCCGCGCAGAAATCCGACGAAATCGTGCCACCGACGTCGGAGACGATCGCACGGCAAGCTAGCCTCGATCCCAAATCTGAGGCCGACATTAAGGCCAAGGCCGGCGAGAAGCCGGAGCCGGTGACAGCATCGCCGATGCCAACGCCGGCAGCGCCGCCCGCGGTTACAGTAGCGGCACCGCCGCCGTCGCCCGCAAAGGAAAAATCGGCCACGGCCGCGGAGCCGCCTGCCATCGCGGCGCCATCCGCGGTCGCCGTGCCATCGGCGGCCGAACCCGCACGCGCGGACAAGGCCGACGAAAATCCCGGCGTCGTCGCCGCCAAGCGAAGCAGCGAAGGCTTAAGTCTGACGTTTTCATTCACCGCCGCAACGCCGGCTGCGTTGTTTCGCCGCGCCGATGTCGTGTGGCTATTTTTCGATTCAAAAAAAGCCGTCGATCTCGATGCGATCCGCAAGGAAGCAGGCGCGGCTCTCGCCGAGGTCACCGCCATACCGCTGGACAAGGGCCAGGCTCTGCGATTTCGCCTCAACCGTCCGCAACTTGCATCGCTCACCCGTAGCGGGCAGGCGGGCAGCCAAAATTGGGTCGTGACGTTTGCCGACAGTATGAAGACCGCCTCCCAGCCGCTGACGGCGATCCGGAATATTGCCGACCCGAAACTTGCGAACGTCACGGTGCCGATTGCCGGGCCAGGACTCATGCATCGCCTCGTCGATCCCGACGCCGGCGACATGCTGATGGTAGTCACCGCGCCGTTACCCGCGCGGGGTTTCGTCAAGCGGCAGGATTTTGTGGAATTCTCGCTGCTCGAATTGGTGCATGGCGTGGTGATCCAATCGAATTCCGACGACGTCGCCGTGGAAATCGCACCCGACAAGATCACGCTGAGCCGGCCCGGCGGTCTGACGCTTTCTTCGGTGAGCGTCGCGCCGGATCGCGCAACGTCGGCGGTTCGTCAGATTTTCGATGCCGACGAATGGCGGCTGAATCAACAGCATGATTTTATCAAGCGGCTGGATAGCCTTATCATTGCCGCGGGGTCGGCAAGCGGCGATCAGCAAACGCCGGCGCGGATCAATCTCGCCCGTTTCTACATGTCGCGCGGGATGTATCCGGAAGCCAAGGGTGTGCTCGATCTCGTGTTGACCGATGTCAAACCCGGCCAGGAAGATCCTGTCGCGCTGATCGTGCATGCGGTGGCGAGCATGCTGAGCGGCCGTCCCGCACAGGGTCTCAAGGACCTCACGAGTGCCGCCATCGGCACGAATTACGATTCGCAGCTCTGGCAGGCACTGGCGCTGGCGCGTCAGGGCAAATGGGCGGACGCCCGCGAGAAATTCAAGAACGTCGAATTCGCGATCGCTTCGCAGCCGGTTGAATTACAGCGCATTATCTTGGCAGACGCGATGCGCGCGTCGCTGGAGGTCAAGGACTATTCCGGCGCCGGGACCCGCAGCGACGATCTCGATGTCATCGGCATTCTGGCCGATCAAAAGCCGGCCATTGCCGTGATGCGCGGCCGGTTGGCGGAAGCGTTGGGCCGCGATCAGGACGCGCTGGTCCAATATCAATCGGCAGTGGCATCTCCCGACCGACCGTCCGCCGCGGAAGCAAAGCTGCTGGCGACAGCACTGCGTCAGCGCCGCAACGAAATCACCCAGGACGACGCGTTGCGCGACCTCGAGACGATGTCGATGACATGGCGCGGCGACGGGCTCGAGGTAAAGGCACTTGAGATGCTGGCGGGGATCTATGCCGACGCAGGCCGTTTTAGCGAGTCGCTGGGAGCTGCGCGGACCGCGACGATGCTGCAGCCGGAACTCCGCGCTGTCGCGCCAGGGCCAGGACGACGCTGCGGCTTTGTTTGCGCAGCTATTCCTTAGCCCGAAGGGCGACGACCTGCCGCCGATCGATGCGCTGGCGATGTTTTACGACTATAGCGAGCTCACCCCGATCGGGCGGCGCGGCGACGAAATGATCCGCCGGCTTGTGGATCGGCTGGTTGCGGTCGATCTGCTCGATCAGGCCGCCGAGCTTTTGCAATACCAGGTCGACCACCGGCTGGAGGGCGCGGCGCGCGCGCAGGTCGCATCGAAGCTGGCGATGGTCTATCTGATGAACCGCAAGCCGGATCGCGCCATCGCCGCGCTGCGCACCACGCGCCTTGCCGATCTCGCCGGCGAATTGCGCCAGCAACGCCTGCTGCTCGAAGCCCGGGCGCAAAGCGACATCGGCCGCCGCGACCTCGCGCTCGATATCATTACGAATATCAACGGCCGCGAAGCGATCCGGCTGCGCTCCGATATCTACTGGGCTGCGCGGCGCTGGCGCGAGGCATCGGAACAGATCGAGCTCTATTACGGCGAACGCTGGCGCGATTTCAAACCGCTCAACCCGGTGGAGAAGGGTGACGTCGTCCGCGCCGTGGTCGGTTACGCGCTGGCCGAAGATGCCATCGGACTTGCGCGCATTCGCGAAAAATACGCGCCGCTGATGAGCACGGAAGCCGACCGTGCTACCTTCGATGTGGCGAGCACGCCCACATCCGGTACCAGCACCGACTTCGCCCGGATCGCGAAAATGGCGGCTGCCGTCGACACGCTGGACGGATTCTTGCGCGAGATGAAATCGCGCTTTCCCGACACCACGGCAAGAGCGCCGTTGCCGGCCGGCACCCAGAAGGCCGATCCGTTCCCGACCGGCTCGTTGCCCGTGATCGTTGGCCTGAAGCAGGCCGACGCGGCCGCGCGGTAGGCAGTTAGAGTTAGCCTATCCCAGCCGCATATCCAGCAGCCGGCGGCCTTCGGCCTTCAGCAGTTTCTTCACCGCGCCAGAGGCTGCGATCTCGCCCTGGTTGGCGTAGGCTTCGTGATTCTTCTCGATGTCGTCGAGCCGATAGAGGTAATTCACCATCAGCCCCGCGGACTCGCGCAATGCCTTCGGTGAGGTATCGCCGAGCCAGTCGATTCTTTCCAGGCGCGCGCCGTTGCCGAGATGAAATCGGGCTACCGAATCCACCGCAGCGCCGCGCGCGTTGCGGGCTTTCAGAAAATAATACACCGCCAGCGGCTCAAGGATGGAACGAAGCTGTGTCACCAGTTGCGGGTCATCGATCCAGTCCGGATTGTCGAGATGCGCCAGCAGCAACCGGTCTTCGTCGGCGATGGACAAGTCCGGCGCATCTTTCACCCATTGCAGGAATCCTGGCGCCGGCGAAAGCGTCACGAAATTTTCCAGCTTCGGCAATTCGCGGCGCAGTTCTTCGACCACCTGCTTGATCAAGAAATTGCCGAACGAAATTCCGCCGAGGCCGCGTTGGCAGTTCGAGATCGAATAGAACACCGCGGTGCGGGCGCGCTCGATCTTGACCGGCGGCCGATCCTCGGCGAGCAGCGGGCCGATTGCGCCCGGTATGGATTCCGTCAGCGCCACCTCGACGAAGATCAAGGGCTCGTCGACCAGTGCGGGATGAAAGAACGCGTAGCAGCGCCTATCAGCCGGGTCGATGCGGCGGCGCAGATCGTCCCAGTCGTGAATCTCATGCACGGCTTCGTAGCGGATGACTTTTTCCAGGATGATCGCGGGCGTCGACCAGTCGATCCGGCGCAGCACCAGAAATCCGCGGTTGAACCATGACGAAAGCAGATGAACGATATCGCGATCGAGCGCAGCAAGATCCTTGTGGCCGTCCTTGAGGTCGAGCAGGTCCTCGCGCATCGCCACCAGTTCGCGGGTGCCGCCGGGTGCGCGGTTCAGGCGGCGGAATAAATCCTGACGTTTCGGTTCGGACGCGAAGTGAAGATCGCTGGCAATGTCCTCGGAAGGCGAGATTTGCCAGGCTTCGATCGCCTTTACGAGTTTGTCCTGATCCGGGCCATAGGTGTGTGCCAGCGTTTCGAAGAACGAAAGCCGCCCGGCTTCATCGAGCTGATGATAGCGGTCGAGAACCTCGCGCGCGATCGCGGTGCCGGACGCTTCGCCCCGGCCCGACAGCAGCGCGCCGCACAATTCGATCAGATCGGACGCATTCTGTCTGGCGTCCGACGAAGCGGTGCGGCCGAGCAGATGGCGTCCGCGTTCGGAAATCGATGTCAGCAGATCGGAGAAAAAGTCGTTGCTCATGGATTGATGGATACCGGCCGGTCAGCGTGCGTCCGGCATATATAGCGCAATGAAGGCGGGTGGTGTGAATTTGCGATGAAAAAACGGCGCGATGGTTATTCCCGACATTGGAGGCATGTGGCGCAAAGCGTATACAACGCGGCCGCTGTTGGCTAATGCTTGCAGACAAGAAACGCAAAAGCATTTCGGGTGCAGGAACCGGCCAATGAACAGCCCCGTCCGGGTGATCGGCTTCGTTAACGCCGCGCACTTCATCGACCATTACGCGATGTTGATTTTCGCCGCCGCCGTCATCGTGATGGGGCCTACGATGAACATGACCTATTCGGAACTGCTGCCGTACGCGACGCCGGGCTTTATCGCTTTCGGCGCTGGATCGCTGGTGACGGGATGGCTCGGCGACCGCTGGAGCCGCCGCCACATGATGGTGATCTATTTCTTCGGCATCGGCCTCTCGATGATCGCGGTGGGCTTCGTGCAGACGCCGTTGCAGCTCGGCGCCGCGCTGTTGTCGATCGGCGTGTTCGCGTCGATCTATCATCCCGTCGGCACCGCGATGATCGTGTCCTATGCCGATAAGCTCGGCCGCGAGATGGGCATCAACGGGCTGTGGGGCAATCTCGGCGTGGCTTCCTCCGCCTTGGTGACTGGCATCGTCGGCCAGTACCTCGGCTGGCGCTGGGCCTTCGTCATGCCCGGCGTTGCAACGCTGATCTTCGGCGCGGTATTCGCGCGCGCGGTGGTTCATGAAGACCGCTCCGGTTTCAAGCAGGCCGCGGCACAGGCGCGTGTGGCGAAGGCGGACATGTGGCGGGTGATCCTGTCGCTGCTGATCGTGGTGATCGCGATCTCAACGACCTTCAACGCCATCACCGTGGCGCTGCCGAAATTGTTCGCCGAGCGGTTGTCGGATCTGACGAAAAGCCCGGCGCTGATCGGCGTGATCGCGGCAAGCGTCTATGTGTTCGGTGCGATGACGCAATATACCGTGGGCAAGCTGATCGACCGCTATTCGCTAAAGGCGGTATGCCTGCCGATGTCGTTCTTGCTGGCGCCGGCTCTTTATTTCGCAGCGACGATGTCGAATTTCTCGCTGATCTTCGTGGCGATTGGCATCATCATGGGGCTGTTCGGCCAGATCACCGTCAACGACGCGATGGTCGGCAAGTACACCAGCGAAGAATGGCGCTCGCGCGCGTTCGCCGTGCGATACTTTGTCGGCTTCACGGCGGCCGGCGCGTCGGTCGGCCTGGTCGCGTGGCTGTACGAGCAGGGCGGCTTCATCACGGTGCTGCACGCCTTCGCGGCACTGTGCGTCTTGGTGATTTTGGCCGCGCTGATTCTGCCGCCGGAGATCAAGACGCAAGCGGCACAGGCCAACTAATAAGTGAACGGGCAAAGACCTGCATGGAGGAAATCCGATGTTCGAGCGCAATCTGCCACGCGTTTGCGGCCTTGTTCTGGGTGTCTCGATGATGACGGCTGCTCCTGCGAACGCGGACGCCTTGAAGGACGAGATCGCGCCGACCGGCAAGCTGCGGGTGGCGATCGCGATCAGTCCGGCCGGCGGGGCGTTCTGGTCGACAAAGAAAGAGGCTGGCGGCTACGCCGGCGTGCCGGTCGATCTCGGCAAGGCGATGGCGGAAAAACTCGGCGTGCCCGTCGAATATGTCGTGCACCAGAATTCTGGGCAGATCGTGGACGCCGTCTCTAAGGGCACGTGGGATATAACGTTTTTGCCTAAAGACCCCGAACGCGAAGCACGGATGTCGTTCGGACCGATCTACGAGGTCGCGGACGCCACCTACATCGTTAAGGCGGGTTCGTCCGCCACCAATTTTCAGACGCTGGATCAGCCCGGCGTCAAGGTCGCAGCGGTCAACAACACCACCACCATGCGCGGCGCGGTCGCGCATCTGAAAAATGCGAAGGTCAGCGGCTACCAGACCTACGACGAGATTTTTGGATTGCTCAAGAGCGGCGAGATCGACGCCTTTGCGCTGTCGCGCGACCAGCTCAACGCGATGGCGAAAAAGCTGCCGGGAACGAAGGTGCTGGACGAGACCTTCAAGCAGACCACGACCGCCGTCGCGGTGCCGCCGAATCATCCGCTGGCGCTGGCGTTTGTCATCAAGTTCATGGATGAGGCGGTGTCGAACGGTATGCTTCGCAAGGCCTACGACGATAACGGCCTAAAGGACACGGCGATCCGGGCGAAGTAGTTCAGCCTGTTACGAATTGACGTGCACGAAATCCCGCAGCAGCGGATAGATTTCGTTGTTCCAGCGCCGTCCGCTGAATACGCCGTAATGGCCGACGCCGGCCTGCATGTGATGCACCTTGCGATAGGCGCGCACGCCGGTGCACAGATCCTGCGCCGCCAGTGTCTGGCCGATCGAGCAGATGTCGTCCTTCTCGCCTTCCACCGTCATCAGGCCCATGCGCTTGATGGAGCCGGGGTTCACCGGCCGGCCCCGATAGGTGAGCTTGCCCAGCGGCAGTGCGTGCTCCTGAAACACATCGCGGATGGTTTCGATGTAGAATTCCGCCGGCAAATCCATCACCGCGAAATATTCGTCGTAGAACGTCTTGATGATTTCGGCCTTGTCGATCTCGCCTTTCGCCAGATGATCCGCGAGATCGACGTGGGACTTGATGTGACGCTCCAGATTCATCGAGACGAACGCGGTGAGTTGCACGAAGCCGGGATAGACCTGCCGGTAGGCACCCTTGCACTGGAACGGTACGTAGTTGATCAGGTTTTCCTGAAACCATTTGAGTGGCTTGCTCTTGGCAAAGTCGTTGACCTTCGTCGGCGCAATCCGCGTGTCGATCGGCCCCGCCATCAGCGTCAGGCTTGCAGGCCGCGCCGGGTGATTGTCTTCCGACATGATCGCCGCGGCGGCGAGTGCCGACACCGAGGGTTGGCAGATCGCCACCATGTGCGAGCGTGGGCCTAGTTCGTTCATGAAGGTGATAAGGTGCTCGGTGTATTCGTCGAGGCCGAACTTTCCCTGATCGAGCGGAATCTCACGGGGGTTGTGCCAGTCGGTGATGTAGACGTCGTGATCCTGCAGCAACGTCTTCACCGTGCCGCGCAGCAGCGTCGCGAAGTGACCGGACATCGGCGCCACCAGCAGCATGCGCGGCTGCGGGGCGGAGTTTTCCTTCTTGAAATGCAGCAATGAACCGAACGGTGTCGCGAACACCACTTCCTCGGTGACTTGCAGTTCTTGATTTCCCACCATCACCTTGCCGATATCGTAAGCCGGGCGCGTGTAGGTCAGCGACGTGCGCGATATCAGCTCCAGCGCGGCGGCAAGCCGTCCGAACAGCTTGTCGGACGTGCCCTGCGGAACGAGATTGAGATATTTCAGGGCTGATGCGGCCCCGGTCCGCCATGGCGCGGTGAGGTCCATGTGGTTCTGATAGGCTTGATACATCATGGACATCATGCAGCGCTTTCCCTGGCGTTTCCGCTTATGCAAATTCAAAGCCAGTACGGAGTCAAATACACCAGGACTTGGCACGTCACTTGCTCGCAATAAGGGCGAGTAGCCGAAATAATGCGCAGATGCGGACGCCTCGTAAAGGCACCGGCTGCGTGTGTTGAACAGTGACGGCGGGGGAATTCCATGGCCAAGGCAACGTTGACCATCAGCAGCAAGAATTACTCATCCTGGTCGCTGCGCGGCTGGTTGTTGACCAAATTCTCCGGGCTCGAGTTCGATGAAATCGTCACTTCTCCCGACGACGCCTCCGCGAAGGCCGAAATCCTGCTGCTATCATCGTCGATCTTGGTGCCGTGCCTGCGGCACGAGGGTGCGACGGTATGGGATACGCTGGCGATCGCCGAATATCTCAACGAGATCATGCCAGACGCCGGGCTGTTGCCGACGGATCGCGTGCAGCGCGCGCATTGCCGCTCGATCTGCGGCGAGATCCATTCCGGGTTTACGACGCTGCGCGCATCGCTGCCGGTCAATCTGAAGGGGCATTTTCCCGGCTTCAAGATCTGGTCGCGGGCGCAGTCGGATATCGACCGTGTCAGCACGATCTGGCGCGAATGCCTCGCCGAATCGGGCGGACCCTTCCTGTTCGGCGAGCGCTGCATGGCGGATGCGATGTATGCGCCCGTCGTGACGCGCTTCATGACCTATGATGTTAAACTGGATTCGAAGCTGGCGGCCTATGCCAGCACCATCATGGCTATGCCGGAGATGCAGGAATGGATCCAAGCTGCCAAGGCCGAGCCTGCCGACTACGAAGAGCTCGAGGTGGAATATTAGGCGTTGCGCGCCGGCACATGCCCGATCGGTGGGCCGAATCCTTCAAATTCCAGAGCTTGGTGGCGTGCCTTATTGCGCGGAACTTAGTAAGCTGACTGCAGGACTGTGTTGCGGCGTGATCTGAATCTTCCACAGAATCGGGCATATCTTACGCTGCGTAAAACTTCACCACATCGAAATTGCTTTTGCTCCGATCACTGGCGCAGAAATCGCATGGTGCATTGCAGAAGCTGCTGCAGGCGCGCCGTCTGCCCTGGAGGATGCCATGAACATTCATGCTGCGTTCGATTCCAAATCGTCTGGTCTCACTCGCCCGGCCGGCAATTCTCTTCGCCTGAATCATCAGGATTTCGTAGCCATCGATCGCCACAAGGAGACGAGATACGACGCTACCTATCGCCCACAGGCGCTCTACAGCCGCGCCAACGAGGGCTTTCATGCCAACAACGAAACTTTTCTCCTCCACGAAGTCGCGACCAATTTGCCGATCTACCGCGAAGATACCGGTCCCACCGATTTCCATCTTCATCTTCCACCGGGTGGTTTCCAGCTCGTGCTGGTCACGTCAGGCATGTTCACCTTCGATTACGATGGGCGCTTCTACAATGTCGGCCCCGGCGCGGTGATGCTGCAGAGCGCGATCGTGCATCGCCAGCTGTTTTATACCTGGTCCGGGTTGTCCACTGAGGAGAACCTGAACACGCCGCAGACGGTGGTGCCGGATGCGATTTCGATGGGCTACTCCGGAAAATTTCTCGAAGCTTTCATCAACGACCCGGTGACTTTTCCGAACCCGACCATCGTCAGTCAGGATCAGATCGACGAAGCCGAAACGCCGCGTATCGCCTGGACTCACTCCATGCACGATCGGCCGGCCGATGCCGGCTTCTGGCTTCAGGATCCGCTGGCTCTGGATGCGCTGTTCAAGCCGCTGGCCGATGGGCTCGTCAAATCGCCCGTGCCGGTTTACGTGCGGAATATCGGTATCGAAGTGCCAAGCGGCCATCTCGTCACCGGCCACATCATCGCGACCGATCCGCGCGGCCACTCGCTGCTGCCGAAGAGCAGTTCGGCCGCGGTAGACGCGGCTTCCTTTGCGATAAGCGAGGTCGTCATCTATCGCGTCATTCGCGGCACCGCCGAATTCAAGGACAATGCGGGGAAGACTGTTGAACTTGCGGCCGGCGATGTGGTGACGGCGGGCAAGAACGCCACAAGCCTCGTGGGGGTTGGCGAAAATACCCAGGTCCTCCGGCTTGGCCTCCTTCAGGGCATGGAGCAGCTCCGCAGCTGGACGCCGACGCAGCGTGACGAGATTGACGGCCTTGCCGCTCAGATCATCACGCAGAAGAGCATTCGTCCCCTGCGCACCGAAGGCGAGCCGGTCGGATATCTGTACGCGTAGGCGCGGCCCGATCCGTTAACACTTCTTGCAGCGATGCAGCACACATCACGTCGGACAAGCTGCATGTTGTTCAGCGCTTTGACGCCTGTTTCTAGATGTAGAGGAGAACACTGGAGAACGACGCGCCACGGCTGATTCGGACGCCTTCCGTTCCGCGCGTGTTCCAAAGCTTAAACTTTTCGTCGAACACGGTCGCATTCTGGCACAGGATGCCGCGCGCTGCGTTTAGAAGCGCGGCAGACGCCATCCGACTACGGTTGCCGTGACCGCGCTGCCGGATTTGCTGTTGCGCCATTCGCCATCGACGAATTTGCATGAGAACGGCAACTGATAGGTGCCGCTGTGGTCCTCACACAGCACTTCAACCGCCTTGCCCGGCGGCGGCTCTCCGCTGCCGTTGAAATCCGCGAGACGCCGTTCGCGCGTTGCCATCCGGTGATCTTTCCTAAAAACGCAAATCTTGGGCTGCTGCGGCTTCGATTTTTGCGCGAGCCGCGCCTTTCCCAAACTCAGCGCGCGAATGCGGTTTCGGTATGGTAGCTTCGCCGCCTGCAATGCGCCCTGTGATACCCGATGCGCCGCTTTGAGAGGTTTCAGATGATCTGCCGTAGCATTTTGACTGTTTTCGTTGCTTTTATTGTTTGCGGACGGTTGGCTGGCACCGCCGCGGCGCAGGATGTGCCCGGGATTGAAATCTGCACGGTCGACAAGACCATGGAGCGGCGGACCAGTTGCCTGCAGAGCAACGTGATTTTTCTGCAAAAGACCATCACCAAGCTCGGCAATGACAGTCAGCTAAGGCTTGACGCCGCCAATCGCCAGATTGAAGCGCTGAAAAGCACGGTGGCCAACTTGCAAAAGACGGTCGAGGATTTGCAGGCGGCCCAGAAGAAGGAAACGTCCCCTGCGCCGGTACCGAACGCTAGCGCACCGCCGGCAAAGGATGGCGCGAAGTAGCTCGGCGAGTCGTCCCCGCGAAGGCAGGGACCCATTACCCCTGGCGTGCTTTTTTACGAAAAGCATCCACCACAATCCCAAAACGCAGATCCACGCCGTATGGGTCCCCGCCTTCGCGGGGACGACGACTGAGGCATCCTCAGGTTTCGGCCAACCCTCCCCGCAAGGGGGAGGGATCACGTAAGCGCGCTCAGCTGTTCTTCTCGCCGGACATCAGCGGTCCGAACAGCTCCCAGCTTTCGCCCTTGAAGCGCATCATCTGCAACTGCTCAAGCGGAGCGAAATCGGTCGGGCTGGTCTTGATCTTGGTACCCGGCAGATAGATACCGATCTCGAAGTTGAGATTGGCCGCCTGCTTCATGACGTTTTCGCGGGTCAGGTCATCCTTGCACTGCGTCAGGACCTGAACAATGCCCTTCGCGACCCCATAGCCGAACACGGTAGCGGCATCATCCTGATCGCCGTCGGGATACCATTTCGTCATGAACGCGCGCCATTCATTCATGGCCGCATCGTCCTTCCAGGTCGGATCCTTGGGATCTTTCATGTAGGCAGCGCTAAGGATGCCCTGGCTGGCCTCGTAGCCTGCCGGCTTCAGCACGCCGCCGACCGAACCGGAAACGTTGGTGACGAACTGGATTGGATGCCACGCCAGCTCGGCGACTTTCTTGATCGCCTGCGCGGCAAATTTCGGCGTCGCGATATTGATGAAGATATCAGGATTGGCGCCCTTGATCTGCACGATCTGCGAATCCACCGTCGGCGAACTGGTTTCGTAGGAGGCTTCCACGACAATCAGTTTGCTGGCCTGATCGCCAAACCCCTCATGCAGACCGATCACATAGTCCTTGCCGAAATCGTCGTTCTGATAGAGCACGCCGACGGTCTTGCCGGGATAGTTCTTCAGGATGTAGGCGGCGTAGATACGCGCCTCGACCTGGTAGCTGGGCTGCCAGCCGATCGTCCACGGGAAGTTCTTGGGGTCGTTCCACTTCGCGGCGCCGCTCGACACGAACACCTGCGGCACCTTCTTCGAATTCATGTACCTCTGGATCGCCGAATTGCTCGGCGTGCCCAGCGGGTTGAACAACAGCAGCACTTCGTCGGCCTCGACCAGCTTGCGCGCCTGCTCCACCGCCTTGGGCGGGCTGTAGCCGTCGTCGTAGGAAATGAAGTTGATCTTGCGGCCGTTGATGCCGCCTTCCGAATTGATCTTCTTGAAGTAGGCATCCTCGGTTTTGCCGATGACGGCGTAGGCGGACGCCGGCCCGCTATATGGCATGATGTTGCCGATCTTGATCTCGGTGTCGGTGGCGCCTGGATCGTATTTTTTCTGCGCGCTGGCGGAGCCCGCGATTGAAACAGCCAGAACGCCCGCAAGCGCGATAGATTTGGCATGGTTGAAGACATGGTGTTGCATCATCGTCCTCCCTGACGTTTTCGGCCGCGGCTCGGGCGTCTGTCGCGCTTTGTTCGAGCCGTCGGATAAATGCAGCCGCAGTATGCACGATTGCAACGCCGCTGCCAGCGGACATGTCGTAACGTCGACGCATGTCGTTTCGCCCAGCGAAACGTTTGATGAGCCGCGCTGCTTGGCAGTTGGTGTCGGTGTGCTTACACTGCGCGACCAACAAGCACGGCAAGCGCGCGCCGACCATCGCGCGTCAAAAACAAAAAGACGGGGAGGGCTCATGTCCAGTGTTCGTGTGATTGCGTCGGGCCTCGAATTTCCCGAAGGGCCGGTGGCGATGCCGGATGGATCGGTGGTGCTGGTCGAAATCCGCGGCAAGCGTCTGACGCGGATATGGCCGGACGGTCGCAAGGAAGTGGTCGCGGAAATTCCGGGAGGACCCAACGGCGCGGCCATCGGTCCCGACGGCAAATGCTACATCTGCAACAATGGCGGCTTCAGCTGGACGGCGTCGCGCGGCACCATGATGCCAGGTGCTCCGGCGCCGCATGAATATATCGGCGGCTCGATCCAGCGCATCGAGCTCGCCAGCGGCAAGGTCGAGACGTTGGCTGACAGATGCGGCGAGCATCCGCTGAAGGGGCCGAACGATCTGGTGTTCGATAAACACGGCGGCCTCTGGTTCACCGATCTCGGCAAGCGCCGTGCGCGCGATATGGACGTCGGCGCCGTCTATTACATGAAGCCTGGCGGCACCGAGGTCACCGAACAGGTTTTCGGCATGCTGCCCGCCAACGGCATCGGTTTGTCGCCCGACGAGAACACGGTCTATGTCGCGGAGACGCCGACCGCGCGGCTGTGGGCGTTCGATGTGTCGGCACCGGGCGAGGTGCGGCCGCGCGACGTGATTTATCGCGGCGAACGCGGCAAGCCAATCGCGGGCCTCGGCGGCTACCAGATGTTCGACTCGCTGGCGCTGGAAGCATCGGGCAACATCTGCGTCGCGACGCTGATCTCGGGCTGCATCTCGGTGATCGCGCCCGATGGCAAAGTCGTCGAACAGGTGCCGACCGGCGACCGCGTCACCACCAACATTGCCTTCGGCGGGCCTGAGCTGAAGACGGCGTACATCACGCTGTCGGGCAAGGGCGAACTGGTGGCGATGGACTGGCCGCGGCCCGGCCTGCCGCTGAATTTTCTGAACAAGTAATGCTGTCGGTTAGCAAACGTTATCCTGAGATGCGCGCTCTAGCGCGCCTCGAAGGATGGAGACGAAATGTCCGTAGCCGATCCTTCGAGACGCGCACCCAAGCGGGCGCGCTTCTCAGGATGACGAAGGAGAGCCGTAATGCCCTGGCTTGAACCCGTGACCCTGCAAGGCCCCCACGCGCGGCTCGAACCGCTGTCGCACGATCACCACGACGGGCTGGTCGAGGCCGTGAAGGACGGCGAGTTGTGGAAGCTGTGGTACACCTTCATTCCCCGCGCGGAGGACATGGCGAAAGAGATCGACCGCCGTCTCGGCCTGCAGAAATCAGGCGCGATGCTGCCTTGGACCGTGTTCGATGCCGAAGGCAAGATCGCGGGCATGACGACCTACATGAATGTCGATGCGCCGAACCGGCGCGTCGAGATCGGCTCGACTTGGTACGCCAAGCGCGTTCAGCGCAGCGCCGTGAATACGCAGTGCAAGTTGCTGCTGCTTACGCACGCATTCGAAAAGCTCGACTGCATCGCGGTCGAATTCCGCACCCATTTCTTCAACCATCAGAGCCGGCGCGGCATCGAACGGCTCGGCGCCAAGCAGGATGGTATCCTGCGCAATCATCAGATCGCGTCGAACGGCACGCTTCGCGACACCGTGGTCTACAGCATTATTGCGAGCGAATGGCCGACAGTGAAGGCGCATCTGACCTATCAGTTGAACGAGAAGGCGCGGTAGCGGGCCCGATATGGAAACATTCGATTACGTAATCGTAGGCGCGGGCTCGGCGGGCTGCGTGCTCGCCAATCGCTTAAGCGAGGATCCGGCGACCAGCATTTGCGTGCTCGAAGCAGGCCCGCGCGACTGGCATCCCTACATCCATTTGCCGGCGGGCTTCATCAAGACCTTTCACATGAAGGGCATCAACTGGGCCTACCAGCAGGAGCCGGGTCCATACACCGGAGGCCGCAGCATCTACGCACCGCGCGGCAAGACGCTGGGCGGCTCGTCGTCGATCAACGGCCACATCTATAATCGCGGCCAGCGGCAGGATTTCGACACCTGGGCGCAGTCGGGTAATCGCGGCTGGGGCTATCCGGATGTGCTGCCGTATTTCAAGCGGCTGGAAAGCCGCATCGGCGAAGGCGAGGACACCTTTCGCGGGCGCGAGGGTGGTCTCACCGTCACGACGATGGAATGGCGCGATCCCCTCTGCGAGGCGTTCATGGCCGGCGCGATGAGTTTGGGGATTCCGCGTAACCCCGATTACAACGGCGCGATTCAGGAGGGGGTTTCCTACGCGCAACGCACGATCAAGAATGGCCGGCGCGTCAGCGCGGCGACGGCGTTCCTGCGTCCCGCGATGAAGCGGCCGAACGTGCATGTGCGCACGCATGCGCATGCCACGCAGATCGTGCTGGAAGGCAAGCGCGCGGTCGGCGTGCGATATGTCAAAGGCGGTAAGGAAGGCGTCGCCACCGAAGTGCGCGCGGCCAAGGAAGTCATTCTTTCCGGTGGCACCTACAATTCGCCGCAGCTTTTGCAGCTGTCCGGCATCGGATCGCCGGAATTGCTGGGCTCGCTCGGCATCGAAGTGCGTCACGCGCTCGCCGGCGTCGGCGAGGGCCTGCAGGATCACTACGCGCCGCGCTCGGTCGCCCGCGTCAAGAACATCAGGACCATCAACGAACGCCGGCAGGGCATCAGCCTGATGTGGGAAGCATTGAAATGGGCCACGACGCGGCGCGGCCTGCTCTCGCTGTCGCCGACGATGGTGTATTGCTTCTGGCACTCCGGCGAGACTACCGAAAGCTCCGACCTGCAGCTGACGTTCACGCCGGCGAGTTACATGGAAGGCGTGCAAGGCCAACTCGAAAACGAACCCGGCATGACCGTGGCTTCGTGGCAGCAGCGGCCTGAAAGCCGCGGCTATGTGCACGCGCGTTCGTCCGACCCGTTCGCGCCGCCGATCATTCAGACCAATTATCTGACCGAAGAACTCGATCGCCGCGTCGTCGTCGCCGGCATGAAGCTGGCGAGGCGGCTGCTCGCATCCGCGCCGCTCGCGCCTTACTACGCCTACGAGGATTTTCCCGGACCGGGCGTGCAGACCGACGACGAATTTCTGGCGGCGGCGACGCAGCGCGGCACGACGACGTTTCATCCGGGATGCACGTGCAGGATGGGTCCTGCGGACAGGCCGTGGGCGGTGGTCGACGATCAGCTCCGCGTGCACGGGATGGAGGGGCTACGCGTGATCGACGCCTCGATCATGCCGCGGATGATCTCGGCCAACCTCAACGCGTCAACGCTGATGATCGCCGACAAGGCGTCGGACATGATTCGCGGACGGAAGCCGCTGGAGCCGGTTGGGTTTGGAAATGACTGAGTCGCGGAACACGCGCGCCCTGGGATGAAGCAAGCGCTTGGTGCAATCGCCATTTCAAACCGATGTTCTAAACCCACCGTTCCCGCCGAGTCTAATGAGGCGCGGGGGTCACACTTGCAAAAAAAGCAGGTTGAGAACGCTGAAAACCGGCATTCCCGCTACCGATGGAGCCAACGGCACATTAACGTTTGGCAATTGCCTTCGGATTTTTGCGAGGACCAGAATGAAGCTTTCGCATCTGCTATTTTGCACGTCATTAGCTGGGGCCGCCGGATTGCTTGCGGTGCCGCCGGCTGAGGCGCAGCTGCAATGCACCTCTTCGGCCACCAGCGCCTCGTGTACGAATACCGGAACGATCGCAGGTGGCACGAACAATCAGGCTCGCGTTAACGGTCCCGGCGACGCCACCTTTACCAATACCGGAACGATCGGCGACGCGTCCCTAAATCAAGCGTTCGTCAACGGAGACGGCACGGCCACATTCAACAATTCCGGGACGATCGGGAACGACAGCCTTAACCAGGCGTTCGTGAACGGAATTGGATCGGCAACATTCACAAATTCCGGAACCATCGGCAACAACAGCAGCAATCAGGCCAACGTTCAGGGAGATGGCGCTGCCACATTCACGAACAGCGGGTCGATCGGCAATAGCAGCTCCAATCAGGCGTTCGCAGCCGGAAGTACCGGCACCGCCACACTCACGAACAGCGGTACGATCGGGAACAGCAGTTCCAATCAGGCCAACGTGCAGGGAAATGGCGCTGCCACGTTCACTAACAGCGGGACGATCGGCAACCTCAGCAATAATCAAGCGTTCGTAGACGGAAGTACTGGGACTTCCACCGCCACCCTCACCAACACCGGGACCATCGGCAACAACACCAACAATCAGGCAAACGTGCAAGGCGACGGCACTACCACGTTTACGAACCGCGGCACGATCGGCTCCAGTAGCTTCAATCAGGCATTCGTGAACGGAAGCGGCAACGCCACCTTCACGAATTCAGGTTTCATCGGTAGCGGTACCAACCAGGCAAACGTGCAGGGCACCGGCAATGCGGTATTTGTCAATGCCGGCGGGATCATCGGATCTGTGGGGGCCTTTGCGAATACAGGAACGGCCGATCTGATCAACAAAGCTGGTTCGTTCATCGCCGGATCGATCACGCTTGCCGCGCCGTTTAGGACCCTTGAATTTATCGGCGGCAACTATGTCTATACGATCAATTCGGTTGCATTCGTCACCATCAATTCCCATGGCGCTCCGTTCGTGATCAGCGGCAACACCGTTGCAGTGTTCGATCCAACAGCAACCGCGATTGAGGATCGTTCGGTGATGAACTTCACCAATGGCGTCTCCTCGATGCTGCAGGACCGTTTCGGCGCCATGGGTGCCTCCGGCTCGGGCTCCGGCGCGCCGATGAGTTTCGCGCCCGAAATCGCTGGAGATCGAATCGGCGGAGCGCATGACGCGTTCTCCTCTATGCCGTCGCTGTCGATGTCCTACGCCAGCGATGACAGCAAGGCGCGCAACGCTCAAGCAATGTACACAAAGGCTCCTGCGGCCCAGGCCGCGGCCGTGAATGACATCACCGTATGGACTTCCGGATTTGGCGGTGAGCGGCGGCAATCCGCCTACGATACGATTCAAGCGGCGCGGGACACCGCATACGGCGCCGCAATCGGCATCGACCGGCAATACTCGCCCTATCTTCGTCTCGGCGTCTTCGGTGGCGGCGGGAACTCCAGGTTGCGTACCGACTTCAGCGTCGACAATGTCGACAGCAATTATGGATTCGGCGGCGGATACGGCCGTTACGACATGCGGAACTATTTCGTCGATTTCGCTTTATTCGGCGGCGCTATCTCTGCAAGAAGCAACCGGCTGGTTGCCAACAATACTGTACCGGGTGGCCTCGAGACCGCCACAGCCAGCTACGATGGCTGGTTCATCAGTCCGGACGTGACATGGGGATACCGGCTCTTCACCGCATACGGAACCATCACGCCCAAAGCGCGCGTGCGATACGTCGGCGGTTCTCTCGACGGCTATTCCGAAACGGGCTCGGTGCAGGGCGTGACAATCGGCAAGCGCAGCATCTCCGATGTCGAGGAACGGCTCGGAGTTGAACTCGCAAATACGGCTCCCGTCGATTTCGGCGGCACGCTGCGCACCACGCTGGAATTTTCCGGGGTAGGATTGCAGCGCCTTGGCGACAATACCATCAATGCCACGCTCCTCGCCCAGAACATCGCCTTCACAACCCCGGGAAAGCGCGAAACGCTGGGCGGCGCGGTCACAGCAGGATTGGACTGGCGGCCGATGAACAACGTCAGCGTTTACGTCAGCGCCGAAGGCATCGCGATGGATGACAAGAGCTACAGCTACGTCGGAAAGGGCGGACTTCGGTTGGGCTTCTAGTTGCCAGGCTAGCAGTTGGTCGCAACGGCAGCGATCTTCACCCATATAAGAACGCGGCATCCTTCAAATCAATCTTCGGAAATTCGTCCTTCTCCGCCCAGTAATCCTGGCTGTGCTGCCATTCCGGCTTATCGCCGCGCTTCGGCAACAGATGCATGCCGCGCATCATATAGCCCGGATTGAAATTCTCCGGATCGATCCAAGGCAATAACGGCATGTTGTGGTCCTCCGGCCGCAGCGCCGGCACCACCTTGCTTGCGCCGGTGGCCGTCATGTGATTCAGCAGCCGACAGACAAAGTCCGCGACGAGGTCGACGCGCAGCGTCCAACTCGCGCGGAAATAACCGAACACCCAGACCAGATTGGGCACGCCGGTGAACATCATGCCGCGATAGGTCACGGTGTCGGCGAAATCGAGCGGCTTGCCGTCGATTGAGAAATCGATGTCGCCCTGCGCGCTGAGATGGAAGCCGGTCGCGGTGACGACGATATCGGCGTCGATCGTCTTGCCAGACTTCAAGACAATGCCGGTTTCGGTAAAGCGCTCGATCTCGTCGGTGACAACGGAGGCCTTGCCGGCCCTAATGCTTTGGAACAGATCGCCGTCGGGAATGAAGGCGATACGCTGCCGCCACGGCCGGTAGGTCGGCGTGAAGTGGGTGGCGATGTCGTAGTCAGGTCCGAGGTGGGCCTCGACCGCCGACAGCAGATCCTTCTTCGCGCCCTCCGGCTCGTTGAAGGTGCGGCGGGTGAATGCATCCTGTTCGTACAGGATGTGCCGGCGCGTGATTTCGTGGATCCAGGCCTCATCGACCTGCAGCTTGCGCAAGGTTTCGGCGATCTCGATGGCATTGCGGCCGATGCGGAAATAGGTCGGCGAGCGCTGCAGCATCGTGACATGCGTACAGTCTTTGGCGATGGCAGGGATCAGCGTCGCGGCGGTGGCGCCCGAGCCGATCACCACGACCTTCTTGTTCTTGTAGTCGAGATCGTCAGGCCAATGTTGGGGATGAACGACGCGGCCTTTGTATTTGTCGAAATCCGGCCATTGCGGCGTATAGCCCTCGGAGTGCCTGTAATATCCTTGGCACATCCAGAAGAAATTCGTGGTGAAACGCAGCGCTTCGCCGGTGTCGGTCCTCGTCGCCTCGACGGTCCACACATTTTCTACATTCGACCAGCTAGCCGATGAAATCGTGTGGTGGTAGCGGATGTGGCGGCCGAGATCGTTCTCCTCGATCACTTCGCCCATATAGCTGAGAATTTCCGCGGCGGTGGCGATTGGAGCCGATGTCCAAGGCTTGAAGCGATAGCCGAAAGTGTGGAGATCGCTGTCGGAACGGATGCCGGGATATCGGTGCGTCGACCAGGTGCCGCCGAAGGTCTTCTGGGTTTCGAGCACGACAAAACTTTTGCCGGGGCATTGCTTGGTCAGATGATAGGCGGCGCCGACGCCGGAAATGCCCGCGCCGACGATCAGCACGTCGAAGTGTTCGGTGGTTTGCGGCGCAGCCTTGTCGAATTTCGCTTGGACGTTCATCTCACACCCATCTCTTGCAAAAATCGCATCAGCATTCGCGGCGTTTTCCCTCTCCCCTTGCGGGAGAGGGTGGCGAGCATCGAATGATGCGAGCCGGGTGAGGGGGTTCGGTGATATGACCCCTCACCCGGTTTCTCGTTGCACTCGAAACCACCCTCTCCCGCAAAGGGGAGAGGGGAAGAAGGCCTGCGACTGGTGATGCGGTTAGGGCTCTCTCAAACCTCCCGTCGGCTCAAAAACGCCAACCGCTCGAAAAGATGCACGTCCTGCTCGTTCTTCAACAGCGCGCCATGCAGCGGGGGGATCAGCTTGCGCGGATCGCGCTCCCTGAGCATTTCTGGCGTCATGTCCTCGTTGAGCAGCAGCTTTAGCCAGTCCAGCAGTTCCGATGTCGAAGGCTTCTTCTTCAGGCCCGGCACTTCGCGCACTTCGAAGAAGATGCGAAGCGCTTCCGCCACAAGCCGCTGCTTGATGCCGGGAAAATGCACATCGACGATTCTGTTCATGGTCTCCTGGTCGGGAAACTTGATGTAGTGGAAAAAACAGCGGCGCAGGAACGCGTCCGGCAATTCCTTTTCGTTGTTGGAGGTGATCATCACGATCGGGCGCTTGGTCGCCTTGATGTTCTCGCCCGTCTCATAGACGAAGAATTCCATGCGATCGAGCTCGAGCAGCAGGTCGTTGGGAAATTCGATATCGGCCTTGTCGATCTCGTCGATCAGCAGCACCGGGCGCTGCTCGTGGGTGAACGCATCCCACAGTTTTCCGCGCTTGATGTAATTCGAAATGTCCGAGACTTTGGAATTGCCGAGCTGGCTATCGCGTAACCGTGACACCGCGTCGTATTCATAAAGGCCCTGCTGCGCCTTGGTGGTCGACTTGATGTGCCACGTCAGGAGCGGCGCGCCGAGCGCCTTGGCGACTTCCTCAGCCAGCACGGTCTTGCCGGTGCCGGGCTCGCCCTTGATCAGCAGCGGACGCTCCAGCACGATTGCGGCATTGACGGCGATCTTCAAATCATCAGTGGCGATATAGTCCTTGGTGCCGGTAAATTTCATTGCAACGCCGCCCTGTGTCGAGGTTTCCGGCTTTTCCTGTCACGAAACGCCCCGCTCCGTCCAGCCGCGAAATCGGGCGACGCCCTTGACGCAAGCCCGTTCCGGGGCAATCTGTAGTGCCATGTTCCTGCAATTCTTCACATCGTTGCGCGACGCGCAGGTCCCGGTGACCTTGCGCGAATACCTGACGCTGATGGAGGCGCTCGACGCCAACCTCGCCGATCAGACCGTGGAAAATTTCTATTATCTGTCGCGCGCAGCGCTGGTGAAGGACGAGCGCAATCTCGACAAGTTCGATCGCGTGTTCGGCACGGTGTTCAAAGGGCTGGAAAGCCTGCTCGACGCCATGGAGAAGGCCGACATTCCCGCGGAATGGCTGAAGAAGCTTGCCGAGAAATATCTCACCGAGGAAGAGAAGAAGCAGATCGAGGCGATGGGCTGGGACAAGCTCATGGAGACGCTGCGCGAACGGCTGAAGGAACAGAAAGGCCGGCATCAGGGCGGCAACAAATGGATCGGCACCGGCGGCACCTCGCCCTTTGGCAACGGCGGCTACAATCCCGAAGGCATCCGCATCGGCGGCGAAAGCCAGCACCGGCGCGCCGTGAAGGTGTGGGACCGCCGCGAGTTCAAGGATCTCGACGGCAATGTCGAACTCGGCATCCGCAACATCAAGATCGCGCTGCGGCGCCTGCGCAAATTCGCGCGCACCGGCGCGCCCGACGAACTCGATCTCGACACCACCATCAAGGAGACCGCCAACCACGGCTATCTCGACGTCCACATGCGCCCGGAGCGACGCAACGCGGTCAAGGTGCTGGTGTTCTTTGATATCGGCGGCTCGATGGACTTGCACATCGAGCAGGTCGAGGAATTATTTTCAGCGGCGAAGACCGAATTCAAGCACATGGAATATTTCTACTTCCACAATTGCCTCTATGAGGGCGTGTGGAAGCAGAACCGGCGGCGTTTCACCGACCGCACGCCGACCTGGGACGTGCTGCATAAATATCCGCACGACTACAAGGTGGTGTTCGTCGGCGATGCCTCGATGTCGCCCTATGAGGTCGTGGTGCCCGGCGGCTCGGTCGAGCACGTCAACGAGGAAGCCGGATCGGTATGGCTGGAGCGCATCACGCGCACCTATCCGCACGCGGTGTGGCTCAATCCCGTCGCGCAGCGGCACTGGGACTATTCGGAATCCACCACCATCATTCGCCGGCTGTTTTCAGAACGCATGTATCCGATCACGATCGAAGGCCTCGAGGGCGCAATGAAGGAGCTGGTGCGGTAGTCTGTCTTTACCTCTCCCCTTGCGGGAGAGGTCGGATGGCATCGAAGACGACAGCCGGGTTGAGGGGTTTGTCTAACGAGATACCCCTCACCCCAACCCTCTCCCGCAGGGGAGAGGGGGCGCGCTATGCTCGTTGATATAATTGGAGGAACACGATGACCCAAAACATCACGCGCGGCATCAAGGCTTTGATGGACGAAGCCAATTCGCAGATCGAGACCATGAACGTTCAGCAGGTAAAGGACGCGATGGAGAGTGGCGATGTCGTGCTGGTCGATATTCGCGATCCCCGCGAGATCGAGCGCGACGGCCGGATTCCCGGCGCGTTCGCGTGCACACGCGGCATGCTGGAATTCTGGATCGATCCAGCCAGCCCTTACGCGAAGCCGAAGTTTCAGGAAGACAAGAAATTCATCTTCCATTGCGCGGGCGGAATGCGCTCGGCGCTTGCGGCGAAGACCGCGAAGGATATGGGGCTAAAACCGGTGGCGCATATGGATGGCGGCTTCGGCGCCTGGCATAAGGCCGGACTGCCGGTGGAGGCCTGGGAGCCGAAGAAGAAGTAAGCACGCACGGCATCCTTCGAGGTTCGCCGCAAGCGCGGCTTCGCGCCTCAGGATGACGCCGCATTTGTAGTGAGACTGTCGTCACCCTGAGGTGCCGGAGCGACGCGACGGCCTCGAAGGGCGACGGCCACGGAGAGTTTTATGACACCCACCGACGATCCCTTGATCTCCACCGACTGGCTCGCTGCGCATATCGACGATCCCAAGGTCAAGATCATCGACGCCTCGTTCAAGCTGCCGGGCGTGATGCCGCTGCCGAAGGATGACTATCTCAAGGCGCATATCCCCGGTGCCGTGTTCTTCGATGTCGATGCGGTTTCCGATCACGCGAATCCGCTGCCGCATATGTATCCGGATGAGGCGCACTTCGCGCGCGAGGTTTCCGCGCTGGGAATTTCGAACGGCGACACCGTCGTGGCCTATGATTCCGGTGGATGGGTCGCGGCGCCCCGCGCATGGTGGATGTTTCTGTCGTTCGGCCACCCCAATGTGAAGGTGCTCAATGGCGGCCTGAAGAAATGGGAAGCGGAAGGGCGTCCGACGCATTCCGGCGAGGTGACGGCGAAGGCGAACGGAAAATTTCAGGCAAAATTCGATCCCGCCTTCATTCGCAGCAAGCAGCAATTGGTCGGCAATCTTGAATTACGCGCCGAGCAAATCATCGACGCCCGCCCGCGCCCGCGTTTTGAGGGCACCGGCACCGAGCCGCGTCCGGGCTTGCGTCCGGGTCATATTCCCGGCAGCCGCAACGTTCCCTATGCCGAATTGTTCGATGCGAGTACCGGCGCCATGAAGCCGCTGGAAGATCTGCGCAAGATTTTCAGCGGCGCGGGCGTCGATATCGCGAAGCCGATCGTCACCACATGCGGCTCCGGTGTATCGGCGCTGGTCCTGACGCTCGCGCTCTATCGGCTCGGCGTGCGCGGCAGCGCGCTCTATGATGGCTCGTGGTCGGAATGGGGCATGCCCGACGGGCCACCCGTCGCGACCGGAGTTGCGTGACTACTGCGTTCTCGATGTCCCGGTAAATCCGCCGAATGGCTGAGCGCCAAAAGGATCGGCGGGCGCCTGCGACGCCCTGCGCAACGCACTTGCGCGCCGCGCCATTCGGCGGCGCTTGATCACACGCTCTGCCTGTTGACGCTTTTTCTCGGCACGATTGGCCGATCTATGCCGTGGCTTGATCGGCGACGCCTGCGTTTCGATGTCATTGGGCGCAGGATTGAGCGCGGCGATCTTCGTCTCAACAGCATCGGTGGCGGGCATTGCCGCGCTTGTCGGCTCTGGGTCAGCGGGTTGATTTGCAGGCGGCGTCACGGTCTCGGTCGTCGCGAGCTTTGTTTCGGCGGAAGAGGGGGCCTCCGATATTCCCGGCGCTTCCGCTGCAGGCGGCACTTCCGCGACTGGCACTTGGACCAGTGGCACCTGGACTACGGGCGCGTCGGATGCTGTCGATTTGGTTGCTGACGGCACTTGAGCCTCGGCCGGAGACTCGACCCGCACAGCCGTTTCGGACGCCGGGACCTCCGCGGGATTTTGCGCCTCGGGCAAGACCGTCACCGGCAGAGCAACGCTGTCGGGTTCAGCCGCGGGCGGTGGCGTCGCCGTAGCCGCGGCGATAGACGGCGAACTCTCGGGCCGAGCGTCGGCTGGATTATCATCGGTTGTCCCGCGCTCCGGCTTTGCTTGATCGGCAGTCTGTTCGTCGACGCGCAGCATCGCGAGCGAGGGCATCGTACCGTCGGACTGGGACGCGAACACCGGCTCGGGCGGCGCCGGCCGGGTGGGCAGGCTGGCGAATTCCTGATGCGCCGCGCGCAGCAGCGCTGCGGCGCCGAGACCGAAGATCAGCAACGAAATCGACAGAGCGATTGCGGCAAACAGAAAACGAAGACCCGGCAGCATCGATATGTGCGCTCCGCCTCCGCGGCGGACTGCGGACGCTTTGAAGCCATTGGGGACGCGGAACACAGATTTGGACGGGTCACGTGCTGCAGACGAACAACACAGCGAATCACGCCGATTTGAGAATAGCGCAACGCCTTGAGTTGGATTATTAAATTTCTTCCGAATTCACCGGCTGCAGTCACTAAGGCCGGCCGCTGGATTAAGCTGTCTGGAACCGGCCGACCGGCGGAATTGTGGCTGGATTTGCTAATTTGTCTTGAATGCGCCGCTATCCCTTGCCATCTCAGCGTTAACGATCCGGTGTCGGATGGGGATTATATAAGAGTGATGATCAGAAACATTTTGACGGTTTGTGCGGCCGTGGCGGCCGGTGCAGCGGGTACTTCGCTGGCACAGGCACAGGTATATCAATCGCCTTCGGCATCGACCTATTCGACAGCTCCGGCGCCTTATCCGCCCGGCGGTTATCCGGCGGATTATCGCCGTTCGCCCGCTCAGGATATGGACGGGCTGGACGACAGGGACGATCCGCGCGCACTAAACTCTGCTTCGCTCCCACCGCCCGGTCCGATCCTTTCGCCCGACGATCCGCGCTATGGCCGGCCTTCCGGCGCTCCTGTCTATAGCGATCGCGGGCCGCCGCAGGGTCCGGTGATGTCTCCTGACGATCCGCGTTATGGGCATCTCGGCGAGGCGCCGCCGGTGATCTATTCCGATCGCCCCTCAGGTCCACCGCAGCAAACCTATTCGGACCGGGGCTATCCGAATGATCGCGGTTACAACGACAATCGTATTCCCGGCTCCGGCATCGTGTACCCCAACGAAGACAATCGCGCGATGCGTCCGCCGGAAGCCCTTAGTCCGCCGGGAAGCATGACCGGTTCGGTGCCGGCGCAACGAAACGACGGCGCCCCGATGCTGCTTTCATCGCTGCCCGCGGGTGAGCAACCCGAATCTGGCCCGGCGAAGCTCGAACCACGTTTTCAGCGCCAGGAAGTCGACTTCGCGACCAAGGAGCCGGCTGGCACCATCGTCGTCGATACGCCGAACACGTATCTGTATTACGTGCTGGGTGGAGGCCGCGCGATCCGCTACGGCATCCGCGTTGGCCGCGACGGGTTTCGCTGGAACGGCGTACAGAAGATCACGCGCAAGACGGAATGGCCGGATTGGCATCCGCCGAGCGAAATGATCGAGCGTCAGCCTTATCTGCCGCGCTTCATGGCCGGCGGCGAAGGCAATCCGCTCGGCGCGCGCGCGATGTATCTTGGCTCGACTGTGTACCGCATTCACGGCACCAACCAGCCATCGACGATCGGCAAGACGGTGTCCTCGGGCTGCTTCGGCATGCTCAACGAGGATGTCATGAACCTGTTCGATCGCGTCAAGGTGGGCACCCGCGTGGTCGTGCTTCCGGGTAACCCGCCGCCATCGACGACGACCGCCTCGGCGCAGCCGATGCCCGGTCAGAACGGGCAGCCGATGCCGGGGGCGAATATGCCGCCGATGCGTTCGATATCCGGCGTTCCCGGTACCGCACCGACCATCGTGCCGGCGCTGCCTGCGCCGGTCAACGTGCGGTAGTTTAGGCGAGCCTTCTTACCGGCTCGCCTTTGAACCAGGCGTCGATCCCCTCGACCATCTGCCCGTAGTGATTGCGAAAGCTTTCTTCGGTGACGTAACCGAGATGCGGCGTCAGCACGATATTGTCGAGCTTGCGGAAGGGATGATCGACCGGCAGTGGTTCGACGGAAAACACGTCGATCGCCGCGCCTGCGATCCTGCGCGCTTGCAGCGCCTCGAGCAGTGCATTCTCGTCGACAACAGGTCCGCGCGCGGTGTTGACGAGAAAGCTGGTCGGCTTCATGCGCGCAAGATCGTCGCGCCCCACTAGCCCGCGCGAGCGCTGACTGAGTACGACATGGACGGTCACGATGTCGGCGGTGGAGAACAGTTGCTCCTTCGTCGCGTAGCCGACGCCGACTTCCACGCATCGTTCCGGCGTCAGGTTTGGGCTCCATGCGATGACGTTCATGCCGAACGCCTGCGCGAGCTTCGCTACCTTGTTGCCGAGCTTGCCCAGGCCTAGTACGCCCAACGTCTTGCCTTCGATCTCGATGCCCAGCAGGCCTTGCAGCGGCTCACCGGCATCCATCCGCGCATTCTCGCGGCCGATGTTCCGGGTCAGTTCGAGGATGAGCCCCATCGCCAGCGGAGCGGTGGGATCGCGGCCCCATTGCGTCCCGCACAGCACCACGTTGTAGGCCTTGGCGGCATCGAGATCGAGCGAGGCATTGCGCATGCCCGAGGTGATCAGAAGCTTCAGGTTGGGCAGCGCCTCGAAAAGCGCGCGGGGGAACGGGGTGCGTTCGCGCATCGCGCAGACGATCGCAAAATCCTTCAACGCGGCAGCGGCCGCCTCGGTGGATGCGAAGGGCTGCTTGAACACGGTGAGCTCGACGCGGTCATCGATCTTCGACCAGTCGGCCATCTGCAAGGTGACATCGAGGTAGTCGTCGAGAATTGCACAGCGCAGCCGCGTCATGAAGAGGCCCATCCATCGAGACGATGACGGCATGGAAACAGGCCGTCGGAGATGGACTATCGTCGCGCGCAATCCTCGCGCGTGCAAGCGCCAGCGGATTGAACACGTTGTGAATTCGGCTCGATTGCTAGGAGGATGACTTGGCGCGGCAGGCCGGCCCTGGACCGCGCATATAGTGCAACTCGGGCCGGTAGGGATCGAAGGCCTTGAAAAAGAACAGCTGCCAGAATGCGCGGATTTCGGCGAGCAGGCCCGGTTCGCCATCGCCGCTTTTGATCATCTGGGAAGGCGAAGAGGATGCGATGGTTGTCATGACGGGTCCTGCGCGTGGCGGCCTTGTCGAAACAGGCGCCTTGCGTCTCTACAGACCAGTCTTGGCGGGATTGATTAAAAAGCTGTTTTCATTGTCTCGACCCGCGTTTTGGCCGCCGACAGGCTTTCCAAACTCCTAACGGCTGGTTGCCCTTTCGGACCTGCGCCGCTACATCAGCGGCAGCAAATCTCAGCACATGCAGGGTTTTTAGGGATCACGATGGCGCGCCAGTTCGTCTATTTCATGCAAGGCTTATCCAAAATCTATCCGGGCAACCGCAAGGTGCTCGATAACGTCCATCTGTCTTTCTATCCCGACGCAAAGATCGGCGTGCTCGGTGTCAACGGCTCCGGCAAATCGACGCTGCTGCGGATCATGGCCGGCATCGACAAGGAATATAACGGCGAGGCCTGGGTCGCGCAGGGCGCGCGCGTCGGCTATCTCGAACAGGAGCCGCAGCTCGATCCTACCAAGACGGTGCGCGAGAACGTCATGCTCGGCGTCGCCAAGCAGAAGGCCATCCTCGATCGCTACAACGAGCTGGCGATGAACTATTCCGACGAGACTGCCGATGAGATGACCAAGCTGCAGGACGAGATTGAGGCGCAGGGCCTTTGGGATCTCGACAGCAAAGTCGATCAGGCGATGGACGCGCTGCGCTGCCCGCCGGATGATTCCGATGTCACCAAACTCTCGGGCGGCGAGCGCCGCCGCGTCGCGCTGTGCAAATTGCTGCTCGACCAGCCGGACCTGCTGCTGCTGGACGAGCCCACCAACCATCTCGACGCCGAGTTGGTATCGTGGCTGGAAGGGCACTTACGCAACTATCCCGGCGCGATCCTGATCGTCACGCATGACCGCTATTTCCTCGACAACGTCACCGGCTGGATACTCGAACTCGACCGCGGCAAGGGCATTCCCTACGAAGGCAACTATTCAGCCTGGCTGAAGCAGAAACAGAAACGGTTGCTGCAGGAAGGCCGTGAGGACGCCGCGCACCAAAAAACGCTGGAGCGCGAGCAGGAATGGATCGCGTCGTCGCCGAAAGCCCGGCAGGCCAAATCCAAAGCGCGCTATCAGCGCTACGAGGACCTACTGAAGCAGGCCAGCGAGAAGCAGACCCAGACCGCGCAGATCACCATTCCCGTGGCCGAGCGTCTGGGCCAGAACGTGGTCGATTTCGAGGGATTGAGCAAAGCCTTCGGCGATCGGGTGTTAATCGACGACCTCACGTTCAAATTGCCGCCCGGCGGTATCGTCGGGGTGATCGGCGCCAATGGCGCCGGCAAGACCACGCTGTTCCGCATGATCACCAAGCAGGAGACCCCGGACAAGGGTGACATCACCATCGGCGAGTCCGTGCATCTTGGTTACGTCGATCAGTCGCGCGACGCGCTCGACGGCTCCAAGAACGTCTGGGAAGAGATTTCGGGCGGCAATGAACAGATTCTGCTGGGCAAGCGCGAGGTCAACTCGCGCGGCTACGTCTCATCGTTCAACTTCAAGGGCGCCGACCAGCAGAAGAAGGTCGGCTCGCTTTCAGGCGGCGAGCGCAACCGCGTGCATCTAGCCAAGATGCTGAAGTCAGGCGCCAACGTATTGCTGCTCGACGAGCCGACCAACGATCTCGACGTCGATACGCTGCGCGCTTTGGAGGAGGCATTGGAGGATTTCGCCGGCTGCGCGGTCATCATCAGCCACGATCGCTGGTTCCTGGACCGCATCGCGACGCATATGCTCGCGTTCGAGGGCGATAGCCACGTCGAATGGTTTGAAGGCAATTTCCAGGACTATGAGAAGGACAAGATGCGCCGGCTGGGGACGGACAGCATCATCCCACATCGCGTGAAGTACAAGAAGCTGACGCGGTAGCCCTAGATGCCGCCCAGGAGCCAATATCCGAACGTATGGCACGCGCCGAAGCCGCATTGCAGAAGCACCGATCCGAAATTGATCAGGCATAGCGCGACCACGTAAAAACTCAGCATCCCTCCAAGTTTGGTTAGGAGCGGCGACGCCACATCGTGCAGCCGCTCGTCTCCGAGCACCGCGAGTTTGATCGCGAACGCGAGCAGGATTGCTGTTGCAATGATCACCGACCATACCGGCATGTGAAGGCCCAGCACCGCGCTGCCGGTAAAGCTATGGCCGGGACGCGGATAGATGTCGAGCAGGGTCTGGCGTCCCGCCACGATCAAAAGCAACAGCGCGAACAGCAGGCTGATTTCGGTATGCCGCGCGGAATAGCCGTGACGAAAATGCAGCACGATGCCTAAGCAGACGCCGAACATGGCGACGCGCTGCAGCAGGCACAGCGGGCAGGGTATTTCGCCGTCATCATACTGCAGGACCATTGCCATTGTCAGGATCGCGGCAATCACAAGCATCATCGCCAGCAGAAACAGATCGTTCAACGTTGCGCTCAGGCGCGCACTCATCGCCATCATGCGCAACCCCGGTTGGCAAAGTGCGGAATGCCGTCGAACTGCACCTGCAGCCAAGGCATCCGGAATCCGTATTCTGGGCTATAAATCTCGAAAAGAAAAAGACCGATCGACAGCGCGAGGCAAATCAGTACCGACAGCAGCGCCAGCCATTGCGGGCCATAGCGCCCCGCGACCAATGCGATCGACAGGGCGGCAAACACCAGGAGCATCATCAGGCGTCTCCGAACAGACGAACAAAGTAGAATCGCTTCGCGCGTCCGCAGAGCTTCGCACTTCTGCCCAAAACGGTATATCAGATGCCGCACATGCACATGTCACTGACCTTGAGAATCATTGCCGCAATAATTGCACTTCAGGCGATGACCGTTCTGCCCGCGCGCGCGGCTCCCGATGCAGCCTTCACGCAATTCATCGCCTCGCTGTGGCCGGAGGCGCAGCAGGCGGGCGTGTCGCGCGCGACCTTCGATGCGCAAACGCGCGACCTCGAGCCCGACTATAAATTACCCGACCTGATATTACCCGGGCGCCCGGCCACCGGTGCGCCGTCGCAGGCCGAGTTCGTCCAGGTCCCGGCTGATTACGTCAAGGAAGCCAGCATCATCGGCCTTGCCTCAGAAGGGCAGCGGCTGATGATGAAGCATCGCGCTACGCTCGACGCCATTGAGAAACGGTTCGGCGTGCCGGCGACGATCGTGTTGGCGATCTGGGGACGAGAGACGGATTATGGCCGCTACACGCTGCCCTATGACGGACTGCGCGTGCTGGCGACGCAGGCCTATGTCGGCCGTCGCAAGGAGCAGTATCGTGGCGAATTCATCGCGGGCCTGAAGCTGCTCGAAGACGGGGAAGTCGCCCGCAAGAATTTTCGATCGTCATGGGGCGGCGCCACAGGCCTGACGCAATTCCTGCCCTCGGAGCTTGCCAAGCACGGCATCGACTTCGATGGCGACGGGCACGTCAATATCTGGACGTCGATTCCGGACGCACTCGCGTCTGCGGCCCAGCAACTCGTCAACAAGGGCTGGCAGCCGGGCCTGCGCTGGGCTTATGAAGTTCGCGCGCCCGCCAATGCGGACTGTACACAGGGTGTTCCGGAGATCACGAAGCCGATCGGCGAGTGGCTGCGCGCGGGATTTCGTGCCGGTGCGCGGACAGAAACTCAGCGCAGCGGAACAAGCGCAGCCGGCATCGTTGCTGCAGCCGGAAGGGATCTACGGGCCGGCATTCCTCACGACGAAAAATTATTTCGTGATCAAGGAATATAATTTTTCGGATTTGTACGTGCTGTTCGTCGGGCATCTCGCTGACCGCATGACCAGTCCGCAGCCGTTCGCGACGCCGTGGTCGGCATCGAGCCAGCTTCGCACCACCGATGTGGAGGCGATGCAGCGGCATCTGACGCGCCTCGGGCTTTACGGCGACAAGCTCGACGGCAAGGCCGGGATGAAGACGCGCGCGGCGCTCGGTACTTATCAGAAATCAGCCGGGCTGAAGGTGGACTGTTGGCCGAGCGACGCGGTGCTTCGCGCCATAAGTGCTTCACGCTGATTATTCCAAGAAAAAACCCGGCCAAACCGGCCGGGCTTTGAATTAAGTCGCGTGAGTAATTCACGCTCGAACGATCAGATCAGTTGCAGACCTCGACGCGGCGGAAGCGCCAGCCGTATCCGTCCCAGAAACGCTCGCGAACCAAGCGGCAAGCCGGGGCTTCTTCGACATAGACGGGACCCGGTGCTGCATAGGCCGGACGGCTGGAAGCAATCGCGCCGCCAACGATCGCGCCGCCGATCAGGCCGGCCGCGAGGCCCGGCCCGAAGCCGCGCTGGGCGCTTGCAGGTGTCGCAGCCAGCGAACCGGCGATCGCCGCGACCGCGAGGAGGGCGGAAATTGTCTTCGTCATGTCTTGGTCTCTCCTGAAGGGGCGCCGTAGGTTTGGCGCGGGATTTAAAGGCTACTTACGTGCGTCCTAGTTGACGGTCTCGCTAAACAGCGCTGACCATCAACTTGAAGGAAACGTTCTTAAAAATCGGATAAAAAAAAGGTTTTTTATGGCCCGCGATGAAAAAAGCGTTCCGAAACCGTGGGTTTCGAAACGCTAGATCAATTCGGGATAGGTCGAATCAGCCGCAGACGCGGACGCGTCGGAAGCGCCAGCCGTAACCGTCCCAGAAGCGCTGGCGCTGCCAACCGCAGCCGTAGCCGGGATCGGCGACATAGGCTGGCCCGTAACCCGGTCCATAATAGCGGGGCCCGGCAAGTGCGCTGCCAACGATGGCGCCGCCGATCACACCGGCAGCAATGCCAACCCCCAGGCCGCGTTGCGCATGAGCCGGTGCAGGCGCTGCCAGGCTCGAAATGGCCAAAGTGGCTGCGGCGGCAACGGCCATCAAAGTTCTCTTCATGGCTTCACCTCTTTCATGAGTTCATCGACAGCAGATAGCGAACTGTCGCGCGGAAAGTTTCATATTCCGCTTGAATGATCAATGAATGAAGCTGCCCCATCCCGGCCATGATTAATGGCGCCCCGAGACTGCAGAGGCGTTTCGGGCTTGTTAAATACCGTCGCAGCCGTTTTCCCCAGTTTGGAATTGCTTGAAAACGCGGCTTTTCCTTTTGCATCCATCGATCATCTTAAATATCGATGACCCTGAGGAAGCCCGTCAATCCCACCTTGTGCGTTGTTTCATGATCGTCTGTTCCTGCAACGTTTTTACCGACCACGACGTGCGTAATGCCGTCAGCGAGGCGCAGATGCCGCCGCGCACACCCGGACAGATTTACGGATGTCTGGGTTGCAGTGCCCAATGCGGCCGTTGCGCCCGAACAATCAAAAAGATCATGGACGAAGCGCTCGGCGCGTGCGCCAAATCTTGTTGCTCGGGATGTCCGCACAGCCAAGCGAGCGCGGAACCGCACGTCCACGCCGAATTTTCCCTCGCAGCGTCCTGAAATCTGCAGATATTGCTGACTTGGATCCCTTGCCGGTCGGCCGGCAAGGGTTGCTCTCGGCGAAAAACTAATTTAGAAACATTCTAAATTCAGGAAGGCTCGATGAGAGCCGCCGATTGGAGTTCAGCATGCAAGGCGATCCGAAAGTCATCGAATTCCTCAACAAGGGGCTGCGCAGCGAGCTGACGGCCATCAGTCAGTATTGGCTGCACTTTCGCCTGTTAAACCACTGGGGACTTCTCGACCTGGCGAAGCAGTGGCGCAAGGAATCCATCGAGGAGATGAATCACGCCGACCGATTTACCGATCGCATTCTGTTTCTCGACGGGTTTCCAAACATGCAGGTGCTGGATCCCCTGCGCATCGGGCAGAATGTGAAGGAAATCATCGACTGCGATCTGGCCGCCGAAGTCGGTGCGCGCTCGCTGTATCAGGAAGCCGCCACCTATTGCCACGGCGTCAAAGACTACGTCTCGCGGGACCTGTTCGAGAGCCTGATGAAGGACGAGGAACACCATATCGATTTCCTCGAAACCCAGCTCGATCTGATCGAGCGCATCGGTCTCGAACTCTACACCCAGAAGCACGTCGGCGGCCTCGAGAGCGAGCACTAGAGTTTAAGCTGCTCGTTTTTGCGAGGGTGAAGTCGCTCCTATCGGGCAGTCGGCGAACGCCGCCTGCACCGCGGCCGCGGACCCGTCGAGCCGAAACTCTGCGGTCGTGCGTCCGGCGTTGAGAGACCTGATCCGCACATACAGCGTATTCGATCCAGCGAGATCGTCGACGAACCGGCCGACGGCGGCCTTATCCTCGATGACAACGATCTGATAGCCGAGCAGGATGCGTGACGCGACGTCGTCGCGGCCAGGTTTTTCATCGAAGCGATAACCCAGCGTGGAATTCTTGTCGGAGCCGATCTTGTGCTCAAAGGAAATCCGCACCACCGGGTGCCCTTCAAAGCAGGTGAGCTGCAGTCCCGCCGGCTGCGCGAAATCCACGCCGGAATGCGCGGCGTTGCGGGTCGTCAGCAAGGCGCTTGAGATTGCGGTGCCGGTGATGCGATCGGTCTGGCGCTCGATCTTCCAGTTGCCGGATGACTGCGTGTTTGCCGTGGTCGAGACGTAGGGATCGCGCGCACATGCGCCGAGCAAAACTCCTACCGCGACCAGCCCCACCCAACGCACGCTGCCTCTCCCCCAAGGCTTACTCACCGTCATATTGTGCAACGGCGAGATTGCGCGTCAAGAGACTTGTTCGCGGCGCGCCTGAAACTGCATCCGATAGCGTACTTCGACGAGACCTTATGAACGTGGCTTGACGCCGTCGATCTTCAACCGCCGGTCACGCTCATGTGGCGGCTGACGCTCGGGCGGTTGTGCCGCCGATCGATGATGAAGTCATGGCCCTTGGGCTTCAGCCCGATGGCCCGGTCGATGGCTGCGCTGAGCAGATCATCGTCGGCGGACGCCCGAAGCGGCTTGCGCAGGTCGGATGCATCCTCGTGGCCGAGGCACGTATGCAAGGTGCCGGTGCATGTGATGCGGACCCGGTTGCAGGATTCGCAGAAGTTGTGGGTCATGGGAGTGATGAAGCCCAGCTTGCCGCCGGTCTCACTGACGCGAACATAGCGAGCCGGTCCGCCGGTATCATCGTCAAGATCGGTGAGCGTATAGCGTTCGGCGAGGCGCGCGCGCACAAGCGACAGCGGGACATATTGATCGATACGGCCCTCGCCAATGTCGCCCATCGGCATCACTTCAATGAGGGTGAGCCCCATGCCTTTGCCGTGTGCCCATTCCATCAGCGCAGGAATCTCATCGTCATTGGTATTTTTGAGCGCGACGGCATTGATCTTTACGGCAATGCCTGCGGACCGCGCAGCCTCGATGCCGGTGAGTACTTTTTCCAAATCGCCCCAGCGCGTAATGGCATTGAATTTCACGGGGTCGAGCGTGTCGAGCGAAACGTTGATCCGGCGCACGCCGCATTCCCGCAACTCACCAGCAAACCGCGCGAGTTGCGAGCCATTGGTCGTCAAAGTCAGTTCATCCAAGGCGCCAGTCTTGAGGTGCCGCGAAAGCGATCGAACAAGCGACATCACGTTGCGGCGAACCAAGGGCTCACCGCCCGTCAGGCGCAGTTTCCGCACGCCTTTCGCGATGAACGCCGAACACAGCCGGTCCAGCTCTTCCAGCGTCAGCAAATCCGCCTTGGGCAGGAACGTCATGTCCTCGGACATGCAATAAAAGCAGCGCAGATCGCAGCGATCCGTAACCGACACGCGCAAATAGCTGATCGTCCGCCCAAAGGGGTCGGTCATGTTTCCTGGAAGCAATGCTGAAGGACTTACAGGTCGGTTCATCAAACAACCTTTTTGGTGGCGGTCGCCGCGAAGGCGTCGCAGTACCCAATCTAAGCATGATTTGACCCGGGGACAATCCGCACCGAGGGTACTTTTAATAAATAAAATCAGTGCCTTATAGTTTGAGAGATCAGGCTTTCGACCGCTGCCGGCAAATCTTTCATACGACTGATTAGACGATCCGGCTTGAGGTCTGCGATCGGAGTTTCTGTGTAACCGAAGTCAACACAGATGACGGGCACTCCGGCGCGGCGTGCGACTCCGACATCAGGCCCCGCATCTCCGACCATGACGGCACACCGAAGGTCGCTGCCTGCACGTAGAACCGTTTGCTGCAGGATCGCGGGATCAGGCTTTGAGACGCCAAACGTGTCCGCACCGCAAATAGCGGAAAATCGCGGAACTCAATCCGAGCTGGTCGAGCAGTAGTCGTGACAGCCATTCCAGTTTGTTGGTGCAGACCGCGAGGCGATATCCGCGGGCGGTCAGATCGTCGAGCGCGCTCTCTAGGCCGTCAAACGGACGCAACTCGTCGGCAATGTGCGCCGCATAATAATCGATGAAATCGTTGGTTAGTCGGGTTATCTCCTCGAATGTCGCCAGACGCCCTTCGGCCTCCAGTCCCCGCTCGATCAGCCGGCGGGCGCCGCCGCCGATCAGGTTGCGCGCGGAATGCAGCGGCACCGCGGGCAATCCTTCGCGCGTGAGAACATAGTTGAGCGCATTGACAAGATCCGGCGCCGTATCCACCAGTGTGCCGTCCAGATCGAAAACAACGATGCGGGAAGAAGCCATTCCTGATCGCTAATGGCCCGTTCGCGAACATGCAAGAACAACGGCGGTTCTCGACGATCCTTATGAGGGAAACTCGGCTGGAACACTGTTCCCGGCGATAAGAGAACGATAAACAAAGGGCTGCTTGCCGATCATATGACCGAGCTCGGAGCTCCGCTGCCCATGACGATGGATCAACTGAAAAGGCAGGCTGCCGGCCGCGCGCTCGAATACGTGCGAGACGGCATGAAGCTAGGCCTTGGCACGGGGTCGACTGCGAAACATTTCGTCGAACTTCTGGGGGAGCGCGTCCGCGCTGGCCTCAACGTCGTCGGCGTGCCGACCTCCGAAGCCACACGCGCCGATGCGGAGCGCTGCGGCGTGGCGCTCACCACACTCGATGAGATCGACCGGATCGATCTGACCGTCGACGGCGCGGATGAAATCGATGTCAGTCTGAACCTCATCAAAGGCGGCGGCGGTGCATTATTGCGCGAAAAAATTGTCGCCGCGGCGTCTGATCGCATGATCGTGATCGCCGATGATTCCAAGTGGGTGGCTACCCTCGGGCGATTTCCCTTGCCAGTCGAGGTCGTTTCATTTGCTATTTCGGCCACGCAACGTGCTATGGAGCACGCGTTTACGCAAAGCAGCGTTTCAGGCCAAATGGTGCTCCGGAAGGGCAGGGATGGCCATGCTTTTGTCACCGATAGTGGCCACTGGATTATCGATGCTCACCTTGGACAGATACCCGATCCGCCGAGCTTGGCAGGATTGTTGAGTTCAATACCGGGTGTCGTTGAGCATGGGCTGTTCATCGGTCTTGCGAGCACGGCGATGCTTGCCGGTCCGCAGGGAATTCGCGTTGTTGATAGGCCGTAGTGCCGCAATCGAGGAGAATGGAATGAAGAATCTTTCGAATGTGCTGGCTATCGCCGGACTGGTCGGTGGCTTGGCGATGTCATCCTTCGCTGCGAATGCGCAAACGCCAGCACTCAAGCCCGCATCGCCAGCCGCGATTGCGGCTGCCAAAGAAATTCTGACGCTCAAAAACGCAAGCGGAATGTACGCGGGTGCAGTTCCCGGTCTTGTTCAGAAGACCAAGGATACTCTGCTGCAGAACAACCTCAACTATCAGAAGGATCTGAACGAGGTCGCCGTCATAGTTGCGCAGTCCCTGGCGGGACGCGAGAAAGAAATCGGCGACCAGATGGCGAGGATTTACGCCAGCGATTTCACGGAGCAGGAATTGAAAGACCTCGTTACGTTTTACAAGTCGCCGCTTGGTCAAAAGCTGCTGGTGCAAGAACCGCGTTCGATCCAAGCCAGCATGGGATATATGAACCAGTGGGCTCAGACTTTCTCTGAAGAAGTCAACGGGAAATTCCGGGCGGAAATGCGCAAGCGCGGCAAGGAGATCTGAATCTCGGCGAGCGGCAAATGAGCGATTTCGACGTCGATCTGTTCGTCATTGGCGGAGGTTCAGGCGGGGTGCGCGCCGCTCGGATTGCGGCGGGTTACGGCGCGCGGGTCGTGGTCGCCGAGGAATACCGGTTGGGCGGCACGTGCGTGATCCGCGGCTGCGTGCCAAAAAAGCTTCTTGTCTACGCCTCGCACGTTCGTCACGAAGTCGAGGACGCCGCGGGGTTTGGATGGACGATACCGTCGGCGAAGTTCGACTGGCCGACGCTGATCGCCAACAAGGACAAGGAGATCGCGCGGCTTGAAGGCATCTACACTTCGAATGTCGAAAAATCCGGGGCGCGCATCGTCAAGACCCGCGCGGTGTTCGAAGACGCGCATACGTTGCGACTGACGACCGGCGAAAAAATCAGTGCCAGGCATATTCTGGTTGCAACCGGCGGCGAACCAAACCATGGCGACCCCGTTCCCGGCATCGAGCATGTGATTTCTTCGAACGAAGTTTTCCATCTGGCTGAATTGCCGAAGCGTATCGTCATTCAGGGCGGTGGTTATATCGCGCTGGAATTCGCGTGCATTTTCGCCGGCCTTGGAAGCGAGGTCACACTCATATGCAGGCGCGACAATATTCTGCGCGGATTTGATGACGATATCCGGACTCATGTGCGCGCCGAGATGGAGCACGAAGGAATTACCATTCTGAGCGAAGCTCTGGTCGTTGGCGTCGAAAAGCAGGGGGAAGGTTTCACCACCCATCTTTCGAACGGTGCAAGCGTTGCTTCGGACAAAGTGATGTTCGCCATCGGGCGGCATCCGAATGTAGCCAACCTTGGGCTCGAGACCGCGGGGGTTGCAGTCGACCCGGCAACCGGCGGCATCAAGGTCAACGAATTCTCGCAAACTTCGGTGCCGCACATTTATGCGATCGGCGACGTCACCAACCGCATCAATCTGACCCCGGTCGCGATTCGCGAGGGTCATGCTTTTGCGGATACGGTGTTCGGCAAACGTATCGTACGCGTCGATCATTCCGGCATTCCGACGGCGGTGTTCTCACAGCCCGAGGTCGGCACCGTCGGCCTGACGGAAGAAGAAGCGCGAGCGAAATATGCGGCAATCGATATCTATAAATCCGTCTTCCGGCCGATGAAGGCGACGCTGTCGGGCCGCAATACGAAGATCATGATGAAGCTCGTGGTTGATGGCGAGACCGACCGTGTCCTTGGTTGCCATGTCGTGGGCCCGGAGGCCGCCGAACTTGTTCAGGTCGTAGGAATCGCCGTCAAGATGAAAGCCACCAAGGCTGACTTCGACGCCACGATGGCCTTACATCCCACCGCCGCCGAAGAACTGGTGACGATGCGAACGCCTACCGCCCGCTATATTCGCGAAGCCGCGGAGTAGCGCTTTACTCGTTGGCCTGAAGCCATTCCGCCGCGCCTCTCCATAGTGTGTCGCGATATTCAGGGCGAAAAAATCCGAAGTGACCGATCTTGGCGGCTCCCGCACTTGCCGGCGTAACCGTGACAATCTCCGGCTTTGTCGCCGTGAAACCTGAGCAGAGGAGTTCGACTGCCTTGCGGGTCGCCCAGGGATCGTCGGAGATGCACAGCGCGCGAAGCGCTCCCTGATATTTCGGAAAATTCTCCAGCGCTTTCAGACCGGAATTGTCGAACATGTAACGCTCGCTTTTGACCCACTTCACCCACTGCTCGAACACGCCTTTTGGCAGGTCCTCTCCCAAACCGGACCAGCCGGGGGTATAGCCCATCAGACCGGTAAGCGGGTTCCCAATGAAATTCAGCATGGCATAGACGCGATAGCGTTCGGGAAATGCCATCAGCTTCCAATATCCTGCCTGCGCAGCGATCAACAATGCGCGCGAAACGTCCGTGTTGTTGGGGAGCAATCCCAGCGCCTGCCCGCCGAATGAATGGCCGACATAATTGAGCGGAAGATTTTTATAGCGCTGGCGCATCCACGCCACGGCGGCGGCGGCATCGAGCTCCGCCCAGTCGGACATTGAAGTCTTAAAGCCTTTCAACGACCTCGGCTGGTTATAGCCCGTCAGCGATTTCTGCCGCGAGTTGCCGGTCCCTCGATAATCATACGTCAGGACGGCACTCCCGCGGCCCGCCAGGTAGCTTGCAAAGCCGCTGTACATCTTACGTGGCACGGCGGTGGCTGAACTGATCAGCACAGCGTGCCGCTTGGTGCCGCGCGGCAGAAAGAGCGTAGCACCAAGCGGATATCCGTCGGTGGCGGGGAAGGTAATGTTGTCGATGAAAACGTCGTCCAGCCCAGCCGCCGCCACTCGCGATTTTCCGATTCTGTACGTCGAATGCAGCAAATGCGAATTCAGCTTTCGCGGCAAGGGGTTGTCTCGAAAAGTCCGATGCGGCTAGCGGTCCGGCGGCAGCCTGTGTATAAACCGCGGCTTCACCAATCTCTGTAAGTTGCGGTTTTGCCTCAGGAGTTAACGTCATGTCCGAGCGGTGGACGCCCGACAGCTGGCGCAGCAAGCCAGTGCTGCAAGTGCCCGAATATCCCGATGCGAAAGCTTTGGGCGAAGTCGAGGCACAGCTTGCCACCTTTCCGCCGCTGGTTTTTGCAGGTGAAGCCCGCAACCTGAAAAAGGCTCTGGCCCGTGTGGCGGCCGGCGAGGCGTTTCTGCTTCAGGGCGGCGACTGCTCCGAAAGTTTCGCCGAGCATGGCGCCAACAATATCCGCGATTTCTTCCGGGTGCTGCTGCAGATGGCGGTGGTGCTGACCTATGCCGGTGCACTTCCGGTGGTCAAGGTCGGCCGCATCGCCGGGCAATTCGCCAAGCCGCGGTCGTCGCCGATGGAAAAAATGGATGGCGTGGAGCTGCCGAGCTATCGCGGCGACATCGTCAACGACATCGCCTTCACCGCGGAATCCCGCACTCCCGATCCGCAGCGGCAACTGATGGCATATCGGCAATCGGCGGCTACGCTGAATTTGCTGCGCGCTTTCGCCACTGGCGGGTTTGCCAATCTTGGCAGCGTCCATCAATGGATGCTCGGTTTCCTGAAAGATTCCCAGCAATCGCGCCGTTACAAGGAATTGGCGGATCGTATTTCGGATGCGCTCAATTTCATGCGCGCGTGCGGCCTCGATCTGGAAAGTCACCCGGAATTGCGGGCGACGGATATCTACACCAGCCACGAAGCGCTGTTGCTGGGCTACGAGCAGGCCTTTACGCGCGTGGATTTAACGACCGGTGACTGGTATGCGACCTCGGGCCATATGATCTGGATCGGCGACCGCACCCGACAACTGGATCATGGCCACGTCGAGTATTTCCGCGGCATCAAGAATCCGATCGGATTGAAATGCGGTCCCTCGCTGAAGCCGGATGAGTTGCTGCGGCTGATCAGCGTTCTCAATCCGGACAACGAGCCCGGCCGGCTTACGCTGATCAATCGTTTCGGGTCCGATAAGATCGCCGATCATCTGCCGCAGCTGATCCGGGCGGTAAAACGCGAAGGCCGTGTTGTCCTATGGTCGTGCGATCCGATGCACGGCAACACGATCACCTCGACCAGCGGCTACAAGACCCGCCCGTTCGACCGGATTTTGTCGGAGGTGAAATCCTTTTTCAGCATCCACGCCGCGGAAGGCACGCATGCCGGCGGCGTGCATCTTGAGATGACCGGCCAGGACGTGACCGAATGCATCGGCGGCGCGCGCGCCATTACCGATGAGGATCTCAATGACCGCTATCACACGGTGTGCGATCCGCGCCTCAACGCCGAGCAGTCCATCGACATGGCTTTCCTGATCGCCGAATTGCTCAAGCAGGAACGTGGAGGCAAGCTCAAACCGATGCCGGTGGCGGCGGGATTGTGAGTTGCTGCGATTCTGGCGCGCCGCCATCAATACGCGCAATGGTCTCGTCTTTGCGATCCGTTCGGAGCAGGCCGTCCGTGAGGAGCTGATCGCGCTGGCGCTGGCGGTGCCGCTGGCCTGGCTGGTAGGGGAGACGGTGATGCGCCGGATCGAACTTATCGCCGTCGTGGTTTTGGTGCTGGTCGTCGAATTGCTCAACACCGCGATCGAGAAACTCGCCGACCGTCTGACGACCGATCACGATCCTCAAATCGGTCGGGTCAAGGATATGGGCTCGGCCGCCGTAGGGGTGGCGATTGCGATGGCCGGCCTGATCTGGCTATTCGCCATCGCCGAGCGCATGGGCGCGATCTGAAGCTGGCAATTGCGGTTCGTCCGCGCGCGGGGCAACATCACCGCATGAACGGTCCCTCAGCCAAATTCGCAATTACACTCGCGCAGCTTAACCCGACGGTGGGCGATATCGTTGGCAACGCCGAGAAAGCCCGCGCCGCACGAACTCAGGCCAAGTCCGACGGCGCTGACCTCGTGGTGCTGCCGGAGCTTTCATCGCAGGATACCCGCCGGAAGATCTAGTGCTGCGACCCGCATTTCAGGCAGCGTGCCGGACTGCGATCGAGGACCTTGCACGCGAAACCGCCGATGGCGGCCCGGCGATGCTGATCGGCACTCCATGGGTCGATGACGGCAAGCTCTACAATGCCTGCGCGCTGCTGGATGGCGGACGCATCGCGGCCATTCGTTACAAGGTCAACCTGCCGAACTACGGCGTGTTCGACGAAAAGCGCGTGTTTGCCCGCGGTCCGGTTTCGGGGCCGGTAACGATCCGAGGCATTCGCGTCGGCGTCCCGATTTGCGAAGATACGTGGCTCGAGGAATTGCGGGACTACGAAAACATTGTCGAGTGTCTTGCCGAGACCGGCGCCGAGATTTTGATCGTGCCCAATGGTTCTCCCTATGCACGCGGCAAGAACGATATGCGGCTGTCCATTTCGGTGGCCCGTGTCACGGAAAGCGGGCTGCCGCTGGTCTATCTCAATCAGGTTGGCGGGCAGGATGAACTCGTGTTCGATGGGGCATCTTTTGTGCTGAACGCCGACCGTTCGCTCGCAGCACAGCTTCCGGCTTTCACTGAAAATATTACCACGTTGCGCTGGACGAGGGGAGATGCCGGCTGGCGCTGCGACGGACTGATCGCTTCGATCGTCGACGGTGACAAGGGCGATTACGCCGCCTGCGTGCTGGGCCTGCGCGATTACGTCAACAAGAACGGCTTTCCAGGCGTGCTGATGGGCGTCTCCGGCGGTATCGATTCCGCGCTCTGCGCCGCCATCGCGGTCGACGCGCTGGGTGCAGACCGCGTGCGCGGCGTGATGCTGCCGTTTCGCTTCACCGCGCAGGTATCGCTCGACGATGCCGCCAAACTCGCGAGCGCACTCGGCATTCGTTATGACGTGCTGCCGATCGCTCAGGCTGTAAACGGCTTCGAGGATATTCTCGCCGGCACTTTCACTGGATTGCCGCGCGACATCACCGAAGAAAATCTGCAGGCGCGCACCCGCGGCACGCTGCTGATGGCGATCTCGAACAAGACCGGAATGATGGTGGTGACCACCGGCAACAAGTCGGAGATGTCGGTGGGCTATGCCACGCTCTACGGCGACATGAACGGCGGTTTCAACCCCATCAAGGATATCTACAAGATCGAAGTATTCAGGCTCTCGACCCTGCGCAATTCCTGGAAGCCCGATGGCGCGCTCGGCCCGGCCGGCGAAGTCATTCCGGTCAATATCATCACACGGCCGCCGACCGCGGAATTGCGGGAAAACCAGACCGATCAGGATTCGCTGCCGCCGTACGAGATACTGGACGCTATCCTCGAACGGCTGGTGGAGCGCGAGGAGCCGCTGGCATCGATCGTTGCCGCAGGCTTCGACCGCGACGTAGTGGCGCGGATCGACCGGTTGTTGAACATCGCGGAGTACAAGCGGCGTCAGGCCGCGCCAGGCGTCAAGGTGACGCGCAAGAATTTCGGCCGCGACCGGCGCTATCCCGTCACCAACAAATTTCGTGATTCCGCCAAGTCACTGCCCGAGCCGGACAATGCTTTGGTAGCGAATGGGGAGCGCGGACCCGCGAAAGCGTTCGACGGCTGATCGATCGGCGAATTCTAGCGCGCCGGAATAAAGGTCGGTCCGACCGAACGGATCGGCTTGTCCGAGGCCTTGCCTGGCGCCGCGTCGGTGTCAGGTGTAGCCCCGGTCGTCGCAGCGGCCGCACCAGTCGATACGGCAGGCGCTGCAGCTCCCTTTTTCCCCACCCCCGCCGGCGCTGGTTTTGTCGGCGGCCGCGCCATTTTCTTGGCGCTCTCTTCGGTGACGATGATATCGCCCTGCTCGATCGCAGTTTTTTCGTCGATCGCCTTCAAGGCATCCGACCAGGTTTGGCCAACGGCCTTGCACGCGCACGATGGATTGAATTCGGCGCGGAATTTGAATGCGTTCGGTGTCGAGGTGTAGGGCTGACCGCCGATCGAAACGGCTTGATTGATGTCTTCACCGGGATTGCGGTAGGCGAACAGGTTGGCTTCCGTCGCCGGGCAGAGGCTCTTGCACGTCTTCTCGTCGTCCTGAAACCGTCCCGGCACCGTGGCGAACGAGATCGGAAAGTAACCGCCGTCGCAGGTGCGAACGCAGACCGTGCGATAGGTGCCGGACGGGGGACCAAGGTCGGCGGAAACCGGCGCCCCCGGATTGTTGTTGCCGAACAGGTTGTCAAGAAAGTTGCCGCCGCTGCCACGGGCGGCGTTGGCGTATTGGGGACCGCAATTATTCTGGGCAAGCGCGAGCAGCACGGAGCGACGCTGGTTGTCCCGTTCGAAGCCGCCGGCATCGCCGCCGCGGAGCCTCTCGAGACTGGTTGTGATCTGATCGAGATTGCCCCGCATCTGCTGGATCTGGTTGTTAACCGGACCGCATTGCGCCGATTGGCCGCTGAACAGCGAGAAAAATCCGGAACTGTCGCAGCCCATGCGCCGCGCCTGCGCCGTGACGCGATCGAGTTCGCCCTGTTGCCTAGACGCGGCTTCTTCGTAGCGCCTGATTTGTTCGGCCTTAGCGGGATCGCCGCCACCGCCGCGGTCGATTGTCGCAAGCTGCGCTTCCAGCCGCGGACACATCGGATTGACCGCGGGCCCCTGCTGCGATGGAGGCGGGCCTGGGTTCATCTGCGCGACGGCATCACGACTCAGTCCCGCCGCGCCAAGCACGACGGCGCAAGCGAAAGTCCATTTGAAAAGAAAAAGAGTTGGCTTTTCGGGCATATCCGGCCGTTGTAGGGGTGCGATAGGGGACTGGCGCGGTAAAGCCATAGCGGCGATTCCATAGCCCGTTCTCAGGGCAGCGTCACGTCGTTTCCGGGGCGCTGATGTGGCGGACCCTGTGCCGCGATTGTCTTAGCGTTGGCAGGTGATGGCGACGTATTCGTTGCACCCGCCACGGGTGCAGGCGAGGCCGCCCGCTTTCGGCACGGACCCGGTAATTTCGTCGGGATCGACACGTCGGTACGAAGTCGCCTGGACGAAATCCCGGGATTGACAGTAGGACCGGGCGGCATGGGCGCCGCATTTGTCGCCCTTGGCGAGGCACTGATCAACGCCATAGCCATCGGACTGGTTGGCGATGATGAATACGTGGCTGTCCGCTTGGGCGGCGGAGGCGATCGTAAGGATCGCGCATGCCAGTAATGCTGGTATCGTTCGCATAGTGCACCGGCAGGGAAGGGATCGCTCTCCCCTTCAATAAACCGGAAGCGTTAATGAAAGATTCATCACGCCGTGACAGGCGGGCGGCGGCTCGAACCGTTTTAGGGCCCCTTGACGCGGCACCTCGGCTCGCCGCATGATGATGGGATGAACGGTCTCCTCGCCATTTGCTGCATTTGCCGCGAGATTATGAGCTAGCGATTCGCTGGCTGGAGCCGTCTTTTCTCAGGTGAGATCACTGGACGCCCGGCCACAAGGCACGGGAAGTCTATGGGCTTGAAACTCTACGATACGTTGACCAGGGAGAAGCGGCCGTTTCAGCCGATCGATCCGCTGAACGTGCGGATGTATGTCTGCGGGCCGACGGTTTACGACTTCGCGCACATCGGCAATGCGCGCCCGGTGATCGTTTTCGACGTGCTGTTCCGGCTGCTGCGGCACCTCTACGGCGCCGATCATGTCACCTACGTCCGCAACATCACGGACGTCGACGACAAGATCAACGCGCGTGCGGCGCGGGATTTTCCGGGGCTGCCGCTCAACGAAGCGATCAGACAAGTTACCGAACTGACCGAGAAGCAATTCCACGACGATGTCGATGCGCTGGGCTGCCTGCGGCCGACCGTCGAGCCACGCGCGACCGAACACATCGCCGAGATGCGCACCATCATCGAAAAGCTGGTGCAAGGCGGCTTTGCCTATGTCGCGGAAGATCACGTGCTATTCTCGCCGCAGGCGATGAATGCGGCAAATTCGCTTCTGCCGCGCTATGGCGCGCTGGCCAATCGCTCACTCGACGAAATGATCGCGGGCGCGCGCGTCGATGTCGCGCCCTACAAGCGCGATGTCACCGACTTTGTGCTCTGGAAACCGGCGAAGCCGGGCGAACCGTCGTGGCCGTCGCCGGCCGGCATCAAGGTTGAGGGTCGTCCGGGCTGGCACATCGAATGCTCGGCGATGGCATGGAAGCACCTCGGCGAAAAGTTCGACATTCACGGCGGCGGCATCGATCTTGTTTTCCCGCATCACGAGAACGAACTCGCGCAGAGCTGCTGCGCCTTTCACGAAGATCGCATGGCGAACGTCTGGATGCACAACGGCTTCCTGCAAGTCGAAGGCGAGAAGATGTCGAAGTCGACCGGGAATTTCGTGACGATCAGGGAGTTGTTGGCAGACTGGCCGGGTGAGGTGCTGCGTCTCAATATGCTGAAGACGCATTACCGTTCGCCGATGGATTGGACGTTAAAGGGACTGGAAGAAAGCGCAAAGACGCTCGACGACTGGTACTGGGTCGCGGCCGACGACAAAGGCGGACATCCATCTAGCAAAGTCATGGACGCATTGTGCGATGACCTCAACACGCCGCAGGCGATCGCGGCGTTGCATGGCGTGCGCAATCTGGCCGGGGCCGGTAACGACAAAGCGCGGGGCAAGTTCGCGGCATCTTTGCGCATGCTGGGCTTTTTGTCCGAGAGCGCCGCGGAATGGAGCGGCCGAAAGCAACTGTCCGTTGATATCGATGCCGTGCAAATCGATAGCTTGATTTCCGATCGTACTGCTGCGCGTGCACGCAAAGATTTTGCGGAATCCGATCGCATTCGCGATGAACTTGCTGCTATGGGCGTTGCAATCAAGGATTCAAAGGAAGGCACCACATGGGAGATCGCGCGATGAATCCGCAGCGGGCAACTCCTCTCCCGCAAGGGGAGAGGGAAAAAAGGGAGATCGCGCGATGAGGCGCCCGGACACGCCGTTCCCAAAGCACTGGCGCTATTACATCGTCCTGAAATGCGCTGTCATCGCGGGCGCCGTCGTGCTCGCGCTTAAACTGTTCGGAGCGTTCTGAGCAATGGGACAGGCGCTGCCCAAGCCCGCGTTGCGGCCGTTGCTGCCCGCGGACATTCCCGTGCTGGCGGCGATCTTCGCCGCGGCAATCGAAGAATTGACTGGCGACGACTACAGCGAGGCGCAGCAGCAGGCGTGGGCCAGCGCCGCTGACGATGAAGTGCAGTTCGGAAAGCGCTTGACATCCGAACTCACGCTGATCGCCACGCTGCAGAATTCTCCCGTCGGATTCGCTTCGCTGAAAGGCGCCGATCATATCGACATGCTCTATGTTCATCCCAGTGCGGCGGGGCAGGGGGCTGCATCCATGCTCTGCGACGCGCTGGAAAAGCTTGCCGGCGGGCGCGGCGCGAAAAGCCTCACGGTGGACGCCAGCGACAACGCCACCGATTTTTTTCTCAAGCGTGGCTATGTCGCCAAGCAGCGCAACACGGTGACGGTCAACGGTGAATGGCTTGCCAACACCACGATGCAGAAGTCCCTCACGCCAGATGCGCCGGGATTGTCATCATGAGCCGCGAGCGCCTGTATTTGTTCGACACCACGCTGCGTGACGGTGCGCAGACCAACGGCGTGGATTTCACGCTGCACGACAAGCGGCTGATCGCGCAGATGCTGGACGAACTCGGCATCGATTACGTCGAGGGCGGCTACCCCGGCGCCAATCCGACCGACACCGAATTTTTCGCCACCAAACCGAAGCTCGACCGCGCGAAATTTACCGCGTTCGGCATGACGCGCCGTCCCGGCCGTTCCGCGTCGAACGATCCCGGCCTCGCGGGACTGCTCGAAGCCAAGGCCGACGCGATCTGCTTCGTCGCAAAATCCTCGGCGTATCAGGTGCGCGTTGCGCTGGAGACCACCAACGAGGAAAATCTCGCCTCGATACGCGACAGCGTAACGGCGGCCAAAAACGCGGGCCGTGAAGTGATGCTCGATTGCGAGCATTTCTTTGACGGCTACAAGGAAGATTCCAGCTTCGCGCTTGCCTGCGCGAAGGCGGCCTATGAATTTGGCGCCCGCTGGGTCGTGCTGTGCGACACCAACGGCGGCACGCTGCCGCACGAGGTCGAACAGATCGTGCGCGAAGTCGTAAAACATATTCCCGGCGATCACGTCGGCATTCACGCGCATAACGATACCGAACAGGCCGTTGCGAATTCGCTGGCCGCCGTTCGCGCAGGCGCGCGCCAAATTCAGGGAACGCTCAACGGGCTCGGCGAGCGATGCGGCAACGCGAATCTATGCTCGCTGATTCCAACGCTGCAGCTCAAGAAGGATTATTCCGATAGGTTCGAGATCGGCGTATCCGAAGAGAAAATGGCGACATTGATGCGCGTGTCGCGCACGCTCGACGACATGCTCAATCGCGCGCCGAACCGCCACGCACCCTATGTCGGCGAAAGCGCGTTCGTGACCAAAGCCGGCATCCATGCCTCGGCGATGGCAAAAGATCCGCAAAGCTACGAGCATGTGCTGCCCGAGGCGATCGGCAACCATCGCAAAGTGCTGGTGTCCGATCAGGCCGGCCGTTCCAATGTTCTGGCCGAACTGGATCGGGCCGGCATTGCTTATGAGAAGAACGACCCGAAACTGACCCGGCTTGTCGAGGAGTTGAAGGAGCGCGAGTCCGCGGGCTACGCCTATGAAAATGCCAGCGCCTCGTTCGATCTGCTGGCGCGCCGCACGCTCGGCAAGGTGCCGGAATATTTTCGCGTCGAGCAGTTCGACGTCAATGTCGAGCAGCGCTACAATTTCAACGGTCAGCGCGTCACCGTGGCGATGGCGGTGGTGAAGGTCGATGTCGCCGGCGAAACATTGATCTCCGCGGCGGAAGGTAATGGTCCGGTCAACGCGCTCGATGTCGCGCTGCGCAAGGACCTCGGTAAGTACCAAAAATATATCGAAGGCCTTAAGTTGATCGATTACCGCGTGCGTATCCTCAATGGCGGCACGGAAGCGGTGACGCGGGTGCTGATCGAGAGCGAGGACGAGCAGGGGGAGCGCTGGACCACCATCGGAGTTTCGCCGAATATCATCGATGCATCGTTTCAGGCGTTGATGGATTTGGTGGTTTACAAACTCGTGAAGTCGAAAGCGCCGGCGTGAGGGTGCGGTCCTCATCCTGAGGAGCGGCAGCCTTCGGCCGCGTCTCGAAGGATGGCCGCATCATTGGCATGGTTCGAGACGACGCTGGCGCGTCTCCTCACCATGAGGTCGCGGCAAGGAGGAAGCGCCATGATCGACCACGTCTCGTTGGCCGTCAGCAATCTGGAACGCTCAGTTGCCTTCTACGTGCGCGCGTTCGCTCCACTTGGATTGTCGCGGCTCGTAACCCGGCCGGCGATGGTCGGATTTGGCAAGGCTTATCCCGAGGTATGGATCAATCTGCGCAGCGGCATGCAGCCGCTGTTGGCGGGCAACGGCGGTCACATCTGCCTTCGTGCGAAAACGACCGATCAAATCGATGCGTTCCATGCCGCGGCGCTGGCCGCAGGTGGTTCGTCAGAAAGTCTGCCCTCGCTGCGGCCGCACGATCGCGTGCGCTATTACGCGGCGTTCGTCGTCGATCCCGATGGCAACCGCATTGAAGCCGTGACATTCCCGGGCGGCGAGCAAACTTAAAGTCAGTCACGGCAAGTCACTACAGGCGATGCGCGACTTCCGGCGCCATCTGTTTGGTGTCTTCGGCCTCGCGACGTACGGCCGCGCGTAATCGTGGCAGAATATCCTCGACACGCTCGGCCTTGAGAATGTCGACGGTCAACGTGGGGCGAATGAATTGCGTCGCGCGCATGTGCGTCAGCAGCACCAGCAACGGCTCCCAAAAGCCGTCGATGTCAGCGATCAGAATTGGCTTGGTGTGCCGCCCAAGCTGCTGCCACGTCAGCTGCTCGACCAGTTCCTCCAGCGTGCCGATGCCGCCGGGCAGGGCGACAAAGGCATCCGAGCGCTCGAACATCAACCGTTTGCGCTCATGCATGTCATGCGTGACGACCAGTTCCTGAACGCGCGCCAGCGCATTTTCGCGCGACGTCAGAAAATCCGGAATGATCCCGGTCACCAGGCCGCCATGATCGAGCACGGACGTGGCGATGGCGCCCATCAGCCCGATGGAGCCGCCGCCATAAACGAGACCGACACCGTTTTCCGCGAGAATTTTGCCGAACGCGATAGCCGCTTCGACGAATTGCGGATTGGTGCCGGGACCGGACCCGCAATAAACGCAGACAGTTTTGATCGTGCTCATGATGGGCGATGTGGCACCGGGCGGCGGCAGCGTCAAGCCACCAGAAATTTACGAAATCATCCGGGTTATCGATGCCCTTACAGGCGAAAAAAATTCGCGGCATGAGGGTGCAAGCAAGGCTCAAAGGTTCTATATGACACAGTGAATACGCTCGTTCTCCAACAAACGCTCGCGACCCCAATTCGCCGCGCCGTTCGCTTCAGGCTGCATTGATGGCTCATGCTGATTTGCCGGGAACAGAAGACCCGGCGGAAATTCCCGATAATCCCAACACCGCGCAACGGGCGACGTTGCTGGCAACGCTGATTTATCTGTGGCCTTACATTTGGCCCGGCGATCGCGCGGACCTCAAAATGCGCGTGGTTTGGTCGGTGGTGCTGCTGCTGATCGCCAAGCTGGCGACGCTGTCGGTGCCGTTCACTTTCAAGTGGGCGATCGACGCGCTGACAGGAACGGGCTCGGCCCCAGTGCAGTCGTCGAACTGGACGATGTGGCTAATCGCTTCGCCGCTCATCATGACGATAAGTTATGGCTTCATGCGCGTGCTGATGGCGGTGCTGACCCAGTGGCGTGACGGCATCTTCGCCAAGGTAGCGATGCATGCGGTGCGCAAGCTTGCCTATCTCACCTTCGTCCATATGCACGAGTTGTCGCTGCGCTTTCATCTGGAGCGCAAGACCGGCGGACTGACCCGCGTGCTGGAGCGCGGACGGCTTGGCATCGAAGTCATCGTGCGAATGGTCATTCTGCAATTGGCTCCGACTATCGTTGAAGTCACGCTGTTGATGGGCGTGCTGCTGTGGCAGTTCGACTGGCGCTATGTGCTGGTCACGCTGATCACCGTCGTGATCTATATGTATTACACCTACCTCGCGACCGAGTGGCGCATCGAAATTCGCCGCCGAATGAACGACTCCGATACCGAGGCCAACACCAAGGCCATCGACTCCTTGTTGAATTATGAGACCGTCAAATACTTCAGCGCCGAGGAGCGCGAAGCCACCCGTTACGACCGCTCGATGGAGCGTTATGAACGCGCCAGCGTGAAGACCTACACGTCGCTGGCGCTGCTCAACACCGGCCAAGCCATCATTTTCACAGCGGGCCTGACCGCCACCATGCTGATGGCCGCGCTGGGGGTCCGCAACGGCACCCACACGGTAGGGGATTTCGTCATGGTCAACGCCATGATGATCCAGCTCTACCAGCCGCTGAATTTCATGGGCATGGTCTATCGCGAGATCAAGCAAGCGGTGATCGACATCGAGAAGATGTTCGGAGTTCTCTCGCGCAATCCCGAAGTGAAGGATGTTGCCGGCGCTAAGCCGCTCATCGTCACGTCAGGAAGCGTGCGCTTCGACAATGTGCGCTTCTCCTACGATCCGGAACGGCCGATCCTCAAGGGCCTCAGTTTCGAAGTGCCCGCCGGCAAGACCGTCGCCATCGTCGGGCCGTCGGGCGCGGGCAAATCCACGATCTCGCGGCTGTTGTTTCGGCTTTACGACGTTTCAAGCGGCCATATCCTGATCGACGGCCAGGATATCCGCAATGTCACGCAGGCTTCGCTGCGCGCCTCTATCGGCATGGTGCCGCAGGATACCGTACTGTTCAACGATACCATCCGTTACAACATCCGCTATGGCCGCTGGGACGCCACCGATGCCGAGGTGGAAGAAGCGGCGCGCATGGCGCAGATCGATGCGTTCATTCGCGTTTCGCCGAAAGGTTATGAGACCGAGGTCGGCGAACGTGGCCTCAAATTGTCCGGCGGAGAGAAGCAGCGCGTGGCGATCGCACGCACCGTCCTCAAGGCTCCGCCGATCCTGCTGCTCGACGAGGCCACTTCCGCGCTCGACACCCACACCGAGCAGGAAATTCAGGATGCGCTGGAAAAAGTCTCGCGCAACCGCACATCGCTGGTGATCGCGCATCGGCTGTCTACCATCGTGGGCGCGGATGAGATCATTGTGCTGGATCAGGGTAGGATCTCGGAGCGCGGGACGCATTCGCAGCTCTTGGCGGCGAATGGTCTGTACGCCAGTATGTGGAACAGGCAGCGTGAGGCGCAGGAAGCGCGGGAGAAACTCGCACTGATCGCAGATGAAAACGCAACGCCGAACCGCCTGCCGCCGGCTGTGGAAGATCAACTTGCAAGGTCTGACGCGGCGGAGTGATTGTTCCTCTTGTTCCCCTCTCCCCCGACGCAGCGAAGCTGCGTTTGGCGGGAGAGGGTGGCACGGACGAAGTCCGTGACGGGAGAGGGGGAATGACGCGCGATCACGCCAAGGCCCTGCGCTCTAACGTGACCGATGCTGAGCGTCGGCTCTGGTATACGTTGTGCCCATCGCTTTCGTGGATTCAAGTTCAAACGTCAGGTGCCGATCGGGCGATACATTGTGGATTTCGTCTGCTTCGACAAAAAGCTTGTCATCGAGGTGGACGGCGGTCAACACGCAGATAGCGAGTCTGATCAAGGCCGCAGCCAATGGCTGGCGGATCAAGGGTTTCACGTGTTGCGGTTCTGGAATAATGAAGTGTTGAACAACACCGGCGGAGTGCTTGAGGTAATAGTCGAGCGTCTTGCCCGGCTCTCGCCAGCCCCCTCTCCCGGCGCGCCGCTACGCGGCGTGCCACCCTCTCCCGCCACGCTCAGCTTCGCTGCGCTCGGGGGAGAGGGGAAGAAAGAGCATTGAAGACTATGTCCATCGCAAATTCCATTCGCGCACAGATTCCGCCGATCCATCCGCAAGGATATCCCTTCATCGGCGGCTTTGCGCTGGTGAGCCTGATCCTGTTCTGGATCTGGACGCCGCTTGGCTGGATAGGCACGCTGCTGACGGTGTGGTGCGCGCTGTTTTTTCGCGACCCGGTGCGCGTCACCCCGGTGCGTGAGGGTATCGTCGTTGCGCCGGCGGACGGGCGCGTCTCGATGGTAACGATGGTGCTGCCGCCGGCCGAACTCGGCCTCGGCGACCAGCCCTTGCCGCGTATTTCGATCTTCATGAGCGTGTTCAACTGCCATGTGAATCGCAGTCCGGTCGCCGGCCGGATCGATCGCATCGCTTATCGTCCAGGGAAATTCATCAATGCCGAGCTCGACAAGGCCAGCGAGGATAATGAGCGCAATTCTCTGGTGATCTCCACGCCCAGTGGGAGGATCGGCGTTGTCCAGATTGCGGGGCTGGTAGCGCGGCGAATTGTCTCGTTCGTGCGCGAGGGGCAATCGATAGGTGCGGGTGAACGGTTCGGATTGATACGTTTCGGATCGCGCCTCGATGTGTATCTGCCGCTCGGCACCAAATCATTGGTTTCAGAGGGTCAAAGTGCGATTGCCGGCGAGACCATGCTTGCCGATTTCAGGCTTGACGACAGTGCCCGGACTTATCGAGCGGATTAACCATTAGCCTGCCGCCCATAGTCCCGTTCCCCCTTGAATTGGCGGAGCACGCGAGCGCCTGCTATATTGGACCGATGCAGATGCCCTTCGATCCTAAATCGCCGGAGATGCGCCGGCGCCGGTTTCGTCCGATCCCGGTGCGCATGCTGGTGCCCAACTTCATCACGCTGCTGGCCATTTGCGCGGGCCTGACGGCGATCAGGCTTTCCACCGAAGGGCGCATGGAGCTTGCGGTGGGGGCGATCGTGTTCGCCGCCATCCTCGACGGTCTGGATGGCCGCGTCGCGCGGATGATCAAGGGCCAGTCGAAATTCGGCGCTGAGCTGGACAGCCTCGCGGACTTCGTCAATTTCGGCGTCGCGCCGGGCCTGATCCTGTATTTCTGGCAACTGCACGAACTCAACAATGGCGGCTGGATCGCCGCGATGACCTTCGCCATCAGCGGTGGGCTGCGGCTTGCCCGCTTCAACGCGACGATGGACGACACCAACAAGCCGGCATTCGCGGCGAACTTTTTCACGGGCGTTCCGGCGCCGGCCGGCGCGATTACCGTCCTTCTTCCAGTCTACCTCGGGTTCCTGGGCGGCCCGATACCTCCGGCGACACTGACCGCGTTCTATACACTGCTGATCGCCTTCCTGATGGTATCGCGGCTGCCGGTGTTTTCAGGCAAGAGCAATCGCATGCGCGTGCCACCGGAAATGGTGCTGCCGGTGTTCGTTTCAGTGGTGTTCTTTATCGCGCTGTTGATCGGCTATCCCTGGTATATTCTGTCGGTCGGATCGGTGCTTTTTCTGTTGAGTCTGCCGGTCGGCTGGAAGTCCTACCGCGACCATCAGCGCAACGCCGCGGCTCAGGCGGCAACGCCGGTCGACGTCACGATCTTAGGTCCCGCGCCACCATTGGCGTCGCCGCCGCCCGAATCGGAGCAGGACAACAGGCCTACGCGTTTGAATTGAGCGTCGGCTTTATGAGCCGCGCTTGCTTGCGCCATCTTCGGCGGCGTAATGCTGCAATATAAAAAATATTTTCCAGGGGAGAAAAAACGCCGTGACGAACAATGCATCCGCGCCGCTGCCGGCATCCGTTCTTGAAGCGCTCGCGCGTTACGATACGCCGACGATCTGCAATGCCATGGAAATTGTCGCGCCGGAGCGCCGCCTGATTGGCTATACGACGAAGCCGCTGGTGTGCCCATTTCCCGAGCTGCCGCCTATTGTGGGGTATGCCCGCACGGTGACGATCCGTTCGGTCGTGCAATCTGCCCTGCCAGCTGCTGAACAGCAGAAGCGGCGAACCGACTATTACGAATATGTCGGCACCGGTCATGGTCCGCGCATTACCGTCATTCAGGATATCGACGGCGCCGACGCCGGATATGGCGCTTTCTGGGGAGAGGTTCAGAGCGCCGTGCATAAGGCGCTGGGATGCCTTGGCGTGATCACAGACGGCTCGATCCGCGACATACCGCAATGGGCGCCGGGATTTCAAGCCTTGGCCGGTTCAATCGGACCATCTCACGCCTGGGTACATGCCGATAGTTTTGGCGGCGAAGTCCGCGTCGCCGGTATGACCGTTCGTTCTGACGATCTCATCCACGCCGACAGTCACGGCGCCATTGTCATTCCGATCGATATCGCGGCGAAGCTGCCCGACGCCGCCGAACTCTGCGGCCGGCGCGAGACGCCGATTCTCGAGATTGCGCGGAGTTCGTCATTCACGTTGGAAAAGCTGAAAGAGGCTTTGGCGCGCTCGGCCGAAATTCATTGAACGAATACATTCGATATCGGAGAGATTTATGAGCAGTGTACGCTCCGGTGAAAGTCCGGCAGCAGATTGGCAAGGTTTTATGAGCGTTCAAGGCGAAGGTAATTTCAACCTATTGCATACCCAGCAAAGCCGGGAACCAGAGCGATAGTCCGGGCCAATAGGTGACGATGACAAGGAAGACCATCATGGTGAGCAACCAGGGCCATACGGCGATGGTCAGCTCGGTGATACCCATTTTGGCTACGCCGGAGGCGACGTAGAGATTCAGCCCAACGGGTGGATGGCACAGGCCGACTTCCATGTTCACGGTCATCAGAATTCCGAAATGGATCGGATCGATTCCGAGTTTAACGGCGACTGGAAACAGGATCGGCGCCATGATCAAGATGATCGACGATGGCTCCATGACATTGCCGGCCATCAGAAGCAGCAGGTTGACGACCAGAAGAAAACCGACCCAGCCAAAACCCTGATCGATCATCCATTGCGCCAACGCGTGCGGGATATTCTCGTAAGTCATCAGGAACGAGAACAAGACGGCGTTGGTGATGATGTAGAGCAGCATCGCGCTGAGATTCGCGGATGACAGCAGCACCTTCGGCACATCCCGCAGCTTCAGGTCCTTGTAAATGAAGACGGCGACGATGAAGGCATAGACGGCGCTCACCGCGGCCGCTTCCGTCGGCGTGAACAGCCCGCTGTAGATGCCGCCGATCACGATCACGATCAGCAAGAGGCCCCAGAGCGAATTGCGTAAGGCATCGAAGCGTTCGGCAAGCGTCGCCTTGGGCAAACGCGGATAGTCGTTTCGCCAGGCGCGATACCATGTCGTGGCGCCCAGCATGGTCGCAAGCGCAAGACCGGGGACGATGCCGGCGATGAACAGCTTGCCGACCGAAGTGTTGGTCGACACCGCGAACAGCACCATCGGAATCGACGGCGGAATAAGAATACCGAGCGAACCCGACGTGGTAATGACGCCCGCGCCAAATCGCCTCGGAAATCCCTGCGCCACCATGGCCGGCAGGATCACCGATCCAATCGCCACGACCGTCGCAGGTGACGAGCCGGAGATCGCGGCAAACAACGCGCAGGCAAGCACGGCGGCGAGCGCGAGACCGCCATACCAGTGGCCGACCATCGCCGTTGCGAACGCAATCATCCGGCGCGCCACGCCGCCATGGGTCAAAAAATTACCGGCAAGGATGAAGAACGGGATCGCCATGATCTCGAAGCTCTCGATGCCCGTAAACAGCTTCAGCGCGACCGACTCGGTACGCACATCGGTCAGCGTGAACATGAAGCTGAGCACGGTAAGCCCGAGCGCGATTGAGATCGGCATGCCCGTCAGCATCAGCGCGAGCAGCAGTGCAAACACGACGGCGACCCGAAGGCCCTGCGGTAGCACGATCAGCCCGCCGGCATGGGCGAAGCAGATCGCCACGATCAGAATCGGCAGCAGGATCAGAATCCAGCCGAGCGGGCTCCATCGCTCCTTGCCCGCCTCGTCCGGTGTGATTTCTGCGGGATGCAGCGCATCGGCGGCATTTGCCGCATCGACTTCGACGCCGTCGATCTGGGCGGCATCATGATGCGGAAGCTCGCCGGTACGATAAAACGACCAGGCGACCTGGAGGAAGCGGAAGCACATCAGGCCCGAGCCGAGCGGGATCGCGAGATAGACGATCCACATGGGCACTTCGAGATCGTTGGACTGTTGGCTGGTTTGCCACATCTGGGCGACAAAGGAGGCGCCAAAAGCCGCCACCACGCTGGTGAAGAATGCTCCGCATAACAGGCTGAAAACGATCACCCTGCGGCGAGAGCTTGCCGGCAATATATTGACAAGCACATCGACGCCGACATGGATGCCGGTGCGCACGCCATACGCCGCACCGAACTTAGCCATCCATATGAACATATAGATGCAGAGTTCCTGCGCCCATGAAACGTCCATAGCCGCAAGCCAGAGGAATATGGATTTCAAAACCGCGGCAAGGAAAGTGAAACCGTGCGCGGTCGCCCATTTGGAAAGGTCGATCGACACTCCCGTGCCATAACGATGCAGGACCGCTAAGAAGATCAGCACGGTCGCGGCGGCGATGAGGCTGGCGATCAGCCACTCTTCCAGATGATTGAGCGCGCGGAACAGCACGTTTTCATTTGGAATCGATTTTGACCGGGATCGCACGCGATCCCGGTCGTTCGTTGCCAATCGCTGGGAGCTAAGTTCGCTCAATTCATCTCAATGTGGAGTTCTTTTGCCACGAGATCGAGCACTTCACCGCCAACACGGCCTCTGGCCCACTTGTAAGTCGGCTGCATCGCCACCTGCCAGGCCTTGCGCTGATCGTCGGTCAGATAGTGCAGCGTGGTCTTGCCTGAGCTCTTGATGTCGGCCAGCGCGTCCTCATTTTCCTTCACCGCGATCGAGTTCGTGTAGTCGGTCGCCTCAGTCATGGCCTTTTCCAGCTGGGTGCGGATATCCGGCGGCAACCCGCTCCAGAACTTCGCGTTCACGATGACCGCGTACTGCAGGTGCGCATGATAGGAAACCGTAATGTCCTTCTGCACTTCATAGAACTTCTGCGTCAGATAGTTCGACGGCGTATTTTCGCATGCATCGACCACGCCTGTCTGCAGCGCCTGATAGACTTCCGAGAACGCCATGATCTGCGGTATCGCGCCGATGTCGCGGAAATACCGGTCAGCGATTTTCGACCCGGAGATGCGGACTTTCAGTCCCTGAAAATCGGCCGGCATCAGCAACGGTCGGTTGGCGGAGGTCATGTGAAAGCCGTTCGTCCAGTACGCAAGACCTTTGACACCCTTGGCCTCAAGTTTCTGGAACAGCCACTTGCCGACCTGTCCCTTCATTGCGCTGTCATAGGTCGCTTCGTCCTTGAACAGCCAGGGCAGATCGAGCGCTTCGAACTCCTTGATGCCGAGCGGAGCAAATTTCGCGGTAGATGGCGCCAGCATCTGCACCGAGCCGAGTTGCAGCGCGTCGATCTCTTCCTTGTCCTTGAACAGCTGCGAGTTCGGATAAACCTCGATTTTGACTTTTCCGTCCGTGTACTTCTCGGCGAGTTCCTTGAACTTGAGGGAGCCCTTGCCTTTCGGAGTGTCGTTGGCGACGACGTGGCTGAACTTGATGATGATCGGCCCCTGGGCAGCGGCAATGCCTGGAGCCAGCAAAAAGACGGCCGCGACGCTCGCAAGAATAAATTTGCGCATGAATTTGTCCTCCGGATTGGCGCGACGAGCGCTCTTTTTAGTTTTCCAGGACTGAGAGTGGCAGCAAACCAGACGCTGGGCAACTATACCTAAGCCGAACGGCCCGGCGCGGCTGCGCCATCTTTGTCGACTGGCGTGTTAGATGCGGGCCTGCTTCAGCCTTTGCGCCGCACCACCATAAACAGTCGCCGGAAAGGAAACAGCGTTTGGCCGGCGGCGTTGCGCGGATAGGCCTTCGCAACGCGATCGCCGTATGCCGCTTCGAAGGCAGCTTTGTCGTCACCTTGAAGGATGTCCAGATAGCGCGTCAGCCAGGTGCCCTTGGTCCATTCCTTGACCGGATTTTCCCCTTCAAGCACCTGCAGATACTCCGTCTCCCAAATATCGATGTTTTCGGACAGCGGTGCCAGCACGTCATGATAAAATGAGGGCTCGTGGACTGGCGGCGGCGTCACGAGATGCTCCAGCCGGCTCCGCCAAGGACCGTTCAGTGCGGTTTCGGCGATCAGCAGATGCGAAGGCGCTGTGAAATTGCGCGGCATCTGCACGGCGAGGATGCCGCCGGGTTCGGTTTTCTCCAATATCGAAGGAAGCAACCTTGCGTGATCGGGCAACCATTGCAGCGCTGCATTGGAATAGACGACGTCGTACTTCCGTTGCGGCTGCCATGAGGCAAGGTCCTGTTGGAGCCATTCGACTTCGGGGGCTGCCTTTTTCCCGGCCGCAACCATTGCGGATGAACCTTCCACGGCGACGACGGCCGCATCCGGCCATCTCTGCTTGATCAATGTTGTGACGTTGCCGGTCCCGGCTCCGAGATCGGCGACGCTCCGAACCGGAAAATCCGGAATACGCATCAGAAGATCGACGGCCGGTCTCAACCGGTGTCCAGAGAATTTCAGATACTGCTGTGGATTCCATACCATCGCTGGACCATTTGTTTTTGCTTGAGCCGCGGTAGGAGTACTACAGCTGTCGAGGCGCAGGTAGAAGAAATCACCCTCGTTTGCCCTCGCGGGCGCACCGAATGAAAGTTTCGACATGGACCTCGATCTCAAATCCAGGACAGCCGTTGTAACGGGAGCGAGCATGGGGATCGGCCGCGCCATCGCGAAAGGGCTCGCGATGGAAGGCGTGCGCGTGGTTGCGGTAGCACGGCGGAAAGACCTGCTCGACCTGCTGGTGCAGGAAGTCCATGCGGCAGGCGGCGCTGGCCTGATCCCGGTCGTGCAGGATATCATGCAGCAGGATGCTGCGACGAAGCTGACGACGACTGCCATCGCCGAACTCGGACACGTCGGCATCTTGGTCAATAACGCGGGTGGCAGCCGGCCTTTGCCGGTGGATGCGCCCGACAGCGATTGGGATGAAGCAATCGCGTTGAACTTCACCAGTTACCGGAAAATCGCTCACGCATTGCTACCGCAAATGATCGAACGCCGATGGGGACGCATCATCAACATCACCGGTAAGTCCGAGCCCGAAGGTCTCAATGCTGCGTTTGCAGCGAAAGCCGCGGTTCACGCCTGGGCGAAGGGTCTCTCCCGCGAGATCGGCAGGCACGGTATTACGGTCAATTGCATTCCGCCCGGCCGCATCATGAGCGAGCAAATCAGGCGCAACTATCCGGAAGACTATCGCAAGCATTTTGCCGAGGAAGAGATTCCGGTCGGCTATTGGGGCGAACCCGAAGATCTCGCGGCGCTTGCAGTGTTTCTCGCTTCCCCGCTGGCACGCTATATCACCGGTACGGTTATTCCCGTGGACGGTGGACTGCGCAGATATCAATTCTAACAGGCCTAATCCCTTAAATTGCGACAGCGTGCGCCGGTCGGCGAAACCAATGCGCTTGACGTCGTTCGGGCTTTTTCAGCAACTTGTGTCAAACCTAGCATTGATGTTGACCGCTCACTCCATCAACGGCTCACCCTTGGTCTCCCGTGCCGCCAGCGCTGCGGCGAGCGTGATCAGCGCCAGCAGGATCATCATGACCGAGACGCCTGTGGTGCCGCCGAAATATCCGACCAGCGCGGTCGCGATGATCGGCGAGAAGCCGCCGCCGATCGCCGCCGACACCTGGAAGCCGAATGAGGCGCCGCTGTAGCGGACGCTCGGGCCGAACAGTTCGGGGAAGTAGCAGGATTCCGGTGCGAACATCATGCCATGGCCGAAGTTCATCGCGATCATGATGGCGGTGAAGATCAGGGCGGTGCTTTTGCTCTCCAGCATCCAGAACAGCGGGAACGCGAAAGCGATCGTGAACAGCGCGCCCAGAATATAGAGTGGCCGGCGGCCGATCTTGTCGGACAGCCAGCCGAAGAACGGCAGGCTGATCAGCTCCAGCAGCGCCGCATACAGCACGGCATCGAGCATCAGCGATTTCGGCAGGCTGAGTTTTGTCGTCGCATAGACCACCACGAAAACCGTGAGCATGTAGACCCACGACACTTCGGACAGTTTCAACCCGACCGCGATCAGGAAAGACTTGCCGTTTTTGGAGACCGCATCGCCGACCGGATTTTTCGAGAGCTTGTCGCGCGCTTTCAATGCCTCGAATACCGGCGTCTCCGGTACCCGCGACCGGACAAAGGTTCCGACCGCCAGCAACACGATGCTGATCAGGAACGGGATCCGCCAACCGTAACTGGCGAAATCGGCGTCGGGCAATTTTGTCACCATCGTGAACACCAGCGTTGCCAGTACCAGGCCGATCGGAAAACCGACCTGCACGAAGCTGGTATAGAAGCCGCGCTTGTCGCTCGGCGCATGCTCCAGCACCATCAGCGAGGCCCCGCCCCATTCGCCGCCGAGGCCGATGCCCTGGATGATGCGCAGCAGGATCAACAGGATCGGCGCCAGCACCCCGATCGAGGCGTAGGTCGGCAGCAGGCCGATGCAGAAGGTGCTCAGCCCCATGATGAACAGCGTCAGCACCAGCATGGATTTGCGCCCCAGCCGGTCACCGAAATGACCGAACAGCGCGCCGCCGAGAGGACGCGCCAGAAATCCGACGGCGTAGCTGCCGAGCGCCGCCAGCGTGCCCGCCAGCGGATCGAAGGTCGGAAAGAACGCCTTGTTGAACACCAGCGCCGCGGCGGTGGCGTAGATCAGGAAGTCGTACCATTCGATAATGGTTCCGAGGCAGCTCGCGAACACGACCGAATTAAGTTTCGACTGTCCCAGTCCGCCGATCGGCGTCGTCGCGGTCATCGTCATGAAGACCTCCTGTTGCGTATTCCACTGGAGAAAGGGTTTCCAGTTCAATGGAGATGCAAGCAACGTGCCGTGGGCAAAACCGACCAGCGGTGCTAGGCTCTACCGCATCGCAATACAAACCGGAGGCCGCCCGGTGCTACCAGACGATATCAGCTTCATCACCGACGAGAAAAGCCTGCGGGCGCAGCACCATCAGCCAATGAGCCGGGCGACAGACAAGGTGCTGACCGCGCTCGACGAGCATTGCCTCAAGATCATCGCGCTGGCGCCGTTCTGCGTGATCTCTTCCCAGGGACCCGGTGGCGCCGATGTCTCGCCGCGCGGTGATCCTCCGGGTTTTGTCCGGGTGCTCGACAGCCACACGCTGCTGTTGCCGGACCGGGTCGGCAACAACCGGCTCGATGCGATGGCCAACCTGCTGGTCAATCCGCGCGTCGGGCTGCTGTTCCTGGTGCCCGGCATGAACGAGACGCTGCGCATCAACGGCACTGCCCGCATCACCAATGATGCGCGGCTGCTGGCGCCTTGCGCGATCGACAATCGCCCGCCCAAGGTCGGTCTCGTGATCGCGATCGAAGAGGCGTTCCTGCACTGCGCCAAGGCGCTGGTGCGTTCGGCGCTGTGGGATGAAACGCGGCATATCAACCGCGCGATCCTGCCGAGCTACGCCGCGATGCTGCTCGATCACGTCAACGGTCTGACGCGCGAGGAGAACGAGCGGCAGACCGAGGTAATGGCCGCGCGCGGACTTTACTAGATGCCGATCGCGGGCTCGATGCGATGCCATCGCCGGTGACAACCTTTGCCATTCTGGCTTACGAAGGCGTCGAGCCGATCGACATCGGCGCCACCTATGGCGTGCTGTCGATGGCGAAGCGGCTGGCGCCTGGCCTGCGCTTTTTCGTGGTCTCCAAATCCGGCGGCGAACTGGCGATGTCGAACGGATTGCGGCTGGTGGCCGACTATAGCTTCCTCGATTGCCCGGAGGCCGACATTCTGATGGTGCTGGGCGGGCCGGGCTGGCAGGCCGCATCCGATGATGCCGCGACGCTCGCCTTCATCAACCAATTTCATCACAGCGAAGGCACCGTCGCCGCGGTATGCACCGGCGGCATGATTCTCGGCGCTAGCCGGATTGCTCGCCGGCCGTGCCGCGACCACCAAGCAGGAGATCGTCGATGGCGAGAGCCCGTCCGCTCGATCTGCTGGCAAAGAATTATCCAACGACGCGTGCGATCTCGGCGCGGCTGGTCGATACCGGATCGGTTTTGACCGGCGGCGGCGTGTCGCTCGGCATCGACATGACCTTGCACCTGATCGCGCGCTTCCAAGGCCGCGAGGTCGCCGAGGAGACGGCGCGGATCCTGGAATACCGCCGCGCCTGGCAGGCCAATGCGGCGGCGCTGGCCGACATCGTCGAGATGCCGGATATGCGAAGGCCCCAGGCTGACGGATGACTTAGAAGAAATGTATCGCCTGAACGGTGTCTAATGCCGGAAGGCGTATCGGTCGAGATTGACCCAAAGCGGACATCGCCGTTCGCCGGAGGCAGGTCCAGCTTCTCGTTAACCAGTTGGCAATCATTACTTTTCCGGTAACGCGTCTTTAATGGCACTGACGCTAGGGTGTTAACGCGCGTTCAGAACGACCGCGCCCGTCCAGGATCGACGGTTGCTACGCGTTGGAGTGTTCCATGGATATCATGACGAGCATAGGGCTCGTGTCCGGCGTTCTCGTCGTGACGGTGATGGTGCTCATGGGAGGTGATCTCCACATGTTCGTCTCTGAACATGCGATGATCATCATCTTCGGCGGCTCGATCGCCGCAACCATGATCCGGTTTCCGCTCAGCGCGATCCTGCATGGCCTTCCACTCGGCGCCAAATTCGCTTTCACCATGAGCCGTCTGTCGGCGCGCGATCTGGTGGATGAACTGGCCCGCATCGCGGAAATCGCCCGCAAGCAGGGTCCCGTCGGTCTTGAAAAGGTCGAGACCGATGAGCCATTCCTCGCCAAGGGCATTCGATACGTCGCGGACGGCTACGACCTCGAGTTCATACGCGACAATCTCGAGCGCGACCGCGACAATTTCCTCATGCACCTGGACGAAGGTGGAAAGATTTATCGCGCAATCGGCGACTGCGCGCCGGCTTTCGGCATGATCGGCACGTTGATCGGCATGGTGCAGATGTTCGCCAATATGACCGATCCATCCAAGCTTGGCCCGTTCATGGCCACGGCGTTGCTCGCGACGCTGTACGGAGCGCTGGTCGCAAACCTGTTTTGTCTGCCAATCGCAGACAAGCTTCATGGCAAATTGCTGGATGAAGAAACCAACCGCACGCTCATCATCGACGGCATCCTCATGATCCGCGATTCCAAGAGCCCCACGCTGGTGAGGGAAATGCTGCTGGCCTATCTGCCGGAAAAACACCGCCACGAAGAAGCCGAGCCGGCTTTGGCTTAAGCCGCAACCGCCGGTCCGGAAACCAAAATGGCCAAAAAGAAACGCGGCGATGCGCATGGCGGAGGGCACGGCTGGTTCGTGACTTTCGCCGATCTGATGGGCTTGATGATGAGCTTCTTCGTCATGCTCGTGGCGTTTTCTACAATGGACAACAACAAGCTGAAGATTGTCGCGGGTTCGATGCGCGATGCTTTCGGAACCACGACAGAAGTACGGTATTCAGGAATTGTCGAGTCCGACGGCTTACCGACCCGGCCGAAGCTGAAAAATACCGCGCACATTGCCCCCGAGGATTCATCGAACACGCCAACTCCGGACGAACAGGAACGGAGTCGCATCGCGGGCGCGCGACTGAAGATAGATCGCGAATTCGCTCTTGCTTCGGCATCGTTGCGCCAAGCGCTGCAGGATATGCCGGAGCTGACCGAAGCATCGAAACATATCTTGTTCGAGGAGACTAATCAGGGACTCAATCTCGAGATCGTCGATCAGGATGGCCGGTCGATGTTCGCCGATGGCTCCAAAGCGCCGTACGAGCGCACCAGGCTCCTGATCCAAAAGCTTGCCGCCCCGCTCAAGGCAACGCCATTGCGGGTCGCAATCGTCGGCCACACCTCAGCGGGCTTCGTGCCGCCGCGAAGCGGTTATGACGCCTTCGACCTGTCGGCTGATCGTGCCAACGCTGTACGGCAAATCCTGGAGCGAGAAGGCTTGCCGTCCAGCCATATTTTCGCGGTGTCGGGCAAGGCGGACACCCTGCCGCTATTCCCGGACGATCCATCGCTCGCTGGCAACCGGCGAGTGACGATCACCTTGATGCGCGAAAGTCCGCCGCTGCCGCCCGATCTTAAGCCGTAAAACTTTCAGGTGCTATTTTACCATGGACGTGCCGAGGTCTCTCGGCTATGGCGGCAGTGGAGAATGCTGTAGTTTGCAGATTGACGACCGTCTCGGGACGCTTTAGCCGGGATCAAAACAACCCGCAGAATGTTTTCCAGGCATCATGGCCCTCAGCGACAGCTCTACCGAAGCACCCGTGGAGCATCCGGTTTCGACCGGTTTCTGGTCGCTTATGCTGGGAAGCATCGGCGTGGTGTTCGGTGATATCGGCACATCGCCGCTGTACGCATTTCGGGCGGCGGTCGCGGGTGCCGCGGGAGACGAGCCGGTCACGCGGGTCATCGTGCTCGGAGTTTTGTCGCTGATCCTGTGGGCGCTTTTTATCGTCGTGACGGCCAAATACGTGCTGCTGTTGCTGCGTGCCGACAATAACGGCGAAGGCGGAACGCTTTCGCTGATGGTGCTGGGTCAACGCGCGCTGGGTAGGAGAAGCTTGCCGCTGCTCGCGCTCGGCGTACTCGGCGCTTCGATGTTCATCGGCGATTCCATGATTACGCCCGCGATCTCGGTTCTCTCTGCAGTCGAGGGTTTGAAGCTGGCCGCGCCTGCCCTAGAGCACTACGTGGTGCCTCTTACGGTGTTCATCCTGATCGTACTATTCTCGGTACAGCGCGGCGGTACTGCCCGGGTCGCTACGGCGTTCGGACCGGTCATGGTTGTCTGGTTCAGCGCTCTGGCGGTTATGGGGCTCATCCACATCAGCGACGATCCCTCGGTTCTCGCCGCCATCAATCCCTGGTATGCGATACATTTCCTGCTCTCCCACGGCACCCTTGGATTGGTTACGCTGGGGGCCGTATTTCTGGCAGTGACGGGGGGCGAAGCACTGTACGCCGATCTCGGCCACTTCGGCCGCAAACCGATTCAGGCTGGATGGTTGTATTTCGTACTTCCTTCGCTGCTGCTGAACTATTTCGGGCAGGGCGCGCTTGTGCTTTCAAATCCCGCGGCGATCGAGAACACTTTTTACCTGATGGTGCCAGAGATATTGCTGTTGCCGTTGGTAGTTCTTGCCACGGCTGCAACGGTGATCGCGAGTCAGGCGGTCATCACAGGAGCCTTTTCACTAATGCGCCAGGCCGTGCAGCTGGGTTTGTTGCCGCGCTTTGAAGTGCGTTACACGTCCGAGACACATGCCGGTCAAATTTATTTGCCCCGCGTGAATACGCTCTTGCTGATTGGCGTCCTTCTGTTGGTACTACTGTTTCGTTCGTCGAGCGGATTGGCGTCCGCGTATGGCATCGCGGTTTCGACGACCATGGTTGCCGACGGCATCATGGGTTTTGTCGTGATCTGGAAGTTGTGGAATTGGCGCGCGGCCACGGCCGCTGCTCTTATCGTTCCCTTCGTCGTGGTCGATATGACCTTCTTCAGCGCCAATCTGCTCAAACTGTTTGAGGGAGCATGGGTGCCGTTGCTGTTCGGGTTCGCCATGGCATTGATGATCTGGACGTGGCGCCGGGGCGCTGCGATGCTGACCAGCAAGACACGCCGCACTGAAGTGCCGCTGGCAGATCTGATCAAGAGTCTGGAAAAACGGCCGCCCCACATCGTCAAGGGCACGGCAGTGTTTCTGACCAGCGATCCGAGTTTTGT
>CAWBXE010000011.1:0-659480 GCA_963792715.1 uncultured Alphaproteobacteria bacterium | reverse complement strand
AGGATACTGGCGAGCAGGCGGGGCTGGGTGTGTCGGTGAACGGGGCACGGCGCTGGTTCAAACGAGCGATGTCCATGCGGTGGCGTTCAGCGTTGCCGGACTGGAGTTTGACGACAACGGCACATTGACGTTTAGCGACGGGATCGCGGCGCACGACGTGGTGGTCCAGATTGTCAACGGCGTGGCGGTCGACAGCGGCAACCTTCCGCTGACGACGGTCGATCTTTCGGGGCTGTCGGACGACGCCTCGATCACGTCGACGCTGGCGCTCAACAACGATGCGGCGGGCAACAGCTTCACGGCGGTCAGCGGCAATGCGGTGACGCTGGATCAGGATACTGGCGAGCAGGCGGGGCTGGGTGTGTCGGTGAACGGGGGCACGGCGCTGGTTCAAACGAGCGATGTCCATGCGGTGGCGTTCAGCGTTGCCGGACTGGAGTTTGACGACAACGGCACATTGACGTTTAGCGACGGGATCGCGGCGCACGACGTGGTGGTCCAGATTGTCAACGGCGTGGCGGTCGACAGCGGCAACCTTCCGCTGACGACGGTCGATCTTTCGGGGCTGTCGGACGACGCCTCGATCACGTCGACGCTGGCGCTCAACAACGATGCGGCGGGCAACAGCTTCACGGCGGTCAGCGGCAATGCGGTGACGCTGGATCAGGATACTGGCGAGCAGGCGGGGCTGGGTGTGTCGGTGAACGGGGGCACGGCGCTGGTTCAAACGAGCGATGTCCATGCGGTGGCGTTCAGCGTTGCCGGACTGGAGTCTGACGACAACGGCACATTGACGTTTAGCGACGGGATCGCGGCGCACGACGTGGTGGTCCAGATTGTCAACGGCGTGGCGGTCGACAGCGGCAACCTTCCGCTGACGACGGTCGATCTTTCGGGGCTGTCGGACGACGCCTCGATCACGTCGACGCTGGCGCTCAACAACGATGCGGCGGGCAACAGCTTCACGGCGGTCAGCGGCAATGCGGTGACGCTGGATCAGGATACTGGCGAGCAGGCGGGGCTGGGTGTGTCGGTGAACGGGGGCACGGCGCTGGTTCAAACGAGCGATGTCCATGCGGTGGCGTTCAGCGTTGCCGGACTGGAGTTTGACGACAACGGCACATTGACGTTTAGCGACGGGATCGCGGCGCACGACGTGGTGGTCCAGATTGTCAACGGCGTGGCGGTCGACAGCGGCAACCTTCCGCTGACGACGGTCGATCTTTCGGGGCTGTCGGACGACGCCTCGATCACGTCGACGCTGGCGCTCAACAACGATGCGGCGGGCAACAGCTTCACGGCGGTCAGCGGCAATGCGGTGACGCTGGATCAGGATACTGGCGAGCAGGCGGGGCTGGGTGTGTCGGTGAACGGGGGCACGGCGCTGGTTCAAACGAGCGATGTCCATGCGGTGGCGTTCAGCGTTGCCGGACTGGAGTCTGACGACAACGGCACATTGACGTTTAGCGACGGGATCGCGGCGCACGACGTGGTGGTCCAGATTGTCAACGGCGTGGCGGTCGACAGCGGCAACCTTCCGCTGACGACGGTCGATCTTTCGGGGCTGTCGGACGACGCCTCGATCACGTCGACGCTGGCGCTCAACAACGATGCGGCGGGCAACAGCTTCACGGCGGTCAGCGGCAATGCGGTGACGCTGGATCAGGATACTGGCGAGCAGGCGGGGCTGGGTGTGTCGGTGAACGGGGGCACGGCGCTGGTTCAAACGAGCGATGTCCATGCGGTGGCGTTCAGCGTTGCCGGACTGGAGTTTGACGACAACGGCACATTGACGTTTAGCGACGGGGTTGTGAGCGACCCGACCGTGACGGTGACGATCACCGACGGGGTAGTGGTGGCCGGGGCCCACAATACGACGACGACGGCTGACCTGTCGGGGCTGTCGGACGACGCCTCGATCACGTCGACGCTGGCGCTCAACAACGATGCGGCGGGCAACAGCTTCACGGCGGTCGCTACGGTCCTCACAAGCGCCCCGAACCAGATCTTGACGGGCTCAGCGGGCAGCGACACCTTCGTGTTCAACTTACCGGCCGTCGGCCAGGATACGGTTACCAACTTCCATGTGGCTACCGATGCGCTGCAATTCAGCAGCTCGGTATTTGCAAACGCCGAGGCAGCCCTGACAGCAACGCACGATGACGGCTATGGAAATACGGTCGTTACCCTGGATGACCACGATACGATTACCTTGACGGGGATTCTTCGGGCGCAATTACACACGAACGACTTTCACGTTGTTTAGAAAACTGAGCCCGAGCAGTCCGATCTCCGCCAGCACCGGTTCGGCGTTCCGCGCCGCGCCGTTGCTTTTCGGGTCGGTACCATGCGGGGTGCACCGGTGAAGCTGCGGATCCCCGCATAGCATCCCGCCGAGCATTCACTGGTCTTGCTTGCAGGCGCGGTCCGTTGGTCAATTCGCGTCTTATTGATCCGCCGTCGATGCGTCCGGTCCACATGCCGGCGATGGTCACCTTGTTAGGCAGCACCTGCTTGCCTGCCGAAAAGGTTGCCCCGTCCATCCAATGCCGGAACACCAAGAGCCGCGTCTCAGCTGCGCACTAAAGTGCTCATCGAGGAACTCGCTATCACCAGGAAAAGCTGGAAAAGACCGATCGCCAGGATACGTTTTCGAACGGCCTCGATATCTCACGTCAATGCGCCGTCATCGATCCACCATTTAAACTCCCGCGCACGATGCTAAAGCGAGCTTGTTGTGCCGGAACCCGAGCCAACCGTTTACAAAACCAACACATCCATGTATTGAGCGAATAGTTTCGCGAACCCGCACTGAATTTTTTACGCAGTGCACAACCGTAATTTATGGTTGCTCACGGATGTCGATTTACGGTCCAAAGCGGAAGCCAAAAGTTCTAGGTGGTCTATGGCGACAGCGGCTTGCTGTAACGGCAACGACAAAGTTCGGTCGGCACCGGCAGCTCCGTCGCTGTTCGCAACAGAAACGATAACCGTCAGAGTAGCTATGAATAACATCGTCTCAACAAAGTGACGCGACATTTTTCTTCCTGGTAACACGCTTTATTTTACGCAAATCTTTCTATGGGGTGCAGGAAATGACGACAGTTTGGTCTCCAACATCAAAAATCGGCAAAGAAGGTTCACCGATCGCGTTGGGTAGCATTAGCGGGGCTGGCAATACGCTTTCGATCGCCGGGATACCTGTTGGAGCCACGCTATCTGATGGCCTTGGCCATAGTTTCACGGCGACCCCCGGGAACACGTCGGCTAGTGTGATAGGATGGACGCTTACCACGCTCCAGATAACACCAGTCAACGATTATGATTTCGTGTTGACTGCAATTGGAGCAAACGGCTCGGCAACCGAAGCGGTGACGGTCACTCCGCTTGCGCCGACCCTGGCTCCGGTGGCCGTGACAGGCGTGGAGAATGCGGCGCTTGCGCTTAATCTCGGCGCCACCGTCAACAAGCTGACAGGCGACACCAACAGCATGGCCTCGCTGGTGGTGAGCGCGCTCCCGGTGGGAACTAAACTGACCGACGGAACGGCCACTCATACTTTCACCGCTACCGCCGGTAACACCTCGGTGGACATTAATGGCTGGACGCTCTCCAATCTGAAGATCACGCCCGCGACCGACACGAACTTCACGCTGAGCATTGCGGCGACGGCCAAGGATGCCAACGGCGATTTGAGTGCGATCACGACTGCGACGGATCTGGTGACGGTCAATCCGCTGGCGGCGACCATGACCTGGGCCGGCGCGCCTTCGGCAGGTGTTGAAGGGTCTCCACTTGCATTGGGCACCATCGCGGTCACGCTGCACAGCTCGGCCGGAGATACCAATAACCTTGCTTCGCTGGTGGTGAGCGCGATCCCGATCGGGGCGACGCTCAGCGACGGTACCAACACATTTACGGCCTCGGCCGGCAATACCTCGGTGGACATCAATGGCTGGACCCTGACCAGCCTGAAAATCACGCCCGCGACGGATACCAATTTCACGCTGAGCGTGGCTGCGACCGAGAAGGATGCCGAAGGCAATCTCTCGACCACCACGACCGCGACCGAGGTGGTGACCGTCAATCCGCTGGCGCCGACCGTGACCTGGGCGGTTGCGCCGTCGGCAGGCCTCGAAGGATCGACCATCGCGCTGGGCTCTCTTGCCGTCACCGTCAACGGATTGGCGGGTGAAGCTAACAGCCTGACGTCGCTGGTGGTAAGCGCGATTCCGGTCGGGGCTACGCTGAGCGATGGGGCCAACACGTTTACGGCGACTGCCGGGCACACCTCGGTCAATGTCGGGGGCTGGGCATTGTCCAGCCTCACAATTACACCTTCAACCGATGTCAACTTCACATTAAGTGCGGCAGCAACCGTTAAGGATGCCGAGGGCAATCTCAGTACGGCCGTAACCACCGAAGCGGTGACGGTCACTCCGCTTGCGCCGACCCTGGCTCCGGTGGCCGTGACAGGCGTGGAGAATGCGGCGCTTGCGCTTAATCTCGGCGCCACCGTCAACAAGCTGACAGGCGACACCAACAGCATGGCCTCGCTGGTGGTGAGCGCGCTCCCGGTGGGAACTAAACTGACCGACGGAACGGCCACTCATACTTTCACCGCTACCGCCGGTAACACCTCGGTGGACATTAATGGCTGGACGCTCTCCAATCTGAAGATCACGCCCGCGACCGACACGAACTTCACGCTGAGCATTGCGGCGACGGCCAAGGATGCCAACGGCGATTTGAGTGCGATCACGACTGCGACGGATCTGGTGACGGTCAATCCGCTGGCGGCGACCATGACCTGGGCCGGCGCGCCTTCGGCAGGTGTTGAAGGGTCTCCACTTGCATTGGGCACCATCGCGGTCACGCTGCACAGCTCGGCCGGAGATACCAATAACCTTGCTTCGCTGGTGGTGAGCGCGATCCCGATCGGGGCGACGCTCAGCGACGGTACCGACACATTTACGGCCTCGGCCGGCAATACCTCGGTGGACATCAATGGCTGGACCCTGACCAGCCTGAAAATCACGCCCGCGACGGATACCAATTTCACGCTGAGCGTGGCTGCGACCGAGAAGGATGCCGAAGGCAATCTCTCGACCACCACGACCGCGACCGAGGTGGTGACCGTCAATCCGCTGGCGCCGACCGTGACCTGGGCGGTTGCGCCGTCGGCAGGCCTCGAAGGATCGACCATCGCGCTGGGCTCTCTTGCCGTCACCGTCAACGGATTGGCGGGTGAAGCTAACAGCCTGACGTCGCTGGTGGTAAGCGCGATTCCGGTCGGGGCTACGCTGAGCGATGGGGCCAACACGTTTACGGCGACTGCCGGGCACACCTCGGTCAATGTCGGGGGCTGGGCATTGTCCAGCCTCACAATTACACCTTCAACCGATGTCAACTTCACATTAAGTGCGGCAGCAACCGTTAAGGATGCCGAGGGCAATCTCAGTACGGCCGTAACCACCGAAGCGGTGACGGTCACTCCGCTTGCGCCGACCCTGGCTCCGGTGGCCGTGACAGGCGTGGAGAATGCGGCGCTTGCGCTTAATCTCGGCGCCACCGTCAACAAGCTGACAGGCGACACCAACAGCATGGCCTCGCTGGTGGTGAGCGCGCTCCCGGTGGGAACTAAACTGACCGACGGAACGGCCACTCATACTTTCACCGCTACCGCCGGTAACACCTCGGTGGACATTAATGGCTGGACGCTCTCCAATCTGAAGATCACGCCCGCGACCGACACGAACTTCACGCTGAGCATTGCGGCGACGGCCAAGGATGCCAACGGCGATTTGAGTGCGATCACGACTGCGACGGATCTGGTGACGGTCAATCCGCTGGCGGCGACCATGACCTGGGCCGGCGCGCCTTCGGCAGGTGTTGAAGGGTCTCCACTTGCATTGGGCACCATCGCGGTCACGCTGCACAGCTCGGCCGGAGATACCAATAACCTTGCTTCGCTGGTGGTGAGCGCGATCCCGATCGGGGCGACGCTCAGCGACGGTACCAACACATTTACGGCCTCGGCCGGCAATACCTCGGTGGACATCAATGGCTGGACCCTGACCAGCCTGAAAATCACGCCCGCGACGGATACCAATTTCACGCTGAGCGTGGCTGCGACCGAGAAGGATGCCGAAGGCAATCTCCGACCACCACGACCGCGACCGAGGTGGTGACCGTCAATCCGCTGGCGCCGACCGTGACCTGGGCGGTTGCGCCGTCGGCAGGCCTCGAAGGATCGACCATCGCGCTGGGCTCTCTTGCCGTCACCGTCAACGGATTGGCGGGTGAAGCTAACAGCCTGACGTCGCTGGTGGTAAGCGCAATTCCGGTCGGGGCTACGCTGAGCGATGGGGCCAACACGTTTACGGCGACTGCCGGGCACACCTCGGTCAATGTCGGGGGCTGGGCATTGTCCAGCCTCACAATTACACCTTCAACCGATGTCAACTTCACATTAAGTGCGGCAGCAACCGTTAAGGATGCCGAGGGCAATCTCAGTACGGCCGTAACCACCGAAGCGGTGACGGTCACTCCGCTTGCGCCGACCCTGGCTCCGGTGGCCGTGACAGGCGTGGAGAATGCGGCGCTTGCGCTTAATCTCGGCGCCACCGTCAACAAGCTGACAGGCGACACCAACAGCATGGCCTCGCTGGTGGTGAGCGCGCTCCCGGTGGGAACTAAACTGACCGACGGAACGGCCACTCATACTTTCACCGCTACCGCCGGTAACACCTCGGTGGACATTAATGGCTGGACGCTCTCCAATCTGAAGATCACGCCCGCGACCGACACGAACTTCACGCTGAGCATTGCGGCGACGGCCAAGGATGCCAACGGCGATTTGAGTGCGATCACGACTGCGACGGATCTGGTGACGGTCAATCCGCTGGCGGCGACCATGACCTGGGCCGGCGCGCCTTCGGCAGGTGTTGAAGGGTCTCCACTTGCATTGGGCACCATCGCGGTCACGCTGCACAGCTCGGCCGGAGATACCAATAACCTTGCTTCGCTGGTGGTGAGCGCGATCCCGATCGGGGCGACGCTCAGCGACGGTACCAACACATTTACGGCCTCGGCCGGCAATACCTCGGTGGACATCAATGGCTGGACCCTGACCAGCCTGAAAATCACGCCCGCGACGGATACCAATTTCACGCTGAGCGTGGCTGCGACCGAGAAGGATGCCGAAGGCAATCTCTCGACCACCACGACCGCGACCGAGGTGGTGACCGTCAATCCGCTGGCGCCGACCGTGACCTGGGCCGCAACGCCCGCCGTTACGATCGTTGCTGGCACGCCGTTCTCTTTGGGAACTCTTTCCTATGCGCTTAATGGAAACGTTGCAGATAACGACCATCTGAAGTCGATGATTGTTAGCGGAGTTCCGGTGGGGGCTACGCTGAGCGACGGAACCCACACATTCACGGCGACGGCCGGCCACACCTCGATCGACGTTAGCGCTTGGACGCTTGGATCGCTTTCCCTGAAGTTAGCGAACCTTGCGGATTTTACGTTGAGCGCTTCGGCTGTCGTGCAGGATATTGAGGGGAATTTAAGTACGACAAGTGCGGCTTCCGTCTCTACAACGATTGTCACGAACGGAACCGTCAATACATCCAATGGCGTGATTGACGTGGCTCAGGCCGGTACAAATCTGACTGTTAACGGCAATAACGACACGCTGAATGTTACGGCTGGATCGGCCACTATCGTTCTTCACGGAACAGGGGATACTGTCGTTCTCAGCGCAAGCGGAGGTACTCTCAATCTGACAGCCAGCCAGACGAGTTTGGTTATTTCGGGCGGCAACGACGTTGTCACAGTGACTGGCAGCGGCGACACCATCAGCTTCACTGCAAACAACGCCAAGTTGAACCTGAGCGATCCCAACAATATCGTCAACTTTGCGGGAAGCAACGATACAGCTGTGCTTCTTGCCAGCAACGACACCGTTAACGTCAACGGCTCGAGCGATAACATCACCGTCAGTGGCTCGAACAACAATGTTAATATTACGGGCGCCGCCGATGTGGTGACGCTGACGGGAAGCGGTGTTGTGGTGAGCATGAACACCGCCAGTGAGGTGGCTCTCGTCGGAAGTCCATCAGCGGGTCGATCAATGGCATCAACGCCCAAACAGCGGACACAAGTGCCGCGGACACGCTCAATGTCCAAATGGATTCCAATTCTTCAATTGCGGTCATTGGCGCCTGGAATAGCGGCCTGAATCTCACAACGGTCGGCGCAAACATTTTGGTCAACGCAACCGGAAGCATAGCGTCGACCGGAGGCGATGGAATTCGATGCCCTTATCAGCAGCGGCAGCGGCGGCATTTCAATCGCAACCGGCGCTGTCACGGGCGCCTTGAACGGCATCGACGTTATTCAGAATGGCAGTGGCGACATTACGATCAATCCGTCGGGCAGCGTTGTTGGCCAGGCTGGCGACGGGGTGATTGCGGATCAGAGCGCGAGCGGGACCGGCAACATTTCCGTCAACGCTTCAGGAAGCCTGACCGGGACGGGTACCGGCTCCATCGGTCTATTGGCCGAGATTCTCAATTCAGCCAACAGCGGCAACATCACGGTCACCTCGACGGGTGGAGCGAGCGGTACGCAATACGGCATTGAGGCGCTCACCCAGGGCAATGGCAACATTGGTGTGGAGTCGGCGGGATCAGTTTCGGCCGGTGTGGAATATGGTATTTACGGAATCAGTTACGGCACGGGCAGCGTTTCGGTAGTCACCGATGCGGGCAGCAGCATCAGCTCTGGCAGTTCGGGCATCACCGCCGCCAACCGAGACACCGCGATCGCTGGATCTGCCGGTAGCATGATTACAGTAACGGCAAACGGCACCATCAATGCCGGACCGAATTTGACGCTTAGCAATTCGCCTTCCAGCGGCATCAGCGCCGGATATAACGGAGTTACTCTTCCTTCGACGCCCTCGGTTGCCAATCCCAATGTCACTGGCAACGTTGTCGTCAATAACAACGCCAACATCTCCGGGGCAAGTTACGGCATCAACGCCTATGACTATGGCAATGGCAATGTAACCGTAAACGATGGAGCCGGAACGACCGTCTCTGGCACGCAATACGGCATTCAGGCACTTAACTATGAAGTCGGGAACATCAGCGTTACGACTTCGGCGGGAGACATTGTCAATTCGCAAGGCTCCGGCCTCGTTGTGACCGACTTCGCGACCTCCAACCTGCTTACCGACAACAGCACGATCACGGTTACGACAAACGGCACGATCAACGCCGGTCAAACCAACAATAATAACAATGCCGTTTCTGCTGGCATTTACGCCGGATATTATGGGACCAATGGCAATACTCCCGATGCCAACCTCCACGGCACGGTCCTCGTCAACAACTATGCCAATATTTCCGGGGCCAAAGGCTACGGCATCGATGCCTACAATTGGGGCAGCGGCGACGTCACGCTAAACGAAGGAAACGGAACCGCTACTTCGGTCTCCGGCGGCCAATATGGCCTTTCGGCCAATGGGTTGGGTAAGGGAACGGGTAACGTCGCCATTAATGTCGGCGCCAATGCTACCATCACGGGCACATCTCTCTTCGCGATCCAGGATTTCAGTAACGAGGTCGGAAACGTCAACCTCACGACCTCGGCGGGCGACGTCTTCAATAGCGGTAGCATCGCCATCAACGTCCAGAGCCAGGCGATTTCGGATTCGTCCAGCAGTACGGTGATGGCCGTTCTAAACGGCACGATTCATTCAGGGGCGCTCAAGACCTCCAATGGATCAGCTCCGGTCGGGGCGGTCTCGGTGGGCTATAGTCCTAACGGTTCAAACACGGTCACCAATGCCGTCGCCGGGAATGTGGTGGTGCAGAGCAACGCTACCATCGTCTCCGGGCTCAACGCCGGCATCAATGCCTATAACTATGGCACTGGCAATGTGACGGTTACTACTGGCGTGTCGTCTTCGATTACGGCGCCCGGAACCGGCATCCAGGTCAATGCCAACAACGGCGGCAATGACAGCATCACCAACGCGGGAACCGTGACCGGCGCCACCGGTATCTTTGCCGGGGCGAACAAGACCGGCAACATCTTCGTGGAGAACGACGGCCAGGTTACCGCAACCAGCTTCTCAGGCATCAACGTCACGCAGAATGCAAATGGCGCAGCCGGTTCGACCACGATCACCAACACTGGGACGGTGGTGGGCGCGGCCAATCATTCCGCGATCAATGTCAACGAGAACATCGCCGGCACGGTAACGATCAATAACTTCGGGACTATCGGGTCGGCCGCGACGTCGGCATCGACCCAGGCCATCTCGGAGAATGGCGGCACGGTCATCATCAACAACAACGGCCAGATGGACGGCAGCATCGCAACAGCCAACACTGGCGCCTTCACCGGCACGTTCAACAACAATGCCGGTGCGACCTGGCAGGCTGGCTATATCGACGACGAAGGCACCATCACGGCATCCGGGGCAGGTTCTGCGATCACGATCCTCGGGGCATCAAGCGGCATCGATGTCGGCAATACGGCTACCGGTAACCTGACGGTCGCGGCAGGTGCTGCGTTGACAGCCGACTTCCTGGATATCGGCAATCTCGTCGGCAGCCACGGCACGGTCGATATTACTGGTGTTGGCACCACGGTAAACACCACCGCCGGTCAGTATCAGAACCTCCTGGTTGGCATTAACGGTACGGCGTTGCTGACGATCGCGGACCACGCGGTAGTCACGACGACACATATGGAAGTTGCGCAATCAGCCGGCGTCACCGATACGGTTGACGTCAACAACGCCACCCTGAACGTGGGTCTAACCCTTAATCTGGGCGATACTGGCATTGCGAACGCCACGGTTGAGAACAGCGGCACTATCAATGCCGGCTACATCTCAATAGCCAATCAGGCAGGCAGCTCAGGCTCGCTCACCGTGGATGGCGCAGGATCGGTCGTCACCACAGCTTCTGGCTTGGCGATAGGCACGGCCAGTAGCTCGGGAACGCTCACCATAACCAATGGGGGTGCGGTAGTAAGCAACGGCATCCTCAATGAAGGAACAATTACGGCAACTGGCGCAGGCTCTGCCATCACGCTGGCCGGGACGACGAACGCCAACGGGATAACTGTCGGATATGCCAACAATGGCAGCTTTACCCTCGCAGCTGGAGCTGCGCTGACAGGTGATTTCCTCAACGTCGGGCAGCTAGCCGGAAGCACAGGTACTGTTAACATCACGGGTGCAGGAACGAGTCTCACCACGACGGCGGGCCAGTACCAGAACATCGGCGTCGGCTTCGATGGGACGGCATCGCTGACGATCGCCGCCCAGGCCATGGTAACAACGACCAATATGGACGTTGCAGTCTTCTACGACGCCGGCGTGACCGATACGCTCGACGTCAATAATGCCACCCTAAGTGTCGGGCAAGGCCTGACGATTGCCGACGCCGGGACGGCCAACGCCACCGTTGAGAATGGTGGTGCCATCAATACGGCCTTCCTCGCGATTGCCAATCAAGCCGGTAGCATAGGCAGCCTCACTGTCACCGGCGCCGGCTCGGTCGTTACGACGTCAGGCATCTCCTTTGGCTCCGCTCTGAGTTCGGCAACGTTGACCGTCGCCAATGGCGGCGCCGTTGACATCGGAACTGGCACCTCGACGATTGCCAATGCTGTTCATGTCGGCAGCACAGCCTCGCTGCAGGGCGCGGGCATCATCAATAGCAATCTAGTCGACGATGGGAATCTCACCGCCACCGGAGGATTGCTGGAGATCACAGGTGGCCTAAGTGGAACCGGCTCAATTACGATCGACGCTGGCGCAACCCTTGAGCTCGCTGGATCAGGTAGCGAGACCATTACCTTTGTAGGTGGTAACGACACCCTGCAACTCGACAACACGCTTGGCTTCACCGGCGCTATCGCCGGTGTCTCGTCGACAGCGGGTAATTTTGGGATCACTGGCCTGGGCAATGTTACGACCGCGAGCGGGGATGCGATCGACTTTACTTCGTCCGGAGGGGCAGCAGGCAACCCGGCCAATGTGACGCTCACGCCAGGCGGTAACTTGACGGGCGCCTTGAACGGCATCGACGTTATTCAGAATGGCAGTGGCGACATTACGATCAATCCGTCGGGCAGCGTTGTTGGCCAGGCTGGCGACGGGGTGATTGCGGATCAGAGCGCGAGCGGGACCGGCAACATTTCCGTCAACGCTTCAGGAAGCCTGACCGGGACGGGTACCGGCTCCATCGGTCTATTGGCCGAGATTCTCAATTCAGCCAACAGCGGCAACATCACGGTCACCTCGACGGGTGGAGCGAGCGGTACGCAATACGGCATTGAGGCGCTCACCCAGGGCAATGGCAACATTGGTGTGGAGTTGGCGGGATCAGTTTCGGCCGGTGTGGAATATGGTATTTACGGAATCAGTTACGGCACGGGCAGCGTTTCGGTAGTCACCGATGCGGGCAGCAGCATCAGCTCTGGCAGTTCGGGCATCACCGCCGCCAACCGAGACACCGCGATCGCTGGATCTGCCGGTAGCATGATTACAGTAACGGCAAACGGCACCATCAATGCCGGACCGAATCTGACGCTTAGCAATTCGCCTTCCAGCGGCATCAGCGCCGGATATAACGGAGTTACTCTTCCTTCGACGCCCTCGGTTGCCAATCCCAATGTCACTGGCAACGTTGTCGTCAATAACAACGCCAACATCTCCGGGGCAAGTTACGGCATCAACGCCTATGACTATGGCAATGGCAATGTAACCGTAAACGATGGAGCCGGAACGACCGTCTCTGGCACGCAATACGGCATTCAGGCACTTAACTATGAAGTCGGGAACATCAGCGTTACGACTTCGGCGGGAGACATTGTCAATTCGCAAGGCTCCGGCCTCGTTGTGACCGACTTCGCGACCTCCAACCTGCTTACCGACAACAGCACGATCACGGTTACGACAAACGGCACGATCAACGCCGGTCAAACCAACAATAATAACAATGCCGTTTCTGCTGGCATTTACGCCGGATATTATGGGACCAATGGCAATACTCCCGATGCCAACCTCCACGGCACGGTCCTCGTCAACAACTATGCCAATATTTCCGGGGCCAAAGGCTACGGCATCGATGCCTACAATTGGGGCAGCGGCGACGTCACGCTAAACGAAGGAAACGGAACCGCTACTTCGGTCTCCGGCGGCCAATATGGCCTTTCGGCCAATGGGTTGGGTAAGGGAACGGGTAACGTCGCCATTAATGTCGGCGCCAATGCTACCATCACGGGCACATCTCTCTTCGCGATCCAGGATTTCAGTAACGAGGTCGGAAACGTCAACCTCACGACCTCGGCGGGCGACGTCTTCAATAGCGGTAGCATCGCCATCAACGTCCAGAGCCAGGCGATTTCGGATTCGTCCAGCAGTACGGTGATGGCCGTTCTAAACGGCACGATTCATTCAGGGGCGCTCAAGACCTCCAATGGATCAGCTCCGGTCGGGGCGGTCTCGGTGGGCTATAGTCCTAACGGTTCAAACACGGTCACCAATGCCGTCGCCGGGAATGTGGTGGTGCAGAGCAACGCTACCATCGTCTCCGGGCTCAACGCCGGCATCAATGCCTATAACTATGGCACTGGCAATGTGACGGTTACTACTGGCGTGTCGTCTTCGATTACGGCGCCCGGAACCGGCATCCAGGTCAATGCCAACAACGGCGGCAATGACAGCATCACCAACGCGGGAACCGTGACCGGCGCCACCGGTATCTTTGCCGGGGCGAACAAGACCGGCAACATCTTCGTGGAGAACGACGGCCAGGTTACCGCAACCAGCTTCTCAGGCATCAACGTCACGCAGAATGCAAATGGCGCAGCCGGTTCGACCACGATCACCAACACTGGGACGGTGGTGGGCGCGGCCAATCATTCCGCGATCAATGTCAACGAGAACATCGCCGGCACGGTAACGATCAATAACTTCGGGACTATCGGGTCGGCCGCGACGTCGGCATCGACCCAGGCCATCTCGGAGAATGGCGGCACGGTCATCATCAACAACAACGGCCAGATGGACGGCAGCATCGCAACAGCCAACACTGGCGCCTTCACCGGCACGTTCAACAACAATGCCGGTGCGACCTGGCAGGCTGGCTATATCGACGACGAAGGCACCATCACGGCATCCGGGGCAGGTTCTGCGATCACGATCCTCGGGGCATCAAGCGGCATCGATGTCGGCAATACGGCTACCGGTAACCTGACGGTCGCGGCAGGTGCTGCGTTGACAGCCGACTTCCTGGATATCGGCAATCTCGTCGGCAGCCACGGCACGGTCGATATTACTGGTGTTGGCACCACGGTAAACACCACCGCCGGTCAGTATCAGAACCTCCTGGTTGGCATTAACGGTACGGCGTTGCTGACGATCGCGGACCACGCGGTAGTCACGACGACACATATGGAAGTTGCGCAATCAGCCGGCGTCACCGATACGGTTGACGTCAACAACGCCACCCTGAACGTGGGTCTAACCCTTAATCTGGGCGATACTGGCATTGCGAACGCCACGGTTGAGAACGGCGGCACTATCAATGCCGGCTACATCTCAATAGCCAATCAGGCAGGCAGCTCAGGCTCGCTCACCGTGGATGGCGCAGGATCGGTCGTCACCACAGCTTCTGGCTTGGCGATAGGCACGGCCAGTAGCTCGGGAACGCTCACCGTCACCAATGGGGGTGCGGTAGACATTGGGGCGGACGCCACCACGGTTACGGGTGCAGTTCACGTCGGCAGCTTAGAGTTCCTTCAGGGAGCTGGTATCATCAACGGCAACCTCGTCGATGACGGCAATGTCAATGCTACCGGAGGAATGCTTGACGTTGTGGGTGCCGTTACAGGATCTGGCACATTCAACATAGTTAGCGGAGCTCATCTAGAATTTGGCTCATCAGTCTCGGCCAGCGACAATCTGGTGTTCCAAGGTGCCACAGGCTCGTTGATACTGGACCATTCTACCAACTTCGCGGGCATTATTTCAGGGTTTGCGGGCGACGGAATGTTATCGGGCTCGGACCAAATTGATCTCAAGGATATCAATTTCAATTCCATGTCGGAAATCTTCGACCCCGTCCAGGACACGCTTTTGGTCACCGACGGAACAAACTCCACAACCCTTCACTTTGTGGGCACCTATTCTCCAGAGAACTTCAACTTCGCACGCGATGGGAGCGGCGGTACGATTGTTTACGATCCGCCGGTCTTCAACAGTCAACTCGCCAGCATTGGCGGCGCACATCATCCGGTTATAGGCGCCTTGCAGAACGTCGCCACAAGCTTCTCAAGCGAAACAGTTGACGTTAACGGCGATACATTTGCGTTTCGTTTCGTAGACGCCAGTTACAAGAGCATGACCGATTTCCATGCGACTGAGGTGTCCATGTCCGGAAGCCAACCGTTCATAGCTATTCCCGCTACTGCGAACCAAATACAATATGAAGGGTCAGGAGCCGGGGTTTTGTCCATGGAGGCGCATGTAATTACCTCTGGAGACATCCCCGGCACGACCAACCCGGAAATATACTCGAACCACTTCCATCTGATCTGAACTCTAAGCGGGTCTGTCACGGAGAGGCTTAATTGCCGCGACTCGTCTGCAGCCCTACGCACATCGTAGCCGAGTTGTTCGAGCAGGCCAGTGCTCACGCAGGTGCGCAACGTGTCGCCGGAATTCATGGGGTGGAAGGCACTGCCGCGGCCTGATCATCGTCGTCCCGCGTGGCGGGCGGCGACTATTCAAGCGCTTGGACGCCCTAAAACCCTTGGATCATCACGGACGACTGCTGGGCGACGGTGGATGACCGACGCCTATTGCATGCTTCGCAGAGAAGAAATCCTCTTTCGCTGTCAAGAACTTGGGAGACCGCGCCGACCTGACGTCGTTCCTGAAGGATGCGACCAAAGCGGTCTCAGCACGGCTTCTTACCCTCTCACTCATCAACTCGATTGATATTGCTCCATCGGAAAGGGCCTGAATGATGGGCTATCGACCTCCGCGAAGATGAACTTTTGAGGGTAAAGATAGTTTGCCTAACTTGACGCCACAGAGCTGCTTCATAACGACCGAGCCGCTCGAATAGGCCATCATCGATCCCGGCAACCCGAAGGAAGTACTCGGCAATGAGCTTCGTTTTGGGGACCCCTTTCGGCATTTCACGACAGACAATGCCCGTTATTGCGGGACCTAACATTGAGAGCTCAGGTTGAGACCATGGCTCCTCGCTTTGGATTTCGAAAAGCTGGGTCTCAATCATGGTCGACCGCCTAAGCCGCCACAGCAAACTTGCCAAACGAAGCACTAGCTCGCGCTCGACTGCGCTTTCGGCATCATAGGCCGATGTTACCGCTAGCTCGAACGCTGCGTAGTCCTCAGCATCCTCGAGCGATGGGATGACTGTTTCAGCAGTCAAACCGTGGCGCACCGCATTTCTAGAACTACGTTGTTTGCCGCTATCGGTTTGTGGCCCCGTGCTTTTTAAAGCGTTACGGCGATTGGATTCCATCTGTCGAAGTGACGTCATATCGGAAGCTCCGATATCTGGGTTTGTTTCGTAATTTTCTCGCTTCGGGCTTTTGTCGCACCGTTAGTGCTCTCCACTATTGCATGCCGTAGGGCCTTGCCTTGCCCTCGCCTACTGTGCCCGACTGGAATGCCAGTCGGATGCGTTTCGGTCCAAAGTTTTCGCGCTGGAATGGTCGGGTCCAAGCCCGATTTCTTCCACCAAGCCGGTTCATTACCTGCGCGGTGCAGCTCTCGATGATGTCCGCGGCAGAGAGGCACGGTGTATTCGTCGCTTACCTTTAGCGCGAGGCCCGCGGCTGCGTAAAACGCAAATGGTGGGCGTCAGTCGGCTGTCTTCCACAGATCAGGCAGGGCTGTGTGGCGACGAACCGCAAGTGGATTTTATCACGCAACCGGCGGGGTTCTGGCAGACGCCAGCTGACTTTTATCAATGCCGTTCGAAACGTGTTGCTGCTTCGATGAAGTTTGTACGTCTGCGTGGCCGGTCGTTTGCTGCTGCTCAACACCGATGATGAGCCACGCGACTCGATCTCGGCCTTTTCGCCGAGGCTTAGGGCAGCTCACTGCATTCTGAAATGCTTCCTCCACCAACCGAGCGTCCGCAGGCGTCAAAGTGTTTTTGATGGGTAGAGATCGAAAAGCCCAGCTCATCCAGTTCGCTTGCTGAATCTAAGCATCGCGATTTCAGCCAACAGTTTCTCGCCGAGCCGCTGCCGAGGCTTCCGAATTCAACGTGCTCTTGGTCGGAACGGGGCTGGACTTGCGACGGCTGTAAGCCGCTCGAGGCCGATCCGGCAGGGTCGCTTCCGTTCGTTGCTCTATGCATAGCTTTCATCCCCGACAGTCGCCGATCTTTGGCTCGCAAGCTGCGGTAGGTCAGGCGCATCGAGGTCATCTTCACCGGCAATTCCGACCAGCGTGAACAGCGCATAACGCCGGGCGTAAGTGAGCGCTGCTCCCATCCGGTGCGGAGCTGAGGTTTCGCTGACCGCACAGACCGGCCAATCGGAGGAGACCCATTCGCCGGATGAATGCGCCAGTGTGGTGGTGAGCCGGATCAGTCCTGCCGCATTGTCGATCGAGGTGGTCTGTACCGTGGCGATCTCATGCCGGCCGAGGCTCTTGCGTACCTGCTCGAGCCCACTGGATAGTGACGCATAACGAAAGCTGCGATTTCCCTCGCGCGGGAATGGGGAAGCGATCGTCGCCGTCAGTGACTTCTCTGGATTGACCAGTTCGATCTGGGCCTTTGCCAGCGCGCCGGCAATGGTGCCGATGGTTTCGCTAGAGCGCTGCATGAATCGGCCTCCGGCTGATGGAGATCAAAACTGACGGCGCCGGACTTCGAACGCTTGGCCCGGATGCCATGCCCGATGGCCTCTTTGGCATCCTCCGGCATTAGCTTTTTCAGTTCAGCTTTGGCCGCATCATGATCCAGATAAGCCGCGCGGGTTTGGCAAAACACACCAGCAAACTCCGCCCACGAATTCGAGGTGCTCATGTCGACAATCCGGATTGCCTCGACCCGAGGTCGCGGCGGCTCGACCCCGAACAAATAGGGCGTCTCGCCACTCTCAACGCAGCGCCAGAATTTCTTCTCTGCGGTCAGCAATAGGTGCTGATAGAGCGGATCGGCTGGGATGGTCATCGAGACCCATTTGCCTCCCCCGGTTATGATTGACAGCGACGGCACTCCTTGCCGCCGTTACCCACATGTTATGCTGCAGTTGGGCCATATGCTTTTCGGCCGCGGCTTCTTCTGAAAAGGTCCATGGCAACATGAACTTGGCTTCGAATACCGTCTCCGCACCTTCGACCATGCCGTCCAGTGTCGCGGCCATCCATCGCTTCACGGGATGGAAGACGCGCCGCTGTACTTGGGTGACGACTTGACCGGTGTTGCGCTCGTACCATTGCCGATTGAGGTCTTCGGTGACCGAACCGAGCTGGACGATGAGATTGTCTGAAAGGTCCTCCGGCTCGATCTCGCCGCGCTTTTCACGCCACAACCGAATCAGCATAGTCTCGTCGGTGCCCATGATGATCCGGGCGTCGGAGCCGCCCAGAAAAGAGCGGCGCTCTTTAGCAGATTTCCGGTTGAGAACGTTCTGCTCCATGCGTGGTCTCCATCCCGGGATGCTATTCTGGATCCCGCTTCGTTGGCAGTCGCGAGATCGACTTACTGCGATTAATAGAAATTCTATTAATCCGAGCTGCAGTGTTTGTCAATAGAAATTCTATCAAATTGGAGATGTTGGTTTTGGTCACGACTCGTCAAATTAAAGCGGCGCGAGCATTACTTGCTTGGTCTCAAGCTGACTTAGCCAAACGTTCTGGAATCTCGGAACCCACAGTCGCACGGCTTGAATCCGTTGATGGGGAATTAGGAGGGCGTGAAGAAACGACACAGAAAATTCGTCAAGCAATCGAAGTTGCTGGAATAGAATTTATCCAAGAGAATGGAGGAGGACCTGGCGTACGCTTGCTTAGGACGAAAAGAAATTCGGCACGCAAAAGTAGGTGACTGGATAGAATCCAGATCGACGGCGTAAGAGGTCGTCTTGCGCTGTCGTTATTCGATATCGCGGAGGATCTTGCGAGATTGCCTGATGAGTTCGCGTAGCTGTCGACGCTGAGCGATAGCGTCACGCGTATATAGGCCATACTTGACCGCGTTCTTGTTGCCGCGTGGAGCGCCGGATCCCGCGGCTCCGCCGTGCATACGACAGCGCACTTTGCCCTCGACCGCCGGAGACCTGCAGGGTTTTCCGGAGCGAGCTTTGGCGCCGCAACGGGGGCTCGAAAGCATTGGCCCGGTATTGCGTTGATGATCGCTCATCATTTTTTCTTTGTAGTTCGGGATACCGGGGCCGGACTCTGCATTTTGCCCTCAATGATGGGCATCGGAGCAGTCTCCGTTTTAGTCAAGGCCAACGGCTGTGAGGGAGCGACAGTGCCCGCGGCAGCACTGCGGTCCTGCGTCACGTTCCCTACGATTGCCTGACCACCCTCGCCAACTGTGACGTGCTGCACAGTAACTTTTTGCTCGCCACCGGACCGGTAGCGCTTGAGCGCTTCTAACTGCACCGCAAAAGTTCGGGCGAGCTGATTGAAGGCGCGCACCGCGCTGTCCTGTTGTTGTATGGTTTCAATGAAGCTCATTCGCCCAGCGAATTTCATCATCTCCATATGCACAGCGGCCATTTGCGCTGCTAGCGTCGACTCAATCTGATCACGGGGCTCAATGCCATTTATGAAGGAGAGCATAAAGTTTAGATCAACCGCGTGCAGTTTCCCCTCGCGCTGACTGGCTCGGACCAACTGCTCTAAAAGGCCGGTTGTAAAACTGAAATCTGAGGCACTCAGTGCATTCTGCAAAAGGAGCTGGCCGGTGAGTTGGTCAGGGTGGTCATACGAAACCGTCCTCTTCTCAACCTTTAAACGCGGCGCGGGAGCGGTTTTCCTTTTATCCAAAACCTTCTTGATTACCGCACGCTCCTCAGGCGTAGGCGTGTATGCCTTTTTTCCGCTAGCCGGTTGCAGCTGGTTCTTTCGTCATTCGGGATTAGCAATCACTCGGGTTTTGCTCGTTCTGCCTATAGGGGCAAACCATTCTACCTTGCATGGGGTTGTTTTTCAATTTTTTTGATCTTACCACCCCCTCCCCATCAGGTTTTAGCCAAACGAACCCAGATTGGAGACCCTTAAAGACAAGGCCCTCGTCAATTGACCATCGGTCCCTCAATATAGCGGGGCAGTAGAGACTAAACGATTGAAGGTACATGAAGCGACTAAGAGCACTACGGCGGTGGTTCGCGCGGAGGTTCGGGTATGCCAGGCTGCTGTGCCTGGCGTTGCTGATCTTACTGGCGGCACTGCGCATTGCCGATCCGGCACCGATCGAAGAACTCCGTGTCCGGACCTTCGATACCTTCCAGCTCATCGAGCCGCGCGTGAAGACCGCCAGACCGGTCACTATCGTCGATATCGATGAAAAGAGCCTCGCAAAACTGGGCCAATGGCCTTGGCCGCGGACCCGCGTGGCTGACCTGATCACCAATCTCACGCAGCAAGGGGCGGTGGTGATCGCCTTCGACATCATCTTCGCCGAGCCCGACCGCCTCAATCCCGATGTCGCTGCCGATACCATCCGAAATCTGGACGAAGAGACCAAAAACAAACTTCGCGCCCTGCCGAGCAACGATCAGGTGCTTGCCGATGCAATGAGAAACTCGCGTGTGGTGTTGGGCGAGTCCGGATTGCCCTATGTCATCAGGGAGACGGACAGCTCGCTTCCGCTGACCGGGCTGGCGATGCTCGGCGAGGACCCGCAACGGTTCATGCTCGACTTCCCGGGATTGCTGCGCAACACCCCGGTTCTCGAAGCCGGCGCCGGAGGGCGCGGCCTGTTCACCATCCGGACAGAGCGCGACGGTATCGTCCGGCGGGTGCCGATGATCATGCAGGCGCAAGGCGCCACGATGCCGTCATTGAGCTTCGAGATGCTGCGCCTTGCAACGGGCACCGATACTATTTTTATCAAATCGGATGTTGCCGGTATCAAGAGCGTGGCGGTCAAAGGCTTCGAGGTCCCCACCGACCGCAACGGCCAGCTCTGGGTGCATTTTGCGCGTCATGACCCATCTATTTATGTTTCCGCCGCCGATGTGCTCGACGGCACCATGGCGCCCGACGCGGTCAGACAGAAATTGGTGCTGATTGGAACCTCCGCCGTCGGTCTTCTCGACGTCAAGACCACGCCGATCGATCCGGTGATGCCGGGCGTCGAGATTCACGCGCAGGTGCTCGAAGCAGCGCTGACCAAAAGCCTGCTTTTGCGGCCGACATGGAGTTCGGTCGTGGAGTTTCTCGCGGCTGTCCTGCTCGGAATCGCGGTGATCTGGGTTGCGCCGTGGTTCGGGCCGGTGGCGCTGGTCGCCGTGGGAGCTCTGATCGCGGCGGCGCTGATGGGAACTTCGTGGTATTATTATTCCCAACATCGCTTGCTCATCGATTTCACTTACCCGCTGCTCTCCACCACGGTGATTTATCTCACGCTGATCTTTTCAAGTTTCGTTCGAGAACAGGCGCAGCGCCGGCAGACACGTTCGGCATTTGGCCGGTATCTGTCTCCCGCTCTCGTAGAGCAACTGGCCCAGGCACCGGAGAAACTCGTGCTTGGAGGTGAAGAGCGCGAGATGACCATCATGTTCAGCGATGTGCGCGGCTTCACCACGATCTCCGAATCCTTCAAGCACGACCCGCAAGGTCTGACGACGTTGATGAACCGCTTTCTGACGCCGCTCACCAACGCTATTCTTGGCCGCAAAGGGACCATCGACAAGTACATGGGCGACGCGATCATGGCGTTCTGGAACGCGCCGCTCGATGACAAGGAGCATCAGATCAATGCCTGCAACGCGGCACTTGATATGCTTGAGCGGATCGACGAACTGAACGAGATCCGTCAAGTCGAGGCGCAGGAAGGCGGTCACCCCTTTATTCCGATCAATGTTGGCGTTGGATTGAACACCGGCACTTGCGTGGTCGGCAACATGGGTTCCGACCTGCGCTTCGACTATTCCGTGCTCGGCGACAGCGTCAATCTTGCCTCACGGCTCGAAGGGCAATCCAAGGAATACGGATTTCCGATTATCGTCGGATCGAAAACCGCGTTGGCCGCCAAGGAGAAGTTCGCCATCCTCGAACTCGACTTCATCATGGTGAAGGGCAAAAAAGAACCCGAGGTCATCTATGCAATCGCCGGGCGCGAAGACACTGCGCAGTCCGGGCGCTTTCAACGCTTGCGCAACCTCACGATCGAGATGCTGGCCGCGTATCGCAGCCGCGACTGGGGCGGCGCGATAGAGGCGATCGAGCGGGGGCGGCTTACCGACGTGGCCAACAGCCTTGAGCACCTCTACGATCTGTATGAAAAGCGAATTCGCAACTATCAGGAAAACCCGCCGCCCGAAGACTGGAACGGCGCCTTTGCGCTGCTGACGAAATAACCGGCTGCTTCGCCGAAGCGGGCGATGGACTCAGATAGGAAGCAACTCGCATGACGAGACCGACCGCGAAAGAAATCAAGGCGATGGCGAATGTTGCCGGCGTGCCGGTGACCGACGATGTTGCCGCGCGCATCGCGAATTCGATCGGCCCGGCTTTCGATGGCTTCGTACCGATCGCCGGCACATTGCCGTTCGACCTTGAGCCCGCGACATTTATCGCGGTGCAAGCCAAAAAGGCCCCCTCGTGAGCGCGACCGAACCGGCATCGCTCTCGCTGACGGAGGTCGCGCAGGCGATTGCGCGAAAGCGCGTGTCATCGCGCGAGGTGACGCAATCCTGTCTCGACCGGATCGCGCGATGGCAGCCTCGGCTCAATGCCTTCATGGCAATCGAAGCGGAGGAAGCGCTCGCTGCGGCTGAAGATGCCGATGCGACCCTTGCAAAAGGGCGACAAACGCGGCGTGCTGCATGGCGTGCCGCTGGCGCACAAGGATATGTACTACGACGCGGGAAAGGTTGTTACCTGCGGTTCGCTGATCCGGCGTGACTGGGTAGCGCGAACGACCGCAACGTCACTGCAGCGTCTGAAGAACGCGGGCACGATCCGCCTTGGTTCGCTGCAGATGGCGGAGTTCGCTTACGGGCCGACCGGGCATAACGCGCATTTCGGGCCGGTGCATAATCCGTGGCTTCCCGGCCATATCACCGGCGGTTCGTCGTCGGGATCGGGGGCTGCAGTCGCGGCGCGGCTTACCTTTGCCGCGCTGGGTTCGGACACCGGCGGTTCGATCCGGATGCCGGCGCACTTCTGTGGTGTTACCGGCCTCAAAACAACCGTCGGCCGGATCAGCCGCGCCGGTGCGATGCCACTGTCGCAGTCGCTCGATACCGTCGGCCCGCTGGCGCGCACGGTCGAGGATTGCGGATTGCTCTTGGGCCTGATGGCCGGCGCCGATCCTGAGGATCCCACCGCGAGTGCAGAGCCGGTGCCGGACTACGACGCCGAAATACACGAGCCGGTCAGAGGCCTCACCGTCGGCATCCCCACCGCGTTCTATGTCGAAGGCCTCGATCCGGAAGTGGCACGTATTCTCGATGATACCGTTGCGGTGCTGAAGCGCGAGGGCGTTGCTATCGTCGATGTAGCGTTGCCGCAACAAGGCCAACTTACCGCCGCGTGCCAGCTTGTGCTGGCCGTCGAAGCGGCCGCATTTCACAAGCGCTGGATGATGGAGCGCCCGCAGGACTATGGTCCGCAGGTTCTGATGCGACTGCAAAATGGCCTCGCCGTTCCCGGAGTCTCATATCTCGAGGTGATGCGATGGCGCGGTCCGGCCCTGGCCGCACATCTCGTCGCCGTCGCCGGCGTCGATGCCGTGCTTGCGCCCGTCGCACCAGTTGCCGCCGCGACGATTCTCGAAAGCGACGTCGGCAACAGTCCAGACGCCGAAGCCCTGATCCAGCGTCTCACCCGCTTCACACGCCCGATCAACTACCTCGGGCTGCCGTCGCTGGCTATCCCGTGTGGCTTCACCTCAAAAGGCCTTCCCGTCGGGATGCAACTTATCGGCCGTCCGTTTGCTGAAGCGATGCTGCTGCGTATCGGCGCCGCTTTTCAGCGTTCGACCGATTTCCATAAGCGTTGCCCGCAATTGCAATGACCGGCTTCAACCGCCCACGTTGGGATCGGCCCAACGTTCAATCTGGGACGAGCCAACGGTGCGTTTGGGCTGATGCGGGTTAAGGGTTCCTGCGCTGACGGACCAGCCCTTTGCCAGAATTTGCATCGCGAACAGTTTGGCGTCGAGCTCCGACCTGAATGTCTTCGTGGATCGAACCATGCCGGCGGCGCTGTGGTCGGTCTTCACTGCTTTGTCCGGGCCATAGGCCACGTACCAGGTGTCGGGCTGCGTCATTCGTCCGTAACGCTGAGATCGGTTGAAAGTTTCGATAACGCCGAAAAAGGCGGCACGGTGCGCTCGCAATTCTGATAAGATCGACCCCGTAGGACACACACGTGAAGGAAATTTTTGATGCACATGTCGAACGAAGGCATTCTCGTTATTCTGTTTGTCGGACTTGTCGCAGGTTGGCTGGCTGGAAAGGTCGTTCGCGGCGCCGGTTTTGGCATTATCGGCGACATTCTTATCGGCATCATCGGAGCGCTGATCGCAAGCCTATTGTTTCCGAAGCTCGGCATCCATCTCGGCACGGGATTGGTTTCGGAGATCATTTATTCTGCGATTGGCGCCATCATCCTGTTGCTGATCGTGCGGCTCCTTCGTGGCGGAGGTCGGTTCTGACGGAGACTTCGTGCGACGATACAAAACAAAAAGGCCGCCCCTCGGGGCGGCCTTTCGTTTTGTATCACGTATTGAATTTACTCGACGATTTCGACGATCCGGCGGCTACGGGGGTCTACCAGCACGGTTCGGCCGTTGACGACGGTATAGCGGTGATCGCGCGCGCCGTATTCAGGCGGAACGTCGTAATAGGTGACGCCGTCTTCAGGCAAAACGGCTCCAACCCGTACTTCTTCGCGATACTGGTAGGAAGGACGATGCTGTTCGACGACGTAGCTGCGAAAACGCGGGCGTTCATCGACGCCGAGAACACCGTTCACGCCTCCGACCACGCCGCCTATAACACCGCCCACGATAGCGCCGACTGGTCCGGCGGCTCGCTCTCCTTCACGGGAACCGCGGTCGATTCCGCCGGGTACTCCCTGGGCCTGGGCAGCAACGGGGATTACGATAGCGGCAACAATGGCAGCAATTCCGATGTAGCGGCGGATCATGGTAGCTCCTGGATGATGTTGGAAAGGTACATCACAAGCCTTGACCGGCCGATAAGTTCCGCCGTCCGCGTCGCAAGAACGTCAAGTTAACAGGGGTTTAATAGACGGTTAGCGGTATTATTGTTAAACTGTTCGGCGAAACGGCCGAGGAATTCAATTATGGCGACAGCGCCCGGGATCCGGCGTTCCGAGCTCGGCGATGCCTTGCGTGCATGCCGGAGCGCGTTTGTCGGCGTCGGCCTCCTGAGCAGCATGATCAACCTGCTTTACCTGACCGGGTCGATATTCATGCTGGAGGTCTACGACCGGGTGCTCCCGAGCCGGAGCGTGCCGACGTTAGTAGGACTGGTGGTTCTGGCAGGCGGATTGTACGTCGCCCAAGGTATTCTCGATCTTATCCGCGGACGAATTCTAGTGCGGATCGGAACGTCGCTCGATGAAGCGCTGAGCGGCCGGGTTTTTGAAACCGTCGTGCGGCTGCCGCTGATGAGCGGCGGTCGCGGCGAAGGTCTTCAGCCGTTGCGCGATCTCGACAATGTACGCTCGTTTCTCTCGAGCATGGGACCGGGCGCGCTGTTTGACCTTCCGTGGCTGCCGCTATATCTCGGAATTTGCTTTGCCTTTCATGTCATGCTCGGACTGACGGCCTTGGTGGGCGCGGTCATTCTGGTCGCCCTCACCCTCCTGACCGAAATCATGACTCGCGCCCCCGCCCGCGCGGCACTGGGACTGGCCGCGCGCCGCAACGATCTGGCAGCCGCCAGCCGCCGCAACGCCGAAGTCCTTGTCGCGATGGGAATGTCGGGGCGTCTCGGCAAGCGCTGGGGCGAAGCCAATCAGGATTATCTCGCGGGCAATCAGCGAACCAGCGATGTGGCCGGCGGTCTCGGCGCCACCGCCAAGGTCATGCGCATGACGTTGCAGTCGGCCGTCCTTGGAGTCGGCGCCTATCTGGTGATTCATCAAGAGGCGACCGCCGAAATCATCATCGCGGGATCGATCCTGAGCGCCCGAGCGCTGGCGCCCGTCGATCTGGCAATCGCGCATTGGAAAGGATTCGTCGCCGCGCGGCAGAGCTGGCATCGGCTCAACAAGCTGTTGGGAGCTCTACCGCCAAAGGACGCCCCCACGCTGCTTCAAAATCCCACGAGCCGCGTTTCTGTTGAAAATGTCAGTATCGTTCCGCCGGGCGATCAAAAAGTTATTGTGCAGGATGCGACGTTTGCATTGGAGGCCGGGAATGGCCTGGGCGTGATTGGGCCGAGCGGGTCCGGAAAATCATGCCTGGTACGCGCACTGGTCGGTGTTTGGCAGCCGGTGCGCGGCAAGGTCCGACTCGACGGGGCAGCGCTGGATCAATGGTCGTCGGATGTCCTCGGACGCCACATCGGATATCTGCCACAAGATGTCGAATTATTTGCGGGTTCGGTGGCGCAAAATATCTCCCGGCTCGATCCGGAAGCCAGTTCGGAGGCGATTATCTCGGCCGCCAAGGAGGCAGGGGTTCACGAGATGATCGTGAAGATGCGCGACGGTTACGACACCCAAATCGGTGAACAGGGAAGCGTGCTTTCAGCCGGCCAGGCGCAACGTGTCGCCTTGGCCCGTGCGCTCTATGGCGATCCTTTCCTCATCGTTCTTGACGAACCGAACTCCAATCTCGACACCGAAGGCGATGAAGCTTTGACGCGGGCTATTCGCTCGGCGCGCGAACGCGGCGCGATCGTGATCGTCGTTGCGCACCGGCCGATCGGTATCGAAGCAGTGGATATGTTACTCGTCTTGAAAGAGGGCCGGGTGCAGGCCTTCGGCCCCAAGGATAGCGTTTTGGCGCAGGTGCTGCAGCGCGCCCATCCGCAGCAGCATCCCATCAAGATCGTTTCGGACGCCGGGGTTGCCAAATCATGACCGATGTCAAGCTGCAAGGAGCACGGCGATCGATCCGGCTGCATCTCATCATTGGACTCGCCATCGTCGTGATGCTCGCCGGCGGCCTCGGAGGCTGGGCATCCACGACCGAAATTTCCGGCGCCTTGATCGCCCCCGGATCGGTTGTCGTCGATTCTAACGTGAAAAAAGTTCAGCATCCGACCGGCGGCGTCGTCGGCGAGGTGCGCGTGCGCGACGGTGATGTCGTCAAAGCAGGCGACATCGTCGTGCGGCTCGATGACACTGTCACCAAGGCGAGCCTTGCCATCGTCACTAAAACGCTCAACGGGCTATGGGCGCGCGCCGCCCGGCTCGAGGCCGAGCAGCAGGGCCTCGACAAGATTGTTTTTCCGCGGATGCTAACGGACCATACCGACGATCCGGACGTCCAGAACGTGATGGCTAGTGAAAGCAAGCTGTTCGAGGTTCGCACCACCGGCCGAATCGGACAAAAGGCTCAATTGCGCGAGCGCGTCACGCAGTTGCAGGAAGAGATTGGCGGTCTGACCGCGCAGGAAAAGTCGAAGACGGTGGAGCTCGCGTTGATCGAAAAGGAATTGATCGGCGTACGCACGCTTTACGATCAGCATCTGGTGCAGCTTTCGCGGCTGACGACGCTCGAGCGCGATAACGCGCGGCTTTCTGGGGAGCGGGCGCAATACATCGCGTCGCGCGCGCAGGCCAAAGGCAAGATCACGGAGACCGAACTTCAGATTATCCAGGTCGACAAGGATCTGGTGAGCGAAGTCTCCAAGGATCTGCGCGAGACCAACGACAAGATCGGCGAATTTGTGGAACGCAAGGTGACCGCCGAAGATCAGCTGCGCCGCGTCGACATTCGCGCGCCGATGGACGGCATCGTGCTGCAATCCAGCGTTCACACCGTCGGCGGGGTGATCACCGCCGGCGATGCCATCATGATGATCGTACCGCAATCCGATGCTTTGTCGGTTGAAGCGAAGGTCAATCCGCAGGACATCGACAAATTGCAGATCGGCCAGAAGACCCTGCTGCGATTGTCGGCATTCAATCAACGCACAACGCCCGAATTGAACGGCGTCGTAACGCGGGTGTCGCCCGACGTCACGACGGATCAGCGCACCGGGACTTCATATTACACCATCCGGGTCTCGATGCCGCCCGAAGAAGTCGCCCGCCTGGGCACAGAGGTCAAAATTATTCCCGGCATGCCGGTGGAAGCCTTCGTGCAAACTGGCAACCGCACCATGATGTCTTATCTCATCAAGCCGCTGCACGATCAGTTGATGCGTTCGTTCCGCGAGAAATGAGCGCGCGCGCTCAAACCGCTAATTTCTGAAGCAAGAAATCAAGCGCGGTGCCGGCAAAGACGTGCATGTTGGCGAGGCGGTCCGGACTGCCGGTCGCGATCGTTATTGCGAAAGTATCCGCGCCGGCGACAGCCATGCAGCTATGGCCTGCGGCGTCGCCATATCGATTGCCTGTCGGACCGGCCGCGCCGGTCTCCGATAGCCCCCAATCGCAGCCGAAGCGCTCACGAATTCGCGCAGCCAGCAGTCTGGCGTAGGGCTCGGAAGCCGAACGAATGCCTTTCATCGCGTCGTCGGGCACGTCCATCAGGATGCGTCGCGCGTCGCGCGTGTAGACTACGGCCGAGCCGAGGAAATAGGCCGACGCGCCGGGCACGGCGAGGAGTGCCGCCGAAATCAAGCCGCCGGTCGACGACTCGGCCACGGCGATGGTCTGGCGCCGTGCGATCAGCCGGGCGGCGATCTTCTCGGCGATCGAGACGAGATCTTTCATCGCGATCACGTTCTCTGGAACAGGCGCTTCAGCAGCCGCGGCTTTGCATCGGGCCTGTCGGCGAGAGAGTGATACACGACGCGAATGAAATTCTTGGACGCGAGTTCGGTCGGCGCCCATTTCGCGTCGAGATCTGCAAAGGGTTTCGCCGCAACCACCTCGTCCTCGCTCTTGCCGTCCTTGACCAGCTTCGCCATGCGGTCCCGCGCGGTCACCAGCATGGTGCGGTACTCCGTGAGCGCCGCCTTGTCGGCGATTGGCCCGTGGCCCGGTACGATGCGTGTTTTGGCGTTCGACAGTTTGAGATAGGCGTCCGTTGCCGCGATCATGCCCTTGATATTGCCGCCGTTGGCAAAATCGATATTGGGATAGCGGCCATTGGTGAAGGTGTCGCCGGTTGAAAGCACGTTCGCGGTCTTGAACCAGACATAGGTATCGCCATCGGTATGGGCGTTGGCGATGTGCTTCAAGTCGGCGACGCGGCCATCGAGACGAATTTTGAAAGCGCCGGTATAGGTCTTGGAAGGCAGCGCGCCCTGAGGCGCGGGCGGCACCTTGGCGCCGGTCAAGCCGTTGGTCGTGCCGGCGGCCAACCGATTCTTGACGTTGATTTCGGACACGACGGCGACGCCATCCTTGGCGAATAGCTCGTTGCCGCCGGTGTGGTCGCCATGAAAATGGGTGTTGATGAGGTATTTGATCGGCTGTTTCGAGACCGCGGCCACCGCCGCCTTGATCTTGTCGTGCAGCGGCGCGTACTGGCCATCGACCATGATGATGCCGTCGTTCGCGACGGCCACGGTGATGTTTCCGCCCTGGCCTTCCAGCATGTAGACGTGGTCTCCGAGATCAGTGGTCTTGATCTCGACCTTCGAAAAGTCCGTCGGCGGCGGCGCAGCCGGTGTGGCCGGCGGTTGCTGCGCGAATGCTGCGTCGCTTAGCAGCATGGCCGCGGCGATTGCGGTCAGTCCTATCCGATACATGAAAAGCTCCCTGGATTCATTTTGCCTTTGCCTAGCACATCGTTTCAGTTCTGCCGAATGTGGAAGCGCCTCCCTTATCCTTCCCCCGCTTGCGGTGGGGAGGTGGCTCAGCGTGAGCACCGGATCGGCGCTTTCGCGCTGTCCGAGCACAGGCACCGCGAACGATGAGTCGGGTGGGGAGCGTTTCTTGCGCACATCATCAATTCCCCCACCCCGGCCTCCGCTTCGTTCGGCCGACCCTCCCCACCGTAAGCCGGGGGAAGGATACCGCGGGTTTTAACGGCGCCGTACTTCTGCCGTCATCCTGAGGCGCGAGCCGCGCTCGCGGCGAGCCTCGAAGGATTTCCGTGCAGTCGTCGTTCGAGGCTCGCAAGTGGGAAGCGCAAAGTGCGCGCCTTTGCTCGCACCTCCAGCCGAACAGTTCGTTCGGCGGGGATGGCGGCTACTCCTCGTTGCTGCGACGACGATGCGTGCAATCTTGCGCGATATGATATTCTCTGGAAGATGCTACGCGCGGCTCGACCCTCGCTCCAGCCGCGATCGAGGATTTATCTTATGACGCAACCGATCGCAGGCGGCGTGGATTGCGATCTGCACCCGGCGGTGCCGCATCTCACCAGCCTGCTGCCGTATCTCAACGATTACTGGCGCGATCAGGTGACGACGCGCGGCATGACCGACCTCATCTCGCAATCCTATCCGCCGAACTCGCCGATCACGTCGCGGCCGGACTGGCGGCCCGCCAAAGGCAAACCCGGCTCCAGCCTTGAGGACATGAAGACCCACGCGCTCGATCCTTTTCGCGTCAGCTACGGCATCTGCAATCCGCTGTTCGGCGTGCAGATGGTTTTCAGCGAGGACATGGCGGACGCGTTCTGCCGCGCGCTCAATGACTGGCTGGTGAAGGAGTGGCTAGACAGAGACGCGCGGCTGCGCGGTTCGATCGTCATTCCCGTGCAGAACGTGGAAAAATCGGTCGCTGAGATCGAGCGCTGCGCCAAAGACAAGCGCTTCGTCCAGGTGCTGATGCTTGTGATGGGCGACATGCCCTTGGGCAAGCGCGCCTATTGGCCGATCTATGCGGCGGCGGAACGGCTTGGTTTGCCGATCGGCATCCATGCCGGCAGCAATTATCATAATCCGCCGACCTCTGTCGGCTGGGGCTCCTATCACGTCGAGGATTACGTCGCGCAGGCGCCGGCGTTTCAGACGCAGATGACCAGCCTGATCGTCGAAGGCGTGTTCGCGCGGCATCCGAATCTGAAGATGGTGATGCTGGAGTCGGGCTTCACCTGGCTGCCCGCGTACCTGTGGCGGCTGCATAAGTTCTGGCGAGGCGTGCGGATGGAAACGCCGTGGGTGGACCGCGCGCCGATGGAAATTGTGCGCAGCAATATCCGCTTCTCGCTGCAGCCGGTCGATGCGCCGCCGGACGGCGAGACGTTAAATCGGCTGTTTGACCATATGCAGTCCGACGAATTGCTTCTATTCTCGACCGACTATCCGCATTGGCAATTCGACGGCGACGCGGCGCTGCCAGCGGGAATGTCATCCGAATTGGTCCGCAAGATCATGATCGACAATCCCTACGCGACCTACGCCCGCCTGAAGGAATCCGCGCTGAAGGAGACCACGCCATGAATATGCAGTTTCGCACGGGGGCCGAGGCGGATTCATCCGTCGCGGTCAAGGCGGCGATCGCCGATTGCGACATTCATCCAGCGCGCAAGAGTCTGAAAGACCTCTATCCCTATTTGGCGAAGCGCTGGCACGCGCACCTCGAAACCTACGGCAAGCATCCCTATCAGGGCATGATGGATGGGCCGCCCTATCCGAAGGCGCAGCCCAACGCCTCGCGCCGCGACGCCTATCCGCCTGATGGAGGCCAGCAGGGATCTTCGCTGGCGTTCATGCAGCAGCAGCATCTCGATCCCAACAATGTCGCGCTGGGCGTGCTGTGTCCTCTCCAGACCGGGCAGGGCATTCGCAACCAGGATCTCAGCGCCGCTCTCGCCACCGCCGTCAACGACTGGCAGATCGCGGAATGGACCGGCAAGGATTCACGCCTGAAGGGCTCAGTGGTCGTTGCCAACGAGGACGGCCCCGCAGCAGCCGCGGAAATCCGCAAGCGCGCGGGCGACAAGAATTTCGTGCAGGTACTGCTGCTCAGCCGCAACGTCGAGCCGCTCGGGCAACGGCGCTACTGGCCGATCTACGAGGCCGCGGAGGAAGCCGGCTTGCCGGTCGGCGTTCACGCGTTCGGCTTCGGCGGCAATCCGATCACCGCCTCGGGCTGGCCGAGCTACTACATTGAGGAAATGGTCGGCCATTCGCAATGCCAGCAAACCGCGCTGGCGTCGATCGTGCTGGAAGGCGTGTTCGAACGGCATCCGAAACTGAAGATGGTGATGATCGAGGCCGGCTTCGGCTGGGCGCCGTCGCTGTCGTGGCGGCTTGACAAGAACTGGGAGCGGATGCGCAGCGAGGTGCCGCACCTCAAGCGGCCGCCGTCGGAATATATCCGCGACCACATCTTCTGGACCACGCAGCCGATGGAAGACCCTGAAAGACGCGACCATCTGTTCGACGTGATCGATTGGGTCGGCTGGGACAAGCTGCTGTTCGCGACCGATTATCCGCATTGGGACTACGACGATCCCACACGCGTGCTGCCGGCTGGCGTTAGCGACGCCAACCGCGAGGCGTTTTATCTCGGCAATGCGCGAAAGCTTTACGGCCTGGCATGATCCGGATTAGAAGACGTTGCCATTTTAATAGACACGCAGTGATCGAATTCTGCGGGCTCCCTCTCCCGCAAGCGGGAGAGGTGGAGTCGCCCGCGTGACGCGTCATGTCATTGCGCCGGTGGACGAACTGCCGCCGGGCACGCGAAAATTTCTCACCGTCGATGAACGCCCGATCGCGGTGTTCAACATCAAGGGCGAGTTCTTTGGGCTGTTAAACCGCTGCCCGCATCAGGGCGCAGCACTTTGCGAAGGCCCGCTGATCGGGCTCGCGCAATCCACCGATCCCGGCGAGATCCAATATACGCGGCAAGGCGAGATCATCCGCTGTCCGTGGCACGGCTGGGAATTTGATATCCGCACCGGGCAGTCCTATTGCGATCCGAAAAGATTTCGCGCGCGGGCGTATGCGGCGCACGTGGAATCCGGAGCCAGCGTGGTGAAGGGACCGTATGTTGCCGAGACGTTGGCGGTGTCGGTGGAGAACGATTACGTCGTGGTGGATTTGTAATTTCTGTCGTCCCCGCGAAGGCGGGGACCCATAACCCCTGGCGTTTGCTACGACGCGCGGAAGTATCAACAAGGGTACTGACACCATCCAGAATATCGGTCGCACGGCGTATGGGTCCTCGCGTTCGCGGGGACGACATCAAGTGTGTTGCCGCTCCTTCGCATAGCGCACCAACGAGACGTAGCGATAGATGCCATGCACGAATTTTCCGTACGGCATGGTGATGAACAGCGTGAACACCACGCCGAGATGCAGCGCCAGCAGCGGACCCATCGCTGCGGTTTCGCGCAAGAGCAACAGCGCCATTCCGGTGATACTGGTGAGAAACAGCATAACGATGAACGCGACGTCCATGCCCAGCCGCTGCCGGTCGATCAGCACGGGATCACGCCGCCATTTCTCGAAAGCAAGACCGGCGGGGCCGATCAGCAAACCAATGCCGCCGAGCGTGCCGAGCACCACCGGCAAATCCCACCACGGGTAGGGCGCTTCGCGCGCCAGCAAATAATGATACAGCGTCGCCGTGCAGGTCGACGCGAAGCACAGCAGGAAACCGTAGAATGCGAAGTGGTGATAGATCTTGCGTCGGTCATTGGGGCGCTCGTCCTCGTTGACGCAGCCGACGCCGCCGCCGTCGAGGTAGCGCAGCTCGCCGGCATCCTTCATCGCCTGCAATAGCGAGCGCGGCTCAGCGAGCGCGCCGAGCGGCTCGCCGATGTCGCGCCAGAACGCGCGCACACCCATCACAAGCGCCAGCATCGCGTAAAGAAACGCTGCGCCGAACAACAGCGCCATCGCGTTGTGCGGCATCAGCTTATAAAATGCGTCCGGCCCAGTGTTTATGCCAAGCAGAACCTGGCGGTCGTTAAACGCCGCGAAACCGAAAATGAACGCCGCAACGCTGAGCGCTGCGATGATGCTGATCGCAAGGCCGTTGCGCGCGAAAACGCCGGAGAACGCGCGTGGCCATGCATAGGCCGCGTAAGAATCGTTGCGCACGACCGCCAGCGTTTGCGGCACGTTGACGTTGTATTCATGCGGCGGCGAAAACTGACAGTCCGTATAGCAGGCGCCGCAGCCGTGGCAGAGGTTGGCGAGGTAATTCAGGTCGCCGTCGGAAAACACGCGGCGCATTTCCATCGCGGGAAATACGGCGCATAGCCCTTCGCAATAGCGGCATGAGTTGCACACCGTCATCAGACGGTCGGCCTCTTCGAGGATTCTAGTTCCGTGCATTCGCTGTCTCAGTTCCGTGCATTTCGTGCCGCTTCCCGTCCCGCCACACGGCCGAACACGCTGCCGATCGTCATGCCGATACCCGCAGCATAGCCCTTGCCGAGCACATTGCCGGCCATGATCTCGCCCGCAGCGAACATGTTGGCCGAGGGCTTGCCGTCTTTCATCAGCATGCGCGCCTGTTTATTCACGCGTGTGCCCAAATAAGTGAAGGTGATGCCGGGCCGCACCGGGTACGCGTAGTAGGGCGGCGTCTCGATCTTTCGCGCCCAGTGCGTCTTCGGCGGCGTCAGCCCCTCAGTGCGGCAATCGTCGAGGATGGTGTGATCGAAGGTGCCGGGCCGCACCGCCGCGTTGAAATCGGTGATGGTTTTCTCCAGCACGCCGGGATCAAGCTCGAATTTTCCGGCGAGCTCGGCGATGTTGCCAGCCTCGATCGGCGGAAATAATGTGGGCATGAACGAGTTGCGCACGCTGGCGTCGAAGATGATGTAGGCGATCTGATCCGGCTGCGCGGCGACGAGGCGTCCCCAGATGGCGTAACGCTTCGGCCAGATGTCCTCGCCCTCGTCGTAGAAACGCTCAGCGTGTTTGTTGACGACGATGCCGAACACGACAGAGTCATGCCGCGTGATGATGCCGCCGTCGAACTTCGGAGCGCGGGCGTCGATCGCAACGGCATGGCATTGCGTGGGATCGCCGACATCCTGCACGCCTTTGTCCAAGAGCAGCTTCAGGATCGTGCCGCGATTATACGGCGTGCCGCGGATCAGGAAATTGTTGGCGGCCTCGCCCCAGTATTGCTTCAGCCATTCGATGTTGGCCTCGAACCCGCCGGCCGCGGCGACCAGCGCCGAGGCGCGCACGGATACGCGGCCATCGCCTTGTCTGAGCGATGCCGACAGGAACATGCCGTCGTCGATTTCCAGTTCGAGCACTTCCGCATCGTAGAGGATGTCGACGCCGACTTGCTCTGCGGTGAGGTAGAGCGCGTTGAGCATCGCCCGGCCGCCGCCGAGAAAGAACGAGTTGGTGCGTCCGAGGCTAAGGGTGCCGCCAAGCGACGGTTGCCAGCGCACGCCTTGCTCCACGACCCAGCCCAGGATGTCCTTTGACTCGCGGATCATGAAGCGCGCGAGCTCTTCATCGGTCTGGCCGCCGGTGACGCGCAGCAAATCTTCCCAGAATTCCTGTTCGGTGTAGGGGCCGGTGAGGATGTCGGTCGCCGCATCATGGGCGCAGCGCATGTTGCGGGTGTGGCGCGTGTTGCCGCCGCGATAGAATTTCGGCGCGCCTTCCAGTACCAGCACCGAGGCGCCTGCTCGCCGCGCGCTGATCGCGGCGCACAGCGCGGCATTGCCGCCGCCGATCACCAGCACGTCGAATTTTCGCGTCAGATCGACCATGCGCCTTGTTAGCTGGTTTGCATGGAATTCAAAACCGGGACCAGCCGGTATGCCGGTCCCCGATTTCAAGCTATGCCGGCACGGTGTCGTGCACGGTGATGGTCTTGCCGCCGCGATAGATCACGAGCGCGGCGACAACGCCGATGGCCGCCGCGCACATCAGCCAGAATCCCGGGGCTGCCTTATCGCCGGTATGTTCGATCAGCCAGGTCGACGCGAACGGCGTGAATGTTCCAAATACCCCCGCCGCCAGCGCAAACGCCAGCGAGAAACAGGTGGTGCGGACATGGGCTGGCACCACCTCGACCAGCGCACCCAGCATGGTGCCGCTATAAACGCCGAAGTAGAACGAGAACATCAACTCGACAGCCAGCATCTTGCCGAATGTAGGGTCGGTGACCAGCCAGTGCAGGGCAGGATAGGCGGTCACCAGCGACAGGCACGCAATCGTCAGCAGCACCGGCTTGCGGCCGATGCGGTCAGACAAGGCGCCGCCGACCGGATTCCAGATGAAGTTGGATACCGCGACCATCAGCGTCACCAGCAGTGCGTCCTGCGTCGATAGTTTCAGGACGCTCTTGCCGAAGGTTGGCGTGTAAACGGTGACGAAATAGAATGTCGTGGTGGTCAGGATAGCCATCATCATTCCAAGAATGACGATGCGCCAGTTCGCGACCGCGGAAGCAAATACCTCGGGTCCCGTCGGATGCTTCTTCATGGCGAGGAAGGCCGGGGTTTCCTCCAGCGTCCGCCGCAGGAAGAAGAGGAACGGGATGATGATGCAGCCGATGAAGAAAGGAATGCGCCAGCCCCAATCGCCGACGACTTCCTTCGGCATCATTTCGCTGAGGATAAAGCCGATGATCGCCGCGACGAAAATCGCGACCTGCTGGCTTGCGGACTGAAACGAGGTATAGAAGCCGCGGTTGCCCGGGGTGGCAATCTCGGCCAGATAGACCGATACGCCACCCAGCTCGACACCCGCCGAAAATCCCTGCAACAGCCTGCCCATCAGAACGATGATGGGTGCCGCGACGCCGATGCTGGCATAGGTCGGGCAGACCGCGATCGTCACCGTGCCGACCGCCATGATCGCCAATGTCAAGATCAGGCCTTTGCGGCGGCCGATGCGGTCGATGTAGGCGCCAAGAAAGATCGCGCCGACCGGGCGCATCAGCGCGCCCAGCCAGAACACGCCGAACGTATTGAGCAGCGCGGCGGTTTCGTCCTGCGCCGGAAAGAACGCCTTCGCGATGTAGGAGGCATAGAAACCGAACAGGAAGAAGTCGAACTGCTCGAGAAAATTGCCGCTGGTCGCACGCAAAATGGCGCCGAGGCGCGATTTGATCTGCGGGTGTTCTGAAGTGATCGTCGGCGCCATGATGGAATTCTCCCTTATCGGCGGTGGATGCGATATTCCACGCCGGCAGTTTGCCTGCCTTGATGGGACAATCTGACACACCCGACAGAGACGACCAACCGGAAAAGCGCGGCCGCGCTTCTCTTCCTTCTCCCGTCGCGGGAGAGGGAAGAAGAGGAAATGGCAGCGTTCCGCTAGATGCTGCGCTGGCCCCGGAATGACTAGGACACGGCCTTGCTTTGCACAGAGGCGAGCAGCCACTGCGCGAAATGCCGCAAGCTTCGGCGAGTCGGCGGTGGTTTCGGGGCACACCAGGTAGAATCCCGCGTCCGACGGCAGCGTGATCTTGAAGGGAACGACGAGGCGGCCCTTGGCGATGTCGGCCTCGACATAAGTGGTTCTGCCGATCGCAACGCCGATGCCGTCGATCGCGGCCTGCACGGTCATGAAACTGAGGTCGAACGACAACCCCGGCAGTTTTGAAATATCCGACGGCAGCCCGGCGGCGGTCAGCCACAGCCGCCAGTCGTCATTCTGGGCGCCGCTGGTGTGCAGCAACGTGTGGTTCGCCAGATCCTCCGGACAGCGCAGTGGCTTGCTGCCCGCGAGCAGCGCCGGGCTGCACACCGGAAACAACTGATCCGCCATCAACCAGTCCGCGCGCAAGCCCGGCCATCGGCCGCGGCCATACCGGATCGCGGCATCGACGTCGCCGCTCTTGAAATCGACAAGTCCCGTCGATGTGGCGATGCGGACATCGATGCCGGGCTGGGCCTCCTGAAACGAGGAAAGCCGCGGCAGCAGCCATTTCACCGCCAGCGAAGTCAGCGTACTGACCGTCAGCACGTGGTCGTTGTCCTTGCGCAGCAGCCGGTCGGTGGCGAGCCGCAGATCGTTGAACGCGGCGCGTACGCCCGGCAGATAAGCGACGGCTTCTGTCGTCAGCGACAGCGCGCGATTCTGCCGGACGAACAGTTTCAGGCCGAGCTCTTCCTCGAGCCGGCGGATCTGGTGACTGATCGCTGTCTGCGTGACGTTCAGCTCATTGGCGGCATTGGTGAAGCTGAGGTGCCGCGCGGCGGCCTCGAACGCGCGCAATCCATTGAGCGAAGGCAGCCTGGCGACCATGGTCTACTCATTTTCCATGAGTTTATCTCATGCGAAGCGGGACAAAGTGTCGTTTGTAGCAGCCGTGGAGCGCAGATATTGCGCCAGGGTTTAACTTTAGGAGACGACCATGCCCCCGTTCACCATGAAATGATGACAAATCATCATGGTTCCGGCCTTCTTGCCCAGCTCAGCGATACATTTCAGTCTGGCGCGAGCGCCAGCATCAGCGCCGTGAACTGACGCGATGGACCGAGCGCGATCTGCACGATATCGGACTTTCCTGGAGCGATGTGGTCTACGAGGCCGAAAAGCCGTTCTGGCAGGCTTGATCCAAGCTGGCTAGCCGGCGTCGGCTCTGAAGAGGGACGCCGGCTGCCTTCTTCCGGGAGAGTGCGCATGATCAACATCAGGCTCGATGACCTCAGAGCAGCATTCTGACGTGCTGTCGTTGCGCGGCGGCAGGTCAGTGACGGTTAGGTTTGTCGAGCCGGGTGACGCGCAGGCGCTGCAAGGTTATTTCCGCGGGCTATCGGTCCGTTCCCGCTATAATCGCTTGCTCGGCGCCATCAGCGAACTGCCGCACGCCGAACTTGATCACTTCATCCACGCCGGCGAAGACGATCGCTTCAGCGTGGTGGCGACGATGACGGTCGATGGCATCGAAGAGGATCGTCGGCGAAGCCCGCTATCGCTTTCGATCCCGAGAGCCGTCATTTCGAATTTGGACTTTCGGTCGATGATCTCTGGCAAGGACACGGCTTCGGGTCGGCGTTGTTGAAAAATCTGGAATGCCGCGCCGCCGCCTTCGGGGCGTAGCGTCTGTTTGGCGACACCTTGCGCTCGAACGATGTGATGCTGGGCGTCGCGCGCAAATCCGGCTTCGCGTTTGCGCCGACGCCGGGCGACTGGAAACTGGTGCGCTTCGAAAAAGACATCGACCTCGCGCCGCAGGATATTCCCTGCGCCAGCTGGCGGCTGGCTGCGGAGCAGAGTGCGATGCAGACGGTAGTTTGAATTTCGTCAAACTCCCACGCCGGTCATGTGTATTCTCCAATAGGTCGAACGGCTTTTTCATCCCTCCCCCTTACGGGGAAGGTGGCGCATCGTGAGCGTCAGCGAACGATGCGTCGGGTAGCGTTTGTGTGAGGTCGATCCCCACCCCGGCCTCCGCCTCGCTCGGCCGACCCTCCCCGCAAGGGGGAGGGATATCTAAAACTTCTCGACCCACGGCCGCAACTCGAGCTCCCAGGTCCAGGCGCTGCGCGGCTGCTGCAGCATGTTCCAGTAACTCGAGCGCAATCGCGTCGGGATCGAGCATCGAGTCCGGTTTGTCGGAAGGCTCGGTCCGCGCGGCGCTGCGGATGCCGCCGTCGATCACGAAATGCGCGACGTGAATGCCTTGCGGCGACAGTTCGCGCGCCATGCTCTGCGCGAGGCCGCGCAGAGCGAACTTGCCCATCGCGAACGGCGTCGACTGGCGATAACCCTTGACGCTGGCGGACGCGCCGGTGAACAGGATCGCGCCATGTTTCTTGGGCAGCATTCGCTTGCACCGCCTGCTGCGCCACCAAGAAACCGCCGAAGGCGCTGACCGCGATCGCCTGCGCAACGTCGGCTGCGGCGCAGATCGACGAACGCGCCCGGCGCGCGACCGCTGGCGTTGTAGACCACCACATCCGGCGCGGCGAGTTTCGCGCTCGACGGCCGACGAACAATTTCGCCACGTCTTCCGGGTTGGTGGCGTCGCAGGCAAAAGCTTTCGCGCCGGTTTCGGCGCAGAGCGCGGCAAGCTTGTCGGTGCGCCGTGCCGCCAGCGCGACCGTGATGCCTTCACGGGCAAACAGCCGCGCCAGTGATGCACTGAGGCCTTCGCCCGCGCCGACGATCAGCGCGGTTTTGTATTTCGGGTTCTGCATGAATTATTCTCCGGTCGATAGCTCTAGCAGGCGCATGATCGGGAGCATATGCTTCCGCGCGGAGAGCACAAGGAAACGCCGTGAACGCCAGAACCGAGATCGCAGCGGGAAGCGCGGTTGCGAACATGATCGCGCCGGATACGACCGGCATGAATTTCTATCGCGCCGATCCGGCGTTGACCGACTTGCTGCGCATCCATCTGTCCGACGAATTGTTCCGGCACATCGAGCCGCATCTGGATCGTCTGGGCGGTCTCGCCGGGGGTCATCTCGACGAATGCGCGCGTCTCGCCGACCACCACCCGCCGGTACTGCATCAGCGCGACCGCTTTGGCCGCGACGCGCAGACGTATCGAATATCATCCGGCCTATCGCGAACTCGAGCGCGCCGCGTTCGGCGAGTTCGGCATCCATGCGATGTCGCTGCGCAAGGGCATTCTGGGCTGGCCGCAGGCCTATCCGGTGGTGGCGAAGCATGCCTTTACGTTTCTGTTCAACCAGGCCGAGTTCGGGCTGGGCTGCCCGATCAACGTCACCGATGGCTGCGCCAAGTTGTTGTCGACTTTCGGCGACGCCGCGCTGAAGGCAAAATATCTCGACGGACTGACGCAGACCGACATGAGCAAGCTCACGCAAGGCGGGCAGTTCATGACGGAGAAGGAAGGCGGCTCCGATGTCGGCAAGCTGACAACGACCGCCGTGCAGGAAGGCGATCACTGGCGGCTCACCGGCGAGAAGTGGTTCTGCTCGAACGCCGACGCCGAAATCGTGATGCTGCTGGCGCGTCCGGAAGGCGCGGCGGGCGGCACGCGCGGCGTCGGACTTTTTCTGATGCCACGAAAGCTCGACGACGGCTCGCCCAATCATTACCGGATCGTGCGACTAAAGGACAAGCTCGGGACCCGCTCGATGGCGTCTGGCGAGATCAAGCTCGAAGGCGCGATTGCTTACGCGGTCGGGCGGCTCGATCGCGGTTTCGTGCAGATGGCCGAGATGGTGAACTCGTCGCGGCTGTCGAACGGCGTCAAGTCCACCGCGCTGATGCGCCGTGCCATGCACGATGCCATTTGCCGTGGCGCGCGGCCGCGTCGTGTTCGGGCAGCGCATCATCGATCTGCCGCTGGCGCGGCGGCAATTGATGAAGATCATGCTGGCTACCGAGCAGGCGCTGAGCATGAGCTTCCTGACAGCCGACGCGTTCGACCGCGCCGAAACCGGCAGCCAGGACGCGGCGGCGCTGTTGCGCATCCTGACGCCGATGCTGAAATTCCGCGCCACCCGCGACGCGCGCAAGGTGTGCGGCGACGCGCTGGAGATGCGCGGCGGCATCGGTTACGTCGAGGAATTCGCCAGCGCGCGGTTGTTGCGCGACGCGCATCTCGGTTCGATCTGGGAAGGCACCGGCAACATCGTCGCGCTTGATACGCTGAAGCGCGCGGTCGGCCGTCACGGCGCCGAAGCGGCGCTGGCCGCCGATCTGCATGCGCGTCTCGATGACAGCGCGAACGTGCCGCAAGCGTGGCGCGACCGCCTGCGCGATCTTGTGGATCGCGCCATCGGCTTCGCGCGCGAGGTGGCGTCGCGCATGGACAATGAGGCCGAGGCGCGGCGCGCGACATCACTGCTCTATCATATCGCGAGCGCGGTATCGCTGGCTTGGGAAAGCGGACGAATTCATGACATGCGCGGCGACGCCCGGCGCTTGCTGCTGTCGCGGCTGGTCATCGATCATCGCGTATCCGCGCGCGATCCATTCGCGCTGACCGAAAATGCGGCGCAGCGCGCGATCATCGGGCATTTGCTTGGCGACAAAGCTGTTGGCATGGCGGAGGTTGGCGAATTGCTGCTGGCGGCGTAAAGTTTCGCTGAGCTTGCACGCGAGGAGTACGAGTTCGTCATCCCCTCTCCCCTTGCGGGGAGAGGGTGGCTTTGCAAAGCAAAGCCGGGTGAGGGATTTAACCTTCACATGGTTCAGAGACCCTCACCCCAACCCTCTCCCGCAAGGGGAGAGGGAGCGCGCTTGCGCTGTTGCAGTCTCAAGAAATATGCTTCGATCAAATCAATCAAAAACAGTCAGAGGAAACACCGATGAAGGCCGCCGTTCTGTATGAAGTCAACAAGCCGCTGGTGATCGAGGATGTCAGCCTGCAGAAGCCCGGGCCGCGCGAGGTCCTGATCCGAACCAGCGTCGCCGGGCTCTGCCATTCCGATCTGCATTTCATGGAAGGGCTGTATCCGCATCCGCTGCCCGCGGTGCTCGGCCACGAATCCGCTGGAGTCGTGGAGCAGGTCGGCTCCGATGTCACTTACGTGAAGCCCGGCGATCACGTGGTGACGTGCCTGTCGGTGTTCTGTGGTACCTGCGACAACTGCACCACGGGGCGGCCGGTGCTGTGCACCGACACCACGGTGAAAATGCTGCCCGGCGTTTCTAATCGATTGAGCTGGGCGCGATCGGAGAAGCTGAACCAGTTTCTCAATCTGTCGTCGTTCGCCGAGCAGATGCTGGTGCATGAAAACGCCATCGTCAAAATACGCCGCGACATGCCGCTCGAGCTCGCAGCGCTGATCGGCTGCGGCGTTATCACCGGCTACGGCGCGGTGGTGAATACTGCCAAGGTCGCGCCCGGCGAAACCGTGGTGGTGATTGGCTGCGGCGGCGTCGGCATGGCCGCGATCAACGGCGCGCAGATTGCCGGCGCGGGCCGCGTCATCGCGGTCGACACCAATCCGGCGAAGCTGCAGCTCGCGACAAAACTCGGCGCCACCGACATCGTCGATCCGCAAAACGGCGATGTCGTGCAACAGGTTCGCGACTTAACCGGCGGCGGCGTGCATCACTCGTTCGAGGTGCTGGGGCGCAAGGAAACCGCCGAGCAGGCGTTCGCGATGCTGGCGCCCGGCGGCACCGCGACAATCGTTGGCATGATTCCGTTCGGCCAGAAGATCGAGCTGCACGGTTTCGATTTTCTGCGCGAGCGCAAGATCCAGGGCTCGTCGATGGGCTCGAACCATTTCCGCGTCGACATGCCGCGGCTGATTGAATTTTACATGCGCGGCAAGCTGCATCTCGAGGACTGGATTTCAGCGAAGCTGAAGCTGTCCGAGATCAACGAGGGCTTTGCGGCGATGAAGGCCGGCAAGACCGTGCGCAGCGTGATCATGTTCGACGCGTGAGGGTATCCTCCCCCTCCAGGGGAGGGTGAAGCGAGCGGTTCATCACTTCACCGCGATACATGTGCCGACACCGCGAGCCACTTTCCGTTTTGTTTCGCCCAGCAGTCCGTATAGCGGCCGGCCGCCGCTTTGCCATCCGGCGTCGTGTAGTTGGTGCTGCCGTGGATGATGGCGAAGTCGCCAAGGATGCGAATCTTCACGTCTTGCGCTTCTAGATTTCGGATGGTGATCGGAATCGCGGTCTGCCTGAGGAAGCCGGCGCGGTCGACCAGCGACTTGTCAGGATTGGAGCAATAGAAATCCTGGCTGAGGATTTCGTCGAATCGCTTGACGTCGCAGTTCTGCACGGAAGCGACGTAGTCGCGGTTCAGGGACGTGAGTTGGTCTAGGTCGGTCATTGTTTCTTCCTCAGTTCGTCAGTCATCGAACATAGGCGGCGGCACGAAGCCGCCGAATTCGCGCTCGATCAATTCAGCCAGTTTCAGTGGCGTGCGGTCTTCCAGCCACGGCCCGACAATCTGCACACCGACCGGCAGGCCTTGCGCCGACAGCCCGAGCGGAATGGCCGTCGCCGGCAATCCGGGCAGGGTCGCGATGCCCGGCCATGCCAGCTGATCGGGATACGGGTAATCCTTGCCGTCGATATCGATGGTCCGCTCCTCCTGCGGCTCCAGATGATCGTGCAGATAGGCCGGCGTCGGCATCACGGGACAGATCACCGCATCGAAACTCTTGAACAACTCGCGCCATTGCGCGCGCAGCCGCGCGCGCGCCCCGTCTGCTATCACCCAGTCGCGATGGCTGAGCGTGATACCGCGCAAGCGTTCCGCCTTGAAACTCATATCGTCAGGCGAAAGCGCGGCAGCCCTGGTCTGCGCGCCGGCGAACACGTCGGGCGCAAACGAAGCCGAGAGAAACGAAAGCAGCATCCGCATGTACAGCCGCGTTGACGCGGCGAAATCCGGCAGCAGCGGGCTTTCGTGTGTCACGCTCACGCCGGCTTTCGTGAGCTTGTCAGCCAGCGACTGAATCGCTCCACGCACGCTCTCGTCGGTCGGCATCACCGGATCGGTATCGATCAGCAGTACGCGAAAGCTTTTCAGATCGTTATGCCGCGCCGGTGGCAGCGCGAGCTTGTAGGCGGTACCAGCTTCCAGCGGATCAGGACCCGCGATGACGTCGAGCAACAACGAAAGATCGGCGGCCGAACGCGACATCGGTCCGAGCACGCTGAGATCGCGGTCGAACGGCAGCGGCGGCAATGGCGGCGGCGTGTTGCCGCGCGGTGGCACCAGCGCGAAGGTCGGCTTGTGCGCATAGATGCCGCAATGAAACGCGGGCACGCGAAGCGAACCGCCGATGTCTGAGCCGATCGACAGCGATCCGTAACCGGCCGCAAGCGCCGCGGACGATCCGCCAGACGAGCCGCCCGGCGTGCGGCCGAGATCGTAGGGATTGTTGGTGATGCCGTAGATATCGTTGTAGCTCTGCCAATCTGCCAGCGCGACGGGCACGTTGGTCTTGGCCAGGATCACGCCGCCCGCTTGCTTTTACCCGCGAAACCGACAGCGCGTCTTCGGGCGGCATGAAATCCTTTTGCTCCGGAAAGCCCCATGTGGTCGGCAATCCCGCAACGTTGAGCGATTCCTTGATCGTCATCGGCAGGCCGAGCAGCGGCTTGGTTTCGCCCCGCGCCAGCGCTGCGTCAGCCGCGCGTGCGGCGTCGAGCCCGCGCTGGAAATCGCGGACGCAGACCGCGTTGATCTTGGCGTCGTGGCGTTCGATGCGCGCGATCGTGTCCTGCGCCAGCTCGACCGCGGATACTTTCTTCGCTGTTAGCGCCGACGATAATTCCACGGCTGTCTTGAAACCCCATTCCGATTTAGCCAAGGCGTGCTCCCGTTGTTGTTGCGCCGATGATGCTCAGTTTGAGCGCGGGCCGCAAGGCGGACAGGGGGTGTGGGGTCGGCTCATGCTGAGCAGCTTCCTCATTCCGGGGCGTGAGCGAAGCGAAACGAGCCCGGTTTCGATAACCACCACCGGGAGTATGGATTCCGGGCCCACGCCAAGAGGCGCATCCCGGAATGAAGGCTAGGTTTTGTCAGAAGCCTGCTTCAAAAACTCCAGCAACAACCGGCTCACCTTTTCCGGCTGTTCCTGTTGCACCCAGTGGCCGGCGCCGTCGATCAGGTGAACGCCGAGCATTTGCGTGCAGGCTGTTTTCTGCATCGCCTCGAAGACGCCGGGGCGTTGGTAGGTGCCCCAGTCCTGCTTGCCCGCGATGAAACAGGAGGGCACGTCGATGGTTTTGCCGGACCAGGTCTCAAGCTCGGCAGTGAATGCGCCCGACGTGCCGCAGCGATACCACTGCAGGCCACCCTGAAATCCGGTGCGCGCATATTCCGCGCTGTAGAAGACGAGTTCGTTTTCAAGCAGCCACGCGTTCGCCGCGATCTGCGCCGGCGACGGCATTTCTTCGGCCACCGTCTCCGCCATGCCTTTGGCAAGGTCCATCACGTAATAGGTCGGCAGTTTCGCCAGCTCGCTCGCGGTCCAGCCCTTCAGAGGAGTAGGGCTGGTTGTCCCGCCAATCGGCGCTCTTTTGATGATAATAGGCGCGCAGGAAATCATGCACGCCCTGCGGCGCGCGGTGCATGTTCGCGTCCGCCTCGCGCGTCGAATAATACCATTGATAATGCTTGCGCGGCCGCGGCAGCGCGGAGAGTTCGCGATGCACGGGATCTTCGGGCTTGTGCGTTGCCGGCTTGTCGGCGGTGTCGAACGGCAGCGGCGGCGGCCCCGCGAACGGCGCGCTCATCAATGCGACCGATCGAAACACGTCGGGCCGCACCAGCGCGCACCATGCCGCGACCGAACTGCCGAAATCGTGCCCCACTACGGCGTCGATGCTACGATAACCGAACGCCGATACCAGTCCGAGCGCGTCGCGCACAAGATTCAGCAAGCGGAACGAGACGAGGTCGCCGTCATAATCGCCGTCCCAGCCGGTGGTGCGGCCGTAACCGCGCTGGTCCGGCGCGATGACATGATAGCCCGCCGCCGCAAGCTGCGGCATCACCTTGCGCCAGCTATAGGCGAGCTCGGGAAAGCCGTGCAGCAGCAGGATGCAGGGACGGCTCGGGGTTTCGAATCCGGCCTCGAGCACATGCATGCGCAGGCCGTTGATGTTTTCAACGAAGCGCGAGCGGATGGCGGGTGGGAGTGGGATCGGAGGGAGGTGGGATGACATTCAATTTTTCAATGAGAATTCGGGCGGTTTACCCTCTCCCCCTTGCGGGAGAGGGTGGCGAGCATCGGAAGATTCGAGCCGGGTGAGGAGCGCGCACTTTTTGGACTACCCCTCACCCGTCTTCTCACTTCGTTCGAAACCAACCTCTCCCGCAAGGGGAGAGGGAAGGAAGGTCACACCGGATAGCAGTCATCACGCCGTCGTCGCCGCCTTTTTCGGCCAATACCGATCCCGCAGATGCCGCTTCACCAGTTTGCCCGTCGGCGTGCGAGGCAATTCGGCCTCGAACTCGATGCTCCTCGGGCATTTGATCGGCGACAAATGCTTGCGGCAAAAGACAATCAACTCGGCCTCAAAATCCCTGCCTGCGCGGCCATGTCGTGCAGCTGCACCACCGCCTTGACCTCTTCGCCCATCTCTTCGTTGGGCACGCCGAACACGGCGACATCGGCGATGTCCGGATGCGTGATGAGCACGTCCTCGGTCTCCTGCGGATAGATGTTCACGCCGCCGGAGATGATCATGTAGGACTTGCGGTCCGTGAGGTAGAGAAAGCCTTCGTCGTCGAGATAGCCGACATCACCGAGCGTCGACCATCCCCTGTCGTTGTAGGCGCGCTTCGTTTTCTCCGGATCGTTATGATAGGAAAACACCGGCGCGTCGGCGAAATAAACGGTGCCGGTCTGGCCGGTCGGCAATTCCTCGTCGTTTTCGCCGAGGATTTTTATTTTGCCGACGACGGCGCGGCCCACGGTGCCGCGATGATCAAGCCATTGCTGCGAATTCGAGACGGTGACGCCGTTGCCTTCGGAGCCGGCGTAGTACTCGATCAGGATCGGTCCCCACCATTCGATCATCTTCGCCTTGACGTCGACCGGACAAGGCGCGGCAGCGTGGATAGCGCCGACCAGCGACGAGACGTTGTAACGCTTGCGGACTTCCTCCGGCAATTTCAGCATCCGCACGAACATGGTCGGCACCAGCTGCGACTGCGTGACCTTGTGCTGCTCGACCAGCCTGAGAAATTGTTCGGCGTCGAAGGATTCCATGATGATCGAGGTGCCGCCGAGCGTGATCGCCATCATGTTGAAGCGCAACGGTGCTGCGTGATACAGCGGCGCCGGCGACAGATAGATGCTGTCCGACGACATGCCGCACATGTCGGCGCACAACAGTTTCAAAAGCGGATTAGGAACGTCGATCGGCGTATTTTGCGTCTGCCGCTTGATGCCCTTCGGCCGGCCGGTGGTGCCCGAGGAATACAGCATGTCATAGCCGGCGACTTCGTCCGATATCGGCGTGGTCGGCTGCTTGGCGAGTTCGCGGTCCCAGGAACGAAAACCCGGCAGCGGTTCATCGATCATGAAAAACAGCGGCGCTTCGGGCGCGTCGCTGACGAGTCCCGTGATCGCGTCCGCGCATTTCGGCGAGGTGATGACGACGCGCGCGCCACAGTCTTTCACGATGTAGGCGATCTCGTCCCGCGTCAGATAGCGGCTGATCGCGGTGAAATACACGCCGCTGCGCTGCGCGGCCCAGCACAGCTCCATGAACGCGAGCCGGTTCTCGATCAGAAACGCGATGTGGTCGCCGGCCTTGACACCGAGCGAGCGCAGCAGATGCGCGCCCTGGTTCGAAAGCTCGTCGAGCTCGCGATAGGTGATCGCCTTGCCCGTTCCCGCCATCTGGTAGGCGATTTTGTCGCCTTGCGTCTTCGCGTGGATCGACGGGTGAGTCATGGGTTAATTCTCTGGGCTCAGCCACGAGGTTCTTCCCCTCTCCCCTTGCGGGAGAGGGTGGTTCGAACGAAGTGAGAAACCGGGTGAGGGGGCATCGACAAGGAGAGGCATCACCCCCTCACCCGCTCGCATCTGGCAATGCTCGCCACCCGCTCCCACGAGGGGAGAGGGGAAAGAAAAACAGCTACAACCGCTCCACGATCGTGACGTTGGCCATGCCGCCGCCCTCGCACATGGTCTGCAGGCCGTAGCGCTTGTTGTTCTGCTTCAGCGCATGCACCAGCGTCGTCATCAGCTTGGTGCCGGAGCCGCCGAGCGGATGCCCGAGCGCGATGGCGCCGCCGTTGACGTTGAGCCGCGATGGGTCGGCGCCGGTGGTCTTCAGCCACGCGGTGGGCACCGAGGCAAAGGCTTCGTTGACCTCGTAGAGATCGATATCGTCGATCTTCATGCCGGCTTTCTTCAGCGCGCGCTCGGTGGCGGGCAGCGGCGCTTCCAGCATGATCACGGGATCGCCGCCCACCATGGTCATGTGATGAATCCGCGCCATCGGCTGGACGCCGAGCGCCTTCAGGCCCTTTTCGTTGACGACCATCACGCCGGACGCGCCATCGCAAATCTGGCTGGCGCTGGCGGCGGTAAGCTTGCCGCCTTCCTGAATCAGCTTGACGCCCTTGATGCCGCCAAGTGTCGCATCGAAACGGATGCCTTCGTCGACGCTATGGGTATCGGTCGATCCGTCCGCGCGGGTGATCTTCAGCGGGATGATCTCGTCTTTGAATTTTCCCGCCTGGGTTGCCGCGATGGCGCGCTGATGGCTCTCATAGGCATAATTGTCGAGATCGTCTTTCGAGAGGCCGTATTTTTCCGCCATCATTTCCGCGCCGGTGAACTGGCTGAACACGATGTTCGGGTAGCGCGCCTCGATGTTCGGGCTCTTGTAGTGACCGAAACCGTTTTTGGCTGGCAGTTGTGACGCCAGCCCCATCGGCACCCGCGTCATCGCCTCGACTCCGGCGGCGATCACCACATCCATCGCGCCGGACATGACAGCCTGCGCCGCAAAATGCAGCGCCTGCTGCGACGAGCCGCACTGGCGGTCGACGGACGTGCCGGGAACGCTCTCCGGCAATTTCGAAGCCATGATCGCGTTGCGCGCGACGTTGTTGGATTGCTCGCCGGCCTGCATCACGCAGCCCATGATGACGTCTTCGACCTGATCGGGATTGACGCCGGTGCGCTCCACCAGTGTGTCGAGCACGGAGGCGGCGAGATCGGCTGGATGCCACCCCGACAGGCGTCCTCCCTTGCGGCCGCCGGCGGTGCGCGCGGCGGCGACGATATAGGCCTCGGCCATGATGACTTCCTCCCAATGAAAGATTTGGCATGGATTAAAGGAAGCGGACGCGTCCAAGTCAATCTAGCAATTTCTGCCAGCAATTATTGCTTGAGCGCGGGTGCCTCCTCGGCTTAGCTGTTTTTGATAAATGAACGTCACCGGCCGCTAAAAAGGCGAACGCCGCGGCCAGTACCAGTATCAGGGTAGGAGACCACGATTATGCAGTTGAAAGACATTTCCGTTCTCATCACCGGCGGTGGCTCCGGCCTCGGCGCCGCCACGGCGCGCGCGATGGCCGCGAAAGGCGCAAAGGTCGCCGTGCTCGACCAAGCTAAGGAAAACGCCGAGAAGGTCGCCGCCGAAATCAAGGGCGTAGCGCTTCACGCCGACGTCACCAACGAGGACCAGGTGAAGGCGGCGATCGCCAAGGGCGAAGCCGCCAACGGCACCGCGCGCATTCTGGTGAATTGCGCCGGGATTGGCGGCTCCGCACGCATCGTCGGTAAGCAGGGCGTCTATCCGCTCGACAAGTTCACCAAGGTGATCATGGTCAATCTGGTCGGCACCTTCAACGTGCTACGGCTGTTCACTGAGGCATTGCTGAAAGAGCCGCCGGTCGGCGAGGAGCGAGGCGTCATCATCAACACCGCCAGCGTTGCCGCCTATGAAGGCCAGATCGGACAGGTGGCGTATTCGGCGTCGAAGGGCGGCATCGTCGGCATGACCATTCCGATCGCGCGCGATCTGGCGCAGCATCTCATCCGCGTCAACACCATCGCGCCCGGCCTGTTTCTCACACCGCTGCTTATGGGACTGTCGGAAGAAGCGCAGAAAAGCCTGGGCGCGCAGGTGCCGCATCCGGCGCGGCTCGGCGACGCCTCCGAATACGGCGCGCTCGCGGTGCACATCGTGGAGAATCCAATGCTCAACGGCGAAACCATCCGCCTCGACGGCGCGATCCGCATGGCGCCACGGTAGTCCCCTCTCCCCTTGCGGGAGAGGGTGGTTTTGAGCGAAGCGAAAACCGGGTGAGGGGTTCTTGCGATAGAAGCCCCCTCACCCGATGGAATGTGACGCTAACATTGGCAATGCCCTCTCCCACGAGGGGAGAGGGCGCAACCATAAACGCCTCCGTGATCGCATCACCAATATGAGTAACACGCATGAATTTCGATTTCTCCGACGAGCAGAAACAACTCCGCGATCAAGCCCGGCGTTTTCTCGCAGAAAAAAGTCCACCGAAAGTGGTGCGGGCCGTGCTCGACGGCAAGGCCGCGTACGACAAGGATTTGTGGAAGGGCCTCGCCGAGATGGGCTTTCTAGGCGTCGCCATTCCGGATGAATTCGGCGGCACCGGCGCGGGACACCTTGAGCTTTGCGTGATCGCCGAGGAGATGGGCCGCGCGCTGGCGCCGGTGCCGTTCTCATCGACCGTGTATCTCGCCGCCGAAGCGCTGATGCTCGCGGGTAGCGAGGCGCAAAAGAAAAAATGGCTGCCGCTGATCGCGTCGGGCGAGGCTATCGGCACGCTGGCGCTGTTCGAAGGGTCGGGCAATCCGTCGCCGCAGGCGATAAAGCTGATGGCGTCGAATGGCACGCTGACCGGCGTCAAGAAGCCGGTGCCGGACGGCGCCATCGCCGATTTCGCCATCGTCGCCGCGCGCACGGGATTGTCTGGCCGCGAAACCGACATCTCGCTGTTCATCGTCGACATGAAAGGCGAGGGGGTCGAGACGAAGACGCTCACCAATGTTGATCCCTCGCGCGGCCAGGCGGAAGTCACCTTCAATAAATGCAAGGTCGAACCGCTCGGCCCCGCCAATGAAGGCTGGAGCATCGTCAGTCGCGTGCTCGACCGCGCCGCGGTGCTGCTGGCGTTTGAGCAGGTTGGCGGGGCCGACCGCGCGCTGGAGATGGGCCGCGATTACGCGCTGGATCGCATTGCATTCGGCCGCCCGATCGGTTCGTTCCAGGCGGTGAAGCACATGCTCGCCGATATGTATGTGTCGGCGACGCTGGCGCGCTCGAATTGTTATTATGGCGCGTGGGCGCTTTCCACCAACGCGTCGGAATTGCCGGAGGCCGCGGCGTCGGCGCGGATCAGCGCGACGCAGGCATTTCAGCACTGCTCCAAGAACAACATCCAGGTGCATGGCGGCATGGGGTTCACCTGGGAGTTCGATTGCCACATGTACTATCGACGCTCCAACGCGCTGGCGCTGGGCTTAGGCAGCCTGTCGTATTGGGAAGATGCGCTGATCGACCGTATGCGCAAAAGGAATGCAGCGTGAACTTCGACGATACCCCGCAGGAAGCCGCGTTTCGCGCCGAGGCCAGGGCGTGGATCGCAACCAACGCGCCGAAGCAATACGAGGACGAGCTGAAGAAAGCTTCGCTCGGCCGCGTGCAGCTGAAGGGCGCGAACATCCTTGAGGTCGCCAAGGCGTGGCAGAAAAAGAAGGCCGACGCCGGCTGGGCCGTGCCGCACTGGCCGAAGGAATATGGCGGACGCGGCGCGACGCCGATCGAGCGCGTGATCTGGCAGCAGGAGGAGGGAGCGTTCGGCAAACTCTCCGGCCTGTTCATCATTGGCCACGGCATGTGCGGCCCGACCATGATGGCGTTCGCCGCCGAGGATCAGAAGCGCAACTATCTGCCGCCGCTGGCGGCCGGCGTGAACATCTGGTGCCAGTTATTCTCAGAACCCGCCGGCGGCTCTGATGTCGCCGGCTTGCGTACCCGCGCGGAGAAGGACGGCGACGACTGGATCGTCAACGGCCAGAAAATCTGGACCTCCGGCGCGCACTACTCGGACTACGGCATCCTGTTGACCCGCACCGATCCCGATTTGCCCAAGCACAAGGGCCTCACCATGTTCTTCCTCGACATGAAAAGCGCCGGCGTCGAGATCAAGCCGATCAAGCAGGCCAACGGCGCGTCTGACTTCAACGAAGTATATTTCACCGACGTACGGATTCCCGACGCGCAACGGCTCGGCGCGGTCAACGACGGCTGGAACGTGTCGCTCACCACGCTGATGAACGAGCGGATGTCGATCGGCGCTGGCATATCCACCGGCTTTCCGGAGTTGTTCGAGTTCTGCAGCAATCTGATGCTGGAAGATGGTCTTGCGATCGATGATCGCAGCGTCCGCTCGAAGCTCGCCAACTGGGCGGTGAAGGCGAGTGGCCTGAAATACACCAGCTTCCGCGCGATCTCGGCACTGTCGAAGGGCGAACGTCCCGGCCCTGAAAATTCCATCGGCAAACTGGTCGCAGGCTCCATGATCCAGGACGTCGCGGCCTACGCGCTGGATTTGCAGGGCGCCGCGGGCGTGCTGAGCGGACCTGACGACGCCGAAGCGTTGGGAAAATTCCAGGCGATGCTGCTGCGCTCGCCGGGGACGCGCGTCGAGGGCGGCACCGACGAGATCATGCGCAACATCATCGCCGAACGCGTGCTGGGCCTGCCCGGCGACATCCGTGTCGACAAGGACGTGCCGTTCAACAAGATCGCGACGCGCGGGCGCGCCTAAGCGCGAAAGGATAAACAAATGAATTTCGACGACTCCCTGCCGGAAGCCGCGTTCCGCGTCGAGGCGCGCCAGTGGATCGATGCCAACGCGCCCAGGGAATATGAGGCTGAACTATCGAAAGCCTCGCTCGGCCGCATCAAACTGCAGAAGGCTGATGTCGTTGAGGTCGGCAAGGCCTGGCAGAAGAAAAAATCCGACGCCGGCTGGTCGTGCCTGCACTGGCCAAAGGAATATGGCGGCCGCGGCGCGACGCCGATCGAGCGCGTGATCTGGCAGCAGGAAGAGGGCATCTACGGCAAGCTGACGAGTCCGTTTCAGATCGGCGAGGGCATGTGCGGGCCGACCGTGATGGCCTACGGCAGCGAGGAGCATAAGCGGCATTACCTGCCGAAGCTCGCCTCGGGCGAACAGATCTGGTGCCAATTGTTTTCAGAGCCCGCCGGCGGATCGGATGTCGCGGGGTTGCGCACGCGCGCGGAACGCGATGGCGACAACTGGATCGTCAACGGCCAGAAAATCTGGACCTCCGGTGCGCACTATTCCGACTATGGCCTGTTAGTCACGCGTACCGATCCCAATGTGCCCAAGCACAAGGGACTGACGATGTTCTTTCTCGACATGAAAAGTCAGGGCGTCGAGGTGAAGCCGATCAAGCAGGCCAACGGCATGCAGGAATTCAACGAGGTGTTTTTCACCAACGTCGTCATTCCCGACGGCCAGCGGCTCGGCGCGGTGGGTGACGGCTGGAACGTGTCGCTGACCACGCTGATGAACGAGCGGATGTCGATCGGCTCAAGGCTCGCCACCGGTTTTCCCGAAGTGTTCGAATTCTGCTCCAACCTGATGACCGACGATGGCCTGGCGATCGACGACCGCGCTACGCGTTCAAAGCTCGCAAACTGGGCAGTTAAGGCGAGCGGCCTGAAATACACCAGCTACCGCGCCATCTCCGCGCTGTCGAAAGGCGAACGCCCGGGTCCGGAAAATTCCATCGGCAAGCTGGTCGCGGGATCGATGATGCAGGATATCGCGATGTACGCGATGGATCTCGAAGGCGCGGCCGGCGTGTTAACCGATCCGGCTACGGCCGAAGCCGGCGGGCAATTTCAGGCGATGCTGTTGAGTTCGCCGTCCGTGCGTATCGCGGGCGGCACCGACGAGATTTTGCGCAATATCATCGCCGAGCGCGTGCTTGGATTGCCGGGCGATATCCGCGTCGACAAGGACGTGCCGTTCAACAAGATTCCGACCAAGGGGCGGTGATATTCGTAAAAGCTCACCTCGTCATTCCGGGATGCGCCACTTGGCGCAGGCCCGGAATCCATATTCCCTGTCGTGGTTATGGTTTCCGGGCTCGTTTCGCTTCGCTCACGCCCCGGGATGACGGCTGATATTTGGGCGGGTGAACTTCCTGCAACGAGGCTTCCATGACATCGTCTGTTGTACAGCAAAATCCACCACGCATCGACACCCTCGAAAGCCTGCTCCGCGAGCGCTACTCGGTCCGCGCGTTCAGGCCCGAGCCGGTGCCGCGCGCGACGATCGACCGCGTGCTGACCGCCGCGCAGCGCACGGCATCGTGGTGCAACAGCCAACCCTGGCAGGTGGTGATCGCGAGTGGCGAGGCAAAAGAAAAATTCCGCAAGGCGATTTATGCCGAAGTCTCTTCAGGGTCGCCTGAGGACGGCGATTTTGAATTCCCGCGCGAATATCTCGGCGTCTACCTTGAACGCCGGCGCGAAAGCGGCTTTCAGCTTTACAACACGCTGGGCATCGCGCGCGGCGACCGCGCGGCCTACGCGAAACAGGGGCTCGAAAATTACAATTTCTTCGGCGCGCCGCATGTCGCCATCATCCATAGCGCAGAGCCGCTCGGCATCTATGGCGCGATCGATTGCGGCGCTTACGTCGGCAACTTCATGCTGGCCGCGCAAGCGCTGGGTCTCGGCACCATCCCGCAGGCCGCGCTCGCGCGGCAGTCGGGATTGATCCGCAGGCATTTCGGACTTGGCGATGACCGACGCGTGGTATGCGGCATCTCGTTCGGTTATGCCGACCGCGAGCACAAGATCAACAGCTACCGGACCTCGCGGGCGAGCATTCCGGATACCGTGATGTTTGTGGAGTAGGAGTTCCTCTGTCTTCCCTCTCCCCTTGAAGGAGAGAAGAAAACTGGCCGCGCTCTCAAAACTTCGGCGCCCGTTTCGTCGCGAACGCAGCGATGCCTTCCCTGATTTCCGCGCTGTGCATGCTGTCGCGATGGCGCGCGTCGGCGGCGCCACCGTCGAGTTCGCCGCGCGCGAATTCGTTGATGGTGCGCTTCATGCCGCGCATCGCTATCGGTGCATTGCCGGTGAGAATTGTTGCGATCGCGTCGACTTCGTCATCGAGCTTATCGGCCGATGCGATGGCCGTGAGATAGCCAATCCGCAGCATCTCCTGCGCATCGATTTTCTGCGCCGTAAGAAACAGCTTCTTGGCGTTGTCGGCGCCCAACCGCGACACGTAGCGTTGGATGCCGCTCTTGTAATAATGCAATCCCAGCCGCGCGGCGGGCATGAACATCTCGCAGCTATCGACGCCGATGCGAAAATCGCACGCCAGCGCCAGATCTGTCGAGCCGCCGTAGACGCCGCCATTGAGCCTGCAGACCGTCGGAACGCCGATATCCTCGAGCCGGTTGACGACGACCTCGAACGCCGAACCGCCGGTCTGCGCTTCGCCCTTGGCGGCGCGGTCGGCAATCGAGCCGAGGTCGTAGCCGGCGCTGAAGGCGCGGCCAGTACCGGTCAGGATCAGCACCCTGATCGCGGGATCGGCCTCGATCCGGTCGAACAGTTTCAGCAGCGCATCGAGGTCGTCGGACTCGAGCCGGTTCAGCTTCTTCGGCCGGTTGAGGCGGATCGTGGCGCGCGCCCCGGCAGTTTCCAGAACTGGCGCGCTCGCCATACCGATGTCCGGCACATACTTTTCCATTTATTTATTTTCCAGCGCGCGCCGTTTTGCTTCGGCATCGATCGTCTGGGCGAGATCGGGATGCCTCGCCATCAGCAGGCGAAAATCGACCAGGTCGAGCACCAGCAACTTCGATATCCGCGTGGTGCTGATATTGGCGGAGCGTAGATTGTTGCCGAGCAGCGCCATTTCACCGAAGAAAGCGCCCTCGCCGAGTCGGATCTTCTTGCCCGGCAAATCGACTTCGACTTCACCCTCGGCAAGAAAGTACATGCAATCGCCGGCTTTGCCCTTACGGATGATCATGGTGCGCGCGGGCAGATTCATGCTGCGCAGCATGTGCGTCACATCCGCAATAGCGGCCGGCCCCAGCGCCGCGAAGAACGGAACCTTGGTCACGGACTCCCAGGTTTTCAGGAAATTGTCGCGGCGGGTTTCCGCCGCAAAGCCGTTGGCGAGGATGCCGGTCCAGAGACCGAACACGCCGAGCCCGCAGATCATCACGAACGCCGCGACCAGCCGACCCAGCGGGGTAAGTGGCACGACATCGCCATACCCCACGGTGGTCAGGGTGACGACCGCCCACCACATCGCCGCGGGGACGCTGCCGAACGCAACCGGTTGGCCCGGGCCCTCCAGAAAATGCATGGCCACCGAGGCCACGAACAGCACCATCAAAAAAATCACCAGCACGCTAAACAGCGGTCCGGATTCCAACACGAGGACGCGCCGCAACTGCCGCAATCCTGGAATTCCCGGGACGATCTTGAGGAGCCACAGAACGGAGAGAAGCCAGGCCGACTTCGGATGCGCGCCGGCCGCCAACGTGAGTGGGATGGCAATCGCAGCGGCCGTATCGACCAATCCACGGATCGATAAAAGATAGGCCGGCAGCTGGCCGAGCAGCGCGGCGTGGCGCATTCGAACCCCAAGTTCGAAGATAAAGAAGACGAGGCAGAGCCATAGTATGCCGTCGACCCAATTGTGCGCTGCCTCATAGGTCGGATCGACGGTAAGCAACAGGAGCATGACGAGACCCGTTGCGGTGGCGATGTAAGCCGGTCTGGTCGGATTGCGGCCAGAAGTCGCGGCAAGGAACTGAACGACGGCGGCAGGAACTGGCGGCTTAAACATTTGCGGACGAAGCCTGCGGAAGGAAAAGGCTGGACCGTCTTTTAACACGGGTCCCGCCTGCAAAGTGCCCGTGCCGCATCAAGCCGTCAACGACAGGCCCTCAACGCGCTTAATCGCGCGCGGACGCGCCAAACCGCATTTGCCCGGATTGCAGGTCCGGCCTTACAAAACATCGCTTTTTACCCGTATATCAAAATCCCGCGGAGACTTTTATGATGATGTTGCCAACTGGATCGCAGCAGGGTCCGGGTGCGCGGAAATACGATCGTTGAGCATTTAGCGCTTGAAAAATAGGTTGGCTTCCAATGGATACCTCTCATCTCGCCGAACACGCAGGAACCGCCAGCAGTTTTTTTGCATCGATCTTCCTGGTTGCGACCCTTTCGATGCGGACCATGATCCCGCTGCGGTTATTCGCCATCCTGACCAATATCGTACTCATCGGGTCATCGATTCCGACGCATAATTATCCGACGCTGGTGCTGCACTCGGTCCTTTTGCCGCTCAACATCTACCGGCTGCATCAGATGCTGCAATTGGTGCGCGACGTGAAGAAGTCGGTCAACAGCGACCTATCGCTGGAGTGGCTGAAACCCTTCATGACCGAGCGCAAATGCTCCACCGGCGAGATACTGTTCTACAAGGACGAGAAGGCCGAAAGCATGTTCTACATCGTCAGCGGGCGCTACCGGCTGGTTGAGTCCGGCATTGAATTGCCGGTCGGGGCCCTTGTCGGTGAATTCGGCATGCTCTCGCCTTCGAACTTGCGCACCCAGACGTTGGAATGCATCGAGGGCGGCCTGATACTGGGCGTGACCTACACCCAGGTCGAGGAGCTCTACGTGCAGAATCCGGCATTCGGCTTTTACTTTCTGCGCCTGGCCAGCGCCCGGCTGTTCCAGAACATCGCCAAGCTTGAGGAGCGGTTGGCGCAGCATACTGCCGCGGCCGCCGCTGCACCCGCGCGGGGATAGCTCATGCGCGCAAGCGTGGCACGTCTCTGGTCTTCGGCTCGCTACCTTCTCGCCGATTTCATCGGCGATGACGACAACGCGCCACCATTCTTGCCGGATGGCCTGCCGGACGCGGTGACGCCGATTGCCAGCGAAGGCATCGACCGGCTGATCGGCTATCAGGGCCCCAGCTATGCTCAGCTTTACGTCGATCGGCTCACGCGTTTTGTCGGCCGCCGCGATATCGACGGCGCATTGTTCGCAGACATTGCTCGGCTGATGGCGTTGCGCATGAGCTATGACGATCCGATCCGGATTGCGCAAACAAAGCTGGCCGAGTTCGACCCCAGTGCCGGCAACACGCGCGCGCCATCGGCCGACGAGGTCAAAAGGTTCCGCCTCGATGAACTGATTGGCGCGCTTCCGGGTAAGGTCGCCGAGCCGGTGCTCGACGTGCTCGAGTGGCGGGGATGGCTGCATAAGCCGTTCCCCATCCGCTATAGCGTGGCGACCCCGTCCGGCGTTCGCCGATTGAAGATCGAGGCATCGCTGCGGCGCTGGCGCCTGTTCTCCGTGCGATATGGCCAGGAGCGAATTTGGGTCGAGCGTTGGCTGCACATGATCGACCGCAGTCTGGTGAAGCAGCCGGCTTCCGCATCGGCTATCGTCCAAAGCGCCACGATGATTCAGGGCTATGGCGACGCCTATCGCCAAGGGCTTGCGGATTGGAATTTGATCATCGACGGGTTGGCCAAACCGACCTTCGACGGCGTGCTGCCGCTGCACGATCTTGCCGGTGCGATCGAGGAAGCGCGCGCCGCCGCGCGGCCGGATCCGCGGCAGGCAGCGCTTAAAAGAACGATTGCGGAGATCAGGCGACGGGCTGAGATCGGGCAAATCGCGCCGCCCGCGGCTGGGCCAGATACCCGCGGAGCATAACCTCCACGATTGAGCGGGCTAACCGCTTTGCGCTGACTTGACCATGACGATGTTGTCACCGTGGCGCTTGAGGCTTTCTCGCCGCATTGCGATCTCGTCGCGGACGAATTCATAGCCAAGCTTGAATGTATCGAGGCCGTCGCTGCTGATGGTGCCGTCGCGCAACCCGATCACGGCGCCGCGGAGTATCGCCTCGAGTTCGTCCTGCAGCGATTCGAGCACATCCATTGATTTGGCGTGTTCGATTCGTTCGCCGATGTCGAGAATGGCAGTCGCAAGTTCGCTGGCCTTTTCCGGCGCAATGCGGGTGACCTGTGCATAAAGCCCGAAGAACAGCGAACCGATGATACTCAGGGCGCCGCCGCCGAGATACATCACGTCGGCGTAGCGATCCATGAACGACTTGGTATCGTCGTTGATGTATCCGGCGGCGCCGTGGTGGGCGACGATCAAGGCGTCCTTGTCGGTATCGGCTGGTTCGATCTTCGAAGCAAAGCCGTCGTCAAGCGCGAGCTCTGCTTTATTTTCATAGACTGTGCGTGCCAAATCTTCCGCAGTCCCGACCGACATTCTCGACTGCGCGACCAGAAACCATTGCAATCCGATTGTGGAAATATCGTCATCAGGAACTTCCGGCGACGATGACAGCATTCCGGTGGCCACCATCTCCTCGGAAATCCCTGGATTTTTGCGGGTGAGCGCTTTGGCTTCGTCGATGTTGTTCAGTACGAAGCTGCCGCCACGCTTGGTATATTGCTCGTAACTCTTGTCTTTGGCGATCTTCGAAGCGTGGGCGATGGCGATTACCGCGCCAACGCCTTTTGGTGCAAACAATTTATCGAGCGTGGCGTTCGGCGGCGCCTGCTGAATGTGCCCCGCATCCGCGCCTTCGGGGATCTCCAGGAAACTGCGGGCGAACGCCATGTTGCCGTCGTCTTCGCTCAGCAACGCAATTTTCTTTTTCCGCAGCGCTGCGAGCGAGTCGATTTTCTTTTCTCCCGGACTGATCAGCAGCACTACATCATGTTCGAGCAGGGCGAGGGCGCGGGCGCGCTGCGGAATCTTTGCGTCGGACCGCAGCACCACCAGATTGGCCTGTCTGTTGTCGAACTGAGTCAGCGCCTTGGCATTATCCGCATTTTGAACGATCTTGATCCGCAATCGCGAACCGTTGTTCTTGAGTACCGTTGCAAGCTTGGCGGCGAAACGCGCTTCGACGCCGGCCGCGTTGCCGGTCGCGAAGGTCAGCGTCTCGGAGTTCCGCAGCCAGATTCGTCCCCCGACGACCGTGCCGACAGTAAGGATCAGAGTTAGAAACACATACAGTAGCGCTTGCCAGCGATTGGCGCGTTTTGCCTGCGCTCGGCTGGGCAGCTTTTCGGTGGGCGAAGAGGTTTCTGCGTTCATCGCTGTTACCGGACGAGCGAGGCCAAACGAGACAATATCCTTGGCCCGCGAGCCACAAAAGCAATCGTAAATAGCTAAAACGGAATAATAATTTTCTGTTTTTTGGATGATATCGAGTCAGGCGTGGATTGCAAATCCGGCGGCGAGGTATCGTTAACGACACGCGTCCCGGCGGGCTATCCTGATTGTCACACCTCCTATTTTTTGGGTTCCATCCCCGTGCATTCCGCATCCGGAGGTGTCATAAACCCGCAATATCGGTCGAATTGTCCGGGGTTTACGACGAAGTGAACGCCTGAAGGTTCGGTTTTACGGCTCATCGATCCCAGCATAAGGCGTTCCGTTTGTTGTTTCCTCCCCTGTCATCGTCGATCGTCGTTGGTTCGCTGGTCGGATGGATGCTCGTCCTGACGACCAAGCATATCATCGCGGATTTTTTTCTGCAGACCACCTGGATGGCGCTCGGCAAGGATCAAAAGACCGGCTGGGCGTGGCCGCTGCTGGCCCACTGTCTCGTTCATCTGGCGGTGGCGCTGGCACTGATCCTGATAATTGCGCCGCGGTTCTGGTTCGTCGCCTTTATCGATTTCGTGATTCATATCGCCATCGACCGCGCCAAGGGCTTTTGCGTGGCCACCTTCAACGTCACAACGGAAAAGACCTGGTTCTGGTGGTTGATCGGGATCGATCAGGCGCTCCACCATCTTACCGGTTTTGGCCTGTCCATTTTCATGGCGGCTAATTGAGATCGGCGATTTCGATGCGCCGCATCCCCACAGCTAACCGTCATTGAAAGAACGAGATGTCCGAACAGCCGCTCGAAAAAAAATACGTCGCTGTGCGCGGCGCCCGCATGGCCTATCACGAACGCGGCAATGACGCCTCGGTGGTGTTTCTGCATGGCAACCCGACGTCGTCCTACCTCTGGCGAGATGTCATTCCCGAACTTGAAGGGCAGGGCCGGCTTATCGTGCCCGATCTGATCGGCATGGGCGATTCCGGCAAACTGCCCAATCCAGGTCCGGACAGCTATCGCTTTGTGACGCACCGCGACTATCTCGACGCGTTCATCGATGCGGTGATCGGCGAAAGCAAGTCCATCCTGTTCGTGGTGCACGACTGGGGATCGGCGCTCGGATTCGACTGGGCAAACCGTCACCGCGACCGCGTGCGCGGCATCGCCTACATGGAGGCTATCGTCCGGCCGATCGGCGGCTGGGAAGAATGGAGCCCGTCGGCAACGCCCATCTTTCAGGGATTTCGCTCGGACAAGGGCGAAAGCATGGTTCTCGACCGCAACATGTTCGTGGAGCGAGTGTTGCCGGGATCGGTGTTACGAAAATTAAGCGAAGCCGAAATGTCGGAATACCGCCGCCCGTTCGAACGGCGCGAAGATCGCTGGCCGACGCTGACCTGGCCGCGCCAGATACCAATCGCCGGCGAGCCCGAAGACGTGGCCGGGATCGTTGCGGCCTACTCGCAATGGATGGCCGAGAACGAAATTCCAAAACTGTTCGTCAATGCCGATCCCGGCGCGATTCTGATCGGAGCGCCGCGGGATTTTTGCCGGGGCTGGAAAAACCAGACCGAAATTACAGTGCCGGGTTCGCACTTCATCCAGGAGGATTCCGGAGTCGCGATCGGTCAAGCCATATCGGCATGGATGAAGGCCAAGATCGACGTCAAGTGAACGGCGCAACCGGCTTGTCACCCGGTGATCTAGCTCACATAATCGCGCCCGAAATCGACCTAGCCTTCGAATGCAAACAAGCCGAGGTCAAAATATGCGCAAATTCATCGTGATCATGCCGCTTCTGTTGGTATCCGCTGCGGCGTATGCCGAACCGTCACCCGGTCTCGTCTTTGCTGCCAGCGAGACGATCGAACAAATCGCGCCCGCAGAAAAGCCGGCGGTGGTCGCCGATCCGCCCGCGCGGACCAACAGCGACACCACAACTAAAGACACGACCAAAAAAACCACCAAAACCAATTCCGACACCGCGGCATCCCCGCGAACGCGTAAGGCCGCAAGTCCCGCGCCTAACGCGCGTTCGGCGAGGCGGCGGATGAGTCCATCGGGGAACTCGCTGCCTACCAATGAGGAAGAGGCACGGCGGATGGGCGCAAAGTACGGCATCACCTGGTGATGCACGAATCGCTCAAGCCCGCGTTGTCAGTCGCATCCATTAGCTTCCGGTTGAAATGAATCTCGCTGTGCCCGCACGTTGCCCGTGTGGTTAACCTTTCGTTAGAGAATTGCATTGCATCCTCTCGTCAGGGAGATATGCAAATGTTTTCAAGCCGCGATGCCTTCGAGAACGATTTCTGTCCGGTCCGCGAGGATTTGCTCGGCGCGATGTACCGCGCCAATCCAAACGGTCTGCCGCAGCTGGTGGAAAGCGTTTCTTCCGATGTGCGGGCGATGTTGGCGCTGTTTTGTTATCGCCGCAGCCATCTGCACACCTTGGCGGTGGCCATCGCGTCGAGTTGCACCGAACGCGATCTGATCCAGTTGGGCGGGCGTGTCGGCTCCGTGCTTTACGCGCTATCCCGCGAAGCGCCGGCCGCGCACCCCGCGCCCACATCGTCGTACGGCAATCGCAAGCCGATTACGCTCTCGACCAAGCCGCTGAGCACATTCTCTCCGGTCGATGATGAGCTGGACGATGAGGAGTTGGCCTTCGCCGTGACGGCTTAAGCCGAATCTCGCGCTCCCTGGCCCTGAAACCCTCCGGCATCGGCGATTGACGCACTTCAAAAGCACGTATTTTTAGCAGGAGCGTGCGGTCCCGCGTTGTAAGCGGCTGCGGGTGCGCTAGAATAGTCTCCCGGTTGCCATTCCCAGGGAGAACAACGATGACTTATCAAGCAAGGATACTGGCGGCGATCACCGCCTCTGGCTTCGCCGTTTTCGCAGCGATGCCGGCGCAGGCTCTGACGATGCAGGAATGCAGCGCCAAATATAAAGCCGCGCAAACCGCCGGTTCGCTCAACGGCCAGAAATGGAACGACTTCCGCAAGGCCGAATGCGGGTCTGACGCCGCCGCCACCCCGGCGGCAGCTCCGGCCACGCCAAAATCGGCCGAAGCCAAACCCGCGGCGATGCCGAAGTCCACGCCAACGGCCGCCCCAATGGGGAACGCGGTATTCCCCAATGCGCTCGATCCGAAATACGCCAAGGAAAGCGCCGGCAGGGGTCGCATGCATACCTGCGTCGATCAATACAACGCCAACAAGGCCAGCAATGCCAATGGCGGATTGAAATGGATTCAGAAAGGCGGCGGCTATTACAGCGAGTGCACCAAGAAATTGAAGGGCACCGCCTGATCCGCCATCTCGGCATTTCGCGTTGATCCTCTCCGTCATGCAGAGCGCGCTGGGAGTGGCGTCCGGCGCGCTGGTCGGATTTTCGCTCGGCTTGATGGGCGGCGGCGGATCGATCCTCGCGGTGCCGCTGATGGTGTATGTCGTCGGCGTTCCCGACCCGCATGTGGCGATCGGCACCAGCGCCATCGCAGTCGCGGCCAATGCCGGCATGAATTTGTCGAACCACGCCCGCGGCGGCAGCGTGCGATGGTCGTGCGCGCTGGTGTTCGCGGCGGCGGGCGTGGCCGGCGCCTTCACCGGATCGATCTTCGGTAAAATGCTGGACGGCCGTAAATTGCTGGCCCTTTTTGCGCTGCTGATGATGGTGATCGCAGCGCTGATGCTGAAGACCCGTTCGCGTGTCGGCCTCCCGGACGCGCGGCTGAGCTGGGCCAACACGCCGGCGGTCGCTGGCCTCGGCGTGGCTACAGGGACCTTGGCGGGTTTCTTCGGCATCGGCGGCGGCTTCCTGATCGTGCCGGCGCTGATGCTGGCGACGGGTATGCCGATCATGAATGCGATCGGCTCGTCGCTGGTCGCGGTCACCGCCTTCGGTCTGACGACGGCGGCGAGTTACGCCTGGTCCGGCCTTATCTCCTGGAATCTGGCGGCGCTGTTCATCGCCGGCGGCATCGTGGGAGGATTGCTCGGCACAAGGTCCGCGCGGTTGCTGGCGAACCGCCGGGGCGCGCTCAACACCGTGTTCGCGGCCGCCATTATAATGGTCGCGCTCTATATGCTGGCGCGCAATCTCTCCCTATCTTAAGCGTTCAGTGTTGGCGGGCGCCGACCGGAGACCCCATGCGTAGATTGTCCGATGCCCTGCAGTTGCCGGTAAACCGGCGTCGAGCGCTTGGCCTCCTCGGGGCCGGCGCGGCAACGCTCGGCATTACCTTGGCGCCGGGTTTGGCTTGGTCCAGGGAAGATAACGTTCTGGCCGAAGCCGCTGTGTTGCGCGATCCTGATGTTCCCGTCACCGGCAACCTCGATGGCGATCTCACCATCGTCGAGTATTTCGATTTCAACTGTCCGTACTGCCGCAAGCTCGCGCCCGAACTCTCGCAGGTCGTTCAGGACGATGGCAAGGTCAGGCTGGCCTACAAGGATTGGCCAATCCTCGGGCCTGTATCGATCGTCGCGTCGCGAATGGCATTGGCGGCGAAGTATCAGGATAAATACGTCGCCGCGCATGATGCGCTGATGGGCACGGCTTCAAGACTGACCGAGCCGCGCATTCGCGAACTGCTGGCGGGTGCCGGTATCGATGTCGAGCGCGCCAGCCGCGATCTCGAAACCAATGCCAGGGCGATCGACGCCATTCTCGCCCGCAACAATGCGCAAGCCAAGGCCTTCGGATTTAACGGAACGCCGGCGTTTATCATCGGAAAGTTCCGCGTACCCGGCGCGCTGACCATGGCCGATTTCGAGAGTGCCATTGCAGATGCGCGAAAGGCTGCGGCTGCGAATAAGCGCACAAATTAAACGCCCTCGTCAGACGGACGAAGGCGCTCGGTATTTGCCAGGCCTTTACGTGGTTACTTATTTTTCGCGACGTTACTTGGACGACAGCTTGGTCCAGTCGTTCTGGGCGCGCAGTTTCAGCGCATTCCAGTCTGTCGCTGCGACGTCCCAGTTGACGATGGTTCGGTTGACCTGCGCCACCTGACCATTCGCTACTGGCGAGGTCTGCATGGAGTCGTAGATGTAAACGCCTGCGACCAGCAACAGAGCGCCTAAAATCATTCCGACAAACGTTTGCATGACAAATCCTCAGATGAGCGCGAACAACGTTCTTGGATTGGGGAAGTTCCATTCGCGAAAGCTAATCGCGCCGCGTGCACAACCGTCATCCTGAGGAGCCGCGTGCTTACGCGGCGTCACGAAGGATGGCGGCTCATGCCTGTGCCCATCCTTCGAGGCTCGCCGTGAAGAGCGGCGAGCACCTTTGGATGATGCTTCGCGCTATGATCGTGTCTTTGGCGCCGGGACCGGCAAGGGCGTTGCCGCCGGACCAGCAGGAGTCGCCGGCGCAGCCGCCGTCACGATGTTCAGCGACTTCAGTTCGTCCGGCTTGAAGATGAACAGCTTGTCCTTGGGCGTCTCCATGGCATGCACCCACATCTGCGGGTTGATGCCCATATCGATGAGGTAGCGCTGGCATCGCGCAGAGATGCGCTGCGCGTCGCTCATCTCGTCGCGCGTTGCCGCGCCCCGTGCTCCGCCTGAACTGATCGCAAACACCTGATGCACGCCGATCGCGGCCTTGTCGCCGGCACGGCGCTCGACGCCGCCGGCGAACACCAGCGGACAGGATGAGGCGCAGTATTTTCCCGCTTCGACCTCGGTCGCGAATTTCTTGTCGCGAATGATCCGGCCCATCGCCAGCGCGTCGGCGACCGATCCGCCCGGCGAATTCAGCACCACGGTTTTGATGTAGTCGCTGCGTTTGGAGACTTCTGCGGCGAAAGCTCTCCGAGATCCCCGGCGTGATGGTACCGGTCGCCATCAGTCTGCCGCCGCCGACCAGTTCAAACGTCATCGGCTGGCCGAGCGCGCCATCCGGTTGCGGCAGCGGCGTCAGCCGGCGGTCGCCTCCGGGCATCAAGGGCGCGAGAATCGGGGCGAGAATCGACGGCAGGTTGATCTCAGGCAGCGCCTGCCGCGTTTCCGCCGGCGTCATTGTGGGATCGGGACTATTGATCAGGCCGTTCATGGTGGCGAGATCGAGCGCGAGTACCACAACCGTCACCGCAACGACGCTGCGAAAAATCCAGCGCAGGATCGCATCGTCGGGATTGTCAGCCAGCCAGGCGTGGAAGCGTTGCTGCAATGTCAGGGATGGCTGCATGGCGAGCCGCTACTTGATGATCCGCGCCGACGACAGCGAGGTGACGTTTTCATCGACCGCCGCCGGCGGGTACGCGTTCGCCGTCGGGATTTTCGCCGGGCACCATGCGCCGCGCCTCCTCGACCTCGCGCGCCATCTGCAAGGCCGCAACCAGTTCGCCTGCGGTCATGTTGGACGCGCTGACGGCCGGCAAGCCTTCGCGCCGGATCGCGGCGTGCACGACGCACAGGATCAGCACCAGCACGGCTGGCATCAGGTCGATTGAGATCGCTCCGGCCCAGCTCGGAATGAAATCCCCTGCGTAATGCAACACCGCTTCGGCCGGCGACATCGCCTGAAAGCGCGCCGGTTCGACCTTCGGCGTCGCCAGAATCTTTTCGGCGGCCTCCGACAGCGAAGCCGACTGCGCCGCGATCGAGCTTTCCACCTTGCCGACGACGGCGGTCTGCCGGTCCGCGAGATCGCCGCTGCGACCGCCCGCGGCCGGCGCGATGAAGCCCGAGGAAAGTGAGGTCGCGGCGCGTTTCACCGCCGGGCGCGACCGAGGTCTGCTGCAGATTGGCGATCACGCCCATCAGCGCCAGCGACTCGGTTGCGAACGCATCGCTGCGGCGTTGAGATCGGCCCGCGGTCGGAAATCAGTTCGCGCATCTTGGCGAGGTTCTTGCCGCCCTGCTCGAACAGCGCGGAGACGCGCTTGCCGGAGGCCTGCACCTCCTGCCCGAGACTGTCGAGCTGTCCCGACATCTGCGTCAAAAGCTGCACCACGGTGCCGGAGCCGGACGTGCCGGTCAGCGATCCCGCGCGCTCGGCGTCGGCCAGCCTGGCAAAGCGCGACGACGCGAGCTGAATGTCCGGGCAGCAGTCCCTGCGCGGCGATCGCGTTGGTGTTGGCGGTGTCGAGATCGCGCGTGTAATTCTGCACGGTGATCGCGAGATGCTGCTGGATCGCGGCGGCACCGGCCAGCGCCGAGGCGTTCAGCCACGACGACATCGCCACGATCATCAGCGAACCCAGTAGCATGCAGCCGAACATCAACGTGCGGCCGGTGCGACTCACGACGTGCGGCATGAACTGCATCAGGAACACCCAGAAGGCATAGATGCCGACCGACACCGCGACCGAATAAATCACCGCGGCGAAGAACACCGTGGTCGGGCTGCCGTTGAGCAGTTCGCGGACGCCGAGATAAGTGTAGACGCCGGCGGCCAGCGCGAGGATCGCGGTAGTGAGCTTCAACGTGACTTCCAGCCGCGCGACGCCCTTCGACAGCAGCACAGAAGTCGAGGTGCGGGAAACCGGCGCGTACGAAACGGGAGAAATGTCTGACGGCATGCTGTCGTCCTGTCGCTGTTTGAAGGCCGGTCTGAAAGCGCCCCGCTCGGTTAAGTGCCTCTTTTCTGGTGATAAATTCCGACGGGATTATGTCTGCGATATAGGAAACAGACGCTCGAAATGCTATCATGGATGATGACAAAAACAGGCGCACCAGCGGAGGTGATCGAAGGGTTCGGCCGTAAATATCTTTGGTGGAAGGCTGTCGATGGTAAGCCATTTTCCGAAGACCGCATTATCGCGCAGACGATGAATCTCGGGACCTACGACGACATTCTTCTGCTTGAAGAAACGGTGGGCAGGCCACGTCTGACTGAGATCATGTTGCGAGCGGAACCGGGGTGGCTGAACGGTCGCTCCTGGGAGTTCTGGCGCGGCCGGCTGTCTTACAGAACGGGGGCCGCTATTCCGGACGAGGCACCCCGGAGAGCCTTCCATGCCGCAGCGCCTTGATCCGAAATTGGATGTTTTGCCCGCGGCACAAAGAGAACTTTGGCCAAGGCTGGCGCCCGCGACTGACCTGAACTTCGTTCTCTACGGCGGGACGGCCATCGCCATCCATCTGGGGCATCGGGAGTCACTGGACTTCGACTTTTTCAGCTCTGAACCGCTGGATAAGGATCGGATACGAGAGGCGTTTGGATTTATTTCCGGAGCCATTGTCTTGCAGGATGTGCCGGATACGTTAGTGGTGATCGTGCAGATGCAATCTGGCGCGGTGAAAATTTCCTTTTTCGGCAATATCGGATTTGGCCGAGTGAACGATCCGCTTCAGACCGAAGACGGCGTTTTGCTCGTCGCGTCCCTTGACGACCTGATGGCGACCAAGCTGAAGGCGACGCTGGATCGCGCCGAAGCCAAAGACTATCGCGATATCGCTGAAATGATTTCCGGCAATGTTTCTTTGCCGTTGGGCTTAAGCGCTTTCGAAAAAATGTTTGGTGGCGAACCAGCACAAGTGCTTCGCGCCTTGGGATATTTTGCAGACGGCGACCTTCCCACGCTTGATAAGGCAGATCGCGATCTTTTGCGCCGCGCGCGGGATAGTGTCGCGCAGCTTCCGGATGTCAGTGTTAAACGTGGAGGGTTAACTGCTTGAATTTTACGTCGGCGCAACTCAATGCAATCTTGGCCCCTTCAAAAATTTTGCGCGGTCGGATGATGTCAAGACGACATCGAAGGTGACCCCTTCGTGATGCACGGTGAGCGGCACATCGACGCCGGCAGAGCCAAGGCCCCAGATCTTTCGATAGAACTCCGCATGAACTCGAAACCTTCTCACCCTTGACGGCGAGGATGACGTCGCCGGTCTTGAGTTCGGCGCGCGCCGCCGGACCCTTCTCGGCAATGCCGACGACAATGATCTTGTCCTCGACTTCAGTCGAGTACATGCCGAGCCACGGCCGCGCCGGCTTGTTGACGCGGCCGAATTTCCGCAAGTCGTCGAGCACAGGCGTGAGCAGGTCGATCGGCACGATCATGTTGAGATGCTCGTTCTTGCCGGCGCGCCCGCGTTCAAGCTGCAACGAGCCGATGCCGATCAATTCACCGCTGCTGTTTAGCAATCCGGTGCCGCCCCAGTTCGGGTGCGCCGGATAGGTGAAGATCGCTTCGTTCAGCAGATATTCCCAATAGCCGGCGAATTCTTGCTTGGCGGCGATGCGGCCGGCCAGCGACCGCGTGCGTCCACCGACGCCACCGACCACGACGTTGTCGCCGACCTGCGCGGAGCTGGAACTGCCGAGCAGCAAGGGATCGAGATCGAGCCGGCCGAGCGCCTGCACCAGGCCGAATCCGGTTTCCCCATCGAAGCCGAGCGCGTGGCCTTCCACCACGCGGCCATCGCCCAAATGCAGCCAGACCGTTTGCGCTTCGGTGATCAGATAGCCGATGGTGAGTACCAACCCGTCGTCGATCAGCACGCCATTACCGGCGCGTTCGGTTCCCAGCGTATCCGCGGTGAAGGCGTCGCTTGGGACGATCGAATGCAGGCCGACAATGGAAGAAAGTGTGCGTTCAAGATCGAAGCCGTAATTCTCCGCGCGAGGCTGGTTGGCCGCCGGTACTTTCCATTCGGTCAACGATGCCATGCAGGGTTCTCCATCCATTCACTTCCCGAAAGATAATGGAAACCGCCGATTATTGAAGGACGGTACGGTCTTTTATTTGCCTGTCATTTATTTGCGCGCAGCCAACTCAGCAGCGCCGCATTGATCTCGCGCGGGTAGCAATGGCTGAGATCGTCGATCTCGCGGTAGCTAACGTCAGCGCCCGCAAGGGACAACGTCTCGCGGGCTTGTTGCGCGGTCTGCACGGGAAACATCCAGTCAAGACGGCCATGCACGATGGTGATCGGCAGGCCGAGCAATCTCTTCGGATCGGCCACCTGCGCCATCAGCGGATGAAACGTGGCAGCGATCGGCGCCAGATGGGTGAAGGGCGATCCGCTTTCCAGTCCCGAAACGTAGCAGAACGTGCCGCCATCGCTCATTCCTGTCAGCAGCATGCGAGTAGAATCGACATTCCAGCGCGACCGCACGTGATCGAGGATATGCGCGAGATTTGGCGTATCGGCATCCTCGCCCATCAACGCCCATGTGCTGCCGATCGCGGTCGGCGCGACCACGACCGCGCCGTGGCTGCGAGCATCGCGCAACCAGCTCCAGAGGAAAGCGCGGCCGTTGCCGCTGCCACCGTGCAGCGCCATCACCAGCGGCCATGCGCGATCCGGCGTGTAGGTTTCCGGCACGTAGAGCGAGTAGCCGCCGGGGCAGCCGGGTTCATTGGCGTCGTGGAAAATGCCGGTATCGGCATTGGCGGGCGCTGCCAGCCGCGCCAGCAGATCGGCATCGCCGCGCATCGCCGGATCGACGAAGAATTCGCTGACGGGCGGAAATCTGGCAGCGAGCGGATAAAGCGCTTCCTGCGCGCGCGGTGCATGACGGAGCGCGCGGAATATGTCGATCAACTCGCCATTGCCCCGTTCAACCGCGCGCAGGCCCGCGAACGCGGCGAGTGTCTCGTCGCAAGCGATTGTTAGAGCGGTGTGCAGGTCTGCGAATGAATCGGGCCAGTTCGTCAACCGTGAGCGGACGGTCTGCAGGTCCTGATCCGGCATGCCGGCGGCCTCCATAACCGAGCCGAACGCCGGCGGGTGCAGATGGCGCGCGATGAATTCGAGCGCTTCGAGCGAAGCCAGCAGCGGCGGCAACACCGCCACGATATCGTCCACCACCGCGTCGCTCATGGCGCTCTCGGTCCAGCTTTCTACTTGGCGTGTCTCGCCTGACGGTGCTCTTCCAATCCGTCACGCGCGAGTTGATCGGCGCGTTCGTTCTCGTCGTGGCCGGCGTGACCCTTCACCCAATGCCAGCTTACCTGATGCTGATGCAGCGATGCATCCAACCGCTGCCACAGATCGACATTCTTCACCGGCTTCTTGTCCGAGGTGCGCCAGCCGTTCTTCTTCCAACCGTGGATCCAGCCGGTAATGCCCTGCCGGACATACTGGCTGTCGGTGTAGAGGTCGACGGTGCAGGGCTTCTTCAGCGCCTCCAGCGCGGAGATTGCCGCCATCAATTCCATGCGGTTGTTGGTGGTGTGGGCATCGCCGCCCTTCAGCTCTCTTTCGACGTCGCCGAATTTCAGGATCGCGCCCCAGCCGCCCGGGCCAGGATTGCCTGAGCACGCGCCGTCGGTGTGAATGATGACTGGAAGCGGCGCACTCACGCCGGAAGCTCCGATGGTTCAACTCCGTAATCGCGCAGGCTGCGGACGCTCTGCTGAAAACGGAGCTTGCGGACATATTCCAAAGGATCCTTTGGCCGCACCAGCGCACCTTCCGGCACGTTGAGATAATCGACCAGCCGCGTCAGCAGGAATCGCATCGCTGCGCCGCGCGCCAGCAGCGGCAAGGCCTGCTGTTCGGCGTTCGAAAGTCCGCGCTCGCGCGCATAGGCGCCGAGAAAGGCGCGGGCCTTGGTAACATTGAAGGAGTGATCGGTCTCAAAGCACCAGGCGTTCAGGCAGATCGCGACGTCGTAGGCGAGGGTATCGTTGCAGGAGAACGGGAAGTCGATCAGGCCGGACAGCTTTTCGCCGAGGAAAAAAACATTGTCCGGAAATAAATCCCCGTGGATGACGCCTTGCGGCAGATCGCGCGGCCAATTTATCTCTAGATGATCGAGTTCCTGCTCGAGAAAATCACGCAGGCCAATCTGCAATTCATCCGCGCGGGCCGCGGCAATCTCGAGCAGCGGCCGCCACCCTTGCACGGACAACGGATTCGCTCGCACCAGTGGAAAGTCGCGTCCGGCCAGATGCATCTTCGCCAGCGCCGAGCCGACGCCCGCGCAGTGCGCTGCATTCGGTCGGCGCGGCCACATGCCCTCGAGAAAATTGATGATCGCGGCCGGCTTTCCCTGCAGTTCGCCGAAACTCTCACCCCTGCGATTTTTCGCTGGTTGCGGGCAGGGAATGCCGTGCGCAGCGAGATGTCCCATCAGCGACAGGAAGTAAGGCAGATCGTCGACCGCCACGCGCTTTTCGTAGAGTGTGAGGATGAACGCGCCCTTGGTGGTGCGCATCAGGAAGTTGGAATTCTCGACGCCCTCGGCGATGCCCTTGTAGGACAACAATTCGCCGATGTCATAACCGCGCAGGAACTCAACCAGCTCTTCGGCGGCGACGTCGGTATACACCGCCATGCTAGTGTCCCGATTCCGAAGTTCGCATGTGCTTGCAGTATCCTCTGACGCGAACTTCGGAATGGAAGGGACACTAGAAAATATAATTCTGGAGCGGCTTTGGATTTGAACCCGCAGCTAGCTGAGAGGAACTGCAAATCCGCCGCACCAGCTCTATGCTGCGTCAGGCCGCAGCGATCGCGGCAGCGGAAAGAACTCGTTTTCTTCCGCGGCCGATACCGTTTCCACATGCAATTCGTAGCGCTCGGCGAACGCACCCATGATCTCCTCGACGATCACCTCCGGCGCAGAAGCGCCTGCTGTGATGCCGAGACTCTTGATACCTTCGAACATGCTCCAGTCGAGATCCTTAGCGCGCTGTGCCAGCACGGAAACGCGACAACCCTCACGCTCGGCAACTTCGCGTAGCCGCTGCGAATTCGATGAGTTTGGCGCACCAACCACGATCAGGGCATCGACCACCGGCGCCACCTTCTTCACCGCGAGTTGGCGGTTGGTGGTGGCGTAGCAAATGTCTTCCTTGTGTGGTCCCGAAATGTTGGGAAACCGCTGCTTCAGGAGCGCGACGATCTCGGCGGTATCGTCGATCGACAGCGTCGTCTGCGTGACGAAGGCGAGGTTGTCGGGGTTTTTAGGCGTGAACGTTGCGGCGTCGGTCGCCGTCTCGATCAGCGTCACGGCCCCCGGCGGAAGCTGGCCCAAAGTGCCGACCACTTCCGGATGATGCGAATGCCCGATCAGCAGGATTTCGCGGCCGCGCTTGAAATGGATCGCCGCCTCGCGGTGCACTTTGGTGACCAGCGGGCAGGTGGCATCCAGCGAGAAGAAATTGCGCTGGCGCGCGTCGGCCGGGACCGATTTCGGCACCCCATGCGCTGAAAAAACCACGGGCGCATTGGTATTGTCGGGGATTTCTGCCAGTTCCTCGACGAAAATTGCGCCCTTGGTCTTGAGGCTATCCACCACATATTTGTTATGGACAATCTCGTGTCGCACATAGACCGGCGCGCCGTGGATCGCCAGCGCACGCTCCACGGTGTCGATGGCGCGAACCACGCCCGCGCAGAATCCCCGAGGGGAGCAGAGCACGATTTTCAGGGGAGGTTTGGCCTGCATAGGGCAATTCCAGCGAAGTCGGCGCCAATAAGGGCAATTAAAATAAGGACATGTTCCAACAAGCACTTGGGACGGCTTTTGGGCGCTGTCAAGGCCGCCTACCAAACCATTGCGCCGTTAACCCCGGACGGCTTATATAGGGGTAATTCCCGTCATCCCCGATGACCCGGCTTCGCCTTCAAAAGGTGGGCGAAGCGCAAAGGAGATTTGCCATGAGCAACGCGCCGCTGATGCCCAAGGCGACGGCCGTATGGCTGGTCGACAATACCGCGCTGTCGTTCGACCAGGTCGCCGATTTCACTAAAATGCATCCGCTGGAAATCCGCGCCATAGCCGACGGCGATGCCGCGCAGGGCATCAAGGGCATGGACCCGATTTCGACCGGCCAGCTTACCCGCGACGAAATCGAAAAGGGCGAAAAGGACCCCGACTACCGGCTCAAGCTCGGCGAAAGCAAGGTGATGCTGCCGACGCAGGCCAAGAAAAAGGGTCCGCGCTATACGCCGGTTTCGCGCCGCCACGAGCGCCCGAGCGCGATCCTCTGGCTGGTGCGCAACCATTCCGAATTGAAAGACAGCCAGATCATGCGGCTGGTCGGCACCACCAAGACCACGATCGCCAGCGTGCGCGACCGCACCCACTGGAACGCCTCGACGCTGACGCCGATGGACCCGGTAACGCTGGGCTTGTGCTCGCAGATCGAACTCGATTTCGAGGTGCAGCGCGCCGCCAAGGAGAAGCCGACCGACGCCGCTTACGGCGGCGCCACGCTGCTGCCGGCCTCGGAGACCACGCGCAAGGAGGCCGAGCCCGAGCAGACCGAAAAACAGCGCGACGACCTCAACGTCGATGCGGTGTTCGCCAAGCTGAAGACGATAGGTGGCGGCAAGAAGAACGAGGAATAGCGCAGCGCATTATTTGCATGGCGCGCTCAATATTGGGTGTCACATGAGAAGGCTTTCTGGTGCCCCTGGCCGGAATCGAACCAGCACTCCTTGCGGAACTCGATTTTGAGTCGAGCGCGTCTACCAATTCCGCCACAGGGGCTTTCGAACGCCGCTGCAAAGCGAGGTCGCGAAGCCGGCGGAATATAGCGGGCACGCCCCGCCGGTCAACCCGCGCCTGATATGGCCGCTGCAACACTGCGGTGTGATCGCCGCTGCCTCGACAGCGACCACCACGCGGGATACCACGCTGTCGCAACCGGAGGACGGACGTGACCGTTGAGGCCGCCGCACGATCATCGCATCCGCGCGGCGAGGCACGCGCCGCGTTCACGGCAGCGCTGGCGATCGCCGTGATTGCCGCGGCGACCCTGGCCGGCGCGTGGTTTTTTCAACTCGTTCTGGATATCCAGCCCTGTCCGCTCTGTCTTGAGCAGCGCTACGCGTATTATCTGGCCATACCGCTCGCGCTGCTCGTGGCAGGCGCGGCGGCCAAGAACGCGTCGCGCCCGCTGCTTGTGATCGGCTTCGCGCTTCTGGCCGCGGCGGCGCTCTATAATGCAGGACTTGGCGGCTATCACGCCGGCGTCGAATGGGGCTTTTGGCAGGGGCCGACCGACTGCACCGGCCCCGTTCTCGATTTTGGCAAGGCCGGAAGCCTGCTCGAAAATCTCGACAAGGTCAAAGTCGTGCGCTGCGACGAGGTGCAGTGGCGTTTTCTCGGCCTGTCGCTGGCCGGCTACAATGTGCTGATCTCGCTGGTGATGGCAGCGCTGGCGGGATGGGGCATCGCTAGGGCGTCGGGCCGCTAGTCATCCACATCTTCCTGCGGGCGGCCGAACAGATGGACGATGCCGGGCGTCGCGATGGTGACGAACACGAACCGCGACAGATGATGCGCGCCGACGAAGATCGGATCGATGTGCAGCGTCAACGCGAGCGCCAGCATGGCGTCCATCGCGCCGGGGGCGAACGCCACCACAATATCGCTGAATTGGACGTTGGTAGTCCACGCGATGATCGCGACGAAGATCGCCGATATCGCGATGGCGACCGCGAACGATCCCAGCGCAGCATTGACGTGGCTGAGCAAGGTTTTGGCTTTCATTCGCGCGAACCGCGCGCCGATCAGCGCGCCGATACCGACCAGGGCCACGCCGCGCAACCAGGGCGGTAGGCCACCTTCGACCACGCCGGTGCCGTGCAGTAGGCTCGATCCAATCATCGCGCCGAACATCCAGCTGGCCGGAAATTTTATCAGTCGCAGCAACAGCGCTGCCGCCACCGAGGCCACTAGCAGCTCGGCCAGTTCAAGTGGCGAGGCAATTGCGAGCGTGGCCAACGGCGCGGAAGGCGCCGCAAGTCCTAGCGCGGCCAGCAGCATCGGCAGCGCCGCGGTGAGAATGATCACGCGCATGGTCTGCACCACGGCGATCGCCGGCACATCGGCGCCCTTCTCGGCGGCGAGCATGGTGATCTGCGACAGCGCGCCGGGACTGCCCGCGAGCAACGCCGACGTCTGGTCCCAGCCATGAAAGCGCTGCAGATAGATGCTGCTGCCGAAGGTCGAACAGAATGTCGCCAGCGCCAGCAGCGAGATCGTCAGCGGATAGGCGCCCATGTGCTGCAAGAGCTGCCGCGACACCAGCGATCCCAGGGAAATACCCAGCAGCAGCAGAACTGCCTGAGTCAGGATCGGCGGCATCGCCAGCGGCCGGCCGGCGATGGCGGCAGTGCCGGTTGCGATCATCGCGCCCGAAATCAGCCCGCCCGGCAGATTGAGCCACGCAAACAGGACTCCGCCGGTAGCGCCGATAACAAGCGTTTCAACGAGGTGAAGATTTCTGAATCGGTCGAAGAGGGCGGTTGTCGCCGATGCGGGGATTTTGGTCACAGTGTCTTATGACAAATGACGTGATACGGGACAAATGCGCGGAAATGACTACAGCAATGCACCAGCGTAGAATTCAACTGCGAGCGCGGGAAGACCGTGCCTGCGCCGGGCCATGGTGCATTCGGGATCGCCGGGCATGCAGGTGCGGCAAACCTCCGGCCGCGCGGCATAGATGCCGCAGGCCGTCGCGACACCTATTTGGCCGGACAGGGCGGAACACCGTTCGCCGTCGCAGCGCATGCCCGACAGCTTGTCGTTGACGAATTGCTCCGGAATGAGGTCGAGTTCGAAATCGTCCTCGGTGGTGAAGCGCGGCCAGTTGCGCGAAGTGGCGCAGCAGGCGCCACACGCCTGACAGGGGTTTGCACGCTCCGATATTGCCCGAATTGCCATCGCAATACTTTAGCGCGAGCTAGCGGGCGGGGATACAGTGCGGGCTTGATAATCTCTACGCTTCGCCTTCCGATACGGGTCCGGGACTCTTCAATGCCGCGTTCTCCGCCTCAAGCTCAGCAATGCGTTGGTCCCGAGACGCAAGCGCAGCGGCGACATCGGCGGCGTCGAATTTCAGCGGGATGTGCTGCGGACAATTGGTATCCCATGCGGCGATGGTGAACAGGATCACCTGTTCGGGTCTTGCCTTGTAACCCGCGGGCATCAGCGATTTCAACAGCACGGGGTCGTCGTCGACGATGCGGGCGTTACCCCAGATTTTGACGCGGCGACGATGGGCATAGTCCATGACGAAAATGTAAGCGCTGGAATTTTCACTCAGATTGCCCTGCGTGATGTATTGGCGATTGCCGGTGTAATCGGCAAAGGCCAGCGTTTTGCTGTCGAGAATCCGAACAAATCCTTTCGGACCGCCCCGATGCTGGATGTAAGGCTGGCCGTTGGCGTTAGCCGTCGCAAAATACAGGCTGTCAGCCTCTGCCAAAAAGGCCGCGAGGTTTTCATCGACTTCGCTGCGCCAGCCGCCATTGTGCTCGACCCGGGCATAAGCGTCCCGCGAACCTTTGCGCGCCTGAATGGCTTTAACCGCGGGCGTGAAAGCCACGTCGCTGGAATAGGTTGGGCTGTCGGTCATCGGAGCGTCTTCTAATCTTTCTTCTTCACCACACGGAATGTGCCATTGGCGCGCGCAATCGCAACACCGTCGGCTTTCACGAAACACTGCGCAAAACAAATCGTGCTGCCGGTCTTGATCACGTCGGTCTCGACCGTGAGCCATTGCCCGATCTGCGCGCTGCTGATGAAATCGATCGACATGCTGACGGTGACCAGCGAATTGGCGCCGCGCAATTGGTGGCCGCAGCTATGGCCCATCGCCTTGTCGGTCAGGGCTGCGATCAATCCGCCATGAACGAAGCCGCGCGCATTGGTATGCGGCTTGGCCAGCCATAGCCCAAGAATGATGGCATCTGGCGTTTGCTTCCAGTAGATCGGCTCCCACGGATCGGTAAGCGGACTGTGGCGGGGCTGCGGCTCGAAGCCGGCGGGGATTTGCGTCGAAGTCATGCTCGCCCTTGATGGTTCGCGATGTGACCGGCGGTCACGAGGGAAGTCATAGCCAATCGTAGTTTCGGTCTCGATTGTCCGTAGCATGTCGGCGGTCGGTGAAACTTAAGCGCGCACAATTCGTAATATTGCAGTTGGCTAGCGCAGACCAACACTAATCACCGGGAGGATAACATGCTCAGTCTCGACCGTCGTTCGTTGGTGCAGGGCGCGGCTTTCGCGGCCCTGATCGCAGCACAACCCGCACAGGCCGCCGATGCGGGCCTGCTGTATGTCATCGCGGAGATCGTCTCCAAACCGGACAAGGCCGATGCGCTCCGAGCGCTGCTGACGCCGTTCGTCGAAAAATCGCGCACCGAGCCGGGCTGTAAGAGCTATGCGTTGCTCGAAGTGCAATCAGAGCCCGGTCGTTTCCTGACCTTCGAGAGTTGGACCGACAAGGCGGCACTCGATGCCCACATGAAGACGCCGCACATCGCCGAGCTTGTTCCAAAGCTGACGGACATCCTTGCCAAGCCGTTCACGCAAATTTTCATGAACGCGGTGAGCACGTAAAGAAATCGAGCGACGCCATATCTGCAACGTGGCTCCTCTTTCCTAACAATGTCGGCGTTGCCTCAAAACGGCAGCCCGACGTAATTCTCCGAGAGCGACGCCATCGCGGCCTGCGACCCTACCAGATAGTCCAGTTCGGCAAGCTGAATCCGCGCGCCGAATTCTCCGTTCTCGGGGAATTGATGCAACATCGATGTCATCCACCACGAAAATCGCACGGCCTTCCAGACCCGCGTCAGCGCCATCGCGGAATAGGCGTCGATGCCGGCGGAGGATTTATCCGCATAGAATTCGCGCAACGCCTTTGACAGATAATGCACGTCGCTGGCGGCGAGGTTCAGCCCCTTGGCGCCGGTCGGCGGCACGATATGCGCGGCGTCGCCGGCAAGAAACAGCCGGCCGAACCGCATCGGCTCGGCGACGAAGCTGCGCAGCGGCGCGATGCTTTTTTCGATCGAAGGACCAGTGACGAGATGATCGACGGCCTCCGGATCGAGGCGTCGTTTCAACTCCTCCCAAAATCTATCATCGGGCCATTGGTCGATGTGATCGTCGAGCGGGCATTGCAGATAGTAGCGGCTGCGATGGGTCGAGCGCATCGTGCATAGCGCGAAGCCGCGGTCGTGATTGGTGTAGATCAGTTCATGCGAGACCGGCGGGGTCTCCGACAGGATGCCAAGCCATCCGAAAGGGTAGACGCGCTCGAAGGTTGTGATGGCCGATGCCGGCACGCTCTGCCGGCTCACGCCGTGGTAGCCGTCGCAGCCGGCGACAAAGTCGCAGGCAACTTCGTGCGTCACGCCATCCTTGACATAGCTCACACGAGGCTTGTCGCTATCGAAGTCATGCGGCGTGACATCAGCGGCCTCATACACCGTCGTCAACCCGGCCTCGGCGCGCGCTTTCATCAGGTCGCGCGTCACCTCGGTCTGGCCGTAGATCATCACGCTCTTGCCGGTCGCGGCGTGCAGGTCGACGCGATGCCGCGCGCCGCCGAAGGCGAGTTCGACGCCATGATGGACCAGACCTTCCCGGTGCGCGCGTTCACCGGCGGCAACTTCGTCGAGCAGCGACACCGTGCCTTCCTCGAGCAGGCCGGCGCGGATGCGGCCCAGCACATAGTCCGGCGTCTGGCGCTCGAGAATGACGTTGTCGATGCCGTATTTGTAAAGCAATTGCCCGAGCAGCAGTCCGGCCGGCCCTGCGCCAATAATTGCTACTTTCGTCCGCAACATCTGCTCCCGGGATTATTATAAATGTTGGCGCATGGATACGATGTCGCCGGCTTGCAATGGTAGTTATATCCTATAACAATATTCTCAAAGGGCCTGTCGAGCCCCCATTTCACGAGGGAGACGATGTCGATGAGGAAAGCGTTTTTGGCGCTGCTGCTGGCGGCCAGTGTGACGCCCGCATTCGCGCAGGACAAGACCGTCAATATGAAGGTGTCGCTGTGGGTGCCTCCCGCGCATCCATTGGTGCCGGCGACGCAGGCTTGGGCAGCGGATATCGAGAAGGCCTCAGGCGGCACCATCAAGATGACGGTGTTTCCGTCCGAGCAACTCGGCAAGGCGTTTGACCACTACGACATGGCGCGTGATGGCATCGCCGACATCACCTACGTCAATCCCGGATATCAGCCGGGCCGTTTCCCGATCGCAGCCGCGGGGCAGCTTCCGTTCGTGTTCTCCGATGGCAAGAAGGGTACGCTCGCGCTAAATGAATGGTACCACAAATATGCGCCCACGGAGATGAAGGACACCAAGCTTTGCTTCGCGTTCATCCACGACCCCGGCGCGCTGCATGGCAAGAAAAAGATCATGCTGCCCAGCGATCTCAGCGGCGTGAAAGTGCGTCCGGCGCAAAGCACTATCGGCGAAATGGTGAAGATGTTCGGCGGCACCAACGTGCAGGCTTCGGCGCCTGAGTCCCGCGACGCCATCGAGCGCGGCGTGGCGGATGAGATCACCTTTCCCTGGGGATCGATCTTCCTGTTCGGCATCGACAAGGTGGTGAAGTATCACATGGACGTGCCGCTGTATTCCACGGTGTTCACCTACAACATCAATCTGGCCAAATACAATTCGATGTCGGATGGCCAGAAGAAGATCATCGACGATCACTGCACGCCGGAATGGGCGTCGAAAGTCACCGATCCCTGGAGCGAATTCGAATTCAATGGCCGCGCCAAGATGAAGGCGCTTCCCGACCATGAAGTCTATCCGCTGACGCCCGAACAACTTGCCGAATGGAAGAGGGCCACCAAGCCGCTGCATGACAGCTGGGCCGAGGCGGTAAAGAAAGCCGGTGGCGACCCGGCCGCGGTCGACGCCGATCTGCAGGCCGCGTTGAAGAAATTCGGCGCGGGGATTTAACAGGACACGACGAAACGCGCCGTCATCCTGAGGTGCGAGTGTAGCCGGCGGCATCTTCGCCGCCGGCTCGCGAGTCTCGAAGGATGCCTGCGATGGGCCGTCGCCCTTCGAGGCTCGCGCGAAGAAAGCGCTCACACCTCAGGATGACGGCAACTGCCTCGCTGGGGATTTTGAATGATCGCCAATCCGGAAGTCACCCATGACGGCGCCATCGCCGGGCCACCCGAGCCGTCGCACAAGAACGCTATGGATCGCTTCATCGACTCCATCGAATGGATCGCGGCGTTCTTTGTCGGCATCGTCGCGCTGAACACTTTTGCCGCCGTGTTCATGCGAAAATTCTTCGCGGTGACTATTCCCGACTACTATAATGTCGGCCAGTTCATGCTCGGCATTCTGATTTTCTGGGGCATCGCCGCCACCAGCTATCGCGGCACCCACATAACCGTCGATCTGGTGTGGGCCAATGCGACGCCGAAATATCAGCGCTGGATCGATGTGTTCGCGACGCTGGTGCTGCTGTTCGTCGTCACCGTGCAAACCTACACGCTGTTCGACAAGGTTGCCGACACCCGCGCCAGCCATATCGTCACCATGGATCTACAGATACCGGTGTGGCCGTTCTTCCTGGTGTCGTGGATAGGCGACGTCTCGGCGGTGCTGCTGATCGCGATCCGCACCTACAGGCTGATCTTTTATCCGGATCTGATGCACGATCCAAAGATCAAGGTGGCCGAGTAATGAGCAACGAGGCCGTTGCCCTGACCGGTTTCGTCAGCCTGTTCGCACTGATGCTGCTGCGTGTGCCGGTCGGCATGGCGATGGGCCTCGTCGGCATCACGGGCTTCGGATATCTCACGGGTTTCGCGCCTGCGCTAAAATTGGTCGGCCAAACCACGATGCGCACGGTGACGGATTATTCCTTCGGCGTCATTCCGATGTTCCTTCTGATGGGCGCATTCGTATCGGTATCCGGCATCAGCCGCGAACTTTTCCGCGCGGCCAACACGTTCGTCGGCCATTGGCGTGGCGGTCTCGGCATCGCCACCATCGCGGCCTGCGGCGGATTCGCCGCGATCTCCGGCTCGTCGGTGGCAACCGCCGCGACGTTTTCGGCCGTGGCGTATCCGGAAATGCGGCGCTTTGGTTATCCGCAATCCTTCGCCACCGGCGTGATCGCAGTAGGCGGCACGCTTGGTGCGATGCTGCCGCCGTCCACGGTGCTGGCGGTGTACGGCATCATCACGCAGCAGGACATTGGGAAATTGTTCATCGCGGGCATCGTTCCGGGGCTTCTGGCGATATGCATGCACATGATCACCATCGGCATCATCGGCGCGGCGCGGCCGGGCTTTCTACCGGCGGGGCCGCGCAGTTCGTGGCATGACCGGCTGCTGGCGCTGCGCGACGTGTGGTCGCCGCTGCTGCTATTTATTTTCGTGATCGGCGGGCTCTATGGCGGGTTCTTCATTCCGACCGAGGCGGGCGCCGTCGGCGCCGTCGGCGCTTTCATCATCGGCGTGCTGAGGGGCAAGCTGAACAGAGAGGGCATTCTGCAATCGCTGCTGCAGGCAACGCGCACCGCGGCCGCGGTATTCACGGTGCTGATCGGCGCGCTGTGTTTTGGTTATTTCCTCACCATCACCCAGACGCCGCAGAACGTGACCGCGTTCCTGACCGGTCTCGGCATCGGTCCTTACGGCGTGCTGGGGTTGATCCTGCTGATGTACCTGGTGCTCGGGTGCCTGATGGATGCGATGGCAATGGTGATTCTCACCGTGCCCATTGTGTTTCCTGTGGTGACGGCGTTGGGTTTTGATCCGATTTGGTTCGGCATCATCATCGTGATGACCGTCGAACTCGGATTGATTCATCCGCCGGTCGGCATGAACGTTTTCGTCATCAAGAGCGTCATCAAGGATGTCAACATGTCGACGATCTTCATCGGCGTGCTGCCGTTCGTGGTGACCGATCTTATTCGCCTTGTGATCCTGATTCTGTTTCCGCTGCTGGCGACGTGGCTGCCGCAAAGGATGATTGGATGATTCCATGACGCCCTCGCTCTCGACCAAATACGTCTTCACCCTCGCCATCAAAATCGGCCAACCGATCGTGGCCGGCGACCTCGGCCACGGCGTGCGGCGGATCATTCCGATCCTCGGCGGCGAAGTATTCGGCGAGGGCATCAAGGGCACGATCTTCCCGTGCGGCGCTGATTTTCAGGTCATCCGCCCCAACGGCTTCACCGAGCTTGAGGCGAAATATGCCTTCGAGTTGGAAGACGGCGCGGTGATCTACATCGAAAATATCGGCATTCGTTTCGGGCCGAAGGAGTTGCTCGACCGCATCAAGAATGGCGAGACCGTCGATCCCGCACGGATCTATTTCCGTTCGGTGCCGAAGTTCGAAACCGGGTCCGAAAAGTATCGCTGGCTGATGGAAAATCTTTTTGTCGGCGTCGGCGCGCGGCATCCCGATCGCGTCGAGATCGAGGTGCATCAGGTGCGATGAGCAACTTTCATTGACTCCCTCCAAATTCGTTATAAAATATAACTAATTCTCACCGAGACCAAACCATGGGAAACGCCGCATCAGCCGCGACCGCGGAAAAGCTTGCACTGCTTGAGATCGAAACCGTAGGCAATGTGCTGACCGTTGGGTTGAACCGTCCGGCGAAGCGGAACGCCCTGAACGACGGCATTATGGCGGCCATCGAGCAATTTTTTACCGACATTCCCGCCGACATCGGCGCGGTGGTCATTCATGGCATCGGCGAGCATTTTTCGGCCGGCCTCGACCTGTCGGAACTCACCGAACGCGATGCCACGGAAGGCCTCGTGCATTCACAGATGTGGCACCGCGTGTTCGACCGCATCCAATACAGCCGCGTCCCGGTGATCGCGGCGTTGCGGGGCGCGGTGATCGGCGGCGGGCTGGAACTCGCCTGCGCCGCGCATATTCGAGTCGCAGAATCCTCCGCCTATTTCGCGCTTCCCGAAGGCCAGCGCGGCATTTTCGTCGGCGGTGGCGGATCGGTTCGCCTGCCGCGGCTGATCGGCGTTGCCCGCATGACCGACATGATGCTTACCGGCCGCGTCTACTCCGCGACCGAAGGTGCGGCGTATGGCTTCGCACAATATCTCACCGGCGAGGGTGAAGGCTTGGCGAAAGCGATGGAATTGGCGAAGCGCGTCGCGGCCAACGCGCCGCTGACGAACTTCGCCGTGCTGCAGGGGCTGCCGATGATCGCGGAGGCCAATCCGCAAACCGGCCTGCTGATGGAATCGCTGATGGCGACGGTGGCGCAGAGCGACAAGGAAGCCAAGACACGGATTCGCGCGTTTCTCGACCGCAAGACCGCGAAGGTGAAACCCACCTGACATGAGCGCAAAACCCAAAGCAATTCATGGGGTTGCTGGAAACAGCGATGCGTTGGTGCGCTCCGGCGACATTCATCCGATGCGCAGGATCTCGTTCGGCAATCCCGCCGTGACAATCGATCGCCGCGATGACGGCACGATTTATCTCACGCCCAAAATTGCACTTGAGGATTATCCCGTTCGCCTGACCGATCAACTGCATCACTGGGCCAAGGCGTCGCCCGACCGCGTTTTCATGGCTGAGCGAAACGCCAATGGCGGTTGGCGCGAGATCACCTACGCGCAATTGCTAACGTCGAGCCGCAGCATTGCATCCGCATTGCTGGCGCGCGATTTGTCCGCCGACAAGCCGGTCGTCATCCTCTCCGGCAATTCCATTGATCATGCGCTGATCGCCTTCGGTGCGTTCTACGCCGGGATTCCGTTCTGTCCGGTGTCGCCGGCCTATTCGCTGGTCTCCAGGGATTACGGCAAGCTTGCTTATCTCATGAAGCTGCTGACGCCGGGTCTTGTATTCGCCGACGACGCGACGGTGTTCGCCGATGCGCTGCGCGCCAACGCCCCGGCTTCGACCGAAATCTCGGCTTCGCGCGGCGACGTTCCTGGACGCGCGGTGACGAGCCTTGCGGAGTTGCTGGCGACGCCGGAGCATCCGCGGCTCGATGCGGCGCACGCTGCAATAGGCCCTGACACCATTGCCAAATTCCTGCTGACGTCTGGTTCGACCGGCAATCCCAAGGCCGTCATCAATACGCAGCGAATGATCTGCGCCAATCAGGTGATGATTCGCGAGACCATGGCGTTCCTGAAGGACGAGCCGCCTGTCATCGTCGACTGGCTGCCGTGGAATCACACTTTCGGCGGCAATCACAATGTCGGGCTGACGCTTTTCAACGGCGGCTCGATGTATCTCGATCAGGGCAAGCCGACGCCTGACGGCATCGCAGAAACCGTTCGCAATCTGCGCGAGATTTCACCGACCGTGTATTTCAACGTGCCCAAGGGCTATGAATCGTTGTTGCCCTATCTGCGCGGCGACGCCGCGTTGCGCGGAAAATTCTTTGGCCGCCTGCACGCGATGTTTTTCAGCGGCGCGGCGATGTCTCCTTACGTCTGGAACAGTCTGGATGAGCTCTCGGTACAAGAGACTGGCAGACGGGTGCCGATGCTGACTGGTCTCGGCGCCACCGAGACGGCGCCGTTCTTCATGTCGGCTTCGCCGCAAACCAGCCGATCCGGGCACGTCGGCCTTCCGGTGACGGGAAATATAGCCAAGCTCGTCCCCGACAACGGCAAGCTCGAGGTTCGCGGCAAAGGGCCGAACGTCACCCCGGGCTATTGGCGGCAGCCCGAATTGACGGCGAAGGCGTTCGATGAAGAAGGCTTCTACAAATTCGGCGACGCGCTCAAACCGGCGGAGCCTGACAACTTGCACGCCGGCTTCGATTTCGACGGCCGCATCGCCGAGGATTTCAAACTCGCGAGCGGCACCTGGGTCAGCGTCGGCCCGTTGCGCGCGGGTTTTATCGCCGCCTGCGCGCCGCTGGTGCGCGACGTGGTGATCGCCGGCATCAACCGCGACGAATTGTCGGCCCTGGTGATACTTGATCTCGACGGCTGCCGCCTCGTTAACCCCAAATTGCCCGCGGCGATGTTGCGGCGGCAGCATCCGATCCGGCGATCCGGCAAGCGTTTCGCGAACGGTTGGCGAAATTCCTGACGCAGGCGACGGGGTCATCGACCCGGATCACCCGCGCCGTGCTGCTTGATACGCCACTGTCGATTGATCGCGGCGAGGTTACCGACAAGGGGTCGATCAATCAGCGCGCGGTGCTCGATCATCGCGCTGCTGTGATCGACGAGCTGTATGCGCCGTCGCCGGCGGCGCACGTCATTTCGATGGGTTAGAGAGCGCTTTTGGCCGCGTTCAGGATTGGCCGGGGCTGACTTGACGAGGGGCATGACCTAAAGAAGGGGCTGATGAAAGTTTCGGACTTCGTTACAAGATCAACAAACACTCAGGGAGAAACCAGTGAAAAATTTCATTCTATCGACGTCGGCTATCGTGGCGGCATTAATGTTGCCAGGGCTGGCCGCTCCGGCAACGGCACAGACCAACGAAATCACCATCGGCATCACCGTCACCACCACCGGCCCGGCCGCGGCGCTTGGCATTCCCGAGCGTAACGCGCTCGACTTTGTGGCCAAGGAAATTGGCGGCGTTCCGCTGAAGGTCATCGTTCTCGACGATGGCGGCGATCCGACTAATGCCACCACCAACGCCCGCCGTTTCGTCACGGAGTCCAAGGCCGACATCATCATGGGCTCGTCGACGACGCCGCCGACGGTCGCTGTCTCCACGGTCGCCAACGAAGCCGGCGTTCCCCATATCAGTCTGGCGCCGTTTCCGATCACGCCGGAGCGCGCCAAATGGTCGGTCTCGATGCCGCAGCCGGTGCCTCTCATGGGCAAGGGCATTTACGAGCACATGAAGGCGCACAACATCAAGACCGTCGGCTACATAGGCTACTCCGATTCCTACGGTGACCTCTGGTTCAACGATCTCAAGACCCAAGGCGTACCGCTGGGCATGACGGTCGTCGATGAGGAGCGCTATGCGAGGCCGGATACGTCGGTCACGGGACAGGTGCTGAAGCTGATCGCCGCCAATCCGGACGCGATCCTGGTGGGCGGGTCAGGCACGGCTGCGGCATTGCCACAGATCGAGCTGCGCGCGCGCGGCTACAAGGGCTTGATCTATCACAACCATGGCGCCGCCAGCATGGATTTCATCCGGATCGCAGGTCCCGCCGCTGAGGGCGTTATCATGGCGTCAGGACCGGTGATGAATCCGGAAGGCCAGCCCGACAGTGCGCTCACCAAGAAGCCCGGCCTTGCGCTCGACACCGCGTATGAAGCCAAGTACGGCGCCAACACCCGCAGCCAGTTCGCGGGCCACTCCTACGATGCTTTCAAGATTCTCGAGCGCGTCGTGCCGACGGCGCTGAAGACGGCCAAGCCGGGAACGCAGGAATTCCGCGAGGCGATCCGTCAGGCGCTGATGTCCGAGAAGGAAATGGCGGCCAGCCAAGGCGTCTACAACTTCACCGAAAAAGATCGCTACGGCCTCGACGACCGCGCCCGCATCCTCCTGACGGTGAAAGACGGAAAATACGTTCCGGCGAAGTGAGGGCTGGAGCCGTTATTGCGAGGAGCAAAGCGACGAAGCGATCCAGTTCTTTCTTGTAGCTTCTGGATTGCTTCGCGGAGCCGTCATCGGGCGGCGCTTTGCGCCGACCCGATGGCTCGCAATGACGAAAATGCTAGATCGCGCTCGCGCCCTCGTGCTGAAATCCCGAGATAGCTCGCGACCACGCGCTGGTTGGTCGCGATCTCGCCGGCAGGCCCGTTCAGAATAAATTCGCCGAGCTCCATCACGTAAGCGCGGTCGGAGATCTGCAGCGCGGCCTGGGCGTTCTGTTCGACCAGCAGCACGGAAACCCCAGCCGCTTTCAACTCGCCGATGGTGCGAAAAATGTCCGCGACGATGATCGGCGCCAGACCGAGGCTCGGCTCATCCAGCATCAGCAGTTTCGGCGCGCCCATCAGTGCGCGCCCCATCGCCAGCATCTGCTGCTCGCCGCCCGACAGCGTGCCTGCGAGCTGCTTGCGGCGCTCTTTCAGCCGCGGAAATAGCGTGTAGACCCGCTCGAACGAATTTCCGGCGGTGGTCTTGGCGATTCGGAATGCGCCGAGCTGCAGGTTGTCCTCGACGTTCATGGTGCCGAACAGCTCGCGGTGTTCCGGCACCAGACTTAAACCCGCGGCGACGCGGTCCTCGATCTCGAGCTGCGCCATGTCCTCGCCGGCGAAGACGGCGCAGCCTCTCAGCGGCAGGATGCCCATGATGGCATTGAGTAGCGTGGTCTTGCCGGCGCCGTTGGCGCCGATGATGGTGACGATTTCATTGGCGCCCACATCCAGCGACACCGCGCGCACGGCTTCGACCTTGCCATAGGCGACATGCGCGTCGGATACCGACAGCAGCGCGTTCATGCGGCGGCTCCGAGGTAGGCCTTAATCACGTCGGGATGGCTTTTGATCGCAGCCGGCGTGCCTTCGGCGATCTTGGTGCCGAAATCGAGCACCACGATGCGGTCGGCGAGATCCATGACAAATCCCATATCGTGCTCCACCAGCAGCACCGACATTCCGCCGTCGCGCAACTGCCGCAGCAAGGTGGCGAGTTGTTGTTTTTCCATGTGCCGCAGTCCGGCGGCGGGTTCGTCGAGCAGCAGCAGCATCGGATCGACGCACAGCGCGCGCGCAATTTCCACGATGCGCTGCTGTCCCAGTGACAGGCTGCCGGCAAGCTGATCGATCTGGCCGCCAAGACCGACGCGCTCGATCTGCCGCGCGGCTTCGGCGAGCACTTTTGCTTCGTCTGACCGGTCGAGGCGCAGCATGCTGGCGATCGCGCCCGCGTGACCGCGCAGATGCGCGCCGATGGCGACGTTTTCCAGCACCGTCATGTCGGGGACCAGCTTGACGTGCTGAAAGGTGCGGGCAATGCCGAGTTTGGCGATCTCCTGCGGCGGCCTGTTGCCGATGCTTTGCCCTAACGCCGAAATCGAACCGCCTGTGGAGGTCAGCACCCCCGTGATCAGGTTGAAGGTCGTGCTCTTGCCCGCGCCGTTAGGTCCAATCAGCGCAACGATCTCGCGCGCGCCGACGCCGAAGCTGACATCGTTGACGGCAATGACGCCACCGAACTGTTTGCGTGCATTGTCGAGCTGCAACAGCGCGCCGGAATTCGCCGCGGGCCGGTCCCGCGCAGGCAGGGTCAGTGAGGTGTCTGGGCGCTTGCGTTTGATTTCGAGCGGCAGCCGCGCCATCAGCCACGGCCACATGCCGCTGGGAGCCAGATGCAGCAACGCTACCAGCATGATGCCGAACACGATGATTTCGAGCTGGCCCTGGCCGCTGAAGATATAGGGCAGGTAGCTTTGCAGGATTTCCTTCAGCACCACGACGATGGCCGCGCCGAGCACGCCGCCCCACACATAGCCGGCGCCTCCGACCACGGCGACGAAGAGATATTCGATGCCGGCCTGCGCGCCGAACGGTGTGGGAGTGGCGGCGCGCTGGAAGTGCGCGTACAGCCAGCCGGATAGTCCGGCCAGCACCGCCGCATAGATGAAAACCAGCAGTTTCGCGCGCGCGGTCTGCACGCCGAATGCTTCGGCAGCGATATGGCCGCGCCGCAGCGCCCGGATGGCGCGCCCGGTGCGTGAATCCAGCAGGTTCATGGTGAGCAGCGCGCTGACAAGCACCGCGATCCAGATCGCAAAGTAGATCGTGCCGGGATCAAGCATCCTGAACGAACCGATGCTCAGCGGCGGAATAGCCGAGATGCCGTCGTTACGCCCCAAAAATTCAAGCTTGCTGAACAGATAAAACAGCCCGATGCCCCAGGCGATGGTGCCGAGCGGCAGATAATGACCGGAGAGCCGGACGGTGACGAGGCCGAGCAGGACCGCGGCGCTGCCGCTGACCAGCAGCGACAGCGGCAATGTCAGCCATGGCGACATCCCGTAGCTGACCGTGAGCACCGCGGTGGTGTAGGCGCCGAACCCGCAGAACGCGGCCTGCCCGAATGAAGTGAGGCCGCCGACGCCGGTCAGCAACACGAGGCCCATCGCCACCAGCGCTGACAGCCCGATGTTGTCCAGCAACACGATCCAGAACGGCGGCATGCCAGGAATGAACGGGATTACCGCCATGACCACCGCGAAGATAAAAATGGGAAGCAGTCGCTGCGTCACCGCGTCAATCCTTTTCCTCTTCGACCGCAGGCGCCGCCAGCGAGCGCAGCACCAGCACGGGAAGGATGAGCGTGAAGACGATAACTTCCTTGAAGTTGCTCGCGTAGAATGACGAAAACGCTTCGACGCATCCGACCACCAAAGCCGCAACGGCGGTGAGGGGATAGCTGACGAGGCCGCCGATGATCGCGGCGATGAAGCCTTTCAGGCCGATCAGGAATCCGGTGTCGTAATACAGCGTTGTGATAGGCACGATCAGGATTCCCGAGATCGCACCGATAACAGACGCAAGCAGAAATGCGATCCGTCCCGAAAGCGAGGTCCTGATGCCGACCAGCCGCGCGCCGAGACGATTGACGGCGGTGGCGCGGAGTGCCTTGCCGTACAATGTCATTCCGAAGAACACATAGAGCCCGATGATCAGGGCCAGCGTGATGCCGTAAACGGCGAGGCTCTGCCCGGTGAAGCGCAACGCGCCGACGGTCACCGCCGCGTCGGAGATCGTCGGGCCGCGCTGTCCCTCGGCGCCGAAGAACACCAGTCCAAAACCCTGCATCGCTAGGTGACAGCCAACCGACGCGATCAGTAACACCAGCACAGAGGTGTGCGCTATCGGCTGGAACGCGATGCGATACAGAAACATGCCGATGGCGGCGACGATCATCAGCGACAACGCGATGTTGATCGCGATCGGGGTCTGGCGGCTCGCTAAGGAATAGGTGAGTGCGAAAATGATAAACGGCAGCACGACATTGAGCGCGAGCGATCGCAGCACCGGCGCCAAGTGGAACGCCCGGCGGGCGACGAACAGGTCGAGAGCGAAGGCCGCGACCCCCATTGCCATCGCCAACAGCGCCGTACCCGGGATCTGGCCGGCCGATAGTGTCGCATAAGTGAGGGCGCCATAGGTCACGAACTCGCCCTGCGGAATCAGGATGACCCGCGTCACCGCGAACACCAGCACCAACGCCAGGCCGAGCAACGCGTAGATCGCGCCGTTGGTAATGCCGTCCTGCAACAGGAACAGCAAGATCGTGGTGTTCAAGACCCGGGCTCCTCGCACGTCGGGCGCATCGCGAAGGCGGGCACACGACAGTCAAACGACAGCGTTGAAACTCGCTGCGCCTATTTGATATGTTGCATAACAATTATCGGATATAACCTCAAGATCGCAGGCGGACGGCAGTGTTTATCCTATCTATCGAAATTGCGAGCGGGATTGCGGCCCGCATTGCGAATCCTGGGCTATGACCGTTTCAAAAACATCCACGATTCATCCCGCCAGGACGCGACCTGTACGCAAAGATCAGCGTCTCGAACCCGCGGCGGCATCCGCGCTGCAAATGGGTGAATTGTCGGACCTGGTTGGCTATTCGCTCAAACGTGCGCAGCTCAAAATATTCGAGGATTTTCTTCGTTGCATGGCCCCGCTGCAACTGACGCCGGCGCAGTTTTCGGTCCTACTGCTGCTCGACGAGAATCCCGGCCGTAACCAGACCGAGATCGCCAACACGCTGGGCATCCTGCGTCCGAATTTCGTGGCGATGCTCGATGGCCTCGAGAGCCGCGACCTTTGCACGCGGATGCGTTCCACCAACGACCGCCGCTCGCATATCCTGATGTTGACGGACAAGGGCCGCGCGGTGCTGGCGCGCGCGAAGAAGCTCGTCGCGGCCAAGCATGAAGCGCGGCTGGACGAATTGCTGGGCCCCACCAACCGCGCGGCCTTGCTGGCGATGCTCGGCAAGATCGCGCAGGAGTTTTGACTCGTCAACCCGGGGCGTGAGCAAAGCGAAACGAGCCCGGAATCCATACTCCCTGTGTCGGCCAGTAGATGTTGAACATCAACACAGGGGTTACGGATTCAAGGGCTCGTTCGCCCAAGGCGGCTCACGCCCCGGAATGACGGCGCAATTGGCTAGCTCAATTACGGGTCCACCAAGATCACTCTGATATCGTTGACGTTGGTCAGGGTCGGACCGGTAAGCAGCAGGTCGCCGGTGGCGGCGAAAAAGGCGGTGGCGTCATTGTTGGCGAGATAGGCCCTTGCATCGAGGCCGAGCGATTTCATTTTAGCAAACGTGCCCGCATCGATCATCGCGCCGGCGGGATCGTCCGCGCTGCCGGCGCCGCCGTCGGCGCCGTCGGTATCGCCCGCCAAGGCGGAAATGCCCGGCGTGTCCTTTAACAGGTCGGCCAACGCCAGCGCGTATTCCTGATTGGGGCCGCCGCGGCCGGCGCCCCGTACGGTCACGGTCAGTTCGCCGCCGGACAGAATGGCGACGCGCCGGCCCTCGTTTCTGGCCTGCAGCGCAAGCCTTGCATGGTCGGCGGCGACAGTGCGGGCTTCCCCCTCAAGGTCGGCGCCGAGATCGACAATGTCGTAGCCCGCGCCGGTGGCGACTTCGATCGCGGCGTCGAGCGAAGCTCGCGGTCGCGCGATCAATTCGAAACGCGCGCGGGAGAACGCGAAGTCACCGGGCTTGCAGCTTTCGTTGACGGGATCATGCAAGGCCTTCACAATCGCGTCGTCGAGTTTCAGATCGTATTTCGCGACCAGCCCACGGGCGTCCGCAAGCGTGGTCGGATCGGGCACCGTGGGTCCCGACGCAATCGCGGAGGGGTCGTCGCGCGGCACGTCCGAGATCGCCAGCGTCACGACCTCGGCGCGCTGCCCCGCGCGCGTAAGCCGGCCGCCCTTGATGCGCGACAGATGCTTGCGCACGGTGTTGATTTCGCCGATCGGCGCGCCCGAGCGCAGCAGGGCGCGGGTGACCTGCTGTTTCTGCGCAAACGTGACGCCATCGACCGGTGCGATCCAGTTCGCCGAGCCGCCCCCCGACAACAGCACCAGCAGCAGATCGTCAGCGCTCGCGGTCTGCGCCAGCGCAAGGCTGTCCGCGGCGGCTTGCAACCCGGCCTCGTCGGGCAGGGGGTGGCCGGCTTCGACCACCTTGATCCGCCGTGTCGGAACGCCGTGGCCGTGCCGCGTGGTGGCGATGCCGCAGAGCCGCGACGGATCCATTTCGAGCGCGTCGAGATAGTGCGCTTCCGTGGCGGCGGCCATCGCCGCGGCGCCCTTGCCGGCAGCAAGACAGATTACCTTGCCTTTGGGCACCGGCGGCAGATGCGGCGCCAGCACGACGTCGGGATGTGCGGCGGCGACGGCGGCGTCGTAGATCGCGCGGAGCAGGGGGCGTTGATCGACCATTTCAGGAAGCAGTTGATACCGGAAAAAACCCCGGCGCAACAAAAAGCCCTTTGCGGCCATGCCACAAAGGGCTTTTCGGCTTGTCCGAACGTGAAAATAATATCCTGCAGTTAACCTCCCGCGTCGGCGCTGATGATGTCGCCGAACAGCTCCCATTTCTCGCCCTTGAATCGCTGCAACTGAAGCGACGAGATCGGCGCGAAATCGTTCGGTCCGGTATTGATCTTGATGCCAGGCAGCAGGACTTCGGTGCGGAAGTCCTTCAGGCTCGCGGCCTGTTTCATGATGTTCTCGCGGGTGAGGTTATCGCCGCATTGCTTCAAAACCTGAACGAGTGTCTGAGATACGCCGTATCCTACTGCCGTTCCGTTATCGAGCTTGTCGCCCTCCGGAAAATCCTTCGTCAGAAATGCGTAGAATTCCTTCATGCCGGCGTCGTCGTTCCACTGCGGGTCCGACGCATCCTTCAGATAGGCGGCGGAAATGATGTTCTGCGCGTTCTCATAGCCGGCCGGCTTGATGACGCTGCCGACCGACGCCGACACGTTGTTGAGGAAGTGGGTCGGTTTCCATTCGATCTCCGCGACCTTCTTGATGGCCTGTGCCGCAAATTTCGGGGTTGCGATATCGACGAATACATCGGCGCCGGATGATTTCAGCTTGACGATGTGACCGTCGATCGACGGCTCCGAGGTTTCGAAGCTTTCCTCCATGACGATCAACGAGGCCGCCTTCGAACCGAGGCCATCCTTGAGGCCTTTCAGATAATCCTTGCCGTAATCGTCGTTCTGAAACAGCACCGCGATCTTCGCGTTCGGCATGTTTTTCAGGATGTACTTGGCGTAAATCTGAGTTTCGCTCTGGTAGTTCGGTTGCCATCCCATGGTCCACGGAAAGTTCTTGGGGTCGTTCCATTTGGTGGCGCCCGTCGCGACGAACAGTTGCGGTACCTTTTTTGAATTCATGTATTTGTGGATGGCGGAGTTAGGCGGCGTACCGAGCGAATTGAAGACGAGCAGCACCTCGTCGCTTTCCACCAGCTTGCGCGCCTGCTCGACCGTCTTCGGCGGACTATACGCGTCGTCGTAGCTGATGAAGTTGATCTTGCGACCGTTGATGCCGCCGGCATCGTTGATCTTCTTGAAGTAGGCGGCCTCGGTCTTGCCGATCACGCCATAGGCGGATGCGGGGCCGCTGTAAGGCATGATGTTGCCGATCTTGATCTCGGTATCGGTGGCGCCGGTATCGTATTTTTTCTGCGCGAGCGCGCCGCTCGATGATGCGGCAAGCACGGCGAACGCGGCCGAAATGATTGCAATTCTGTGCACGATTGCAGGCATGCTCATGTCTCCCTTGATGATTGTGAGTTGTCATGGCTCTTCTTGAGAGAAAGCCTTTGACCCATTCAATACCTTTCAGGAGCCTCCGGCAACAAGAAGCCCTCTGCAACAATGGTCGCAGAGGGCTTCTTTGTAGGCAGCGATGTTGTTAAGTCGTTCGGATCAGAGGATTAGTTGCTCAGGTCGCCGCTGATGATATCTCCGAACAGATCCCACTTCTCGCCTTTAAATCGCTGCATCCGCAACTGGGCGATCGGCGCGAAGTCGGTAGCGGAAGTGTTGATCTTGACGCCGGGAAGCAGGGTGTCGGGCGTAAAGTCCTTCAGGCTTGCCGCCTGCTTCATGACGTTGGCGCGGGTAAGATCGTCACCGCACATCTGCAAGGTCTTCACCAGCGTCTGCGCGACGCCGTAGCCATACACGATGCTGCCGTCGAGTTTGTCGGCGCCCGGCATGTATTTGTCGAGAAACGCCACCCACTTCTTCATGCCCTCGTCGTTATTCCATTGCGGATCTGCGCCGTCCTTTGCATAGGCGGCCGAGAGCACGTCCTGCGAGTTTTCGAAACCGGCCGGCTTCATCACGCTGCCAACCGATGCGCTGACATTGGTGATGATCTGCAATGGCTTCCAGCTCAACTCGCCCATCTTTTTGATGGCCTGAGCGCCGAATTTCGGCGTGGCGTAGATCACCACGACGTCCGGATTGGCCGATTTCATCTTGACGATATGGCCTTCGATCGAAGGTTCGGATACCTCGTAGCTTTCCTCCATCATGATCATCGACGCTTTGGCGCCGAGACCATCTTTTGTGCCCTTGAGGTAATCCTTACCGAAATCGTCGTTCTGGTACAGGATGGCGATCTTGGCGTCCGGCTTTTCCTTCAGCAGGTATTTCGCGTAGATGCGCGCTTCGCTCTGGTAACTGGGCTGCCATCCCATGGTCCATGGAAAGTCTTTCGGGTCATTCCATTTGGTGGCGCCGGTGGCGACGAACAGCTGCGGCACCTTCTTCGAGTTCAAGTACTTCTAAATCGCCGAGTTGGATGGCGTTCCCAGCGGATTGAATACGATCAGCACCTCATCGCTCTCGACCAGCTTGCGAACCTGCTCGACGGCCTTAGGCGGCGAATAGCCATCGTCGTAGGTGACGAAGCTGATCTTGCGGCCGTTGATGCCGCCCTGATCGTTGATCATCTTGAAATAGGCTTCTTCGGTCTTGCCGATCACGCCATAGGCGGACGCGGGTCCGCTGTAAGGCATGATGTTGCCGATCTTGATCTCGGTATCGGTGGCGCCGGTATCGTATTTCTTCTGCGCGAACGCGCTGCCGCCGGTGGCGGCAAAGGCGATGACCGCTGTCGAAATCGCAGCGATACGTAGTTTTTGGCTGGAAAGCATAGTTTCTCCTTTGAGTTTGATAGATCAGTTTTTCTTGAGCTTGCCCAGCATGTGCTGAGCGATCATCGCGACCTGTCTTGCGCCGTGCGGCACGAGGAAAATCACGAGAAACAGAAGCACGCCGAATACGGCGCCGGACAAGCCTTTCGAAATGCCTTCCGCGATGTTGGGTACGAACACAATGAAGGCCGACCCGATGATCGACCCAGGCAGCCAGCCGACGCCGCCGACTACCATTCCTAAGAACAGCGCGATCGCGAGCTGGATGGTGTAGCTGTCGGGCGCCACGAATTGCACGGCGATGGCGCCAAGCCCCCCGGCAACGCCGGTGATGCCGGCGCTAACGCCAAACGCCAGCGTCTTGTACAGCGCAACGTCGATGCCCATGGCGGACGCCGCGATCTCGTTATCGCGAATCGCCATCATTGCTCGCCCGGAGCGTGACTTCAGTAAATTCACCGAGGCGACATAGATCGCAATCGAAATCGCGAGCGTGAAGTAATAGAGCCACATGTCCTGCGACATGGGCAGACCGAATGGCGCATCGGGCTTGGTGACGACCAGACCTTGCACGCCGCCGGTCCACTGCTCGAAGAAGCCTAATTTGAGCAGCTGCGGCATCGCCGTGGCCAGCGCAAATGTCGCGAGCGCCAGATAGACGCCGCTCAGACGCAACGCCGGTTGGCCGAACAGGAATCCGAACAGGAAACAGATGACGCCAGCGATCGGCAGCGTCAGGGCATAGTTCATGCCGGCATGTTCCATTAGGATCGCCGAGGTGTAAGCCCCGACCGCATAGAACGCGCTCTGGCCGAGTGAGAACTGGCCGCTGCCGCCGGTCAGGATGTTGAGAGCGAGAACGGCGATGCCGTAGATCAGCACCACCGTGAGCTGGAAGATGATGAAGTTCTTCACGAACAGCGGAACCACCAGAAACAGCGCCAGCATAACCAGCGAGGTGCCGAGGCTGAGCGTCATCGCTTTCTTCGGCACGGCCTCGATCGTCGGCGCTTCGGTAACGACTTCCTGAACTGTGCTCATGGTCAAACTCGCTTCACGATGGGCCGACCAAACAGGCCAGCCGGTTTGACGACCAGGACGGTGATGATGAGGGCCAGCGCGATCGGCAGTTTCAATTCGTTGCCGACGCCAGGGATGTAAGTGCCGACGAGATTCTCAAAAATGCCGACCAGAAATCCGCCGACGACAGCGCCGAACGGACTGGTGAGCCCGCCGAGCACGGCGGCGGCGAACCCGTAAATCAGCACGCCGAGCATCATGTTAGGCTCCAGGAACACGATTGGCGCGATCATCATGCCGGCGATCGAACCGATCGCGGCGGCCATGCCCCAGCCGAGCGCGATCATCCACGAGGTGTTGATGCCGACCAGCCGCGCCGATTCCGGCACCGATGCGGCGGCGCGCATGGCGAGGCCGACCCTTGTGAACTGAAAGAAAAAATACAGCAGGATCAGCAGCAGCACGGTGATCCCGATCATGCCGGCCTGATGAGTGCTGATGAGCTGGCTGCCGAGAAACGGCGACGAGCCGAACGGGGTCGGATATTGCTTGATGGTGAAGTCCCAGATCAGCCCGGCGAAGCTGTTGATAATGGCGTACAGCGCGATGAACCCGGCGACGTTGGTCAGGATCGGTGCCTTCGCCAGCGGCTTGAACAGCAGCCGCTCGATCACGATGCCGCCGGCGAACGAAAATGCCAACGTCAGAACGAACGCCGCCCAATAAGGAACGCCCCATTGCATCAGCTGCCAGGAAATGAACGTCGAGAACATCGCCATTTCGCCTTGCGCGAAATTGAGATGATCGATCGCCTGATAAATCATGACTACGGCGAGGGCCATGCAGGCATAGATCGCGCCGGTGGCGATGCCGGCGAGGACCTGATTGGTAAAAAGCTCCATGGCCGGTTTCCTTAATATCCCAGATAGGATTTGCGGACGTCTTCGTTGTTGGCGATCTCAGACGCGCTGCCCGACATCACGATACGTCCCGTTTCGATGACGTAAGCCTTGTCGGCCAGTTCCAGCGCGAGCTGCGCGTTCTGCTCCACCACCAGAATGGTGACCTTGTCCTCGCGGTTGATCTTGCCGAGGATCTTGAACAGGTCGCGCACGATCAGCGGCGCCAGCCCGAACGACGGCTCGTCCAGCAGCATCAGTCGGGGACGCAGCATCAGGGCGCGCGCCACCGCCAGCATCTGCTGTTCGCCGCCCGAGAGCGTGCCGGCCTGCTGAGTGTGGCGTTCTTTCAGTACCGGGAAGTGGTCGTACATCCGCTCAATGTCCGACACGATGGCCTTGTCCTTGCGCGTGATCGCGCCGAGCTGGAGGTTTTCCTCTACCGTCAAGGTAGTGAAGGTGCCGCGTCCCTGCGGCACATGAGCAATGCCGAGACGAACGATATTTTCGGTCGATCGTCCCGAGAGCGAGGCGCCTTCGAATTCGATCGCGCCCGTAGAACGCACCATGTTGCAGATCGCCCGCAGCGTCGTGGTCTTGCCCGCGCCGTTGGCGCCGAGCAAGGTCGTCAGGCTGCCTTCATTGAGACCGAACTCGAGACCGTGCAGCGCTTGGACCTGCCCGTAATATGCTCTCAGATCCTTGACATTGAGCATCGCGGTCATTGGTCCTTGCTCCCCAGATACGCTTTGATGACATCGGGGTCGGACTGCACGGCGGCCGGTGTGCCCTCTGCAAGCTTGCGGCCGAAATTGAGCGCAACCACGTGATCGGCGATCGACATCACCAGACCCATGTGGTGTTCGACCAGCAAGACAGTCATTTTGCGGTCGTCGCGAATGCGACGGATGAGATCGCCCAGCACGTGCACTTCTTCGTGGTTGAGGCCGCCGGCGGGTTCGTCGAGTAGCAATATCTTTGGCTCGGCGGCCAGCGCGCGCGCCAGCTCCACGCGCTTCTGGGTGCCGAACGGCAACCCGGCAACCACGGTGTGCGCCACATCGCGCAGGTCGAGATAGCCGAGAATTTCATGCACGCGCTTGTTGACGTCGCCTTCGCCACGGCGGACCCACGGCAGTTTCAGTGAATCGCTTACGATGTCGCTGGTGGTGCGGGCGTGGGTGCCGACCCGGACGTTGTCCAGTACCGACAGATTGGGAAACAGCGCCACGTTCTGGAAAGTGCGGCCGATCCCGATCTCGGCGATCTTGTGCGCGGGCCGCGACAGAATGCTTTCGCCTTCCATCAAGATATCGCCCTTGCTGGGCTGATAAAGCCGGCTCAGACAATTGAACAGCGTGGTCTTGCCGGCGCCGTTTGGCCCGATCAATCCGAGGATCTGGCCCCTCTGCATGTCGAACGACACACCGTTCAAGGCGACTATGCCGCCGAAGACGACGCTGACGTCGCGAACTGCAAGCAGCGGCGCACCGGAGCCCGGCCGCTCCTGCACCAGTTGTGCCTCCATCATGTCATCGCACCCAGGCTTGCCGGGCGATCGGCATGCGGATATCTCCGCAGCTTGCGACGATGAAGGCTAGTCGATCCCCTCAACCACACGCGCAACTCTCCCTCCTGATTTAAACCTTTTGGTTTCTTGTTTTTTTGATTGCGGCGCCGTCCCACCGAGCACCAATTCGATATTTCTTACCATCGCGACAAGACGAGGTCCAATATCGCTGCGCAACCGGTCTTCCGTGAATCGGAAGGAAGGCGCGCCGCAATTGAAGGCATAGGGACCCGTTCCGTCATTCAGCTTTAACGCCACGCCGACGGCATGCACGTCGTCCTGCCACTCGCCCGCTGAAATGGTAAATCCGTAGCGTTTGACCATTTCGCCGGCACGCTCGATGCCGTCGCGCATGCGCGTCCAGCGGTTGCCGTAATGCTCGCGCATCTCACGCAGCAACGCGGCCCGTTCTTCGTCCGGCAACGCCCAGATATAGGCGCGTCCCATTGCGGTCGTTGCAATGGGAATGCGCGAACCGACATCGAGTTGAACGCCGAGCGTAAGTCCGTTCCGGCTCTGGCCAAAGTAAATCATGCTGAGGCGATCACGACCGCCGACGGCGACGGCGCCGCCGGTCTCTCGCATAACTTCCTCGCGGAACGGTTCCGACAGATGCCGCACGCCGAGATTTGCAAGCGCGGCGTAACCCAGCGCCATGGCCGACGGCGCGAGTTGATACTTTTCGAACCGCGGAACGGGTGTAAGGTAGCCGAGTTTGGTAAGGGTATAAGTGAGCCGCGATATCGTCGGCTTCGGTAATTTTGTGCGGGCCGCAATCTCCTGATTGCCAAGAAGCCCGTCGTTAGGTTGGAATGCCCGTAGCACATCGAGACCGCGGGAAAGCGCCACGACAAAGCTGCGATCGGTCGCCCTTTTTTTGGCTGGTCGTTTCATTCCCTGCCGTTATTGTGTCGCGCGTTGACAACGGACGTGCTTCAAAATAACCCTCACTGTCAAGATGTGGAATTAAATTTCGCAGTGCGAAATTAACAAAAATAAGATCAGGGAGAGTAGCGTGAGCGAAGTCGTAAAATTCGAGCGCCATGGTGAAATCGGCGTCGTCACCGTTGATAGCCCCCCGGTCAACGCGTTGAGCGCGGCAGTTCGTCGCGGTATCGCCGAACAGATCAAGGGCGCCGCGGCCGATCCGACAGTAAAGGCGATAGTTCTGACTTGTGCGGGCCGCACTTTCATCGCCGGCGCCGATATCACAGAATTCGGCAAGCCGCCGCAGCCGCCCGGCCTGAACGAGGTGATCAAGACCATCGAAGACTGCGGCAAGCCGGTCATCGCCGCTATTCACGGCACAGCATTGGGCGGCGGCCTCGAGACGGCGCTCGGCTGTCATTTCCGGGTTGCAGTCAAGGATGCAAGGCTCGGTCTGCCTGAAGTGAAGCTCGGCCTGCTGCCCGGTGCGGGTGGTACGCAGCGCCTGCCGCGTGCGGTAGGCCCCGAACTCGGCGTGAAAATGATCGTCACGGGCGATCCGATCGGCGCACCGGAAGCACTGAAAAACGGGCTGATCGAGGAGATCGTCGAGGACCGTGTCGAGGGCGGCATCGCGTTTGCGAAAAAGGTCGTCGCTGAAAAGCGTCCGATGCGCAAACTGCGCGATGACGACTCCAAGCTTGCGGCGGCAAAGGCCGATCGTTCGATCTTTACCAATGCAGCCGCTGCGGCAAACAAGAAGAATCGCGGCATGGACGCACCGCTGGCCTGCGCCGAGGCGGTAAGCTGGACGCTCGATACGCCGTTCGACGAGGCGCTGAAGAAGGAGCGCGAGAGTTTCATGCGGCTTGTCGCCGGAGATCAGTCCAGGGCGCAGCGCTATGCATTCTTCTCCGAGCGCGAAGCCGCCAAGGTCGCCGGCGTTCCGGAAGGCACCAAGCCGCGCAACGTCGAGCGCGTGGCCATCATCGGCGCCGGCACCATGGGCGGCGGCATCGCGATGTCGTTCGCCAATGCCGGTATTCCGGTGACGCTGATCGAAACCGGCGAGGATCAGCTCAAGCGTGGCATGGGCGTGATGCAGAAGAATTATGAGAACACCGCCGCGCGCGGCGGCATCCCTGCCGACGCGCCGGCCAAGCGCATGGGGCTGATCACGGGTAAGGTCGGCCTGGAGAACGTCAAAGACGCCGACCTTATCATCGAGGCGGTATTCGAGACCATGGCGATCAAGAAGGACGTTTTCACCGCGATCGATCAGCACGCCAAGCCCGGCGCGGTGCTCGCCAGCAACACCTCTTATCTCAATATCGACGAAATCGCCGCGGTGACAAAACGGCCGCAGGACGTGCTGGGAATGCATTTCTTCTCGCCGGCCAATGTGATGAAGCTGTGCGAGATCGTGCGCGCGGAGAAAACCGCGCCGGACGCGTTGATGACGGCGGTTGCGGTGGCCCGACGCATCGCCAAGGTGCCGGCGGTGGTCGGCGTTTGCGACGGCTTCGTAGGCAACCGCATGCTGGCGCAGCGCGGCAAGCAGGCCGAGAAGCTGCTGTTCGAGGGCGCGCTGCCGCAGCAGGTCGATGCCGTCGTGACCAAGTTCGGCATGCCGATGGGGCCGTTCGCGATGGGCGATCTCGCCGGCCTCGATATCGGCTGGCGCTCACGCAAGGATCGCGGCATCAAATCCGAAATCGCCGACGCGCTGTGCGAAGCCGGCCGCTTCGGACAGAAGACCGGCAAGGGCTATTACAAATACGAAGCCGGCTCGCGCGCGCCGATGCCCGATCCCGAAGTCGAGAAGCTGATCGACGAGACGTTGTCGAAGATGGGCAAGAAGCGCCGTACCGTCAGCGACGACGAAATCCTCGAACGCATGATGTATCCGATGATCAACGAAGGCGCCCGCATTCTTGAAGAGAAGGTCGCTGCCCGCCCAAGCGACATCGACGTGATCTGGCTCTACGGCTACGGCTGGCCGATCTACCGCGGCGGTCCGATGTTCTACGCCGATCAGGTCGGCCTCAAGCACATCGCGGACCGGTTGTCGTATTACGCAAAGGAGACCAACGACCCCAGCCTTGAGCCCGCGCCGCTGCTGAAGCGCCTCGCGGCCGAAGGCAAGACGTTCGCGTCGCTGGCGTCAGAGAAGAAAGCCGCGGCGTAACGCCGATGACTCACCCCGGCGAACAGTTCTATCCGGAAGGCGTGCGCTGGGGCGCCGACATCGCGCGCGGCACGCTGCCCGATCTGATGGCGCAGGCGGCGGCGGATTACGGTTCGCGGCCGGCGATTGAATTTCGCGATAAGCCCATCAGCTACGCGCAACTGCAGGCGATGGTGGATGTCGCCGCCGCCGCGTTCCTGCGCGCCGGCTACGGCAAAGGCACTTCGGTCGCATTATTTCTCGGCAATTCGCCGGATCATCCGGTGAATTTCTTTGGCGCGCTGAAAGCCGGCGCGCGCGTCGTGCACCTGAGCCCGCTCGATGGCGAGATCGCGCTGTCGCACAAATTGCGCGACAGTGGCGCGCGCATTCTGCTCACCAGCAACCTCGCCGCGCTGATGCCGATGGCGCTGAAATTTCTCGACAAGGGCCTGCTAGATCGCTTGATCGTCTGCGACGACGATCATTGGGGCGCGGTTGGCAATCCGCACACGCCGTTGCCGGACAATCCGGCGATCGTCACGTTCAAGAACTTCACGCAAGGCGCGACGACGCCGGCACAATGGCCCGCTATTTCGGCCGATGACGTGGCGCTGCTGCAATATACCGGCGGCACCACCGGTTTGCCCAAGGGCGCGATGCTGAGCCACGGCAACTTGACCTCGTCGGTCTCGATCTACGATGTGTGGGGCGCCAAGGCGCGCGCCGAGCGCAACACCATCGAGCGTGTGATCTGCGTGCTGCCGCTGTTTCACATCTACGCGCTGACGGTGATCCTGCTGCGGTGTCTGCGCAACGGCGATCTGATCTCGTTGCATCAGCGCTTCGATGTCGCCTCGGTGCTGCGCGATATCGAGATCAAGCGCGCCACGGTATTCCCGGGCGTGCCGACGATGTGGATCGCACTCGCCAACGATCCGACGCTTGAGAGCCGCGATCTGTCGTCGCTGGTTGTCGCCGGATCGGGCGGCGCGCCGCTGCCTGTCGAGGTCGCGAAAATCTTCGAGCGCAAGACCAATCTGAAATTGAAGAGCGGTTGGGGCATGACCGAGACCTGCTCGCCCGGCACCGGCCATCCGCCGGAAGGTCCGGAGAAGCCGGGCTCGATCGGACTGATGCTGCCAAGCATCGAGATGGACGTCGTCTCGCTCGACGATCCGAAGAAGACGCTTGCGCCGGGCGAGGTCGGGGAAATCCGCATTCGCGGGCCGAACGTCACGAGAGGCTACTGGAACAGGGCGAAGGAAACCACTGACGTGTTCGTCGGCGACCGCTTTCTCACCGGCGACATCGGTTACATGGACCCGGATGGCTATTTTTATCTCGTGGACCGCAAGAAGGACATGATCATCTCCGGCGGCTTCAACGTCTATCCGCAGATGATCGAGCAGGCGATCTATGAACATACCGCGGTGCAGGAAGTGATCGTGATCGGCATTCCCGACGATTATCGCGGCGAGGCGGCCAAGGCTTTCATCAAGCTCCGCGCCAACGCAATGCCGTTTTCGCTGGAAGACTTGCGCACCTTTCTTACAGGCAAGCTCGGTAAGCATGAACTGCCGGCCGCGCTCGATTTCGTCGACGAACTGCCGCGCACGTCGGTAGGCAAATTGTCGCGCCACGAATTGCGCAATCAACAACCCTCGCAAGAACCAAAACAACAACTCGCAACAGGAGGTCGTTCATGACCGAAGCCGTTATCGTTTCCACCGCGCGCACCCCGATCGGCAAGGCCTATCGCGGCGCGCTCAATGCCACCGAGGGCGCGACACTGCTCGGCCATGCCATCGGCGAAGCCGTCAAGCGCGCCAAGCTTGATCCCAAGGAAATCGAGGACGTCGTGATGGGCGTCGCCATGCAGCAGGGTGCCACCGGCGGCAACATCGCGCGCAAGGCGCTCTTGCGTGCGGGCATTCCGGTGACGGCCGGCGGCACCACGATCGACCGCCAATGCGCGTCAGGCTTGCAAGCGATTGCGCTCGCGGCGCGCTCGGTGATGTTCGACGGCGTCGAGGTCGCGGTCGGCGGCGGCGGCGAGTTGATCAGTCTGGTGCAGAACGATCACGCCAACAAATTCCACGCGGTCGATCCTGAACTGGTGGCGATCAAGAAGGACGTCTACATGGCGATGCTCGACACCGCCGAGACGGTGGCGAAGCGTTACGGCATTTCGCGCGAACGCCAGGACGAGTATTCGCTGGAAAGCCAGCGCCGCACCGCGTCGGCGCAGCAGGGCGGCAAGTTCAACGACGAGCTTGCTCCAATCAGCACCAAGATGGGCGTCGCCGACAAAGCCACCGGCGAGGTCACGATGAAGGACATCACGCTGTCCAAGGATGAGGGTCCGCGCCCGGAAACCACCGCCGAAGGTCTTGCGGGCCTGAAAGCCGTGCGCGGCGAAGGCTTCACCATCACCGCGGGCAATGCGAGCCAGCTATCCGACGGCGCCAGCGCCACCGTGATCATGAGCGACAAGCTCGCTTCTCAGAAAGGCCTGAAGCCGCTCGGCGTCTTCCGCGGCTTCGTTTCCGCCGGGTGCGAACCGGATGAAATGGGCATCGGCCCCGTGTTCGCGGTGCCGAGGCTGTTGAAGCGTCATGGCCTCAAGGTCGAGGACATCGATCTGTGGGAATTGAACGAAGCCTTCGCGGTGCAGGTGCTGTATTGCCGCGACAAATTGGGAATTGATCCGGAAAAACTCAATGTCAACGGCGGCGCCATTTCGGTCGGGCATCCCTATGGCATGTCCGGCGCACGGCTCACGGGCCATGCGCTGATCGAAGGCCGCCGCCGCAAGGCGAAGTATGCCGTCGTGACGATGTGCGTCGGTGGCGGCATGGGCTCGGCGGGTTTATTCGAGATCGTGCATTAGTCAAACGACGCCGGCATCCTGAGTTGCGAGCCATTCTTCATGGCGAGCCTCGAAGGACGACGGCGCTATAGTAGTAATGAATCCGTCACCCTTCGAGGCGCGCAAGAAAGCGCGCACCTCAGGGTGACGGATCAAACCTCAGCTCACAGGAGCCCAACCATGGATCTCAGCTTCAGCAAGGAAGAAGTGGCGTTTCGCGAGGAAGTGCGGACCTTCTTCAAGGAGAACGTGCCGCCATCGACGCGGCAGAAGATGGCGGAAGGCCGTCATCTCAGCAAGGAGGAGATGGTCGACTGGTGGCGCATTCTCAACAAGAAGGGCTGGGGCGTGTCACACTGGCCAAAGGAATATGGCGGTACCGGCTGGACCTCGGTGCAGCATTACATCTTCAACGAAGAGCTGCAGATGGCGCCCGCGCCGGCGCCGCTCGCGTTCGGCGTCAGCATGGTGGGGCCGGTGATCTACACCTTCGGCAGCGAGGCGCAGAAGAAACGCTTCCTGCCGCGCATCGCCAGCGTCGAGGACTTCTGGTGCCAGGGGTTTTCGGAGCCCGGCTCGGGTTCGGATCTCGCCTCGCTCAAGACCAAGGCCGAGCGCAAGGGCAACAAGTGGATCATCAACGGCCAGAAGACCTGGACCACGCTGGCGCAATATGCCGACTGGATCTTCTGCTTGTGCCGCACCGATCCCTCGGCGAAGAAGCAATCCGGCATTTCCTTCATCCTCGTGGACATGAAGACCAAGGGCATCACGGTGCGCCCGATCGTCACCATCGACGGCGGCCGCGAGGTCAACGAAGTGTTCTTCGATGACGTCGAGGTGCCTTACGAGAATCTCGTTGGCGAAGAGAACAAGGGCTGGGACTATGCGAAATTCCTGCTCGGCAATGAGCGCACCGGGATCGCGCGCGTCGGCGTTTCCAAGGAACGCATTCGCCGCATCAAGGATCTTGCGGGCAAGGTCGAGTCCGGCGGCAAGCCGGTGCTCGAGGACCAAAAATTCCGCGAGAAGCTTGCCGAAGTAGAGATCGAACTGAAGGCGCTGGAACTGACGCAGCTTCGCGTCGTCGCCGACGAGAACAAGCACGGCAAGGGCAAACCCAATCCGGCGTCGTCGGTGCTCAAGATCAAGGGCTCGGAAATCCAGCAGGCTACCACCGAATTGCTGATGGAAGTGATCGGCCCGTTCGCCGCGCCCTTCGATGAGCATGGCGACGACGGCAGCAACGAGGCGATGGACTGGACCGCGCAGATCGCGCCGAGCTATTTCAACAACCGCAAGGTCTCGATCTACGGCGGCTCCAACGAGATCCAGCGCAACATCATCACCAAGGCGGTGCTGGGGTTGTAACACTACCGTCGTTCCGGGATGCGTCTCTTGGCGCAGGCCGGAATCCATACTCCCGGCGGCGGTAATGGGATTCCGGGCTCGTGCTCCGCACGCCCCGGAATGACGAACTTGAATTTGTCTGTGAGGAAGCAAGAAAATGGATTTTGACCTGTCCGACGAGCAGCGCCTCCTCAAGGAGAGCGTCGATGGCCTCCTAAATAACTCCTACGATTTCGACCAGCGCAAGAAATACGGCGCGGAGAAGGGCGGCTGGAGCAAAAGCGTCTGGAACAAGCTCGCCGAGCAGGGCCTGCTCGGGCTGCCGTTCTCGGAGGAGGATGGCGGCTTCGGCGCAGGCGCGATCGAAACCATGATCGTGATGGAGGCGCTCGGCAAGGCGCTCCTGCTGGAGCCTTATCTGGCGACCGTGGTGCTCGGCGGCGGCTTCCTGCGCCGCGGCGGTTCGGCCACGCAAAAAGAAGCGCATCTGGCGGGGATCATCGACGGCAGCAAGACTTTCGCGTTTGCTCAGCTCGAGAAGAATTCGCGCTACGACCTTTCCGATGTGTCGACGTCGGCCAAGAAGAAGGGCGACGGCTGGGTCATTGATGGCGAGAAATTCGTCGTGCTCAACGGCGAGGCTGCGGACACGCTGGTTGTCACCGCGCGCACCAAGGGCGGACAGCGCGACCGTGACGGCATTGGGGTGTTTCTGGTGTCCGGCGATGCCAAGGGCGTGTCGAAAAAGGGTTACCCGACGCAGGACGGTCTGCACGCCGCCGACATCACATTCACTGGCGTCGAGGTCGGCGCGGACTCCGCGCTCGGCGATCCCGAAAATGGCCTGCCGCTGATCGAGCGCGTGGTCGACGACGCCCGCATCGCGCTGTGTGCCGAAGCCGTAGGAGCGATGGACGAGTTGCTGAAATCCACGGTGGAATATCTCAAGACGCGCACGCAGTTCGGCGTGCCAATCGGCTCGTTCCAGGTGCTGCAGCATCGCGCCGCCGATATGTTCGTCGCGGTCGAACAGGCGCGCAGCATGGCGATGTTCGCCACCATGGCGTCCGATTTCGACGACCCCAAGGAGCGCGCCAATGCGGTGGCGGCGGCGAAAGTGCAGATCGGCAAATCGCTGAAGTTTGTCGGCCAGAACGCCATCCAGCTGCACGGCGGCATCGGCATGACGATGGAGGCCAAGATCGGCCACTACTTCAAGCGGCTCACCATGATCGAAAACACCTTCGGCGACACGGACTATCATCTGCGCCGCGTTACAGAGGCTGGCGGGCTGGTGTAGTTACCTCATTCCGGGGCATGCGAAGCATGAGGTCGGAATCCATAACCACGACAGGGCGTATGGTCCCCGACGCGCAATTGCGCGTCTGAGGCCTGCGCCAAGAGGCGCATCCCGGAATGACGGAAGAGTACCATGAAATCCAATCCCTTCGATCTTACCGGCAAAGTCGCCGTCATCACCGGCTCAAGCCGCGGCATCGGCCGCTCGTCGGCTGAATTGCTCGCGAAGCTTGGTGCGAAAGTCGTGATCTCCAGCCGCAAGGCCGATGCCTGCGAGGAAGTAGCTAGCGGTATCCGCAAGGATGGCGGTGACGCGCACGTCATCGCCTGCAACATCGCGCGGCGCGCCGAAGTCGAGGCGCTGATATCCGGCGCCACGCAGCATTATGGCAAGATCGATATTCTCGTCTGCAACGCCGCGGTGAATCCGTATTACGGCCCGCTGCTCGACATCACGGATGAAGCCTTCGACAAGATCATGGGCTCGAACGTCAAGAGCAACATCTGGTTGTGCGCGCTGGCGATCCCGCAGATGGCCGAACGCGGCAACGGTTCGGTAGTGATCATTTCCTCGATAGGCGGGCTCCGTGGTTCGACGGTGATCGGCGCCTACGGAATTTCCAAGGCCGCGGATTTCGCGCTGTGCCGCAGCCTCGCGGGCGAATGGGGCCCCATGGGCGTGCGGGTCAATTGCATTGCGCCGGGCCTCGTCAAAACCGATTTCGCCCGCGCATTATGGGAAAATGAGGAGCGCCTGAAGCGGCGTTGTGCGACCACCCCTCTAAGGCGCATCGGCGAGCCCGACGAGATTGCCGGTGCGGTGGCCTATCTCGGCTCGGATGCATCGAGCTTCATGACGGGGCAAACCATCGTGATCGATGGCGGTGTCACCACGGCGTCGGTGTAAACGTGAGCTTAGCCGCGGTGCCCTCTTGTTTTCCCTCTCCCGCGTGAGGGAGAGGGTGGCTAGCATCCATGGATGCGAGCCGGGTGAGGGAATCTCCTCCTATCACGAGCCGTACCCCTCCCATCCCCCTAGTGAGCGGATGCTTCGCATCTCAGGCACCCTTCCTCCCTCAATCCGGGCAGCGCGCAACAAATGGGAGAAACTTCATGCCTACCCACGTCCTCGCGATCGATCAGGGCACCACATCGTCGCGCGCGATCGTGTTTCGCCAGGACGCTTCGCAGGACATTTCGATCGCAGCGCAGGCGCAGCAGGAATTCCCGCAGCATTTTCCGGCGTCGGGCTGGGTCGAGCATGAGCCCGAGGACATCTGGACCTCCACCATCGCCACCTGCCGCGAGGCGCTGAACAAGGCTGGCCTTGCCGCCAAGGACATCGCCGCCATCGGTATCACCAACCAGCGCGAGACCACCCTGGTGTGGGATCGCCTGACCGGCCGGGCGATCCACCGCGCTATCGTCTGGCAGGACCGCCGCACCGCCGACATCTGCTCCGGGCTGAAGGCCGAGGGCCATGAGCCTGCAATCTCGACGAAGACCGGCCTCATCATCGACCCATATTTTTCCGGCACGAAAGTGGCCTGGATGCTCGATCATGTGCCGGGTGCGCGCCAACGCGCCGAGCGCGGCGAACTGATGTTCGGCACTGTCGATTGCTATCTGTTGTGGCGGCTGACCGGCGGCAAAGTCCACGCCACGGACGCCACCAACGCCTCACGCACGCTGCTATTCAATATCCATGCCGGGCAGTGGGATGATGAGCTTCTGAAAATCCTGCGGGTGCCGCGCTCGATGCTGCCGGAGGTACGTGATTCCTCCGCGCATTTCGGCGACACCGAGCCGGATTTGCTCGACGGCGCGATCGCGATCCGCGGCATTGCCGGCGATCAGCAGGCGGCCACCATCGGCCAGGCCTGTTTCACGCCGGGCATGATTAAGTCGACTTACGGCACCGGATGCTTTGCGCTGCTCAACACCGGCGCGACGCCGGTCGTCTCGAAAAGCAAGTTGCTGACCACCATCGCCTATCAGCTTGGCGGAAAGCGCACCTACGCGCTCGAGGGCTCGATCTTCGTTGCTGGTTCTGCGGTGCAGTGGCTGCGCGACGGTCTCGGAATCATCAAGCAGGCGAGCGAAACCGGGCCGCTCGCGGACAAGTCCGATCCGGCGCAGTCGGTGTATCTGGTCCCGGCCTTCGTCGGCCTCGGCGCGCCCTACTGGAATCCGCGGGTGCGCGGCGCGTTGTTCGGGCTGACGCGCAACACCGGTCCTACCGAACTCGCACATGCTGCGCTAGAGAGCGTCTGCTACCAGACCTGCGATCTCTATGCGGCGATGCGCGCCGACTGGCCCGACGCCGCCGACGCCAGGACCGTGCTGCGCGTCGATGGTGGCATGACCGCGTCGGACTGGACCATGCAGCGCCTTGCCGATCTCTTGGATGCGCCGGTGGATCGTCCCGCGATTCAGGAGACCACGGCGCTGGGCGCTGCCTATCTCGCGGGCCTAGGCGCGGGTGTTTACCCGGAGCCCGCAAAATTCGCCGATAGCTGGCGGCTCGAACGTCGCTTCCAGCCCGCGATGAGCGCGGCCACGCGGGCGCGCAAGCTGCAGGGCTGGGCGATGGCGGTGAAGGGGTTGCTCGCGAGCGATGAAGGGGTTGCGACGTAAATTCTTGAGTTCGAGCCGGAAGTCGCCGGAGGCGATGAAGCGGCCCCGATCGTTGGGCAATCGGGACCGCTAACGGCAGTGACCGTGGGACAACAGAAGCGGGCCGCCGTCGTCATTAATACGATGGCGCAACGTCCGATGTTTCAAAAAAAGAGCTGCATTACCAAAAGGTAACGCAGCTCTTGTACCCACGAATGTTCGAAGAAGCGGCTTACATCATGCCCTTTTTCTTCATCATCATCATCTTCTTCTTTTTCATCATCATCATCCGCTTCTTCTTCATCATCATCATTTTCTTGCTCATCATCATCTTGGCGTTGGCGTTCATCGCGCTGCTGTGGGTGTTCTGCGCGATGGGGCCGGTGCTGGTGGGCGCCGTGCTGGATTGAGCAAATGCGAGCGTTCCGCTGACCGCGAGAATGCAAAGGCCGGTGGCAACTGACTTGATCATCGTTTTGGCTCTCCGAGTGGAATATTATTGTCCCGGAACAATGCTAGCGTAGCAGGAAAGTTCCAGCAACTGCCAAGTCTGCGAAACGAAATTGCTGGACTAATCCCTACTCGCGGCGCTTTCGTCCCGCCAGCGCATCGGCAGCCGCCGTCCGGATATCCGCCACCGAGAACGGCTTGGTGACGACGTCATGGACGATCGCGTTAAGGCCGGAGGCGCGTTCGCGCTGATCGGCAAATCCCGTCATCAGCAGGATCTTCAGATCAGGAAAATCGCGGGTCGCCGCCAGCGCCAGCGCGATGCCGTCCATGATAGGCATTTTTATATCGGTGAGCAGGAGGTCGAATTCGCCGTGGTCGCGGACCAAAATCTCCAGGGCCTCGGCGCCGTCTTCGGCCGTGACCGTCTCGTGGCCGTCCATCGCCAGCGCTCGCGCCACCAGCGAACGCATCGACTCCTCGTCGTCAGCGATCAGCACGCGGGGCATCAAAGAGCCGATTGTCGAGAACGAAGGGACACGTTCCCGAACATGCTCATGCTCCGCCCGCGGCGGCGGCGTCTCGCTTGTTGAAAAAACGAACGTCGATGTTGCGACCGTCCGCCGGAGGCGACGCGAGCCGCGATCGGAACCATGCCGTTTCGCCGGGATTTAAGGTGGACTGCTCAAGCACCGCGTTCCAGGCGTAAATCTCAGCGCCCTGCAGATCACGCACGCTGAACCGCAGCCGCGGCAGGGCAACCGGTTTGCCCGCCTCGTCGACGATCATGCCTTCGATCACCAGCACCGGCTTGCCTTCGACGGTTTCGGTCGCGATCTTCACATCCTTGAAGCTAAGTCCGCGCAAATTCACGTTGAGCCCGACCATTTTGTAGAAGGCCGCGGTTTGCGGCAGCAGCCGGACCACCTCGACGCGCCCAATCATCAATGCCAGCACCAAGGCGCCCATGCCGACGCACGCGGCGGGCAGGTTTGCGAGCAACCGGCGCGGACTTGGAAGTGAAAATGCCGGTTTGAGACGCCGCAGCCGAGGGGCACGCTTCGAGGGAATGGTCTCCGCGTCCTGCGCCGCGTCATCCAGCGCCATCAAGGGCAAACCATTGTCCCCATTCTGCCAGGAGTCCTTGTTGTCTTTGGAGGCGACCCAATCGCCTGTAATCGAAGGGCTTTCCACCACGGGCATTTCTTCGTCCCGGTGTTCGGAAGCTGCCAGCTCGGCCGCCGCCATGTTAGTTCCCGCAGCCGTTCCGGCCAATGTCGTCATCGGCATCAAGGCATGTTCCGACCAAGCCATGTCGTCGGAACGCGCCAGCCAGACCTCTTTGCAGCGGGAGCAGCGGACCGTCCGGCCTTCCTTGCCGAGCGCCGACGAATCGATGCCGTAGAATGTCGTACAATGCGGGCAGATGATGTGCATGAGAATCGCCCCTGTGAATGTGACCAAAATCTACGGGCCGACCGTTAACGAATCGGAAACCATAATCGACGCACAACCGGTCCGTGGGGACTGCCGCGGCGGCCGGATTGAGGCTTTCAGGCACGGTTTCGGGTCATCCGCCGTGCGCGGCATCGAACGGAGCTGAGCTTGGTTCGGTTCGAAAACGTCGGCTTGCGTTACGGGCTTGGCCCGGAGATTTTGCGCGACCTTAGTTTCGAAATTCCCGCTCATTCTTTTCAGTTCCTCACAGGTCCCTCCGGCGCCGGCAAGACATCGCTGCTGCGGCTGCTATTCTTGTCGATGCGGCCGACGAGAGGGCTGGTCAACCTATTCGGTAGCGACGTTTCGCTGCTGGGCAAGGACGCGGTCGCCGATCTGCGGAAGCGCATCGGCATCGTCTTGCAGGATTTCCGGCTGCTCGATCACATGACGACGTACGAAAATGTCGCGCTGCCATTTCGGGTGATCGGCCGCGATGAAATCGAGCTACCGCAAGGAGGTAATCGACCTCCTGAAATGGGTCGGCCTTGGCGAGCGGATGGACGCGCTGCCGCCGATCCTGTCCGGCGGTGAAAAGCAGCGCGCGGCGATTGCCCGCGCCGTGATATCAAGGCCTCAATTGCTGCTGGCCGATGAGCCCACCGGCAACGTCGATCCGACGCTCGGGCGCCGGCTGTTGCGGCTGTTCATCGAACTGAACAAGTCCGGCACCGCGGTGATCATCGCAACCCATGACATCACGCTGATGGATCAGTACGACGCGCGGCGAATGGTGCTGCATCAAGGACGGCTGCATTTCTATGATTAGGCAAATTGATGGCTAAGGATCGCAGCCAGCGCGATGCTTTGATGGATCTCGGACAGGAGCGTCCGCAGGTGCCGGCGAAGGCGCGCAATCTGTCGCCGATCGTGCCACGCGCTTCGATTGCAGGACGCGCGTTGGTGGCGGTAGTCGCCATCATGACATTTCTTGCATCGATCACGACGGGCGCGGTGCTGCTGGTAAGCGCGTCGGCGGCGGAATGGCAATCGGAAGTCTCGAGCGAAATCACCGTTCAAGTGCGTCCCGCCGCGGGCCGCGACATCGATCGGGATGCAATCGCCGTGGCGGAAGCGATGCGCACGCAATCCGGCATCGTCGAAATCCGGCCTTTCACCAAGGAAGAATCCGCCAAGCTGCTTGAGCCGTGGCTAGGCAGCGGCCTGTCGCTTCAAGAACTGCCAGTGCCGCGCGTGATCATCGGGCGGGTATCTCCCGGCGCGGTACTTGATCTCGCGGCGCTGCGTGCGAAGGTCACGCAGGCCGCGCCATCCGCCAGCGTCGACGACCACCGCGCGTGGATCGAGCGGATGCGCTCGATGACGGGCGCGACGGTATTCGCCGGCGTCGGCATTCTTCTATTGGTGATCATAGCCACCATCATCTCGGTATCGTTTGCGACGCGCGGCGCGATGGCGGCAAACCGCCCGATCGTCGAGGTGCTGCACTTTGTCGGCGCGGGCGACCGCTATATAGCCAATCGTTTCCTGCGGCATTTTTTGCGGCTCGGCCTGCAGGGCGGCGCGATCGGCGGGGGCATCGCGATGCTCGTTTTCGGGTTTTCCGAATCGATTGCCCGCTGGTTTTCCGGTACGCCTGTAGGCGACCAATTCGCGGCGCTGCTGGGCACCTTCTCGCTGCGTCCATCGGGCTACCTGGCGCTGGCAGTTCAGGCCGTGCTGATCGCCGGCATCACGGCCTGGGCGTCGCGGCGAACGCTGTTCGCGACGCTAAATGATATCGACTAGGGAAAGGATAGCGGCCGGACTCCACATCGCCTAAAGTGGCGTTACAGCGGTTCACGAACGGGATTCCAAAGGGAGCGGCACGTCAGCGCATATGGATTCGAGGACGAGCCAGCATCCGGTGGAAACCTCGCGCGCGCCCCGGCGGCGATGGTTGAGGGGCGCCATCGCTACGGTGCTTGCGAGCGGTTTCGCAATCGTGACGATCGGATTCATCGGCTTCATGGTGCAGTTGCGTGGCGCCGAGACGCAGCCCGCCAGCAAGGCCGACGGCATTGTCGTGCTCACCGGAGGATCCTCCCGCGTTTCGGATGCGATCGAGCTGCTGGCTGGCGGTTACGGCAAGCGGCTGTTGATCTCCGGCGTTCATCCCACCAATGGCGTCAGCGATATTTCGCGATCGCTGCCAGACAGTCAGTCATGGTTCGGCTGTTGCATCGACCTCGACCATTCCGCGATCAACACCCGCAGCAATGCGGCGGAAACCCGCCGATGGGCGCGCGATCGCGGTTTCAAGTCGTTGATCGTGGTGACATCGAACTACCATATGCCCCGAGCCATCGTCGAACTGTCGCATGCGATGCCGGATATCGAACTCGTTCCGTTTGCGGTGGTGGGCGAAAAATGGCGCGAAGAGCCATGGTGGGCCAGCACGACGACCTTGCGGCTGGTGTTGTCGGAATACGTAAAATATGTTGCGGCGGAAATGCGGGTGCGCCTGGCGGATGCCGGTCTTGATTTGACGACCGAGGCTGCCGATCAACCGACCGGGCCGGTGGCGCGCAAGCCGCCGACGGCGCTGGTCTGGTGGTTCAAAACCGCTCGCGACTAGGATACTCAGAAATACATTGGCTAATGGATCGAATTTTTCGATGACTTCGATTTTTGTGCGCTCGCTGATCTACAACGTGCTGTTCTATCTGCTGTTGGCATTTTGGGTCATTGTCGGCATACCCACCTATGCGATGCCGCGCGCGGCGATCATGCATATCGCCAGGTTATGGGCGCGCAGCAGCATCTGGTTGATGCGGGTGGTTTGCAATATCACGGTCGAGTATCGCGGCCTTGAAAAGATTCCGCCGGGGCCGCTGATCGTCGCATCGAAGCACCAGTCGATGTGGGAAACCTTCGCGCTCCTGCAGTTTTTCGATCAGCCGCTTTTCATTCTGAAGCGCGAGCTGAAATGGATTCCGCTTTTCGGCTGGTACCTGGTCAAGTGCGGGATGATCGGCATTGACCGGAGCGCCGGTGGTCGCGCGCTACTGAAAATGGCGCGCCGCGCCGGCGAAGAAGTACGGCACGGCAGGCAGCTGATCATTTTTCCTGAAGGCACGCGCATGGCGGTGGATGCCGCGCCTGACTACAAGCCCGGCGTCGCCCAGATTTACGTCAATAGCGGTGTGACCTGTCTGCCGGTGGCGCTCAATTCCGGGCTGTTCTGGCCGCGGCGGACTTTCATGCGCTATCCGGGCACGCTGGTGCTGGAGTTTCTCGATCCGCTGCCAGCAGGGCTGAAGCGTAATGAATTCATCGCACGCGTCAGCGGCGCGATTGAAGAGGCCACCGATCGGCTGGTCAAGGTGGCGCGGCAGGAACAGGCGCAGTTGTTCGGCCGTGTGCCCACGAAGGCCGAAAGTTAGTGTCGTAAGAAGATCGCGCATCACCCGTGCAGCATCGCCGCCAGCTGATGCAATTGTGGGTCGCAAAAACCCTGCGCCTCGATAGCCTTCACGGTCGCCAGCACATATTCGTGGTTTGGACCCGATTGGCCATGGCCCTGCCGCACGTGGCGCAGCTGCTCTGCCATTGAAAGCCGGCCGGCATACTGCACGTGACCGCGGTCGACGACGTAGACCAGGGCGCTGACACGCTGGCGCGCGTCGTTTTCAAGCCATACCGACCGCATCACTTCGCGATAGACGCTGGTGACCTGCTCGCGCTCGCGCAGATACGCCACCGTGGAGGCGCGGTGCTTTTCCGCTACGCGGAATGCGACCCCCCGGCATGCGCCGCCGCGATCGAGACCGAGCACGAGACCAGGCTTTTCAGGCGTACCCCGGTGCACAAACGAATAGACGCAGAGCGCACGATGCTCGCCGATCAGCCGCGCCGGTAACTGCTCGACGAAATCGAAGCCCGGCCGCCACATCAGCGAGCCGTAGCCGAACACCCACAGATCGCCGCTGGAAAATTCGGTTTCGGACAGGATTTGCGCTGACATCGCACGCACCGCTACCAGAATCGCGTTTTCAAGCGAAGCGGCATTTCATAAAATACCAGCCGGAGCTTGTTTCGTTGTCGGAAAGCCACCGTGCAAATGACAAAATCTTCCGACAATGGTCACGGCATGTCCGACATCGTCCTTGCACGGCCGCGACCGCTCTGGCGCCTTTTTCTCATACCGGCGCTGCTTGTTGTCGGCGCCGTGGCATGGAGCGCGTTCTGGTTCTATGCGGCGTCGAAAGTCGATGACACTGCCGACGCGTGGCGCGCGCAGGAAGCCAAGGCCGGCCGGATTTATGATTGCGGCAGGCGCTCGATCGCCGGATTTCCGTTCCGGCTGGAAGTGCGCTGCACCGGCGTCAACGTCGCCTTGATATCGCAGAGCGCCGGACAGACCATTGCACAGCCGCCGATTACCGCGCGGCTCGGTGAAATCCTTGTTGTGGCGCAGGTCTACGATCCGAAATTGCTGATCGCCGAATTCACCGCTCCTGCCACCATCTCCAGTATCGGCGAGCAGCCCGCGATGCTCGTCAACTGGAGCAAAGCCCGCAGCAGCGTAGCGGGCCTGCCCGCCATTCCGCAGCGCGTGTCGCTGGTGTTCGACGATCCGGCGATCGATCGCGTCAACGGGGCGATACAGACACCGTTGGCGCGCGCCAAACATATCGAATTGCACACGCGCTTTGCTGAGGGCTCAACGCCGGATCTCCCCTTGGTTGAAACGGTGCTTCAGGTGGCTGGCGCTAGCGTACGCGAGGTTCATCCGCTGCTTGTCGAGCCGTTCGATGCGGATATCCGGACGCTGTTGACAGGCTTGAGAGATGTTGCGCCAAAACCCTGGCCGCAGCGGTTTCGCGAGCTTCAGGCCGCGGGAGGCCATGTCGAAATCGTGCAGTCGCGCGTTGTGCAGGGCACGACGATTGCGGTTGCTTCAGGTACGCTCGGTCTCAGCCCCGGCGGGCGCCTCGATGGCGAATTGCAAATGACCGTTGCCGGCATCGAAAAATTGATCCCGGCGCTCGGCATCGATAAACTCATCGATGATAACGTGCCGCAGGAGACGCTGGACCGGATCGCGCCGGGCGTAAAGACCCAGGATGTCAACAACCTGTTCGGCGCGCTCGACCGCGCAATCCCCGGTCTCGGCAAGATCGTGCGTCAGAACGCCAATGCCGGCGTCGCACTCGGCATCAACGCGCTCGGCAAGGAAGCGACGCTGGAAGGCAAAAAGGCGCGGGCGTTTCCGCTGCGCTTTGTCGATGGCGCGGTATTTCTCGGACCGCTCAAGGTGGCGCAAACCCCGCCGTTATATTGACAGTCAAATAAGAACAAAAAAACCGGCCCACCGGACCGGTCTTTTCGTTTTCGATCGGTGAATTGATCAGAGCTTCCGATTGACGGCTCCGGCGACGCTGTTCACCGCGTCCTTGACGCCTTCCTTGATGTTGCCGACGGCCTTCTGGCCCTGGCCCTTCGCTTCCTGCGCGGCGCCTTCGCCCTGCAGCTTGTCTGATCCGACGGCCTCGCCGATACCCTGTTTGGCCTTACCGATGGCTTCATTGGCGGTGCCGGAAGCCTTGTCTGCGGTGCTACCCATGGAAGTCTCCTGTTGCGGTGATTGGTCCGGCGGGACAAGTCTTGGGCTAGTGAAATGTTCCTGACGATGCAGGGCAGGGCCGATACCGCATCGGTTGCAGGTGCGAAATTTTGCTCAAAAAAAGAATTGTACTGATTTGTCGGATTGGGGTCTGACCCAGCGTCCTTGGCGAAAAGGAGTTCGCTCGATGTCGAAGATTTCACCCTGCCTGTGGTTCCACAGCGAGGCTGGAGAAGCCGCCGAATTCTACGTCTCGCTGCTGCCGGATTCGCGCATCGAGCACGTGCAGAAAAATAACGTAGACAGCCCGGCCGGCAAGGCAGGCTCGGTGATGGTGGCGGAGTTCACGCTGGCCGGGCAGCGGTTCATGGCGCTCAACGGCGGGAAATCCGATTTCACCAACGCCGTCTCGTTCAAGATCGGCTGCGACGATCAGGCGGAGGTCGATCGCCTGTGGGACGCGCTGTCCAAAGGCGGCTCGGAGCAACGCTGCGGTTGGCTGAAAGATCGTTTTGGCGTTTCCTGGCAGATCGTGCCGAACGCGCTTCCGAAATATCTCGGCGGCTCAGACCGCGCCGGCGCGCAACGCGCAATGCAGGCGATGATGCAGATGGTCAAGTTCGACATCGCCGCGCTGAAGAAGGCCTATGAGGGTGCAGCGTGATCCCCTTTACGGAAACAATCCCCGCGTGGCCTTCGCCGCACGGACCTTCTCTACGCCGATCGCCATCGCCGCGGTGCGATGGGAAATGCCGTCGGTCTTCGAGCGCTGCACCATCTGGTCAAAGGCGCGATTGAGAATCTGATATTCCCGCCGCATCACTTCCTCTTCCTCCCAGAACAGTTGCTGGAGATCCTGCACCCATTCGAAATAGCTGACGACCACGCCGCCGGAATTGCAGAGGATGTCGGGGATCAGGAACACTTCACCCTGACGCTGTTCCAGCACCAGATCGGCATCCGGCGTAGTGGGTCCATTGGCGCCTTCGGCCAGCACCCGGCATTGAAGCTTTTCGGCGGTCTGCTTATCGATCACCCGTTCCATCGCGCAGGGCGCCAGCACGTCGCAAGGAAGCGTTGAGAATCTGCGCCGGATCGAATTGCAGCTGGTTTGAATAGCCGGAAAGGCTGCCATGCTCGGCGGTGTGCTTCATCAAGCCCGGAATATCCAAGCCACCTTTGTCGTGCAACGCGCCGGTGTGATCGCTCACCGCGATGACCTTCAGTCCGAAATTTTGCAAGCCCAGCGCGGCATAAGAGCCGACATTGCCAAAGCCCTGAATGACGGCAGTGGCGCCGTTCAGATCGATCGAAAGCTCGTTCAATACGCGTTTGGCGAGATGCGCAACGCCGCGTCCCGTGGCTTCGCGCCGTCCCAGCGTGCCGCCGGAGGCTACCGGCTTTCCCGTCACGATCTCGGTGACAGTGCGGCCCTGATACATGGAATAAGTGTCCATGAACCACGCCATCACCTGTTCGTTGGTGCCCATATCCGGCGCCATCACGTCCGTGTGGGGTCCGACAAACGGGATCATCTCCTGCATGTAGCGCCGCGAAAGGGCTTCCAGCTCTCGTTTCGAGATCGTGGACAGATCGACGCAAATGCCACCCTTGGCGCCGCCATAGGGCAGCCCGACCAGCGCGCACTTCCAGCTCATCCAGATCGCAAGCGCTGCGACCTCGCCGATATCGACGCTGGGCGCGAAGCGCGTGCCGCCCTTGGTGGGACCGAGCGTCAGATGATGCTGAACGCGGTAGCCTTCGAAGACCGCGATCGAGCCGTCGTCGCGATGGATCGGGCATGAAACGGTGATTGCGCGTTTCGGCATCAAGATGCGGTCGCGCTCGTCCATGGGAATCGAGAGGTGGTTGGCGATGACGCCGAACTGATTCACCGCCATATCGAACACCGGACCTGAATAGACGGTCATCGCACCCTCCCTTTTATATTTGATAGCGGTGGTAGTCCCGCCTTGGCACTATCTCAAGCCATACGGGATGGACTTGCGAATAATTTCAGCGGTCGGCAAACGGCGTTGCGCAAAAATAAAGCGAGAGAAAAGGCACCTTCGAGAGTCGCCGCCAAACAATCGACCAAGAGCGTGCGTATTACTGGCAAATAACCGAAAGCGAAAAAATCCGCACGTGTTTCAGTCACCAAAAAGACAAACCGAGTATTCGAGAGACCGGCCGGTTCCGAGGGAGCCGTCCGATGGACATTCGGCCTACATGCTCGTTGGCGCGGCGATAATTGCGGCATCGATCTTGCTATCGACGCTGCTCAGTGCCGTCGGCACCCGCTATATGGCGATCGAAAGCCCTACCGAGGAAAGCGCGTGGCTGGTCGATCGCCTCACCGGCAGCGTCTATAAATGTCAGGCCGACCACCGCGGCAAAGCTTCCTGCGATGCAGAAATGGCGACCGGCAGTATTAGTCAGCCCAAGCCATAGTGCAGGGTCGCTGACGGCCCGAGAGAAGCTAAGGCCGGCTCCGCCTATTTTTCGGCGGATATCCTTCGCGGACAGGTGCTAGGCTATAACGCCGGGCGTCACTTCTCATGGATATCGAATGCAGGCTCTTTTTATCGGACAAACCTATATCGACGTCACCTTCATCACCGACCATATGCCGACCGGCGACGAAAAGCATGTGGCGTCGGCCTATGCGGTTTCGTTCGGCGGCAACGCCGTCACCGCCGCGTTCTGCTGCGCGAAGCTGGGCATCGTGCCGGATCTGCTGGCCACGGAAGCCAATGACTGGCTCGGCCGCATGTTTCAGGACATGACCGCCAAGTACGGTATCTCCGTCCATCCCCGCAAGGTCGAGACTTCGTCGCTCTCGTTCATCATGCCGAAAGACGGGAAACGCGCGATCGTGCGCTGCCGTGACGACGAGCACATCCATCCCTTTCCGATCCTGAATCTCGGGGGTTGCCGCGCGCTGCATGTCGATGGCCACCAGCCGGACGCTGCCATTTATTATGCAAAAATGTGCCGCGAAGCCGGCATCCTGACATCGCTCGACGGCGGCGGGCTTCGTACCAACACGCACGAGTTGCTTGAATTCATCGACGTTGCCATTGTCGCCGAACGTCTCTGCGAGCAGATGGACAAGACGCCGGAGGCTATGCTGGCCTATCTGAAAAGCCGAGGTTGCCGGATCGGCGGGGTCACGCAAGGCGAGCGCGGCTTGCTCTGGTACGATGAGTCCGGTGCGGTGCGCACACTACCCGCGCTTTCGATTCGCTCACGAGCGCGTGCTGGACACCAATGGGGCAGGCGATGTGTTTCACGGCGCTTACGTCTATTCGTATCTAAAAAATCCAGCAGCGGATGGGAGCATCATTTCGATTTCGCGCGGGCTGCATCGGCCTTCAAGATTCAACGGCTCGGCAACGAAGCCGGACTGCCGGCGCTTGCCGACATCGCAGCCGTCCGCAAGGAGTTCGACGTTAGGGTCAAGCTCGATCGGGACTAGTCATGGGCCGCGTGTTCGTCGCCGGAAGCATCAATATGGATGTGGTGGCGACGGCCGACCGGCATCCGAGGATTGGTGAGACCGTCAGCGGCCGCGAAGTGCTGTATTTTCCCGGCGGCAAGGGCGCCAATCAGGCGGTGGCGGCAGCAAAGCTCGGCGCGCCTACGACGCTGATCGGGCGGATCGGGAAAGATGCGTTCGGTGCGCGAATTGAAGGAATTTCTGGCGGCGCAGGGCCTCGATCTCGCCTTCGTGCGCGAGACATCCGGACCGCATACCGGCACGGCGCTCATCACCGTTGCCAATGCGGATAATACCATCGTCGTCATTCCCGGTGCCAACGCACTGCTGAGTGCCGCCGACGTTACTGAGCCCTTGCTGGCGAAAGGGGACGTGGCCGTCAGCCAGTTTGAAATTCCGCTCTCCCCCGATCGGTGCATTTTTCAAGCGCGCCCGCGCGGCTGAGACGACGACGATACTCAATCCCGCGCCTGCCATCGCTGTCGATAGCAACTTGCTCGATCTGGCCGATATTCTCATCCTCAACGAAAGCGAGCTCGGCTTTCTCACCAAACTGGCTCTCAATGGCGTCAGCGGTGATGCGCGATTGATTGACGCCGCGCGTTCACTGCAAAGGAGCCGGATAAAATCGTCTGCGTGACGCTCGGCAATCGCGGCGCGATAGCGCAGGTGGGTCCTGACACCTTGACCATTCCCGGTCGCGCCGTCGCAGCCGTCGACACTACCGGGGCCGGCGACTGTTTTGTCGGCGCGGTCGCGGCGCAACTTGCAAAAGGCAAATCCATCCGCGATGCGCTTGAATACGCCAACGTTGCGGCCTCTATCTGTGTGCAGCGAATGGGCGCGGCGCCGTCGATGCCGACTGCGGCAGAGGTGGAGGTTATGTTTCGTCGTCCCCGCGAAGGCGGGGACCCATAACCCCTGGCATTCGTTGTGACGTCCGGCAAGTGCAAGCAGGAATACTGACGCTTTCCGAAACAATCAACGGCACGGCTTATGGGTCCCCGCATTCGCGAGGACGACAAGACTACTTCAACATCCCGAACTGCCGCGGCAGCCAGAGCGTCAGTTCCGGAATGAGCGTAATCGCAATCAGCGACATCAGCAGCGGGATCAGCCACGGCAGGATCGCCATGGTGGTGCGCTCGATCGATAACTTCGAAATCCGCGACAGCACGAACAGCACCATGCCAAGCGGCGGGTGCAGCAGGCCGATCATCAGGTTCAGCGTCATCACCACGCCGAAATGAACGGGATCGATGCCGACTTTCAGAATGATAGGCATCAGCACCGGCACCAGAATGCTGATGGCGGCGATGGTTTCCAGAAAGCAGCCGACCACCAGCAGCAATACGTTGATCAGCAGCAGGATGACGTACTTGTTGTCGGTGAGATTGAGCAGCGCCGCCGCACCGGCCTCGGTAAGCCGCGTCGTCGTCAACACCCAGCCGAACAGCGACGCTGCCGCGACCACCAGCAGCACGCCCGCAGTGGTCTCGATCGTGTCCATCGTGACCTTGTAGAACTGCTTCAGCGACAGCGACCGATAGAGAAAGACGCCAAGCATCAGCGCCCAGGTGCAGGCCGCGATCGCGGCTTCGGTCGGCGTGAACCAGCCGAACGTCATGCCGCCGACGATCAGACCCGGCGTCATCAGCGCGGGCAGCGCGGCGACGAACGTCCGGGCCAGCGTCCCCCAGCGAAAGCGCTGGTCAGGCCCCATGCCATAGCGGCGCGCGCAATACCAGGCATAGGCCATCATGAAGATCGTCATCACGGCGCCGGGGATGAACCCCGCCAGAAACAGCGCGCCGATCGAGACGTTGCCCATCATGCCGTAGATCACGAACGGCAATGACGGCGGAATGATCGGGCCGAGCGTTGCCGAGGCCGCGGTGACGCCGACGGCAAATTCGGTGTCGTAGCCGTGGTCCTGCATCGCCTTGATTTCGATGGTGCCGAGGCCCGCCGCGTCCGCGATCGCGGTGCCGGACATGCCGGCGAAGATCACCGAGCCGAAGATGTTGACGTGCGCGAGGCCGCCGCGCATCCAGCCGCAGGTAGCCACCGCGAAATCATAGATGCGGTTGGTAATCCCGGCCGAGTTCATCAGGTTGCCAGCAAGGATGAAGAACGGCACGGCCAATAGCGGAAAGCTGTCGAGCCCTCCCGCCATTCGATGCAGGATAATGAAATCCGGAATTCCAGCGATGAAATGCGTGTAGATCAGCGACGAACCCGCCAGCGCGATGAACACGGGCACGCCGACCAGCAACGCCGTCAGAAACACGAAAACAAGGACCGGCATCGGCTTGGCTTTCAGTCGGCGGGAATCTGATGTGTGTAATCGTCCGCCCGTTGCCAGCGCTGACGCGCGTGGGTCCAAACCGTCACGGCCTGCCGGATCACCATCAGGAAACACCCGAATGCGACGCCGCCATAAACAAGGCTCATCGGCAGATCGAACACCGTCATGGTTTGGGCCTGCATGCGCCCGGTGATCGAGATCGAGAAGTACGCCAGCAGGCCCATGAAAAACAGCGTCACCAAATCGACCATTGCGAACAGCGTGGTGCGCAGTCGTCCGGGCTTCATCAGATTGCCGAGCAGTTCGACGGCGATGTGGGTTTTCTTGCGTGTCACTACGGCACCGCCGATGAACGCCAGCCACATCAGGCCGTAGCGCGCGATCTCCTCGGTCCAGGCCAGACTGTCGTTGAGGATGTAGCGGGTGAAGAACTGCAGGAATACGATGATCCCGAGCGACCAGAACAGCACAAAGGCGATCCAGTCCTCCGGATGATGTTCGATGACAAAATCTTCGTCCTGCGCGACGATGAGGTGGACATTGTCGGTGGGTGGCGATTTGAGATTGTTATTCATTGAGGTGGTCCCTTCCCCGCTCCCCTTGTGGGAGAGGGTGGATCGAAGGCGCGAAGCGCGTTCGAGACGGGTGAGGGGGAAGCGACTTAACGTGAAGGGCGCCCCCTCACCCGCCTTCGCTTCGCTCAGGCACCCTCTCCCACGAGGGGAGAGGGGAAAAAGCGGTTACTTCAGCGCCTGAAGCTCGTCATACTGCGCCTGCGTCCAGCCGGCGCCGGAGGCGGCGTCGTTGTGCAGCGGGATCGCCGCCTTGCGGAAGGCTTCGCGATCCGGCTCGACCACGGTTTTGCCGAGCTTCGTGAATTCCGCTGCCAGCGTCTTTTCCGAAGCCACGATGGCGTCGGTAGCCTTCGAGGCGGCTTCCTTCATGACGTCCTGAAAGATCTTCTGCTCGTCTGGGGTGAGCTTTGACCAGACGTGGCTGCCGATCACCGTCACCAGCGATTCGGTTATATGGCCGGTGAGGATGATGTGAGTTTGCACCTCGTAGAATTTCTTCGCCATGATGGTCGGCAGCGGATTTTCCTGTCCGTCCACCGTGCCCTGCTGCAGGGCCAAATACACTTCGGCGAAGGCGATCGGGGTGGCATTGGCGCCGACCGACTTCGTGAACATCAGGAACAGCGGCGCCGGCGGCACCCGCAGCTTCATGCCCTTCATGTCCTCGGGCTTCATGATCATCTTGTTGGCGGTGACGTGACGCTGCCCGTAATAGGTCAGCGCGACGATCTTGTTCTTGCTCTTGTCGTCGTAACCCTTGGCCAAATCCGTAAACAGTTTGCTGTCGCGATAGGCCTTCCAGTGATTGAAGTCGCGCAGGATGAACGGCGCGCCGGTGATCCCCAGCGGCTTGTACGTCGTCGCGGCGAAGTTTACGCCGGTGTAAATGATGTCGATGGTGCCGAGGCCGAGACCTTCGTTGATCTGGTTCTCATTGCCGAGCTGGGAAGTCGGAAACACCTGGATTTCATATTTGCCGTTGGTGCGCTTCTTGATTTCGTCCGCGGCCCACAGCGCCTGCGCGTGATAGGGCTCACTGATCTCGTAGACGTGTGCCCATTTGAGCTTGGTCTGCGCAGAAGCCGGTCCGGCGACCGCGGCCGCAATGATGAATGCCGACACCGCAAGCCGGCGTGTCGAGACGGACATTGGTATCCTCCCCAGTGAATGTTGAGACCGTTAACGGGCCTTCTGCCGACAACGTCGCCGAAATAAACAAGGGATGCAAGGGCGCACCCGGCCAGTATTGTCTCGCTGTCGCTTCTGCTGTTTAAATCGGCAACTTTCCGCATCGTTCTTCGAGAGGCTCACAATGTCGGTACCAGCGACTGCGACACCTTCTTCAATGGACGATCCGGCGCTGCTCCGTATCGAAGGGCCGATCGCCACTATCACGCTCAATCGGCCCGGCGCTTTCAACTCCATCGATCTCTCAATCGCGAAGAAGCTTGAACAATTGGCGGCGGAGGTCGAGGCCGACGACGACATTCGCGTGCTCGTAATCGAAGGCACAGGCCGCGCTTTCTCCGCGGGCGGCGATTTGCAGACCATCGGCGCCGCGGCTGCCGCCGATAACGTTGCGCCGGTCGTGGCAGAGTTGCTGCTGCACTATCACGCCTTCATCACGAGTTTGCGGCAAATGCAGAAAATCGTGCTCTCCAGCGTGCACGGCTCCGCCGCCGGGGCCGGCATGTCGCTGGCCTTCGTGACAGACCTGTGCATCGCCGCCGAGGATGCCCGCTTTACACCGGCGTACAGCAAACTCGGCGTGTCGCCGGATGGCGGTGGCACCGTCGGCGTTGTGGCGACCGTCGGCGCGCGCCGCGCGTTGCAGATTTATCTCGCGGAAGACAGTTTTTCGGCGGCGCAGGCTCGGGAATGGGGACTGGTTGCCAAGGTGGTCCCCGCGGCCGAACTAAAAGCCGCCACCCGCGCCCTGGCCGAACGTCTGGCGCAAAACGCGCCCGCCGCCATCGCCGCCACCAAGGCCTTGATTTACAGCGCGCAAGTTTCGCCGATCGGGCGTCAGCTGGAAGCCGAGAAGGACGCCATCATCGACTGCATGCACACGGATGAATTTCGCGTTGCCGTGAAGAAGTTCACCAGCAAGGCAAAATAGATTTAAGTCCAACTCGCGAGCGGCGGCATCGAACTCAGGATGGTCTCGATGTTGCCGCCGGTTTGCAGGCCGAACATGGTGCCGCGATCGTACAGCAGGTTGAACTCGACATAGAGTCCGCGGCACGCAAGTTGCTGCTGCCGTTCGGCTTCGGTCCAGGGCTGCATCATCCGCTGCCGCACGATCTTCGGATAGACATCTGATCAGCGCGAGTCCGACATCCCGCGTGAAGGCAAAGTCGCGCTCGAAATCGCCGGTGTTGAGATGATCGTAAAAGATGCCGCCGACGCCGCGCGCCTGGCCGCGATGCGGCAGAAAAAAATACGTGTCCGCCCATGCCTTGAACTTGTCGTAATAAGCCGGGTCGTGCGCGTCGCAGGCGCGTTTCATGGCGGCGTGAAACGCCACGGTGTCAGGCGCGTCGGGCTGGCGCTGTTCGGCGAGCATCGGCGTCAGATCGGCGCCGCCGCCGAACCAGCCCTGCGCGGTCGACAGAAATCGCGTGTTCATGTGCACGGTAGGCACGCGCGGGCTGCGCGGATGCATGATCAGGCTGATGCTGGCCGAGACATAATCAAGCTGCGCGCCGCCGCCCGGTAGCGTTTTCGCAAGTTCCGGCGTCAGCCGGCCGTTGGCGGACGAAGTATGGATGCCGATCTTCTCAAACAACCGTCCGCCGCTCAGGAAGCCACCCATGCCGCCGCCGCTTCCCGTCGCCCGGGTCCACGGTTTGTAGGTGAACGTCGCCGGCGTGCCCGGAAAGAGTCCGGCGGGCGCTTCGCGTTCCAGCACTTCGACTTCGGCGCAGATTTTGTCACGCAAGGATTCGAACCACGTTTTGGCCTGCGCGCGCTGCAGTTCGGCAGCGGATGTGATTGAAGCGGTGTCGGACATCGAATTTGCAGCTCATGGCGCCGTGGCTAAGTGTTTGCGGCAGCGTATCAGAACAACAAATCCTTGCGATAAACAATGGAACGCTGTTTGGCCCAAAACGAAACCAAACCTCTCATGGAGGTGCTTTCGGGCCGTCGCCAGAGCGTGCAAAAGCCGCGCGCATGGTCAAGGCGTTGGCGGGGCCACCTCGCCGTCGGCTGCAAGCGCTGTATTTCTTTAGTTATCCAGCTTGCGTACTCGGGTGTCGGCGGCGCCGCCAAAGTGGACCACTTCGATTCCCGGATATAGCCGCCGCACATAAGCTTCGCGGCGCACCGCGTTGGTGCCGATCCTGAAACCCTTGCCGCGGGTGCGCCCGCTTAATATCTTCGATCGAAATGCCAGCCGCCGCGCGAATGCAAACGGATGTGCCATGCAGCGGAAGGTCTTGTGCCGAACCGTTTCAGCGCAATAGAGTGTTGAACCAGATTTTTCGGCGCTGAAAGCTGGCTCACCGTTAGTCGAGGGCGTATGGACGACAAGATCGCATGGTTATCCGCCGCCGAAATGCTCGACGCCTTTCGCGCCAAATCATTGTCGCCCGTCGAAGTGACGCAGGCGGTGATGGAACGCGCCGAAGCACTAAATCCGGTCCTGAACGCGTTTTGCCTGCTCGATGCCGATGCCGCCTTGAGCGCGGCACGTGCTTCCGAAAAACGGTGGCGTGGCGGCGAGCCGCAGGGACTTCTCGACGGCGTGCCGATCTCGGTCAAGGACATCATCTTGACCAAGGGGTGGCCGACCCTGCGCGGCTCGAAAGCGGTCGATCCGAACCAGACGTGGGACGAGGATGGTCCTGCGGTGGCGCGGATGCGCGAAAATGGCGCGGTGATCTTCGGCAAGACCACGACTAGTGAATTCGCTGCGAAGCCCGTCACCAACACGGCGCTGTGCGGCATCACCCGCAATCCGTGGAATCCGGATTGCACGCCCGGCGGCAGCAGCGGCGGCGCCGCGGCCTCGGTCGCGGCTGGTATTTCGCCATTGGCTCTGGGCACCGATGCTGGCGGGTCGATCCGTATGCCGGCGAATTTGTGCGGGATTTTCGGATTCAAGCCTGGCGGCGGCGTGGTGCCGATGTATCCGCCGACGCCCTACGCCACGCTTGCAGGTTTCGGGCCGCTCAGCCGCACGGTGACCGACGCGGCGCGGATGCTCACTGTCATTTCGCAGCCCGATGGCCGCGACTGGGATGCGCTTCCCTATCAGGACGCGCGATATCACGAGCGGCTGAACGCCGATCCAAAAACCTGGCGCATCGCGTGGAGTCCGACGCTGTGCGGCGCGAAGGTCGATCCGGAAGTCGCAGCGCTCACCGCCGCCGCCACGAAAACGTTTGAGCGGATGGGCGCGAAAGTGGAACTGGTTGAGACGGTCTTCCCCGAGCAGCGTGAGTTGCTGTTCAAGTTGATGCGCGGCCTCACCGATTTTGCATTCCGGAGCTTTAAGCCTGAACAGTTCGACGTGATGGACCGCGATCTGGTGCAGCGCATCGAGAACAGCCGTGGCGCCAGTGCGATTGATCATCTCGACGCCGAAATGGGGCGCGCGCAGCTGGCGCGCCGGATGAATGATTTTCACAGCGACTACGACCTGCTGCTCTCGCCGGTGAATTCCGTGCCGGCTTTTTCCGTCGACCTGGCCGGTCCGCCAGACTATGTCGCGGGGAGCTGGTATCTTTTTGCGCACCCCTTCAATCTGACCCGCCAGCCCGCGGCGAGTGTGCCCTGCGGCTTCACCCGATCGGGATTGCCGGTGGGACTACAGATCGTCGGACCACGGCATCGCGACCTGCTCGTGCTGCAGGCCGCACGGGCTTACGAAGAAGCGTCCCCTTGGTCGGATCGCCGTCCCGCGATGGCGCTTGAGAAAATGCACGCATGAAGCCGGAGCACGAAACGGATATGCGGGAAGCGGATGCGCTGCCAGACAGCATCGGCGACGTCGATGCGCTGGAGGAGTTGCTGTCTCGGCCGGACGCTATTCTGCGCCGCGAGATGCAGCAGCTCGACGGCGACATTATGGTGCTCGGTGTAGGCGGCAAGATGGGACCGTCGCTGGCGCATATGGCGCGCCGCGCCGCCCCGGAAAAGCGCGTCATCGGCGTGGCGCGGTTTACCGAGGCGCGGTTGCGCGATCAGTTGCAGCGCTGGGATGTCGAAACGATTGCCTGCGATCTGAGCGATCGCACGGCTCTGCATGCGCTGCCCAAGGTGAAGAACATCGTGTTCATGGCGGCCGTGAAGTTCGGCTCGACCGGCAATCAGCCGATGACGTGGGCGGTCAATACCTATCTGCCCGGCATGGTCGCCGAGACGTTCTCGGCCTCGCGCATTGTCGCGTTCTCTACAGGTTGCGTCTATCCGTTCGTTCGCGTGGATGACGTCGGCGCAACCGAGGAGACATTCCTGGATCCTCCCGGAGAATACGCCAACTCCTGCGTCGGCCGCGAGCGCATGTTCCAGTTTTTCTCGGCGAAACATGACACACCGGGTCGGCTGATCCGGCTGAACTACGCGATCGATCTGCGCTACGGCGTGCTGCACGATATCGCCGTGAAAATCCGCGACGGCAAGGCCGTCGATCTGACGACTGGGCATGTCAATGTGATCTGGCAGGGAGACGCCAATCGCTACACGCTTCGTTCGCTCGCTCACGCCACGTCGCCGACCACGCCGCTCAATGTCACCGGGCCGGAAACGCTCGCGGTGAAATGGCTCGCCACCGAACTCGCCGCTCGGATGAAAAAAACAGTGAGCTTCACCGGCGAGCCGGCGGAAACCGGCTGGCTCAACAACTCCGCCGAGGCAATGCGGCTGTTCGGCTATCCGCGTGTGCCGATCAAGACGATGATCTCGTGGGTGGCGGACTGGGTAGGCAATAACCGGGGCAGCCTGAACAAGCCGACCAAATTCGAGAATCGCGATGGCAAATACTGAGCCGGTCGTGATTTCCGATTTGAACTCTGGGCACCTCGCAGGCGCACTTGAACTTTCCAAGGAAGCGGGATGGAATCAGGTCGGCGCGGACTGGCTTCTAATGATGCAACACGGTCAAGCGATAGGCGCGCGGATGAACCATAGCGGGGCGTTGGTCGGGTCGGCGATCGCCCTGCCATTCGGGCGCGATCTCGCCTGGATCAGCATGGTGATCGTGACAGCTTCTTGCCGCGGCAAAGGCGTCGCAAGCCGACTGGTGGCGCGCTGTCTGGAGTGGCTGGACGCGCGCGGCACGCAGGCCGTGCTCGATGCCACGCCCGATGGCGCCAACGTTTATCGTCCGCTTGGATTCAGCACCGTGCGCCACCTCACGCGCTGGCGTCATCCGGGCGATGCAAAACTTCAAGCAGGCGCGCAGCTTCGCGCGTTGAATGCGGACGATAGACCGTGGGTCGCGGCGCTCGATCACGCGGTATTTGGAGCGCAACGTGAATTCGTGCTGATCGATCTTATGCAGCGCGATCATGGCATATGTCTTGGAACAAGCGACAATAACGGCTTTGTTTTGTCGCGCGCAGGGCGAGTCGCCACCCTGATAGGTCCGATAGTGGCCGAAGACGCCGATGCTGCTGTCGATCTGCTCGAGGGTGCGCTGTCCCGCATCGATGGTCCGTTGTTGATCGATACGTTTGATGATCAGATCGCTTTCAGCAACCGACTCGAGGCTGTGGGTTTCACAAAGCAACGACGTTTCGAGCGCATGGCGCGCGGCGAGAACAAACATTTTGGTGACCCGGCGCGATCGTTCGCAGCCGCCGGTGCTGAACTAGGCTGAAAGAACAGGCGCGGCTGATGGCACGACACTGGAGCGAAATACCGGAACTCGACGCTACAAGCGCTGCGTCGTGGCGCGGTTATTCCGGCGCATCCGTTGGCGCTCGACGAATCATACCAATTCGATCCGAACCGGATGAGCGCGCTGACGCGCTATTATATCGACGCAGGCTCCGGAGGGTTGGCGGTCGGCGTGCACACGACGCAGTTCGCCATCCGCGAGATCGGCCTTTATGAACCCGTGTTGCGGCTTTGTGCCGACACAGCAAGCGCCTGGACGGACCGGCCGCTGCTGCGCATCGCCGGCTTGGTCGGGCGTACCGAACAGGCCTGCTGCGAGGCCGATATCGCCCGTGGCATCGGCTATCATGCCGGTTTGCTGAGCCTTGCCGCCTTCAAGGGTGCAAGCGAGGACGAATTGATCGAGCATTGCACGGCGGTGGCGCAGCATATTCCACTGATCGGCTTTTACCTGCAGCCGTCGGTCGGCGGCATTCGTCTTTCGTTCGATTTCTGGCGCCGCTTCGCCGCCATCGAGAACGTGATCGCGATCAAGATCGCGCCTTTCAACCGCTATGCCACGCTCGATGTTATCAGGGGCGTGGTCGCGGCCCGCGCAGAACAGCGCGTTTCGCTCTACACCGGCAACGACGATCATATCGTCGCGGACCTTGTGACGCCCTATACGCTGATCCGGGACGGCGAAGCGGTGACGGTACGGATATGCGGCGGGCTGTTGGGCCATTGGTCGGTTTGGGCACAGGCGGCGGTGAAGCTTTTGCAGCGGTGTCAAAGCGAAGCGAAGAAGCCGGCAGTGAGCGCGGAGTTGCTGGCGCTGGATGCCCAAGTGACGGACTGCAACAGCGCGCTGTTCGATGTCGCGAACGCTTTTCATGGCTGCATCGCAGGTTGTCACGAAGTGCTGCGCCGCCAAGGCTTGCTGCGCGGCATCTGGTGCCTGGACCGCAATGAAGGTTTAAGTCCGGGGCAGGCCGAGGAATTGACGCGCGTCAGCATGGCGTATCCTCATCTCACCGACGATGCTTTCGTCGCCGCCAATCTCGACCGCTGGCTGGAAGGCGACCGCGCGCTGCCGTTATGGGAACAGGCCGCGTGAACAGATCGGCGCGCTGGCTCGGAAAATGGCTTCCCGCATTCCTGATGTTCGTGGCGTTGGGGCTGCTGTGGCAGTTTGCGGTCTCGGTGATGGGCGTCCGGGAATATCTGCTGCCGAGCCCCGCTTCCGTGCTGCGGGCGATCGTCGGCGATGAAATCCCGTGGAGCCGGCATATCTGGGTCACCGCGCTGGAAATGTTCGGCGCTTTTTTCATCGCCGCGGCCGCGGGCATCACGCTGGGTACCATGATCGCCTGGTCGCCGATAATGTCGCGCGCGCTGATGCCGTTCCTGGTTTTCGTCAACACCTTGCCGAAGGTCGCGGTCGCACCGCTTTTCCTGATCTGGATGGGGTACGGCATCCTGCCCAACATGCTGATCGGCGCGCTGATCGGCTTTTTCCCGGTGGTCATCAATACAGCCACAGGACTCACGCAGATCGATCGCGACCTGATCGATCTCGGCCGCGTCTTCAATGCGCCGAAATGGAAGGTTTTCGCCAAGATACGCATTCCCAATGCCTATCCCTACATCCTGAGCGCGCTGAAAATAACCGCGACCTCGGCTGTGGTCGGCGCCATCGTCGGTGAGTTCGTCGCTTCCCAGCGGGGTCTCGGCTACGTGATCATCGCCACCCAAAGCAGCATGAACACTTCGGTCGCCTTTGCCGCATTGTTCTGGATCTCACTTTTGGGTTTGCTCATCTTCGGCTTTGTTGCGATGCTCGCGCGTATCCTCACGCCCTGGGCGGAGACGTCGGACAATCAGTAACAGCAGCGATCGACGCTGGAAGGATGACACCATGAAACAGTACAGGACGTTGCTTGGCGGATTGGTTGCGGTCGCGATGGCCTTTGCTTCAAGCGCCCAGGCCGAAGAGAAGTTTCTGTTCGCGCTGAACTGGTTTCCGGTCGGCGATCATACGGCTTACTGGGTCGCTCTGGAGAAAGGCTACTACAAGGATCGCGGGCTTGATGTGACCTTGGAAAATTCCAAGGGCTCGGGCGATGCCATCGCCAAGGTGGACACCGGCCGCGCCGATGCCGGGCTGGCCGATGCCGCGGTGGTGATCGCCGCGGTGTCGCGCGGCGCCACGATCAAAACCGTCGGCATGGTGTTCGACGATACTCCGCTCAACATTTTCAGCCGGCCCGATATGCCGATGCGCAAGCCGAAAGATCTGGAAGGCCACACGATCGCGGCGCCCCCGGGCGACGGTCAGCGCCAGGTATGGCCGGCCTTCGCCAAGCTGCATAACATCGATCAGGATAAGGTGACGTGGGTCAATATCGAGCCGTCGGCGAAGGTCGCGGCGGTGAGCGAGAAGCGCGTCGATGCCGTTGCCGATTATCTCACGGGGCAGCCGAACTATGACAAGGCGATGGGCGGAGACGGGGTTGCCGTCATGATGCCTTGGGCCAAATTCGGCTTTGACATGTATTCGATGTCGATCATGGCCAGCGAGAAAACCATGAAGGACCGCAGCAAGGCGTTGCGGGCGTTTCTTGAAGCCTCCTATATGGGCTTCCGCGATGTGATGGCCGATCCAGAGGGCTCGCTCGCGATCTTCAAGAAACGCGTTCCCGAAATCGATGTGAACTTCATCAGGGCCAACATGGCGCTCGGCCTGGGGCTGATGAAGACCGATCGCTATCGGCAACACGGTATCGGCTGGATGGAAGACAAGAAGATGTGCAACTCGGTCGACATCGTAAACACCTATATGGGCCTGTCCAAGAAGGTTGCCTGTGATCAGGTGTACACCAACGAATTCCTGACCAAGGTGGACGTTCCTGCCAGCTTCAAGTGAGCTAGAGCGGCGCTTTCAGAGGATGATAATTTGACCGACGAGGTAATCCAGCTCGAACGCCTTGACATGACCTACCAAGGCGAGAGCGGACCGGTCGAAGCGTTGCGTGACATCTCGTTCAACGTTCGACGCGGCGAGTTCATTGCGCTGGTGGGTCCATCGGGCTGCGGCAAGTCCACGTTGCTGCGGATACTCGCCGGTTTGAGGCCTGCGACCGCCGGCTCAGTGAGGGTAAACGGCAAGGCCGTCGCCAAGCCGATCGCCGAGGTAGGCATGGTGTTTCAGGCCGCCGTGCTGCTGCGCTGGCGCACCATTCTCGACAACGTGTTGCTGCCCGCCGAACTTGCAGGACTGAACCCCGCGAAATATCGCGATCGTGCGCAGGAATTGCTGCAGCTCACCGGCTTGCAGGATTTTGCTCAGAAACGACCAAATGAACTGTCCGGCGGCATGCAGCAGCGGGCGTCGCTGTGCCGGGCTTTGTTGCTGGATCCGCCGTTGCTGTTGATGGACGAGCCGTTCGGCGCGCTGGACGCCATGACTCGCGACGACATGAATTTGGAACTGCTGCGCATATGGGGCGAAAATTCCGACAATCGGAAAACCATCATCTTCGTGACGCATTCGATTCCGGAAGCGGTCTTCCTGGCCGACCGCGTGATCGTCATGTCGCCGCGCCCCGGGCGCGTCGCCGAAATTACGGCGATCGATTTGCCCCGGCCACGAACCGTGGCGATGCGCGCCACCGCGGAGGCCGGGCAACTATCGTTGCAGATTTTTGAAAAGCTGACGGGCAAGCAAGCCGCATTGGTAGAATCGTGAAACTGGCGCTCTGCAACGAAGTGATCGCAGAAGGCCGCGATTTCGCGGCGCAATGTATGCTGGCCGCCAACTTGGGTTATCAGGGCCTTGAGGTCGCGCCGTTCACGCTCGATGCGGAGGCGCCGCATCTCCTGAGCGATCAACGCTGCGCAGAAATTCGCCGCGCCGCCGCCGATGCAGGCATTCGGATTTCCGGACTGCATTGGCTGCTGGTCAAACCCGCCGGGCTTTCCATAACCTCCGACGATCCGTCCCTTCGCGCCCAGACGCTGGACGTCATGCGTCGTCTCGTCGATCTCTGTGCGGCCTTCGGTGGCGACCTGCTGGTACACGGCTCCCCGGCGCAGCGGCGCCTCCCCGAGGAAGACGCGGAGTCCGCGCGCGAGCATGCTTATGAACTGCTTGCTGCAGTTGCGGCGCATGCGCAACGCGCAGGCGTCATCTATTGCATCGAACCGCTGGCGACGCCGACCGCGAATTTTATCAACACACTGGACGAAGCTGTTGCCATTGTACGGTCGATCGACAATCCGGCGTTGCGCACCATGATCGATTGCAGCGCGGCCAGCCAGATGGAAGCCGATCCCCTTGATGTGCTGATCGAGCGCTGGTTGCCTACAGGTCTTGTTGCGCATATTCAGGTCAACGACCGCAACAAGCGCGGACCGGGGCAGGGAACGGATCGTTTTGCGCCGCTGATCGGTGCGCTGAAACGGCAGCGCTATTCCGGATGGATTGCCGCCGAACCGTTTGAATATGTGCCTGACGGCGCCACCTGCGCCGCCCGCACCATTGGTTATTTGCAGGGATTGATCGAGGCACAGCCATGAACAGCAAGGCCCCCCTACTCACCGTTCGCGCGGTCGAAGTGTACGAGCGCGCCTACGCGTTGCGTATGCCGTTCCGGTTCGGCGGTGTCACCTCAACGCACGGCCGGCAGGCGGTGATACGGTTGCGCATCCGGCTAGCCGATGGCCGCGAAGGCTGGGGCGTCAGCTCCGAATCGATCGGCGGCAAATGGTTCGACAAGAACCCGGCGCTGACCGACGAGCAGGGCGCCAACCAGTTACGCAGCTCACTGAATATCGCCGCGGAGGCCTATCTGGCCAGCCAGCCGCGCACGGCGTTCGATTTCTTCGCAGACCATTATCGCGGTCAGGTCGAGGCGTGCGGAAAACGTGGACTTTTGCCCTTGGTTTCCACTTATGGCCCGGCGCTATTGGACCGCGGCATCCTCGACGCTCTGTGCCGGCTGGAGGGCATCAGCTTTTATGAGGCGATGCAGACCAACCTGCCCGGCATGGGCCCGCACGAGATCATCTCCGATCTCGGCAACTTCGATTTCGACGGCTTCCTCGCCAAACTGCGTCCCAGTGCGACCATCAACGCGCGCCATACGGTAGGTCTCCTCGACCCGCTCGTGAGCCGCGATCAGGCGCCGGGCACGCGCGTCAACGATGGGCTGCCTGAAACGCTGGAGGAAGTGATCGCGGCCTATGGGCATAGCTATTTCAAGCTGAAGGTCGGTGGCGACATGGCCGCCGACATCGATCGCCTCAGCCGCATCGCGCAGGTGCTGGATCGATTGCCGCAACCGTATTTCGCAACGATCGACGGCAACGAGCAATATGACTCAGCCGAAGCGGCGCTGGTTCTGTGGAGAAACATCGAGGCGACGCCGGCGCTGAAGCGGTTGCGCGAATCCACGCTCTATGTCGAGCAGCCGATTATGCGCCAGACCGCGCTTTCCACCCCCGTGCAGTCTTTCACCGCATCCAAGGCGCTGATCATCGACGAATCCGACGGTGAGATCGATTCTTTCGTTCGCGCCAAGGAGATGGGCTACAGCGGGGTATCGTCCAAGGTCTGCAAGGGTTTTTACAAATCCATCATCAACAAGGCGCGATGCGATATCTGGAACGCGGCGGAAGGCTCAAAACGCTATTTCCTATCGGCCGAAGATCTCACCGTGCACGCGGGCACGTCGCTGCAGCAGGATCTCGCGCTGGTGAATCTGATCGGACTGACGCATGTGGAGCGCAACGGCCATCATTTCGTCGATGGTTTTTGCGAGCGCCCGGCGAGCGAAAGCGAGGCGTTTCTGAAAGCTCATCCGGATTTGTATCGCCGCCATGGCGGCAAGGTCCGACTGCGTATTACCGATGGAAAGCTAAGCATCGCATCGCTGGACTGCGTCGGCTTTGGTGCGGCGCCGATGCCGGATTTCGAGGCGCTGACCCGGATGCCTTCGCCATGGCTGCATGATATCGATCAAGCCAAGGCTGTTTGAACGGCAGTTCGGCGAAGGGGCTTTCGACAACGCGGGGAGGCGCTCTCTCCGACGAGTGGCGTGTCACGGCGACGATTGCGCAACAGGCTCGGTTCGCGTCAGCTCATAATCGGAATAGGCTGCCCCGGCGATCGTAAGAACCGCGAGTGTGAAGACAAAGGCCATGAATTTCATGGCCAAACCATCGCGCTGAACTAAGGCCAAATCCGGGGGCCATCAGCGCTAATTCAAGGCAAATGGCGGATCCAATATGGCCGAGCGTCATTAGCTGTTGAGGAAAGGTGGTCGGAGTGGCAGGATTCGAACCTGCGACCCCTGCGTCCCGAACGCAGTGCTCTACCGGGCTGAGCCACACTCCGACAAGACGCGGCTTATAGCCTTGGCTCCGCCGCGCTGCAAGAACTCGAATTGGACCGGCAATCCCGATGAATGTGGACCTCGAAACGCGGGTTTTGGCCGCCAACGAAGCCGCCATTGCCGCGGCGGTGCATTGCCTGCGCGATGGCGGATTGGTGGCGTTCCCGACAGAGACCGTCTATGGCCTTGGCGCCGACGCCAGCAATGCGAGCGCGATCGCACGGCTTTATCGGGCCAAGGGCCGGCCTTCGTTCAATCCGCTGATTGCGCACGTCAGTGATATGGCGGCGGCTAAGCGTATCGCCCGCTTCAATATGCAAGCAGCGCTGCTCGCCGACGCGTACTGGCCGGGGCCGCTGACGCTCGTACTTCCCAAGGCAAGCGATTGCCCGGTGGCGGATCTCGCCACCGCAGGGCTCGACACCATTGCGATTCGAATTCCCGCCCATCCGGTGGCGCGCGATATTTTGCGCAGCTTCGGGGGCGCCGTGGTGGCGCCTTCAGCGAATCTGTCGGGCCATGTCTCGCCAACGACAGCGGCACATGTGCGGAGCGATCTCAGCGGGCGGATCGATCTAATCGTCGACGGCGGCGCGGTAGATATCGGACTGGAATCCACCATTGTCGGTTGCTTAGACGTGCCGATGCTGCTGCGCCCGGGGGGCCTGCCGCGCGAGGCTATCGAGCGCGTGCTGGGGCAAGTGCTGACGCAACTCCCGGATCATCTGGATCGCCACACGGCGCAGCCGCTGGCGCCGGGCATGCTCGCCTCGCATTATGCGCCGCGCACGCCGGTACGGCTCGATGCCGGCGACCTTGAAGCAGGTGAAGTGTTGCTCGCCTTCGGCCCTGAAGTGATTAGTGGAACTGCGTCTGTCGTGATGAATCTGTCCGCGCGGGCCGATCTCCATGAAGCCGCCGCCAATCTTTTCGACTATCTTCGCGCGCTCGATGCCAAAGGTGCGCGCAGGATCGCGGTCATGCCGGTGCCGCATCACGGCCTCGGCGAAGCGATCAACGACCGGCTGCGGCGCGCGGCGGTAAGATAACTAGGGCGAGCAGCAAAATGAACATCGTCCAGCCCCCGCCTGCGTCCGCGCCCCCGCTCGCCTCTGAATTGCTCGCCCGCTTCGCGAGCATCGTTGGCGACAAATACGCAGTGACCGATCCCGGCGAAATTGCGCCTTACCTCACCGAGGAACGCAACCTGTTTCACGGGAGGTCGCCGCTGGTGCTGCGGCCCGGCACAACGGCGGAAGTGTCCGATATCTGCAAGCTCGCCACCGAACACAGGATCGCGCTGGTGCCGCAGGGTGGCAACACCGGCCTGGTCGGGGGCCAGACCCCGCATAACGGCGAGCTGGTCATCTCGATGCGGCGAATGGACAGAATCCGCGACATCGACACCGCGTCCAACACCATGACCTGCGAGGCCGGCGTTATCCTGCAAAACGCACAGCAGCGCGCGGGTGAAGCCGACCGGCTGTTTCCATTGTCTCTGGGAGCAGAAGGCAGCTGTACCATCGGCGGCAATCTCTCCACCAATGCTGGGGGCACCGCGGCGCTGGCCTATGGCGTCGCGCGCGAGATGGCACTGGGCCTCGAAGTCGTGATGGCCGACGGCCGCGTTCTCAACGGCCTGTCGAAGCTGAAAAAGGACAATACCGGCTATGACCTGCGCAACCTCTTCATCGGCGCGGAAGGCACGCTCGGCATCATCACCGCGGCGACGCTGAAACTGTTTCCGAAACCGCGCGCGGTGGAAACGGCCTATGTCGGCCTGAAATCGCCTGATGATGCGCTGAAGCTGCTAGCGATCGCGCGGAGCGAAGCTGCGAGCAGCCTCACCAGCTTCGAACTGCTGGCCGACATCGCCGTTGACTTCAGCATCCGCCACGGCATTGACATCCGTGATCCCCTCGCGAGCAAGCATCCGTGGTACGTGCTGATGGAATTGTCGTCGTCGCGCGATGACGCCCGCGCCGCGCTGGAATCCATCTTGACGCGCGGCCTTGAAGACGGCATTGTCGATGACGCGGTGATTGCGGCGAGCCTCGGCCAGCGCGCCGGCTTCTGGAAACTGCGCGATGAGATGTCCTCGGCGCAGAAGCCGGAAGGCGGATCGATCAAGCACGACGTCTCGGTGCCCGTGGCGGCCGTGCCGGCGTTTATCGCCGAGGCCAATGCGGCGGTGGTGAAGCTGATACCGGGCGCGCGACCGGTGCCGTTCGGTCATCTCGGCGACGGCAACATCCATTATAACGTCAGTCAGCCGGTCGGGGCCGGCACCGCGGATTTCATGGCGCGGTGGCACGACGTCAACGCCGTGGTGTTCGCCATCGTGCTGCGGATGGGCGGATCGATCTCCGCCGAGCACGGCATCGGCGTGCTCAAGCGCGACGAGTTGCCCGGCGTCAAGGACAAGGTTGCAATCGAGCTGATGCGCGGCATCAAGGCGATGCTCGATCCCTTGGGCATCATGAATCCCGGCAAGGTGTTGTGAGTGGCGTCGACACCGGCGCCCTTCGTCGAGCGAGACGGGATATAGAGAAGATGGGTTCACCGCGCACAGATTCCGACCCAGAGCGTGGTTTGACGGCACCGGACCTGTACGCGTTTTTCGAAAAGAGCCAATGGTGGGATGGCGAACGTCTCGTGGCGTATCAACGGCAGATGCTGGATGGACTCGTGCGTCACGCGCGCGCGACGGCGCCGTTCTATGCCTACCGTCTGTCGTCGCTGTTTAGGACAGATGGGTCCATCGACTGGAGCAAGTGGCACAACCTCCCTACGCTCTCGCGCAAAGATCTCTCAAGCTATATCGCCACCATTCAATCGCGAACATTCCCGGCGGCGCACGGGCCGTTTTTAACCGCGCAAACGACAGGCACAACCGGCCATCCCGTGTCTCTGACGGCGACAGGGTGGCAGGCTGCGATGACAAGAGCGATGGGGTGGCGCGCGCAGGCATGGTCGGATGCCGACTGGAGCCGAACACTTCTGACGCGCATCTATCATCCAATCCCCGATATGAAAAACGGTGACGACCTCGGTCCATGGGGTCCACCCGCCGCCTCGAAATCAAAACTCGGAAAAAACATTTATTCTTACAATCTCGACCACGAGCAATTTCTTGATTTCATGCTCGTCCTGAAGCCGGCGTACATATCGATCCTTTCCGCATCGATCGACGTCTTATGTGAGATGGCCGAGAGACGTAAGTCGGCGTTGAAGGTGGAAACATTCTTCTCCCGAGGCGGCGGCGTTTCAAAAGAATTGCGCGAACGGACCAAGAGCCTGTTCGGAGCGCGGATCTTTGAAGGCTACAGTTCGCAGGAATGCGGCTCGATCGCCTATGAGTGCCCGTCGGGGTCCGGTCTGCACATCAGCGCGGAAGCGGCGCTGGTCGAGATTGTCCGGGACGACGGAAATTCCGCGCAACCCGGTGAAGAGGGCCGCGTCGTCGTAACGCCATTCGCCTCGTCCGCCACGCCTTTGATCCGCTACGATCAGGGCGATCGAGCGGTGGCTGGCGAGACATGCGCCTGCGGCCGAAGTTTACCGTTGATCCGTTCGATACTTGGAAGGCAGATGCAAGCGTTTCGTCATCCGGACGGAAGAGTATTCTTTGGCGCACGCATTGCGTCCCTGCGCCAGACCATCGGTGCATCGCGCTGGCAGATCGCACAGATCGGGCCCGTCCGGTTCGAGGTCCGATATATCGCCGAAAAAGAAGCGGAGCCGAATATTGTGGATCGGTTCGTTCGCGAATTTCGAGCAAACATTTTCGACGATGCAGAAATTCGTTTTACTCGGGTGGCCGACATTTCGGTTTCCGGAAAGTTCATCGAATATGTCAATGAATGGACCGGTTCAAATCGGCTTAGGTCTGACGAGCCATGATTGGCCGAATGAGCAAAATTCGCGTCGCCGTTTTTGCAGCGACCGAGACAAGTCATTTTACCGGCGTCCTGGCGATCGCTCGTGAACTAGTGGATATCGGCGCAATGGTCAGGCTTTGGACGGATAATCGGTTTCGTGGACAAATCATGGCCGCCGGCATAGAATTCGGCGATCTGTTCGAACACGGAACCATCGACGAGGCCGATCCTTCGAGCTTTCCACGCGTCGCCCGGATCGTAACATTCTCGGTGCAAAATTGCGAAGCAATAGCGCGGACCGTTGCTGACTGGCGGTCTGATGTGATTTTCGTAGAAGGGCATACTTTGATCGGGCAACTGATAGCCCAGCGTCTTTCACGGCCCTGGGTCTTGATTAACGCCGGTCACCTTCCCAACGGTCCTGCCCTTCGAAAGCTGTTGCTAAAAGAGTTTCCAACGGTGACCAGCGAACGATGCATGAAGGCGGTGCAACGGTTGAAAACAGAGTTCGGACACGAGGATGCATCGCCCACTTCATATATTTCGCTTCCCAGTCCGTGGATGAACATTCATCTGGAGCCGCCGCAATGGCTGATATCCGGCTTCGATGACCAGCCTCGGCAAGTCGAATGTTTTGGAAGTCACCTGCCGATCCTCCAAATGCCGGCGAAGACCGATTCAGCAAACAGATCGGATTTTCGGATTTACGCAGCGTTCGGCACCATCGTTTGGCGATACTGGACCAATGAGGCGCTGAGCTTTCTGGAGCCTCTCGCGGATGCCGTGGAACGGTTGTCGTATTCCCTGACAATTGGACTCGGCGGTGCGGTACTAAGCGATGATGACATGAAGCGTACTCAACCGCGACTGCGTGACGGTGTTGCCTTATGCCGACCAGATAAACGAGCTTCGCTCGCACGACCTGTTCTTTACGCACAATGGAATGAATTCCACGCATGAAGCCGCGATGCTCGAGGTTCCGATGATATCTTGCCCGTTCGTGAACGATGAGCCCGACCTCGCGCGACTTTGCGTGGAGTTCGGCATTTCTCGCAGGGTCACGGACAAGGCCGTCGGCAGGAATGCCCCGCTAACGGCAGATTACTTTGTCGAAGAAATTTCAACGGTGCGGGCTAACCGGGAAGCGATGTCCGCAAATCTGTCCAAGGCTTATCAATGGGAAATCGAGACGATATCCCGCAGGAAGCCGATGCTCGAAAGCATCCTGCGCCGATTTTAGGTCGATGGCGGTCGGGTCAGGTGCCGCACTGCCCGGTCACGACGTCGCCGGACTAGAGCAGTCGTTCGATCAGTGGAACTGATAGTTGACCCCGACACGGAAGATATTGTCGATAAACCGGGCGTCCCAACTGTAAGGGTTGTTGGTAATCGGTTCGATACCGGAGCCTCTCAGCGAGCCAAGATCGATGTAAAGGTATTCGGCCTTGAAGGTCCAATTCCTCGAATTGCCGATCATGGTTTCGAAGCCGGTGCCTACGACAAAACCTGCATTCACTTGCGAACGTCCGAACAGCAAGGTTTCGCCCGTATTATCGGGGTCGGTAACGGTGCCCGACAGGGTGACCCTGCCGTAGGCGAGGCCGCCCGTTCCGTACAGCAGTGTGGTTGGGGTAAGCAGATAGCCGATGCGCCCGCGAACCGTGCCGAACCATTCGATCTTGGCTTCTCTGGTTTGGCCGAGAGTGCAAGTTCCGAAGCCTTCTAAATCGCAGCTGTAATTGAAGCTGCCGAACGCTCGCGCCTTCTCGTCTGAGGCCTGCAGATCGGCTTCGATGCCCACGACGACGCTGCGGTTTAGCTGCCAGTTGTAGCCGGCCTGCCCGCCACCAATCACACCCGACGGATGCAAAGATACTGGAAACGAGCTCGGCAGGTCGCCAGAAAAACAGCGAGGCCGGGGAAACCCGGGAGCGTTTAGGTTGCTGAAAACATCTCCCCAGCTGTAGCCGACGTTTCCACCAGCATAAAATCCGGTCCAGCTGTAAATCGGCTGCGGAGGTGCTGCGAATGCGGGGCCTGTTAGTCCCAAGGCGGCAACCGCAGCGCCTAACAGCAGATAGTTTTTCCGAGCTTTGATCGTCATGGCGCGCGAGTCCGTCAATTCATTTGCAGTTGGAAGAAGCCTGAGAATCTGCAGGCGATGACTTATTCTAAATTGAGGCCATTCCGGCCGATATGGCAAATGGGACACACTCGACAAACAAAGCGTGGACAAACTGCGCGGCTCGCGGGCTTTAAAACAGCGATCCCTGCCCATTGTCGTCGGCCGCAACCGGCGATGGCTTGCGCGGAGCCGCTTTCTTCGGCGTCAGTGCCGCTTCCTCCTCCGCGATTTCCTCTGCGGATATCGGCAGGGTCAGCTGCGCGTCGTCGTTGGCTGTTTTGTTGACCTTCGTTGAAACCTGATGCCAGACGAAATCACCATCGCGGCTCGGCCCCAGCAGATCGAGTGCCTGCTCCGCGTCGTTGTCGCGGCAGTCCAGCCAACGGTCGAAACGATCCGGCGCAATCGTCACCGGCTCGCGGTGATGTAATTCCGCGAGGCCGTTGCCCGCCGCCGCGGTAACGATGGCCACCGTGTCGAGCTCTTCGCCATCGGGGCCCATCCACGTTTCCATCAGTGCGGCAAAACCGAACGGCTGGCCGTCATGGCGATAAATGAAGACCGGCCGCTTGCTGCGTTCCGATGGCGGCCACTCGTAATAGCCGTCGGCCGGGATCAGGCAGCGCCGCCGCTTTATCGCATTCTGGAATGCGGGTTTCGTCAGCACGGTTTCAGCGCGGGCATTGATCAGCAGCGGAAATTTGCGGGGGTCCTTGACCCACGCCGGGATGAAACCCCAGCGCATCAGCCGGAAATGCCGGACGCCGTTCTCGAGCGTAACCACCGGGACCGGCTGGGTCGGCGCGATATTGTATCGCGGCGGGAAATTCGGCTGATCGATATAGCCGAACAGCTGCCGCAGCGCCGCAGGGGCCGAGGTGATGACAAAACGTCCGCACATTCTCTCACCAACATAGTGTGCTGTTCAGCCGGTTTTAACCCCAAACATCAACACTGCGGCGATGACGGTACCGGTTCCCCGACCCCAGCAATCCGATTTCGAGGCTTCGTCCGAGGCCGGTGCCGATCGCGCCGCGTTAGAAGCCGAATTATTGGCCGCAAACATCAATCCGCGCACGGGGTTGGCCACCGACTATCTGAACCATTTCAACGAAGCCATCATGCTGCTCGAAATGATTCCGGACCGGCCCGATTGCGCGGAGGATTTTCTGAGCTGGCAGCCGCTGTCCTACCGCGAGCATTTCACAGCTTCGAATTTCAGGGCACGGGATCTCGCGATTTCAGCCTATAACAACACCGATCCGGCGATCCGGACTGAATTCGATAGTATTACCGCAGCGATGATATCGATTCTTACCTCAGTGAAGGCGGCGATGCATGAAACTCCGCTGGACAAGACCCGCGCAACGCTGGCCGCGCAGGCCACCGGCTGGGTCAAGCCGCTGGCGACGCTCGCCGGCAGCATCATCAACGGCGGCGGCGGAGCCGATGTCGATACCATCATGAACCGTTGATGCCGGCACCAACCGCTGCTCAGCCGACGTGGCCGCAGATCGCCGTCAGCGCGGCGATCTTTCGCGACGACAACGTCCTGTTGGTGCGGCGGGCGCGATCTCCCGGAAGGGGATTTTATTCGCTGCCCGGGGGCAGGGTCGAATTTGGGGAATCGCTGTCAACCGCCTTGCTCCGCGAGGTCGAGGAAGAAACCGCGCTGACGATTGAGATTTTGGGATTGGCGGGATGGCGCGAGGTGCTGCCCGGGGCAGGCGGCGGCGGACATTATGTGATCATGTCATTTGCCGCGCGCTGGATCGCCCGAGAGCCGGTGCTCAACGACGAACTCGACGATTTCAAATGGCTGGCGCCCGATGCGCTCGGCGATATCAAGGTAACCGCGGGGTTGCACGAGGTGCTCGAAATCCGCCTGGCGATTGCTTGGAACCTGACCGCGCGGATTAGGCAGCCTAATCCGCCGGCGCAACTTGCTTCCCGCGCATCGAAAAGGCATATCACGCGGGTCTTCAGGGCCTTTCGATGCTCAAGCGTTTTCTCGCCGCTCTCATCATCATCTGCGCCTGCAATCTTGGTCCCGTGCGGGCGCAGGACGCCGCCGCGCCATTCGACGGCGACCTGCAACGGCTGGCGGAAATCCTCGGCACCTTGCACTATCTGCGCGGCATTTGCGGCACTAATGAAGGCCCGAAATGGCGCAACGAGATGCAGGCGCTGATCGACGCCGAAACCCCGGCGGGCGATCGCCGCGCGCGTATGATTGCGGGCTTCAACCGCGGCTATAACGGCTTTCAGCAGACCTATCGGTCCTGTACCCCAGCGGCCACTGTCGCGATCCGCCGATACATCGAGGAAGGCTCTAAAATTTCGCGGGATCTGACGGCCCGCTACGCCAACTAAACATGAAGCGGCGCCGTTAACCTTTCCTAAAGAACTGGCTGGCCCGTCCGGAACTGCATGCTAAACCTCGGCTGTTCGACGCGCTCCGCAGTGGACCGCGCACAGCCTGTTGAGTTTCATGAGCCATTCAGCGACCTTTACTGCCGCACGCGATCCGCTGCCCGATCACGAACAAAAACAGGCCGCGTTAAGTTACCTGAATGAGGCGTGGGCGGAAGCGCGCCACGACGGGGTCGATGGCGACTGTCTGGCTCAAGCCAGCCTGTTTGCGGCCTTCGCCGAATTGGTCGGCACCTACGGCGAAGACGCGGTAGCAAAATTCGTCGAAGGCCTGCCCGGCCGCGTCCGCAACGGGGAATTCTCGCTGGTGCTGGCGAGGCAGTAACAGACCCCTCTCCCCTTGTGGGAGAGGGTGGCTCGCATCGTCAGATGTGAGCCGGGTGAGGGGGTGCTCTAATATTTGAGGCTAGCCCCCTCACCCGGTTCCTCGCTTCCGCTCGAACCACCCTCTCCCACGAGGGGAGAGGCAAGAAACTGCGCTTCACTCCCTCAGCGTCTCCAAAAATCTTACCGGCTCGCCGGCCGACGGCGTCAGCAATTCGCCTTGCCACATCACACGGCGACCGCGCACGAAAGTGCCGACCGGCCAGCCCGTCACTTTCACACCGTCATAAGGCGTCCAGCCCGCTTTCGAGGCCACCCATTTGTTGGTGATGGTCTCGCTGCGTTTCAAATCGACGACCGTGAAATCTGCGTCGTAGCCGGCGGCGATCCGGCCTTTCATGGCGATGTTGAACAGCCGCGCCGGGCCGGCGCTGGAGAGATCGACGAAGCGCGCCAGCGAAAGCCGCCCCGCGTTGACGTGATCGAGCATGATCGGCACCAGCGTCTGCACGCCGGTCATCCCCGACGGCGATGCCGGATAGGTTTTGGATTTTTCCTCCAGCGTATGCGGCGCGTGATCGGAGCCGAGCACGTCGATGATGCCCTGCTCGATGCCGCGCCAGATGCCATCGCGATGCCCGGCGTCGCGCACCGGCGGATTCATCTGTGCATGCGTGCCGAGCCGCTCATAGCATTCCGGCGCAACCAGCGTCAGGTGGTGCGGGGTCGCTTCGCAGGACGCGACATCCTTGTGGTCGCGCAGGAATTCGATCTCCTCTTTGGTGGAGATATGCAGCACGTGAATCCGCTTGCCGGTTTCATGTGCCAGTTTCACCAGCCGCTGCGTGGCCATAAGTGCTGCGGTCTCGTCGCGCCACACTGGATGCGAGCGCGGATCGCCCTCGATGCGCAGATGCTTGCGCTCGTTGAGCCGATATTCGTCCTCGGCATGGAACGCGGCGCGGCGCCGGATCACCTGAAAAATGCGACGCAGGCTTTCATCATCTTCGACCAAAAGCGCGCCGGTGGAGGAGCCGATGAAAACCTTGACGCCGGCGCAGCCCGGCGCGCGTTCCAACTCCGGCAGATCGGCGACATTCTCGCGCGTGCCGCCGATGAAAAACGCGAAGTCGCAATGCATGCGGTGGCGACCGCGCTTGATCTTGTCGGTGAAGGTCGTGCTCGGTCGATCGTCAGCGGATCGGTGTTCGGCATTTCGAACACGGCGGTGACGCCGCCCATCACGGCGCTGCGCGATCCGGTTTCGAGGTCTTCCTTGTGCGTCAGGCCGGGCTCGCGGAAATGCACCTGGGTGTCGATGACGCCGGGCAGGATATGCAGGCCCTTGCAGTCGATCACCTCGCCTGCGCTGGCGGGGTCAAGCGCGCCCAACGCTGCGATGCGGCCATCCGCGATGCCGATGTCGCGCACGCCTTCGCCGTCCTGATTGACGACGGTGCCGGATTTTAGAATCGTGTCAAATCGCTGGTTCATCGGCCCTCATTCGCGCACCTTGTCCGCAGCAGCCTAACGTCTTACGTTCTCGTGGTGTATCCGGCATCAGCGTTTCCCCCAAGAGACCACCTCATGAAAGCAGCGTTTCTACCCGATCGGGGAGTGGTGAAGGTCAGCGGCGAGGACGCGCGCAATTTCCTCAACGGCCTTGTCACCACAGACGTTGGCCTGCTGCAGCCGGGTCTCGGCCGGTTCGGCGCATTGCTGACGCCGCAGGGCAAGATCACGGCGGATTTTCTGATCACCGAGGCGCCATCCGGGCATGGCGGCGGTTTCCTGATCGATTGCCCGCGGGCGCTGGCGCAATCGCTCGCCGACAAGCTTGGATTCTACAAACTGCGCGCCAAGGTGATGGTCGAGAATCTATCCGACAACCTCGGCGTGCTCGCGGCGTGGGGTGGCGAGCCCGCGATGAAGCCCGACCTGGCCTTTGCCGATCCGCGCAGCGAAAAGCTCGGCTGGCGCATCCTCATCCCCGAGGAACTCGCGCAAAAGGCCGCCGATTTGATCGGCGCGGAGTTTTGTGACAGTGCCGATTACGAAGCCTACCGCATTGCATTGGGCGTACCGCGCGGCGGTAGCGATTTCATGTATGGCGATGCGTTTCCGCACGAGACCAACATGGACCGGCTGCGCGGCGTCGATTTCGACAAGGGCTGCTATGTCGGACAGGAAGTGGTGTCGCGGATGCAGCATCGCGGCACCGCGCGCACGCGAACCGTGCGCGTCCTAGTTGACGGCTTCGCGCCGGAAGCGGGCATTGCCATCGCTGCAGGCGACAAGCCCGTGGGCACCATGGGTTCGTCCGCCGACGGCAAGGGCCTTGCGCTGGTGCGGATCGACCGCGCCGCCGATGCGCTGGAGGCGGGGACGCCTCTGATGGCGGGCGGCATTATGCTCAGGGTTGCCGATCCGGACGAAGTGCGCGCGACGCCGAAGAAAACCGTGGCATGACGCGCACCGCCCGCCTGCATGCCGACGGCCTGACGCGATGCCCGTGGCCGGGCGAAGACCCGCTTTATGTCGCCTATCACGACACCGAATGGGGCGTGCCGGAATATGAGGACCGCGCGCTGTACGAGAAACTTATTCTCGATGGCTTTCAGGCCGGCTTGTCGTGGATCACCATCCTGCGCAAGCGCGACAATTTTCGCCGCGCCTTCGACGATTTCGAGCCGGCCAAGATCGGGCGCTACAACGACAAGAAGATTCACGCGCTGATGAACGACGCCGGGATCGTGCGCAACCGCGCCAAGATCGAGGGCGCGGTTAACAGTGCGAAGTCTTATTTGAAGATCATGGAGGAGGGCCCCGGGTTCGCAAAACTGCTGTGGGACATCGTCGGCGGCAAGCCGAAGGTCAACCACTTCAAGACCACCGCCAGCGTGCCGACCTCGACGCCGCTGTCCGTCAAGATGTCGAAAGAACTCAGCGCCCGCGGTTTCAAGTTCGTCGGCCCGACCATCGTCTATGCCTTCATGGAGGCGACCGGCATGGTCAACGATCATCTGGTGACCTGCCATTGCCACGACACCTGCGCCGCACAGAAGCGCACGCCGCGTCTCAAAGTGAAATGATGGCGAGACGTCAATTTTCCACCGACGTCGCGACACGCGCGTGGCAGCGCATGCTGTCGGGACGGCGGCTCGATCTGCTCGATCCCTCGCCGCTCGACATCGAAATCGCGGATATCGCGCACGGGCTGGCGCGGGTCGCGCGCTGGAATGGCCAGACCAATGGCGCGCACATTTTCTCGGTGGCGCAGCACACCCTGCTGGTCGAGGCCGTGATGCGCGAACACAGTCCGCGCGTCGATCGAAAAATACGGATAGCGGCGTTGCTGCACGATGCGCCGGAATATGTGATCGGCGACATGATCTCGCCATTCAAGGCGGTGCTCGGCGGCTCCTACAAGGCGGTTGAGGCGCGGCTGCTGGCTGCGATCCATGTTCGTTTCGGTTTGCCGCCGATCCTGCCTGCCGAAGTAACGCAGCAGATCAAGGCCGCCGATATCGGCGCTGCCTATCTGGAGGCGACGCAACTTGCGGGTTTTGCACAGGCCGAAGCGAAGCGCTTGTTTGGCCGCGATCCCGGCCTGTCGCTGACCATGCAGCAGGATTATCTAATGCCGTGGACCGCCGCGAAGGCCGAGAAGCGGTTCCTTGCCAGATTTGCCACGTTGCATGCGTGATCTTACTTCGGTCCCCGCGGAGGCGGGGACCCATCACCCCTGGAGTCGGAAGTTAAAAAGGCATCTGCCGGAATGCCAAAACGCCACTCCGCGCCGTATGGGTCCCCGCCTTCGCGGGGAAGTCTTACGGAGATGCTTCCGTCCACTATTGCTCGCGCTATAATGCAGCGACACAAGGACCGCCATGATTCACGTTTGCTCGCTCGCAGCCCTTCCCGAGACCGTCGAGGCCACCGGTGCCAGCCACATCCTCACGGTGATGGCCAACGTCAACCAGGTGCAGCGGCCGTTGTCGGTGCTGGAAGTCAACCATCTCAGGGTATCGATGGATGACATCATCGAGCACATGGATGGTTATGTCGCGCCGAACGACACGCACATCACGCAAGTGCTGGACTTCGTGCGCGGCTGGGACCGCAATGCTCCGCTGGTGGTGCATTGTTACGCCGGCATCAGCCGCTCCACCGCGAGCGCCTTCGCCGCGGCCTGCATGCTCAACCCGCATCGCGACGAGCGCGCGATCGCGCGCCAGATTCGCGATGCTTCGCCGATCGCGTCGCCGAACCGGTTGATAGTCACGCTTGCCGACAAGGCCTTGGGCCGCGAGGGCCGCATGGTCCGCGCGCTCGATGAAATGGGTCCGGGCAACATGATGATCGAGGGCCGGCCATTCCGCATCGATCTGGAGTGAAATCCTTCGCCTGAAGCAGAAGGACAAATCAATCCGTCGAGCGCCGCAACTCCGAAGCGCCTTCGCTTTTCACAGGCTCGGACTTTGCTGGCTCGGATTTGGGCGTCTCGGAGGTTACAGGCGTGATCGCGGCGCTTTCGACGCGAGGCGTCTCGATCCCCGCTGTAATCTCGCGGGGCAATGCGTCCACCGATCGTCCTTGCATCGGCGCACGGAGCGAACGCGGGCGCGCCACCGCGCGCGCTAGCAGCATTTGCGACGCGCCCTGATGGCGGAAATTGCAGTAAGCGAAACCCATGCCGGAGACCGAGCCCTGAAAGCTGCGCTCATCGGTTTTCACCAGATTGAAGCACGGCTCGAACGGGATGCCCTTAAGTGATGCACAGACGGCCTGGCCGCGAACCTGGATCGTATTGCCTGGCAGCCGCATGTGCTTTATCGGGCCGGCGCCGCTGAACTGCACCGAACCGCCTGCACCGCCATCGTCGAAGATCCGGCCGGCGCCGCGCGTGCCATCGAAGCAGGTGAACGCAAACACCCGGCCGGAGACGAACCTGCGGGCTTCTTCCGCGCTCATCATCTGCCCCGCCATCGCCGGCAGCACTACCGAACCCGCGGTCACCACTCCCAACACGAAACGCGCAAGCATTCTTCACTCCGACCTGCCGGGCGACGAACCACCGAGGTGACTGCCTTTACCCGCTACTTACCATACCACCGTGGCGACATTGGAGCAGGTTGGTTGGTAAAGTCTGAACGCCGTTAGAAAATTTTTACCACGATTCTGCCGCGAACCTGTCCGGCGAGGATTTTCGCGCCGGCGGCGATCACTTCGTCGAGACCGATTTCATGAGTAATTTCAGTTAGTTTGCTGTGATCGAGGTCGCTTGCGAGGCGGCTCCAGGCAATCTTTCTCAAAGCGATCGGACACATCACGGAATCGATGCCTAGCAGGCTGACGCCGCGCAGGATAAACGGCGCGACCGAGGATGGCAGGTCCATACCCGCGGCAAGACCACAGGCGGCGACCGCACCGCCGTATTTTGTCATCGAGAGAACATTGGCCAGCGTGGTCGAGCCGACGCTGTCGATGCCCCCGGCCCAGCGTTCCTTCGCCAGCGGTTTTGCAGGCCCCGATAGCTCGTTGCGGTCGATCACCTCCGTTGCGCCGAGGCTTTTCAGATAGGGTTCTTCGGATAAGCGGCCGGTGGAGGCGATGACGTGATAGCCGAGTTTTGAAAGCACAGCCGTCGCAACCGAGCCGACGCCGCCCGCAGCACCGGTGACGGCAACCGCGCCATCCGCCGGTTTGAGGCCGTGCTTCTCCAGCGCGAGCACGGCGAGCATCGCGGTATAGCCCGCAGTGCCGATCGCCATCGCGTCGCGCGCCGACATCCCCTGCGGCAGACGCACCAGCCAATCGCCCTTGACGCGCGCCATCTGCGCGTAAGCGCCGAGATGCGTCTCGCCCATGCCCCAGCCGTTGCAGATCACCATGTCGCCGGCTTTCCAGTCCGGGTGCGACGACGCCTCGACGGTGCCGGCGAAATCGATCCCGGCGATCATGGGAAACCGCCGCACCACCGGCGCCTTGCCGGTGACCGCAAGGCCGTCCTTGTAGTTCAGGGTCGACCATTCGACGCGCACGGTAACGTCGCCGTCCATCAATTCGGCTTCATCGAATTGCGTGAGCGCAACGCTGGTGCCTTTTTCGGCCTTGTCGACCCTGATCGCCCTGAACGTCGCCACTCGATTCTCCCTGAAATTTGTCGTTTTGATTTTACGCCGGCTGCGCCACGGGGCGCGCTACCGGCGCTTCCACGATCGGCAGGTTGATCAGCGCCGACAATAGCCCGAACGCGACCGATAGCCACCAGATCGGCGTGTACGATCCGAATTTTTCGAACACGATACCGCCGAGCAGCACGCCGAGAAATCCCCCGACCTGATGGCTGACGAAGGCAAAGCCATAGAGCGTTGCGAACCATCGCGTTCCAAACATCAGCGCCACCAACGCCGATGTCGGCGGCACCGTTGACAGCCAGGTCAGGCCGGTGGAGGCGCCGAATATCATCGCGGAGGTCGGCGTAATGGGTAACGAGATGAACGCAACGATCGACATCGCGCGTACGAAATAGATCGTCGACAGGATGTAGCGCTTGGGAAAGATGTTCTGCAGCCAGCCGACGCTGAGCGAACCGACGATATTGAACAGCCCGATCGTAGCCATCACCCATCCTCCGGTCTGTGCCGGAATGCCGCGGTCGACCAGATAAGCGGGCAGATGCACGGTGATGAAAGCGAGCTGGAAACCGCAGGTGAAGAAGCCCGTCACCAGCAGCACGTAGGAGCGGTGCCCGAACGCTTCCGCCAGCGCGGTCTTGAACGACTGCTGGCCCGCGGCAGGGATAGCCGTCGATTCAGCGCGCGGGGTCGCCAGCGCGAGCGAAAGCGGGATCACCAGCAGCATCAGGCCTGCGAACACCGTCAGCGCGGTCTGCCAGCCGAGATTGTCGATCATCGCCACGCCGAATGGCGCGAACAGGAATTGCCCGAACGATCCCGCCGCGGTTCCGGCGCCCAGCGCGATGCCGCGCCGCTCCGGCGGCAGCAGCTTGCTGAACGCCGACAGCACCAGATTGAACGAGCAGCCGGACAGCCCGAAACCGATCAGCACGCCCGCGCCGATGTCCAGCGACAGCGGTGTCGTCGCATAGCGCATCAGCAGCAGACCGGCGGCATAGAGCAGGGAACCTGCAATCATCACGCGCATCACACCGAACCGGTCGGCGATCGCGCCGGCCATCGGCTGGCCAAGCCCCCACAACAGATTTTGCAGCGCCAGCGCGAGCCCGAAGACATCGCGGCCGAAGGAAAGCTCCCGGCCCATGGGCTGGATGAAAAAGCCGAGGCTCGAGCGGGGCCCAAACGTCAACAGCGCGATGAGGCAGCCGCATACGATGATCACCAGCGGCGTGCGCCAGGGGAGAGGGCCGGTCGTACGCGAATTGCCTTCCAGCGCTGCCATGGGAATTCCTCTACTTGATCGAGGAATCTCGTTAATGCATTTGCATGGAAACGCCAACCGGAAGATGAGCAAAAAGGCGCAGCGCAATGCAGTGATGCAGTTCGGTGCGGACGACAGTTCACCATCGTCATTGCCGGGCTTGACCCGGCAATCCATCCGCCTCGAAGGAATCTTTCAAGAGTGAGGGATACGCGGGTCAAGCCCCGCGTATGACGACGTTATGCTAGCGGCGTTCGCTGACGTTCGATAGTTCGGCGGAGCTACGGCCGGCCTCCGCAAGCTGCGCGGAAATCTGCGCGGTCTGCGCCGGCGTGCCCCAGCTCGGCGCTTCGCTGCCGTCGCCCCACGCGCGCGGACGATAGAAGGTATGCACGCCGAATTTGTACATCTTCTTCATTTCATTCACCCACGAAGGATGAACCCAATAGGCGTGGTAGTGCGTCGATTTTCCGACTTCCGGCAGCCAGATCTGGCCGTCCAACATTGCCTTGGCGATCTTCTTGGCGCGGTCCCACATATCCGGCTCACGCACGACGTCGGCGACGTTGTCGCAGGCGAAGGTGAACTGACACGCCAGATGACGATGCTTGTTCTGGTAGACGACGCCGCAGACGGTGCTCGGATAGAAGCCGGAGAAAGCCCGGTTCAACACCACCTGCGCCACCGCCATTTGTCCGCGCACCGCTTCGCCGCGGCTTTCGAAATAGATCACCTCGGTGAGGCACTTTTCCTGTTTCGCGCGCAATTTCTCGTCGAGCAGCCCGAGCCGTTCAGCCGGAGTCTTGACGCGCTGGTTGTCGGCGTTGACCTCACCCTTGCTGGCGACGCTTTCGCCGGCCTCGTGCAGACTCCACGGGATTGACGGGCAGCGACGCCACGATCTTCATGTCGGGATCGAGTGCGCCGGGCATGACGATCATGGGCTCTTCGCCGGGCTGCCAGCGTTCCATGTTGCCAAGCGTATCCCCCAGCGACGAGCTGCCAAAGAAAAGGCTCGCGGTCTGGACCGAGAAGCCATCCTTGCGCGGCATCGGCTCGACCGCGGCCTCGCGGTTGAGATCGTCCAGCGGCTGCGCCTCAAGCGACAACGAAACGTCGTATTGCGGCAGCGGCGGCGCGTTCAGCGCTTCAGCCAATTCGGGGTCGAGCGGGGCGGGGACTGCGGTCGGCGCGGCGGCGGGTGCTTCGGCGGTCTTGGCGCCTCGCACGGACGCGTTTGATGTCGACGGATCCTCATTGGACGGAGCAGCATTCGGCTCCGCCGTCACCGCAGGCACGGGCGCCGCGAGCCGATCGCCCTTCAGGGTGCGAACGACTTTCGGAAAATCCGAAGCCTGATAGTGCGGCGGGGCCTGCAGCAGCGGATTGCGAAGTCACGGAGCCTGTAATGTCGATGCCCTGATTGTCGAGGCTGGCAAGGCGATAGTTCGCGGTCTGCGGAACGGCTGTTCCGATCGGGCGTCCAAAACTGTAGGTGGCGACTTGGATGGTGTTGGCGGCGGAGAATACGCGGCTCTGCCAGCGTTCGGCGACGCCCGGCTGTCGGGCGAGCAACGATGCGATATCCTGATATCCGATCTCTCTCGGCATCAATGCAAAGACGCAAAGACCGAGGCCGAAGGACGCGAAACGCGCGCCCTTCGGCCGGTTACGCACTACTGACATCAAAACACTCACGCACGAAACGCAACGCTTACACACACGCGACGGACCGGCACATTCGGTGCAATCCGATCCTTTTCGGTAATATCGAATTAAAGTTGCGAGGGAGTTAATCGGCGATGCACGCGCGCCACACGCAAGTTTTCGCCGCCGCGCGTGCGAGACATTCGAAAGCGTTGGTGAATCGTACGCGCATGAAAGTGGTAAAGATCGCGTTGATTAAAATGATGAAGGAGTTTCTCTGCGAGCCTCTCAACGAGTCGTCCCCGCGCACGCGGGGACCCATACGCCCTGTCGGGTATGAGAGAGGCAGCGCTCGTGGCCTTGCTTTGCGGGCGCACGATGCAACAGCAGCGCCTGGGGTGATGGGTCCCCGCGTGCGCGGTGACGACGTAGCCCCGACTACGCCTGTCCCGCCGCGGTCTTGCCGAGCGCCGCCTGCGCCGCGGCGAGGCGCGCGATCGGCACGCGATAGGGCGAGCACGAAACATAATCGAGTCCGATCTCGTGACAGAATGTCACCGATGCGGGATCGCCGCCATGCTCGCCACAGATGCCGACCTTGAGATCGGGCCGCGTCTTGCGCCCGCGCTCGACGCCGATTTTGACCAGTTCGCCGACGCCGTCGCGATCGACGGAGATAAACGGATCGATCTCCAGAATCCCCTTCGTAATGTAGGTGCCGAGGAATCCCGCGGCATCGTCGCGGCTGATGCCGTAGGTCGTCTGCGTCAGATCGTTGGTGCCGAACGAGAAGAATTCCGCGGTCTCGGCGATATCGCCCGCCATCAGGCAGGCGCGCGGCAGTTCGATCATGGTGCCGACCTGATAGTTCAATTTTGCGCCGGTCTCCTTCATCACCGCAGCCGCCGTAGCGTCGATGCGCGCCTTGACCAGATCGAACTCCTTGCGCGTGGCGATCAGCGGCACCATCACCTCCAGACCCACGGCCTTGCCGGTGCGCTTTTGCGCCTCGACCGCGGCCTCGAAGATCGCGCGCGACTGCATCTCGCCGATTTCCGGATAGACGATGGCGAGACGGCAACCGCGAAAGCCGAGCATCGGATTGAATTCGGCGAGATCGCGGGCGCGGTCGGCCAGACGCCGTGGATCGGTATTCATAGCGCGCGCGACTTCCTCGACTTCGCCCAGCGTGTGCGGCAGGAACTCATGCAGCGGCGGATCGAGCAGACGGATGGTGACCGGAAGCCCGCTCATGATCTCGAACAATTCGACGAAATCCGCGCGCTGCATCGGCAGCAGCTTCGACAATGCGGCGCGGCGGGTCTGCTCGTCTTCGGCCAGGATCATTTCGCGCACGGTGCGGATGCGCCTCTCCTCGAAGAACATATGCTCGGTGCGGCACAGGCCGATGCCTTCCGCGCCGAACTTGATCGCGGTGCGCGCGTCCGCCGGCGTGTCGCCATTGACGCGCACGCGCAGCTTACGAACCTTGTCGGCCCAGCCCATCAGCGTGTTGAATTCGCCGGACAGTTCCGGCTCGATCATCGGCATGCGGCCGGCCAGCACCTGCCCCAGCGATCCATCTATCGTGATGACGTCGCCCGTTTTAAGTGTGCGCGAACCGATGGTCATGGTGCCGCGGCCATAGTCGACCCGGATGGTGCCGCAGCCGGAAACGCAGGGCTTTCCCATGCCGCGCGCGACCACCGCCGCGTGCGAGGTCATGCCGCCACGCGTGGTGAGAATGCCTTCGGCGGCGTGCATGCCGTGTATGTCTTCGGGGCTGGTCTCGATCCGCACCAGAATGACCTTGCGGCCATCGGCCTGCAGCTTTGCGGCTTCATCGGAAGAAAATACGATTTCACCGGCCGCCGCACCGGGCGAGGCCGGCAAGCCGGTCGCGATGACGTCGCGCGTCGCATTCGGATCGATGGTCGGATGCAACAACTGATCAAGCGAGGCGGGATCGATCCGTGCGATCGCGTCGTTTTTGGAGATCACGCCCTCGCCGGCGAGTTCGACCGCGATGCGCAGCGCCGCCCTGGCGGTGCGCTTGCCGCCACGGGTCTGCAGCATCCACAGCTTGCCCTGCTCGACCGTGAATTCCATGTCCTGCATGTCGCGATAGTGTTTTTCCAGCAGCGTGTAGATGCGCGTCAATTCCTTGAACGCGACGGGCATCGCGGTTTCCATCGACGCCTTGTCCGAGCCGGAATCCTTGCGCGCATATTCGGTGATGTCCTGTGGCGTGCGAATGCCGGCCACCACGTCTTCGCCCTGCGCGTTGATGAGGAATTCGCCATAGAGCTTGCTCTCGCCGGTCGACGGATTGCGCGTGAACGCAACGCCGGTCGCCGAGGTCTCGCCCATGTTGCCGAACACCATCGCCTGCACGTTGACGGCCGTGCCCCAGGATTCCGGGATGTCATGCAGCTTGCGATACGTCACCGCGCGCGCGTTCATCCACGATGAAAACACCGCGCCGATCGCGCCCCACAATTGCTCGTGCGCGTCTTGCGGGAAATCCCTGCCGGTTTCACGAGCAACCGCTTCCTTGTAGCGGCCGACCAGATCGACCCAATCGTCGCCCGTAAGATCGGTATCGAGCGTGTAGCCCTGGCTGTCCTTGAAGGTGTCGAGAATATCCTCGAAGTGGTGATGTTCGAAACCGAGCACGACATCGGAATACATCGTGATGAAGCGCCGATAGCTGTCGTAGGCGAAGCGGCGGTCGCCGGACATCGCCGCAAGCGCTTCGACGGTTTGATCGTTGAGTCCGAGATTGAGAACGGTATCCATCATCCCCGGCATCGACGCGCGGCCGCCCGAGCGTACCGAGACCAGCAACGGATTTTTCGGGTCGCCGAACTTTTTGCCGCTGAGCTTGCCGACATGATCGAGCGCCTTCTCGACCTGACTCTTGAGTTCAGGCGGATAGCTCTTGTCGTTGGCGTAAAAGTAAGTGCAGACCGAAGTCGGAATCGTGAAGCCGGGCGGTACCGGCAAGCCAAGGTTCGCCATTTCGGCGAGGTTGGCGCCCTTGCCGCCAAGCAGGTCGCGCATCTCTGCCCTGCCTTCTGCCTTGCCGTCGCCGAAGGTGAAAACCCATTGGTTCGCCGCTACGGTTGCGGGCTTCGCTGCGGGCGATTTGGCCGTCGGCTTCGCAACGGCCACTGCCGCCGGCTTGGCCGAGGTTTTTGCCAGCGGTTTGCGGACGCTGACCGAAGCGGGCTTGGCCGGAGGCTTCGCCGATGGCTTTGATTTTGCTGGGGCTTTTTTGGCTTTGGATGCAGCTTTGGCCATAGCTCTAACAGTCCGCGCGAGGAAAATTGGGTGACGGCTTACACCACGTTTCGGCGATCCCGCGCAAGGCGCGCGACGCGTCGTTTGAACGCTCTACATGTGAAGCGACTTGAACAGTCCAAGACCCGCCAGACCGATGAAGATCAGGTAGATACCGACCACGACATTGAGAAAGCGCGGCAGGATCAGAACGAGGATGCCGGCGATCACCGCCACGATCGGTTGAATGTGGGCACTGGTAACGACCATTGAAGTTCTCCGTTGCGGTGCTGGTGGGAATATCGTTCGAGTTACGTGTCACTTGCGTCGAATAAATCAAGCCGCTCGACGCGGGCGTAGTCGCACGTCATCAACTGGTTGCCGATGTCGCGACGGTACCGCACGTTGGGCGCGATGACGCGGTCGGCAAGGCCGCTGGCTTTTCTTTGCGCTTGCGCGATGTCCCCGGCGACGCCGGTCGCGACCATGGTCCAGCCGTACTTGCCCGATGTAACCAGTTGACCGTCGGCCAGCCCGACCTCGCCATAATAGAGAGACGCCTGATCCTGCGCCGTCAGCGCGCCGTCAAAAAATATCGGCAGCCCGACCGCCTCTTCGACAGTCTTGCGGTCATAAGGAAACGGCGGCGTCGTCAGCACGATCGCGACGCAAAATCCCTCGCGCATAATTGCGGCCCTTTGGCGCTCGTCATAGCGCGGAACAGATCGGCCCACGGTGTTTGCTGCAGCGGACTTAACACCGCGAAGCCGGGATAGCCGAACCGGCAGGTGAATTCGAGCGGCCAGATGCCTTTTTCGTTCACGATGGTGTTGAGATTGATGTAGCCGCAGTAGCCGCCCTTGCGCAGTAGCGGCGCCATCGGCTTAAGCGTCCGCGCAAAGAATTTCTGCGAGCGGTCGAACGTTGCGACCGTGCCCATCTCGCCCGTGAGTTCACCGAGGTTGCCGGGAAAAAATCGCTTATGTTCCCAGTCGAGGCAAGCGCGGCCGATGAAATCGGTGCCGTTGAAATAAGCGCCGACGCCCATCTCGACGCCCTCGACATGCTCCATCAGGATGAAGCTGCCGCCGGATTCCTTTAGCCGCGGCTGCTTTGCATGGAGGATGGCGCGAACGTCCGCGCTGTCCGCCAACCGGCCGACATAATTTTCGTTGGAGCTGAATCCCGGGCCGTTGAACTTGAGCACGTAGCGGCCGGGATTTTCATCGAGAAATGTATTCGCCAGCGCAATGTCTTCGAATTCGCTGACGCGGCAGGTCTGCAGCCCGATGCCGGCAAGCACGTGCTGCGCATAGGCGCGATCGTTTTCCAGCCGGTCGCCATAGGCGCTGCCGCCGATCACGTGAAAGCCGTCGCGGCGCAGCTCGATCCTGCAACTCGCCGCGCGATTTTGCGACATTCTCGAACAGGATGATGCCGTCATCGCCCGCGGACCTGATCCATTCGAGTTCATTTTCCCAATTCGCGGTGTGCGGAACGAGGCCGGCCATGGTGCCCTGGGCCAGCGGCTCGGCAACGGAAACCCTGACGTCGTGCCCTTCGGAAATCAGCCTTTGATACAGTGCGCCGAGGTCGCAGGTGTCCCCGATCCCCAGGAAGCGCATGTTCTATCGACCCAGTTCTTCCCGGTAGCGCTCGAAACATTGCGCGCCGCATTCCAGCCGCATCAGCGCGCCCTCCGCGATTGCGGTGGCGATGCGCGGATCGGATTCGACGAGCGGGCAAATCGCTTCGGCATTCCACGCCAGCGAATGCTTTACATCAAGGATGGCGTGCAACGCGAAGTAATGCCGGTTGCCGGCCTTGATACCCAACCGCTTCAGACCGGCCGATGTCGCGGCGGAACGCCCCGGCGCCGTCATCTCGATCACGCCGAGCGCGCCGACGGACTGATAAGTGTAGCGCCGGTTGGCGGCGAGCCCCGCCATCGTGTTGGCGAGCGCCAGCGATTCCGTCACGGTGGTTTCAATCGCCGGCGTCAGTTGCAGATGCGCGGCGAGCGCTTCGAGCAAGGGGCCGTGCATCGCCTTGGGATTTCCGCGTCCCATCTCATCCCAATAGTTTCTTGCCAGTTCCAGCTTGGGCCGCACCGGCAACTTGACTTGTGTCAACGCGGTAAGGTCGTCGAAGCCGGCTTCGCCTGCGACCTCCTGCGTCAGGAACCACTTCATCTCATCCATCGTGCATTCGGCGGCGAGCCACGGAAACAACGGATCGCTCTGTCCGGGGCCGGTCTCCTTCAGGTTCTCGAACCACGCGATGAAGCTGTCGGCATCGGTGGGTGCCGAGGCCGCGCGTTCCGCGGCGCGCGCGCGGCTCGCTTCCAGAAAATCGCCCTCGACCACGGTGAGCTGCGCGATCTCGTTCACCTCGTCCTGCCATCCCTCCTTCGGGAACGCCGGATTGAGACGTAAGTCGTTCAGCCGACATAGCTGCAGCTGCACCGATCGGTCAGGCCGGCTTATTTGCGAAACGCGAACTTGGTCTAACACCGCAACTCTCCCGGCTTCCTTGCGATGAGCACCACCGCGGCAATTCTGTCGGCTTCGCGATAGGCTGGCGTATCGAGTTCCTCGCCGAACACGTCGGGGTCGACTTCCTGATAGGTCCAGGTCAGGCCGCTCCCCGCGAGCATTGCTCTAATCGCTTCAAGGAAAAGATCGTTCCCGCCAATGATCGGCGCGCCGGTGTAAAGCAGCAGCGATCCGCCCGCGGCCAATCGGGTCATGGCGCATTTGGCTATGTCGAGCGACAACGCGCTGCCGAGAGGCCCGCCGCCGTTGCGATAAGCGCGGCCAAGCGGATCGTTAAGATAGGGCGGGTTCGAAACAATCAGATCGAACTCGCCATCGACGTCGTCGAGAATGCTGCTTTTGACGGCGACGACGTTAGCGAGCCCGGCCGCTGCGACGTTGACTTCGGAAAAATGCAGCGCCTTATCGTTGATGTCGGTCATCAGCAACTTCATCACATCGAGCGGCTCTCGCCGCGACGATGCCGCCGACGCCGGCGCCGCATCCGATGTCAACCGCGCGCCGAAGCTTGCCGCTGAAGGCGCGCAAATGGTTCTGGATCGCGCGGGCAAAACGATAAGTGTCCGGGCCGAAAAACACCGAATCCGCCGCCGTCGTAGGATATGCCGAGTGAACGAACAGATCATCGTCGAGGCTGGACACCCGGACGGTGCTTTTCCAACCGGACGGCGCTCGAACAATGAGCCCTTCCCGGCGGAGCAAATCGAACAGCGGCGCGGGCAACATGCCTTCATGAAACACGCGGCTCCAGCCGAAAACGTCGCGCAGGCCGCGGGCCTCAGCGGGGGGCGCTCGGTCGAGCACGCGCTGATGCGTTGAAGGCGTTGGGGTGACGAAGCGGTAATCCGTGCCGCGAAGGGCGGAGAGGAGGGTCGACAACGCCTTCGCGTCAGGCGCGATCATGGACGGCTGGGCGAGGGCTATCGACATGGCCCTTCAACATGGGTTAGGGCCATCCGTTCCACAAGGGAACCAACGCCGTGGCGCCGGGTTTAGAGTTTAACTTGGCCCCCTAAGGAATTTAGTCCGTGACGATCACCAACTCCATGGTTTCGCCGCAACCCCCTGGGCTCGTCTCGGAACGCGCCCCAATCAAAATCGTGGATTTTGGCGAGCGCGGCCGCGGCATCGTCGCGCTGACCGACATTGAGAAAGGGCAGCTGATTGAGCGGTCACCAGTCCTGATCATCCCGTCCGAGCAGCGGGCAATGGTGGATGACAGCATCATCTTCACCTACGTCTTCATGTGGGAAAAGGACACGGTCGAAGAGGATTTGTACAGGCACGAGGGGCGATCGGCGATTGCGCTCGGTTATACGAGCCTGCTGACGCATTCCTACACGCCGAATTGCATCTTCGTGCGGCACATCGACGAACTGCTCATCGAAATCTACGCCGATCGCTTCATCAAAGCAGGCGAGGAGCTGACGATCGATTATCAGATGACGCTCTGGTTCGACCCGGTCAAAGTCTGAGCCTTGCGGCCCGGCGGCCGCCTTGCCGCTACGCCTTCACCATGCCGGGAAAATGCCGCTGCAGCACCGCGGTAGGAACCGCATAAGCTTCCTGCAGATCGACGCTCCAGTATTTCAGTTCGTCGAGCGGAATTCGCGCCTCAGTGATGGCGCAACGCACGTAGGTGCCGGGCGATATCACGCGGAAATCACCGTCGAGATATTGCAATCGCGCCTCGCCGTGCCCCGAAGGACCGAATTTATTCAGCACCGCTGATGCCCACTGTTTGCTGGATGAACGTTCGATACCTGCATCATAAAGGTTGCGGCATCATCGCGTCAAACCCGCCGTTTTGCGAGCCGTCTTTTGGCGTGCCTGAAGCCCATGCGCGATCATCTTGCGCATCACGCTGGGCAAGGCTTCGCCCTTCAACGTTGCTATCGCGACCCATCGCATGCCCGCTGGCGCGCGCGTTCGGGACGGCACGTCAGCAACATAGACCACAAGCTCCAGCGGAAAGTGCGTGAAGACGTGCGTCACCACGCCTGCCCTGCGATGCCAGCGCCCGATGCCTTCCACTGACGGCGCCTGGCTAAGCGCAGCGGAATCTTCTTGACCTGCAATCCAGTCCGAGGTCGGCACCTCCGTCATGCCGCCGAGCAGACCTTTCTCCGCGCGGGTGCGCACCAATAATTCGTCGCCGCGCGTCACCACGAACGCCGCGCCGCGCCGCAGTTCCCCCGTCTTCTTGGGAGCCTTGCGCGGAAAAGTCTCCTGATCGCCGCGCGCCCGCGCGATGCAATCCTCGTTCAGCGGGCACAGCGCGCAAGCCGGCTTCTTCGGCGTGCAGATCGTGGCGCCCAAATCCATCAGCGCCTGCGCGCTATCGCCAGCGCGAGTTTTTGCAAGCAGCGTGGTCGCCAACTGCTGGATCAACGGTTTGGCTTTCGGCAATGGCTCCTCGACCGCGAACAAGCGCGACACCACGCGCTCGATATTGCCATCGACCGGCATCACCTGCCGTCGAAACGCAATCGCCGCGATCGCCGCCGCGGTGTAGGGGCCCACGCCGGGCAGCTTGCGCAGGCCTTCTTCGCTGTCGGGAAATGCACCATTGTGCTCGCGCATCACCGCCACCGCGCACGCATGCAGGTTGCGCGCGCGCGAATAATAGCCGAGCCCCGCCCACATCCTCAAAACATCGTCGAGCGAGGCTGCGCCCAGCGCAGCGACGTCCGGCCAGCGCGCCGTGAATTTCTCGAAGTAGGGCGCCACCGACTTGACGCCGGTCTGCTGCAGCATGATCTCCGACAGCCAGACCCGGTAGGGATCGGCGCGCATGCCGGGAAGCGGCCGCCAGGGCAGCCGGCGGCGATGGCGGTCGTACCAGGCAAGCAGCAAGGTGGCGCGATTCGTTGTGGGGAGTTTCTTTCGTTTGGGAAGCGCGCCTGATAGGGTCATGCGTCTATCTACGCAAAGCATTCTTCGATGTCCAAACCCGGCCCCATCTCCGCAAAGCCATTGTCCGTCCTGCTGAGCGACGTGTTCTCCGATGCCTATGCGAAGCAGGGATTTGCGGCGCGCGAACTGGTGACGCGCTGGGCGGAGATCGCGGGTGCCGAAATTGCCGCGCATTCGCAGCCGCTGAAAATCCAGTGGCCGCGTCCCGTAGAACGTCAGCCGCAGGAAGCCGCGACTTTGGTGCTGCGGGTGGAAGGGCCGATGGCGCTGGAGATTCAGCATGCCTCCGATGTCATCCTGCAGCGGGTCAATCGTTTCTTCGGGTGGAACGCGATCGGCCGGCTGGCGCTGCGTCAGGCGCCGTTGTCGCGGCGCGATGCACCGAACCATCCCCGCGCACCTGATGCCGCTAGGGTTGCAGAAGTTGCCGAAACGCTTTCCGCGGTGGAGGACGATGAATTGCGCACCGCGCTCGCCCGGCTCGGCGCTTCGATCAAGCGAAATTGAGGCTTAACGCGCGCCGCGCAACACGGGCCTGCCATTGCCACAATTGTCGTTTCAAGCTAGCGACAAGGCATCATTTTCAGGCGTAACACGCCGCTTTGGAGCAATCCGTTGATCATCACACGCCGCGCCTTCACCGCCGCCCTTTCGCTGACCGGGCTTGCTGCCTTCGCCGGCTTTTCGCCGCTGCGCCTGATTGGCGAAGCCCTGGCGCAAAGCGCGGCTGAACTGGATGTGGCCAAGCCGGTGTCGCTGCCGGACATGGCGCTCGGTCCAAAGGATGCCGCGGTCACCATCACTGAATATGCCTCGATGACCTGTCCCCACTGCGCGGCCTTCTCAGAGAAAGTATTTCCGCAAATCAAGTCGGAATATATCGACCCCGGCAAGATCCGTTATGTGTTCCGGGAGTTTCCGCTCGACATCAAGGCCGCGGCTGGCTCGATGCTGGCGCGCTGCATTGCCAAGGACGATTCAGGGAAATATTTCGCGGTGGTCGACATGCTGTTCAAGCAGCAGAATGACTGGGTGATGAAAAACACCACCGAAACGCTGAAGCGGATCGGCAAGCAGGCCGGCATGAGCGAGCAGGCGGTCGAGACCTGCCTGAAGGATCAAGCGCTGCTCGACAAGATCGCCGCCGATCAGAAATTCGCCAACGAGGTTTTGAAGGTGAATTCCACGCCGACCTTCTTCATCAATGGTGAGATGCTCAAGGGCGAGACCTCGTTCGAGGAGTTCGACAAGAAGATCAAGTCGCTGCTGAAGAGCTGATTCGTTAGCGCAACTGTGCCGTCACCCTGAGGCGCGAGCACAGGCGCGCAAGAAAGAGCGCGCACCTCAGGATGACGATAGTGCGGGAGGCGCGCGCATTCCATAAATCCGCTAACCTCCATAAATCCCTTGGGAAAAGCCTCCGACCGCAGTTGCCCGGTCGTAGCGTCGTCGCCATTGTCCGGCCTCAAGAGTCGCGATCCGCCGCAGTCTCCGCCAGCAGGATGGTGCCATCTATGGTATTGTCCGTGCACAGAGATTCGCGCCGCCAACCGAGCAAACCGTCCATGAAACTAACGCGTCTTCGACTGCACGGCTTCAAGTCCTTTGTCGAACCGACCGATTTCATGATCGAACCCGGCCTCACCGGCGTGGTCGGTCCGAACGGATGCGGCAAATCGAATCTGGTCGAGGCGTTGCGCTGGGCGATGGGCGAGACGTCGCATAAGTCGCTGCGCGCTGCCGATATGGACGCGGTGATTTTCGCCGGCTCCGGCAATCGCCCGTCGCGCAACCACGCCGAAGTGGTGATGACGATCGACAATGCCGATCGCACGGCGCCCTCGGCGATGAACGATTCCGAGACGCTGGAAATCTCGCGCCGCATCGAGCGCGAAGCTGGCTCGGTCTATCGGATCAATGGCCGCGATGTTCGTGCGAGAGATGTGCAGATACTGTTCGCCGACGCCGCCACCGGCGCGCGCTCGCCGGCGCTGGTGCACCAAGGCAAGATCGGTGAGATCATCCAGGCCAAACCCGAGCAACGCCGCCGCGTGCTGGAAGACGCCGCAGGGGTCGCCGGGCTTCACGCCCGCCGCCACGAAGCCGAATTGCGCCTCAAGGCCGCCGAAACCAACCTCACCCGCGTCGAGGACGTGATCGGGCAACTGGCCGGACAGATCGACGGCCTTAAGAAGCAGGCGCGGCAGGCGATCCGCTACCGCGAAGTCGCAGCCAAGGTCCGCAAGGCCGAGGCAATGCTGTTTCATCTGCGCTGGGTGCAGGCCCACGAAGATGTGGCGGAAGCCGGCCGTACCCACGACCTCAACGTCCGCGAACTGGCCGAGCGTACGCGCGAGCAGGCCGAAGCCGCCCGCATCCAGGCGGTGCGCGCCTCGGAATTGCCGGGCCTGCGCGAAGCCGAAGCCCGTGCCGCCGCCGGATTGCAGCGCCTTACCAACGCGCGCGAGACGCTCGACCGCGAGGAAGAGCGCGCGAAAGAACGCGTCGCCGAACTCGACCGCCGGCTGACGCAATTTTCGGCGGACGTTTCGCGCGAGCAGCAGCAATCATCCGACGCCGACGTGGCGTTGCAGCGGCTGGACGCCGAAGACACCGAACTGAAGGGCGAGATCAAGTCGCGCGTGGAAAAACGCAGCGGCGTCGATGAGCGCGTCGCGGAAACCGAAACGACGCTTGCCGCCACCGAGCGGCTGTTCGCTGAACTCACCACCGTGCTGGCAGACCTCACCGCGAAGCGCAGCCAGCTCGAGAGCGGCGTGCGCAGCCATCGCGACCGCCTCGCGCGGCTCGACCAGGAAATCGCCAATGTTCAGGGCGAAGCTGAAAAGCTGGAGCAACAAACCAGCGGGTTCGGCGATCTGGACGCGCTGTCGGCGGCTATTGAAAGTGCGCAAGGGGCTCTAGCGCAAAGCGAGGCTGCAACCCGCGAGCGCGAGTCCGATCATTCAGCAGCGCGCGGCCAATTGGACATCGCGCGGAGCGCCGTCGAAGCAGCGCGCACTCCGCTGCTCGAAGCCGACAAGCGTGCGCAACGGCTTGAGACGGAGGCCAGAACCATCGCCAAGATTCTCAACGGCGAGAGTAAGAATCTGTGGCCACCGATCATTGACGGCATCAGCGTCGCCAAGGGTTACGAGAAGGCCATCGGCGCGGTGCTGGGCGACGATCTCGATGCGCCGGTTGATCCATCCGCGCCGATGCGCTGGACCGGTTCGTCCATCGGTAGCGACGATCCTTCCCTGCCGGAAGGAATCGAATCGCTGGCATCACATGTACAGGCTCCGCCGGAACTGGCGCGCCGGCTCGCGCAGATCGGCGTCGTGCCGAAGGAGCGCGGCGCTGAGCTGGTGTCGCAGCTCAAGACCGGCCAGCGGCTGGTCTCGATGGAAGGCGACGTCTGGCGCTGGGACGGGTTTGTCGCGGCGGCGCATGCGCCGACAGGTGCGGCGCGTCGCCTTGCCGAGCGAGCGCGGCTTGCCGATATCGAGAATGAACTTGAAAGCGCGCGCACCGAAGCTGCCGAGCGCCGACAGGCGCTCGAGGCCGCTCAACAGAATGTTCAGGCGGCGGATCAATCCGTAAAGGAAGCCGCTGCAGCCGAAACCGAAGCGCGCAATAAGGTCAGGGGAGCGCAACGCGAGGTTGATACTGCCCGCGAGCGGCAAGCCGCCACCGAGCGCGAGATCAACCGCCACGCCGCTCGCAAGTCAGCGCTCGCAGAATTGCAGATGCGGCTGCATGCCGATCGCAGCGAAGGCCAAAGCGCGCACGAGGGCGCGGCTGCGGCGCTCGCGGAACTGCCGCCGAGCCTCGACACCGAAGCCAGGCTTGCCGCTGTGCGCACCGATATCGACGGCCATCGCCGCCTCGCGGCGCAGGTTCGAGCCGAAGCGCAGGCGCTGGCGCGGGAGGCAGAGCTCGCCGACCGGCGCCTGCAGGCGATATCAGCTGAGCGCGGCGAATGGCAGAACCGCAAGCAGAGCGCCGCCTCGCAGATCGCAACTATCGAGGCCCGCGTCACCGAAGTCAGAGCCGAGCGCGCCGAGTTGGACAATGCGCCGGCAATCTTTGCCGAAAAGCGCCGTGCGCTGATCAGCGAGATCGAGACCGCCGAGAGTGCGCGCCGTGCCGCCGCCGATGCGCTGGCATCGGCCGAAAACGTCATGGCGGAAACCGACCGCACGGCGAAAATTTCGCTTGAAGCGTTGTCGAGCGCCCGCGAAGCGTGCGCCCGCGCCGAGGAGCGCATGGAAGGTGCGCGGCGTCGCCTCGATGATATCGAGCGCGAAATCCGCGACATGCTCGAGGTCGAGCCGCAGGGTGTCGCCGCGCTCGCCGAGATTGCGCCTGGCGCTGAGCTGGCGCCACTCGCCGAGATCGAGGAGAGCCTTGAGAAGCTGCGCCGCGACCGCGACCGGCTCGGCGCGGTCAATCTGCGCGCCGAAGAAGAGCTGCGCGAAGTCGAGTCCCAGCATACGTCGCTGACGACGGAGCGCGACGATCTGGTCGAGGCGATCAAGCGGCTGCGGCAGGGCATCCAGAGCCTCAACCGCGAGGCGCGCGAGCGTCTGCTGGTCTCGTTCGAGGTCGTCAACGGCCACTTCAAGCGGCTGTTCACCGAACTGTTCGGCGGCGGCGAAGCGGCGTTGCATCTGATCGAGAGCGACGATCCGCTGGAGGCCGGACTTGAAATCATCGCCAAGCCGCCTGGCAAGAAGCCGCAGACGCTGTCGCTATTGTCGGGCGGCGAGCAGGCGCTGACCGCGCTGGCGCTGATCTTCGCGGTGTTTCTCACCAACCCGTCGCCGATCTGCGTGCTGGACGAAGTCGATGCGCCGCTCGACGATCATAACGTCGAGCGGTTCTGCAACCTGCTGCATGAAATGACGGCCTCGACTGATACGCGCTTTATCATCATCACGCACAATCCGATCACGATGGCGCGGATGAACCGGCTGTTCGGCGTCACCATGGCCGAGCGCGGCGTCTCGCAACTGGTATCGGTCGATCTCGAAAACGCGGTGAAGATTCTCGATCAGAACGTGGCGTAGTTCAACCTCTTCTGGAGGGGGAGGGCCGGCCGAGCGAAGCGCTTCTTTCTTCCCCTCTCCCCTCGTGGGAGAGGGTGGCCTCGATGCGAAGCATCGAGGGCGGGTGAGGGGTGTTGCGTCGCGTTGTGCCGCACCCTCACCCGCTCGCATCGAGCGATGCTCGCCGCCCTCTCCCACGGGGAAGAGGGAAAGAAGACAGCAATGACCCCGCCCTCCCTTCCCGCTGAACTCACAGCCGCGCTTGACCTCAAGTTGCACGGCCTGTCACGCAACGACGCTGCCGGGCGAGCGGCGGCGATTTCGAAAGCCTATCGTGGTGGCGGCAATTCGAGCACCATCAAGAGTGACAGCGACGCGCTCGCCTATGCGCTGGCGCGGATGCCCGCGACATACGCCGCCATCATCGCCAGCTTGAATGCGCTGCGCGAAATACGGCCTGACTTCGCGCCGGCAAGCTTGCTCGATATCGGCGCTGGACCGGGCACGGCAACATGGGCCGCGGCGGAAGCATTTTCATCGCTGACGGATTTCACGCTGCTGGATTCCAACGCCACGTTGCGCACGCTGGCTCTCGATCTGGTTCGCGACAGCGGCCGCCTGCGCGAACTGAAATACCGTCATGGCAACGCGGCGACGCTGCTGGCCGATGCCGCGCCCGCCGATCTCCTGATCGCCAGCTACTTCATTGGCGAAATCAGTGATGCCGAGCAGACCGCGCTCGCCGACACCATGTGGCAGAAAACCCGAGAGACGCTGGTGGTGGTCGAACCGGGCACGCCAGCAGGCCATGATCGGATCATGGCGCTGCGCGGGCGTCTGATTGCGCAAGGCGCGCATGTCGCCGCGCCGTGTCCGCACGATGCGCAGTGTCCGCTGGTCGCGCCGGACTGGTGCCATTTCGCACAGCGGCTGCCGCGCTCGCGCGCGCATATCGCGCTAAAGGACGCAACGCTTCCGTATGAGGACGAGAAATTCTCTTACGTTGCGCTGACGCGTATGCCAACCGCCCGGCCTTTCGCGCGCGCGCTGGCGCAACCTGTTACGAGCAAGATAGGCGTCACTGCGAAACTATGCACGCGCGAAGGCCTGCGCATCGCAGACATTCCTCGCCGCGCCAAATCGGACTATGCGCGCGCCAGACGCTGGCGATGGGGCGATGCCGTCGACGATGACCTTGGCGGCTAGGTTTTCGCGGCGTTGATTTCCTTGAGCGCCTCGAGAAATTCTTTCGGCGGCTCCATCTTCACGGCGAGCCCATTGCCGGTTTCCAACAGGCTTTTCAGGCTGGAGAGAATCGCCGGCCAGCCCTGACGGCCACCCGACAGCAACCGCTCGTCGATCGGCTCGATGTGCGCCTCCGTCAGCGAGAGTTTCACGGTGCCGTCGCCGGCTTGCGCGACCTCCCAGGTGACGATACAGGGCGGCAGAGTGATCCAGTCGGTCTTCCACGTCACCGACAATTTGCGCGGCGGATCCCACACCAGCACTTCACCCGATGTATCGGCGGCGCCATCGGGCCGCGCCAGAGAAAACGCCCCGCCAGTGCGCGGTTCGATCGCGATCGCATGGCCGAAAAAATATTGCCTGCTGAACTCCGCGCTTGTCAGCGCCTGCCACACCTTCTCGGGCGTGGACGCGATGTAGATCGTGTAGAAGGTGTGCGGGACATGCTTGCCGTTCATGGCCGTTTCCACGCGTCCATTTTGAGCGCGGCACGCGGAATATCCAGTGGCCGTCCATTCTCAAGCATGCTCTTGAGGCCTGAGAGAATGGCGGGCCATCCTTTCGAGATGGCTTGCAGCATCTTGCCGCCCTCGTCGAAGCCTTCATGCGTGAGCGTTAGCTTGACGAGCTTGCCAAACGGCTCCAGCACGAACGTCGCGCGCGCAGGGCGCTCGCCACGGTACTCCTCGGACAGGTTGACGAAGGTGTAGGCCAGCCGCCGCGGCGGATCGAATTCGATTACCTCGCCGGCGTCGGACACGCCGCCGTCGGTTCGCACCATCTCGAATGTCGCGCCGGCTTTCCAGTCGGAACGCAGCCGGACGCCGAACCAGTAGCGTTGCGTGAAATCGGGATCGGTCAGCGCCTGCCAGAGTGTTTCGGGCGTGGTCTCGATGTAGGTGACATAGACAAATTCCGGCTTACGCATCGCGCTTCTCCAGTTGCCGCTTCAATTCGCTGAGCGCGGTCAGCTTGCCGCGCTCGAATTTTCTGATCCACCGCTCACCGATCTGATGGATCGGCACCGGGTTGAGGTAATGCAGCTTGTCGCGGCCGTGCCTGAGCGTCGCAACGAGATTGGCGGCCTCGAGGATCGCCAGATGTTTCGTGACCGCCTGTCGCGTCATGGCGAGACCGTCGCAGAGTTCGTTCAGGGTCTGCCCGTTTCTGGCGTGAAGCCTGTCCAGCAGCGACCGCCGTGAAGCATCCGCCAGCGCCTTGAAGACTTCATCCATCGCGGTCACAATAGGCAACCAAATGGTTGCATGTCAAGCTCCTCCCCCTCTCCCCCTTGTGGGGGAGGGAAGCAGACATCGAGGACGCCCTCGTGCATAATGCCGGTGTCATCGCATCCGCGCCTCCCCGAGTCCCCATGTCCCTCAATCTCTATCTCGCCTTCGTCGCCGCCTGCATCGCGCTGGCGCTGCTGCCGGGACCGGTGGTCACGCTGCTGATCGCCAACGGGCTGCGTCACGGCACGCGCGCCGCGCTGATCAACATCGCGGGCGTGCAGGTGGGGCTGGCGATCATGATAAGCATCGTTGCCATCGGTCTCACTTCACTGATGGCGACCATGGGCTATTGGTTCGACTGGGTGCGCTTCGCGGGCGCCGCGTACCTGGTCTGGCTCGGTATCAAGCTGATCCGCTCACCGGTGGAAGGCGTCGAAACCGGCGCGCCGCCACCGCCGCGCGGCGGATTTTTCCTCCAAGGTTTCGTCGTGCTGCTGTCCAATCCAAAGGTGCTGGTGTTCTTTGGCGCGTTCATTCCGCAGTTCATGGATATGGAGAAGGACCATGTCTCGCAGGTGGCGCTGCTCGGCATCACCTTCATGGTGATCGCAGGAGCGACCGACGCGATCTACGCGCTGTTGGCGGGGCGGGCGCGCGCGTTCTTTTCGGAGCGGCGGACGCGGTTGTTGTCGCGCGTCTCAGGCGGCTTCATGATCGGCGGCGGCATCTGGCTCGCATTGACGCGGGCGCGCTAACTACACGTGCGACGCGCGCGGCGTGATCAGCGTCGCCTCGACCTCGCGAAACACTCGCGCGAGCCGATCCGCCCACTGCGCCTCGCCGGCCTGATCCGAAATCAGGTCCTGGCGGATTTCGACGCCGGTGTTCAGCAGGCCGCGCCTCTCGCCATGCACCGGAATGGTGTAGTCGGTGGTGTCGTCCACCGCGTAGGGCTCGTTGTCGCCCACCACCAGATCGGCCTCCGCACGCAACAACTGCAGCAGCAGCGGCGGCAACCTGACATCGCGATGATAGAGCGTGCCAATGTGCCAGGGCCGCGCTACCCCGGCATATTCAGGCGTGAAACTGTGCAGCGACACCAGCACGGTCGGCATGTTTTCGCGCAAACGGCGGTCGATCACGTCGGCGATGCGCCGATGATAGGGATCGAAGATTTCCCGGCGGCGCATCTGCCTTGCCTCCGGCGCGAGGGCCTCATTGCCGGGCACGGCGGTGGCCTCGCTGAGGACGGGAATTGAGCTGGCGGCCTCAGGGGGACGATTGCAGTCGATCACCAGCCGCGAATAGCGCTGCGCGATCAAGTGCGCGTCCAAATGTTTCGACAGTTGTTCGGCGACGCCGGCGATGCCGATATCCCAGGCGATGTGCCGCTTCAGCTCGCTTGAGGACACGCCGAGGTCGCCGAGCGACCGCGGGATCAGGCGTCCGTAGTGGTCGCATGTCAGCAAAAACGGCGACGAACCGGAGGTATTTTGTTCGAGCACCGGCGGAACATCCGTAGCTCCCAAGAGTAGTGAAGTGTCTCCCGCGCCATGCATAGATTTACCTTAACCCGTTGCCTAACGAAGCAGCATACCGACCTTTGAATAAGCAGCATTCGGTATAGATTAGATTGCCAGAAGTTACGATGATTGCCTCGACGATGCCTTTGCTGACGATCCATCACAAGACTGAATATCGCTACACGCATCCCGTAGCGTTCGGCGAGCACCGCATCATGCTGCGACCGCGCGACGGGCATGATCTTCGCGTGCTGGCCGGCGAGCTCGACATAACGCCGGAGCCGATGTCGCTGCGCTGGATTCACGACGTGTTCGGCAACAGCGTGGCGATCGCAAGGTTCGACGAGCGCGCCAAAACACTTTCGTTCAGCAGCACCGCCACCGTCGAGCATACGCCCGCCGACGAGTTCGCGCTGACCCCGGATGATGTGGCCTATTTCTATCCGTTCCCGTACAGCAACGAGGAATTTCCCGATCTCGTGCAGTTCATCACGCCGCAATATGGCGATCCCGAGGGCGATTTGTCCGCCTGGGCGCGCGATTATCTCGACGCGGAAGGACCGACGCCGACATTCAAGATTCTCAGCGGCATGACTTATGGCATCCGCAAGCAATTCAAGTATCGCAAGCGGCACGAGCAGGGCACGCAACATCCGCTCGATACGCTGCAGACGAAATCCGGAACCTGCCGCGACTACGCGCTTTTCATGATCGAGGCGCTGCGGCGGCTCGGCATTGCCGCACGCTTCGTGTCGGGATACTTGTTTGTGCATGGCGACCGCGCGCACGGTTATGTCGGAGGTGGCTCGACCCATGCATGGGTGCAGGTCTATCTGCCGAGTGCCGGCTGGATCGAATTCGATCCGACCAACGGCATTGTCGGTAACCGCGATCTCGTTCGCGTGGCGGTGGCGCGCGATCCGCACCAGGCCATACCGCTGCACGGGACCTATCTCGGTTCGGCTGACGCGTTTGTCGGTATGGACGTGAGCATCAACGTCGTTTCGGCGGGCGAAGAAGTGAGGGCGTGATCATGGAAATCAAGGTGGGGTTCGAGATCTCCTACGCGGCGTATAATCCGACGCCAATGGTGACCATGCTCAACATTCATCCGTCGCGCTTTGGCGATATCGTCGGCACCGAAACCATCGTCACCGAACCCAACGTCCCGATAAGTTTTTACCGCGACAGCTTCGGCAATGTCTGCGGCCGCCTGGTGGCGCCGGCTGGCGGCATAACCTTCAAGGGCAGCGCGCTGGTGCGCGATTCCGGACTGCCCGATCTCGTGGTGCCGGCCGCGCAGCAGCTTCCGATCGATCAGCTGCCCGACGACGTGCTGCTGTATCTGATGGCCAGCCGCTACTGCGAGACCGACAAGCTCACCGACGTGGCGTGGTCGCTGTTCGGCAACACCCAGCCGGGCTGGTCGCGGGCCGCCGCGATTTGCACCTTCGTGCACAACCACGTCACCTTCGGCTACCAGCACGCCCACCATATGAAATCCGCGCATGACGTCTACGAGCAGGGCACCGGCGTGTGCCGCGACTTCGCGCATCTGGCGCTGACGCTCTGCCGCTGCATGAACATACCGGCGCGCTATTGCACCGGCTATATGGGCGACATCGGCATCCCCTACGATCCCGCGCCGATGGATTTTTCCGGCTGGTTCGAGGTCTATTTGTCGGGACAGTGGTACACGTTCGACGCGCGACACAACAAGCCGCGCATCGGCCGCATCCTGATGGGCACTGGCCGCGACGCCGCCGACGTCGCGCTCACCACCAGTTTCGGGCGGATGGATCTGACGAAGTTTCTCGTCATCAGCGATGAGATCAAGGACGCGGCGTAGCAGGCGCGAGCGGCTGAGTTATCCCTCCTCCCGCTTGCGGTGGGGAGGGCCGCATAGGCGGTCTTCGACCGCCGTCACGGAAAACGCCGACGCGTTGCATCGGCTTTGGCGAAGCGGAAGTCGGGGTGGCGGGGTCGAGCCAATCTGATGCTGTGTACCCCCCACCCGACTCATCGTTCGCTTCGCTCACGCTGAGCCACCCTCCCCACCGCAAGCGGGGGGTGGGATAAGAACCGGTAACCCATGCTCGACCGCCTCTTCGTTTATGGCACCCTGATGCGCGGCTTCGACCATCCGATGTCGCAATTGCTTTCGCGCCATGCGGATTATCTCGGGCCCGCGCACTGCCAAGGCCGTCTCTATCTCGTGAAGCATTATCCGGGGCTGGTGATTTCGGACGATGCCGCAGACAGTGTGTTCGGCGAACTTTATCGCATGCATCGCGCCGAGGAGCTTGCTGCGCGAACTCGATATGTACGAGGCCTGCGGCGACGGATTTGCGGAGCCTACGGAATATCTGCGGCGGATGGTGCCAGTAACGCTTGAAGACGGCGAGGCGAGCGAGGCCTGGACCTACATCTACAATTGGCCGGTGACCGGCCTGCCGTGCATTGAGACGGGGCGGTTTTTGGAGGGGTAGCGCCGGGTTGTCACCCTGTGAATACCCGGCATAACCCCCGCCAATCCTGATATTTCCAATCCGCATCCCTATATCGATGGTCGGTTGCAGGCATTCCGCGACTCACCGAAAATCCCGCATGCGCTTTACGCCCCAATTCCTCGACGATCTGCGCGCCCGGCTTCCGGTTTCGGAAGTCGTGGGCAAGCGCGTGAAATTGAAGAAGGCAGGGCGCGAATGGAAGGGCCTGTCGCCGTTCCAGCAGGAGAAGTCGCCTTCCTTTACGGTCAACGACCAGAAGGGTTTCTACCACGACTTCTCCTCGGGCAAGCACGGCAACATCTTCGACTTCCTGATGGAAACCGAAGGCGTGCCGTTCGTCGAAGCCGTCGAGCGCATCGCGGCGATGGCCGGCATGGCGATGCCCGCAGGCGTCACCCGACGCGGCGCGGCACGAGCAGCGCCGCAAGACGCTGTACGACGTGATGGACCTCGCCGCGAAATTCTTCGCCGACACGCTGGCGTCGCGCAATGGCGCCAAGGCGCGCGGCTATCTCGGCGACCGCGCGATTTCGCCGGCGGTGCAATTGCAGTTTCGCATCGGCTATGCGCCGGGCGAACGCTTTGCGCTGAAGGAACATCTCGGCGCCGCCGGCATTCCGGTCGAGGACATGATCGAAGCCGGCCTGCTGATTCGACGGCGAAGATATTCCCGGTGCCCGTACGATCGTTTCCGCGACCGCGTGATGTTTCCGATCACCGACGCGCGCGGGCGCGTGATCGCGTTCGGCGGCCGCGCGCTGGAAAAAGACGTCGCCGCGAAATATCTGAATTCGCCGGAAACGCCGCTGTTTCACAAGGGCGACAATCTCTACAATCTGGCGACGCGCGCGCAAGCCGCCCATGACGGTGCGCCGCATCGTCGTGGTCGAAGGCTATGTCGACGTCATCGCGATGGTTGGCGCGGGCTTTCCCGCGCAGCGTCGCGCCGCTCGGCACCGCGTTGACCGAAAACCAGCTCGCGCTGTTGTGGAAGATGGCGGACGAGCCGATCCTGTGTTTCGACGGCGACAAAGCCGGACAGAAAGCGGCGTGGCGCGCGGCGGACATGGCGCTGCCGCATCTGAAGCCCGGCAAGAGTTTGCGATTCGCGTTGCTGCCGGAGGGGCAGGACCCCGACGATCTCGCGCGCTCCGGCGGACGCGGCGCGATCGAGGAAGTGATCTCGGCATCGCGCGGCCTCGCCGACGTGATCTGGTCGCGCGAAGTCGAAGGCGGCGCCTTTGCGACGCCGGAGCGCCGCGCCGCGCTGGAGGCACGGATCGGCGAGTTGACGAAAGGCATCGGCGATGAAGTGGTGCGGCGCTATTATCGTCAGGATCTCGCCGAGCGCTTGCAGCGGACCTTCGCACCTGAGCAGGGGCAGCGGCGGCTACAATCGGGGCGGCAACTATCGCGACTCTGCAGCGGATTCGGTAGCGGCGATGCCGGCGGTCGTTTTGCGCCGCGCCCATTCACCCCCGGCGCGGCAGGACGATTCGAGCCGCGCGGCAACCGCCGGCAAACCTCACCGGGCAGCCAGACCATCAATCACGGGCCGTATCAGGCGGTCAGCCCGCAGCTTGCCCTGAGCCCGATCATGCGCGGCCAGCGCAGCGCGATGTCGCGCCGCGAGGCGCTGATCCTGCAGTGCCTGATCAATCATCCCTGGCTGCTGCACGACCATCTGGAGGAAGTCGCGGCGCTGGAACTGGCGCATCCCGAAGCCCACAAGCTGCGCGCCGGTATCATCGCGGCCTTTGCGCAATTATTCCCACACCGACGATCCGGCCGCGGAGACCGCGCGGCTGCGCTCGGCGCTCGATAAGGCCGGATATATCCAAGCAAATTCAAAGGGTTGAGCGGGCCATCACCACCAAGGATGTTTGGGGGCGCAGCCCGGTGCGGCGGCCGGAGGATGTTCTTTCGACCTGGCATCAGCTCGTTGCCTTGCATCACCAGGGCACGCCTTACTTAGAGAAAGAAAGACGCCGAATTGGCGCTTGGGCGAGGATGCCAACGACGCCAATTTCGCCTGGCTGCGGATGTCAAAGCGCGGCTGGCCGAAGTCGGACGGCACCGAAGCGCTGATCGAAGGCTTCGGGGATTCCTCGGGCCGGTTCCAGCAAAGCATCTGATTGAAAAATGCTGCGGACGGCCTGGCCGGGAACCGCGAAATGACTCGCCAAACCCATGGTTTGGCTGCAAAAACAGGGTTAATCGAAGCTTAACGGGCCAGCGGGCTAAGTAGTCGGCAATCGGCGAAGCAGATTCGGGGTGGCGAGAAGTGGCGCCGCCCTTTCCGCGTCGAGAGTGACGTTGAAGAGTCAAAGCGGCGCGGCGCGCGCGCCCCGCATGAGCGCGTTTCGGGAGCATTGAATGGCCAGCAAGGCAAAGACGCTGCAGGTCAAAGACAAGGAAAAAGACGACAAGGCAGCCGACGCGCCCGAGAAGGATTCCCCGGACGCGCCGTCGCCGTTGCTCGACCTGTCGGATGCCGCCGTCAAGAAGATGATCAAGCAGGCCAAGAAGCGCGGCTTCGTGACCTTCGATCAGCTCAACGAAGTGCTGCCGTCCGACACCACCTCGCCCGAACAGATCGAAGACATCATGTCGATGCTCTCCGACATGGGCATCAACGTCTCCGAAGCCGAGGAAGCCGACACCGAGGAAGAAACCAAGGAAGAGGCCGAGGACGAGACCGACAACGAACTCGTCGAGGTCACGCAGAAGGCCGTCACCGAAGTCAAGAAGTCCGAGCCGGGCGAGCGCACCGACGATCCCGTGCGCATGTATCTGCGCGAGATGGGCACCGTCGAGCTGCTGTCGCGCGAGGGCGAAATCGCCATCGCCAAGCGCATCGAGGCCGGCCGCGAGGCGATGATCGCAGGCCTGTGCGAAAGCCCGCTGACGTTCCAGGCCATCATCATCTGGCGCGACGAACTCAACGAAGGCAAAATCTTCCTTCGCGACATCATCGATCTCGAAGCGACCTACGCCGGCCCCGACGCCAAGAACAACATGAACCCGGCGCTGATCGCGCCCCCCGCCGCTGACGGCGCGGCCGCCAATGGCGCCGCGCCGCTGTCGGCGCAGGTGACGCCGTCGCATGTCGCCCCGCCCGCCGCACCGCCGTCGCCGACCCCGTTCCGGCCCGCGCCGCCGCGCGCAGCACCGGCCGCCGCGCCCGCAGGTGAAAGCATCTCGGAATCCGCCGCCGACGGCGATCTCGACGACGACGAGTTCGAGAACCAGATGTCGCTCGCCGCCATCGAGGCCGAACTGAAGCCGAAGGTGGTCGAGACCTTCGACAAGATCGCCGACAACTACAAGAAGCTGCGCCGCCTGCAGGAACAGGACATCGCCAACCAGATGGAGAGCGAGACGCTCGTCGCTGTCGCCGCATCAGGAGCGCAAATACAAGAAGCTGAAGGACGAAATCATCGTCGAGGTGAAGTCGCTGCGGCTCAACCAGGCGCGCATCGATTCGCTGGTCGAGCAGCTCTACGACATCAACAAGAAGCTGGTGTCGTTCGAAGGCCGCCTGCTGCGCCTCGGCGACAGCCACGGCGTCGCGCGCGAAGATTTCCTGAAGAACTATCAGGGCTCGGAGCTCGATCCGCGCTGGCTCAACCGTGTCTCGAAACTCTCCGCCAAGGGCTGGAAGAATTTCGTCAGCCACGAGAAGGACCGCATCAAGGAACTGCGCCACGAGATCCAGTCGCTGGCCGCGTTGACCGGGCTTGAGATCGGCGAATTCCGCAAGATCGTGCACGGCGTGCAGAAGGGCGAGCGCGAGGCGCGGCAGGCCAAGAAGGAAATGGTCGAGGCCAATCTGCGCCTCGTGATTTCGATCGCCAAGAAATACACCAACCGCGGCCTGCAGTTCCTCGATCTCATTCAGGAAGGCAACATCGGCCTGATGAAGGCGGTCGACAAATTCGAATACCGCCGCGGCTACAAATTCTCGACCTATGCGACGTGGTGGATCCGGCAGGCGATCACGCGCTCGATCGCGGACCAGGCGCGCACCATCCGCATTCCCGTGCACATGATCGAGACCATCAACAAGATCGTGCGCACCTCGCGCCAGATGCTCAACGAGATCGGCCGCGAGCCGACGCCGGAGGAGCTCGCCGAAAAACTCGGCATGCCGCTGGAGAAGGTGCGCAAGGTTCTCAAGATCGCCAAGGAGCCGCTGTCGCTCGAGACGCCGGTCGGCGACGAGGAAGATTCGCACCTCGGCGATTTCATCGAGGACAAGAACGCGATGCTGCCGATCGACGCCGCGATCCAGTCGCAACCTGCGCGAGACCACGACGCGCGTGCTGGCGTCGCTGACGCCGCGCGAAGAGCGCGTGCTGCGCATGCGCTTCGGCATCGGCATGAACACCGACCACACGCTGGAAGAAGTCGGCCAGCAGTTCTCGGTGACGCGCGAACGCATCCGCCAGATCGAGGCCAAGGCGCTGCGCAAGCTGAAGCATCCGTCGCGGAGCAGGAAGCTGCGGTCGTTCCTCGACAATTAGGCGTCGCGACAGCGAGGGCGCACTCCCTCTCCCGCTTGCGGGGGAGGGCTGGGGTGGGGGAAAGTTCAAGCCTCTGCAATCCATCGCAACAAAGGCGGGCCTTGCGGTCCGCCTTTTTTGTGGTTCCGCGCAACCTGTAACGCATTCCCCCGTTTAGCCCCGGTCCCCCAAACCGGAGTAACACCATGGCATCCGAACTCGCCAACAAGCGCATCCTCATTCTCGCCACCAACGGCTTCGAGCAGTCCGAACTCGAAGTTCCGCGCGACCGGCTGAAGGCCGCCGGCGCCGAGGTCGACATCGTCTCGCCCGAGGCGGGCGAGATCAAAGGCTGGGACAAGAAGGATTGGGGCCGCGCGGTGAAGGTCGACAAGACGCTCGCCGACGCCAAGGCCGCCGATTACGACGCGATCGTGCTGCCCGGCGGGCAGATCAACCCGGACCTGCTGCGCGTCAACAAGGATGCGCTGGCGCTGATCAAATCGTTCTACGACGCCGGCAAGACGGTCGCCGCCGTGTGCCACGCGCCGTGGCTGCTGATCGAGACCGGCATCGCCAAGGGCCGCAAGATGACGTCCTACAACTCGATCAAATCGGACGTGATCAACGCCGGCGCCAAATGGGAAGACTCGGAAGTGGTCACCGACAACGGCGTCATCACCTCGCGCAATCCCGGCGACCTCGAAGCGTTCTCGAAGAAGATCATCGAGGAAGTGCGCGAAGGCAAACACCAGCGCCGGGCGGCGTAAGGGCGGGCGAAATCAGTCACGGCTGGCCCGTCTTACACGCGTGACCTCCGTCATTGCCGGGCTTGACCCGGCAATCCATCAAAACAAACGGCGGGCCGATAAGCCCGCCATTGCTGTTAAGACTTCTATTCTTTGTGCGCCTGCAGTCAGCCCATCGGCAATTCTAATTATACGAACAAACCAAGAACAACTCTTGACATCTTTAGGGATTAAATATTAGTTACCCATAAGGTAACAATCGAGTGGATTAAATGGATTACCAGGTAGGTAACAAATGGAGATCCGAGCTAAGAGAAAGCTCAGGGAGGCGCTCGAAGATATTGGGGTCTGCCAGAAGCAATATGGACGCGACATGACGAAAAAAATCATGATCCGGATGGCTGAGTTGCGAGCCGCGATATCTCTCGGAGATTTTTGGCCACCTAACTCACCACCTGAACGTTGTCATGAACTGAACGGCGATGGTTTGGGCACTTTTTCGATTGATCTGAAGCAGCCTTACCGACTCTTGTTTGTCCCAATCGAGGAAAATATCCCAGAGGATCGCTCAGATGAACAAAAGCGCTGGGCATCGATAACGAAGATCGAAATTATAGGAATTGAGGACACCCATGGATAGCGATCAGCAAGCCATTCTGATCCGGCCAACAGCTATTCCGCATCCTGGTGAGGTCATAGTTGAATATCTTGAATCTCACAGGTGGGCGCAGCGTGATCTTGCTCGTCGGATCGGCCTTACTCCAAAGACCATTAGTGAAATATGCAACGGGAAAGCGCCCATAACGGCGCCGACGGCGCTTGCCTTGGAGAAAGTGCTTCAGCGACCCGCGCATTTTTGGCTCAATCTTCAACGTCAATTTGACGAAGCAGAGGCAAGGCACTTTGAGCTCGCGAAGTCATCTCAATGGGCTGACTGGGCTCGTAAATTTCCTCTGAAGGAAATGAGGAAGCTGCGCTTTTTGGAGTTGGGGCAATCGGAAGTTGATGCTCTGCTAAATTATCTCGGCGTTTCTTCTCCTGAAAGTTGGACCGCGGTGTGGAGCGCTACTGAGATCGCGTACAGGCAGACCAGAAAATTTTCGCCTAGCGTTCAATCGGTTTCAGCTTGGGTACGTGCAACGGAACTGGTTGCTGCTGAACTTCATACAGCAAATTATGACGAACAGTTGCTTCGTTCTTCGATCGAAGCCCTAAGGAGTTTTACCCGAACGCGAGCAGATAAGATCATGGAGCCAGTTCAAAAAATTTGTGCGGCAGCAGGGGTAGCGGTTGTTTGGGTACCTGAGTTTCCGCACTGTGGAATTAGCGGATGTGCGAGGTGGTTGACAGAGAGGAAGGCTCTTATCGCTCTAACGCTGCGCTATAAGACTGACGATCAGATGTGGTTTTCGTTTTTTCATGAACTTGGGCACGTGTTGCTTCACAGGAAGAAACGGTCGTTCGTAATCGACAATGCAGCTGATAATCTTTCAGACCAAATAGTTGATCCGGAAATGCAGCAATACGAGAGTGAAGCAAATCAGTTTGCTGGAGACACCTTGATCCCACCTAAAGCTCTGGGTGAATTCGTGAGCAAGAGAAGCTTCGCAAGCGATGACATACACGATTTTGCTGAAACGATTGGAGTAGGACCTGGCATCATTGTTGGTCGATTGCAGCGTGAAGGCTTGTTAGCGCGTCATCAAGGCAATGCTCTCAAGCAAAAGCTTAACTGGCAACTTGCAAACGATGCCTGAACTGTTGGAGCGACGATGATGATCGGAAAAATTTTCATAACGAGCAGTGGTTACGATCCGCAGCTCGGTAAGCATGTGAAAGACCCATATCTCGGAGAAAATCCGAGCCTCGGAGCTTGTCGTCCAGATGTAAGACGCCAGGCGAAAGAAGGCAGTCATCTGTTTGTAATATCGGGGAAGCTTCCGAACGTGCGGCAGTATGTGATAGGTGGCTTTGAAGTCGTCCAGAAAATAGACGCACAAGAAGCGTACCGACGATTTCCTGATCAACGTCTACGTCTACGCGCAGACGGCCAACTGACCGGGAATGTCATCGTAGACAAGAAGGGCGCGCGGCATGAACTTGATAATCATGAACCGGCGACCTTCGCTAAGCGAGCCTCTAATTATGTCGTGGGCGCTAATTGCGTTGCGCTAGTAGAGCCGCAGGAGATCGCGCTCGGCCGCGAGCAAACTCTCGACGTCTTGCGCGAAATTTTTAAGAAGAATGGAGAGTCTCCTTGGGACATTGTTGGCCATTATGGTTCGCAACTTACAGAAGAACAGATCAAGCAGCTGCGCGAATGGCTACTTTCATTGAAGACAATGACTAAGGCCGCTTAGGTTCGCCCAAGCGTGAGATGAAATATGAAACAACTCGAATTCGTTGGTTTGCAGATGACAACAAATTCTGGCAATTGCGACATAGCGCCCGTCGGTAAGCGCCGAGATGGCGGTACGCGATATTGGTGTCTCGCGCACAAAGCCGATGCCACTGCGAAGTATGGCCGCCGGGCAGTAGTCTGCCGCGCGGCACATCTTCCACCCATCTTGCCCGAAGAAATTCTAGAGCTCGACCTGGACGAATATACTGGGGGAATCGCCCTTTGGGGTGCGGTCCCGCCGATCTACGATACCACGCGCCTGCCTCTCGACTTCGGCATTCATGTTCACGCGCGCAAAATAGCTGGGGGCGATAAGAATATCGACCAGACCTATCGAGGTGTAAAACTCAAGGGGTCTAGGCTCCCAACGGAAGGCCTGATGGTTTCAGAAGTCGATGCCGTCTACTTTATGGTTAGTAGTGTATTTGGTTTCAACACCCGCTTCATTTCCTGTACCTTTTGCGGATATCCCCACCTCGACAAAGATTGGTTCAGTATCCATCCGCATCGGCGTCATTTGTGCGCTGGCTGCGGCAAGAATTTCCACGATACGGCCATAGGCGTCGGGAATCCGATTCGAGCAACGCAGGATGCTCTTGGGTTGCTTCCTCAAAAACGACGCGGGCGCGAAAGACGCTTTCACTTCGACAGTCCGACTTTCCTGGCGGCATACAGGTCTGGGGCTCTAATCCCGCAATCATTTGGTCCTCTACGATGCCCGAAGAAGAAGGCGTTCACGTGCACGCCTTCAAGCGCGACAGCGAAATTCCCGATTGTGACGATACTTATTCCAGTGTCGAGATTGATGGATTCTAATTTGGATCCAATTATGGTGCGCACGCTAATGGCTCAAAAGTCGTTACCACACCTGTTGGGTCGCGTAATTTCACTGCGATGCGATTTATGTGGCCATATGGAATTCAGTGCCGATGAAATGGCCTTTACCCCGGTGGTTGAGCGTCAATGTTCGAAATGTCATGGGCGTCTTAAAGGTGCAACCCGTCTGCGCAGAACCATCGCCAACCCATTATTAGCTAGCTTGGAGCGCACGTCCGAAAATGCTCCGCGTCCGCCTCAACAGCACGTAACAAATCTGCTCAGTGAAACCCTCTAAACTGACGCTCAACTGGTCTATTGACAATATTCCTATCTTGTATATAATCCTATCCATCCCGTCTCACTAACGAGGGGCGGCTCGCGATCGTCACGGTCTGCGGGGCGGGGTGCGGTGGACGCGGCAGCGTCGGGCCGGAGGTGCAGGTTGCAGGGCGCGAGCCCGGATACTGGACGTTCTCCTTGTACAAAGGGTGCGCTTTAAGTCCGGCAGTAGCGTGAGCGGCCAAAACCTTCGGCTGGACGACGACGCTGTGCGATGCGGGCCGGGGCGGAGATGCGCCCCACTCACATCGCCTTTGCGCGCCGGCCCAAGTCGTGTGGTCCTGACGCCCGTCGCTGGCGTCAAGGGACGGAGCGCCTGCATCAGCCAACCGGCCGCAGGAAACCAACCGGTTCGGAACTTTTGCGTTTTCCGGACAGCTCAGTCCCGACGGTAACGAACCCAAGCGTATCAATCGCTGCCGGGGAGAGCACGAAGCAAGCCGAAAAAACCATCGTGTGCGGAACGCCGGACGTTACGGTGCTTTCGTGGTGACTACGCTCGTGTGTACAAACTCACCCTCACACACGAGGCTGCGGACGCATGGTGCGTCCGGCGTTCCGTGCGCCCTCGTCATTTGACTTGGCGCGAATGGGACAAGCCCCAAGCGCGCTTGGGGCTTGGATGAAAGAAGGCTACGGCGCACCCGCGCCGCAAATAACAGGGGCGATGTCGCATGTCCGATGACGACGCTATTTTCATTTGCGCGAACGGAGCAAGCCTCGCGCGCTATGCCGCAAATAACAGGGGCGATGACGCATGTCTGACGAGAACGTCGCGAATGTTGCTTTTGCGCGGAGCGAGGGAGGGAAAGAAGGAGCCATACATGTCAGAACATCGTCTGCATCGCGCGCGCCAGCGAAAAGCCGTGGTGGTCGGCATTGAATCAGGCAACAGGCGCCGGCTCATCGCGCGCCCTCTGTTTTGACCACCATGCAGCCGTCATGGCATGATAAACACTCGGCGGACAAAGGGAATCAGCATGATGAGACAGCGTTTCGCGTTTTGGCTCGGCGGCCTGCTCGGCGTTTCGCTGCTGGCGGCGGCGCCCGCTCACGCCGCGCGCTGCGGCGGCGATTTCAACACCTTCGTGGCGGCGATGTCCCAGGAAGCGCAGGCGGCGGGGATTTCGCCTGAGGTGATTTCGCAGGCGCTCGGCGGCGTCACCCAGGACATGACGGTGCTGAATTTCGACCGGCGCCAGCGCTACACCTTCAACAAGTCGTTTGAGCAATATGTCTCGACCCGCGTCGGTCCCGGCCGCATCAATACCGGCCGTGCCCTCATGCAAAAGCACGCCGCGCTGCTGTCGCGCATCGAGCAGCGTTTTGGCGTGCCGCCGCAGATCATCGTCGCGATCTGGGGGCTGGAGTTGGATTTCGGCAAGGGCGACATCGGCCGGATGCCGGTGATCCGCACGCTCGTGACCATGGCGCATGATTGCCGGCGCACCGAGCTGTTCCAGGGCGAATTGCTCGCGGCGCTGAAGATCCTGCAGCGCGGCGATCTGCCGTTGCGCGATCTGATCGGCGCCTACGCCGGCGAGATCGGGCAGACGCAGTTTCTGCCGTCGTCCTACATCAAATACGGCGTCGATTTCGATGGCAATGGCCATGTCGATTTGCGCCACAGCGTGCCGGATGTGCTCGCCTCCACCGCCAACTTGCTGCACACCTCGGGATTCAAGAACGGCGCGCCCTACGGCGAAGGCACCGCGAATTTCGAAGCGATGCGCGAATGGAACAGGGCCACGATCTACCGCAAGACGATCGGCTATTTCGCCGACCGGCTGGTGGGGCGGTAGAGTGCTTGGTTCTCAGGCTGCGCGCACGGTCTTTTGGTACAGCGCGCTGTAACAGGCCGCCGAGGCGTCCCAGCTAAACGATCGCGACATCGCGCTGCGGCGCATGGAATTAAGCCGGTCCTTGGCGCCGTAGGCCGCGAAGGCGCGACGGAGGCCCCCGAGAAAAGATTCCATCGACGGCTGCGCGAACAGGAATCCGGTTTCGCCGTCGACGATGGTCTCGGCGAGACCGCCGGTCTGATGGCCGATCGGCAACGAACCGAAGCGCTGCGCGTACATCTGGCTTAGCCCGCACGGCTCAAACCGCGAAGGCATCAGCGTGAAATCGCTGCCTGCGAAAATCCGGCGGGCGTCGCCGTCCTTGAAGCCGATCTCGACGCCGATGGAATCAGGACGACGGCGTTGCGCGGCGAGCAGCGCCTGCTCGATCTCGGGTTCGCCGCGCCCGGTCACCACGATCTGGCCACCGGCCTCGACGATGGCGTCGGCGGCCGAAAGCACAAGGTCGACGCCTTTCTGATGGACGAGGCGGGCGACAAGACCGAAAATCGGCCCGCGCGACAGCGCCAGTCCGAACTGCTGGCGGACGTAATCGGCGTTGGCACGCTTGGCGTCCCAGTCGCCCACGCCGAACTGATGCGTCAGCTCCATGCAGAACCGGGGGTCCCAGCTTTCGTCGATGCCGTTCAGGATGCCGGTCAGTTGCGCAGCGTCGGAGCGGCGGCGAAGCAGGCCCTCGAGTCCGCAGCCGAGCTCCGGCGTGGTGATTTCCTTGGCATAGGTCTCGCTCACCGTGGTCAGGTGCGAGGCATAAACGATGCCGCCCTTGAGGAAGGACAGCTTGTCGTAGAATTCGAGGCCGTCGATGTGAAAGCTCGCTTCCGGCGCACCGATGCGGCGTAATGACTCCTTCGGGAAAAGGCCCTGATAGGCGAGGTTGTGGATGGTCAGGATCGTCGGTATCTTGACGGCGTTCCAGGCGAGATAGGCCGGCACCAGCGCCGCCTGCCAGTCATTGACGTGAACGAGGTCGGTGGTCCAGTTCTTGTCGAGCGTACCGGCGGCCAGTTGGGCTGCGGCGGAGGCAAATCGCGCGAACCTGATATCGTTGTCCGGCCAATCGCGTCCCGAATCGTCGCCATAGGGGTTGCCGGGGCGGTCGTAGAGTTGCGGGCACAGCAGGATGTAGACGGGCAAGCCGTCCTGGGTCGACGCGAGCCCCAACGAGCAGGCCGGCATTTCCGCCAAAGCCGGGCAGTGACCGACAATCTCGATGCCCGTGAACTGGGCGACGACATCCCGGTACCCCGGCAAAAGAATTCTTACGTCGCTCCAGAGCCGCAGCGCCCGGGGAAGAGCGGATGAAACGGCCGCCAGGCCGCCGACCCGAATGAAGTCGTCCATTTCGGTGGTAACGAACAAAACTTTCAAGAATACACCTTCGTGGCAGTCACAACTGCAACTATGCAAGAACGGGTCCAGATTGTATTTGGAGTAGCTAGGTCTCCGCCGGGAGCAGAGACGTTCAATCATCTAGTGTGTGCCGAGAGATTTGTCCGTGCGCCAGCGGACAAAAAGTGGCTAAGCCATTACTGGATAACAAAAGGTTTACCGCCGGGGGAAATCCATGAAGAGTTTTGACGGGCTTCGCGTTCTCGATTTTTCGACCACAATTGCCGGGCCGCACTGCTCACGGATGCTGGCCGACATGGGGGCCGAAGTCATCAAAATTGAAACGACGGAAGGCGAGACGATGCGGACGCGGCCGCCGCTGCGGAATAATTGCAGCACGGCGTTCGGCCAGCTTAATGTCGGCAAGAAAAGCGTCGTCCTCGATCTGAAGTCGCCCGCGGCGATCGAGGCCATCCGCAAGCTTATTAAAACCACGGATGTCGTTGTCGAGAATTTCCGGCCCGGCGTGATGCGGCGGCTGAAGCTAGACTACGGCACGTTGCAGGCGCTCAATCCAAGACTGATCTATTGCTCGATTTCGGGTTATGGACAGACTGGCCCGTCGGCTGAATTGCCGGCCTACGCGCCCGTCATCCATGCCGCATCGGGATACGACATGGCGCATCTGGCGTATCAGCCCGGGCGTACCCGCCCCGACTATTGCGGCATCTATCATGCCGATGTGCTCACCGGGGTCTACGCGTTCGGCGCGATTTCGGCGGCGCTGTATCAGCGCCAAAGCACCCAACAAGGCCAGCACATCGACGTGTCGATGCTGGAGTCGATGCTCAGCCTGACGCTGGGTGAATTGCAGGCGTCGCAGTTCCAAGTGAAAGCAGCCGAAGCGGCCGATGTTCGGCCCGGTCGAAACCGCGGACGGTTATGTGATGGTGGCCATCGCCAGCGAAAAGACCTTCCAGAGCCTCATCAAGGCCGCGGGCCGTCCCGAATTTATAAGCGATCCGCGCTTCGAAAAATACGTGGACCGCCGCGACCATTGGGCGGAGCTGATGGACGGCATCGAGATGTGGTCGCGTACGCTGACGACCGAACAATGTCTGGAGGAGCTGAACAAAAGCGGCGTGCCGTGTTCGGCCTACCGCACGGTGGCTGAAGCCTTGTCCGACCCGCAGATCGCGCATCGCGGGGCGATGTCCGAAGTGGCGGATGGCGGCGGCACCTTCAAGGTCCTGAAACTGCCGTTTCGCATGTCGGGCGCCGATGTAAGTCCGGCAAAACGCATGGCCACGTTAGGCGAACACAGCGTTGCGATACTCAAGGACGCAGGTCGGTCAGACCAGGAGGTCGCGGGTTCCCTGAGCGCCCGCTGAAATCTCGCTACGCCGACTTATTGCGCTCGGAAAACTTCATCGCGTCATCATTCATCGAGCCGAATTTCAGGCTGACGATGTCGAGCGCATAGTTCTGGTAAAGCTTCCACGGCTTCTTCGATCCCTGCTTGGGCATCCTGGCGATCGCGCGTTGCACATAGCCCGACGAGAAAGCGAGCAACGGCTCTTCCGTGACGGACGGATCGGAATTCGCAGGTACGCATTGGCGGTAGCCGTGCCGATCCATGTAATTCAGGAGGCGGCAAACATAGGCGCAGCTCAGGTCGCATTTCAGCGTCCATGAAGCGTTGGTGTAGCCGAATGCCGCCGCGAAATTCGGCACATTGCTGTACATCAGTCCCTTGTAGTTCATGGTTTTCGAGAAATCGATCTTGTTGCCGTCGACCGCTACATCGAGGCCTCCGAGTATCTGCAGGTCGAGGCCGGTCGCGGTGACGATGATATCCGCGTCGAGATCGGCGCCGGAGGCAAGCTTGAGGCCTCGTTCGGTGAACGTCTCGATCTCGTCGGTTACGACGGACGCTTGGCCGGTCCTGATCGCCGCGAACAGATCGCCGTTAGGCACCAGGCAAAGCCTTTGATCCCACGGATTGTAGCGCGGTGTGAAATGCGTCCCGACATCGTATTCCGGCCCGAGCGCCTGCCGCACGCCGCCAAGGATCATCGTCTTCATGCGCTCCGGCTTGCGCCTGGCGAGGCGGAAAAAGAACATGCCCAGCAGCACGTTCTTCCAGCGCGTGACGGCGTAGGCCAGCTTCGACGGCAGGCGCGCACGGAGCCAGTCGGCGATGGCGTCGGTGTCGGGCCGCGCTACCACGTAAGTGGGCGAACGCTGCAGCATGGTCACATGCGCCGCGGTCTTCGCCATTTCGGGCACCAGCGTCACCGCAGTGGCGCCGCTGCCGATCACGACGACTTTCTTGCCGGCGTAGTCGATATCGTCCGTCCATTTTTGCGGATGGACGATGCGGCCGGCATAGTTTGCGACGCCAGCAAAATCCGGGGTGTAGCCATTGGCGTATTTGTAGTAGCCGCTGCACATGAACAGAAAACTGCAGGTAAAGCGGACGATTTCGCCGGATGTTTTTTGCTCGACCTCGACCGTCCATTGCGCGTCGTCCGTCGACCAGGACGCGCGTTTGACGGCGTGACCGAAGCGGATCTTCTGGTCGATGCCATAGATGCTCGCGGTGTCGCGAACGTATTTCAGTATCGATGGCCCGTCGGCGATTGACTTGGGCTCGGTCCACGGCCGGAATGAATAGCCCAGCGTGTACATGTCGGAGTCCGAGCGGACGCCAGGATATCTGAATAGATCCCAAGTGCCGCCGATGCAGTCGCGCGACTCCAATATCGCATAGGTTTTGTTCGGGCATTTGTTCTGCAGATGATAGCCGGCGCCGATGCCGGAGAGCCCCGCGCCCACGATCAGAACGTCAAAATGATTGTCCGACATCCGATCTCTCCCAAGAACTCACGCGTGCATTTGGTAGATCGTTTGACACGGCGGATCAAGTTTCGATGCCGATTCAGCACTCGACGCTTCGGCAGTGGCCGTGGCAAGGTGCCGGCAATAAACAAGAACAGCCCGGGAGTAGGCCCATGAAGAGTTTCAAGGTCACCGATTTCAACGCGCCTCTGCAAGAGGTGGACGAAGCAACGCCGCAGCCCTCGGGGACGCAGGTGCTGATCAGGGTGAAGGCTGCCGGCGTCTGCCACAGCGATCTGCATATCTGGGAAGGCGGCTACGATCTCGGCCATGGCCGCAAGCCGTTGTCGCTGAAAGATCGCGGCGTCTCGCTGCCGCGGACGATGGGCCACGAGACCGTCGGCGAGGTGCTGGCGTTCGGGCCGGATGCCAAGAAGAATTATGACGGAGACCTCAAGGTCGGTGATGTCGCGCTGGTGTATCCTTGGCTCGGCTGCGGCAAATGCGAGCAGTGTCTGGCCGGCGACGAGAATATGTGCCTGAAATCCAATTCACTCGGCGTGCATTGCGATGGCGGCTATGCCGACCACATGATGGTGCCGCATCCGAAATATCTGCTCAATCTGCACGGCCTCGACCCCGTCACCGCCGCGCCCTACGCGTGTTCCGGCGTCACCACGTACAGCGCGCTGAAGAAAGTCCCCGATCTGAATTCGCCGATCGTGATTTTTGGCGCCGGCGGTCTCGGCCTGATGGCGCTGGAACTGCTGAAAGCGATGGGCGGCGAAGGCGCTATCGTGGTCGATATCGACGCGCGCAAGCGCGAAGCCGCGGAAAAAGCCGGCGCACTCGCGTCCGTCGATGGCGCTGCGCCTGACGCGCTGGAGCAACTGGCCAAGAAGGCCGGCGGCCCAATCAAGGCGGTGATCGATCTCGTCGGCAACGCGCAAACGACGCAACTTGGTTTCGACTGTCTGACCAAAGGCGGCAAGCTCATCATCGTCGGCCTGTTCGGCGGTGGCGCGCCATGGGCGTTGCCATTGATTCCGATCAAGGCGATCACCATTCAGGGCAGCTATGTCGGCAACCTCCGCGAAACCCAGGAACTGCTCGATCTCGTGCGCACTAAGAATATCGCGCCGATCCCGGTGACCCCAATGCCGCTGGCGCAAGCCAATCAGGCGCTGACGGATTTGCAGAAGGGCAGGCTGGTGGGCCGCGCGATACTGACACCTTAGGGGCGCGCGCTATCCGCCCAGCGCACCCTGCGTGTTGACATAGAGCGCATAGATCGACTGGCTCGCCGCCATGAACAGCCGGTTTCGCTTTAGCCCGCCGAAGCAGAGATTGGCGCATCGCTCGGGCAGCGCGATGCGGCCGATCAGGTCGCCGTCCGGCGCGTAGACCACGACGCCATCGAGCGTGGGGTCGCCCATGCCCCAGCCGCACCACAGATTGCCGTCGATGTCGCAGCGCATGCCGTCCGGCGTGCCGGGACCGGCGTCGATGAACACGCGCTTGTTGGAGATAGTGTCGCCGTCGGCGCTGACATCGTAGGCCAGAATCTTGCGGTTCGGCACGCCACGCGACTCCACGACGTAGAGGATCTTCTCATCCGGCGAGAAACAAAGCCCGTTGGGACCGAGCACGCCTTCGGCGACGATGGCGCCTTTCCCCGTACTGCCGTCGATCCGGTAAACATTGGCATTGATTTCGGACTCCGCCTTGTAACCCTCATAATTGCCGAGCAGGCCGAACACCGGGTCGGTGAACCAGATCGAGCCGTCCGATTTCACCACCACGTCGTTCGGAGAATTCAGCCGCTTGCCTTCGAACGAATCCATTAGCACCGTGATCGCGCCGTCATGTTCGGTGCGCGTGACGCGGCGCCCGCCGTGCTCGCACGTGACAAGCCGGCCCTGGCGGTCGCGGGTGTGACCGTTGGCGAAATTCGACGGCTTGCGAAAGACTGAGACCGCGCCGGTCTCTTCTTCCCATTTCAGGATGCGGTTGTTGGGAATGTCGCTGCACAACAGATAACGCCCGTCGCCGAACCACACCGGACCCTCCGCCCATCGCAAGCCCGTGGCAAGCCGTTCGACCGCCGACAGTTTCAGCCAGTATTTCTCGAAGCGCGGATCGATCGCGTGAATCGCCGGATCGGGATAATACGTCGCGGGCCGCCAGCCCGCGCGTTCTGTGAGTTTCGGACATTTGCTGTTCTCGTTGTTGCGTTTCCTCGGGTTTTGGTTTGCTATCATTGCCGGTCAACGACCGCAAATCGCTTAACCAGGGGAAGAGATGCCACGCATATTGATGACCGGCGCGGCCGGCGAGATCGGCACGCGGCTGCGAAAGCTGCTGCCGCCGGTCTATCCCGACCTCGTGCTGAGCGACATGAAAACACCAGCCGACCTCGGCGCGCACGAAAAATTCAAGGCCGCCGATCTCGCCGATCTCGCGCAGGTGGAATCCATCTGCGAGGGCGTTGACGGCATTTTGCATTTCGGCGGATTCTCGGTGGAAGGTCCGTGGGACAACATCCTGCAGTCCAACATCATCGGCTGCTACAATCTGTTCGAAGCCGCGCGCCGCAAGGGCGTCAAGCGCGTCGTGTTCGCGTCGTCGAACCACGCGGTCGGGTTCTATCCGCGGCATCACCGCATCGGCACCGACGTCACCACGCGGCCGGACAGCCGCTACGGCGTCAGCAAGGCTTTCGGTGAGGCGACCGGCGCGCTCTACGCCGACAAGCACGGCCTGCGCGTCACCTGCCTGCGCATCGGCAATTTCGGAGACAAGCCGCTCGATCATCGCCGGCTTTCGATCTGGCTGAAGCCGGAAGACCTCGTGCAGCTTTGTCGAATAGGCCTCGATCATCCCGATATCCATTTCGAGATTCTGTACGGCGCTTCGTTCAACGAGCGCGCGTGGTGGGACAATCACCGCGCCTACGATCTCGGCTATCGCCCGACTGGCCGGGCCGAGGATTTTCGAGAACATGCGATGGCCGAGCAGGCCAAATTGAAGCCCGACCCCGTCAGTGATTTTTATCAGGGCGGCGCGTTCTGCGGCATGGAGTTCGATGGCGACGCGAGCCGGATTGTGAAGTGGAAGTGACGCTCGTCATTCCGGGGCCTGCGCTGCAAGAGCGCGCATCCCGGAATGACGGTGTATAATGTCGCCGAGTGAAGTAACGACAAGAAAGAAACGCAAATGGCCGACGGACTGCGCAAGGGATTGACGAGTTACGGCGACGCCGGGTTTTCGCTGTTCTTTCGCAAGGCCTTCATCAAGGCGATGGGCTATTCCGACGACGCTCTGAACCGGCCGATCGTGGGAATCACCAACACCCACAGCGATTACAATCCGTGCCACGGCAACGTCCCGCAGATCATCGAGGCGGTGAAGCGCGGCGTGATGCTGGCGGGCGCGATGCCGATGGTATTTCCGACCATCTCGATTGCCGAGAGTTTTGCGTTTCCGACCTCGATGTATCTGCGCAACCTGATGGCGATGGACACCGAGGAGATGATCCGCGCACAGCCGATGGACTCTGTCGTGGTGATCGGCGGCTGCGACAAGACGCTCCCGGCCCAGATCATGGCTGCGGTGTCGGCGGATTTGCCGACCGTCGTGATTCCGGTCGGACCCATGGTGGTCGGTCATCACAAGGGCGAGGTGCTCGGCGCCTGCACCGATTGCCGGCGGCTTTGGGCGAAATTCCGCGCCGGCGAAATAGACGAGACCGAGATCGAAGCCGTCAACGGCCGGCTCGCGCCTTCCGTCGGCACCTGCATGGTGATGGGTACCGCCAGCACGATGGCGTGCATCACTGAGGCGCTGGGATTGTCGCTGCCGATGAGCGCCACAATTCCCGCGCCGCATGCGGAGCGGTTTCGTTCCGCCGAAGCCAGCGGCAAGGTTGCGGCGCAGATGGCAATCGCGAAAGGTCCTCGCCCAAGCGAGTTGCTGACGCCGACGTCCTTCAAGAATGCGCAGGTGGTGCTGCAGGCGATCGGCGGCTCGACCAACGGACTGATTCATCTCACTGCGATTGCAAATCGCACCGAACATCGCATCGATCTCAAAGCCTTCGACAGGCTAGGCCGTGAGGTGCCGGTGCTGATCGACCTGAAGCCATCCGGCGCGCACTACATGGAGCATTTCCATCATGCCGGCGGCGTGCCGAAACTGATGAAGCAACTCGGCGATCTCATCGACCTCGATGCCAGGACCATCAACGGCACGTTGCGCGACGCTGTCGCGGCGGCCGAGGATGTGCCAGGGCAGGATGTTATCCGCGCGCGCGAAAACCCGATCAAGCTGGAGGGCGCGATGGCGGTGCTGCATGGCAACCTCGCACCGCGCGGCGCGGTGATAAAACATTCCGCGGCCAGCCCGAAGCTGCTGCAACACACCGGCCGCGCCGTGGTGTTCGACTCCGTTGAGGACATGACGCTGCGCGTCGACGACCCCGCGCTCGATGTTACCGCAGACGACGTGCTGGTGCTGCGCAACGCCGGGCCAAAGGGCGCACCGGGCATGCCCGAGGCCGGCTATCTGCCGATCCCGATGAAGCTGGGACGCGCCGGCGTCAAGGACATGGTGCGGATTTCGGACGCGCGGATGAGCGGCACGGCATTTGGCACTATCGTGCTGCACATCACGCCGGAATCCGCGGTCGGAGGACCGCTGGCGCTCGTTGAAAACGGCGACATGATCCGGCTCGATGTGGCCGCGCGCAGCATCGATCTTCTGGTCGACGACGCCGAGCTTGAAAAGCGCCGCGCCGCGCTTGCGCCCGCGACGACGCCGGATTGGGCGAAGCGCGGTTACGCGCATCTGTTCAACGAGACCATCCTGCAGGCGGACGAAGGCTGCGACTTCGACTTCATGCGCGAGAAGGGTAACTAGGCCTCGTCGTCCCCGCGCACTCGAGATGGTTCTTTCTTCCCCTCTCCCCTTGAGGGAGAGGGTGGTGAGAATGAGCGCAGCGAAATTCGAACCGGGTGAGGGGTTAAAGCCTCTCGACAAATTGTACCCCTCACCCGCCTTCGATGCTCCGCATCTTCGGCACCTTCTTCCCTCAAGGGAGGGAAACAGCGGCGGGGGCTCGCGCGATGTTCGATTGACATTCCCACCCCCGATGGGATGATCGAAAAAAACATCAGGGGGAAATGACGATGAAAAGCCTAAGCAGGGTTTTTGCCGCGGCGCTCGCCGTGTCGGCCATCATGAGCGCAAACGCCAGCGCGCAGGAAGCCAAGCATTACCGCTTCGCCTACGATCAGCCGAAATCCACCGGCTATGGCATCCTCGGCGATATCTTCGGCGACAAGCTGAAAGAGCTCAGCAAAGGCACGATGCTGATCGACCAGTATCCTGGCGCGCAGCTCGGGCAGGAGCCGCAGGTGCTCCAACTGGTCAAAGCTGGCGACATCGAATTCTGTATTTCCTCGACGGCGAATGCCGCGACGCTGTCGCCGCAAGCCGGCGTGATGTCGATGCATTTCCTGTTTCGTTCGGAGGCGCATCTCATTAAGGCGATCGCGGACCCAAAGGTGGGCGAGGCAATGAAGGCGATGATCGCCGATACCGTGCAGGGCAGTCACGTTATCGCGCTGTCGACGCTTGGTCTTCGCAGCATGTATTCGAAGCGCGAGATCAAGAAGGTCGAGGACATGAAGGGCCTCAAGGTGCGCGTGCAGGCTACGCCCACGGAGGACACCATGTTTCCGGCCTATGGCGCGCAGATCGTGCACATGCCGTTCGGCAGCGTCTACACGTCGCTGCAGACCGGCGTGGTTGACGTCGCGGAAAACGGGGTCAACGTCTACCTCGCCAACAAGCATTATGAAGTAGCCCCCGTGCTGTCGATGACCGAGCATGAGGCCAATAACAGCCTGGTCTGGGTCAGCGACAAATTGTGGAACAGCCTGACGCCGCAACAGCAGGGCTGGGTGCAGACCGCGGCCGACGAGGTCAACTTAAAGCAGCCGGCGCGGGCGATCGAACTCGAACACCAGTCGCAGGACAAACTGAAAGCTATCGGCGTCAAGATCGTCACCGACGTCGACAAATCCGGATTTGCCGCGATCGCCGATCCCTATCTCGACAAGCTCGCCAAGGAACTCGGCCCGCACGCGGAAAAGGTAAAAAATCTGATCCGCGCGATCAATTAGAACTCTGTCATTCCGGGGCGTGAGCGCAGCGAAGCGAGCCCGGAAACCATAACCACGACGAGGAGTATGGATTCCAGGCCTGCGCCAAGCCGCATCCCGGATTGACGGCCTGCTTCATTGACAACCTCGCAACGCCGATGGGATGATCGAGAAAATCAAAACAGGGGGAAACAGTGAAACATCCGAAAATAATTGCGAGTGCGTTGGCAGCCGCGGCGATGGTGTTTGCCGCCAGCGCGGGCGCGCAGGACGCGAAGCATTACCGCTTTGCGCATGATCAGCAGCTCAATACCGGTTACAGCGTCGCCTACGACATGTTCTCCGCAAAACTCAAGGAATTGAGCAAGGGCACCATGCTGGTCGACCAGTTTCCCGGCGCGCAGCTCGGCCAGGAGCCGCAGCTTCTTCAACTGGTGAAGGCCGGCGATCTCGAATTTGCCATCGTCTCTTCGGCGAACACCTCGACGATCGCCCCGCAGGCTGGCGTGATGTCGCTGCATTTCCTGTTCCGCAACGACGCCCATGTGATCAAGGCGCTGGCCGATAAGCAGGTGATCGATGCGATCAAGGCAATGATCGACGAGACCACGCAGGGCCTGCACGTCATCGGCACGGGATCGCAGGGCGTACGAAGCATTTACAGCAAGAAGGAGATCCACAAGGTCGACGACGTCAAGGGAATGAAAATTCGCGTTCAGGCGACCGCGACCGAGGACACCATGTTCCCGGCTTACGGTGCGCAGACGGTGCACATGCCGTTCGGCAGCGTTTACACCTCGCTGCAGACCGGCGTGATGGAAGCCGCCGAGAACAGCGTCAACGTTTACCTCGTCAACAAACACTATGAGGTGGCGCCGGTGCTGTCGATGACCGAGCATGAGGCTAACAACGCGCTGCTCTTTGTCAGCGACAAGTTGTGGCAGAGCCTCTCCGCCGAACAGAAGCAGTGGGTAAATACGGCTGCGGCCGAAGTCAGCGCCAATGAACCGGCCAAGGCGTTCGAGCTGGAGAAAGCGGCGGCGGCGAAGTTGCAGAAGATGGGCGTCAAGATCATCGAAAATGTCGACAAGTCGGGGTTCACCAAGGTCGCCGATCCCTATCTGGACAAACTCGCCAAGGAGCTTGGCCCGCACGCCGAAAAGATCAAGACGCTGATTCGCGCGATCAACTAGGCTCTGCGCGTCCTCTTATCCCTCCCCCCTTGCGGGGAGGGTGGCGCGCGTGAGCGAAGCGAACAAGCCGCCGGGTGGGGTCAGCGCAAGGACTGCGCGGATGATATAACCCCCACCCCGGCCTCCGCTTCGCTCGGCCGACTCTCCCCGCAAGGGGGAGGGATCGCATCAATCGGTGAGGGAACACGGAATGACCATCGCCGACAAACTGGTGCTGCAGCGCCAGCATCATCTGAAATGGCCGGCGTTCGACAGGCTCGAACTGGTCCTGATGATGCTGTGCGGCGTGCTTTGCTTCGGGTTTTCGCTGTCGGTGATGTTCGACATCGTCACGCGCACCATCGGCCATCCCTGGCTGTGGCTGCAGGAGGTTACCTCCACGCTTTTCATCTACGCGATTTTCATCGGCGCCGCGGTTGCCACCCGCCGCAACGATCATCTGTATCTTACCGCGGTGTCCGAGGCGCTGCATGGCACGCCGCGGCTGGTCGTCGAGATCGTCATTCGTCTCGCCGTTCTCGGTGTCGCGTTCTGCCTGATCTATTTCGGCTATATAAATTACATCAGAGGCTTCGGCAGTTTCCGCTTGCCTTCCGGCACGCCGATCGCATCGCTGTACGCCGCGATACCGCTATCGGGCGCGCTGATCGCGCTGTTCACCGTTGAGCAGCTGATCAACGGCATCCGCAACGGCTTCGATCATCCTGAGCCGCCGGAACGACGATATCGATATTCCCGCCGTCGACACCACGATACCCGCGAGGCCGGGCCTGTGAGCGCACCTGTCGTCCTCGGGCTGATGACGTTCTGCTTCCTGTTCTTCGGCTATCTCGGCGTGCCCGTGCCCTTCTCGCTGATGGCGGGCGTTTTCGTCGGCGCGCTGCTCGCGGATGTTTCGCTCGCCGCGATCATCCAGAAGATTTTCGACGGCGTGGATTCCGAAGCGCTGCTGGCGATCCCGTTCTTCCTGCTGGTTGGCGAGTTGATGAGTTCGGCGAATGTGGTGGTACGGATCGCGAACCTGTCGCTGTCGCTGGTAGGCCACATCAGGGGCGGGCTCTCTCAAGTCGTCGTTGTCTTCAGCATGTTCTTTTCCGAAATGTCGGGATCGACCACCGCCGACGTCGCCGTGATGAGCCGCGCGCTCGGCGGTCCGATGAAGCGCGAGGGCTACAGTCCGGCGTTCATCGCAGCCATCATTGCATCCGCGTCGACCATCGCCGCATTGGTGCCGCCGAGCATCACGGCCGTAGTTTACGGCGCGGTCGGCAATGTCTCCATCGCCGGGCTGTTCATGGCGGGAATTGTGCCGGGATTGATGATCGGCTTCGGCCTGATGATCTATTGCTATTTCTTTGGGCCCTCCGGCATGCGCAAGCCGCGCGCGCCGTTGCGGCAGGTCGTTTTTGCCGCCGGCGATGCCGCGCTGCCGCTGATGATTCCGGTGATCCTGCTGGGCGGCATCCTTACCGGCTGGTTCACGCCGACCGAAGCGGGCGTCGTTGCGGTGATCTGGATCATCGTGGTCGTCATCCCGGCGCTCAACCGCGGCCACATCCGGAAAATCCCCTACGACTTCTGCCTGGCAGGACTGATCTTTTCACTGCCGCTGATCACCATCGGCGCCGCCAACGCATTTGGCTGGATGTTGGCCTATCTGCGCGGCGCCATCGTGATCTCGGACTGGATCATTTCGATCGCCGGCAACGATCCGCATCTGATGATGCTGCTTCTGGTGCTGCTGTTCACCATCGTCGGCGATTTCATCGAGCCGGTGCCGACCATCATCATTTTCATGCCACTGGTGAACTCGCTTACGCAGGCCGGCGACATCAACGGCGTGCATATGGGCGTGGTACTGATCGCGACGTTGGCGTTCGGGTTGATCACGCCGCCTTACGGACTGGTGTTGCTGATGGCGTCGAAATTCGTCGGCGTCAGTTTCGGCAAGGCATTGCGCGCGGCGCTGCCAATCTATGTGGTGTTTCTGGTGACGATCTGTTTCACCATCTATTTCCCGAAGGTGGTGCTGTGGCTGCCGAAGCAGGTGATCCCGGAATCGGTAGGCTGCTTCAAGTCGCCGGCGGGTACGGGATATATCTGCCCGAACTGAATCTGCGAGTAAGCGTGAGAGGAGCGACATGACGCAGGGGCAGGCATTTGAGACCGACTTCTGGAAAGACGCCAACCTGCGCAAGGTGTGGGACGACATGGTGCCGGGCGAGCCGCGCGAGACGGTTCCCTACGTGCTGACCAAAGAAGCGATCCAGCTTTATTGCCGGTCGGTCGGCGAAGATCATCCGCTTTATTTCGACGAAGCCTATGCGAAGACCACGCCATATGGCGGACTGATCGCGCCGCCGTCGATTCATATCCTGCTGATGTTCGCCTGCACGCCTGCGGACGACTGGATGCGAACACCCGGCACCGTCAATGCCGGCCAGTCATGGAGCTACAACAAACCCGCGCGTCCCGGCGACACCGTCACGCTGCAGGCGCGTGCGCTGGACAAATTCATCAAGCGCGAACGGCTGTTCGTGGTTCATGACAACGTGTTCTTCAATCAACATGGCGATGTCATCTGCTCCGGCCGCGGCCAGACCATCCGTCCGATGTAATTCTGCGTTCGAGGAAACATCATGCCTGCGACATTCGAAAGCCTCTCCGCTGGGGACACTATCGACGGACCGAAATTTCCAGTCTCGCGCGAATCCATCCGGCTGTTCTGCGACGGGTCACTCGACTACAACCCGCTGCATCTCGACGACGACTACATGAAGAACAGTTTCGGCAAGACCAATTTCGGCGGCATAATCATGCATGGCATGAACAATTTCGGATTGATCACGCGCATGCTGACCGACTGGGCCTATCCAGCGGGTGCCATTCATCGCCGGCTCGAGACGCGATGGGTGAAGCCGGTGAAGTCCGGCGACACCATCCAGCCGATGGGCATCGTGAAGGCCAAGCAGACCACGCAGAATTCGCGCTGGGTGCTGATCGACGTGCTGGTGCGCAACCAGAACGACGAGAAAGTCGCGACCGGCGAGGCGATGGTGGAATTTCCAATGACGATCTCGACCTAGAATTCGGAGTGTGTCCTCAAGCCGAGTAGATTTATGTATTCGCGAATACAACTACGTAAGTAATAATCGTAAGCTACTTATAGGTTAGTATAAAATTTATATAAGCTACTTGAATTTCAGATTTTAGCTTATTGCGCGGAACGAATACTTCGTTTCGCTACCGTCCGTTCATTGTTGCATGCAATTTTCACGGGCATGAACGACGGACAAGAGCACATCACAGCAGCGGAGACGAATTTCGCCGGGCGGATGGCGAAAGTCCGCGCTCGCTTCGCGTCGAGACTTTTCATCAGGATCGCACAGGCCAACGACGCGCTGCCGCGCATGACCGGCGACGGAAGCGACGCCATCGATGCGGTCACCGCGGCCTATCGGGAATTTCACGACGTTTGCGGCATAGCCCCGACCATCGGCTTCGCGGTGACGGGTCTGCTGACGCGGCATTGCGAGGCCATTCTGGCCCCGCCGTTTCGCGATCAGCGCGCGCTGTCGGAAAACGAACGCGCGTTGCTGGCCGAGAAAATCGAAGCGTTGCGGATCGGCGCGCTGTCGGAAATGCAACCGTAATCATCAGACCGGAGTCAAACCGTTGAAGCCTTTGTCCGTGTATATGTTGCTCGCCGCTTCCCTCGGCACCAGCCTGATCGCGTCAGCGCAGGCCGAACAGCGAAAGCCCTTCGCGATCCGGGTCGAGCCAACATCGACGACGCCGCAGCCCAGGCAGACGGCGGCGGTCAACCCGGATCTGCGGACCGTCGCCCCTGAGGCGCCGATCAAATCCTTGCTCGTCGATGCGGCACTGGGCGATGTCGGATATGCCAATGGATTTCGGCTGTCCAATCTTGGCGGGCGCCGCGAAGTCTACATTCCGATCCCACAGGGCGTCGAACTGAGTCTCGCGGAATTCGTGCTGGTGCTCGACGACGTCAGCGCTCACGACTCTCGCCGCAGCCTGGAAGTGCTCGTCAACGACCGTTCGCTTTCCGCGATTGCGCTCGACGGCAAGAGCACGGGACGCATCGTGCGCATACCGCTCGCTGGCGTGACGCCGCGCGAAGGCTTCCTGAAACTATCGTTCCTCTATTCAGGCGCGGCGACGCAGGATCGCTGCATCGACGTGCGCTACGTCGGCGACAGTCTGACCGTGCGTCCGGAATCCGCGATCCAGTTCGAGATCGGCATCGCCGGCGCACCGAACATCACCGCCACGGCGGCGATGATGCCGCAGAACGTCGCCATTCTCCTCTCGAGCCCGCAGCCTTCGCCGGCGGATATCGCGACCGCGTTGACACTTGCCCGGTCGCTCAGCGTCAACGGGCGGCGCGTCACCTTTCATCATGGCATCGACGCACTGCCTCAACTGATCCAGCGTGAAGACAAGCGGCGATGGACGCGCGGGCTGATCGTGGTCGGCGCGTTCGACCGCGTCGCGCCTAGCCTCGACGCGCCGGCCGCGACGCTGGCGAGCGCGAACGGACCGCTGCCGGTCGACAATATGCTCGCGGCCGCGCGGATCGGCGGCGTGCCGCTTCTGCTCGTTACCGACGCCGCGTCGGCGCGCGCCGGACGCCTGCTTGGAAATCCTGCTCTCGCTGCGCTGCGTGACACGCAGTCCGGTTCGGTTGGGCTTGTCGCGCACGCCAAAGGGCCCGGCTGATCGCATTAGTTTCGATGAACTGGGACTGGTGCCTGCGCAGGCCGAAGTGTTCGGGCGTGCCGACCTTTCGCTGGTGATCCCCGGGCGTATCCTGCCCAGCGGAACGAAACCCTCGCGCCTCGTGCTCGATATCATGGTCGCACCCGACGGTGCAGGCGAGCGGGCCGTCGTCAGTGCGTTCGTGAACGAGCGGCTGCTCGCCAGCACGGTCGCGGCAATTGGAGAGCCGACGCGTCTGGACTTCGCGCTGCCGGCCGGACTCGTCGGCACGGTTGCAAATCTCAGAACCGTCGTGCAGCGCCGCAGCTCGCAGGGCGATTGCCGCTTCGAGCCGCAGGGTTACCCGGCAGAAATTCTCGGGTCGAGCTCGGTCGTGCTCACGACCGCAAATCGTGTGGCGGAGGATTTCTCCGATCTCGCACCGTTGTGGGCTGATGGCGTGGAGATGCTGCTCCCGGCATCGACCGCGACTAAACCACTGGCGACGGTTCGAATGCTTGCCGGCGTGCTCGGCGCGCTTTCAAAGGAAACAGCGCCGATCACCGTGAAATATGTCGATGCCGGCAATGCGATCCCGACGCCCAGCGCGCCTTTCATTGCCGTAGGCAAGGTGCCGCCGGCCGGGCGCGAGCAGCACGTGCGCTTCGACCGCGGCAGGGTTGCTGTCACTGACCGCGCCGGTGGGACGAAAATCGATCTTGGCGGCCTTTTCACCGGCGCGGTGGCGCAGATCGTGACTTCAGGCACCAATTCGGGGGTGTGGATCAAGCCGCTCGCCAGCGACGGAGTCGCTGCCGGTGTCGCCGGCGGTCAATCTCGATCGCGGCGATGTCGCCTTCCTCGACAAAACAGGCGTGGCGCTGGCGATGTCCACGCAGCGCGACACGCTGCTTCGGATTTCCTATGCCGACCAGGTCATCGTGGTTCTCCCGTCGTCGGGCCGTTTCCGCTCGTGGATCGTCGGCGGCTTGTGGGCGTTGCTCACTTTCGTGCTGCTGTTCGTGCTGCAGAGAATCTATCGCCGCCGGACGCCGCAGTCGCGGCGGCGAATAGATCTGGCCATGCAACCGCTCTCGCCTTCCGATCGTGGCGCTCGGCGACCTTCTCGTCGCCCGCGGCGTGCTCACGCTTGCCGCAACTGGACGAAGCGCGAGGCCTCGCCGAAACCTGGCACGTGCGGCTTGGCGACGCGATCCTTTCGCGCAACTGGGCCGAACCCAACGATTTACTACCAGGCGGTCGCGCTATCATTATCGAGCTGCCGTTTGTCGATCTGATCGTGCGATGCGCCGGACCCTGCGTTGCTGCATGCCGGCGAAACGGATGATCTACGCCCGCAGGCTGACGATGCCGTGGCAGCAGCAGCGACGGCGGCGGCCACCTCGTGATCGCGACCGCCGAACCCGGTCCCGAAACCCTGCTGTTCGCGCGAGAGCGCTGGGGCGTCGGCATCGAATTCGCCGTCACGTCGAAATTCGACATCGTCTGGGCCGTGCAGACCGCATTCGCCGATTCATTGTCGCATCGCGCCGTCTATGAGCTGGCCGAGCTTAATCCGGAAATGTCGGCGCAAGCAGGTGTTTACATCAGCGCAAGTGGTCGTTTGGCTACGCGCCTGCTCACGCTTCTGATGCTCGGGTCTGGCGACCGTCGCCGATCACCACGCTGATCGCGCTCAACGTCGCGATGAGAGTGTTCTATCTCGGAAATTTCGTCTTCAAGGGCATCCTCGTTTCTCTCGGCGGCGCCGCGCTCAGCCGACCGCGACGAGACCATCGCCATCGCCGCGCGCGCGCTCACCGATGATGAATTGCCGGTCTTTACCGTGCTGGTGCCGATGTTCAAGGAGCCGGCGATGCTGCCGGTGCTGGCGCGGTCGCTGCGCGAGCTCGATTATCCTCTTGGCAAACTTGACATCAAGCTCGTGCTTGAAGCCGAGCGACCATGAGACCATCGAGGTAGCGAGCAGGCTCGGCCTTGAGGGCGTGTTCGAGGTCATCCGGGTGCCGCCCTCGCATCCTCAAACCAAGCCAAAGGCGTGCAATTTCGCGCTGCAGTTTCGCCCGCGGCGAATTCCTCGTGGTCTATGACGCCGAGGACCGCCCGGAGTCCGATCAACTACGCAAGGTGGTTGCGACCTTCCGGCGATCGCCGCCCAATACCGCGTGCCTGCAGTGCCGCCTCAGTTATTTCAACGCCGCTGAGAACTGGCTCACCCGGATGTTCACGCTCGACTACGCGCTCTGGTTTGACCAGATGCTGCCCGGTCTTGAACGTCTCAACGTTCCGATCCCGCTCGGCGGCACCTCGAATTATTTCAAGATCGATGTGTTGCGCGAACTGCACGCCTGGGATCCCTTCAACGTCACCGAGGATGCCGATCTCGGCGTGCGCCTGACGCAGAAGGGTTATCGCGTCGGCGTGGTCGATTCCACGACCTTCGAGGAGGCCAGTTGTCATGCCGGCAACTGGATCCGGCAGCGTTCGCGCTGGATGAAGGGCTACATGCAGACCTTCCTGGTTCACACCAGGCAGCCGCTGCATCTCATGCGCACCATCGGTCCGCTCGGCTTTCTCGGCTTCGTCTTCTTTATCGGCGGCACCGTGCTGTCCGGCCTGCTCAATCCGGTCTTCTGGCTGCTCTATCTCGGTCTGGCTCGTCGCGCCTGTCGAGCGGTTTCGATGCGGTGTTTCCGCAGCTTTGTTGTTCCTCAGCCTGTTCAATCTGCTGGCCGGCAACGGCGCGTTCATCTTCCTGCATCATGCTGGCGCCGATCCGGCGCGGCTGGCTCGACCTCATTCCCTACAGCCTCACTGCCGCCGGCTACTGGGTGATGATCTCGATCGCCGCCTACAAGGGCCTTTGGCAGCTGCTGCGCAATCCGTTCTACTGGGAAAAGACCCAGCACGGTGTTTCCGGCGCATGTCGTCCGCGAACTTGACGGTGTCGCAGGAGGTGGCGTCATGACGCGCGTCCGCTCGCCGTGCTTGTCGATCAGGCTGATTGCATTCGTTGCGGTCGCTTGCTGTCTCGCGAGCGCTGCCGACGCGCGGGTCTTGTCCCCGACGACGCCGTGACGCTGTGGGCGAATGCGATCACGGCGGGCGACGGCGAAGATGCCGCTCGGCCGCATTGTCGCCGCCTATCCGACGCTTCCATTCCTGGCGACGACGCTTTTGGAATTTATCACGCCGGCCGGGTACGCCCACGCCGGTCATCCTGACGGCATGCGGGCTCGCGCTTCTGGCCGGCTATGGCTTGTCGCATTTCGCCGGCTCGGCCTGCCGCTTTCGGCGCGGCCACTGATCATCCTGCTGCTTGCGCTGCATCCGGCGGTGCTGCGCGCCGCCATCGCCGGCCCCGCCGAGATGATGCTGGCCGTGTTTCTCTTTCTGCTCGGCGACGCACTGTTATGCTTTGCGCGCCCGCAGCGCGGCGCCCGAAGTGATGGCGGTCGCGCTGTCGCTGCTCGGTCTTGCCTTCTCGCATCCGATGGGGGCGGCGCTCGTCTGCGCGGCGATCCCGCTGTTCGTATTCGCCGTGCGGCCCGAAATGCTGGTCGAGCTCGGTATTCAATCCGGTCCTCGCCCTGCTATTTCCGACCCTCTTCTGCGTTGCGGCGCTTCTCCTATATGTCCTGGGTGTTTCCCGGCAGCGGCTGGAGCTTTCTGGTCGCGCCGGCCGAAGGCTATCGCCAACTGGGCGCGCGCGGATTTTCGCTACCTGTTCGGCCGCGGGTTGACCGGCTCGCTCGTCGCTCGACGCCGGCATCGCCATGGTCGTCGTGCTGCTGCTCGCCGCGCCCGTGGTGCCGGTGGCGCATCGGTCTGGGTCTGGCGGCGCCGGCCGCTGGTCGCTCCTGCACTGGTGATTACGACGATGACCGCGTCGCGGCGGCCGGCATCGCGGTCTTGACCGGCCTATTCGGCGACCCCGCCGCGCTCGCGGTGATGCCGCCGATGCTCGCCGCCCTCGTCATCATTCGTTTGCCGCTGGTGCGCGAGCGGTTGGCGGTCGTGCTGCCGCTGCTTGTGCTCGGCTGGTTTGGCGGCCTCGCCGGTCTCGTGCATCTCTCGATCCGCGCGGCGCGATCAACGTGGGGGTCGCGATCGAGGGCGGCGAGCGTCGACGTCGAACGCCTCGCCGCGATCAATCTCGGCAATGCCACCGTCGGCCACGACGGTGTCCTGGTCGATACCTTGCAACTCGCCGGCCATCGTGCTCGGGCGCGGGGCCGCTCACGGCCTGCTGACGCCATCCGACGATGCGTTCGCGCTCGGCGTGCTGCTTTCGCCGAATCGATTCGCCGTTTGTCGCCGTTCCTGACCCGCATGTCGGCGTCGGCGCGCAGGACCGGCTGAACACGGCTTTTCCACGGCTCTACCGGACCGGCGCCGCCGGGCTACCGCCTGATCTACGACGAAGCGAACTGGAGATTGTTCGCGCGCGACTGAGCGTTGCGTCCTGAAAACCGCAGTGCTGCAACCTTTTGCACCATTCAGAGAACCGGAGTTTAACCATGCGAATTCTGATCGTCGACGACTCCGAGCACTGGACGCGATCTCGCCGAGGCCTTCCTGGTCGCCGCCGGCTATGAAGACATCGGCACCGTGGATTCGGCCACCGAGGCCTATCGCGTTCTCAAAATCGGAGAACCGTTCGACGCAGCCGTCGGCGGTCGACCTGATCCTTCTCGACATCATGATGCCGGAGATCGACGGCATCGAGGCCTGCGCGCGCATCCGCAGCGAACACCGCTATGCCAACGTCCCGATCATCATGGTGACGTCGCTGGCCGAATTCCGACAGCCTCGCCAATGCATTCGTGGCCGGCGCCACCGACTACATCACCAAGCCGGTCAACCGCATCGAACTGCTGGCGCGGGTTCGCTCTGCGCTCAAGCTCAAGGCCGAACTCGACCGCCGCGAGGCGCGCGAACGTGAACTCCTGCAGTTCGCTGCCGCCTGGGGCAATCGCCGCGCCGCGCACTGGGTCGACGAAGCGACCGGTCTCTTCACCGGGCGAGGTCGCCGAGGCCTATCTGGTCGACCGACAGCAATTTCACGGCCGATGGCGATATCTCGATCATCGCGCTGGCGATCGACCGGATCGACGCCTGTCGCGCGGCGCAAGGCGACGCGGTGGCGGCGCGACATCGTCGCCAAGGTGGCCCACGCGGTACGCACCGCCTCGGCCGCGGTCGGCGTCATCGCGGCTTCCTATCGTGGCGGCGTGATGGTGCTCATCGCCCCCGAAACCGGATCGAAATCAGGCGCTCAAGCTTGCCGAAGCACTGCGCGCTTCGGTGGCGGCGTTGAAAATACCCAATCCGGAAGCGATCGCCGCCAATCATGTCACCGCGAGCGTCGCGGTTGTGACCGGGAAGAGCCAGGCGTGGCGTATCGACCGCCTTCATCTTCTCACGTGCGCGTTTTCGACCGTACCGACGCGCCGACCGCAGCCGGCGGCAATCGCGTCATGCCCGAATACGCGTAAAGCACTTATCGATTTCGTTTTGTGTGCCTAGTCAAAGGGCAGCCGCGTATCCATCGGAGCACTGCCAATGACCAGACGGCGTGAGCGGTCATTCATCTTCGCATTGGGCTTCATGAGCCATCGCCAACCGCGGCCTTCGCCGGGGCCTGGACGCTCGACAACGGCAAGGGCGAGGTGTTCGTTCACCGGCATCGGCGATGCAGCGTCGAGCCAAGTGTTTCAACGGAAACGGTTATGCGCTGCAGCCCATCCCACACTACAACAAGCGACGAAGCACAAGCGCTGGATCGAATATGGCGTTACCAGTTGGTTTACGGCCGATCCTCGCGCCTTCGTTGCAGCATGTCGAGCATCGATCCGCCGTTCGACGCGCAACGCAGCGGCCTTGGCTATACCGACATCGGGCGGCCGGGTCGCGGCTCTGGTCGGATAAATCCTGGGTGGTGTCGGCCCAGATCGACGCTTTCGGGTGCCTGGCACCTACGACCACACCAATAATGCGGCGATCGGATACTACCGATCCCGAGGTCGATGTCCGCGGGCTCGTCGGCTACAGCTTCAAGGCCGGGACGCTGCCGGCGTTTCGTCGATGTCGAGATCGCGCAACGATTTCGGATCGACGGACCACCAGATGAATTCCGTACCGACATCACTTTCGGCATCCGTGCCGGCGGACAAAGTGGCTGCTGCTTGCTGCAGTCTTTCAACGTCACCTCGGAAGGCGCCGGGCACCTGGGGTTATGGCAGCTTCGGCTATTACAAGCTTCAGCTCAGCGCGGTCTATGACGTGACGCCAGGCGCTGTCGGTGCAGCTTGGCGGCTATTCGACCTATTGGGGACGCAACGCGTTGCAGGAGAACGGGCTGGTGGTCGGCGCATGGTACAAATTCTGATTTAGGGCTTGGCGCAGATGCCTGCGTCCACGCGCAGGACAGCACGGCTTCCGCCGGCTTGCCCTGTACCGTGAAATCGGTGTCGGCGAGGCCGCCGGCCCGGCGTCGGTGAACCAGCGCCAGATCATCACGCCGTGGACCGACGGCCGGTTGAGAACCGCCATCCAGTCGGCGATCACGTCGGCCTGCAATTGCGGGGCTGCGGGAGCGACGCGCTCCTCGGCGCTTTCCCATGGCTTGGCGGCGGCACCCTTGGCGGAACGCAATCCCGATTTCGCCGACCAGGATCGGGTTTGTCCGAACCGGCTTGACAGCACATCGAGGTGCTCGGCGACGTCATGCATCGTCGCAAGCCGTCGCGGCTCGCGCGTCGTCGGCGCCGAGCGGCGGATAGAGCGATACCCCGATCGCATCGAGTAGCGGCCAGAACGGCGACGGCCTCGGCCTCTTCGGTATTGTGGGCGATATAGAACAGCGTCCGCGGAAACGCCGGCCCGCGCCGTCGCGATCAGTTGCTTCCATTCCGGCCGCTGCGTGGTTCTGGAAAGTTCGGTGCCGATGGCCAGGGCTTCGGCCCCCTCCTCGGCGGCGATCTTCGCGATGCGCTCCAGCTCGCCGTCTGTAACGCGCGAACCAAGTCGTCCAGTCCGGCTCGGACTCCGGCTCGACCGCGCCGGCCCAGCTTTCGGGCACCCAGATGTGCGGCTTGACCACGACGGAAAAACCCAGACCGGTGCGCCTGCCGGATCGCCGCGCGCAATGTCTCGTCGGACATGTCGTTGCCGGACTTGATATCCGGACTCGATGGGCTCGCCTGCCACAGGAACGGAATGACGGCGATCGACACTCGCACCGAGATGCACGCGCGGCGACCAGGGCGGCCTTCGCTCGGAGGCGCTGCCGAAAGCATGGCCGGGGTCGAGAACGACATTGAAGCCATCGAAGCGCTGGGCATGTGCAGGACTCAATGGCGCGATAAACCAGATCAGCACCAGCAGCGCTTTGAATGCTCCACCCCAACGGCGCCGCGGCGAATTCAACCCCACCCTAAGCCTCCAGCGCAGCCGACCCGTTTCGCAGTTTGCCAGCCATTTCAACCTCGGCGAGCAGACGATCAAGAGCGGACTTGATCCTGTCGCCCGCGTCAACGGCATCAGGACTGAGAACAATGGCATCCTCAACTGCCGCGGCGGCGCTGCCGATTTCTTTGAAATCGAAGACACCGCCGGCTCCGGCCAATCTATGTGCGATGTCCCTGATTTGCGCCGCGTACCGGGCTCGGCGGTGCCATCGTCAAGCGCGGCTTGATGTCTTGCCAATGCGGAGGCGTCCTCGTCGAGGCGTGCGCGGAAATCGTTGTTTAAAGCGCGCAATTGCACGTCCATGAAGTCGATATGCGTTCGCACCGACGCTGCGAGCTTCATAGGATCGAATGGCTTTTGGATCACCGCGGCGGCTCCGAGCGAGCGAAACAGCTCGATCTCACGGCTCTGCGCGCGCGCGGTCATGAAGACCACGGGAATATCGGCCGTCGTTACGCTTTCGCGCAGCAAGGCCAATGTCGCCGGCCCGTCCATTATCGGCATCATCACATCCAGCAGGATGATGTTTGGCAGCCAATGCGTGACAAGCGTCAGGGCTTCCGGACCCGAGCTGCAGCTTCGCGTCTCAAAATCCGGATCGAGACCGAGCGAGATCTCCACGACCTCGCGAATGTCAGGCTCATCGTCTATGTGCAGAACCCGAACCGAATTCATGTGATCTCCCTGGCAGCGCCGGTAATTCAACAGTGAAGATGGTGCCGCCGCCCGCCGCGTCGTGGAAACTCGAGCTCGCCACCGAGCCGCTCGACGATCTGCTTGGCGATGCTCAGCCCGAGGCCGGTGCCGCCCTTCTGCCGGGTGCTGGTGGCGTCGGCTTGCGCGAATTTCTTGAAGATATGCGGCCGGAAGTCGAGTGGGATGCCGGGGCCATAGTCGCGCACCGATACACGCACCCCATTGCCGCTTTCCTCCACACCGACGAGTACCTCTTCGTCCACAGGCCAAAACTTGATCGCATTCGAAAGCAAATTGGTGATCACCTGCGCCAGCCGGTCGGGATCGGCGTTGACCTCGCCCACCGCCGGCCCCGCAGCGAGGCGAACATTTATGTTGTAACCCTGCGCGTAGCCGCGATTGGCGTCGATGACGTTCTCGACCAGCGCATAGACATCTGTTCGTTCCGGCTTGAACACCACATGGCCCAAATTCGATCTTCTCGATGTCGAGAATATCGTTCATGAGGCGAACCAGCCGCTGGCTGTTCGCGTGCGCGATCGTCAGCATGCGCGCGGCGGATTCCGGCAATTTGCCGGCCCACAACCCCGTCAAGAGACCGAGCGAACCGGCAATCGAGGTCAGCGGCGTGCGCAGTTCGTGGCTGACCGTAGGACGAATTCGTCCTTCAATCGTTCGATGTTCCTGCGCGCACTGATATCGCGGATCGCCGCCGTCAGAAGCAGTCCGTCGGCGCTTTCAAAACAACTCATCGTGCGCTCTACGGGAAATTCGCTACCGTCCCTCAGGCGGCCGATGATCTCGGACCCCGCAACGATTTGGCGCGCCGGCAGACTATTCGCGGTTCGAAGACGCTCCGCGATCGACCGTTCCGCGAACCCGACCGGGATGATGGTCGTCACCGGTTGCCCAAGCAGCTCGCCACGGGATATCCGAATTGCGTTTCCGCCCGAAGGTTCAACAGAACGATTTCGCCGCTCTGGTTCACCACCACCATTGCATCAGGAGCCGCCTCAAACAGTCCGCGATAACGGTTCTCTATCGGTGCGGAAAATCGTGAGCTCTGACCGGGGCGGGGTGCCTCGGCCATGCCGAGGGAATGCGGTGTCACAGGCTTTCGCTCAATGCCAGGCTGACAAGATGGGCGGCGTTTTTAGCCCGGACCTTTCCCATGAGATGGGCGCGGTGGGCCTCGAATGTGCGCGTGCTGATGCCGAGCCGATGTCCGCCTTCCTTGTTGGAAGCGCCTCCCACGATCAGGGCCAGCACTTCGCGCTCGCGGGGTGTCAATACAGGCTGGCTGATCGCAGACGGCGCTGTTGCCGCGCGATCCACGCGCGCGGCGTCGCGGCCGAGCGTCCAGGATTCGATCGCCTGATAGCCGCGCGCAATGGCGGTTTCAATATCGACGAGCGGCTTGATGGTTTGATCCATTCGCTCGACGATATCGCAGACGTGACCCATTTCGCGGAGCGCCATGTCCACGATCTCGCGCATCGGGGACGGAACGGTTTCAGCGCCGTCGCATTCGCCGCGCCGCTTCATGTCATGCAGATGATACAACAGCGCGGTCAACGGTTCGCTGAGCTGGTGCGCCACCGCAGCGCGGGCATCCTCGACGGCCAGGTTAGAAGCTTGCGATACGAGTTCGGCCTGAATCTGGCCGAGCTTTTCGGTGGCGATGCTAAGGCGAGATGAATAGGCCGGAGGGTTGAACTGAAGTGTCTCTGGCCTCATCGGGACTATCCTTGCTTGCGAACTCGGGCTCCAGCGCGGTTGTGAGCGGGAGCGTCCGGTCGAGACTGGCGTGGACCGCGGTCATTAGTTGCCGCGGCGTAAATGGCTTACGCATACAAACGGCTGCGCCGGCATTGGCCGCCAGCGCGAGAAAGTCCATATCGGGATCCATCGAACTGCGAAACCGAAACCCGGATATCGCCAGCAGCGGAACGGCAGGCGCGTGCTTTTTGAATCGGGCGATGACCTCGATGCCGTTGCTGCCCGAAATGAAGATATCGACGATCGCTAGATCGAAGCTGGACGATTCGAATGCCGCGATCGCGGTGTCGGCATCCAGCGCATGCACGGCAACGTGACCCTCACGCTCCAATGTCATCGCCACCGCGGCGCCGACTGAAGGATCGTCTTCAACGATGAGCACTCGCGTCGCAACCGAAGCCTTTTCGTTTAGCTCAGCCCTCGGTTGCGTCAAGATTGGTCCTTCATGCAGGAGGCGATGCAGCTGATGAGTCGCAGCGATTCTACCTTACTGCCGTGCATCTACTCCGTTCAAAATTGCACACCGTAGCGATGTTAAACTACCTACGTAATGCAACTCGCTGGGCGTGCGCATTATTGCGGAATTTATCGCGTTGATGTTTGAGCGTATGAGTTCCACGCGAGCAACCGGGGGAACGCGATCATGCTGGAGAAGGCCGCCGAAAAAAATCATCGTCCCCGTTCGATCGATAACGATGACGAACTGAAACAGGCGCTCGACAGTCTCGCGCGCGAGAATAGCCAGTTGAAAAGGCTTGTCGTGCGGCTTTCAGAAACCGTGCTGAGAAATGTCACCTCAAAGCTTTAGGCGCCACCGCAAATCGCGCATAAAATTTCAGCGACAACTGTCCGGGACAGCTCGCTGTCGTTACTTCGCAGGCTTGTTCTGCTTGTCGTAAGGCCGCACGCCCACGCTGGTGTCAGGCATCTTGTCCCTGCCTCGATCGCCATTGTCGTCGCGCCCGCCCGAGGTCGATGTGCCGCTGCCGCTCTTGCTGCCGCTCATGCCGCTGGTATCGGTTGCGCCCTTGGCGTTACCCGAGCTCGCAGCGGGATCGCCGGTAGTGGACCCGGCCCCCGAAGCGTTGCCTTGCGCGAAAGCAACCGATGCCGACAACGAAAATCCGGCTGCCAGCGCAACAGTCTTCAGTGTCGTGAAGGTCATTTTCAATTTCCTTGTTTCGAATCCCGCAAACACCGCGGCAGCTTACGCAACTCCCCAGCGAAACCGGAGTTCCGGTTTCGTGGCGCCGACATCTAGGGGAACGCAAGCGCACGTGAATGGCGCATCAGGGCGCCCCACAGACTCTGGCTGCGCGACCCCCGCGCGCTGCCAATCCGGCGTTGAGCGCGCCTGACCTTCTAAGGCTTCGGAAAATTCAGCTCCACGCCGACGCCGTCCGGATCGTGCAGGAATATCTGAGTATCGCCGGAGCGCGGCACGATGCTTTCGCGGAACTTGACATTCTTTGACTGCAGGCGTTTGCGAACGCCATCGACGTCGGTGGCGGCGAAAGCGATATGGTCGAGCCGGTTGGTGTCGTTGAATTTCTTCTCGGTGCCGCGCACCACAATGCCTTCGCGCGGCTTACGCTGGCCCATCAAGTGAACCGTGGCGGCGCCGCCGGAATAGAGCCAGTAGCCGGGAAAATCGAGCGGCGGGCGATCGCCGTTCTCCAGTCCCAGCACGTCGCAATAAAAATCCTTGGTAGCCTCGAGATCGGATGGCTCGATGGTGTAGTGCTGCAGTCCGCCGAGCGGCATGGTTTGCTCCTTTTTCAGGCGAAGGTGAGATCGGCATCGAGGCCCATCATCCAGGCGCCGACGGTCTCGAAATGACTGAGCCGGCCCTGCAACTGCTGGGTCACGGTGTGGATGTCGCGGAAGCGGCGCTCCAGCGGATGGCTCTCGAAGATCGCGGTGGCGCCTGCGGCGGCATAGGCGAAATCGACCGCGGCGCAGGCCTTATGGATCGCGTTGGTCGATGCCATGCGAATGAGAATACGCTGCTCGACCGTGATGAGCGACCCGGCGCAAAGATCTTTCCAGATGTCGGCCATCGATTGCAGCAGGAATCCGCGCGCGGCGCGGAGGTTGACTTCGACTTGGGCTAGGTTGGACTGGACCACCGCGTTATCGCGTAACGGACTTTTTTGGCCGCGCGGCACCTTGTTCCGCGCCACATCGATGAAGCTGTCGAGCGCGCCGCGCGCGATGCCGCAGGCGACGCCAGCGAAGCCGACCTGATAGCAGGTGTTGGCTCCCATCTTGTACAGCGATCCGCTTTCGCGGCACTCCCTGTCGAAGTCGCGGGTAATCGAATGGTCCGCGCGTACGAAATAATCATTCAGCGCAAACTGGTCGCTCGCCGTGCCCCGCAGCCCGACGGTATTCCAGATGTCGGTCCACGCCACATCTTGCGCGGGCACCAGCATGGTGCGCTCCTGCTGCTCGCCACTGGCGTCACGCTTCGGCGAACCGTCCGCCAGGTAGATTGGGCAGTGCGCGCCGAGCCAGGTCGCGTGGTGACCGCCGGAGGTGAACATCCACACGCCGGTGACCCTGTAGCCGCCTTCGCATTCGATCGCCCTTACCTTTGGACCGGGCCCCCACGCCAACACTGCGCGCGGATCGTCGCCGAAGATCGCGCGTGCCACTGGCAGATCGAGATAGGCCGCCGACATGGCGCAGCCCCCGGCCTGGCTGAGGCACCATGCAGTGGAAGCGTCATCCCGCGCGACGGTTTCGATGACGTGGAAGAAGGTGATGGGATCGGTCTCGATCCCGTCGGACGAGCGCGGCAGCAGCAGGCGAAACAGTCCGGCCTCGTGCAGCTTGTCGAGCAGCGCCGGCGGCAGCCGCCGCGTGTCTTCGATCTCGTTCGCCGCCGCTGCAACTACCGGACGCAAGGCTTCGGCGCGCGAAATTACGCACGGGTCTCCGGCTACGTCGGCGGATGTCGGGATCACCGTGTCCACGGCAAGTCTCTGTGAGCGAGCGTCATGCACAGTTCAGGCGGTGAACGCCAGTTCCCTGTCGAATTCTGTTCGATCGACTTGCCTCGGGTTTCGATGCCGAACGATGCCGGAATGCTACGCGTTCGTTTTGAAAAACGGAAGGGTTTGTGAAAGACAATCGGCCACTCAGGGCTCAATCGGCACCGCGCCGTCTTACCGTCCCTTGAACTGCGGCTTGCGCTTTTCCATGAAGGCGCTGCGGCCTTCGCGGAAATCCTCGCTATCCATGCAGGCGGTTCCGATTGCTTTGACCGCATCCATGTCGCGATCGGCGGCGTCCTTGAGTACCTGCGCGATCGTAATCTTGGCAGCCTTGATCGCCAGCGGCGCGTTGACGGAAATGGCGCGCGCGATATCGAGCGTTGCATTCCACACCTCGCCATCCGGCACCACACGGTCGACCAGGCCGATGCGTCCGGCCTCGGCGGAGTCGATCCGCATTCCCGTGTACATCAATAGCCGCGCCCATGATGGGCCGACCAGCGACACCAGATGCTTGAGGCCGTCATAGCCATAGGCGATGCCGAGTTTTGCCGCGGGAATGCCGAACTGGCTGTTGTCAGACGCGATCCGGATGTCCGCCAGCATCGCAACCTGCATGCCGCCGCCGAGACAAAATCCCCTGATGCAGGCGATAGTCGGCTTCGGATACTCCGCCAGCAGTGCGCGCTGAGCGGCGCTCTTCCTCGAATATTCCTCGGAGGCTTTCGCGTTGTGACGAGTCTTCTCGAACTGGCTGATGTCGGCACCGGACACGAACGCCTTGTCGCCGGCGCCAACCAGGATCACCACGCGCACATTGGCATCGTCGCGCAGTTCGATCAGCGACTGGCCGAGCCCTTCCCACATGTCGAGCGACATCGCATTGCGCTTCTGCGGGTTGTTGAAGGTGATAATGCCGATGCCGTCGGTGACGTTTTGCAGGATCTTGCCGTCGGCGAAGGATTTTTCAAAGACACTCAATAGGTACACCACAAGCTGCTTGAAAGAGCGATATTGGGTGACTGGCAAATCAGTGAAAAGGGAGCGCCTGACACTGCTTCGGGCTATGCCCCGAATGGCTCTTGATCGATCTCGCGGTCAGTTACATACGAGCCGCTATAATGCCTCGCGGGCGGGTCACGTAGCCCCACAGCCGAAGCATGCTTGCGCTTAAAATTTCCAGTTTGCTCCGGCGCGAACGACCTGGAAATTCGCGTCGCCAAAGTGCGCGACAAGATTCGAAAGAGGTCCCGTTTGTCCGGGCTGAAGGAGGAGGGCGGTTGCCGTCGTGTTACTGCCGGTCAAACTCACATACAAATACTCTGCCTTGAGGGTTAAATTGCGGGAAACGGCATACTCGACGCCTGTTCCTGCCGTCCAACCGGGCGCCGTACGTGAACTTGATCCGACGAAGCAGTTGGGACCCGGGCTGCAAAGGAAGCTTGAACCAACACCACCCACAAGGTTTGTGAAGAACGTACCGTTGAGGGCGACATCGTTGCGGACATCCCCGTAAGCAAAGCCGCCCGTCGCATAGAGCAACAGATTTGGCGCCGCTAACCAGCCCAGGCGTCCTCTGATGGTTCCAAACCATGTGACAGCCTGCGAAGCTTGAATATTTGCAGGAGCACCCACCAGCAAAAACGGATTGCTCGTTCCCGACCCCTTAAAGTCGGACCATTGAATGTCCGCTTCGATACCGGCAATCCAGTTCCCGCCAGCCTGAATGTTGTAGCCGGCTTGGAGCCCCGCAGACCCGCCATCTGTGTTGAAGCGGGCCGGGGTAATCGGTGTTCCGCCATTCACGACGCCCGGCGTCGTGCCCCCCAGTACAGTCGGATCTGGTGTGGAAGTGACGACGTTGCTTCCCCAGCCGTAGCCGCCGTTCGCGCCGACATAGAAGCCGGTCCAATTAAATGTCTCCGAGACCGGCGCCTTTGCCTTTAGAGGCATATCGGCCGCGAACGCTTGGAGAGTGCCTATGACGCACAATCCAGCAATTACCGCTAACTTTTTCATTAAATGCTCGTGGATCGTTCTGCCAGCCGAAGCAGCCATCCGATGCACTGTAGTTCGACAGTTTCAGCGTGTCTGTTACCGGATCGCAACACCGCAACTTAATCCTGAAAACAGGCCATCCGGCGCGGATGAACTGCGTCGACGCTGACGACCGGAGGGTTTCGCCCGCGTTATCCGTCGATGATCGCGACCGCGCGGGTCCAGCCCGCCGAGGCGCGCTCGATCTTGACCGGGAAACAGGACACCGTGAAGCCGGTCGACGGCAACAGCTCAAGATTGTGCAGCTTTTCGATATGACAGTAACCAATGTGGCGGCCGGCCTTGTGGCCTTCCCAGATCAGGCTGGCGTCCTTTGTGTCCGCGTATTTTTTCGCCGTGTGAACGAATGGCGCATCCCAGCTCCAGCCGTCGATGCCGGTGAGCCGCACGCCGCGTTCCAGCAGATACATCGTGGCTTCGTAGCCCATGCCGCAGCCGGAGGTGACATAGTCCTTCCGGCCGTATTTCGCGCCAGCCGAAGTGTTGACCACGACGATTTCGAGCGGCGACAGCGTGTGGCCGATGCGTTTGAGTTCGTTCTGGACATCGGCAGCGGTCGCGACATAGCCGTCGGGCAGATGCCGGAAGTCCAGCTTTACGCCCGGCTGCAGGCACCATTCCAGCGGCACCTCGTCGATGGTCCACGATCGCTCGCCGCGATTTATGGTCGGATGAAAATGCCAGGGCGCATCAAGATGCGTGCCGTTGTGCGTCGAGAGCTGCACCACTTCCACCGCCCAGCCCTGACCGTCCGGCAGATCCTCGGCCTTGAGACCATCGAAGAACTGCAGCATTCGCGGCAGTCCCTGCTGATGATCGACGTACTGGATGGTCGGATGATTGCCCGGCGGATCGGCCGGCACGTCGTTCTGCAGCGGCACGGAAATGTCGATCAGGCGGCGCGGCATTGGATTTCCCTTGGTGTTAAAATTCAGGACTTCACTGAGGGCGTGTGCCGAGGCTTTCTTTCCCCTCTCCCCTTGAGGGAGAGGGTGCCCGAACTAAGTGAGGGCGGGAGAGGGGGGTGATGCGCTTCGCCTTGTCGCGCCCCCTCACCCGTCTCGCATCTACGATGCTCGCCCCCCTCTCCCACGAGGGGAGAGGGAAGAGAAGCGTCGCCTGTATCGCAACGACACTTTTCACAAATCCTGCCGCTCGACCTTGTTCTTCAGCACGCCGATCTTCTCGACCTCGAGTTCGATCTCGTCGCCGTGTTCGAGATACCAGCCGAGCTCGAGCCCGCAGCCGTTGCCGACGGTGCCGGAGCCGATGAACTCGCCGGGCATCAGGGTCTCGTCCTTGGTGACATGCGCGATGATCTCCTCGAACGAAAACAGCATGCCTTCGGAGGTGCCTTGCGAGCGCGCCTTGCCGTTGACGCGCGATTCCATCTTCAGCTTGTAGGGATCGCCGATCTCATCCGGCGTGACGATCCACGGCCCCATCACGTTGCCGCCGTCGAAGCTCTTGCCTTTGGCGGGACCGAGCCGGCCCTCCATTTCGATGCGCTGCGCGTCGCGCGCGGAGAAATCGTTGAAGATCGTGTAGCCGAAGATGTGATCCTTGGCTTTCGGCCGCTGAAATGTTCGCGCCTTTGTTCTTGGTGACGATGCCGAACTCAAGCTCGTAGTCCATCACCTTGCTGTAGCGCGGCCATTTTACGGTCGTGTTGGTGCCGCGCACGCTGAAGCGGTTGGTGATGTAGTAGATCGGCTGCTTGCGATAGACCTCGGGCAGTTCGCCGAGCGGCTCGGCCTCGATCCGCGCCAGTTCCGCCATGTCGTTCTTCGCGCGCGCCGCGAGTTTGAGCTGCCCGCGCGGCGCCTGCCGGATGTGCAGCGGGAACGACATGCCGTCGCGCATCTGCCGCGGCTCCGGGATCGGCGCGAGGATGTCGGCTGCCAGCAACATTCACCGACAAAGTCTCGTCCGCGGCGTGCTTGTCGAACAGCGTCCTCGCCTGATCCAGCGCCGCGGGTCCGGCGTCGATCAGCGCCAGCATGGACGCGAATGCCGGATTGCTGTTGCCGGCCGCGATCGGCCGCGGCGGCGAGATCGAACAGCCGGGAGTCGTTGTGATGGACCAGAGCGATCTTCTCGTGGCCGCCGGAACGAAATGTCGCAAGTTTCACGTACGCCGCCTCCCTTGATATCTTGAAAAATATACGACCATCAAAAATATCGATAAACAAGTGACTTCGGCGCCTGGCGGAACCCGCGATCAATTCAAGGCGTTGCTCTCCACTTGTGGCATTTGGCGTTCCAGATCATGTTCTCCCGCCATTAATCCCCAGTCTGACCTCCCAGAGCCCGCGCTGCATGTCACTTTTTCGCCTCTATACCCGCGCGCTTGAATTGCTCGGCAAGGAATCGCGCCTCGCCTGGATTCTCGCCGTCGCCAATCTGATCCTGGCCGCGGCGCAACTCGCCGAACCCGTGCTGTTTGGCCGAATCGTCGATGTGCTGTCGGGCACGCCGCCGACGGGATTATGGGCGTCCTTGGCGCTGTCGGTATGGGGTCTGCTGGCCGCCTGGGCGGCATTCGGCCTGTTCACCATCGTGTGCGGCGGCGTGGTGGCGCTGAACGCCGACAAGCTCGCGCACCGCCAGCGCCAGGCGGTGCTGACGAATTATTTCGAGCACATCATGCAGTTGCCGCTGACATTCCATACCGGCACGCATTCCGGCCGCCTGATGAAGGTGATGCTGAACGGCACCGATTCGCTGTGGCGGCTGTGGGTCAGTTTTTTCCGCGAATATTTCGCGGCGATCGTATCGCTGATCGTGCTGCTGCCGCTGGCGCTGTACATCAACTGGCGGCTGGCGGCGCTGCTGTTCGTCGCTGTCGCGTCGTATTCACCGTGCTGACGACGCTGGTGGTGCGCAAGACCTACGGCATGCAGAGCGAAGTCGAGGCGCATTACGGCGATCTGTCGGCGCGCGCGTCAGACGCGCTGGGCAACGTCGCGCTGGTGCAGAGTTTCGTGCGTATCGACTCCGAAGTGCAGGGCCTGCGTTTTATCGCGGACAAGCTCCTGGCGCGGCAGATGCCGGTGCTGTCATGGTGGGCGCTGGTCAACGTCATTACGCGCGCTTCAACCACCATCACTGTGCTGGCGATTTTCGCCGTAGGTATCGTGCTGCACCAACGGGGCCTCACCACCGTCGGCGAGATCGTGATGTTCGTGAGCTTCGCGACCATGCTGATCCAGAAGCTCGAACAGGTCGTGGGCTTCATCAACAGCGTGTTCATGGAAGCGCCGCGGCTGCAGGAATTCTTCGGCGTGTTGGATGAGGTGCCCGCGGTGCGCGACCGCCCGGACGCCATCGATCCCGGGCGGCTGTCAGGGCATGGTCGAATTTCGGACGTGTCGTTTTCCTATGACGGCAAGCGGCCCGCGGTGGAAGACCTCTCGTTCACCGTGCTGCCGGGCCAGACCATCGCGCTGGTCGGGCCGACCGGCGCCGGAAAATCCACCGCGATTGCGCTGTTGCATCGCGCGTTCGATCCGCAATCCGGCTTCATCCGGATCGACGGCATGGACGTTCGCGGTCTCAAGCTTTCGGCGCTGCGACGGAACATCGGCGTGGTGTTTCAGGAAGCGCTGCTGTTCAACCGCTCGATCGCGGACAATCTGCGCGTCGGCAAGCCCGACGCCACCGAAGAGGAGATGCGGATCGCGGCGATCGCGCGCGCAGGCGCTGGAATTCATCGAGCGCAGCGAACAGAAATTCGACACCAATGCCGGCGAGCGCGGGCGAATGCTGTCCGGCGGCGAGCGGCAGCGGCTGTCGATCGCGCGCGCGATGTTGAAGGATCCGCCGATCCTCATTCTCGACGAAGCGACCAGCGCGCTCGACGCGGTCACCGAAGCCAAGGTGAATACCGCGCTCGACGAGGTGATGAAAGGCCGCACGACGTTTGTGATCGCGCATCGGCTGTCGACCATACGCAACGCCACGCGCATTCTGGTGTTCGATAGCGGACATGTGATCGAAAGCGGAACTTTCGATGAACTGGTATCGCGAGGCGGCCGATTTGCGGAACTCGCGAGCGCGCAGTTCATGGTGCAGGAAACTGCGACGAAAGCCGCGAAAGAACGGCGAAGCCTGCGGCGCGGCGCCGAAGTCCGGCGCAACGCGGCCCAAAAGTTGAAAAAATTCAACCCGCGCACGGTGCAATTTCATCCGGGATTTAATCATGCCGCCTCTGTTCTGCCGCCGCGAGCCGGTATAGGTTGCAACCGCCGTAACCGACGGCGCCGGACACGCTTGAAACCCACCGTCATATCTTAGACCCTCCGTTTTCGGTGGGGTCTCAAAGGACCGGAATCGGAATAGTGCATTTTCTCCCGTCGTTGCGTAAGTCATCGCTGGCTGTCCCCATGCTTGCCGCCGCATTTGTTTGCGGCCGCGCCGCGTCGCCGCGCAGTGCCGAAGCGCTGCTGCTCGTCGAGGCCGACAGCGGCAAGGTGCTGCAGGCAGAGAACGCCACCTATCCATGGTATCCGGCCTCCGTGACCAAGCTGATGACGGCTTATGTCACGCTGACAGGCCGTCAAGAGCGGGCGTATCACGCTGGATACCTTGCTGACCGTGTCGCCGACGGCAGCGGCGCAGTCGCCATCGAAGATGGGATTTCGGTCCGGCACCCAGGTCACCGTCGATAATGCGCTGAAGATGATGCTGGTGAAGTCGGCTAACGACATGGCCGTCGTGCTTGCCGAAGGCGTCGGCGGCTCGATCGACGGCTTTTCGGCGCAGATGAACCAGACCGCGCAGCAGCTGGGCATGACGCAGACGAGTTACGTCAACCCGAACGGCTTGCCCGCGGATGGACAGATCACTTCGGCGCGCGATCTCGCGATCCTCGCGCGTGCAATCATCTACAACATTCCGGAATACGAATATTTTGTCCACATTCCGTCGATCCGCTTCGGCCGCAAGGTCACGCAGAATTTCAACAAGCTGATCGGACGCTATCCCGGCGCGGACGGCATGAAGACCGGCTTCATCTGCGCCTCCGGTTATAATCTGGTGGGAACGGCGACGCGCAATGGCCGGCGTCTGATCGCCGTGGTGCTCGGCGCTTCGTCCGGCACGATGCGCGCGGTGCGGGCGGCACAACTGCTCGAGCGCGGCTTCGCCAGCAACAGCCTGTCCTGGCTGACGCCGGCGATGGGCACGGTAAATAATCTGGCCCCGATTGATGCCTCGCCTCCTAACCTGCGCGACGAAATGTGCGGCGGCAAACGCAAGCGGCCTGCCAGCGACGAAGACGAGAGCACATTGGCCGGCAGTTCGTCGGCTACGGGCGGCGAAGCCAATTATTCCTTTTTCACCGCCGCGCTGCAGCCGCCGAGCCTGAAGCCATCGGAACTGATGGCGGCGGGGCCGGAGGCCTCGCAGCCAGTCGTTGTATATACCGGACCCACGAAATCCGGTACCGCGCTGATTGCGGCCAATGCGGTCGATGCCGAGAAGCAAACCGCGCCGAAGCGCGGAAAGAAATCGCGGACCGCGGCGCGCAAGCCGGAAGCCGGTGCCGCGGGCAATCCTAAAATTTCGGTGGCCATCGATCCAAATGCGCCGCTCAAGCCCCGCGGTCGCGTCGTCGCGCACGCCAGTGTCAAGCCGGATGCGGCAGCCGCTGACAAGCCTGCCGCCAAGCCGGCAAAGCCGCGGCCCAAGGCTGCGGTCAAGCCCAAGAACAGCACGACCGGCGAGGCCAAACCCGCGGACCAAAAGACTGCCGCCGCGCCGCGCACATAAAACCTTTCTACCCCGCGCGTTTTGGGTCGGCCTTGCGTCCGATACGCGCAGCCGCCTTGCTATCGGCGGTTCCACTGCCATAATGCCTTGAAAACAAGGGTGTCCCGTCCAAGAAGCGGGATACAGCAGAGGGGGATCCGATGGAGCGCATCTGGCTCAAGCAATATCCAGCGGGTGTGCCTGCCGATATCGATACGACGCAATATGCCTCGCTGGTCGAACTGCTGGAAGAAAGCTTTGTGAAATTTCGCGACCGCAAAGCGTTCATCTGCATGGACAAGTCGATCAGCTATCGCGATCTCGACGAGATGTCGTCTTCGCTGGGAGCGTACCTGCAAAGCAAGGGTCTGAAGAAGGGCGCGCGCGTCGCGCTGATGATGCCGAATGTGCTGCAATATCCGGTGGCGACCGCCGCGGTGCTGCGCGCAGGATATGCGGTCGTCAACGTCAATCCGCTCTACACGCCGCGCGAGCTTGAACATCAGCTGAAGGATTCCGGCGCCGAAGCGATCATCGTGCTGGAAAACTTCGCGCCGACCGTGCAGGCCGTGCTGGCGAAGACCGCGGTCAAGCATGTCATCATCGGCAGCATGGGCGATCTGCTCGGCTTCAAGGGCGTGATCGTGAATTTCGTCGTCCGCAAGGTCAAGAAAATGGTGCCGCCGTCTTCGATCGCGGGCGCGGTGAAATTCAACGACGCGCTCGCGGCCGGCCGTGGCATGAAGCTCAACAAGCCCACGATTGGGCCGGACGATGTCGCATTCCTGCAATACACCGGCGGCACCACCGGCGTTTCCAAGGGCGCGACGCTGCTTCACCGCAACATCCTGGCCAACGTGCTGCAGAACGATGTGTGGCTGCAGCCGGCACTTGCAAAACCGCCGCATATCGATCAGCTCTTCATCGTCTGCGCGCTACCGCTGTATCATGTGTTCGCGCTGACGGCATGCTACCTGCTCGGCGTGCGCGCCGGCGGCGTCAATCTCCTGATCCCCAATCCGCGCGACATGTCTGGCTTCGTCAAGGAGCTGGCGAAGTATCAGGTCAACTTCTTCCCGGCGGTGAACACGCTCTATAATGGACTGCTGCATACGCCGGGTTTTGACAAACTCGATTTTTCCAAGCTGAAGGTATCGAACGGCGGCGGCATGGCGACACAGAAAGCGGTCGCCGAAGCTTGGCTGAAGACTACCGGCTGCAATCTGTCGGAGGGTTATGGGCTTTCGGAAACGTCGCCGACGCTCACCTGCAATCCGGCCGATATCGACCGTTTCACCGGCTCGATTGGCATACCGGTGCCATCGACCTGGATTTCGATTCGCGACGATGATGGCAAGGAAGTGCCAATCGGCGAGCCCGGCGAAATCTGCGCCAAGGGACCGCAGGTGATGGCCGGCTACTGGAACAGGCCCGACGAGACCGCGAACGTCATGACGGCGGATGGCTTTTTCCGCACCGGAGACATCGGCGTGATGTCGCCGGACGGCTACACCAAGATCGTCGACCGCAAGAAGGATATGATTCTTGTTTCCGGCTTCAACGTCTATCCGAACGAGATCGAGGACGTCATCGCCGGCCATCCCGGCGTGCTGGAATGCGCAGTGATCGGCGTCGAGGATGCGCGTTCCGGTGAGGCTGTGAAGGCGTTCGTGGTGAAGAAGAATCCCAACGTTTCCGCCGACGACATCATCAAATATTGCGGCACGCAGCTCACGAACTACAAGGTGCCGAAGCAGATCGAATTCCGTACCGATCTGCCGAAAAGCAATGTCGGTAAAATCCTGCGCCGCGAACTGCGCGACGAGAAAAAGAAGGCGGCGGCGTAGTTGCTTCGTCATTTCGAGGAGCGAAGCGACGAAGCAATCCAGTCTTGCTTGCGGTTCTGTATTGCTTCGCTACGCTCGCAATGACGGGGTTTTCATATCGCTACAAAATGTTCTAAGACACCCGCCGCACACAGGGAGTACACGATGACCATTCAAGTTGGCGACAAACTACCGGAATCGAAGTTTCGCGTGATGGGCAAGGAAGGCCCCGAAGTCAAAACCACCGACGATATTTTCAAGGGCAAGAAGGTCGCGCTGTTCGCGGTGCCGGGCGCCTATACCGGCACCTGCCACAAGATGCACATGCCGAGCATTTTCCTCAACGCCTACGCGATCAAGGACAAGGGCGTCGACACCATCGCCGTGGTCTCGGTCAACGACGTGTTCGTCATGAACGCGTGGAAGCGCGACACCGACCAGCGCGACGAAGCGGTGTTTCTGGCCGACGGCAACGCCGAATTCGCCAAGGCGATCGGCATGGAGCTCGACGCGTCCGGCAACGGCCTCGGCACGCGCTCGAAGCGCTATTCGATGCTGGTCGAGGATGGCGTGGTGAAGAAATTCAACCTCGAGCCGAACCCCGGCAAGGTCGAGGTCTCCGGCGGCGATACGTTCCTCGGCCAGCTGTAAAAATATCCGCGCGGTGCAGCGTCCGTCGCAGCACCGCGCCCAGCCTACGGCTCGAGCTCGGTATCCCAGTATAGATAATCGAGCCAGCTATCGTGCAGGTAGTTCGGCGGAAACAGCCGGCCGTTGCGGTGCAGCTGATGCACCGTCGGCGCGAACGGCGCCTGCCGCGGAAACATCCGCGCCTGATGCGGCGTCAGATTGCCCTTGCGCAGATTACACGGCGAGCACGCCGCGACGACGTTCTCCCACGTGGTCTGGCCGCCCTTGGAGCGCGGCACGATATGATCGAAGGTGAGATCGTCGTGCGCCAGGCAATACTGACACGAGAAACGATCGCGCAGGAACACGTTGAATCGCGTGAAGGCCGGATGCGTGGTCGGCTTGACGAAGGATTTCAGCGACACCACGCTGGGAAGCTGAATCTCGAACGAAGGGCTGCGCACCGCGCGGTCGTAATGCTCGACGATATTGACGCGGTCGAGAAACACCGCCTTGATCGCGTCCTGCCACGACCAGAGTGAAAGCGGATAGTAGCTCAGCGGCCGGAAGTCCGCATTCAGCACGAGTACCGGCCAACCCCCTTGCGAGACATGTGCGTTCAACGAAACAACTCCAGAGCATTTTCCGGCAAAGTGGAATCCGGTTTGCCGCAGAAAATGCGTCCAATTAAACTTGCGCGTACTCTGATCGCAAAACCGGTACCCACTTTTGCGGAGTACGCGCGAATCTCCCGATTAGGCTGCGACGCAGCGTGAGACCCTATACTACAGGCAGCGTGACGCCGTTGTGAAGAGCATTGGCGGCTCTTTCCGGCATGGATGTGGGCACCTCAGGCAAAGCCTCATCCTGAGGAGCGGCGTTCTTCGCCGCGTCTCGAAGGATGATGGAATTATACCGCGTGGTTCGAGAGGCGCGCTTTGCGCGCTCCTCACTGTAAGGCCAGGACGGTCGGGGCGCGCCGGCTAGACTGCTAAACCCGCTCCAGCTTCTGGATGCAGCGCGTCACGCCAACCTCTGGCGGCATCGGCGTATCCGGAAAACTCGACTTCCAGTCCGTGACGCCGACTTCGCTGACATAGATGCTGCCTTTGGAATCCAGCGCGATGCCGTGCGGCGCCAGGAATTTTCCGGCCTCGAGGCCGGGACCGTTCTCGCCGCCGAGCCGCGCGATGCGCTTGCCCTGGGAATCGACGATGGTCAGGCGCGGCCCCAAATTAGGCACTTTGCGATTGACCGGCATCGCCGGGCCGAGTTCGCCGATGATGAAGTTGGGATTCTTAAGGCCGCCGCAACAGCACAGCGCGCAGGGCCGGTGCAGATTATTCCACTGCGTCTCGTATTTGCCGTTGCCGTCGAACACCTGCACGCGGTGGTTCTCGCGGTCCGCGACATAGACCCAACCGTCGGCGTCGGCGGCGACGTTATGCACGATGTTGAACTGGCCGGGATCGGTGCCGGGCTCGCCCCAGGTCTTGAGCAGCTTGCCGTCTGGCGAGAATTTGTGGACGCAGGCATTGCCGTAACCGTCCGACACGTAAATCTCGCCATTCGGCGACAGCGCGGTGTGGGTGCAGCGGTTGAACGGCTCACCGCTCATGAAGGGCGCGGGCCTGTTCGGAATGCCGATCGTCAGCAGAACCTTGCCGTCGGTCGAGCATTTGCGCACCGTGTGGTCGCCATCGTCGGTGCAATACAGATTGTCGTCGGCGCCGATGTGCAGACCGTGCGGGCGGTTGAACAGGCCTTCGCCCCAGCTGGTGATGAAATTGCCCGCGCGGTCGAGCACGACCATCGGATGCGCGCCGCGATTGAACAAATAGACGCGATCCCGGCTGTCGACCGCCACCGACGCCACGTCGGTGAGATTCCAGCCGTCCGGAATTTTCGCCCAGTTCTCCACGACCCGATAACGATGTTCATCCGAGCCTAGCGTAACCGGCATGCGTCTTCTCCCAGTATTTTTGGCGACTGTTGCAAAGGTCTTTCCAAAAGGCGAGAGCCTTCTTCCCCTGTCCCACAAGGGGAGAGGGCATAAAAAAGGGGGCTCGAAAGCCCCCTTCAATCATTCTTCAGTCATTTACCAGCGCCGGCCGTGGCGCCAGCCACGTCGCCAACCGCCGCCATAGCCGAAGCGAACGACGGGGCCGCCGTAGGCATAGAAGCGCGGACGGGTACGGAAGCAGCGGCCGTACACGTCGCAGACGAGACGAACCTGCTCGACATTCGACGCAATATCCGAGTTCGTGGCCAGGCCGATCGGCATCGCCGAGGCCGTTCCTGCTGAAAGTGCTGCGCCGCCGAGGGCGGCAAGCCCGATGAGTGCGTGGGTAAGTTTCATGATGGTCTCCCGGAAAGAATTGCCCCGAGAAAATACCTAGCGGTTCCTCCATGAACCTCAGATGAGTGCAACATTAAATCGCGGCAATGGTTTCTTCCCTCTACCCTTGAGGGAAGAGGGTGGCGAGCATCGATAGATGCTCGCCGGGCGAGGGGTCTCTTTCTTAATAGAGCGTACCCCTCACCCGCCTTCGATGCTTCGCATCTCAACTCCCTCTCCCTCAAGGGGAGAGGGAAGAAAGCGCTGCGCTTCATACGGGCTACGAAATCTCCTTCGCCAGCAACCCGACCTCGATCGCCTTGATCTGCAGCGCGAGATATTTCGAGGCGATGCGGCATTGCGCGAGCCCGCCGGCGATGAACCACAGTCCCGGCTGCGCCGTGCGCGTGAACATGTTGCGCATCTCCTGATCCTCGCCGAAGCCCCAGATCGGGCCGATGCGTTGCGTGACGTCGTCCCCGAACAATTTCCTCACCAGCTCTTCCTGTTTCTTGTAGCCTGTGGCCAGCACGATGAGGTCGGCCGCGACAACATCGCCGCTCTTCAGCCGCGCGCCCTGCGCGACAAAACCTTCGACGTCCGAAAACTGCGCCAGCTTTATGTCGCCGGATACAATCAGATCGGAGCAGCCGACGTTGAAATAATAACCGCCGCCGCGGGTAAGATACTTGAAGCTCCAGCCGGTGCCGCCTTCGCCGAAGTCGAGCTTGAAGCCGCGGCGCGCCAAGCCTTCGAGCAACTCGGCATCGAGCTTCTTCGATTGCTCGGTCAGCATGACGTGGCTTTTCCTGGCCAGGGACAACGGCATCGAGGTCGCGATCAGATCGTTGTCGTCCATCGAGCCATGATTGTAAGGCTCGTAGACCAGTTGTGCCGACGGTTCGATGCTCACTACGGTGGTCGGGCTGCGCTGCACCAACGTGACGCGCGCGCCGCTCGAATGCAGATCCTGAGCGATGTCGTGGCCGCTGTTGCCGGTGCCGATGACGATGGCATTCTTGCTCGTCCATTCCTCGCCGTCGGTGTACTGGCTGGAATGCAGCACGGTGCCGGCGAAATTCTTCAGCGTCGGAATATTGGGTAGGCTCGGAATGCCGCTGACACCGGTCGCCATCACGACGTGACGCGGATGCATTTCTCGCATGCTGCCGTCGGCGCGGCGCAGCACCACGTTCCAGCGTTGTTCCTTCTCGTCATAGGCCCCACTGACGAGCTCGGTCGAGGTCCAGAAGTTGATCTCCATGCTTTCGACATAGGCTTCGAACCAGTTGGCGAGCTTGTCCTTCGGAATGTAGGTCGGCCAGTTCGGCGGAAACGGCATGTAGGGCAGGTGATTGACCTGCACCTGGTTGTGCAGCGTCAGCGCGTGATAGCGCTTGCGCCAGTTGTCACCGATGCGCGCCGCGCGATCGACGATCAGCGTGTCGATCTGCAGATGCTTCAGGCGCGCCGCGATCATCAGTCCGGATTGTCCGCCGCCGATCACCAGCACGGTCGGATCACGGTCGCTGTATTCGGCATCGGCCTTGCGCAGATCGAGCCAGTTCGGGCCGCGGAAATCACGGGAGTAAGCTGCCCCGCGCGGGCGCGACAATCCCAGCGGTTCCTCGTGTCCTTTCAGTTCATCCAGCGTCGTGAGCAGCGTCCAGGCTTTCAGCGAGTTGCCGTCTTCGGCATCGGGAATAAGCCTGATGATGCCGCTGCCGCGGCCTTGTCTGGTTTCGAATTTGAAAATCGCCTCGATGCATTGCGTGCCGACGCGGGTCACGGTGTGCGGCGGTGCGCGGCGCGTATCGATAGTGAACGCGGAGGGTTGCGCGCTGCCCGCGCGGGCCTTCAATTCGCGCAGGATGGAGTCGCGGCCGTCTAACGTGGTGAGGCGCCATGTCAGCGCCAGCATGTCGCGCCAGTGGCTGTTCGGATGGAACAGTATCTTCAGCGCCGCATCGTCGGAGCTTGCGAGCGCGCGTTGGAACCGCTCCAGCCAATGCTCGACGGTGGTGTCGGGCGTCTCCGTCTTATCCAGCATGCGCGCCCTCGGGCTGTCGATCGTTACCGGTTTCCTCCGGCAGTCTATACTCTCTTGCGAACGCGCGAAAAGGTGCGGTCGCTCAGGGCAGTAATGTGGCTTTGCCTGCGATTACGCCGTCGCGCCGCTTGATGGCATGATAATACGACCACCACAGATGCGCCGCCGCGCCGCGCATCGGACGCCACGGCTCCGCCAACGCGGCCATCTCTTTGACGGTGGGTCGCGCCTTCAGGCCTAGGCCAACCTTGACCGCTTCCTGCACGGCGAGATCGCCGGCCGGCCAGGCGTCGCCATGCCCCAGGCAAAACAGCAGATAGACGTCGGCGGTCCACGGCCCTATGCCGTGCAGCGCCGTCAGCGTGTTATGCGCGGCATCGGCGTCTTCATTCGCGAGCACGTCGAGGTTGAGGCGCTCCGCGGCCAGTTCGCGCGCCAGCGACTTCAGCGTCTTGATCTTGGCCGCCGAAAGCCCGAGCCTTCCGAGCCGGTCGGCGCGGGCCTTTTTCAAGGTGTCATGATGAAAGGGATCAAACGCCGTGCTGACGCGGCCCCAGATCGCCGCGGCGCTGGCGGTGGACAGTTGCTGGCCGCAGACGATCGCGGCCAGTCCGGCAAAACCGGGGTCGCGTTGCCGCAGTGCAGGCATACCCGCGGCCTTGAGGATAGGTTTCAGCCGCGGGTCCTGTTTCACCAGCGCGTGGACGGCGTCGTCTAGGTCAGCCTGTGTCTTGAGATGAAGGGTCATGAAGCCTTAGAAACAACATGTCCTCCGAAAGAGATCAATGCCACCCGTTTTCCGATTTGCGCCGAGTCCGAACGGCTATCTCCATCTCGGGCATGCCTATTCCGCGCTGCTGAATTTCGACCTCGCGCAGCAGACCGGCGGCCGCTTGCTGCTGCGCATCGAGGATATCGACGCGACGCGATGCAGGCCTGAATTCGAGGCGGCGCTCTCCCAAGACCTCGCCTGGCTCGGCGTGGAGTGGGAGACGCCGGTGCGGCGGCAATCCGAGCATCTCGGTTTGTACCGGGACGCTATCGAACAACTTACTGCGCAAGGTCTGGTCTATCCGAGTTTCGAATCCCGCGCCGAGATTACAAAACTGGTAGCCCAACGGGAAGCCACCTGCTCGTGGCCGCGCGATCCCGACGGCGCGCCGCTTTATCCCGGCACGACGAAATCGCTTTCGCCTGACGACCGCGAGTGCTTGCTGCAATCGGGCGCGCCCTATTCGCTGCGGCTCGACATGGCAGCCGCCATCGCCCGCGCAGGCGATCTCACATGGACCGAGCAGGGTAAGGGCCCTGCCGACGAGACCGGCACGGTGCGCGCACAGCCGGAAATTTGGGGCGACGTCATCCTCGCTCGAAAGGAAACACCGACCAGTTACCACCTATCGGTCGTGCTTGACGACGCACTGCAGGGCGTAACCGACGTGGTGCGGGGACAGGACCTGTTCTGGTCGACAGGCGTGCATCGGCTGCTGCAGAAATTGCTCGGCCTGCCGGAGCCGACTTACCGGCATCATCGGCTGATCCTCGACGGCGGCGGGAACAAGCTTTCAAAATCCACCGATGCGACCGGATTGCGGGAACTCCGCACCGCTGGGGCCAGCCCGATCGGCATTCGTCGCCTCGTTGGCCTGGCTTGATTTGCCGCAGGTTCGCCGCAAGCCGAAGACGCGCCCCGGCGTGACTCCGCAAGTCCTGTCATGGCATGCTGAGTTCGGCCGGGTCGGGGGAATCATGGCGCGCACATCGCGGTCATCGCAGCGCATGCGAACGCCTAAAAAGCGCACGCCGAAGAAGCGCGCCGCAAAGATGGTCGCGGCCGCACCCGGCATGGTCGAGACCGCGCTCGCGGCATTCGCGCACGAGGTGCGCACGCCGCTAACCGGCATTCTCGCGATGAGCGATCTCTTAGCGACGTCCGATCTCAGCGAACGGGAACGGCGCTGGGTCAACACCATCAAGGAGGGGGCAGACCATCTCGCCAACCTTGCGACGTTGTTCGTCGATGCGGCAAGCCGCGGAAAATCCAGCCCCAAAATCCGGCACGAGGTGTTCGACCTGCGCGCTCTGATGCGCAGCGTCGGAGACTCGCTTTCCGGCCGCGCCGCGGCGCGAGGTTTGCAGTCGTCCGTGGAAATTCCGCCGAATCTTGCCGCTTCCGCGATCGGCGATGCCGTGCGTCTGCGCGCGGCGCTGGAAAACCTAGTCGACAACGCGGTGAAATTCACCGAGCACGGCGAAGTCTCGCTAAAAGTTTCGCCGGTGCGAGGCGCAAAGGGAAAGATCGGCGTCGCCTTCGCGGTCTCGGACAGCGGCATCGGCCTCTCAGTCGCTGAAATCGAGCGCCTGTTCCGTCCGTTTTCGCAGGCCAATGTCAGCATCGCTGCGCGCTTCGGCGGCGCGGGGCTCGGACTATCTTCCGTCAGGCAATTCGCGCGCGCGATGGGCGGCAACATCGTGGGGACGCAACGGCGTGGCGGCGGTGCAACCTTCACCCTGACGGTAGAATTGACGCGCGCGAAAATGCCGAGACGCAGGGCCGCCGCCGGCGATGCCAACGCCGCTCACAATCCTGCGCGCGCGCTGCGTATTCTCAGCGTCGAGGACAATCCGTTCGGCCGCATCGTGCTCAATGCCATGCTGGCCGAACTCGGCCATCAGGCGGAGTTCATCGGCCGCGGTGAGGCAGCCGCAGAGCGCGTGGCACAGGGTAGTTTCGATGCGGTGCTGATGGACATGGTGCTGCCGGGCATCTGCGGGGTGGAGACCATCCGGCGAATTCGTGCGCTCGGCGGCGCAACCGGCCGCATCGCCATCATCGGCATATCCGGCCGCGGCAACGACGAGGCGGCGGCCCGCAGTGCGGGCGCGGACGCGTTTCTGGTCAAGCCCGTCAGTCCAGTGACGCTATCGACTGCGCTGCTTGCAGCGTCACGCCGTGCGGCAACCTCGACTTGATGATCGCAGCGTTGAGTTCGCCGCCGTAGACGAAGATCGCGGCGATAAAATACAGGAACACCAGCGCGATGATCACCGAGGCGAGGCCGGCATACATAGTGACGTAGTTGTTAGCGAAGCGCGCGAGATATTGACCGAACACGATGCCCGATACCAGCGACGCCACCAGCGTGAATACGATGCCGGGCAGGATTTGTTGAAAGCCGCGGCGGCCGGCCGGCAGCCATGCATGCAGGAAGAACAGCGCGACGATCAGCGCGCCGATGGCGATGCTGTAGCGCGCGGTATTGAGGAACTGCTCGTTGGATTCGACGATGAGCGGAATATGCCGCCTTGCTGCTTCCAGTATCAGGGGCCCCAACACGATCATGAAGGCCATCGCGAGCGATGAGAACGCCGCGATCAAGGTGTAGCCGATCGATTCCAGCCGCAGCCAGTACCAGCGCCGCGGCTCGATCACGGCGTAGGCGCGGTTGAGCGCCACGCGCAGACTTTCGACGCCATTGGACGCAAAATACACCGCCAGCACCGCGCCGATTGTCAGCGCGTCGCCGCGGGTGGTGGTCAGCACATCGTGAATTTGACCTGAGAGCGAATTGGCGACCTGCCGTGGCCAGATTTGCAGCATCAGTTCGGCGGCCTGATCGGCAAGCTCCTTTGAGCCGAAGAAACCCGCAAGCGACGTGATGACGATCAAAAACGGAAACAGCGCCATCAGCGTCGAAAGCGCGATATGGCTTGCGATCGCCCAGCCGTCGTCTGCCAGAAACGTGTAGAACGCATCCAGTCCGACCAGAAAGACGTAGCGCAGGTGCCTCACATTTGATCCTGATCTGCCGGAACACGATTCAGTCCGCAGCGACACGAGTGTCCACACTACCATCTGATATTATTGGACAAAAATCCAGACTTCGAGCCCAACGCCCGGTGCGCCAGGCAATGGCGAAGCGGCGCCTGCGGTGTTATGGTGCGGCAATGGCTTCATTTCTGAGCACGATCATCCTTCCCGTCGCGGTCGGCGCAGTCGCGCTGGTGCTGTTGCTAGGGCTCATCAACATGATGCGCGGCGGCTCGCCGAACCGTTCGCAAAAACTGATGCAGCTCCGGGTGCTGCTGCAGTTCGTCGCGATCGTCATCACCATGGTCGCGGTCTGGGCGATGGGGCGGTAAGCGGATAAGATGGTAACCCTCAACCGCATATACACCCGCACCGGCGATGACGGCACCACCGCGCTTGGGAGCGGCGAGCGGCGTCCGAAGTACGACCTGCGCATCGAGGCTTACGGCACCGTTGATGAGACCAACGCCGCCATCGGCATCGTGCGGCTGCATCTGGCGAAAGCGCCTGAAGTCGACGCCATGCTGGGAGCGAATTCAGAACGATCTGTTCGATCTCGGCGCCGATCTCGCGGTACCGGAACGCGAAGGCAAGGCGGATCGGTTGCGCGTCCTGTCCACGCAAGTGGATAGGCTCGAGCGCGACATCGACAAGCTCAATGCGAAACTGGCGCCGCTGGCTTCCTTCATTCTTCCTGGAGGTACTGCGGCGGCGGCGCATCTGCATCTGGCGCGCACGATTTGCCGCCGGGCAGAGCGGATCATGGTGGAACTGGCCGCCAAACCCGGCGAGCCCGTCGGCAACGCGGCGATTCAATATATGAACCGCCTCTCGGATTTCCTGTTCGTGGCCAGCCGCGCAGTGAACAACAACGGCGCCGGCGACGTACTCTGGGTACCAGGTCAAAACCGCTAGATTTTTGGCCCGGCCAAAACCGCTGACGGCGAGCTATTTCCGTCTTTCGCGCGTTGACCGTCGATAGCCGGAGCTTTAGGTTCGCCCGCCCAAGCTGAGAAAACCTGAAAAGCGCAAGCGAAAGAGGATCGATGAAGGTTCTGGTGCCGGTCAAGCGGGTGGTCGATTACAACGTGAAAGTCCGCGTCAAGAGCGATGGTTCGGGCGTCGAACTCTCCAACGTCAAGATGTCGATGAATCCGTTCGACGAAATCGCCGTCGAGGAAGCCTTGCGCCTTCGAGAGGCCGGCAAGGCCACCGAGGTGGTGGTGATTTCCATCGGCGTCCCGCAGGCGGCGGAAACCATCCGAACCGGGCTGGCGATGGGGGCCGACCGCGGCATCCTGGTCAAGGCCGAAGGCAATGTCGAGCCGCTCGCAGTCGCGAAGATATTGAAAGCCATCGTCGATGAGGAAAAGCCGGGCCTTGTCATTCTGGGCAAGCAGGCGATCGACGACGACTCCAACCAGACCGGCCAGATGCTGGCGGCACTGCTCGGCTGGTCGCAGGCTACGTTCGCCTCCAAGGTCGAGGTCGACGGCGCCGATTTCAACGTGACGCGCGAAGTCGATGGAGGATTGCAAACGCTGAAACTGAAGGGTCCGGCGATTGTCACCACCGATCTGCGGCTTAACGAGCCGCGCTATGCCAGCCTGCCCAACATCATGAAGGCGAAAAAGAAGCCGATCGCCGACAAGACCGCGGCCGATTACAGCGTCGATCTCACGCCGCATCTCGAAATTCTAAAAACCTCCGAGCCGCCCGGCCGCAAGGGAGGCGTCAAGGTCAAGGACGTCGCCGAACTGGTGTCGAAGCTCAAGAACGAAGCCGGGGTAATCTGATGACGACGCTCTTGATCGCCGAACACGAACACGCCTTGCTTAAGGATTCCACCAACAAGGCGCTCACGGCTGCCAGCGCGCTCGGCGCCGAGGTCCATGTGCTGGTCGCCGGCGGCGGCGAAGGCACCAAGGCCGCGGCGGAGCTGGCTTCGAAACTCGCCGGCGTGACCAAGGTGTTGGTGGCCGAAGGCGATGCCTATGCGCACGATCTGGCCGAGCCGCTCGCCGCGCTGATCGTGGCGCTGGCGCCGGGCTACGATGCCTTCGTCGCGCCCGCGACCTCGCGCTTCAAGAATGTGATGCCGCGCGTCGCCGCCTTGCTCGACGTGATGCAGGTATCCGAGATCATCAAGGTGGTGTCGCCCGATACTTTCGAGCGGCCGATCTACGCCGGCAACGCGATTCAGACGGTGAAATCAAAGGACGCCAAGAAGGTCATCACCGTGCGCACCTCGACCTTCGCGGCGGCCGCGGGCGAGGGCGGCACCGCATCGATCGAGAATGCCGCGGCAGCTGCCGATCCCGGCCTGTCCAGTTTCGTCGGTGAGGAGGTCGCCAAGAGCGACCGTCCGGAACTGGCTTCCGCCAAGATCATCGTCTCCGGCGGTCGCGCCATGCAGAGCCGCGAGAATTTCACCAAATACATCGAGCCGCTCGCCGACAAGCTTGGCGCCGGCGTCGGCGCGTCGCGCGCCGCGGTCGATGCCGGCTACGCGCCGAACGACTGGCAGGTCGGCCAGACCGGCAAGGTGGTGGCGCCTGAGCTTTACATCGCCATCGGCATTTCCGGCGCGATCCAGCATCTTGCCGGCATGAAGGATTCCAAGGTGATCGTCGCGATCAACAAGGATGAGGACGCGCCGATCTTTCAGGTCGCCGATTACGGGCTGGTCGCGGATCTGTATCAGGCCGTGCCGGAGCTGACCGAAGCGCTCGGCAAGCTCGGGCGCTAACCACGTTTCGCGCGGTGGAGCGGATGACCGGACACCGGCCGAAGTTTATGCGATAAGGACGAGCGGCGATGTGGGCGACATGCTGCTGCGATGAGATGACAAGATGACGGTTATGATCAAGAAAGTCGGCGTGATCGGCTCGGGCCAGATGGGCAACGGCATCGCGCATGTGGCGGCACTGGCCGGATTCGAGGTGGTGCTCAACGACGTGTCCACCGATCGGTTGAAGTCGGCGATGGCCACCATCAATGGCAATCTGTCGCGCCAGGTCTCCAAGAAAATCATTACCGAAGACGCGCGCAAGCAGGCGCTTGCGAGAATCGTCTCGGCTGACACCATGGACGGGCTGTCGGCCTGCGATCTGGTGATCGAGAGCGCGGTCGAAAAGGAAGAGGTCAAGCGCAAGATTTTTCACGATGTGTGCGCGGTGCTGAAGCCGGAAGCTATCGTGGCATCCAACACCTCGTCGATCTCGATCACGCGGCTCGCCGCATCCACCGACCGCCCCGAGCGTTTCATCGGAATTCATTTCATGAATCCGGTGCCGCTGATGGAGCTGGTCGAACTGATTCGCGGCATCGCCACCGACGATGCGACCTTCGACGCCTCCAAGACGTTCGTCGCAAAACTCGGCAAGCAGATCGCGGTGTCGGAAGATTTTCCAGCCTTCATCGTCAACCGCATCCTGCTGCCGATGATCAACGAGGCGATCTACACGCTGTACGAAGGTGTCGGCAACGTTGAGGCGATCGACGCGGCGATGAAGCTCGGCGCGCACCACCCGATGGGACCGCTGGAGTTGGCCGATTTCATCGGACTCGATACCTGCCTGTCGATCATGCAGGTGCTGCACGAGGGTCTCGCCAATTCGAAGTATCGCCCATGCCCGCTGTTGGTGAAGTATGTCGAGGCCGGATGGCTCGGCCGCAAGACGCAGCGCGGCTTTTACGACTATCGCGGCGACAAGCCGGTCCCGACGCGCTGATTCAGATGGCTTTCGCCGCGCGTGGCGGAAACGGTTCGCGCCAAGCGGGAAGCTCGTTCAGCCGGTCGTGCCAGCGGGCGAGGTGCGTGAAGCCTGCCACCGCCTTTGCCGTCGCCTCGGGGTAGGCCAGACTGACCGCGAGGGCGAAGTCGGCAACCGTCAACGTATCGCCAACCACGAACGTGCGGTCAGCGAGATGCGCGTCCAGCACGGCGGCGTAGCGCTTCAATGACTCGCTCGCCTCGGCGACGATCGTCTCGTCAACAGGACCGATTCTGAATTTTGGCTTGATGACGTATTCGAAATAGAGCGCGCCGCCGTGCCGCGAAAAATGCGCACCGTCCCAGCTGAGCCAGCGCACCGTTTCCAACTGGCCCGCATCGTCGCGCGGCCACATATCCGAGCCGCTCTTGCGCGCGAGATAGCACATGATCGCGTTCAATTCCCACAAACTGAAGGCGCCATCTTCGAGCGCGGGTAGCTGGCCGTTTGGGTTGATCGCGAGAAAATCCGGCGTCTTGTGCGCACCGGTGGTGACGTCGAGCCGCACGAATTCCACAGGCGCGCCAACGTGTTTCGCGACGGCGCAGGCTTTCCGCGGATTCAGCAGTTCGTCGTAATAGAGTTTCATCGTCGTACCCCTGGCCGGTGCATACTCTCCCATTCAAGACGATTGAAGAGGCTCATATCGGACATGCCGATCGAGATATTTTCGGCCTTTAGGCCGATGGCTACGCAGACAGCCGGCGCAATTCCGTCAATAGTTTGCGTCCGGCGCGGCTGACCGGCAACACGGTGCCGTCGTCGATCCGAATGCCCTGCCTGATGCTGCCGGCCGTAACCTCCGCTGCCAGCGCGCGTGACAGCCAATGCGAACGGTGGATGCGCACGCCTGCGCTCGGACCCAGCGCCGCGATCGCGCTCGCCAGATTCATCAGAATCAAGGCCTGACCGCGTTCGGTGCGCACGCGCACATAGTGGTCTTCCGCGCTCAGCGCGACAACCGGTGCTTGCCGTAACGCCACCGGCAGTTTTCCGCGGAATTCTCTGGAGACTTCGTCGGCCTGCGCCAGCTGCGCGTCCCCGGACTGTACTTTCCCATTTTGGTCGAGTTTTTCGCGGAGCAACGCCCACGTCACGGCACCGATGAAAAGGTTGATCGTCAGAACCTGTGCGGTCAGCTCCGCGAGCGAAACATGACGCAGCGCAACAGGGGCCCATAGCCGCAGGGATTGCTGGATGAGCAGGCCGCCAACAGGCGCCGTCGCCATCGCAATAGGAATTGTGGTCCAAAACGGAAGGCCATTCGCAAACACGTAGCGCCGCAAGGACGCCGTGAGAACGAACGACACCGCGCCCAGCGCGAGCGAAGTCGTGGTGAAATGGATCAGGCGAAGCGGAAGCCCCATGACCACGTAGGAGCCGAAGGCGCCGACGATCGCCATCGCGATTGCAACCGCGAGGAGCAGCATGGCAGCCAGAAAGTACCGCGACGAGATCGCTCCACTGGGCCGGGCGAGGTCAAGAATGGTCATTGGCGAATAAATCATGCCGTTCACGAAACGCGAGTGGACCGCGGACAGGCCGCTCTTGTAGCAGCGAACCAGTGCAATTTGGGAGATGCTTCATGCGACGGTTAGCTGCTTTTTATCCTCATTCAACCGGAATATTCTGTCGCGGAATGCTCGTGGCGGCGGGTCTGTTGCTGTCGTGTCCGGCGATGGCCAGCGAAGCCGGCTGGCGGCAATATGCGGTGCCGTCGTCGGCCGCAAATCCCGAAACCATTCAGGTCGCCCTGTTTTATCCGACGCAGGCGCCGGCGCGCGAGATCGCGATGGGACCGTTCACGCTCCATGTCGCGATCATGGCGCCGCCGGAGGCGCAGTTCAAAGGTCTGATCATTCTTAGCCATGGAACGGGCGGGTCAGAACTCGGGCACAGCAGTCTGGCGGAGGGCTTGGCCAAAGGCGGTTATCTGGTCGCCGCACTCCGGCATCCAGGCGACAATTACCAGGATCGCTCGATCTGGCAAAAGGAGCCGGGCGCCTTTTTCACTGAACGGCCGCGGCAGGCGTCGAGGGTGATCGATGCGCTGCTGGGCGATCCGGCCTGGAAAGACCGCATCGCGGCTGACGCGAACGGGCCACGCATCGGCATGCTCGGGCACTCGGCCGGCGGATTTACCGGGATCGCTTTGGCGGGCGGGCAATCCGACCTGTCGCGCATCGGCGCGCATTGCGATAAGGAACGCGCGGAGGATCCCGTCTTCTGCAGCATGGTTCGGACGGATCAGCCGCAACCACCGCCACCGATCCCGCTGACGACCGACAAGCGCGTCCGCGCGGTCGTCGCGATGGCGCCGATGGGCGTCGTCTTCACGGCTTCTTCGCTGGCGGGCATCGATATCCCGACACTGATTTACGCGGCGGAAGGCGATCGCTGGCTGGTGCCACGCTTTCACGCCAACTGGATTGCGAAAAATGTGCCGCGCGCCGAACTCCATACCATTCCCAACGCTTGGCACTTCGCCTTTATGGATCGGCCTGCAACGCCGGTTCCGACGCCGGACGGCGATGCCGCCGCGGACCCCCCAGGCTTCGATCGCACCGCGTTTCTCGCAAGCTTGCGGGACGAGGTTGTGAAGTTTTTCGATCGCGCTTTTACTGCCGGCGACTGATGCGCGCTCACGCAACCGGCGTGATCCAGCCGACGCCGGCGCCGCCAGGCTGAATGATCAGCGCCAGTCGCCCGACTTCCGGGATGTCGAAAATACGCATCAGCTTGGCGCCGGCAGTGACGGCTGTCTCGGCTCGCGCATCGACGTCATCGACCGCCAGATACGGCATCCAGTTGTCGGGCATATGATCGTAGCCCGGCCCTTCGGCAGGAAATATTCCAGCGACAGGCACGCCGCCCATCATGGCAACCCAATAGGTGCCGCCGCCCTCCATCGGGCGAGGCTGATAGGTCCAGCCGATGGTGTCCGCATAAAATTTCTTGGCGCGCTCTGGATCGCGCGTCACGAATTCATTCCAGTTGAAATGTCCGTGGGGTGTCATTCCACGCTCCGCGGTCAGGTGGTCACGAGCGTCTTGAAGCCGCCGAAGATCATGCGCTTGCCGTCGAAAGGCATCTTCGCACTCATCATCGACTTGAGGCGCGGATCGTTCATCACCTTGCCCATGATGCGGTCGCGGTCTTTGCGCGACTTGTAGACGATGTAGGAAAAAATCACGGTCTCGCCGGGCTTGAGCTTCACGCTGCGCGGAAACGACGTGACCTTGCCGACCGCGACATCGTCGGCGACGCATTCATGGTATTCCAGCGCGCCATGTTCGCGCCAGATCTTGCCGCTTTTGCGCGCCAGCGCGCGGTAGGCGACGAGGTTCTTTTTCGGCACCGGCACGACAATTCCATCGACGTACATGGGCAATTCCTCCTGAAACGATTGTCCCAGCAAAACACGACTGCGTCATGATTTGCAATTCACGGCTGCTGCTGGTTGACCTAGCGGATCGTAGCTTGTTTACCTAACCTCCGTCTCGGACGATGGGCAATTGGGACGGACATGCGGCTACTTGCTTTTTTTGGCTTTCTGTTTCTGTCAGGTTGCGCGGGGACGCCGGACGGCTCGCCCGGCGTCGTCTTTCCAAGTGAAAACGCCATCCAGTTTGTCTCTAATATCAAAACAGTGAAAGGCTGTAAGCTCGTTCAGCGGCTTTCTGCAACAGCGGAGTCGCTACCCGTCGACACGATGCGCGAAAATGTGATCGCGGATATTAGACACCAAGCAGATGCGCTCAGCGCCACACATATTCATACGATAGGACCGGAGGTTGAGGGGTCCACAGTTACGATCATCGGTGACGCATATCGGTGCGACTGAGGTCCAAAGATTCTGAGGTCCATCTTCCTGGAATATCGGCTATCGAAAATTATTTGGTCAACGCCGCCGTGATCAGCTTGACGGCGTCGTCGCTGGCCCATTCCGCCGGGCCCGCAATGGTGGCGATCTCGCAGCCCTGGCCATCGACCAGCACGGAGGTGGGCATGCCCAGCGCGCGGCCGATGCTCTTGAGGTCCTGGAAAACCTTGGCCTTGGGATCGCTGAAAAAGCCCAGCTTGGTGAGATTGGCGTCCTTCAGGAAATTCTTCGGCTTGTCGGGATCGCGGGTGTCGATGTTGACGGCGACGACGTCGAAATTCTGTCCGCCCAGTTTGCCCTGAAGCGCGTCGAGCGCCGGCATCTCCTTACGGCAGGGCACGCACCAGGTCGCCCACAGGTTCACCAGCACCGTGCGGCCGCGCCAGTCCGAAAGCTTTTTCGGCGCGCCGTTGGCATCGCTGAATTCAAGGTCCGGCAATTTTAGCGGCGTGCTCGCCATCGTCAGCGCGGCGACTTCGCCATGCGCAAATGGCGCGATCCTGCGCGCCAGATCGGCCGCGGGGCGGCAGGCGGCATCGCCCGGCGCATTGCGCTTGAGGCCGCCAATCCCGTATACCCCCGCAAATCCGATGACTGCGCCGATCGCGACAGCGCCAACTACGACTAGAATGCGCCTGACAACGGGCCGGCCGGGCTGATCGGGAGATAAGTTGCTGGTCATTCTGGATGTTTCATGGATGGTCGGTACATTGCAGGGCGTGTTGACGGGTCAAAGCGGCCAAATAGCGGGCATGATCGTGAGCGGCAGATGAGCAACAAGATGTGGGGCGGCCGGTTCGACGAGCGCCCCGACGCGATCATGGAGGAAATCAACGTCTCCATCGACGTTGACCGACACCTTTATGCCCAGGATATTGCCGCGTCCAAGGCGCACGCGGCGATGCTGGCCGCGCAGGGCATCATTACCGCGAACGATGCGAAAAATATCGGCAAGGGTCTAGACACGATCCTGTCAGAAATCGGCAAGGGCTCATTCGATTTCAAGCGCGCGCTCGAGGACATTCACATGAATGTCGAGAGCAGATTGGGCGAGCTCATCGGTCCCGCCGCGGGAAGGTTGCACACCGCGCGCTCGCGCAACGATCAGGTCGCGACCGATTTCCGGCTCTATGTGCGGGATATCATCGACGAAACCGACGCGGCGCTGGCGTCGTTTCAGCGCGCACTGCTGGACCGGGCGCTGGAGCATGCCGGCACGGTGATGCCGGGCTTCACGCATCTGCAGACCGCGCAGCCGGTGACGTTCGGCCATCATCTTCTGGCGTATGTCGAGATGGCGGCGCGCGACCGCGGCCGCTTTGCCGACGCGCGCAGACGGCTGAATAAATCGCCGCTGGGTGCTGCGGCGCTGGCCGGCACTTCGTTTCCGATCGACCGCGACGCCACCGCCAAGGCGCTCGGCTTCGACAAGCCGATGGCCAATTCGCTCGACGCGGTGTCGGACCGCGATTTTGTGCTCGAACCATTGTCGGCAGCGTCTATCGCGTCGATGCATCTGTCGCGCTTCGCTGAGGAAATCGTGATCTGGACCTCGCCGCTGGTCGGACTGGTACGGCTATCCGACAAGTTCACCACCGGCTCGTCGATCATGCCGCAGAAGCGCAATCCCGACGCCGCCGAACTGGTGCGCGCCAAGACCGGCCGCGTCATCGGCGCGCTGACGGCGCTATTGATCGTGATGAAAGGCCTGCCGCTGGCCTATCAAAAGGACATGCAGGAAGACAAGGCGGGCGCGATGGAAGCCTTCGCCGCGCTGTCGCTGGCGATCCGCGCGATGACCGGCATGGTGCGCGATCTCGCTCCCGATGAGGCGCGAATGAAGACCGCCGCCGGCGAGGGCTACGCCACCGCCACCGATCTGGCGGACTGGCTGGTGCGGACGCTGAAGATGCCGTTCCGCGATGCCCACCACGTTACCGGGCGCATCGTCGGCATAGCCTCCAAAAACGGCGTGGCGCTGCACGAGTTGCCATTAAAGGACATGCAGGCGATCGAGCCCAGAATTACCGCCGAAGTCATGAAGGTGCTTTCGGTCGAAGCCTCGGTGCAAAGCCGCGTCAGCTACGGTGGAACCGCGCCGAAAAACGTCAAGGCGCAAGCCAAGGCCTGGCTCAAGCAGCTGGAAAAAGAGCAGAAATTGGGCTGACGCAACGGATCGCCAAGAAATTCAATCCGTTCCGGGTCTCGCAATAACCGGCCAATCTTTGTATGATGCGCGTGCATTGGGGATCTTATCGTGAATCGCACACACCGCCCGGCGTCCGTTGGCTGGGCTATGATTTTGCTGGCCGTCGCTACGATGACGCTCACCGGCTGTGGTCGAAAGGGCGGTCTCGATCTGCCATCCAGTTCGAGCGCTGCGCCCGTGGCGACGGTTGAAGAAGATCGGCCGGCCAGCCAGGGCACCCTGTTTGCCCCGGTTCATGGCGATTCGAATCCGGCCGCGGCGAAAGGCACCAAACGATCCTTCGTTCTCGATCCGCTTCTGAACTGAGCGCCCGTCCGGGACCAAAAAACCATGAACCATTTCGACTATCGCAACGGCGTGCTTCACGCCGAAGCAGTCGATCTCGTTGCGCTGGCGGATGCCGTCGGAACGCCGTTCTATTGCTATTCGACCGCGACGCTCGAGCGCCATTACCGGGTCTTCGCCGACGCCTTCGCCGGCGTGAAGTCGCTGGTGTGCTATTCCGTGAAGGCCAATTCCAACCAGTCGGTACTCGCGACGTTGGCAAAGCTCGGCGCCGGTGCCGACGTGGTCTCCGGCGGTGAACTGAAGCGCGCGCTGGCAGCGGGGTTTGCGCGCGAGAAGATTCTGTTTTCCGGCATCGGCAAGACGGAAGCCGAACTGCGCCAGGCTCTGTCGGAAAATATTCTCTGCATCAACGTTGAATCCGAGCCCGAGCTTGAATTGCTGTCGCGGCTTGCGACAGAGATGGAGCGCACCGCGCGAATCTCCATTCGCGTCAATCCGGACGTCGATTCCGGCACGCACGCGAAAATCTCGACCGGCAAGTCCGAGAACAAGTTCGGCATTCCGCTGGATCGCGCGCGCGCCGTCTATGCCCGCGCCGCGAAGCTGTCCGGCATTCAGGTCACCGGCGTCGACGTGCATATCGGCAGCCAGATCACGGATCTGGCGCCGATGGAGGCCGCGTTCCGGATACTGGCTGAGTTCGTGCACACGCTGCGCGCCGACGGCCATACCATCAGCCATGTCGATTTCGGCGGCGGGCTCGGCATTCCCTATCATCTCGACAAAAAAGCGCCGCCGGAGCCTGCGGCCTATGCCGAAATGGTCAAGCGCGTCAGCCACAATCTGGGATGCACGCTGATGTTCGAGCCGGGCCGCATGATCGTCGGCAATGCCGGAATCCTCGTCACCCGCGTGATCTATCTGAAGCGCGGCGACGCGCGAAATTTCGTCATCATCGATGCGGCCATGAACGATCTGATCCGACCCACGCTGTACGAGGCGCATCATGACATCGTGCCGGTGCGGCAGGCCGCTCCAAGCGCCCCCGCCCTCGTCGCCGATGTAGTCGGGCCGGTCTGCGAAAGCGGCGATTATCTCGCGCTCGGGCGCAGCATGCCGGAGCCGAGGCCGGGCGATCTGCTGGCGGTGATGACCGCCGGCGCTTATGGGGCGGTGCAGTCCGGCACCTACAACACCCGCGCGCTGATTCCCGAAGTGCTGGTGAAGGACGATCAGTACGCGGTGATCCGCCCGCGTATCGAGGTCGAGCAGTTGATTGCGATGGATCGGCCAGCGCCGTGGCTTTGATAACCAGCATGTATCTCCATCGCAGCTGTGGGACGGCAAAACCGTAAGGAGCGCATCGTGGTTCAAGCAGCTTCCAAGTCCCCGGCGGCGCCCGCCGAACCGGATACCCGGCCACTGCCGAAGGTGCCCTATGAAAATGTTCTGCCCGGGCAGCCAGCCTTGGTCACGGGCGCTAATTCCGGCATAGGCAAAGCAGTAGCGTTAGGTTTGGCGGCTGCCGGAGCTGACGTTGTCGTCAACTATGTCGCGAATCCCGATGCTGCCGACGAAGTGGCGCACGAGATCGAGGCCATGGGACGCCGCGCGCTCACCATCAAGGCTGACGTCAGTCGGGAAGATGATGTCGTCGCGATGTTTGCCAAGGCGGTCGATCATTTCGGAACTTTGCATATCGTCTGCAGCAATGCCGGGCTGCAACGAGACTCTCCCTTCGATCTGATGACGATCGAACAGTGGAATACCGTCATCGGCGTCAACCTGACCGGCCAATTTCTTTGCACGCGGGAGGCGACCCGCGAGTTCAAACGGCGTGGCCTTGTCGAAGCGATTTCGGTCGCGGCAGGCAAAATCATTTGCATGAGTTCGGTTCACCAGGAAATACCCTGGGCCGGTCACGCCAACTATGCGGCCTCAAAGGGCGGGGTGATGCTCTTGATGAAGAGCATCGCTCAGGAACTGGCGCCGTACCGCATCCGCGTCAACAGCATCGCGCCGGGTGCGATCAGGACTCCGATCAACACCGCGGCCTGGAGTACGGCTGAAGCTTACAAGGATCTCATGACCCTTGTTCCCTACAAGCGCATCGGCGAGCCCGACGATATCGCGCGCGCCGCGGTCTGGCTCGCCTCTGACGCATCGGACTACGTTACCGGCGCTACGCTGTTCGTCGATGGCGGCATGACGCTTTATCCCGGATTCGCCACCGGCGGCTGACATCGCCAACCGCACTTGCGTTCGAGCAATTGATCGCGATGGATCGGCTAGCGCCGTGGTGTGAGGTCTTAGTGAGCAGCAAGTTTTAGTGTCCCCTGAACGCGGTGCGAACGCGAACTTCTTCTTTTTCCCCTCTCCCCTTGTGGGAGAGGGTGCCCGAGACGCGAAGCATCGAGGGCGTGCGAGGGGACACGATCTGCGCTTCGTCGCGCCCCTTCACCCGGCTCGCATCTGACGATGCTTGCCACCCTCTCCCACGAGGGGAGAGGGAAGAACACTGGCGTGCAAGCTAAACTTTCACATTCTGCCCCACCACCACGCCCGCGGCTTTTTCGATCGGCTTGATCGCCGAGGTGAAATCCGACTCCGCGCCCATCTCGCGGATCACCACCTCCCACAGCCTCCCTACGGCTTCGGCGACTTCCAGCGACATCCCAAGCGCCTTGGCCTCTTCGAGGCAGAGCCGCACATCCTTCACCATCAACCCGGTGGCGAAGCCGAAGTCGAAGGTGCGCGGCAGGATCGCGCGCGGAAACTTGTCGCGGCTCGCCGTATTCATGCCGGAGCCGGCGTTGATCACGTCGATCATCACAGCCGGATCGAGCCCGGATTTGACGCCCATCACCACTGCCTCTGACGTGGCGACCATTGCGGTGGCCGAGAGGAAGTTGTTGGCGAGCTTCATGGTTTGTCCTGAGCCGGGCTTCTCGCCGATGAAGAACACTTTTCCGATCACATCCAGCGCGGGTTTTATCGCGTCGAAATCGGCTCGCGGGCCGGAAACCATCACCGCGAGCGTACCTTTTTCGGCGCCGCCGACTCCCCCACTCACGGGACTATCGAGCTGCACGATGTTGCGCTTCGCCAAGAGATCGTGAATGCGCACCGCCATGTGCGATCCCACAGTGGAGAGATCGACGAAACGCTTTACGCGTTTGCCTTCGATCACGCCGCCCTTGGCCGTAGCGACATCGAGAGAGGCCTGCAGCGACGGCAGACTCGCCAACACCGTCTCGGCGCGGTCGGCCACGTCTTTCGGCGATGATGCGGCCTGCGCGCCAAGCGCGACCAGTTTGTCGACGGCTTCCTTGCGCTGGTCGTGCACGATGAGCTTGTGCTTTGCCTCGATGAGGCGGTGGGCCATGGGAAATCCCATCTTGCCCAACCCGATGAATCCAATGTCCATGATGATGTGTTCCTAGAGTTCACTCCATGCGCCAAAGCCGTCATTGCGAGCGAAGCGAAGCAATCCAGAAGCAACGAGCAACCGCTGGATTGCTTCGTCGCTGCGCTCCTCGCAATGACGGCTCAACTTCCGCCCTTCTCCACCTCCGCGAATGCCTCGCGCGCAATCCGGAAACTGTCGACGGCGGCCGGCATACCGGCGTAGATCGCAACCTGCATAAGGATTTCGCGAATCTCGTCCTTGCTCACGCCGTTGGTTAGCGCACCCTTGATGTGGCCGCGCAATTCATGCGGCCGGTTGAGGATCGAGATCATCGCGATGTTGAGCATGCTGCGGGTCTTGCGCGGCAATTCCTCGCGGCCCCAGACCGCGCCCCAGCAATATTCGTTGAGCAGTTCCTGGAATGGCCGGTTGAAATTGTCGACGCTTTTCAGCGCATTGGTGACATAGGCCTCGCCCATCACCGCCTTGCGAATTTCCAGTCCCTTGTCGTGCGTTTTCTTGTCCATGATTTTTCCTTTTGACGGATCGCGGATGAGGTTACGGGGTTGGCGGGCCGGCGTCACGCTTTGCAGTCATGCGCGGATTGGGGTGTGGGTTGTGCGATGCGGCACGTGCCTCATTGCCGCCGCCGTGATAGGATTCGGTTTGGCAACCCGGAGAGCCTGTTGAGCGGCACCATTCCCGATCCGTCACAGCCACCGCACGATCCCGATGCGGCCTCGCGGCTGCAACTGACGAAGGCCTTGCAGCGGGCAAAAATCGCGATCGCTTGGGAGCGTGGCTGGCCGCATCTGGCGCGGCTTTTAAGCGTGGCAGGGCTGTTTCTGGTGGTATCCTGGGCCGGTCTGTGGCTGACGCTGCCCTTCATCGCGCGCGCCATCGGATTGGTCCTATTCGGCGTGCTGTCGCTGGCCGCGCTGTTTCCCCTCGTGAAATTCCGCTGGCCGAGCCGGGAAGCCGGTCTGGCCCGGCTCGATCGCGGCACCGGCATCCGCCATCGCCCGGCCACCGCGCTCACCGACACGCTGGCGACGCAGGACCCGGTGGCGCTTGTCTTGTGGCAGGCGCAGCGCGAACGCACGCTGGCCTCGGTCAAGCGCATCCGCGCCGGTCTGCCGTCGCCGCGACTGGCGCTGCACGATCGCTGGGCGTTACGCGCGCTGGTGATGGTGTTGCTAGTCGCGACCTATGTCGCCGCCGGCGAAGAACGAACCGCGCGCATCGCCGCGGCGTTCGACTGGAACGGCGTGCTGGCGCCGGCCAACATCCGGGTCGATGCCTGGGTGACGCCGCCGGCTTACACCAGCCGGCCGCCCATCATCCTGTCCGCGGCCAACCGCGATGCTTCCGCGCCAATTGCCGAGGCGATGTCAGTGCCCGCCGGCAGCACGCTGATCGTGCGTTCCAGCGGCGGCGATCTGGATGTGGTGGTCGGCGGCGGCGTGAACGAGGCGCCTGCCACCGAGCAAGTGCCGACCGGAACGCATCAACGCCAGTTCGTCATCGCCGGCGATGGCACCGCGCATGTCCGCGCGCCGTCAGGCCAGCCGCAGTGGAAATTCACCGCCACGCCCGACCGCGCGCCGACCATTTCGCTCGCCAAGGATCCCGAGCGCCAGGCCCGCGGCTCCCTGCAGATGTCGTACAAGATCGAGGACGACTACGGTGTCACCGAAGCGCAAGCGCATTTCGCCGCGAAACCCGGCAGCGCCAAGGACGCCGCGGCGGCACGGCCGCTGTTCGAGCCGCCGCAGTTCGCGCTGGCGCTGCCTAATGCGCGCACCCGCAACGGTGTCGGCCAGACCGTGAAGGATCTCAGCGAAGATCCTTACGCGGGCGCCGACGTGACGTTGACGCTCACCGCAAAGGATGAGGCGGGCAATGAAGGCAGCAGCGAACCTTTCAACATGCGCCTGCCGGAGCGGCTGTTCACCAAGCCGCTGGCGCGCGCGCTGATCGAGCAGCGCCGCATTCTGGCGCTCGACGCCAACCAGAATTCGCAAGTTTACACCGCGCTCGATGCGCTGATGATCGCGCCCGAAATATTCACGCCGGAAGCCGGCCATTATCTGGGCCTTCATAGCGTCACGCGGCAGCTTGAACTGGCCCGCAGCGACGACGCGATACGCGAGGTCGTCGCCAATCTCTGGGCCCTTGCGGTGCTCATCGAGGACGGCAACATCACCGATGTCGACAAGGCGCTGCGCGCCGCGCAGGAAGCGCTCAAGCAGGCGCTGGAGCGCGGCGCCAGCGACGAGGAAATCAAGAAGCTCACGGAAAACCTGCGCGCGGCGCTGGACAATTTCATGCGCCAGCTAGCCGAGCAGATGAAAAATAATCCGCAGCAGCTGGCGCGGCCGCTCGATCCCAACACAAAGATGCTGCGGCAGCAGGACCTGAACAGCATGATCGAGCGCATGGAGCGGCTGTCGCGCTCCGGCGACAAGGATGCCGCCAAGGCGCTGCTCGACCAGTTGCAGCAGATGCTGGAAAACCTGCAGATGGCGCAGCCGGGACAGTCCGGCGATGGCGACATGGAGCAGGCGCTGAACGAACTCGGCGACATGATCCGCAAGCAGCAGCAGTTGCGCGACAAGACGTTCAAACAGGGCCAGGATTCCCGCCGCGACCGCCGTGGCAACAAGCCGAACAATCAGGGCATGGACGACCTGCAGCAGGATCAGCAAGGCCTGCGCGACCGCCTCAGGCAGCTGCAGGATCAGCTCGCCAAGCGGGGCATGGGTAAAAAGCCCGGCCAGCCGGGCGAAAAGGGGCAGGGCCAGCCCGGACAGCAGGGCGATCCCGGCGACGACGGTGACGATGACAGCCTCGGCGATGCCGACAATGCCATGGGCGATGCTGGCGGCCGGCTCGGCGAGGGCAATGCCGATGGCGCGGTGGACTCGCAAGGCAAGGCGCTGGAGGCGCTGCGCAAAGGCGCGCAGAGCATGGCGCAGGCCATGCAGCAGGGCGACGGTGACGGGCAGGGCGATGGACCCGGCAACCGCGCAGGACGCCAGCAGAGCGGCGGCAACCAGAGCGATCCCCTGGGGCGCCCGTTGCACGGGCGCGAATTCGGCGACGATCTTTCGGTGAAGATTCCGGGCGAGATCGACGTGCAGCGGGTGCGCCGGATTCTCGAAGAGCTCCGCCGAAGGCTCGGCGACACCACGCGTCCGCAGCTCGAACTCGACTACATCGAGCGCTTGCTCAAAGATTATTAAGAATGGACAGAGTCGAATGCGTCGTCATCGGCGCCGGCGTGATCGGTTTAGCCGTCGCGCGACGGCTGGCTCAGGCGGGGCGCGAAGTCGTCGTATTGGAAGCAGCCGAGGGCATCGGCACGGTGACTTCGTCGCGCAACAGCGAGGTGATCCACGCCGGCATCTACTACAAGGCCGGCAGCCTGATGGCGAGGATGTGCGTCGAGGGCAAGCTGGCGCTTTACGCTTATTGCCGCGATCACGGCATTCCCCACCGCAACTGCGGCAAACTGATCGTCGCGACCACGCCATCCGAGACCGCCAAACTGCAATCGATCAAGGCGCATGCCGAAGCCAACGGCGTGCTCGATCTACAGACGCTTGATGGCGATGCGGCGCGTGCGATCGAGCCGGCGCTGAATTGCGACGCGGCGCTGTTGTCTCCTTCAACCGGCATCATCGACAGCCACGCCTACATGCTGGCGCTGCGCGGCGACGCCGAAGACGCCGGCGCCGCTTTCGCCTTTCATACGCCGCTGCTGCAGGCGCAGGTCACATCGGAGGGAATCGATCTCGAGACCGGCGGCGATGCGCCGATGGCGTTGCAATGCGATCTTCTCGTCAACGCCGCGGGCCTCGGCGCACCGGTGCTGGCGCGCCACATCGCCGGCATGCCGATCGATCTGATCCCGCCGGCGTATCTGGCGAAGGGCAATTATTTCAGCTGCAGCGCGCGGGCGCCGTTCTCGCGCCTGATCTATCCCGTGCCGGAGCCGGGCGGGCTCGGCGTCCATCTGACGCTCGACATGGCCGGACAGGCGCGGTTCGGTCCCGACGTGGAGTGGATCGACGCCATCGACTACGCGGTCGATCCCGCGCGCGCGGAGCGCTTTTATCCGGCGATCCGGCGCTACTGGCCGACGCTGCCGGACGGCGCGCTGATGCCGAGCTATTCCGGCATCCGGCCGAAGATTGTACCGCCGGCGGTGGCGGTGCAGGATTTCCTGATTCAGGGGCCAAGGGAACACGGCGTTGCCGGGCTGATCAATCTGTTCGGCATCGAATCGCCCGGCCTGACGTCGTCGCTGGCGATCGCCGATTACGTCGCTGAGTTGGAAGCCGCAGCGGCGTAGCCGAATTTCTCAATCCAGTCCCTGCGCCTGCGGCATTTCCTGCGTCGGCTGAATTTGCGGCGCGGGCGGCTTTGCCTCAACCGCCGCGGGCGCAGCTGCGACCGGCGCCGGAGCGGCGTCGGGCTTGGTCTGCACGGCGGCCGATTGCTGCGCCGGCGGTGCAACAGGTTTGACAGCCAGCGGTTTTGCTGGCCCGCTGCCACGAGCCATCGCCTTTGGAATCGGCATCGGCGGCGAAGGCGTGCGGCTCGCCATGCGCGGCGCGGTAATCGGCGGCCGCGGCGACGCTCGCAAATCGCTGACCGCCGGCGGCGGCCCGACCGGTCCATACGACACCGTCAGCTCGTCGTTGAAATTGTCGCTCATGCGGTAGGCGGGCATGAAGCGCAGGATACGTCCGGTGCGCCCGTCGATCAGCAGCCGGCCATCGTCGCCGGCCCGGTTGATCACTGAGATGGTGTAGATAAATCCGCGCTGCTGCGGAATTCCGAGCGGTGAAAATCCGCTTTCGCGCACGATGGTGTAGACCTCCATCGCAGGCATCAGCGCCGGACCGTAACGCATGGCGCCATATTCCGGCGTTGCGGCATATGGCCTTTCGAAGTCGGACGCCGCCATGTACGGCGATCCGATTCGATACGGCGCCAATCCCTGTGCGTGCGCGGCTACAGTCGCAATCATCGCACCGGCCGAGATTATCATCCCCGCAAATAGCTTCATCGTCCTGGCTCCTGTCATGCCCCCGCCCTGAGCGTTATCCGGAACAACCGGATTCGCTCCTTGTAGCCAGCGCAACATCTCTGTTGTCGCCTGCGCAACGTCTTCGTTGTCGCGCTGGCAAACTCAGGGGTGAATCCGGCAGAGCTTGGGCCGGATCGCGGCGCGTTTGCTTCAAATCGGAGGCGGCGACGAAGTTTTGCGGCTCGCCACAATCAGGACTCCCGCGCGCTTGTGTGATAGAAAAAAATTTGCCAATGTCAGGGTTAGGACAGTATCACTGTCTTAAATTGAGCAAACCCGGCATAGGGATTGCAGCGGTACTGCGGGCGTTACGGCGTCCGGTTAGCAGGCAAGGCCGTTCTTCGGGGACGCTGAACACCGCGCCTGAATTCTAAAAATTGCGGCTCGCGTGCGGCGAGCGGTGACTCCCGGAGGGAGACCGCAAAGGCCAAAGGTGCGCCGGGGATGATGAGGTCTGCCGGACCAGAGGGCTTGAGATGAGCGGGTCAGAGTTCGAACGCGACAGTGTCTTGCCGGGAGTTGAGGCGGATGCGGCTTTGAACCCGTTCGAAACGATTCCCGGGTCTTCGCAGCCTTTGCGCGAGCATACCTGGCGGCCGCCAGCCGAAGGCCTGTACGACCTGTCGCTGGAAAAAGATTCCTGCGGCGTCGGCTTCATCGCCAATATCAAGGGCAGGAAGTCGCATCAGATCGTCTCCGACGCGATCAATATTCTTTGCAATCTCGAACATCGCGGCGCGGTCGGCGCCGATTCCCGCGCCGGCGACGGTGCCGGCATCCTGGTGCAGATTCCGCACGCCTTCTTCACGCGCAAGGCGGCGGAAATCGGCTTCCAGTTGCCGGAGCCCGGCGACTATGCCGTGGGCGCGCTGTTCATGCCGCGCGAGACGGCGTGGCGCAACGTCATCAAGAGCATCGTCGCAGAGCAGATCAGGGAAGAGGGCCTGCTGTTCCTCGGCTGGCGGGAAGTGCCGACCGATGATTCCTCGCTCGGCGAAACGGTGAAGCCGACCGCACCCGCCAACCTGCAGGTGTTCATCGGCCGCGGCGATCATATCAAGAGCGAGGATGACTTCGAACGCCGGCTCTATATCTTGCGTAAGTCGATCTCGCAGGCGATCTACCAGCGCCGCGAGCGCGGCCTCGCCGGTTATTATCCGGTGTCGATGTCGTGCCGCACCATAATCTACAAGGGCATGTTCCTCGCCGATCAGCTCGGCAGCTACTATCCCGATCTGCATGAAGCGGATTTTGAAAGCGCGCTGGCGCTGGTGCATCAACGCTTCTCGACCAACACGTTTCCAACGTGGTCGCTCGCGCATCCGTATCGCATGGTCGCGCACAATGGCGAGATCAACACGCTGCGCGGCAACGTCAACTGGATGGCGGCGCGGCAGGCCTCGATCCACTCCAAGCTCTACGGCAAGGACATCGGCCGTCTATGGCCGATCTCCTATGAAGGCCAGTCCGACACCGCGTGCTTCGACAATGGCCTCGAATTCCTGGTGCAGGGCGGCTACTCGCTGGCGCATGCGGTGATGATGATGATTCCGGAAGCGTGGGCCGGCAATCCACTTATGGATGAAACCCGCCGCGCCTTCTACGAATATCACGCCGCGATCATGGAGCCGTGGGACGGCCCCGCGGCGCTGGCCTTCACCGATGGCCGCCAGATCGGCGCCACGCTCGACCGCAACGGCCTGCGTCCCGCGCGCTATCTCGTCACAAAGGACGACCGCATCGTGATGGCGTCCGAAATGGGCGTGCTGCAAATTCCGGAAGAAGACATTGTCACCAAGTGGCGGCTGCAGCCCGGCAAGATGCTGCTGGTCGATCTCGAACAAGGCCGTCTCATTCCGGACGACGAGATCAAGGCGCAGCTCGCGTCGATGCATCCGTACAAGGATTGGCTGCACGCCACCCAGATTGTGCTGGAGGAATTGCCGGACGCGCCCAAGAAGGGTATGCGCTCCAACCTGCCGCTGCTCGATCGGCAGCAGGCGTTCGGCTACACCCAGGAAGACATCGGCATCCTGATGACGCCGATGGCGTCGACGGGCGAAGAGGCCAACGGCTCGATGGGCAACGACACGCCGATCTCGGCGCTGTCGGACAAGCCGAAGCCGCTGTTCACCTACTTCAAGCAGAATTTTGCGCAGGTCACCAACCCGCCGATCGATCCGATCCGCGAAGAGCTTGTGATGAGTTTCGTTTCGATCATCGGCCCGCGGCCGAACCTGTTCGACTCGGAGGGCGCGGATACCAAGCGGCTTGAAGTGCGCCAGCCAATCCTGACCGACAGCGATCTGGAAAAAATCCGCTCCATCACCGACGTCGCCGAATCGCATTTTGTTTCGCGCACGCTGGACACCACCTTTCACGCCGGGTTCGGCGCGGCAGGGCTTGAACAAGTTCTGGATGAACTCTGCGCGCGCGCGGAAGCCGCGGTGCGCGAAGGCGTCAACATCATCATCCTCAGCGATCGCATGGCGGGTTCGGACCGGATTCCGATTCCGTCGCTGCTGGCGTGCGCAGCCGTGCACCATCATCTGATCCGCGTGGGGCTTCGCACCTCGGTCGGGCTGGTGGTGGAATCCGGCGAACCCCGCGAAGTGCATCACTTCGCCTGCCTCGCGGGTTACGGCGCGGAGGCGATCAATCCTTATCTGGCGTTCGAGACCATCATTGCGATGAAGGATCGGTTGCCGGGCAAGCTCGACGATTACGAGATCGTCAAGCGCTACATCAAGTCAATCGGCAAGGGCCTCCTCAAGGTGATGTCGAAGATGGGCATCTCGACCTATCAGTCCTATTGCGGCGCGCAGATTTTCGACGCGGTGGGCCTCAAGGCGGATTTCGTCGCAAAATATTTCGCCGGCACGCATACGCGGATCGAAGGCGTCGGCCTGCCCGAAATCGCCGAGGAGACCGTGCGCCGGCACGCCGAAGCGTTCGGCGATATCGAAATCTACAAGACCGCGCTCGATGTCGGCGGCGAATATGCCTACCGCACCCGCGGAGAGGATCACGCCTGGACCGCTGAATCTGTTTCCACGCTGCAGCACGCGGTACGCGGCAACTCGCTGGAGCGCTACAAGGCGTTCGCGAAAATCCTCAACGAGCAGTCCGAGCGGCTGCTGACGCTGCGCGGCCTGTTCCGGATCAAGACCGCCGAGGACGAGAAGCGCAAGCCCGTGCCGCTTGAGGAAGTGGAGCCGGCCAAGGACATCGTCAAGCGTTTCGCCACCGGCGCGATGAGCTTCGGCTCGATCTCGCGCGAGGCGCACACCACGCTGGCGATCGCGATGAATCGCATCGGCGGCAAATCCAACACCGGCGAGGGCGGCGAAGAAAGCGATCGCTACAAGCCGATGCCGAACGGCGATTCGATGCGCTCTGCCATCAAACAGGTCGCTTCCGGACGCTTCGGCGTCACCACCGAATATCTCGTCAACGCCGACATGATGCAGATCAAGATGGCGCAGGGCGCCAAGCCCGGCGAAGGCGGACAATTGCCCGGCCACAAGGTCGACGCCGCGATCGCCGCGGTGCGCCGCTCGACGCCCGGCGTCGGCCTGATCTCGCCGCCGCCGCATCACGACATCTATTCGATCGAGGACATCGCGCAGCTCATTTACGACCTGAAGAACGTCAACCCGGCGGGCCTGGTGTCCGTGAAGCTGGTGTCGGAAATCGGCGTCGGCACGGTCGCCGCGGGCGTCGCGAAGGCGCGCGCGGATCACGTCACCATCGCCGGCTTCGAGGGCGGCACCGGCGCGTCGCCCTTAACATCGATCAAGCACGCGGGTTCGCCGTGGGAAATCGGCCTCGCCGAAACTCATCAGACGCTGGTGCGCGAACGGCTGCGCAGCCGCATCGTGGTGCAGGTCGATGGCGGTTTCAGAACCGGCCGCGATGTTGTGATCGGCGCGCTGCTGGGAGCCGACGAGTTCGGTTTCGCCACTGCGCCGCTGATCGCTGCGGGCTGCATCATGATGCGCAAGTGCCATCTCAACACCTGCCCGGTCGGCGTGGCGACGCAGGACCCCGTGCTGCGCAAGCGTTTCACTGGGCAGCCCGAGCACGTCATCAATTATTTCTTCTTCGTCGCCGAGGAAGTGCGCGAATGCATGGCGGCGCTGGGCTATCGCACTTTCAACGAGATGGTCGGGCAGGTGCAGATGCTCGACCAGTCCAAGCTGGTGGCGCACTGGAAGGCCAAGGGGCTGGACTTCTCAAAGCTGTTCTACAAGCAGCAGGCGCTGCCCGATCAAAAAATCTTCCATGCCGAGGCGCAGAACCATCATCTCGAAGCCGTGCTCGACCGTGCGCTGCTGGAAAAATCGCAGCCCGCGATCGACCGCGGCGCGCCCGTCAAATTCGACATGGCGATCAACAACACCAACCGCTCGGCAGGCGCGATGCTGTCGGGCGCGGTGGCGAAAATCTACGGCCACGAAGGTTTGCCGCACGACACGATCCAGGTTTCGTTCAAGGGCACTGCGGGCCAGGCGTTCGGCGCGTGGCTGGTGCGCGGCGTCTCGTTCGAGCTCGAAGGCGAAGCCAACGACTATGTCGGCAAGGGATTGTCGGGCGGTCGCATCGTGGTGAAGCCGCCGCGGCACTCAAGTATCGTGCCGGAAGAATCCATCATCGTCGGCAACACCGTGATGTACGGCGCGATCGAGGGTGAGTGTTACTTTCGCGGCATCGCCGGCGAGCGCTTCGCGGTGCGCAATTCCGGCGCGGTCGCGGTGGTCGAAGGCGCGGGCGATCATTGCTGCGAATACATGACCGGCGGCGTCGTCGTGGTGCTCGGCAAGACCGGCCGCAACTTCGCGGCGGGCATGTCCGGCGGCGTCGCCTATGTGCTCGACGCCGACGGCGAGTTTCCAAAGCTGTGCAACATGGCGATGGTCGAGCTCGAACCGGTGCTGTCGGAAGAGATGATCAACGAGGACGCCTTCCACAAGCAGGGCGATCTCGAAGCGCATGGCCGCGTCGACGTGTTCGAGAATCTGCTGGCCGACGATATCGAGCGGCTGCACATCCTGATCACGCGCCACGCGCGCTACACCGGCTCGCGCCGCGCCGCGGATATTCTGAGCGATTGGGCGGCGTGGCTGCCGAAATTCCGCAAGGTGATGCCGGTGGAGTATCGCCGCGCGCTAAAGGAGATGCAGGCGAAGGCCGCGACGATGCAGGCTGCGGAGTAGCGGCGAGGCCTCAGACGCGCAATTGCGGCGCCGGCGAATGCAACGTCCCGTTGGCGTATGGAGTGATGAACCTGCGAATCCTGCGAGGTTACTGGATTCCGGGCTCATGCTTCGCATGCCCCGGAATGACGAAGAGTTGGGGCACGGGCGTTAATGGGCAAGATCACAGGCTTTCTCGAGATCGATCGGCACGACCGCAAATATGCGCCGGTCGCCGAGCGCGTGCACGGCTATCGCGAATTCGTCATCCCGCTGGACGAGAAGGAAACCCGCGACCAGGCCGCGCGCTGCATGAATTGCGGCATTCCCTATTGCCACGGCACCGGCTCGGTGGCGCCGGGCACGCCGGGCTGCCCGGTCAACAACCAGATCCCCGACTGGAACGACCTCGTCTATCAGGGCAACTGGCAGGAAGCCTCGCGCAACCTGCACTCGACCAATAATTTCCCGGAATTCACCGGCCGCATCTGCCCCGCGCCGTGCGAAGCCTCGTGCACGCTGAACATCGACGACAACCCCGTCACCATCAAGACCATCGAATGCGCCATCGTCGACCGCGCCTGGGACAACGGCTGGCTCAAGCCGGAGATCGCGCCGCATAAGACCGGCAAGAAGATCGCGGTGATCGGCTCGGGCCCCGCGGGCATGGCCTGCGCGCAGCAGCTCGCGCGCGCCGGCCACGACGTGCATCTCTACGAGAAGTTCGCCAAGGCCGGCGGGCTTTTGCGCTACGGCATTCCCGATTTCAAGATGGAGAAGCACGTCATCGACCGCCGCGTCGCGCAGATGGAGGCCGAGGGCGTGACGTTTCATTACGGCGCGCATGTCGGCGGCAAAGCCAACGGCGCAGCCGCGATCGATCCGCAGGAATTGCTGAGGACGCATGACGCGGTGGCGCTGACCGGCGGCGCGGAAGCCGCGCGCGACCTGCCGATCCCCGGCCGCGACCTTTCAGGCATTCACTTCGCGATGGATTTCCTGCCGCAGCAAAACCGCCGCGTCAGCAGCGAGCCGCTCGGCGGCAAGCCGGACATTCTCGCCGGCGGCAAGAACGTCGTGGTGATCGGCGGCGGCGACACCGGCTCGGATTGCATCGGCACTTCATTCCGCCAGGGCGCGAAATCCGTGACGCAGATCGAGATCATGCCGGCTCCCCCGGAGCATGAGAACAAGGGGCTGACCTGGCCGAACTGGCCGATGAAGATGCGGACCTCGTCGAGCCAGGCCGAGGGCGCGCGGCGCGAATTCGCGGTGCTGACGCAGAAGTTTTCCGGCGACGGCGGCGCGGTGAAGAAGCTGCATTGCGTTCAGGTCGACGACAAGTTCAAGCCGATCGCGGGCAGCGAATTCGATCTCGACGCGGAGCTGGTGCTGCTGGCGATGGGCTTCGTGCATCCGGTGCACGAGGGCCTGTTGAAGACGCTCGGCGTCGATCTCGACCCGCGCGGCAATGTCCGCGCCAACACGTCGGATTATCAGACCTCGCTGCCGAAGGTGTTTTCGGCGGGCGACATGCGCCGCGGGCAATCGCTCGTCGTCTGGGCGATCCGCGAAGGCCGCCTCTGCGCCCGCGCGATCGATGCGTTCCTGATGGGGACGTCAGTGTTGCCGCGGTGAGATGCTCTGCTGAGGCTCGTAATTGGTACAGTTGGGTGAGAACTGCGTTAACGCCGTTCAAGAATTGAGATCTACGGATTTGTCCGCTTCTGTCTCTCCTCTGTATCAGCATTTTTATTTGTGGAATCCCTTATCACTGTCATAGGGCTAGAGGGTGGTGACCAGCTCGGCGAGCTTGGCTGCGACGTCGGCCATCGGCATTTCTGCAGTGTTCCAGGCCGTTTCGCGAGGCGAGCATGGGGCTGACTTCGCGGAGAGCTTCGTACGTTGTGTTATGCACGATGGGAACGAGCTGGTCACGCGCTAGGAGTACTGAAAGCTCCTTGTCTGCGACGCCCGCTGCTGGGAGGCGCTTCAGCAGCGCAGGGGTCACCAGCACGATCCCGATCCGCGACTTCGCCAAGCCCTTGTCGATAGCGCGGAGAAACGGCTCGCCGAGGCCAATGTCATTCTCGCTGAACCAGACCGAGACATCGCGTGCCACGAGCAGATCGTATAGCTCCTTGGCGACCCCCTGCCGGTCGTCCCACGCGTGGCACAGAAAGATGTGCCGAAGGTCCGGCAGGGACGCTCGCTTCTCGACGGTTTCGCGGATTGGCGTGAGCGCCCGCACTTCCTCAGGCGTGTAAAACTGAGACGAACCGGCTCCCGACCAGCGCGGTTTTGTGCTGCGGCTGGACCCGCCACCGCTACTTCGGCCGCCTCCGCTGCTCCCCGACGAGGAGTAGGACGGGGACGAGTACGACGGCGGCGAGTAGACCGGTAGCCGCTGTAACCGCCGTAGCCGCTAGCGGCCACCACATGCGGGGCAGGCCGCTGCTAGCGGCTCGCTGTGCGATGGCCTCTTGCTGGTGCTGTGCATCTAGCCATGTCATTTCGCTTTCAATTCCGAAGGAGTCGTCCATCATTTTCATGACTTGCTTTGAGGAGCGGCAGCCTCGCGGGTAGACCGCCGCCCTATGAGCTTAGGCGGCCGCCGAAGCCACATCGTTCGAATGGCGGGACGGGAATCCCAGCTTCCATCGAAACATGTCGCCCAGGATCGGATAGATGTCGTTGTGCTTGGCGCCAAATCTCATATAGCCGCCCTGGTAGCTACCGAGGTCGCGGTTGCCGGTGTCCTCCGCTGGTAGGTACGCTGCCAACGAGGCCAGTCCATACCGGGTACGCTCTGCGGCCGACAGCTCGTAGTATCGCCACATCGGATTCTCGTGACTGAAGTCGATGTCGGTCAGATTGGACAACAGCCGCTCGGTCAGATCGTCTCCATCATCAGGACGGCGGTTGCTGAAGCTGAAATCGAACACGAGCTTTGCAATAGCCTTCAAGACCACAGGCTGAGCTGCAACCGTCTTCTGGCGAGCATTTTCCTCACCGAAACCACCAATGGCATGGACGGCAGTCCAGAAGCGGTAAGCCGTATCTTCTTTGCCATCGACAAGAGGCGGTGTAGCGCTGCTGATGTTAGTCTTATTGAGGAACAGGATTGCGTTAACAGCGACCATATCCTTCCGAGGCAGCGCGCCTTCGTCGTCTGACCAATCCTTGACGTCGGCCTCAGACACAGCAATGCCAAGAGCATCAGAACTAATGAGCTTTTCCTTGATGAAGAGGTTAATCGGATTCGAATTATCCGAACTGCAAGGCCAAGTTGGTATCAACCTTCTTTCCCAGCCTATTTAGATCGTGGAAAAGCTGGCGTTCTTCGTCAGCGTTCAATCCGAGATGCACCTCTAGCAACAATGTGCAGTAGCTACGGGCCACTTCAAAGCATTCTTCCCAAACCGCAAGTTCATCCGCACTCGCGGGCTCACCATCTCTAAAGCCAGCAAGATTGCCTTTCTTGGGATAAGCACGAGTGGTGCGAATACCGTCAAGAAAATCAAACACCAGTTGCATTCCCTTCCGACGATGTTGACCATCAACGACCCAGAGAACATGACGCTGCGACAAGAAAACTCGGAATGCAGCGGTCTCTTCAGTCCGCCTGTCGAGCATCCGGTCACCTCGGATATCGGCTCCCCTCGGGTTACAATCTCGAATGTTCACAACCAGCGGCTGGAGTGCCATGTACGGCTGTCGACCTAAGCGCTCCATTATGCTCTTCAGTGCTTCGGGAACTGGCTTCCCTGCAATTTGCCGTCGTTCAATCGCGGCCGACACCAATCCCTTCAAAATGTACAGGGCGAGCTTCTGAGCGTGGGCGGGATCAAGCTTCCGTTGGGCGATCGTATCTCCGTCCCGGCCGGGATCGTTGGCGACCTCAGACATGCTGTAAAATTCATGCATTGGCATCTGCATGAGGAAGGTGCGGCTGCCAAGGTTGTGACCGATGAAAACCTTCATCGGCTTTTCGGATGTGTCCCCGATATCGAGCACTTCGTCGAGAGTAGCGAGTGGCTTTGGCAAACCGTTGTCCGTGGGAATCATGGATTGTTCCTTCTGCAAGTGATAAGAAGCTAATAGAGGGACCTAGCGACAATGTCAACCATCCTGGAGAGTTAAAAGCATATTCCAGGTGCTATTATATACATCGCCTGGACTGTTTCAATAGGGCTTAAGCGCCTAACCCATTCTTGGTCGACCCAAGGGACCGGTTCCGGCATCGCCCGATTTTATAAAATCATCATCGATTGACATTCGTTTAATTTAGGACTATATCCCCATCGTCCTGTTCACGAGGGGCGCTTCTCGAGGGCGTTCGGAAGTGGAGCAGGATGCGGCGCCTGCGGCTGTGTCTCGCAAACACAGGCTCGGGAGGCCGGGGGTAATCGTCCGGGCGCTACTACGGGCCCTCTGCCTTCAATGGCTGGACGGGTAAAGGCGAACGGCGGTGAAAGCCGCCGGGATGAACGGGACGCCGCGGCGCAAATCGTCGGCAGAATGTCGCCTTAGCCCGGAAGCACGATCCCCCGGACAGAAATGCCGCGATGGAGCGCCGCAAGGCGTGCGCGGATCGTGGTGTCGCCCTTCGCAAGGCGGCATGCGGGACGCGCCACTGATACACGTTGCGCCTCGCGGCGCTCCGTTCCCCTCGCGATGAGGGGAGAGACTAAAAGCCCAACTCGCGCGGCGGCGCGGGAACGTGAATGTCGTGGCTGTTTGAATCTGCGGATCGGAAAGTTGTTTTTGGGAGCGTCGCATCATAAAGGGCGTCGTCCCCGCGAAGGCGGGGACCCATACGCCGTGTCGGTGTTGTTTCGGAAAGCGTCAGTATGCTTGTCGCAACTGCCGCGCGTCACAACGAATGCCAGGGGTTATGGGTCCCCGCCTTCGCGGGGACGACTGGTTGAGAGCTTTGCATAAAGACGCAGACTGCTGCGTTTGAGTGCTTGATCGAAGAATCAATTCTGCAACCGGATGCCGACCATGGCGACGGTGGAGGCGCTGCTGCCGCCGGTGACGTTCGACAGCAGCCAGTCGCGGCGCAGCGTCGCCTTCACCCACAGCGAGCGGCTCATCTTGTAGATCACGTCGCCCGAGATCGAGTAGAGTTCGTCGAGACGTCCGGAGCCCTGATAGTCCAGCGTGCCGTAGGTGAAGCGGCCGATGCCGGTGAGCCAGCGGCGGAAATCGTGGTCGACCTCCGCGGTGTAGGTGCGAACCAGCACGCCGGGCACGCCGGCCAGCGTCGATTTCGGCGACCGTGGTTTCGGAGATGAATCGCGCGGTGGTCAGCGGCGATACCGACCAGTTCAGCAGCGCCGAGGTCAGCAGCCCCTGCAACCGGTCGAGCCGCGGATCCTCATAGTTGCGCAGCGTGTAGCCGACCGAGATTTCGCCGGTGACGAGCCGCGTCAGTTCGAACGACGTGCCGGCCTTGACGTAGCCGCCGTCGGAATCGCGGCGGTAGCCGAAGCGATCCACGAAGGTCTCGTGGATGCGGGTGTCCCCCTCGATCTCGGCGAACGGTTTCAAGCCGGGAATGACGTCGTAGCTGACGCGCGCGATGCCGCCATACTGATTGAAGTTGCGGTCGTTGTTGCTGCTTGAGGTGCCGTCGGTGAGTTTGGAGTCCTGAAAGGTGGTGTTGTCGAAAGTGGCGCCGGCGGAAATCTGCAGGCGGTTGAAGGTCTGGTCGATGCCGAGCGTCACGCCGGGCGCGTAATAGACCGGGTATTTCGCAAGCCCGGCCTGGATGTTCGGGCTGCCGGGATTGTCGGTCGCGATGCGCAGCCGCGCCTCGCCGGTCAGCCTGGTGTCGCTGGTGACGTCGAGGCGGCCGTCGATATGGCCGGTGAAATCCGGGCGGTCGACATTGGTCGGCACGCCGGAAATGGTGCCGTCGGTCGGCGGCGGAAAGGTGTTGCCGTAGCCGGTGAACGAGCCGCGCAGATCGGCGACCAGCGCATGGCGGCTCCAGTCCGACACCACCAGCAATTCCGGCGCGACGACGTAGAACGCCGAGCCCTTGCCCTTCTCGGTGACGAAGCGTCCGGGGTTGGTGTCGTAGCCGCCCCGGAGTTCGAGCGCGGATTTGACGAGGAAGCTGCCGGCGTAATCGCCGATCGCGCCGAACGGGTCGTCGTCGGGTTTCAGCCGCCGGCGCGTGGGCTGGCCGATGACGGTGCCGGCCATTGCCGGCGCGATCGGCGTCTTGTTCGCGGTCGATGACGGCGGCAGCGCCAGCCGCGGCGGCGTCAGCGTTGTGGTCACGGCATCGGCGGGAGCGGGAGTGCCGGGGCCGGGCGACGGCTTTGGCTTGCGCTGGCCCGGATAAAGTTTGGGCTTCTTGCGCGTGCGGTTGAGTGAATCGTAGCCGGTCCCGGAGGCGCCGTTCGCGGCTGAGTTGCCATGGACCTGGGGATTGCCGATGCGAGACGGCGCCCGCGCGGTGCCGTCGGGGTTCGTGCCGTCATTGCTGGCGCCGCCGGGAGGCATCCCGTCGTTAGCCGTGCCTTGGCTGTCTGGATCGAGACGATAGCGGGGCTGCCGCGTCGGCTGATCTTCCGGCGAGGAGAGATCGTCGCGAAACTGGCTTTGCTGCAATTGGCCGCTGTTGGGCGTCTGTGCCGTCGCATGGGTCGGCGCGATGGCGATGAGAGCAGAACTGGCCAGCAGGCACGCCAGCAGTCCGCGCGTACCATCGATGCGCTTGCAGCGGCGTTTTGCCGGATCCGACTTCACGATCAAAATACCCCAACGGACTCAGATGCTTGCCGATGAGGCCGAAGCGCGCGCGAACGCGCTCCCGTCAAATCGTCGTTAAGGGAGTTAAAACAATTATGGTTAATGGGCCGTTGAGAAGCGGCGCCAACGCGTCGCGTCGCCGCTGCGGTCGTGCTAAGGAAACGCCGGACAAACGGACGTGCCCGCCCTTTCCGGAATTACGCATGGCCTCTTCGAAATCGCTGCAAGCCAAACCGCCGGTGACGGATCAATCCAACGATGCCGTGCGCTCGGCATTGCGCACCCTCGATGCGGAGGGCAGTGGCATCGCCGCGCTTACGGCGGCTTTGCAGGGTTCGCTCGGCGCGGTGTTCGCCGCCGCCGTGGGTCTTATTTTGCTCGCCAAAGGCCGCGTTATCGTTACGGGCCTCGGCAAATCGGGGCACGTCGCTCGCAAGATCGCCGCGACACTGGCCTCCACCGGCACCCCCGCTTTTTTCGTGCATGCCGCGGAAGCCGGCCACGGCGACCTCGGCATGATCACGCCGGACGACGTCATCATCGCACTCTCATGGTCCGGCGAGCAGCCGGAGATGAAGAACCTCGTCAATTATTCGAGCCGCTTCGGCATTCCGATGATCGCGGTGACTGCGAATGCGACGTCTTCGCTCGGCCAGGCCGCCGAGATCGTGCTGGAATTGCCGAACGCGCGCGAAGCCTGTCCGCATAATCTGGCGCCGACCACGTCATCGCTGATGCAGGCCGCGATCGGCGACGCTTTGGCGATCGCGCTGCTGGAGGGCCGCGGCTTTACGGCGCTGGAGTTCGCCAACTTTCATCCCGGCGGCAAGCTTGGCGCGATGCTGAAGTCGGTGCGCGACATCATGCACACCGGCGACGCCATTCCGGTAAAGACGCTCGGCGCGAAGATGTCGGACGCGCTGGTGGAAATGTCGTCAAAAGGCTTCGGCTGCGTATGTATCGTTGACCGTAGCGGCGAGATCGTCGGCATCATCACCGACGGTGATCTGCGCCGTCACATGCGGCCGGACCTGATGACCGCCTTTGTCGACGAAGTGATGACGAAAAATCCCCGCACCATTCATCCCGGCATGCTCGCCGCCGAAATGCTGGAGACGATCAATTCGGCGAAGCCCGCGGTGACGGTGCTGATCGTCGCCGAGGGCAAGAAGCCGGTCGGCATCGTTCACGTCCACGACGTGTTGCGAGCGGGCGTCGCTTAAAATCAAGCGACCGCAACCGTCAGGCTGGCGCCATCGGCCTGCACGATCCGGACGCGACTGCCGGCGGGCGCATCCGGGCCTGCGACGCGCCACACCGTATCGTCGATCCGCACCGTACCGGCGCCGTCGATGATCGGCTTTTCCAGCGTGAACTCACGGCCGACCAGTGCATCCGCCCGCTTGTTGAGAAACGGATTGCTCGGACTGGCGGCGCTGCTTCGACGTGCGACGCGGCGCCACAGCGGGACGGCGGCCGCAGCAAACACCGCGAACATCAGGATTTGCAGCTGCCACGACGGATCGATCGCGAACGACAGCAGACCTACGAGCAGCGCGGCAAGCCCGAGCCAAAACAGAAAGATGCCCGGCGCGAGCAGTTCGAGCCCCATCAGCGCGACGCCGAAGATCAGCCAGTTCCAGGTGCCCAGCGTCGCAAACGTCTCGGCCATGACCTCTCCTTAGCGTTGCGGCGTCGTCGGCGGCGAGGTAGCGCCCGCATTCGGCACCGAACCGCGCCGCGCGGCGGCCTGCGCGGATGCTGCGCTTTCGCCGAACGTTGCTTTCGCAATTTCGCCGATGCCGGCCAGTGAACCCAGCACGTTCATCGCCTCGATCGGCAGCATGATGATCTTCTGGTTGGGCGAGTTGGCGATCTGGCCGAACGCCTTGATGTATTTATCGGCGATGAAATAATTTAGCGCGGCGACGTCGCCTTTTGCAATCGCTTCGCTAACCATCTGCGTCGCCTTGGCTTCGGCCTCTGCGGAACGCTCGCGGGCTTCGGCGTCGCGAAACGCGGCTTCGCGGCGGCCTTCCGCCTGCAGAATCTGCCCCTGCTTGGCGCCCTCGGCGCGCAGGATTTCCGATTGCCGCTGACCTTCGGCTTGCAGAATGTCGGCCCGCTTGACGCGCTCGGCCTTCATCTGGCGGCCCATCGCTTCCACCAGATCGGCAGGCGGCACGATATCCTTGATCTCGATGCGGTTGACCTTAAGACCCCACGGCGACACAGCGGCATCGACCACGCGCAGCAGCCGTTCGTTGATTTCGTCGCGATGCGACAGCACCTGATCGAGGTCCATCGCGCCCATTACGGAGCGGATGTTGGTCATCGTCAATACAATGATCGCCTGATTGAGGTTGGATACCTCATAGCTGGCCTTGGCGGCGTCGAACACCTGAAAGAAGGCGACGCCGTCCACCGTCACCGTGGCGTTGTCCTTGGTGATCACCTCCTGCTCGGGAATGCTGATCACCTGCTCCATCATGTTCATCTTGCGACCGACGCGGTCGAAATACGGAATGATGATGTTCAGTCCGGGAGCCAGCGTGCGGGTAAATTTGCCGAACCGCTCGATGGTCCAGTCGTAGCCCTGCGGCACCGTTTTGACGCCGGCAAACAGCGTCAGGACGATGAGCAGCACGAAAGCGATCGCGAAAATATCGAAGCCGGTCATGCAAAACTCCCTGAGACATTATTCGTCGCCAGACCCGGATGTAAGGTTCGAGGAAGCGGAAAGCGAGCAGCACGCGGCCGATGTCCGAACAGCCGTTGTAGAAATGCTGCGGTTGCGGAATAATGCAGCTGAAATACTGACACTAGTGAGGGATCGATGGGTATTTTTGACGGGCTGGCCGGAGGTATTCTCGGAGAAGTCGAAGCCAAGGTGCTTCCGGGCCTGCTGGAGAAAGCACTGGCCGAAACAAACCTCGGCTCGCTTCAAGGGCTGCTCGATAAGCTGCGTCAATCCGGCCTTGGCCCTCAGGTTGCGTCTTGGCTGGGAACTGGTCCCAACAAGCCGATTACGGCGGAGCAACTTGAAGCGGCGCTGGGCGACAACGTCGTTGCGAAGATTTCATCGACGCTGAACATGCCGCCGGACGAAGTGTTCGGCTTTCTTGCCAAACATCTGCCTGCTGTGATCGACGCGCTAAGTCCACAGGGTACGCTGAAGCCGGCGTGAACGGAGGCCGCGGGGCGCTAAATCCAGCCCTGCAGCTCGCGCAGCACGAGCTGGCGGATGACGTCCATGCCAACGTCGCTATCATTCAGGCAAGGAATCGCGGCGAATTGCTCGCCACCGGCGTGTTTGAAAATCTCGGCATTTTCCTGCGCGATTTCTTCCAGCGTCTCCAAGCAATCCGCGGAAAAGCCAGGCGTTACCACGGCGATGCGGCGCACGCCGTCCTTTGCCAATTGCTCGATGGTCTTGTCGGTGTAAGGCTGCAGCCATTGATCGAAGCCGAAGCGCGACTGGAACGTCAGCATCAGTTTCGAAGCATCAAGCCCCATGCGCGCGCGCAACGCATCCGTGGTCGCGATGCATTGGGACTGATAGGGATCGCCCTGATCGATGTATTTCTGCGGCATGCCGTGGAACGACGCCACGATGATCTCGGGCTGAAACGGTAACGTCGCAAGATGGGCGTCGATCGAGACCGCCAGCGCATCGATGTAATTCGGATCGTCATAATAAGGCGGCGTCACGCGCAACGTCGGCTGCGCGCGCATGCCCGCCATCACGCGAAACACCTCATCGCATACCGTGGCGGAGGTCGCAGCGGAGTATTGCGGATACAACGGCACCACCAGCAGCCGCTCGCAACCTTGCGCGGTCAGCGCGTCGATGCGAGATCGGATCGACGGGTTACCGTAGCGCATCGCCCAATCGACGGTGATGTGCGCTTGGTCGGCAAGGGCCGCTGTCAGCTTCTCGGATTGCGCCCGCGTGATGGTCTTCAGCGGGGATTCGTTCTTGTCGTTGTTCCAGATCTTGCGGTAGTCGCGCGCCTTGCGGGCCGGCCGCGTGTTGAGAATGATGCCGTTGAGCGTCAGCTTCCACAGTAGTCCCTGATTTTCGATCACGCGGGGATCCGAAAGGAACTCCTTAAGATAGACGCGAACGCCTTTGGCGTCGGCGCTGTCGGGCGTACCGAGATTGACCAGAAGCACGCCGACGCGTTCAAGCCTGGCTTGCGCCGCAGCCCGCATCTGTTCGATAGGGACAACCATCGTCATGATTTCGGTGGCTTCGCGCGTTGGTCCCGTGTTGTCAAGATAACGGCGCACTCAAGGGCAATCGACGGTGATCCGGTTGACGATCATTGCGCCATGGCTGGAGTGGTCATCATCCTCATCGGGAAGCTCGCCGGGTTTTGGCGCCTTCGAAGGCGCCTCCGGCCGCTGCACATCGATCTTGCAGGATTCCGGCGCGGCGACCAGCGTGATGGGTTGCTCCTGCTGCAGCGAAAATTCCACGAAACGGGTCGGGTCGAAAACTTCGAGTTTCAACTGTTTCGCCTTAAATGCGGTCTTGAACGGCAGCGTGAAATGCAGCACCAGCGCCGGCGGCTTGTATTCGAGGTAGTAGTCCACCGGCTCCATGAATTTCTGCTTTTTGCCGTCGGCGATGGCGAAGGTGAAGAAGCCGTATTCTTTGAGCGCCTCGACATTGGTCTGCGCCAGCGGCGCCAGTTCCTCGCGGGTGAAGACGCCGTTGGTTTTACTATCGATGCCCTCCAGCGCGTAGGTCGAGAACATTTCGTCGAAGGTCCATGCGTGGCGCACGCCGGTGATCGATCCGTCTGAGGCGTAGATCAACTCGCTCGCCGAGGTGACCCAGACATCGGGATGGGCGGAGGCTTTGGAGATGCCGATCGCGAAGGAGGCAAGCAAAGCGATAAGTGGGAACGCATGGCGCAAAAGCCATACCACGTCGTCCCCGCGAAGGCGGGGACCCATACGCCGTGTCGTCTCGTTTCGGCAGTGTGGCAGATGCCTTCCTTCATAAGGAAGGCCAGGGATTATGGGTCCCCGCCTTCGCGGGGACGATCCGAGGAGGTTGGATACGTCTATCACTTACGCCGCCTTAGGTGCATCCAACAATCCCCGCCGCCGGAGCAGCGCATCGGGCTCGGGCGGCCGGCCGCGAAACGCCACATACGCGTCTTCCGGATCGCGCGATCCGCCGGAGGAATAGATGTCGTCGTGCAACCGCTTGGCGACAGCGGGATCGAAGATGTTGCCGGTCTCTTCAAACGCGCCGAATGCGTCGGCATCCATCACCTCGGACCACATGTAGCTGTAATAACCTGAGGCGTAGTGATCGCCCGAGAAGATGTGGCCGAATTGCGTGGGCCGGTGCCGCAGCGAAATTTCCGCGGGCATGCCGATCTTCTCCAGCTCCTTCTTCTCGAACGCACGCACGTCGCGGCTTGCTGACGCCGGCTGGGTATGAAATTCCAGATCGATCAGCGCCGACGACACGAACTCGACGGTGGCAAAACCCTGATTGAACTTTCGCGAAGCGATGAAGCGCTTCAGTAGATCGTCAGGGAGCGGCTCGCCGGTCTGGTAATGCCGCGCGAACTGCCGAAGCACCTGCGGCTGCTCCTGCCAGTGCTCGTAGAGCTGGGATGGCAGCTCGACGAAATCGGTGAATACCGATGTCCCCGAAAGCGACGGATAGGTGACATCCGACAGCATGCCGTGCAGCGCATGGCCGAATTCGTGGAACAGCGTTCGCGCATCGTCCGGGGAGAGCAACGATGGTTGACCGTCGGCGCCCTTCGAGAAGTTGCAGATGTTGAGAATCAGCGGCGCGACATCGCCATCGAGCTTCTGCTGGTCGCGCAGCGACGTCATCCACGCGCCCGAGCGTTTCGAGGGTCGCGCGAAGTAGTCGCCGTAGAATAGCGCCTTGTGTTCGCCCGCGGCGTCCTTCACCTCCCAGACACGCACGTCGGGATGCCAGACCGGAATATCCTTGCGTTCTGAAAAGCTGAGGCCGAACAGCCGGTGCGCGCAGTCGAACGCGGCATCGATCATGTTGTCGAGCGCGAGATACGGCTTGATCGCGGCGTCGTTGAAGTCAGCGCGGCGCTGCCGCAGCTTCTCGGCATAGTAGCGCCAGTCCCACGGCGCCAGCGCGAAGTTGCCGCCTTCCTCGGCGACCAATGCTTGCAGCGCATCGCGGTCCGCCAGCGCGCGGTCGCGCGCGGGTTTCCAGACGCGCTCCAGAAGGCCGCGCACCGCTTCCGGCGTCTTCGCCATGGAATCCTCTAGCCGATAGGCCGCGAAGGTGGGAAAGCCCAAAAGCTTGGCGCTCTCTTCGCGCAGTGACAGGATTTCGCCGATGGTGGCGTTGTTGTCGTTGGCGTTGCCGTTGTCGCCGCGCGCGGTGAAGGCCTTGAACACCTTTTCACGCAGATCGCGCCGGCTGGAGCTCTTCAGCAATGGCTCCACGAAGGAGCGCGACAGAGTCATGATCGCCTTGCCGGCCATGCCGCGCTCGTCGGCAGCGGCCTTTGCGGCGGCGATGAAGGTTTCCGGCAGGCCGTCGCGATCGCCTTCGCCGAGTTCCATGAACCATTCCTGCTCGTCGCCGAGCAGATGATGGCTGAAGGCTGTGCCGAGATGCGCTCGCCGCTCGTTGATCTCAGCCATCCGGGTTTTCGCGGTGTCGTCAAGGCCAGCGCCGGAGCGATGGAAGCGGGTGTAGGTACGTTCCAACAGGCGCGTCTGTTCGGTTGTCAAAGCCGGCGCGGCGCGGTTGTCATGCAGCGCCACAATGCGGCCGAACAGCACGGCGTTCATCATGATAGGGCTCCAGTGCCGAGCCATGCGCAGCGACACTTCCTTGTCGATCTCGAGTAGCGCAGGATTGGAATGCGCGGAGACGAGGTCGTAGAACACCGAGCCGACGCGGCTGAGCAGCTTGCCTGAGCGCTCCAGCGCGGTGATGGTATTGGCGAAATCCGGTGTTGCGGGATCGTTGGTGATCGCGGCGATCTCGGCGGAATGGTCGGCAAACGCCCGCTCGAAAGCCGGCAGGAAATGTTCAGGCCTGATCTCGTCGAATGGCGGCGCCTCAAACGGCGTTTGCCACGCCTTCAGCAGCGGATTTTCGGCTGCTGGTGCGGCGGCTTCGCCTTGCAATGTTTCCGACATATTAAATCCCGTTTTCGCCCGATCGTTTGATCGATTATAGCAGCCGATGGGGCTTTTTTGCGCCCGATAGCCCTTGAACCGCGCGGCTCTTTCATAGAGATTGCGCGCGCAACAGGACCTCGGCCTATGAACGCTCAGACCACGCCCAACACCGCTCGTCAGATCTACTGGCCAAGCGTCGTCACCGTCATCTCGGCGGCGATCCTGATCGGCGCCGAGGTGTTCGGCGCGGCGTTCGCCGGCGGTTGGGCTCTCGCGATTCTGTTCGGCCTCGACGACAGCGGCGCGCATATCCTGCAGGCGGTGCTGTTTGCGCTCGGCGTTATCATCATGGTGGCGTTCATCCGTGCCGCGCAGCGCGTCGAACCGTTCACGCGGCGCGCGTGAGCACGCTGACGGAAGTAAAGCGCCGCTTCGCCAGCTTCAAATCGCAACGTTCCGTTAAAGAAACTTAACATCCATTCACGTTCAGCGCGCCAAGTGCAGCAACGCTGCCACGCGCTCGAAATATTTGTCGCTAACGCAAGAAAAATGTTGCGAAGCAGAATCAAAACCCCTATTTGCACTCTTGCCCAATTTCGCACGTGCCTGTGGTCGTGTGTCAGTCGGTAGGTATCCGGACAAGAGGCCGGACAGCCGCCAAGGGATGAAGAAGCCGAGGGTCGCTTAAGTCGGTCGGATCGATCGAGACTAAGAGGCCAGCATCTCTCTCCAGAGATGCCGTTGAAGGTGACTTTACTCCTTGCAACCGTGACTGGCAGCCGGAGGCGAACCGGCGCACCTCGTTCTCAACGGGGGACGCGACTTAAAGCAACGACGGATCGGGCTTTTTTGGTCTCTGTTGGCTTTCCACCAGCCAACGCGAATACCGAAGAGGCTTGTCCTTCATTGCCAGGTGTGCGGGCGGGATCACTCCCAACCAATCCACGGCAGCACAATTCGGTTTGAGCTTTCGGCTTTGCCGCGCCTCCATCGCGCGTCTGGGTCCGGGACGCTTGGATACGAACATCATTTTTGAACGTGTCCTTGTCGCAAAGGCCGTTTGGGAGAGTGCTATGACCGACCGTATTCAGGAATTCCTCCGTGCCCGCCGCAACGAAGGAGCCGACGTCGAGCCGTGTCTCGTCGTCGATCTCGAAGTCGTGCGCGACAACTACCAGACCTTCGCGAAGGCGTTGCCGGACTCGCGCGTGTTCTACGCGGTGAAGGCAAACCCGGCGCCCGAAGTGCTGTCGCTGCTGGCGTCGATGGGTTCGTGCTTCGACTGCGCGTCTGTGGCTGAAATCCAGATGGCGCTGACGGCCGGTGCGACCCCGGAGCGCATCTCCTATGGCAACACCATCAAGAAGGAACGCGATATCGCGCGCGCCTTTGCGCTGGGCATCCGGCTGTTCTCGGTCGACTGCGCCGCCGAGGTCGAGAAGATCGCGCGCGTGGCGCCGGGAGCCAAGGTGTTCTGCCGCATCCTTTATGACTGCGCGGGCGCGGAGTGGCCGCTGTCGCGCAAGTTCGGCTGCGATCCGGAGATGGCGGTCGATGTGCTCGATCTGGCCAAGCGTTCTGGCCTGGAGCCGTACGGCATTTCTTTCCATGTCGGCTCGCAGCAGCGCAAGGTGAAGTCGTGGGACCGTGCGCTCGCGATGGCGGCGCAGGTGTTCCGTGACTGTGCGGAGCGCGGCATCAACTTGTCGATGGTCAACATGGGCGGCGGATTCCCGACGCGCTATCTCAAGGAAGTCCCTGCGGTCGTGCAATACGGCCGTGCGATCTTCCGCGCGCTGCGCAAGCATTTCGGCAACGCCATCCCGGAGACCATCATCGAGCCGGGCCGCGGCATGGTCGGCAACGCCGGCATCATTGAAACCGAAGTCGTTCTTATCTCCAAGAAGAGCGATGAGGACGATGTGCGCTGGGTCTATCTCGACATCGGCAAGTTCGGCGGTCTCGCCGAGACGATGGACGAGTCGATCCGCTACGCCATCAAGACGCCGCATGACGGCGCGGAGATGACGCCATGCGTGCTCGCGGGCCCGACCTGCGACAGCGCCGACGTGATGTACGAGAAGCTGCCGTACCCGCTTCCGGTGACGCTCGAGATCGGCGACAAGCTGCTGATCGAAGGCACCGGCGCGTATACGTCGACCTACTCGTCGGTGGCCTTCAACGGCTTCCCGCCGCTGCGGACGTTCCACATCTGAGCGGTGCTTCACGGAGGCCGGGGCCTCGCTGTACATGAAACTGTCATCACCGGGCTTGGCCCGGTGATCCATCAATCTCGGAATTTTTAAGGATGGATGGCCGGGTCAGGCCCGGCATGACATCCTGACGTGAGGTGGCTCCATGGCTAAGCCGATTTCCATCGTCACTCGAACCACCGCTCCGTTCGTGATCCGTGCGGAGCGTGCCTCGGACGTCGCCGCGCGCGAAGCGCTGCTGGATGCCTGCTTTGGCGCGAACCGCGCCGCGCGGACCTGTCAGCGGCTGCGCGACGGACGCGCGCCCGCCGACGGTCTTACGTTTTCGGCGATCCGCCGCGGTCGTCTGGTCGGCACCATCAGGTTGTGGCACGTCGATGCCGGCGGCCGGCAGGCGCTGGTGCTTGGGCCGCTCGCGGTCGATCCATCGTGCCGCAAGCTGGGCATTGGCGCGGCGCTTATAAATCACGCACTGGCCGCGGCGAAGGCGCATGGACATGGCGCGGTGATCCTGCTTGGCGATGAGCCATACTACACGCGCTTCGGCTTCTCTTTGGAAAAGGCCGAGAGTCTCTCGCTGCCCGGGCCGTTCGAACGTCACCGGCTGCTCGGGCTTGAATTGCGCGCCGGAGCGCTGAATGGCGCGTTCGGCCTGATCGTGCCGACCGGCGCGCCCTCGCACGACGCCATGAAAGTCGCGCCGGCGGCACGCGCGGCTTGATTTGATCGCCATTACGCGGCATTGCGTGCTTGAATTTTTACAGAGTTTGCAATGCCTCGCCGCCTGATTTCCACCGGATCGCCATTCGAGAAAACCGCCGGATACAGCCGCGCTGTGGTTGACGGCGATTTCGCGTTCGTCTCAGGCACGACCGGTTATGATTACACGACCATGACGCTGCCGGGCGACGTCACGGCGCAGACACACAACGCCTTCAAGACCATCAAAGCTGCGCTCGATGAGGCCGGGTTTGCGATGTCCGATGTCGTGCGGGCTGTGTACTACATTACCGACGCCGGGGACGCTGACACGGTGTTCGCCGTGACTAGGGAACACTTCGGCGATATTCGGCCGGCCGCGACGCTGCTGGTGGTCTCTGGATTATACAAACCGGAAATGAAAATCGAAATTGAAGTGACGGCGAAACGCCACACCTAAGTCAGCACAAGAGTACGAACTATGATTCACGCCAAAATTTCCGGCCCCATCGTCATGATCGGCTTCGGTTCGATCGGCAAAGGCACGTTGCCGCTGATCGAACGGCATTTCGACTATGACAAGTCGCGCTTCGTCATCATCGATCCGCATGAGGACGGTGAGATCGCCAAAAAGCACGGCGTGCGCTTCATCAAGCAGGCGATCACTCGCGATAATTACCGCGAGGTTCTGGTGCCGCTGCTGACCGCGGGCGGCGGCCAGGGCTTCTGCGTCAACCTGTCGGTTGATACGTCCTCGGTTGATATCATGACCATGTGCCGCGAGATCGGCGCGCTTTACATCGACACCGTCATCGAACCGTGGCTCGGCTTCTACTTCGACAAAAGTGCCGGTCCGGAAAAGCGCTCGAACTATGCGCTGCGCGAAACATTGCTCGCGGCGAAACACAAAAGCCCCGGCGGAACGACGGCGGTCTCTACCTGCGGCGCCAATCCCGGCATGGTCAGCTGGTTCGTCAAGCAGGCGTTGCTGGACATCGCGCGCGACACCAAGACCGAATTCAACGATCCGAAAAGCCGCGAAGGCTGGGGGCAGCTTGCGCATAAGCTCGGCGTCAAGGGCATTCACATCGCCGAGCGCGACACCCAGCGCTCGAAGAAGCCGAAGCCGATGAACGTGTTCGTCAACACGTGGTCGGTGGAGGGCTTCGTGTCGGAAGGAATGCAGCCGGCCGAACTCGGCTGGGGCACGCACGAGAAATGGTTGCCGGACAACGGGCGCACGCACGAACAAGGTTGCGGCGCGGCGATCTACTTGTTGCAGCCCGGCGCCAATACGCGTGTGCGTTCATGGTGCCCGACACCGGGCGCGCAGTACGGCTTTCTTGTGACCCACAACGAATCGATCTCGATTGCGGATTATTTCACGGTGCGCGACGGCCAGCACGTCATCTATCGTCCGACCTGCCACTACGCCTATCATCCGGCGAACGACGCGGTGCTGTCGCTGCACGAGATGTTCGGCGCCACCGGGAAGATGCAACCATCATGGCACATCCTCGATGAAAACGAGATTGAGGACGGCATCGATGAATTGGGCGTGCTGGTCTACGGCCATTCGAAGAACGCCTATTGGTACGGGTCGCAGCTTTCGATCGAGGAAACCCGCGAGGTCGCGCCGTACCAGAACGCCACTGGCATGCAGGTGTCATCGGCGGTGCTGGCCGGCATGGTGTGGGCTCTGGAAAATCCCAACGAAGGGATTGTCGAGGCGGACGAGATGGATTTCCGGCGCTGCCTCGAAATTCAAATGCCGTATCTCGGGCCGGTGAACGGATTCTATACCGACTGGACACCGCTCAGCGATCGCCCCGGGTTATTCCCGGAAGACATCGACACCAGCGATCCCTGGCAGTTTCGAAACGTGCTGGTGCGCTGATCGTCATTGCGAGCGCAGCGAAGCAATCTAGAAGCTTCAAAGTAAGACTGGATTGCTTCGTCGCTTCGCTCCTCGCAATGACAGGGTTGTCACTTCGCGTTGATTGGCGCGGCGGTTTTCTCGGCCGGAGCCGCCGGCAGGGCAGGCTTTGCTCCGGTGGCTTGCGCGTCAGGATCGGGACGCGCAGGTTGTGGGGCGACCTCGGCCGGCCGCGAGCCTGTCGTCTTCAACGGGTCGGGAGCCGAGGGCTTAGTCTCGGCGCCAGGCGTCGACTGCAGCGGCTGGGTCGCCTGCGCCATCTGGGCATGCTGCGTTGGCTGGCCAAATTGCGGTTGATGCGTCGCGAGCTGAGCCAGCGACAGGCTCGTCACCACAAGACCGCCGGCGACGATGACGCTCGCGAGCAGCAACTCTCTCCTGTAAACGCGCTTCCTGTCGATCGGTGTCATAACGTCACCCTGATTTTATTCAGGATTTAACGGCTCCGCGGAGGCATTGTTCCCTCATATCTGCATGCTAAAGGTCCAGCAGCCCCGCTTCACCGTTTTCGGCCACAAATGCCAGCGTTGTGCCAGCGGGGTTCCAGGCGAGTCCCGAAACCGCATCGCCACCGTTGCGCCGCACCAGAATTTCGGCGCCGTCGTTCAGCCGCACCATCAGGACAGTGCCGTCGCTGTAGCCGGTGGCGAGAATGTCCTGCTTCGGATGGCAGGCGACCGCGCTGACGCGGGCCTGCAGCGGCGCCAGCATCGTCGGTTCCTTTCCCATCGGCCCGTCCTTGCTCGCGAACGGCCACATGATCACGGTGTCGGCGCCCGAAGTTGCCAGCGATTTTCCGCCGGCGCTCCATGACAGCGAACGGACGCGGCCGGGGTACCCGGTCATCCGCATGTGTCGGTTATCCGCAAGGCGCCAGCCATGCAGCGCCGGCTCGTGCATCGCTGTGATGAGGAACTTGTTGTCAGGGCTGAAGATAACGCCGAGATGCGAGCCCGCCCATTCGAGCAACTCGGGCTTGGCCGCCATGTTGGGGAACCATAGCGTCACGCCGTTGTAATGCGCGATCGCCAGCCGAAGTCCCTTCGGCGCGAACGCCAGCCCGCCAACCGTGGATGGTGCGTCGAACGATTTCTCGTCGCCCTTTGCGCTGCGCACGAACGCCGTCTTGCCGGCCGACCACGCCACCGTGCCGTCGGGGTGAAGCGCGACGCAATCGATCCAGCGCCGCTTTGGGTCGGTGGCGAGCGTCGCGACGGCGCCCTTAGCGTCGAGAGCGACCACTTTTCCATCATCCCCGCCCATCACGATGCGTTTGTCGTCAGAAGCGACGCAAAGGATGCCGCCGCCGTGAGCCGCAACGGGTGACAATTCGCCCTGCGGATCGACCAAGACGACATTTTCCTCGGCGCATATAAAGGCGGCGTTGTCGCCGAGAAAATGCACGGCGGTAACCGGCGCGCCGATGGCAACCTGCCGCACGCGGTCGGTGACCGAGATGATGGAGAGGGGTTCGTTAAGGGACATCGAGGACATCTGAATTCATATGGGGTTGTCGTTGGCTCTTCCCTCTCCCCTCGTGGGAGAGGGTGCCTGAGATGCGAAGCATCGAAGGCGGGTGAGGGGGCTGGCTAATCAGTGGGTCGAGCCCCCTCACCCGGCTCGCATCCTGTTCGATGCTCGCCACCCTCTCCCACAAGGGGAGAGGCGAGGAAAGGTCACGCGGCGATGCAATTCTCAAAGCCGTCGCGGATCATCTGCTCCGGAAGCTCGCGGCCGATGAAGACCAGCCGGCTCTCACGCGGCTCCCCGTCTTTCCAAGCGCGTTGATGATCGCCTTCCAGCATCATGTGCACGCCCTGAAACACGTAACGGTCATCATCGCCGGTAAAGGCGAGGATGCCCTTCGAGCGCAGAATCTTCTGGCCCTCGCTGGCAACGAGCTGCTGAAGCCACGGCATGAATTTGGTGGCGTCGAGGGGCTTGCTGGAGCGCAACGACAGCGATTGCATATCCTCGTCATGATAATGCTTCAGCCCGCCATGGCTATGGCCGTGATCGTGATGGTCGTGGTCATGATGATGATCGTGATCATCGTCGCCCGCGTCGAGAAATTCCGGCTCGATTTCCAGAATGCGATCAAGATCGAACGCGCCGCGCTCCAGCACGTCTGACAGTTTAACCTGCGCGCGTTCGGTCTTGTGCAAAGTCGCATAGGGGTTGATCGCGCGAATCCGCGCTTCGACTTCGGCCAGTTCGGCCTTGGAGACAAGATCAGTCTTGTTGAGCACGATGACGTCGGCGAACGCGATCTGGTTCTTGGCTTCCGGGGCGTCCTTGAGGCGATCGCTCAGCCATTTGGCGTCGGCTACGGTCACCACCGCGTCGAGCCGCGCATGCTTCTGCACGTCCTCGTCGACAAAGAAAGTCTGCGCCACCGGCGCCGGATCGGCGAGCCCTGTGGTCTCGACAATGATGGCGTCGAACTTGCCTTTGCGCTTCATCAGCCCTTCGAGAATCCGCACCAGATCGCCACGCACCGTGCAGCAGACGCAGCCATTGTTCATCTCGAACACTTCTTCGTCGGCGCCGATGATCAGATCGTTGTCGATGCCGATCTCACCGAACTCATTGACGATGACAGCGTATTTCTTCCCGTGGTTTTCGGACAGGATCCGGTTCAAGAGCGTGGTCTTTCCGGCGCCGAGATAGCCGGTCAGCACTGTTACGGGAATTTTCTGAGAACCAGGTTCAGGCATGACAACTCCGAAAGAAGCAACGGATGCACGCCTTATATTGTGCTTTGCGGTATCAATGTAAGTGGCGCTAGTCGGGTTTCAGGCTTCCAGGTGGCCGCGCGAGACCGCACGCCGCAACACGCCTCCGGCCGGACCAACGAATAGCGAGAGAAAATAGAGCGTCCCGGCGACGAGGACGATCGCAGGTCCGGCCGCTACTTTCATATGAAAGGAAGCAAGCAGGCCGAAATATCCCGACACGACCGCGTTCAGGATGGCAATTAGGATGATTCCCGAAATGTCGCGAGACCAGAACCGAGCGATGGCCGCGGGCAGAATCATCAAACCAACGGCAAGAAGCGTGCCGAGCGCATGAAAAGCGCTGATGAGATTGACGACCACCAGTGCGAGAAAAGCGAGATGCGCCGCGACGCCGGCACGGCCCATGGTACGCAGAAACAGCGGATCGACGCACTCGATCACCAGCGGACGATAGATCACCGCCAACACAATAAGCGTTAGCGTGGTGTTGAAAGCAATCAGCGTCAGTCCCGGCTGATCGAGTGCCTGTATGTTGCCGAACAGGATTTCCAGAAGATCGAGAGTGGTGCCGTGGGCCGAGACGATGACGACGCCCAGCGCCAGCGAAACCAGATAGAATACTGCCAGCGATGCATCTTCTTTCATTTCGGTGGATCGCGCGACCACGCCGGACAGCACTGCGACCACCAGACCGGCAATCAATCCGCCGATCGACATGGCGAAGCGATTGAGACCCGACAGCAAGAAGCCCGCTGCGACACCCGGGAGAATCGCATGCGACATCGCATCTCCCATCAGGCTCATCCGGCGCAGCATCAGGAATACACCCACCGGAGCCACGCCGAACGCGAGTACGATGACGCTCGCAAGGCCGCGCCGCATGAATTCCTGCTCCGCGAACGGTGCGATCAACGCGTCGTAAATCATGGGTTGTTCATGCCGCGCGTGGCGGGATCGCATCGACGCAAAGTCCGGCGCGGTCGTCGAACGCCTCGCACATCCGCCGCGCTGCCAGCAGATTTTCCGCGGTCAGCACCTGCGCGGTTGAGCCCCATGCGACCGGCGTGCGGGCAAGCAGCAAAGTCTCGGGGAAATTGGCGCGCACAAGATCCATATCGTGGAGCGCCGCCAGCACGGTACGTTTCTCGCCATGCCATTTCCGCACCAAAGCCAACAGATCAGCCGATGTGTTGGTATCGATGGCGTTGAAGGGCTCGTCCAGCACGATCATTCGTGCGTCCTGCAGCAGCACCCGCGCAAACAGCAGACGCTGCATCTGTCCGCCGGACAACGTGCCGATGGTTCGGTTCTCGAAGCCGCTTAGTCCCACCGCGGCGAGCGCATGCGCGATTTTGGTTTGCGCGGATTTTCCGACGCCGCCGAAAAGTCCGATGCTGCGCCAAAATCCGGTGCCGACGAAATCGAACACCGAAATCGGAAAACTGCGGTCGATGTCTACGGCTTGGGGTAGGTAGGCGATATTGCGAGCGTCGAGGTCGCCCAATCCGATCGAGCCCGCGAGCGGCTTCAGGATTCCGACGATGCCGCGAAACAGCGTCGACTTGCCGGCGCCGTTAGGGCCGACGACCGCGATCAACGCGCCGGATGCGATCTCTCCATTGAGATGATGCACGGCAGGATGGCGATCATAGCCCAGCGTGACGTCGCGGAATTGCAGTTGGGCCGGCATGCTCACCTCATCGCCAGCAGAACCACCGCCCACAATCCGGCGCTCACCATGAGAGCCGCAGCGAGCCGCGATAGCACCGTCATGCGCAGGATCGACCACGCCAGCGGCTGTGCCGGATGCGGCGACGAAGGATCGTGGCTGTGATGGGCATGATCGTGGGAATGGGTATGAAGCATAACAAATGTTATATTATAACATAAGTGGTGTCCATCGGCGGCGGCTCAAGGCCGCCCGATTGCCATTGATATGGCTGCCGCCAAAAAGGGAAACGGCAGCGACACGGCGGCGCGAAACCACACGAATCGTGCCGGCATAAACGGAATTTCCCACAAGATTAGCCGCTGAAACGCAAAAAGCGCCCAGGCGACGACATAGGCAATCACCTGCGGGGATCCGCCGCCGCTCTTCAACGCCACCGCGCCGATCGAAAATCCGATCACCGGCCCGCCCGGCGTCGCGGCCCCTGCGATCACGGCGGTGAGCACACCCAGCCAGCCACTGTTCGGCCCAAGCCAACCCGTGATGATTTCGGAGGGAATGACCGCGGCGATGTATCCTGAGCCGATCACGCCGAGCGCAATGCGCGGCACGATGTTGATGAAGTCCATCGTGCCTTCGCGCGCCGCCGCCGTGAGAACCAGTCTGCCGCGCTGCCAGGCGATGAAGCCGAGGGCCGCGACCGAGCCCCACAGGATGATGTCGATAATCAGCGTGCTCATGGCACGCTCCGGGGATACATCCGCACGTAAACGAAACGCCCGAGCGCGCCGGCAAGAACAGGCAATGGCAGCGAAATCACGATGCGCCACACCGTGAAATCCGTTCCCATGATCGGCAATTCCCAGGCAACCGCGCGGCCATATCCGATCAGCGTCCAGCTCACGACCATGGCGATGGTGGCGCCGAAATCGGCGCCGACGGTCAGCAGCGCGCTCGCCACTGGATAAGCGGTAAATGGACCGCCCGGCAGGATCGCGCCGAATGCGGTGCCGATCAGCAGTCCCTTCAATCCGGATTCCGGCCCTAGCGAACGTGATACTTTCTCGTGGGGCAGGATCTCCGCGATGAAAGCGCCGAGCAGACACCCCGCCAGCACGCGTGGCAGAATGCCACCGAACAGCGCAAGATCGTGCGTCAGGATTTCCAGCACGCCGTCGGCGCCGTCGCGGCGATAGACCAGCGCCGCGCTGATGACGACAAGCGCCGCGATCACGATCATCGACCAGCCGGTCGGCTTGCGCTTGGGTTTAGCAGGCAGTTCGGACTGCGCAGTAGCGCAGGCGTTGGTCTCGCCGTTTGAAAAGGGTGCTGACAATGAAATCCGATTTCTAAGTCAGATGACGAACCAGCGCGAGGCCGGCGAAAAGTCCCGCAATCGAGAATGCCACCGATCCCAATACATAAAATAGTGCGAGCCCAATCTCGCTGCGCTCATAGAGCAGGGCTGCATCCAGCGAAAATGCCGAGAATGTGGTGTAACCGCCGAGGATGCCGGTCATCAGAAACAGCCGCCACGGCTGCGAAGCCTCGCCTTTGAAGGTGAGGTAACCTGCGATCAATCCCATCACGGTGGAGCCGGTGATGTTGATGATGAATGTGCCGTAGGGAAATCCGGTCCCCATGCATCGCGCACAGAATATGTTGATGGTGTGGCGCAGCGATGCCCCGATGCCACCGCCGACGAAAACCAGAAGATAGTTCATGCGTTTTCTACGTCTCTTAAAAAAGAAGGGCGGCAACCGAAGCTACCGCCCTCCTGCTCGCTATGAAAGCGTCAGACGGCTTTCGAATAAAGCTGTTCGACATATTCCCAGTTCACTAGGTGGTCGACAAACGCCTTGAGATAATCCGGGCGGCGGTTGCGATAATCGATGTAGTACGAGTGTTCCCAGACATCGACGCCGAGAATTGGCGTGGCGCCATGCACCAGCGGGCTTTCGCCATTCGCCGTTTTCGAGATTTCGAGCTTGCCGTTCTTAACGGATAGCCAGGCCCAGCCCGAACCGAACTGGCCGACACCGGCCGCTGCGAAATCGGTTTTGAATTTCTCGAGACCGCCGAGGTCCTCGGTAATCTTCTTGTCGAGCGCGCCTGGCAATTTGGCGCCTCCGCCATTGGGCTTCATCCAGTTCCAGAAATGCAGATGGTTGAAGTGCTGGCCGGCGTTGTTGAACACCGCGGGGTTCTTGCCGAATGAACTCTTGACGATCTCCTCAAGAGGCTTGCCTTCAAATTCGGTGCCTTTGATCGCGTTGTTGCCGTTGGTGACGTAGGCCTGATGATGTTTGTCGTGATGGAATTCCAGAGTTTCCTTGGACATGTGCGGCGCAAGAGCGTCGTAGGCATAAGGCAGAGGCGGAAGCGTGAAAGTCATGAGAGATACTCACAATGGTAGGAGACGATGGGTGGCAAGCTTATAGTAGTTTCGGCCTACGTTAAATACAGCAATCTGTGCGTTCAAACCGCGCCGGCAATCGCGCCGTTCAGCGCTGCTCGGGGCTGGGGCGGCCGCACATTCATCAGCATCTGGAACGTCCCGGCGATCAACCCAATCAGGACCGCTGCTTGCCACGCCCGATCGTAGCTGCCGAGCCGATCGTAGATCAAACCGCCGCCCCACGCGCCCATAAATGATCCGGCCTGATGGCTGAGGAACGCGATACCGGTCAGGGTCGCCATGAAGCGCAACCCGAACAGCTGCGCCACCAATCCGTTGACGAGCGGCACCACGCCGAGCCAGAGCGATCCCATCACCGCGGCGAATACCATGGTAGACGCTGGTGACGCGGGGAACGAGAAGTAGGCGGCGATTGCGAGCGAGCGCACAACATAAATGCCGCCAAGCAGAATCTGTTTCGGATACCGGCCGCCGAGCCAGCCGAAGGTGTAGGAGCCGATCACGTTGAACAGCCCGATAATGGCGAGCGCCTTGGCGCCGAGCGATGGATCGAGCCCGCATATCGCCAGATAGTTCGGCAAATGGGTGGTGATGAACACCAATTGCAAACCGCATACGAAAAATGCCGTGGCCATCACCACAAATCCGGAATGCCCGAGTGCGGATTGCACCACCGCGCCGATCGACTGCTCGGTGTCAGTGGACTTCTCGATCTCGATCTCATCGGCGCGGCCGGCGAAAAATGCCGCCGGTAGCATCACCGCGACAAGGCCGAGAAAGCCGATCAGCGCGACCTGCCAGCCCGCCGTCGAAATCAGCGTCTGCGCCAACGGCGAAGCGATCACCAATCCGAGCGAGCCGGCCGCTGAGACCGCGCCCATCGCGACGCTGCGCTTTGCAGCCGAAACGGTGCGAGAGGTTACCGTCATCGTCATGCTCGATGCGGTGCACGACAGAGCGAGGCCGATGCACAGGCCCGCGCCGATCGTGAAGATGAGAGCGGAGGTTGCAATCATCATGACGACAAGGCCGGCAGCATAGATCAGCACGCCGGCAAGCATCACGTATCGGGCGCCGAAACGGTCGGCCAGGACGCCCACCACGGGCTGGGAGATGCCCCAGACCACATTCTGCAACGCGGTCGCCAGCGAGAAGTCCGCCGTGGTGATTTCGATATCGTGGATGATCGCGGGCTGAAACAGGCCAAAGCTCTGCCGCATGCCCATCGCCAGGCTTAGCAGCACAGCCGCGCCGGCCAGAATTGACCACCGCTGGAATGAGTTTAGTTGCGCTGCGGTCATGGGTAGAACCTTGCCGTCAGTAATTTTGCTCACCTTGCCACTTCGGCCGATGACTTACTACCCGCGCTGCGCGTATGAACACACTGCATTGCGCGCAGGGATGCGCGTTACCAGGGATACAAGCGACGATGGGCATCGAGATAGAAATTCGCAACGGAGACCAGTCTTGGCTGGACGTCGAACCGCTATTTGATGTCGTCTGGGGCCAGAGCCCGTTCAAGGAAATTCGCTGGGCGAATCCCGATCTGCGGGTGCTGCTGGAGACGCCCGACGACGGCATTGTCTGCCATGCCGGCCTCTACTTTCGGATGGTTACTTGGAACGGCCTGAAGATGCACATCGGTGGGGTCGGCGGGGTCTCAACCCACCCCGATCAACGCCGCCGCGGCTATGCCAGCGTTGCGCTGGATGCCGCGATACAGACGATGCGCGACCGGCAGGATGTGCAGTTCGTGCTGCTGGTATGCGAGCCGCACAACGAAGGCTTCTATGAAGCGCGGGGCTGGCACGCCTTCACCGGCGAACTCTATTGCGAACAGCCGGCAGGACGGGTGCCATTCACGGCGATGAAACCATTCGTGTTCGACCTTAAGCGCTCGCCGAGGCGTGGCATTATCGACCTGTGCGGATTGCCGTGGTGATTTATTTGGCCGCCGGCATGGCGGTCTAATCCGCGATCCTTTATAGGATGTCCGTCATTCTACAAACGATTTGGCGGGACCTTTGAATGAACCTCCAGCTTCCGCCCCACCCGCCGCCCACGCCGGCTGTCTCGCCGCTGATCTCCGGTCCGATCCTGCTGACGCTGGGGCGGCTGGCGTTCGCCAATGCGCTCGCGATGGTCTTTACGGCGCTCGTCGCGGTCTTCGAAACGGCGTATGTCGGGCGTCTCGGCGCGGCTCCGCTTGCCGGCATCGCCCTGGTGTTTCCATTCGCAATGATGTCGCAGACCATGTCTGCAGGCGCGATGGGCGGTGGTGTCTCCTCCGCGATAAGTCGCGCGATGGGTGCGGGAGACCGCGAACGCGCAGCAGATCTTGGTTGGCACGCGGCGCTGATTGGCCTTTGCGGTGGTCTGATGTTCCTTTTGCTGATGGAAGTATTCGGCCGCAGCTTGTTCGAACTTCTTGGCGGTCGCGGGGCCGTGCTGGAAGAGGCGGCAATCTTCTCGCATGTGCTGTTCGCCGGCTCGATCAGCATCTGGATGATCAATACCCTGGCATCGGTGCTGCGCGGCACAGGCGACATGCGTACGCCGTCAATGGTGCTGATCGTGACCGCGGTGATCCAGGTTGCCGTTGGGGGCGCGCTGGGACTGGGCCTGGCGGGATTGCCGAGGCTGGGCATGGGTGGCGTCGCATCGGGACAGGTAGTATCCGCCACCATCGGCACGTTCTATCTTGGCTGGCATCTGTTGAGCGGACGCAGCCGCCTTCCGCTGGCGTGGTCGGCGTTCAAGTTCCGTCGCGCAATGTTCAACGACATCCTTCGCGTCGGCGCGGTGTCGTCGATCGCGTCGTTGCAAACGGTGCTAGCCATCCTGATCTTCACCGGCGGACTTGCCGGATTTGGAAATGCGACACTCGCCGGTTACGGCATCGGCGCGCGGCTTGAGTTCATGCTGATCCCGATCGCCTTCGCGGTCGGCGTCGCCGCCGTGCCAATGATTGGTATGGCGATCGGCGCGGGGCTGGTGCACCGCGCCCGCCGCGTGGCCTGGATCAGCGCGGCAGCCTCGGGAGTCGTCATCGGCATCATCGGCGTATGCATCGCGATCTGGCCGGAAATCTGGATCGCGCTTTTTACCAGCGATCCCACCATAACCCGAGAGGCCGCCAAATACTTCAGTCATGCCGGGCCGGCCTACGGCTTTTTTGGAGCGGGACTGACGCTGTATTTCGCATCGCAAGGCGCGGCGAAAGTCTGGGGACCGGTGCTGGCAGGGACGCTTCGCCTTGCCGTTGTTGCCGTCGGCGTCTGGTTAATTTTGCGGATCAACGCCGGAGCGTCCGCGATGTTCACGCTGGTGGCCGCCGCGATGGTGATTTACGGCACCGCTACCGCCTTTGCGGTAAAAATCACGCCGTGGGTGCGACGGACATAGCCGTTTTCAGCGCCGTTGCGGCAGAGGCATATCCGCCGCGCGCGCCGTCGATGAAATGAACGTGGTCGCTGCGAAGTGCCGAAGGCGTGAAGCACGTCATCATCGCGGCATCCTGGCGGTGCAGGCCATACCGAATGATGCCTTTAGCGGCGGATGCGGCGAGCCGCTCCGCTAACGCTTGCTCGAGTTGAGGCGTGCAATCCAGAATCATCCGAAGCCCGTCATCGTATTTGCGGAAATCGGAATTCTCCACCACCTGCTGCACGTAAGTCTTCGGCACAAAGCCGCCGACGCTGATGCCGAAACGCATGACCAGATAAGCGAACAGCGTGTGTGCCAGCACCTTGATACGCCGAACGAACAGCGCGCCACCGCGGCGCGCGCGCGCTTCGAACTCAACACCCGCCGGTGGCCAGCGAAGCGGCGGGCCGCCCGGCGGCACCGGCCGCCCGGCCTCGGGAGTGCGTTCGGTAAGCGCGACAATGTCTTCGATCAGTTTGCGGAAGGCTGCAGGATTGGCCTCCGCTGCCGGGACGATAAGCACGGATAGAATGAGGCCCCGAACGGATGGAATTTCCTCGAACCGGCAGGACAGTCCGGTGAGATCGGGCTCGGTGCCGGGCGGCGCGATCGGCACGGCAAATTCGCCGCGCTTCATAGCGGCTTCGGCCCAACCCAATCCTCCGCCGGAGAACATCGCGTAGGAGAGATTGGGCGACGGCGCGAAGCGTGCGACGCAAACATCTAGGCCCTTTGCGCGAACCTCGGCAACAGGCACCAGGGCAACCCGCAGGACAAGGTTGAGCGCTTCGTGTACCCAAGCGGCGGTAGCGGCCAACGCACCACGCGCGAGTTCAAGATCGTCGGGAGCAATCGCGAAGCTCGCTCCGTCGCCGCCGAACACGAATGGGAATTCGCGGCCTTCCAGTGCATTGGTTACGGATGCGATGACAGCCGCGCCGGCCATGTTGACCGCTTTGTAGCGTTTTTCCGCGATCGCCTTGGTCGATTCCACGACGTCGGCGATGCCGATGGTCCAGTCATCTGGCAGCGGCGAATAAAGCGCCGGGTCCATCAGCTTGCCGAAGCCGTGGAAAACGGGAATGCTGCTGTAAAACGCTTCGCTGCCAATTGTTGTCATGTTCCGCTTAGTACCAGAGCGCCGGTCATTTGTCCGGCGGGTGCGAGAGAAACACAGCAGATACGAGCTTTGAGGCGGGATAGTTCTGCGTCAGGCAAAACCTCGCATTTCCTGAAGCTGGGAACCAGTCATGGCGTTCTGACTTTCATCATCCGGTCCAGCCCGGAGGAAACGATGAAAGCGCTCACATGGCACGGCAAAAGCGACATTCGCTGTGATACCGTTCCCGATCCGAAGATTGAGGATGGCAGAGATGCGATCATCAAAGTCACCGCCTGCGCGATCTGTGGCTCCGATCTCCATATCTTCGATGGAGTGATTCCGGGCATGAAATCCGGCGACGTGCTCGGCCACGAGACCATGGGCGAGGTGGTCGAGGTCGGCTCGGAAAATAAGGCGCTCAAGGTCGGCGACCGCGTTGTGGTACCATTTACGATTTCCTGTGGCCAATGCTTCTTCTGCACGCGAGGTTTCTACTCCGGCTGCGAGCGGTCCAATCCCAACGCCAAGGTCGCAGAGAAGCTATGGGGTCATTCGCCGGCCGGCTTGTTCGGATATTCGCATCTGTTGGGTGGCTTCGCCGGCGGTCAGGCCGAGTATCTGCGTGTACCCTATGCCGATGTTGGGCCCATCAAGGTGCCGCAAGGCCTCAGCGACGAACAGGTTCTGTTCCTGTCCGACATCTTTCCGACCGGCTATATGGCCGCTGAGTTTTGCAACCTGAAAGGCGGGGAAACCGTTGCGATCTGGGGCTGCGGCCCCGTCGGGCAATTCGCGATCCGTAGCGCTTTCCTGCTCGGCGCGGAACGCGTCATCGCCATCGACACTGTTCCCGAACGGCTAGCACTGGCGCAGAAGGCGGGCGCGGTCACGCTCGATTTTCGTAAAGAGGATATCTACGACCGCATTCAGGAGATGACCGCCGGCCGCGGCGCCGATGCCTGTATCGACGCAGTCGGCACCGAGCCCGACACGATGTCGGGCTTCGATGCGGTGATCGACCGGGCGAAAGTCGCCACGTTCATGGGAACGGATCGCCCGCATGTGCTGCGCCAGGCGATTTATTGCTGCCGCAACTTCGGCACGGTATCGATCGTCGGCGTCTATGGCGGGTTTGTCGACAAGATTCCGATGGGATCGGCCATCAATCGCGGGCTTACGTTCCGGATGGCCCAGACGCCCGTGCAGCATTACTTGCCGCAGCTGCTGGCTCGGATCGAAAAGGGCGATATCGATCCATCCTTTGTCATCACGCACCGCGCGACGCTCGAAGAAGGTCCGGAGCTTTACAAGACGTTCCGCGACAAGAAGGACGGCTGCATCAAAGTGGTCATCAAGCCGTAAGCGCAAAATGGCACGCGTTCTGATTGGGACGTCAGGATGGCATTACGAATTGTGGCGTGGCCCGTTCTTTCCGCCGGGCCTGCCGATCAAGAGCCAGCTGCAATACTACGCCAGCCAGTTCCCGACCGCCGAGCTTAATGGAGTTTTCTATCGGACGCCGAATCCGGAAGCGGTGCGCGCTTGGCGAGAGGAGACCGGCAAGGATTTCATCTTTGCTTGGAAAGCCTCGAAATTTATTACGCATTGGAAACGGCTCTCCGAAAATTCAGTCAACAGCCTCGAACTGCTGGAAAATCGTTTGTCGCTGCTGAGCGAAAAAGCCGGACCGGTCCTTTTTCAATTGCCGCCCAATTTTCAAATCAATGTCGAGCGTCTTGCATCATTTCTAAAGCTGCTTTCTAACAAGCGCCGATACAGTTTCGAATTCCGGCATTCGAGCTGGTATGCGCCGCGCGTAATGAAGCTGCTGCGCGACAAAAATATCTCGCTTTGCCTGTCCGATCATCATGATGCGCCGGCGCCTTGGAAGCGAACCGCCGATTTCGTTTACGTTCGCGGTCACGGGCCGGGAGGACGATACAAGGGACACTATGGCGCCGAGACGCTGCGAGAGTGGGCCAAACACATCAAGTCTTGGAAGAAGCAGGGATGTGACGTGTTCGTTTATTTCGACAACGATCAGAAGAGCGCGGCTCCATTCGATGCCGCTCAATTGAAGCTGCTGCTGGCGCCAAATAATGGCGATTCGACTGATTGATGGAGAGGTTGCCTGACGATGATGCAAACAATTATGCCGTGGATCGGCGGCTGTGCGGCTGTGCTAACGTCGCTCTCGTATGTCCCGCAGGTTCAGAAAGCCTGGCCGCCGGGATCGACGTCGGATCTATCGCTGAAGATGCTTATAGCGCTCACGGTGGGATTGCTGCTCTGGATCACCTACGGCCTGTTGAAAGGCGATTGGGTAATCGTGATCGCGAACGGCGTAGGTGCCTCGCTTTCGGCGATTGTTCTTGCATTTAAGATTCGAGATATCCGCGCCGGGTCGGCCTCAACCAATGTCCGGTCTTCGACATAAAATCAGCCTGCCCTTCTCGGAACCTCGTCCTTACCAAATTGTTGAGAGCGAAACTGGCTGGATTTCCTTTTCAGACAAGGAGGATTTGACGTGGGATTCTTTACAAAAGACATCAAAACGCTGGACGACATGCTGCTGCATGGCCTGCAAGATATCTACTACGCCGAGCACCAGATCACCAAGGCGCTGCCCAAGATGATGGATCTGGCGACCAACCGCGACCTCGCGTCCGGCCTCAAATTGCATCTTGAGGAAACCAACAAGCAGATCGAGCGGCTAGATCAGGTTTTCAAGAAGCTCGGGAAAAAGCCTTCGGGCACCGATTGCCCGGCGATCGATGGCTTGATCAAGGAATCCAATTCAACAGCCGGCGAGATCGACGACAAATCCGTGCTTGACGCCGCCATCGTGGCGAACGCTCAGGCGGTCGAACATTATGAGATCGCCCGTTACGGCACGCTGATCGCGTGGGCGGAAGAACTAGGCCACGACGACATCGTGCGATTCCTCACGACCAATCTCAACGAGGAAAAAGCCACCAACATCAAACTAAACACCATTGCACTTCGCAAAGGTGTCAACCGCAAAGCTGCAAGCTAAGGAAAGCACCACTATGAAACGTTCAATGATCGCTCTGGGATGCGTGCTTCTGGCAGGTCCCGCCCTCGCGCAATCGGTCGGCGAAAAAACCGGCGTCAATTCGACGCTCGGCATCAGCCCGACCACCGCCGACTTCGTCAAGGAAGTCGCCGTCAGCGATATGTTCGAAATCCAGTCGAACCAGCTCGGGCAGGAGAAGGGCAACGCTGCCGAAAAATCTTTCGCGTCGCAAATGGTGACCGATCACACCAAGACTAGCAGCGAGCTGAAATCCATGGTCAGCGGCGGCAAGGTCAAGGCTGATTTACCCACATCGCTCGACAGCTCGCATCAAAGCAAGCTCGACAAGCTGAAGGGCGAGAACGGCAAGGATTTCAGCTCGGATTTCGATTCGATGCAGGTCGATGCGCATAAGGATGCGGTGTCGCTATTCGAACGCTATGCCAAGGGTGGCGATAATGCCGACTTGAAGGATTGGGCCGGAAAGACACTTCCCGCGCTGAAGCACCATCTTGAAATGGCGCAGAACCTGAAGAAGTAGTTTGTAAGCGGATAGATTTGAACGCGCCCGCATTCTGCGGGCGCGTTTCATTTCATCCTGCGTTCGCAATCCCGGCCGTCACGTGCGGCAGCGTTTTCTAAAAAGGAATTTAGCATGGCAAAATCGTCAAAGCGATCGAACAGCAAGACTGCAACCATCCACGATCAAAAGCTCGTTCGTGGAAATGGAGGCGAATTGCACCAGATCGCTGCCGGCGATGTGCCAGTGTTGACCACCGCGCAGGGCGGGCCGGTCACCGACGATCAGAATACGCTTAAGATCGGACCGCGGGGGCCGACGCTGATTGAAGATTTCCATTTCCGCGAGAAGATTTTCCATTTCGACCACGAGCGAATTCCGGAACGCGTCGTTCACGCCCGCGGCTATGGCGCGCACGGATTTTTCGAAAACTACAAGCCGCTGTCTAAATATACCCGCGCCGATCTGTTTCAGCGCGCCAACGAGCGAACACCAGCATTCGTTCGATTCTCCACCGTCGCAGGAAACAAGGGCTCAGCCGACCTCGCGCGAGATGTGCGCGGCTTTGCGGTGAAGCTGTACACGCAGGAGGGAAACTGGGACATCGTGGGTAACAACATCCCGGTGTTCTTTATTCAGGACGCCATCAAATTTCCGGACCTCATTCACGCAGCCAAGCAGGAACCCGACCGCGCCTTCCCGCAAGCTCAGACGGCTCACGATAATTTCTGGGACTTCATCAGCCTGACGCCCGAAAGCATGCACATGGTGATGTGGATCATGTCCGATCGTGCGATTCCGCGATCGTTACGTTTTATGGAAGGGTTTGGCGTCCACACCTTTCGCCTGATCAACGCCAAGGGCCAGTCGACCTTCGTCAAGTTTCACTGGAAGCCAAAACTCGGCCTGCAGTCCGTGATGTGGAACGAAGCGGTAAAGATCAATGGCGCCGATCCGGATTTCCACCGCCGCGATCTATGGACCGCGATTTAGACCGGCAATTTCCCGGAATGGGAACTGCAATTTCAGTTATTCGATCAGGATTTTGCCGACAGCTTCGAGTTCGACGTACTCGATCCGACCAAAATCATCCCGGAAGAAGTGCTGCCGCCGGTCCCAGTCGGACGCCTTGTGCTTGACCGCATGCCAGATAATTTCTTTGCCGAGACCGAGCAGGTCGCCTTCATGACGCAGAACGTGCCCCCCGGCATCGACTTCTCGAACGATCCGCTGCTGCAGGGCCGCAACTTCTCTTATCTCGACACGCAGCTGAAGCGATTGGGAGGCCCGAACTTCACCCACCTTCCGATCAACGCGCCGAAATGTCCGTTCCATCATTTTCAGCAGGACGGTCATATGGCAATGCGCAACCCGATCGGCCACGTCAACTATCAACCGAACTCGTTCGGCGCGGGACCGCGCGAATCTCCAGCGCGAGGCTTCCCGTCTTTTGCTGACGCGGAACAGGGCCAGAAGCAACGGCTGCGGCCGGAGAGTTTTGCGGATCATTACAGCCAGGCGCGGCAGTTCTTCATCAGTCAGTCCCCGAGTGAGCAGGATCACATCGCCGCAGCGCTCACATTCGAATTGAGCAAGGTGAAGACGCCGGCAATTCGCGAACGAATGGTTTCTCACCTTCTTAACATCGATAAGGGATTGGCCGGTACGGTCGGCGGCGCGCTTGGCTTGAAAACGATGCCGAAGGCGGCAGACGCGGCGGTATCGACGCGGCAGGATCTCGAGGCTTCTCCGGCACTGAGCATCATCGCGAACGGGCCGCAGCGTTTTGAGGGCCGCAAGCTTGGTATCCTCGTTACCGACGGCGCCGACGCCGCGCTTCTAAGCGCGTTGAAGAAGGCATTGGCAAAGGAAGGCGCGACATTCGAAATCATCGCGCCGAAGATTACCGGCGCCAAGGCCAGCGATGGCAGCTGGATCGATGCCGATCAAATGATCGATGGGGGGCCATCGGTGCTTTACGATGCAGTCGCGCTGCTTCCTGCAAAAGCCGGAATGAACGCGCTGCTTCAGGAATTGACGGCCCGCGACTTCGTCGCCGATGCCTTCGCGCACTGCAAGTTCATCGGTTATGTCGAAGCGGTGATGCCATTGTTTCAGAAAATCGGCATCGCCGGTGATCTGGACGAGGGTTGCATCCCGCTTAAATCGGCCAGGGATGTCACGGGCTTTGTGACTGCTCTCGGTCAGTTGCGAAATTGGGACCGGGAACCAAAGGTCAAGATGCCTTAGAGTCTTAGCATTTTGGGTGCTTGGGGTGTGTTCTTGTGAGGAGAGGCGCGCCGGCGGCTGACCAAAAGGAATGGCATCTTCGGTCTACTTGCGCGTGAAAATTCCCGTCGAGAACCGGATATTTTGCGAGCCTCACGGACAAATGCCAATTCTTACCCGCAAGATTACAGCACGTTAATGAACTATAACGGACCTAGTGATGAGGCAGCAGAGCCGCTTATGGAACGCTAGAACAGTAAAATTCGAGAGTTCCCGCTGCTGAATTAAGGATTCATTTAGAAGTTATTATGGCTTTATTAGGCACGATAAACACGTCTTCTTGAATAGGGTGGGTTGTGTCTTTGTGTGACCTATGGGTGACAGCTTTTTATTCAAAATTTTTCTAAGCACTGGTCATGACGGAGCCGACAGTCCGGCTTTGCTGAATCAGTATCTGGAGAATTCTAATGAAGAAGTATCTACTCGCCGGCGCCGCTCTCATCACAATGGGCGCGACTGCGCCAGCGCTTGCAGCCGATCTCGGTGCCCGCACGTACTACAACAAGGCGCCGATGGTGGCTCCTGCTGCGGTTTACAACTGGACCGGTTTCTACATCGGCGGCCATCTCGGTGGCGCCTTCAACGACAATAACAATATCTTTGGTGGACCCGGTGGATTCACCGACGGTAGCGGCACCAACAACAACAACGGCCGGTTCCTCGGCGGTTTGCAGGTCGGTTACGACTACCAGTTTGCCCCCAATTGGGTGCTCGGTGTCGAAGGTCAGTACAGCTGGCTCGACAGCAACAACAACAATACCTTCGTCGGACCTGGTTTCGGTTTTAACAGCGACCGCCGCGAACTCGGCTCCGTTACCGGCCGTCTCGGTTACACCTGGGGACCGGCGATGCTCTACTTCAAGGGCGGTTACGCTTATTCCGACAGCCGCGATACAATGACATTCGGCGGCGTTCCCGTCGCTGGGTTCAATCGCGGCAGCCGCGACGGCTATACCCTCGGTGGCGGTCTGGAATACATGTTCGCTCAGAATTGGTCGGCCAAGGTCGAGTACATGTATTACGACTTCGACCGTAACATCAGCACGACGTTTGGGGCCGGGGCTACCGGCAACTATCGTGACGAAGAGCACGTCATCAAGGCGGGCCTGAACTATCGCTTCAATTGGGGTGGTCCGGTCGCCGCTCGCTATTGATCGGCGTCTGATCTAAACGCTAGACGGAAGGCCGGCCTCGCGCCGGCCTTTTTCGTGGCATGCCCGCAAGCGCGCGATGTTTCCGCCGGATCAGCGATGAATTTCGGCTGGCGCCGCGCCGCGTGTACCGCTAAGCCGATAGCGAAAATCGCGGTCTAAAAATGCATTCAACGACCAAACCTATCAGTTCGCCTGTCGATGGCCTGCGGTACCCCTGGGAGAATCATCCGGGTCCGGACCAGGTGGTCGAGGTAATGCCCGGCGTGCTGTGGGTCCGCCTCAAGCTGCCGTTCCGCCTCAACCACGTGAACATCTATCTGCTCGCCGACAACGACGGATGGACCATGGTCGATTCCGGCTTCGGCAATGAGGAATTGATTGCGGCGTGGACGACGCTGTTCGAAGGTCCGCTCGCCCACGTCAAGATCACGCGGCTGATCGTAACCCATTCCCATCCGGATCACGTCGGGTTGGCGGGATGGATCGTCGAGCGGTTCAACTGTCCGCTTGTGATGTCGCAGGTCGAATATCTGCAATCGATCTACCATCAAAACCGCGGCACAGAGGAGCGACGAAATGCGCAGCGGCTGTTTTTCCGGCGCCACGGCATGGATGAGAGTTCTGACTGACAAGCTTCTCGGTCGCGGTCAGGACTATCTGAAACGGGTATCCGTGCTGCCTCCGTCCTATCAGCGCATTTCGAACGGCGACGAAATCTCGATCGGCACCCGCCGCTTCAGAGTGATCACCGGCGGCGGCCATGCCCTCGATCAGGTGATGCTGTACTGCGCGGCGGACAAGCTGTTCCTGTCCGCGGATCAGGTCCTCAGCAAGATTTCGCCTAATGTCAGCGTCTGGGCGGTAGAGCCCGGCCAGAATTCGCTCGGCGAATATCTTGCCTCCCTGGCGAGCCTCACCACCACGTTGCCGTACGACGTACTCGTCCTGCCTGGGCACGGGGTGCCGTTCTACGGATTGAAGACCCGCATCAAGCAGCTTGCGGATCATCATGAAGAACGTTGTGGGCTGATTGCGGAGGCCTGTCGGCAGTCGCCAAAGACGTCCGCGCAATTGGTGCCGGTGGTGTTTCACAAGCACGTACTGGACGTGCACCAGATGGGCTTTGCCGCCGGCGAACTGATTGCGCATGTTAATTACATGCTGAACGAGGGGCGCCTGACCCCCGACGAGACCGACGGGGTGCTGCGCTTCAAGGCTGCCTGACCGACAGAAGCTTATTTTGAATCCATTTCATTGAGATGCCGGTTTTGGATGCTGGCGATGAATAATTGCGGCTCGACATCAAACCTGGAAACGCTCTAAAAAGACGCAGCCGACGGTTCCGATTGCGGGTTCGACGATGGATTACAGCAAGTTCTTCGCTAGCGCTCTCGACCGCCTTCATGACGAACGGCGTTACCGCGTTTTTGCCGATCTCGAGCGGATCGCCGGCCGGTTTCCGCATGCGACCTGGCATTCCTCCAAGGGGCCCCGCAATGTCGTGATCTGGTGCTCCAACGATTATCTCGGCATGGGGCAGCATCCGAAAGTTGTCGGAGCCATGATCGAGACCGCGACAAGGGTCGGCACCGGCGCCGGCGGCACGCGCAATATTGCGGGTACGCATCACCCGCTCGTTCAGCTTGAGATCGAACTGGCAGATCTTCATGGCAAGCAAGCCGCGCTGCTATTCACGTCCGGCTACGTCTCTAACCAGACCGGCATTGCGACGATCGGCAAGCTCATACCAGATTGTTTGATCCTGTCGGACGCGCTCAACCACAATTCGATGATCGAAGGCATTCGCCAATCCGGTTGTGAGCGGCAGGTATTCCGGCACAGCGACATGGCGCATCTCGAAGCACTGCTGCGGGCCGCCGGACCCGATCGTCCCAAAATGATCGTCTGCGAAAGCCTTTATTCAATGGATGGCGACATCGCGCCGCTGGCGAAGATCTGCGATCTCGCCGAACGTTACGGCGCGATGACCTATGTCGATGAAGTCCACGCGGTCGGTATGTACGGTCCGCGCGGCGGCGGCATTGCCGAGCGTGACGGCGTCATGCATCGCATCGATATCCTGGAAGGCACGCTTGCAAAAGCCTTCGGATGCCTCGGCGGTTACATCGCCGGGAGTGTCGATATCATTGACGCTGTGCGGTCCTATGCTCCGGGCTTCATCTTCACGACCTCGCTGCCGCCGGCAATCTGCTCGGCGGCGACCGCGGCGATCCGGCACCTGAAGACTTCGAGCTGGGAACGCGAACGCCATCAAGATCGCGCAGCGCGCGTGAAGGCCATCCTCACCGCCGCGGGTCTGCCGGTGATGTCGAGCGATACGCACATCGTGCCGCTTTTTGTCGGCGATCCCGATCGCTGCAAACAGGCCTGCGACATTCTTCTTCAGGAGCACGGCATCTACATTCAGCCGATCAACTATCCGACCGTTGCCAAGGGCACCGAGCGCTTGCGGATCACGCCCTCGCCTTATCATGACGACGGGCTGATCGATCGGCTCGCGGAAGCGTTGCTGCAGGTCTGGGAGCGGCTCGAATTGCCGCTCCGGGAGCGATCGCTGGCGGCCGAGTAACCTCTCCGGGCGGCGAGCTATTGCTCCGTGGATGCGTTGCGGGCTCAATTAGCCTATAAACTCACATGCGACGCGGGCGCCTCCGAAAAAGCGTGCTGTGATATCGCCAGGGAGCAAGCGCGATGCTGCACGATTGGGGGGTGATTGCCGCCGCCTTCGGCTACATCGGCCTTTTGTTTTTGGTTGCTAGCTACGGCGATCGTCTGTCGCCACTCAATCGCAGCCGTTCCAGTGGCTTCATCTATCCCCTGTCGCTGGCAATCTACTGCACCTCGTGGACGTTTTTCGGCTCGGTGGGCTTCGCTACCCGCACCAGCATCGATTTTCTAGCGATCTACGTCGGTCCCATATTGATGATCGCGTTTGGCACACCGTTGCTGCGGCGCATGATCAAGCTGGCGAAATCACAAAATATCACTTCGATTGCGGACTTCATCGCCGCGCGCTACGGCAAGAGCCAGGCGGTCGCCGCAACGGTCGCGCTGATCGCGATCGTCGGATCGGTGCCCTACATCGCGCTGCAGCTGAAGGCTATGGCGTCGTCGCTCGAAACGATCCTGAGCGAAGATCAGGCCTTCTCCGCCATCCCCATTGTTGGTGACATTGCGCTCGTCGTGACGCTGACGATGGCGGTATTCGCTGTGCTGTTTGGCACGCGCCAAACCGACGCCACCGAACATCATCACGGCTTGATGCTGGCCGTCGCAACCGAATCCATCGTGAAGCTGGTGGCGTTTATCGCCGCGGGCGCATTCGTCACCTTCTGGATGTTCGGCCCCGTAGAACTGATCGAACGCGCGATGAAAACCCCGGAGGCTGTACGGGCAATCGGCTACACGCCATCGCTGGGTAGTTTTCTGACCATGGTGCTGCTGTCGTTTTGCGCCATCCTGCTACTGCCTCGTCAGTTTCACGTCAGCGTCGTGGAGAACTCCAGCGACGACGAGGTCGGGCGCGCCCGCTGGCTGTTTCCGCTCTATCTGGTCGCGATCAATCTGTTCGTGATCCCGATTGCGCTGGCGGGCCTCGTCACATTTCCGTTCGGCGCCATCGACAGCGATATGTATGTGCTGGCGCTGCCGATGCAGGCAAACTCCGCATGGCTCAGTGTCGCCGTATTCATCGGAGGGCTATCGGCGGCGACCGCCATGGTGATAGTGGAGTGCGTCGCGCTATCGATCATGGTTTCGAACGATATCGTCGTGCCGCTTGTTTTGAAGCGCAGTCCGGAGTCGCGGGCCGGCGGCAAGGACTTCGGCATCTTCCTGCTCAAGGTTCGCCGCTACGCCATCTTTGCCATCATGATGATGGCGTACTTTTACCACCGCGCCTTGGGCAACACCCAGCTCGCTGCGATCGGCCTGTTGTCTTTCGCAGCGATTGCGCAGTTTGCACCGGCGTTCTTCGGTGGACTGACTTGGCGGCGCGGTACCGCGGCCGGTGCGATCGGCGGCATGCTCGTCGGCTTCGCGATGTGGCTTTACACGCTGTTTCTGCCAAGCTTCATGGACACAAACAGCACGGGGTTGCTGCTGCTTGCGCATGGCCCCTTCGGTATCGAAGCGCTGCGCCCGCAGGCCCTGTTTGGCGCGGATCTACCGCCGCTGATGCATGGCGTACTGTGGAGCCTTTCGCTCAATATTCTGACTTATGTTGTGGTGTCGCTGTTGGGCCGGCCCTCGTCTATTGAACGGCTGCAAGCTGAAGTCTTCGTTCCGAATGAACTCACGCCAATGGCACCGGCGTTCCGGCTTTGGCGCGCCGCTGTGACGACGCAGGACGTCCTGGATACTGTCGCGCAATATCTTGGTCCCGTACGTGCGCGTGAATTGTTCGAGGCTTTCGCAGCGAGCCACCGCGTCAATCTTGAACCTGCGGCACCTGCTGATTTCGAATTGCTGCAACATGCAGAGCATCTGATCGCGTCCTCGATCGGTGCAGCGTCATCGCGTCTGGTGATATCGCTGCTGCTGCGCAAGCGTACCGTGTCGGCCAAGGCAGCGCTTAAACTCCTGGATGACTCGCATGCGGCACTGCATTTCAATCGTGAGATGTTTCAGACCGCGCTGAACCATGTGCGGCAAGGCATCGCGGTGTTCGATACCGACTTGCAGCTGATCTGCTCCAACCGGCAATTCGGCGAGATTCTCGCCTTGCCTACACACCTTGTGCAAATCGGGGTTCCCCTGCGCGAAATCCTCGCATTCATGGGGGCTACAGGTTCGCCAGGGTCCGGAGACAGCGAAGCGCTCATGGACCTGCGCCTGAATGCATACACGACCGAAGGCGAACCGTACCTCGAGCATATATCAGACCGTCATTTGGTCATCGAGGTTCGCACCAATCGAATGCCGGGCGGCGGATTGGTCATTACCTTTTCCGATGTTACGCCGAGTTTTGAGGCCGCGGAGGCACTGGAGCGGGCCAATGCATCGCTTGAAAAGCGCGTGCGCGACCGCACCGAGGAGTTGACCCGCCTCAATTCGGAACTGGCGCGCGCGAAAAGCACGGCGGAAGATGCAAATATCTCCAAGACCCGCTTTCTGGCGGCGGCGAGCCACGACATCCTGCAGCCGCTGAATGCCGCGCGGCTTTATGTGACGAGCCTCGTGGAACGGCAAAGCGGCGGCGAGGACTTGCGGCTCGTCCAGAACATCGATGACTCCCTGGAAGCGATCGAAGAAATCCTTGGCGCGCTCCTGGATATTTCACGCCTGGATGCCGGCGCGATGACGACGTCGATTACCAGCTTTCGGATTGGCGATTTGATGCGCTCGATCGAAATCGAATTTGCACCGATGGCACGCGCCAAGGGGCTTGATCTGGTATTCGTGTCGTCTTCGTTGCCGGTCGAGTCCGATCGGCTGCTGTTGCGCCGGCTTTTGCAAAACCTGATTTCGAACGCCATCAAATACACCCCGAAAGGCCGCGTGCTGGTCGGCTGTCGAAGGCGCGGGCAATCGCTGCAGATAGGCATCTATGACACCGGCGTTGGTGTTCCTCCTCTCAAGCGCGGTGAAATCTTTAAGGAGTTTCATCGATTGGAGCAGGGGGCCCGGATCGCGCGCGGTCTTGGATTGGGACTGTCGATCGTTGAGCGACTCGCGCGCGTGCTCAATCACGGCATCGCGCTCGACGCCAATGTCAGCGGTGGCTCATTTTTCTCGGTCATGGTTCCGATTGCGACAACCGTTACCTTCACAGCGGCGGTGACCAGCGCTACGCCGCTGTCGAAGACACCGATGAGCGGCACCCTTATTGTTTGTATCGAGAACGATCCGGCGATTCTGGATGGCATGAGGACGCTGTTGACGTCCTGGGATGCTAAGGTCATCGCGGTGACTGATCCGGATGCGGCGATCGAGGCGATCGGAGCAGCCGGTGAATCCGTCACCGGCCTGCTGGTCGACTATCATCTTGATCGCGGTAACGGCATTGCGGCCATTCGGGATATTCGCCTCCGCTTTGGGGAAAGCATACCGGCGATTCTGATCACGGCCGATCGAAGCCCTCACGTCCGAACCGCGGCGCAACAAGACAAAATCGCCGTGCTCAGCAAACCGCTAAGGCCGGCTTCCTTGCGTGCCCTGCTCGGACAATGGCGAACCCGCCAAATGGTCGCCGCGGAATAGGCGCGATTACTGCGACGACGGGGCGCTCTGGCGCCATTCGCCGCCTGCAATCTTTGCGGCCGCAATAACCGCCTGGGTTCGGCTTTCGACGTTGAGTTTCTGCAGGATCGCCGAGACGTGCGCCTTGATTGTCGCTTCGGAAACGCCGAGCTCGTAAGCGATCTGCTTATTCAGCAGACCCTCCGACAGCATCATCAGCACGCGCACCTGCTGCGGCGTGAGCGTTACCAAACGATCGCGCAGCCGCGTCATGTCGGGATCGTCGGCAGAGGACAGGTCGACGTCGGACGGAATCCAGACGTCGCCATCCATGACTTTCAAAATAGCGTCCCGCAGCGTGTCAACGCCGAATTGTTTGGGAATGAATCCCGACGCGCCAAAGTCCAGCGAACGACGAATTGTCCCAATGTCGTCACTGGCCGATACGATAACGACTGGAATCGCGGGATACTGCGCACGCAAATAAATCAGGCCAGAGAAGCCGCTTATTCCGGGCATCGTCAGATCGAGCAAGATCAAATCGATGTCAGACGCCTGTGCGAGTAGCGCCGTTAGTTCGTCGAACGAACCGGATTCATCGATTTTCGCTGAGGGCAATACGCTCGCGACCGCATGTCGCAGTGCGTCGCGAAAAAGCGGATGGTCGTCGGCGATGACAAGATGCGTGGTGACAGGGGCAGTCATGATTTCGGGCGATACGGCTGCGGCCAATCCGCGACCATTTTGTGACGGGCTGCGAACGAATTTTCCATTCAAGTGTCCTCCGCCCAACGCCTCGTTGCAAGCACCCAATGCTGCCGCGCGGCAAAGCGGTTAATCCACGATTGTGCAATGCAGCATCGGCTCCGCTCCCTGGCGATCGTTTAGCGGATGCCTCCCACGAACTGCAGCACGATCTCGCGTCGGTGCGGTTGCTGGCGATGCTCGATCAGATAGATCGCCTGCCAGGTCCCGAGGGCCAGTCTGCCATTCAGAACCGGGATCTGCAGCGTCGTCGCCGTCAGCATCGTCTTGATATGGGCGGGCATATCGTCGGGGCCTTCGGCGTCATGGGTCCAGCCGGCATCTTTCGGCGCAAGCCGGTCCAGAGCCGTCGTCAGATCATCGAGCACTGACGGATCGGCATTTTCCTGTATCGTCAATGACGCCGAGGTGTGTCGGATGAACAGCGTCACAAAACCTTCCTGAGCGGAGGCATCCTGCAAGAACGTTTTCGTCTCTGCGGTGAGATCGACAAAGCCCGCGCCCGATGTTTGTACGGTAAGCGTGCTCGATACGATCGTGCCCGCTGCGGCAGCCGACAGCGCGGTGCGGGTTGACGGTCGAGATGATTTTGCGTGTCCCAACTAGTTCAGCGTCCGTTTGCTGTCCGGGCTGTCTAGGGAAAACGCGGGCACGTCGATCTCGAACTGCTCGCCGCCTTCGGTGACCATCTGATAGCGGCCCGCCATGACCCCCGAAGCAGTCTGCAGCGGCACGCGGCTGGTGTATTCGAAGCGTTCGCCCGGAGCCAGTACCGGCTGTTCGCCGACCACGCCCTCGCCGCGGACCTCCTGTTTGCGGCCCGCTGCGTCGGTGATGACCCAATGACGCGTCTGCAGCTGGACAGTCTCCTTCCCGGAGTTGGTGATAACGATGGTGTAGGACCAGTAATACTCCCGTTTCTCGCTCGACGAACGTTCCGGAAGGAAGTTCGGTTCGACGGTAACTTCGATCAGGCGGGTAACCGCGCGGTACATCCGGAGCAACTTTCAATTACGCCGGCATCATACCGCAAAAGCGTCGCCGCGACCAACCGGCCATTGGCCCGGTGAAGCGTTCATCGTGCTTTCAACACAGTTCACAATTACGCAGGCGATACTCCCCGCATTGCCGATTTGCCTGTAATCTTCCGCGCAATGCTATTGTTCACGCCGCGTGAACGCAGCGCTACCGCAAAGTCGAGCCGGGATCCTATGACCTCTGTTGCCGATCAAATAACTGGACCCGCCGCGCGCGCAACGGTGGAGAGCGCAGCGAATGCCGTGCCAGCGGCGTCCGCGGTCGCCATTTCCTTTCCGGTCGCGCGAGCGGAGCGCGAATTGCGCCTCGACCTGTTTCGCGGTCTGGCGCTCTGGCTGATTTTCATCGATCACCTGCCGCCCAACATTCTGACGTGGTTTACGATCCGCAATTACGGTTTCAGCGACGCCACCGAAATATTCATTTTCATCTCGGGCTACACGGCGGCATTCGTTTATGGCCGTGCGATGATCGAGTCAGGCTTCGTGGTGGCGACCGCACGCATCTTAAAGCGGGTCTGGCAGATTTATGTCGCACATGTGTTCCTGTTCACGATCTTTCTCGCCGAAATATCCTACGTCGCCACCAGTTTCGAAAATCCGCTTTACTCCGAAGAGATGGGGATTCTGGATTTTCTCAAGCAGCCCGATATCACCATCGTTCAGGCACTGCTGTTGAAATTCCGCCCGGTCAATATGGATGTGCTGCCGCTCTACATCGTGCTGATGTTTTTTCTGCCGCCGATCCTATGGTTGATGAAATGGCGAGCCGACGTCACGCTGGCGCTTTCGGTAGTATTGTACGCGCTCACCTGGGAGTACGACCTCTCTCTGGCCGCGTATCCCAACGGCGTGTGGGTCTTCAATCCGTTTGCCTGGCAGCTGTTGTTCGTATTCGGCGCCTGGTGCGCGCTCGGCGGCGCCAGGCGCATGTCGCGGATCCTTTCATCACGGATCACGCTATGGATTTGCGTCGCTTATCTGTTGGCGGCGTTCTGGGTCACGCTCACCTGGTACATTCCGCAGATGAACCATCTGATGCCGCGCCGCATCGAGCAGTGGATGTACCCGATCGACAAAACCGATCTTGATGTACTGCGTTTCGCGCATTTTCTGGCGCTCGCTGCGATCACTGTGCGTTTCCTGCACAAGGATTGGCCTGGATTGAAGTCTCCCTGGCTGCGGCCGCTAATCCTTTGTGGTCAGCACTCGCTCGAAATTTTCTGCCTCGGGGTGTTTCTGGCCTTTGCTGGGCATTTTGTGCTGGCTGAGGTATCCGGCGGGGCCGGCATGCACTTCGTTATCAGTATTTCCGGAATTATCATCATGTCCACGGCAGCCTGGGTGTTTTCGTGGTACAAGCAAGTAGCCGCAAAGGGTGCGCGAGTAAAAAGCACCGGCGATGCTGATCTGGCGGGAGGGGGATCATGAAGGCCATTCTAGGCCTCGCGTTCGCTGTTTTGGCGATCGGGCCCGCGCGGGCGCAGGACGCCTTCGCCAATTGCGAGGTCCCGGCGTATCTGCTCTCGAGTGAAAGCTCACTGCCGAAGGTTTCGGACGCGGTCAAAGGCGGGCAGCGACTGGACATTCTCGTCATCGGCAGCCGATCGTCCACGGTCGAAACTTCCGCCGTCAGCGCCTATCCGGCGCGTCTCGAAGCCATACTTCGCGACAAGCTGCCGACGATATCGGTTAACGTCACGGTCGAGTTGCAGATGAAGAAGACTGCGGAGGAGACGGCCGCCGGTTTCGAAAACCGGGTCGAGCAAAGGAAGCCGGCCCTGGTAATCTGGCAAACCGGCACCGTGGATGCGGTTCGCTCGGTGGACATCGATGATTTTCACGCCGCAGTCGAGGCGGGCGTTGCTGCATTGCAAAAGGCCGGAACCGACGTAATTTTAATGAATTTGCAATATAGCCCGCGCACCGAGACGATGATTTCCGCGGTTCCATACCTAGATAATATGCGAGCGGTAGCGCAGCAGTATGACGTGCCGCTGTTCGACCGGTTTGCCGTGATGCGCCATTGGAACGAACAGGGCGATTTCGACCTGTTCAGCACTTCTCATGGTCTCGATTTGGCGAAACGCGTGCATGACTGCCTGGGCCGCGCGCTATCGACATTCGTGATCGACGCGGCCCACATCAATCCAGGGGAATTGAGGACACAGCGTTGATGAGTTTTCGCGGCACGTTTTTCAGAATCAGATTTTTTGCCTTGTCGGCTTTTGCGGGATGCGTGTTGACGCTGACATCATTGACACCGGCGCGCGCGGAGGCCCAGGCTGCCCAGCAATCGATGCCTTTGCAGAGCGCGCCGGCCCCGGTCCCCGCAACAACAACGGGCGCAGCGAGCGCGGGCAGTGTGGCTTCGGCCGATCCGGCTAATCCCGCTCAGAAGAGCCTGACCTCCAAGGCGATCGAAAAGGTGAAGGAGGTCGCCAAAACCGCGGGCGATATCTTCAGCCGCGTGCCGTGCCTCCCGCCGAAAGACGGACGCAAGCGGACGGGATCGTTGCCCCATGTCGCGAGCAAGCTGGTCGCGGGCGCGCCGGTGGTCATCGTCGCGTTCGGCTCCTCGTCGACCAACGGATACGGCACGACTTCACCGGAGTTTACTTATCCGAACCGCCTGGCGGCGCAGCTGCACCGGCAATATCCGAGCGCCGATATCACCGTGGTCACGCGCGGCAAGGGCGGCGACGACGCGCCCGAGATGATGAAACGGCTGCAGACCGAGGTGATCGATATGAAGCCCGATCTGGTGATCTGGCAGGTCGGGACCAACGCCGTGTTGCGCAACCTGGATCCTGCGGAAACCGGCAGGCTGGTGGACGAGGGTGTGGCGCGGATTCAGGAGGCGGGCGCCGATGTGGTGCTGGTCGATCCGCAATATTCACCGGTGGTCACGGCAAAAGGCGAAAGCGCCGGCAAGATGGTACAGCTCCTGGGGAAGATCGCTGACATCAGGCATACCGGTATCTTCCCGCGCTTCGAGGTGATGCGCGAGTGGCACGAAGGCCGGGCGATGGACTTCAATATGTTCGTTACCGCGGACGGATTGCACATGAACGACTGGGGTTATGCCTGCTTCGCGCAATTGCTGGGCGACGACATCATCAAGTCGGTCGGCCAGATCAAGCTCGGCATCAACGTGCCGGCGAACGTGAAAACCTATAAGCCGATGTAACTTTTCGCCCACCCTCAGCGATAGACCTCGCGGCGGTGGCCGACCGTCACCACTAGCACCACGAAACGGTCGTCCTCGATTGCCGCGACGATTCGTATCACCCACCCGGTAACGCCAGAAACCCTGCCGGTCCCCGGTCAACGCCTGCCCCAGCCTACGCGGATCGCCGCTGCCGGCGATGCGGCTGCGCAGATAGGCCAGTACGCGGCGCTCAGCCTCGGCGCCGAGCTTGCGCAGCTCGCGGGCGGCGGCGCGGTCAAATTCGACCCGCCAGACGGCAGCCATCGGCGTGCGCCTCTATCTTTTGGTGCGCCGTGCTAGATCGCGCTCCATTGCATCGAGCGTGATGCGCGGACCACCGCGCGCACTGCGGCGGCGTGCCAAATAATGATCCTCGATGTCCTCGATCTGGCGCAGGATCGCTTCGCGCGCATAGTAGCTCTTGCTGCGGCCGGTCTTTTTGGCGAGCGCATCAAGGCGTTGTTCGATGTCGGGGGGAAGGCGAAGGGCAAGCATGACAAGGTCCTGATGCGGGGGAAGTGCTATACATGTATAGCAAAATTGGCGTGGCGCAATGCGGCCAGCCATCTCCCACAAGGGGGAGAGGTAGCAAGAGAAGCCTCACACCTTCTCCAGCGCCGCGATCATGTCCTCGATCAGATCGTCGCGATGTTCGAGACCGGCCGAGAATCGCACAAAGCCCTCGCTGATGCCGAGTTCGGCGCGGGCTTCGGGGGACAGCCGCTGGTGCGTTGTGGTCGCCGGATGCGTGACGAGGCTCTTGGCGTCGCCAAGATTGTTAGAGATCCGCGACAGCTTCAGCGCGTTGAGAAAGCGGAACGCCGCGGCCTTGCCGCCCGCGACCTCGAACGCCACCAGCGTCGATCCTGCGCGCATCTGCTTCTTTACGATCGTCGCCTGCGGATGATCGGCGCGGCCGGGATAGATCAGCTTTGATATTTTCGGATGCTGCGCCAGCGTGTCGGCGATGGCGCCAGCGGTTTCGGTCTGCGCGCGCACGCGGACTGCCAACGTCTCAAGGCCTTTCAACAGCACCCAGGCGTTGAATGGCGACATCGCCGGGCCGGTCTGGCGCAGGAAGGTGTGAATGTGTTCGGCGACGAATTTTTCCGACGACAGGATGACGCCGCCGAGGCAGCGGCCCTGACCGTCGATGTGCTTGGTCGCGGAATACACCACGACGTCGGCGCCCAGCGTCAGCGGACTCTGCCACAGCGGCGTCGCGAACACATTGTCGACGATCAGCCGCGCGCCGGCATCATGCGCGATCTGCGCAATGGCCGATATGTCGAGAACGTCGAGCGTGGGATTGGTCGGGCTTTCAAGAAAACACGTTCTGGTATTCGGCCGCATTGCGTTGCGCCACTGATCGAGATTGAGGCCGTCGACCAGCGTCGATTGAATGCCGTAACGCGGCAGCAGATCTTCCACCACGTAGCGGCAGGAGCCGAACATCGCCTTTGCGGCCACGACGTGATCTCCCGCTTTCAGCGGCGCCAGGATCGCGGTGGTCACCGCGGCCATGCCGGTGGCGGCGGCGCGGCCGGCCTCTGCGCCCTCGAGTTCGATCATGCGCCGCTCGAACATCGAGACGGTGGGATTGGAAAACCGCGAATAGAGAAAGCCGGGATCCTCGCCCTTGAACCGCGCTTCGCATTGTTCGGCGGTGTCGTAGACGAACCCCTGCGTCAGAAACAACGCCTCTGAAGTTTCGCCGAATTGCGAGCGCAGCGTGCCCGAATGCACGAGCCTGGTCTCGGGGCGGTAATTCTTAGGTGATGACGCATCGGCGTTCAGACATGTGACCTCCAGCGGCCATTGAAAATGGCCACAAAAAAACCGGCCTGGAAAAAATTCCACAAGCCGGGATCACAGAGGTCCCCGGCCTGTTTAGCGACTTATTTAACGTGGCTGCAAGCCGGCCGGCTCAAATCACCACGGGATAAGTTGTGCTGATATTCCGCTGCGGCCTTTCCGTCAAGTAAACCATCGGATAACCGGTAAAATCGCGGTTTTGCAGCGGGGCAGTCAGCGATCCCGAAGGACTTAACGTGCCGTTTTCGCTTGCGCCCGACGCCAATGGCATTCTGCCCGACCGCATGATCGCGGCGATGGCGGATGCCGGTCTCATTCTGCCGGCGTACCCATTCGTCGAGAGCCAGATCCAGCCGGCGAGCCTCGACCTGCGGCTTGGTGACATCGCCTACCGCGTGCGCGCGAGTTTTCTGCCAGGACCGGGTGCGACGGTGGCCGAGCGCATCGATGAGTTGAAGCTGCACGAAATCGACCTCACCGATGGCGCGGTGCTGGAGACCAACTGCGTCTACATCGTGCCGTTGCTGGAAAGCCTCGCGCTGCCGCCTGAAATCGTCGCCGCCGCCAACCCGAAAAGCTCGACGGGGCGGCTTGATGTTTTCACGCGGGTGATCGCCGACGGCACACGACGGTTCGACATGATCGGCGCCGGCTATCACGGTCCGCTCTATGCGGAGATCAGCCCGAAAACATTTCCGGTGCTGTTGCGCGAAGGATCGCGGCTGTCGCAGGTGCGCTTTCGCACCGGCGACGCCATTCTCGATGCGGACGAACTCGAAGCGCTGCATGAACTGGAGCGGCTGGTCGATCGCCGACGACGCCGATCTCGTCGAGGGCGTGGCGCTGAGCGTCGATCTTTCCGGCGAAAGCGCCGGCGGGTTCGTCGGCTATCGCGCCAAGCGCCATACCGGCGTGGTCGATGTCGATCGACGCGCCGGATATGCCGTCGAGGATTTCTGGGAGCCGATTTCCGCGCGGCCGGACGGCAGCCTGATCCTCGATCCCGGCGAGTTCTACATTCTCGCCTCAAAGGAAGCCGTGCAGGTGCCGCCCGACTATGCCGCCGAAATGGTGCCGTTCGATCCGCTGGTCGGCGAATTTCGCGTGCATTATGCGGGATTCTTCGATCCCGGCTTTGGCTATGCCGGCGCGGGCGGGCAGGGATCGCGCGCGGTGCTGGAAGTGCGCTCGCGCGAAGTGCCGTTCATTCTCGAGCACGGACAGATCGTCGGCCGGTTGGTGTACGAGAAGATGCTGGCGCGGCCCGATGCGCTGTACGGCCAGAGCATCGGTTCGAACTATCAGGCGCAGGGCCTGAAGCTAAGCAAGCATTTTCGGGTTTAGCCGTCATTGCGAGCGAAGCGAAGCAATCCAGAGGCTGCAGAAAAAGGAGCGGATTGCTTCGTCGCAAGCTCGCCCGCAATGACGGCATCGCTTCGATCTCACGCATCGCCGATTTCGCCGACGGCGTCACGCGCCAGACCGCGTTGCCGACATCGTCGGCGACCAGCAGCGCGCCTTGCTTGTCGATCTTGACGCCGACCGGCCGGCCCTGCGCTTCGCCGCTTGCGTTGAGGAAATCCGGTCAGCACATCCTGCGGCTTGCCGGACGGCATGCCGTTGGCGAACGGCACGAAGATCACCTTGTATCCGGCGCGCGGCTTGCGATTCCACGAGCCGTGCTGGCCGATAAATGCGCCGCCCGCCATCTCCGGCGGAAACAGATTGCCGGTGTTGAAGGTCAGCCCCAGCGACGCCGTATGCGCGCCGAGCGCGTAATCCGGCACGATCGCCTTCGCGACCAGATCGGGACGCTGCGGATCGACGCGCGTATCGACATGCTGGCCGTAATAGCTGTAGGGCCAGCCGTAAAAGCCGCCGTCCTTCACCGACGTCATGTAGTCCGGCACCAGATCGTTGCCGAGTTCGTCGCGCTCATTGACCGTGACCCACAGCGCGCCGCTCTGCGGCTGCCAACGATGGCCCGTTGGGATTGCGCATGCCCGACGCGAATACGCGCGATTGTGCCGCTGGCGCGATCGACTTCCAGCACGGCAGCGCGGTCCTTTTCTGCGTCGATGCCGTTCTCGCCGACGTTGCTGTTGGAGCCGACCGTCGCATAGAGCTTCGTGCCGTCCGGGCTGGCGGTGAGATCCTTGGTCCAGTGATGGTTGATGGTGCCGGCGGGCAGATCGGCCAGCTTCGTCGCCGGGCGCGGTGATCGTGGTGTCGCCGTCATGATAGGGAAATCTCATGATCGCATCGGTGTCGGCGACATAGAAATCATTCGCCGACCAGCGCCATGCCGAACGGCGAGTTCAGCCCTTCGAGAAAAACGCTTTTGGTTTCGGCGTTGCCGTCGCCGTCCGCATCGCGCAGCAGCGTGATGCGGTTGGCGCTCGGCGTGCCCGCGCCGGCCCATTTCATCACCTGCTTCATGATCCAGCCCTTGATGCCCTTGCGCGTCGTCGGGCTTCGGCGGGGCGTTGGTTTCAGCGACCAGCACGTCGCCATTGGGCAGCACGTAAAGCGTGCGCGGATGGTCGAGCCCGGTGGCGAACGCATTGACCGCCATGCCGTTGGCGGCGATCGGCTTGCCGCCGTCCGGCCAGCCGATCGCTGTGGCGATGTTGACCGTCGGGATCCACGACTTCTTCGGCGCGGGCAGGGTCGGGCGAAGGGCCAAAGCTCTGTTCGGCCGTGGCGGTATCCTGCGGGTCGTTGCAGCCCGCGAGGGGCAGCGCCAGCGCGCCATGCATGTCGTCAGCCAGAAAATTCTTGCGCATGATCGCTCCCTGCAAATCGCGCACTGACAATGCGGCAGGCCGATCAATCGTTCACGGCGTCGCCATGAAATTCATGTGATTTGACGCCGGCGAGCTATGCTTGCCCAAACGCATGGGAGGCGACCATGTCCAGGCGGCGAGGGCGGCGCGCGAGAGGCGCAATGGCTGAAGTGGCGCAGCGTCGCCGATCTCTACCATGCCTATTTCACCGGGCTCATTCTCACTGTCGTGACGCGGCGCGGCATGGCGGACGCCGCGGAATTCGTCTTTCGGGTGTTTCGCCGCCAGCAGCAGGAGCGGTTTCTGCCCGGCTGGCAAGCTCGGGCTGACGCATCTGCCGCCCGCGGTGGCGGCGGCGCAATATCACTATCTGTCGAACTGGATCGGCGGCGTCCACGTCGAATACATGTTCGAGACCGACCGCAAGGCCTGGATCCGCTATCCGCCGCCACGCTGGATCTGGAAAGGCACCGCGATCTGCGGCGTGCCCGGCGAAGTGTCGCGCGCGATGCTGCGCGGCTGGCACGCCAACAACGGCGTGGCGCTGAACAATCTGAGACTGGGTTTTGTCTGCACCAAGCAAAGCGTCGACGGCCAGGACGGCCTCGAAGGCTATTACTACGAATACGACCATGCGCTCGAGCTCGATCAGCGTCTGATTTTCGCCCGTCATCTCGAAGCGCCCGATTTCGATCCCGCCAACAGCACCGGCGCTGCCGGTCGCGAGCTGGCCGAAGTCGCGGCTCGAAAAAGCGTATCGAAACTACGCGATGGAATATGTCCGCACCGCGGCGCCGGTCGCAGTGCAACTGTTCGGACCTGAGGATGCCGGCTACCTGCTGCATCTCACCGGCAAGCTGATCGGCATGCAGCACTTTGACGACATTGCGCGCGCGTTTCGGCGTCGTCCGCGGAGACGCCGAAGATTTGCAGGCTTTCCTGGGAGCGCTGTTCGCCGCGCAGGACGATGACTTCGATGCCGCAATCCGCCGAAATCATCGAAATCAGGCAGCAAAGCTGGAAGCTGATGGACGGCGTTGCCGACTATCATCCGGCTTGTGCGAGGTGCTCGAGGGCTTGTTCGAAGGCTTGGCGGCGGGTTGCGGCCGCGCACATCGCCGTCGATATGAGGCCCGCAGCGGGGCGCTCGCCGCTTCTCTGGCCGTATAGCGGCTGCGCCTTTGCGCACGGCTCCGCAGTGCGCCATGCACCGATGTGGCATGGTCCCGAGCCTCATCGGTGCTAGGAAAACATCGACCGGCGCGGCGAACGAATCGGGCCGAGGGAGCAGCCAAATGTCCGATCTCGGCATCGCCGAATTCCCGATCGCTGACAGCGACGAGCAGCCGCTTCCCGCCGATCTCGGCGACCTGCGCGCAATTCGCTGCTCGACGGCCCGATCTTGCGGACCCTGCTGCGGCTGGCGTGGCCGAATGTCGTCGCGCTCAGCGCGGGCACCTGCGTGGTGATCGCGGAAACCTCCTATATCGGCCGGCTCGGCACGGAATTGCTGGCGGCCATGGCGCTGGTGTTCCCGTTCGTGATCCTGATGATGACGATGTCGGGCGGCGCGATGGGCGGCGGCGTTTCATCGGCCATCGCACGCGCGATCGGCGCCGGCGATGTCGAGCGGGCCTCGACGCTGGCTTTGCATGCCCTGCTGATCGGCGTCTGCTTTGGGCCGTCCTTCATGCTGCTCATGCTGGTGTTCGGCCCGCACTGCTGGAATTGCTCGGCGGCCGCGGCAACGTGCTTCGGCGCGCGATCGGCTACGTGCAAATTTTCTTCGGCGGCGCGATCGTTGCCTTGGCTGATGAACACGATGGGCTGCGATTCTGCGCGGCACCGGCAACATGAAGTTGCCGTCGCTGATGATCCTGTGCTCCGCGCTCTGCCAGATCTGTCTTGGCGGAATCGCTCGGGCTTGGGCTCGGGCCGGTGCCGCAATTCGGCATGCGCGGCGTCGCTGCCGGCTCGCTGACCGCGTACACGATCAGCGTAGCGATAATGGCGTGGTATTTTTTTCCGGCCGCGCGCGGGTCAAGCCTGTGGTCCGAGAACTTCGCATTCGAGCGCGCGCATGTTCTTCGACATCCTGAAGGTCGGCGTGATTGCCTGCTTCTCGCCGCTGCAGTCGGTGCTGACCATCACCATTTTTACGCACTTGCTGGCCGGCTTCGGCAACGAAGTGCTCGCCGGCTATGGCATCGGCGCGCGGCTGGAATTCATGCTGACCTCGATTGCCTTCGCCATAGGCATCGCCTCGGTGCCGATGATCGGCATGGCGATCGGCGCCGGCCGCGTTGCGCGTGCCAGACGGATTGCCTGGATCGCGGGAAGTATCTCGTTCGCGTCGGTCGGCCTTGTCGCGACCATCATCGCGATCTTTCCCGACCTGTGGATCAACATTTTTACCGGCGATCCCGGCGTGCGCGCGGCCAGCCGGAACTATCTTTCGACGGTTGCGCCGATGTACGCGTTCATTGGGTTGTCGATCTCGATGTATTTCTCGTCGCAGGGCGCCGCGAAGGTCCTGGGTCCAGTGCTGGCCCAGACCGCCCGCCTGGTCTTTGTCAGCGTCGGCGGCTGGTGGCTGCTGTCGCACGACGCCACCGCGGCGAATTTCTTTGCGCTCGCGGCGGCATCGATGGTGGTGCTGGGCACACTGTCCGCCGCAAGCGTCGTCTTTACCCGCTGGGGCCCGAAGGGCGGCTCCATTCCGGAAATCCGCCCTGCGCTTTCTTGAGCTGACGCCTTAGCCCGCGGCGATCAATGCCGCCGATGACGGCGATGACCGCCCATCAGATGGCCAACACGCATCAGTTGCGGGGCCATGCTCACCAATTGCGGGGCCATGCTCATCAACTGCACGCCGGCGTTGCCGAGCATTCCGCCGTAACCGCCACCGCCCGTCATGCCGCCAAGGCCGCCGCCGCCGCTTTCCATCATCCCGCTCGCCATCGGCCCGACGGTCTGCATCACCATTGCGAAGCGGCGTTTGCCCATCCTGGCTTTCATCATTTCGAGCATCGGCGCCATCTGGGTCATCATATCGCCGCCGCCGCCAAACTGGGCCCGCGCCGGCGCCGCCGTCAGGGTAACTACAAACAGCAGCGCGGCTGCTTGACACAGCACCTTGTTAGCTCCGGTCATTGTACCGCTCCTCCATGTGCGTTGCTCCGCGAAAGCGGCGCAAACCACACGCAGGCTAGCGGTACGTCCGGGGTCGCTCCGTGAAAAAGATCACGTAAGCCGAACCTGGCCCGCATCGGATCCAAGCGCCTTCTGCATGGCAATGGCGGCCTGATCCATCTGGCCGCCGATATAAGCAGCGATCTCGTTCGGCAACACATCGACGATCCAGACCAGCCGGCTACGTCCTTCGCCTTCGGCTAGCACCTGTACCGATGCATTGTAGTGTCTCACCCTCTCGCTGACCACGGCATAGACAAGCCGCTGCCGAGCGTCATCCAGATCGACCAGCAGCTCGCGCGCTACATTGCCGTTGGCGAAGGTGACGATGCGCGCATCGCCATCGAGGCGCGCGTCGGTTACGAAGCCCGGCGCAAGGCGCCGATGCACCGCGCCGAAATCGCGCACCGCGGCCCACACATCGGCGGCGGCGGCGTCGATCGAAATGTCCTTGTGAATCGAGGCCACGGCTGGGTCTCTGCGAGAAAAAAGCTAGCTTTGCAGGCGCGGCGGAGTAACGGAAAGCAGCACATCGAACAAAGTCGGGCCGCTCTTGGTCAGCGCGCCTTCGAGAGAAAGCAGACGGCGCTTGGTGACGACGCCGCCATTCGCACAAAAGCCGTCCGCCGCTCCGGCCGCGGCCAGAATGCGATGGCAGGGCACGATGATCGTAAATGGATTGCGCCCGATCGCTTGCCCCACCGCGTGGGAAGCGCCGGAAGCGCCAAGCCGCGCCGCAACCTCGGCAAAGGTGCGCGATTCCCCGCGAGGAATAGAGCGCGCAAATTCATAGACGCGGCGATTGAATGGCGGCACGCCGCTCATATCCAGGGCGATGTCGGTGAAGTCGCTGGGCTGGCCGCGCAGCAGCGACACGATGCTGTCGATCGCGGATTGGACGTCGGTTGGCGGGCGCAACTCGCGGGCATCGGGAAACTGACGCAACATTCGCCGCCGTGTTTCGATCTCGCGTGCCTCCGGAAGCTGCACGCCGACGATACCATTATCGGCCCATGCGATGCCGCATCGGCCGACCGACGTGTCGAATATCGTATACCCCCGCCCCATGCCGACTCGAATCATAGCAGCGGAAATACAGATTGCACCTGGAAAATGGTTAACGATCGAGGGTAGGAGACAATCTCAACAATTATCCGCGTCGGCAGACGACCGGTTTGCTTTGATTGGCGATGGTGTGCTGCTCGAGAAGTTCGGCTATAAGCGATCCGGCCCGCGGGTGTAGCTCAATGGTAGAGCAGGAGCTTCCCAAGCTCACGACGAGGGTTCGATTCCCTTCACCCGCTCCATCCTGCTTCGCGCCAGAAAGGCGCTTCGCAGGACTTTGACTTTTCGGCACCGCGAAGCAGGATGCCCTTCGAAGCTTTAGCGGAGAAGGGCAGTCATGTTCTACGTTTACCTGCTCGAAAGTCTGTCGACGCCCGGTAAACATTACGTAGGTTTCACGACTGACCTCAAAAAGCGTTTCGATGACCATAACGCCGGAAGGTCGCCCCATACGGCCAAATTCAAGCCTTGGCGCCTGGTGACATACATCGCCTTCTCGGACAGAGCCAATGCCGAAAGCTTTGAGCGTTATCTCAAATCAGGGTCCGGGCATGCGTTCGCCAAGCAGCGATTATGGTAAGAATTGTGTAAGTCGCGAACGGTCCAACCGCGCGGTGTCGTGAGGTCTCAGATGTTCGCGCGTTAGGGCGGCGTCGTTACCTCGGACTTACCCCACCGCTTTCGCCGCCGCCCGCCCCGCATTCCTTCCGGAAAACAGGCAGCCGCCGAGGAACGTGCCTTCCAGCGAGCGGTAGCCGTGCATGCCGCCCCCGCCGAAGCCTGCGGCTTCGCCGACCGCATACAGCCCCGGAATGATCTCGCCGTCATTGCCGAACGCGCGTGAATCCAGATCGGTCTCGAATCCGCCCAGCGTCTTGCGCGTCAGTATGTTGAGCCGCACCGCGATCAGCGGGCCATGTGCCGAATCGAGAATACGATGCGGCTTTGCGGTGCGGATCAGCCGGTCGCCGATATATTTGCGTGCGTTGTGGATGTTCATCACCTGCGTATCCTTGACGTAAGGATTGGCAATCTCACGGTCGCGTGCCTCGATTTGCCGCTGCAGATAGTCGAGCTTGAGCAAATCGTCCCCAACAAGCGCATTCATGGCGGCGACCAGTTCGGCAAGGTTGTCGCGCACGATGAAATCGACGCCCTTGCTCTTGAAGGCTTCGACCGGCGCCGGCGCTCCCTTGTTGGCGGCTCGCCGCGCCGTCATTAGCCAGCTCTTGCCGGTGAGATCGGGATTCTGCTCGGAGCCCGACAGCGCGAATTCCTTTTTGATGATGCTTTGCGTCAGCACGAACCAGGAATAGTCGTAGCCCGTGCTCGTAATGTATTGCAGCTGGCCGAGCGTGTCGGAGCCCGGAAACAGCGGCGATGGCAGGCGCGTGCCGGTGGCGTCGAACCACATCGAGGACGGCCCCGGCAGAATACGGATGCCGTGCATCGGCCAGATCGGATTCCAGTTCTGGATGCCTTCGACGTAGTGCCACATCCGGTCGCGGTTGATCAGCCGCGCGCCCGCCTTCTCTGTGATGCCGATCATGCGGCCATCGACATGCGCGGGCACGCCCGAGATCATGTTGTTTGGCGCATCGCCGAGACGTTTCGGCCAGTTCTTCCGCACCAGATCGTGGTTGCCGCCGATGCCACCGGATGCGACGATCACCGCCTGCGCGCGAAGCGTGAAGTCGCCGGTCGCGTTGCGCGAGCTGCTCTCGCCGCGCGCGACACCCGACGGCTCGAGAATCTTGCCGCTGACGCCATCGACCGCGCCCGCAGTGAGCGTCAGCGCATCGACACGGTGACGGAATTTGAATGTTAGACGCCCGCTCGCTTGAGCCTCTCTCGCGCGCCGCTCGAATGGCTCGACGATCCCTGGGCCGGTGCCCCAACTGACGTGAAACCGCGGCACCGAATTGCCGTGACCCATGGCGCCGTAGCCGCCGCGCTCGGCCCAGCCGACCACCGGAAAAATGCGATGGCCCATCGCATGCAGCCAGTCGCGTTTTTCGCCGGCGGCGAAGGCGACGTAGGCCTCGGCCCAGCGCCGCGGCCAATGGTCTTCATCGCGATCGAATCCGGCCGATCCCAGCCAGTCCTGCAGCGCCAGATCGTGGCTGTCCTTGATCCCGAGCCGGCGCTGCTCCGGCGAGTTGACGAGAAAAAGTCCGCCGAAGGACCAGAAGGCCTGACCGCCGAGGCTCTGTTCGCCTTCCTGATCGACCACGATGACGCGTTTGCCGCCATCGGCAATCTCGGTGGCCGCGACAAGCCCGGCCAAGCCGCCGCCGACTACGATTACATCCGCATCATCGGCCATCGTATTTTCTCCTTGAGCCACGGCAACCGCGCTTGCGCCGCCAAAACACGGGAACACGGATGAAAGGTAGGCCGAACCCGGCGTCCGGTTCAAACTGTTCCAGTTTGGGACCTTGGCCCGGCAACTGCAGCGCGCAGGCAACACTTAATTTGAATTTGATTGGAGCAGTCCCGGACATCTGGACAAAATCGCGGCCCCGAAAGAAATTGGTAACCGTTCCGCGTCGCGCGGGACAGTCAGATTCGGGTCGGGCAGGGTTGGACTGAGGCTGGTCATGAAGGTCGTAACGGGGTTTCTCGCAGCGGTTCTGTTGTTGGCTGGAGTTGGCGCGAGCCATGCGGTGGTCCGGATCGGGGAAGATCGCGGCGGCCGGATCGGGACCTACGTGGACAAATATCAGGGGCTGCGCACTTCAGGTGAGACGGTCATCATCGACGGTCTCTGCGCGTCGGCCTGCACGATCGTTCTCGGCGCGGTTCCCCACGACAAGATTTGCGTCACCTCGCACGCCAATCTCGGCTTTCACGCGGCCTGGGATTTGGGCCGCAACGGCCGCGCGGTGACCAACCCGGAAGCCACGCAGATGCTGTATTCGATGTATCCGTCGCAGGTCCGGCGCTGGATCGCGCAGCGCGGCGGCCTGACTCCGCATATGATTTTTCTGCGCGGCAAGCAGCTCACCGAGATGTACAAGCCCTGCTATCTGAACGCTCAGGCTGCATCGCTGCACTGACGTTTCCCGCTTTTCATCAGCATGACGTGATCGGCAGCGCGCCGGCAGCGCTTGTCCGGCGGCAAGACTGCCTCTATCTCCTAGGCCATGGTGCCACAGACTATCATTCCGGCGCATACAGCGTCCACGCCTCGGCGCAGCGGCGTGGCTGTCGGGATTACGGTTGGTGGAATTGTTGTCGTCGCAGCTTTGTTGCTCGCCACCTCGGTGCTGTGGGTTAAATACGGCACGGCTGTTTTCTTCGAGATGATCGCATCGGGCATCGCTGCCTGTTTCTGACTTGATTTCCGGGAATCCACGATGGATCGGACGACGCGGCCATTGGTCGTCATTGCAGCCTTTGCGAGCAGCCTCGTGTTCGGGCTGGTTATCGTGCTGTGGCTGCTTGGCGGGCTGCGCGGTGTTACAGCTCCGGCCTCGATCGGAGGGCCGTTTCAACTGACCGATCAGACCGGTCAGACCGTGACCGAGAAGAATTTGCAGGGCCGGCCCAGCCTGATTTTCTTCGGCTTCACGCATTGTCCTGATGTATGCCCCACCTCGCTGTTCGAGATTTCGGAGGTGCTGCGCGCGATGGGCAGCGACGCCGATCGCGTCAACGCCTACTTCGTTTCCGTCGATCCCGAACGCGATACCGCCGCGGCGATGAAGGATTATCTTTCGAGCTTCGATCCGCACCTGAAGGGCCTGACCGGCGACGCGGCGGCGGTGGCGCAAGTCATTTCCGATTATCGCGTCTATGCCAGGAAAGTCCCGCTGAAGGACGGCGACTACACCATGGATCACACCGCGCTGATCTATCTGATGGACCGCGACGGGAAATTCGTCGCGCCGTTCAACCTCAAGCGAAAGCCCGAGGAAGCCGCGGCCGATCTCAGGCGTTATCTTTGAGGCGCGAGGCGCTGCGCCGCCGCCGATGGCGCCTCTTTTGACGCATTGAATTGCCTTCGTCTGGCGATGCCGTGGTCGGTCTTTTCCCAGCGATACGGGCTCCAGATGTATTGAAAAATCGCGCGCCAGGCCGCGATTGACAGGCATATCCAGTACAGCGGCGTTAACGCCAAAATCCAGGCGTGACGCATCTGCCGGCGGCGCGCGAGGCCGAGAACGCCGATCACGATCGTCGAAACATAGCCAGCCATAATCGAAACCAGATGCAGCGGTGCCGGCCAATCCATCGTAAACTGCGCTCCGGAAGTGAGGCCGGGGACGGTGCAGCGGACGCAAATGACAAGCAAAATTGGGTAAGCGAGCGCAGTAATCACGTTGCCGCCGGCGATGAGGTTAAGCGTAAGGAAGCCGCGTGTTCCCATGTCGCGCCATAACCGCCAGGGATGGCGCATATGCACGCACCAGGTTTGTATCCAACCTTTCATCCAGCGTGAACGCTGATGCAGCCACGCACTGAAGCGAATTGGGGCTTCCTCATAGGTCGTCGAGGCAAACGTCACCGAGCGGTAGCCCATTCGTGCGAGACGAAAGCCAAGGTCGGCGTCCTCGGTGACGTTGAAAGCATCCCAGCCGCCGACCTCCCGTAAAACCGCGGTTCGAAAATGATTTGACGTTCCGCCGAGTGGCAACGGCAACCCTAGCTCGGCCATGCCGGGCAGGAAGATATCGAACTGTCCGGCGTATTCGGCGACGAACATTCGGTGACAGCAGGCTATGCGATTTCATTGTCGATGCACAGGCTGGCCTGCGCGCAGGCGACGTCCGGGCCGCGGGCGCGAAAGGCGTCAAGCGCAGCGCGCAACTGGTTGGGTACGGGCCGGTCTTCGGCATCAAGAACCGCGATGAAACTGCCGCGTGCGAAAGGTAGCGCCCAGTTCAAAGCCTTGGGTTTGGTTTTGGGCTCGGCGGCCGGTGCAACCAACACCTGCAGATGCGGCATTGGCCCAAGACGCGCGATCGCAGCCCGAGTTTGCAGATCGTCGAGTTCGGTTACGAAGATGACATCGAGCTTCTCGCGGGGATAATCCAGGGCATTGATCGCCTGCATCAGTGGCGCCACGGACGACGCTTCGCGATAGAGCGCAGAGATGATCGTGTACATTGGCAGGCGATTGTCCGGCAGGCGCGGCTGTTCGGGGAGTGGCTGGCGTGGCCAGAAGCCCGCGACGAGCCGCAGGCCCATGAACGCCAGAAACCAGACGGCAAGCATGCTGCTCCAGGCCGTGCCCGCAAGGAACGCCGGGAGCAGCAGCACCGATGATACCCCCGCGGCGCGGCGCATCCTGTGCCACCACAACCGCCCTTCGTCATCGGCCGGGGCTGCCGTCATGTCAGGACGAAGGTCGCCGAGTCCTCGCGTGGCTCCACGAGCCATGGCCGCGCCGCCTTGCTGGGTAATGAACTGCTGCAGCGAATTCGTCGAAGTCAGGCGCCACGACGGCCTCAGCCAGGGATAGCGCTGGGCAAACTGGCATAGCGCCCGCGTGGCAAGTCGCCTCGGCGCCATCGTCCAGATCAGCCGCCCGTCAAGGCGCAGCGGCATCAGGCCGATTTCGGCGGCAAGCCGCATTTGCAAATCGGTAAGCGGCATATCGGTCCGCTCGGCATGCGAAAAGTCTTCGTTCGCAACGCCGAGGTACAAGCTCAGACGGCGCAGATAAGCCGCCTCGTCGATCATGCCCCAGCGGATCAGTACCTGCTCGGCGCCGATGTCCAATTCCCTGCTGCGCCGTTCGGCGGCGCGCAATAGTTCCGGTGCAAGGACATGACGAAGACAGTCCAGCTCAGAGGCCGGATCGTTCGCGAAAAAGGTGCGGTCGTTGTCGTTGCCGGATCGCGGCAGATTAACTTCGCGGCGAAGGAATTGAGGCAGCGGAGACTTGGATTGCGCGGACTTGGTCGCGCGCCCGCGAGACCACACGGAACTGGCCTCGTCATCCCCGACATGGTCCCAAAGGGCCATGCAACTCCCCATGACACAAACGCTACTCGCGTCTCCCGCCGGATGGTCTATAAGACCGTCCTCTCGGAAGCTGCCGTCAATGCAATCACAGATATCCCGTTTGTTCAATCCAAGACTGCTGCATTCGATTTGCGCGCGACGCTTGGCGGCTGGTCTGATTGCAGGCGTCTGGGTGCTCGCAGCGTCGCTCGGCGGCGCGCAAGCGCAGGCCGTTGCGAAGAGCGGCACAGAAGCAGCGCCGCAGGCGGTGCCCGGCTTCTGGGATCCGAGGCGGCGGCCCGACCGGCCCGACCTTTCCCGTCTCTCAGTCATCCGTTTTCTGACCGAGACCGACTATCCGCCGTTCAATTTCACCGGCCCGGACGGCAATCCCGCCGGCTTCAACGTCGATCTGGCGCGGCTGCTTTGCGACGAGATCAAGGTCACCTGTACGGTGCAGATGCGACGGTTCGAGACCTTGCTCGACGCGATCGCGAGCAATCGCGGCGACGCCATCATCGCTTCGCTCGCGGTGACGCCGCAGATACGCGCGCGGGTCGATTTCACCGACCCGTATTATCGCGCGCCGGCGCGGTTCGTGTCGCGGCGCGACGGCGTCATGACCGAAGTCCGTCCCGAATATCTCGAAGGCAAGAAGATCGGCGCGATCGCCGGTTCGTCGCATGAGGCCTATCTGAAAGCCTTGTTCACCGATGCGGAGCTGCACTCATATCCGAACGACGACGCGCTGCGGTTGGCATTGCGGCGGAGCGAAGTCGATATGATTTTCGGCGACGCGATCTCGCTGGCGTTCTGGATCAACGGCACCGATTCCGGCGACTGCTGCGCGTTCAGCGGCGGGCCGTTCGTCGAGAGCCGCTATTTCGGGGAGGGCATCGGCATCGCCGTGCGGAAAGGCAACGACGTGCTGCGGCAGGCGCTGAACTGGGCGCTGTTCAGGCTATGGGAGAAAGGCCGCTATACCGATTTGTGGCTGCGCTATTTTTCGGTCAGTCCGTTCTAAGAACAGCTCATGGCGATTTGCATTTTCGCGTTGAAAAGCTAGTTTCCGCGGCCCGGAGCCCCTGAATGTCCACGATTGAACTTACCCCTGACGCGAGCCCGAGCGATCTTCGCACGCTCGCTGAACAATCCAATGCCTGGCCGTTCGAACAGGCAAAGGCGATTGTCGCCCGGCTGAAGAAAAAGCCAAAGGACGAGGTGCTGTTCGAGACCGGCTATGGACCGTCCGGCCTGCCGCATATCGGCACCTTCGGCGAAGTCGCGCGCACCACCATGGTGCGGCATGCGTTCCGCGTGCTCACCGAGGACAAGATCAAGACGCGCCTGATCGCGTTCTCCGACGACATGGACGGCCTGCGCAAGGTGCCCGACAACGTCCCGAACAAGGAGATGCTCAGCGAATATCTGGGCAAGCCGCTCACCAAAGTGCCCGATCCGTTCGGCACGCATTCGAGCTTCGGCGCGCATAATAATGCTCGGCTGCGCGCGTTCCTCGACACCTTCGGCTTCGACTACGAATTCGCCAGTTCGACCGACTATTACACATCCGGAAAATTCGACGCCACGTTGTTGCTCGTGCTGGAGCGTATCGATCAGGTAATGGCGATCATGCTGCCTTCGCTGCGCGAGGAGCGCGCCGCCAGCTATTCGCCGTTCTTACCCGTTTGTCCGCGCACCGGCGTGGTGTTGCAGGTGCCGATCGTGGCGCACGACGCGAAGGCGGGGACGATTTCATACGACAATCCTGAAACCGGGGAGCGCGTCACGCTTCCGGTCACCGGCGGACATTGCAAGCTGCAATGGAAGCCCGATTGGGCGATGCGCTGGGTCGCCCTTGGTATCGATTACGAAATGGCCGGCAAGGACCTGATCGACTCGGTGAAGCTGTCCGGCAAGATCTGCGCCGCGCTCGGCGGCACGCCGCCCGAGGGTTTCAACTACGAGCTGTTTCTCGACGACAAGGGCCAGAAGATTTCCAAGTCGAAGGGCAACGGCCTCACCATCGACGAGTGGCTGCGCTATGCGTCGCCGGAATCGCTGTCGCTGTTCATGTATCGGGAGCCGAAGGCGGCGAAGCGGCTATACTTCGATGTGATCCCGCGCAACGTCGACGACTACCAGCAATTCCTCGAAGGATATTCCCGGCAGGACGGCAAGCAGCAGCTCGGCAATCCGGTCTGGCACATCCACGCCGGCCATCCGCCTGCGGCCGATATGCCGGTCACGTTCCAGTTGCTGCTGACGCTGGTGTCGTCGTCGAATGCGGAGAATGCTGAGACGCTGTGGGGTTTCATCGGGCGCTATCGCCCCGGCGTCACGCCAAAGACGCACCCGAAGCTCGATGCGATGGTCGGCTATGCCATCAACTACTATCGCGACTTTGTGGCGCCGACGAAGAAGTTTCGCGAGCCATCCCACATCGAGCGTGCCGCGCTGCAGGATTTGCGCGATGCGCTCTCACAAATGCCCGCCGACGCAACGGCCGAGGCAATCCAGAACGCCGTCTATGAGATCGGCCGCCGCGAGCCATTTCTCGACCACAAGAAGCCGGCTAAGGACGGCCGCCCCGGCGTGTCGCTGGACTGGTTCAACATGCTGTATCAAGTGCTGCTCGGTCAGGAAAAAGGCCCGCGGTTCGGATCGTTCGTCGCGGTGTATGGATTGGCGAATGCGGTGGCGATGATCGACGGCGCGCTCGTGCGGGCGGCATAGCGACCGTGCACGGAACGCGCCTGCATTCCTTTTCAAAGTACGTTACACTGGGCATAAGCAGAAACGGGTCCAGGCTCGCCGCCTAAGTGATGAGCGGGCGCGGTACAGGGAGAACGCCATGCAGTTCCAGGTTTCGCCGAAGTCACTTGAGAATTACAGCACGGAAGAATGGCAGGCCCGCGTGGATCTCGCCGCGGCGCACCGGCTGGCGTTCAATCAGGGTTTCAGCGAAGGCATTTTCAATCACCTGACCTTCGTGGTGCCGGGCAGCAGCGGCCGCTACTACCAGATTCCGTTCGGTATGCACTGGTCCGAGGTCACGGCGTCTTCCTTCATGGAAGTCGGCACCGACGATGGCGAAGTGAAGCGCGGTGAAGGCGAGGTCGAGCGCTCCTGCTTCTGCATCCATGCGCCCATTCACAAGGCGCTGCCGCAGGCCAAGGCGGTGTTTCATACCCACATGCCGTTTGCCAGCGCGCTGACGCGTCTCGAAGACCCGCGTATCAAGGAAATCGGCCAGACCGAAGTCGGGATGTCCGGTGAGATCGCGTATGACGACGAATACACCGGGCCGGCGCTCGATCCCTCAGAAGGCGCTCGCCTTGCCGGGGTCATCGGCGATAAGACGGTGTTGTTCATGGCCAATCATGGCATTAGCACCGTCGGCGAGACAGTCGCCGACGCCTATGACCGGCTTTACTACGTCGAGCGCGCGGCTCAGGTTCAGATTTACGCGATGTGGACGGGACAACCCCTGAAGCAGCTTCCTGAAGCGGTGGTGGAGAGGACCAAACGCGATATCGGCGGGAATAGCCTCTACGCGGGTCCAACGCCGGCGCAGCGGCACTTCGATGCGCTCAAGCGCATGCTCGACCGCAAGGAGCCCGACTACGCGTCGTAGTGTTTTTTCTTAAGCTGTCTAGGCGTTTTTCAACCGTCCGATAACGACGTGCGTCGCGAGCTCCGTCGCTTCGCTTCGCGTAACAGTGTAGCCCAGTGCCGGCAGATCAAGGCCTGCGAACATTGCCTCGCCGCGTCCGAGCACCACCGGTGTGAATGCGAAGTGAAGTTCGTCGATCAGGCGGGCTTGCAGGTATTGGCGGACGGTCGAAACGCCGCCGCCGATCTTCACGTCTCGTCCGCCAGCCGCGGCACGGGCTTGATCGAGAGCCGCCACAATTCCGTCCGTGACGAAATGAAAAGTGGTGCCGCCCAGCATCGTGATTGGCGCGCGGGCATGATGGGTCAGCACGAATGTTGGCGCATGATAGGGCGGGTTGTCGCCCCACCAGCCTTTCCAGTCTTCATTGGGCCAAGGGCCCCGAATTGGTCCGAACATATTGCGGCCGAGGATGAACGCGCCGAAACCCTCCATTGAGCGGCGTGCATAATCCTCGTCCAGTCCTTCGGAACCACCACTTTGGCCGAACATGGCTTTAAAGGTCTTCGTGCCGAAGAACCATCGATGAAGCTCCTTGCCCCGCTTGCCGAGCGGATCGTCGAGGCTCTGCTCCGGTCCAGCGCCGAAGCCATCGATCGACAAAGAAAAGCCAGCGACGCGCACTTGTCCCATTAGACGTTCCTATTGCGGTGAAGGTGGTTCGTATCCTGAAAACGAAGCAGGCAATTCAGAGCCTACTGGCTTGCCCACACGATCCGCGCCACCCATTCCACATCGGCCGTCGATAGGGTGCGGTCGACATGGTTCGGGTTGAGCGACTGCAACTCCAGTGTCTTCGCGGTGCGCCGTTTCAGTTCCTTGACCATGACCTCGCCGCCGCTGGTCTTCACCACGACGCGATCGCCCTTGCGGATCTGCGCGCCGGGCGACACCACGATGACGTCGCCGTCGCGATAGGCCGGCTTCATCGAATCACCTGAAATTTCCAGCGCGTAAGCGTGTTCGTCATTGACCGAAGGCAATCCGACTTCATCCCAGCCCTTGCCGACCGGAAATCCGCCATCGTCGAAAAAGCCGCCGGCGCCGGCTTGAGCAAAGCCGAGCAGCGGCACCGACTGCACGGTGCGCACGGTGTCGTCGATGAACTGCACGAACGTATCGATGGAGACGTTGGTCGCCTGGAGCGCCTTGGCCACGGATTCGGTGGAGGGCCATCGTTCGCGCCCGTCAACGGTGATGCGTTTGGATTTGTTGAACGTGGTGGGATCGAGCCCCGAACTCTTGGCGAGGCCGGAAGCGGACAATCCGGCACGCTCCGCAAGGCGATCGAGCGCGGTCCAGATCTGATCGTGGGTGAGCATGCTGGTCTGACGTCTGGCCATGATGATACTCTGTTAGCAGGTAGGAATTATTACCTTAAGTGTTGAGTTTCCGCAATGCCTTCGAAAGCTGAAATGGCGCGCTTGAAGTACTCCGACGTGGCCGATACGGTCGGGCGCGGGCCTAGATCATCGGTGTTCTACAGCCCCACAAGTCAGGAACTACGCCCCGGGTGCGAACGATCTACAAAATCTGTCCTGCTTCGGCCTGGCGCGAAGCCGAGCGGCGGGGCGTGTTTGGCGGCAGCGCGGACGATCTCCGGGATGGCTTCATCCATTTCTCAACGGCCTCACAGGTGTCCGAGACGGCAAAGAAGCACTTCGCCGGGCAGATTGGATTGTTTTTAGTCGCGGTCGATGCCGCTGCGCTGGGGGAAAATCTGCGCTGGGAGCAGTCCCGCAACGGCGAGATGTTTCCGCATCTTTACAGCGAACTCGATCTTGGCGACGTTACCGGCGTATTGGACCTGCACGCGCGCTCCGACGGCTCGCACGATATCCCGGAGCTGGAGCCGTGATCCGCGCCTTCGACGCGTTCTCGCTGCCGCTGCTGCGCTGGCTCGATCCGGAAGACGCGCATCGTCTCGCCATCCAGGGGCTGCGGCTGCTGCCGCCGATGCGCCCGCGCGCAGACGACGCCAAGCTTGCGGTGCGCGCCTTCGGCCTGAATTTTCCCAATCCGCTTGGCATCGCGGCCGGCTTCGACAAGAGCGCCGAGGCGCCGGACGCGCTGCTGCGGTTGGGGTTTGGTTTCGCCGAAATCGGCTCGGTGACGCCGAAACGGCAGACCGGCAATCCGCGGCCGCGGCTGTTCCGGCTGGAGCGCGACGAGGCTGTGGTCAATCGCATGGGCTTCAACAATGACGGCGCGGATATCGTGCTGCGCCGTCTGGCGGGCCGCGCGCATCTTGGCGGCATCGTCGGCATCAACGTCGGCGCCAACAAGGATTCGCGGGATCGCGTCGCCGACTACGTGAAGCTGATCGAGACCTTCGCGCCGGTGGCGAGCTATTTCACCGTCAATGTGTCGTCGCCGAATACGCCGGGCTTGCGCAATCTGCAGCAGGCAGGCGCGTTGGACGATCTCATGGCAAAGGTCATCGATGCCCGCGAGCGCGTGCGCCAGAACGCCGGCGACACGCCGGTGCTGCTCAAGATCGCCCCCGATCTGACGCTGCCTGAACTCGATGACGTGGTTCATATCGCGCGCTCGCGCCGCGTGGACGGCATCATCGTCGGCAACACCACGCTGGCGCGGCCCTCGACCTTGCGCGAACAATCGCGCGCGAAGGAGCAGGGCGGCTTGTCTGGCCGGCCGCTGTTTCGGCTATCGACGCGGATGGTGGCCGAAACCTATGTGCGCGCTGAAGGCGCGTTTCCGCTGATCGGCGTCGGCGGCATCGACAGCGGCGGCGCGGCCCTAACCAAAATCCGCGCGGGCGCTACGCTGATCCAGCTCTACTCTTCGTTGATCTACAAAGGCCTGGGTCTGATCGATAGCATCAAGGCCGATCTAGTCTCGACGCTGCTACGCACCGGCCGCGACTCTCTCACCGAAATCGTCGGCGCGGACGCAGCCACCATCACCGCGGAGGACTGGCCGGTATGATCAGTAGCGGCGGTTGGTCCCGAACATCCGCGACAGTAGCCAGATCGGGATCACGATCACCGCGCCAAGTAGGAAATAGCGCCACAATCCATTGATGGCGTCGAAGCCGAGATTGTAGATCCAGTGGAACAATCGGCGAATGCTGTAGACGATATTCCAGGGGTCGAACCCGATCGTGGCGAGGACGACACCGACCAGCACCGACAGCAGGATCAGCCGAAAAGCCACCGCGACCGGCGAGCCGCCGAGAAAGCGATAAAGGCCGTCCCGTCGCGGCAACCCTTGCGGATAGTCTCGCGGCGGGTCGCCCGGCATTTGCCTCGTCTCGTTCGGCATCGAATCTCTCCCGCGCGCGAATCTGCGCGCACTTCAGTCGGTGCACCGCAAATGGGGAACCAGTATGGCGGCGTCAATGGCGGGCGGCCGCCACCGTTTTGTATTCGGCGCGTTTTCTTCACGCGTACCGGCGTCCACTTCGCTCGAAAACGCTACGCCGCCGCGTCGGATTTGAGCATCCGCTCCAGCGTTTCCAGCCGGTCGGCCTCGCGCGGCGGCTTGTCCCAGCGCAGCCGGTTGATGCGCGGAAAGCGCATCGCGACGCCGGATTTGTGCCGCGGCGAGCGTTGCAGCCCTTCGAAGGCGACTTCAAACACCAATCCTTGGTCGGGCTCGTGCACGACGTGGCGCACCGGCCCGAACTTTTCCGTGGTGTTGCGGCGGACGAAGCGGTCGATCTGCAGCAGTTCTTCATCGGTGAAGCCGAAATAGGCCTTGCCCACCGGCACCAGTTGATCGCCGCCGTCGCCGCCGGTCCACACCCCGAAGGTGTAGTCGGAATAGAAAGACGAGCGCTTGCCGTGACCGCGCTGCGCGTACATCAGCACGGCGTCGATGATGTGCGGATCGCGCTTCCATTTCCACCACTGGCCTTTCGGGCGGCCCGGCAAGTAGGCCGCATCGCGCCGCTTCAGCATCACGCCTTCGACGGCTTCGGCATCTTCGCCGGCTCCGGCGGCGATGGGGTCGGCACGCGCCGCACGCAGCGCCTCCCAGCTATCGAAGGCAATTGTGGGCGATAGGTCGATCCGGGAATCGTCGAGCTTCGCGATAAAGGCTACGAGTTTGGCGCGGCGCTCCTCGAACGGCAGCGTGCGCAGGTCGCTCTCGCCGTCGCTCAGCAGGTCATAAGCGCGCAGATGCATCGGATAGTCCTTAATCAGCTTCGGCGAGACCACCTTGCGGTTCAAACGCTGCTGCAACACGTTGAAGGTCTGCACGCGTTTTTCGCGCAATACCAATAATTCACCGTCGATCGCACCGGGTAGCCGCAATGATGGCACCAGATCAGGGAAGCTTTTGGTGATGTCCTCGCCGGTGCGCGAATAAAGTCGCGCGACGTTATTGCCGTTGGCGTCCTGTCCGCTCACCGCCTGCACGCGAATGCCGTCCCATTTCCATTCGGCGACATAGTCCGCCGCGTTGAGATTGGCGAAGTCCGTATCCTCGATGGCATGCGCGAGCATCACCGGCCGGAATGGCGCCGGATCGAGATTGACAGGCTTGGGAGCACGGTCCTCCAGCCAAGCGAACAACTCGAGATAGGGCGGCGCAAGGCCCGGCCACATCAGCTCGACGTCATGAGGGTCTTTGCCGCCGAGTGCCGCGGCCGCGGTCTTGGCAAGGCGTGCGGAGACGCCGATCCGCATTGAGCCGGTGACAAGCTTCAAAAGCGCCCAGCGCCCGGTCTCGTCAAGTTCGTCGAGCCAGCGCGTCAGTTGCGCCGGCAGCTCGGTCTTTCCGAGCGTGCGCAGCGTGGTGACGACTTCGGTGAGGGTCGGAGGAGGCGGGTTGTTGTGGAGGTTTGAAATGCCGCGCGTCGTTGCAACATCAGACCCCCCACCCCCGACCCCTCCCCACCGCAAGGGCCGGGGGAGGGGAGAGGCAAGCACCACGGAAACTTCAGCTGCATCGGCGGGCGAGCTCTTCGTCGCCCCTCCCCCCGCGCGCGCTTTGAGTGGTGGGGAGGGGTCGGGGGTGGGGGTGGGGGGCTCTTGCTGCGAGACTTTCGGCCACATCAGCGCGACGGTTTCCGACAAATCGCCCACATAATCATACGACAGCTCGAACAGCACCGGGTCTGTACGCGCGGCGATGAGGTCGCGGATCAGCCCGGATTTGGCGTGCTTGAACGACAGCGCGCCGGTCAGCGCCGCCAAGGCGTAGCCGCGCTCGGGATCCGGCACCTCGCGAAAATAACTCGTGATGAGCCGCAGCTTGTTGTTGCGGCCGGGCTCATAGGCCAGGCGGTCGAGCAGTTCGGCGAAGCGGTTCACAGCGCGGTCGCCTCTTGCGCATCGGCGAGCGCCGGTTCATCGCCCTCATCTTCATCGCCGTAGCCCACCAGCGCTAGCGGCCGCGCGATCAGGCCCTTGGTCTGGCACCAGTGCACCAACGCATCCTCCTGGCCGTGCGTGACCCAAATCTCGCCGGCGCCGGTGGCGCCGATGGTGGCGACCAGGCCGTCCCAATCGGCATGGTCCGAAATCACCAGCGGCAATTCAATGCCGCGTTGTCGCGCGCGGGCGCGCACGCGCATCCAGCCCGACGCGAACGCCGTCACCGGATCGGGAAAACGCCGCGTCCAAAGGTCCGATGTCGCCGACGGCGGCGCCAGCGTGATGGTGCCGGCCAGGTCCGCTTTCTTCATGCCCTTCACGAGGCGCAGATCGCCGAGCGCGATGCCACGGCTCTCGTAGTAGCGAGTGATTTTTTCCATCGCGCCGTGCAGATAGATCGGCGCATCGTAACCGGCCTCGCGGATCAGCGCGATGACGCGCTGCGCCTTGCCGAGGGAATACGCGCCGACCAGATGAGCGCGCTCGGGAAACAGCGCCACCGAAGCCAGCAGCTTGCGCACTTCATCCGCGGCGTCGCCGTGGCGAAACACCGGCAGCCCGAATGTGGCTTCGGTGATGAAGACGTCGCACGGCACCACTTCGAAAGGCGTGCAGGTCGGGTCGGGCGCATCCTTGTAATCGCCGGATGCGACGATGCAGGTGCCCTCGCAGGACACCGCGATCTGCGCCGAGCCCAGCACGTGGCCGGCGGGATGACATTTGATCGTGACGTCGCCGAGCCTGAGCTCTTCGCCATAGGCGATGGCCTGTGTACTGCGCGCGAAATTCTCGCCATAACGCAGCCGCATCATGTCCAGCGTTTCCTGTGTCGCCAGCACCGCGCCGTGGCCCGGCCGCGCGTGATCGGAATGGCCATGGGTGATGACGGCGCGCTCCACCGGCCGGACCGGATCGATGTGGAAGCCGCCGGGTTTGCAGCACAGTCCGGCGGCGACGGGCATCAATATGTCTTGCGGGCGCATGCCGGATATATAGGCCGCCGAGAGAGGCATTCGAGTAGTGGTGGAGGTTCCACAGCGATCTTCGGGCGGTCATGGTGGAAGCAATTCAACAAAAACCCGGCTGCGAGCCGGGATTTCGTATTACGTCGATGTCCCGGACATCAGTAGCTTGCGACGACCGGCGCGTTGAGGTGATAGTTTATGCCGGTGCGCAAGAGGTGTTCCTGCACGCGCGTGGCATTGGTGGCAGGACCCACGCCAAGGACGATGCCGGATGTCGTGGTCGAGCCCAAATCGACGTAGAGGTATTCGGTCTTGGAGGTCCAGTTCGGTCCCAGCAAGCCAAACAAGGTGAACGGCGCTTCGATGCCGGCACCTGCGGTCCAGCCTCCTCTGGACGTCCTCAGCGAATAGGGCCCAGCCGGCGAGTTGATGTCGGTCCTGATCGAACCGTAGGCGTAACCGCCGGTGGCATAGAACAGCGTTGCGCCGACCGAATAGCCGATGCGGCCCCGTGCCGTGGCGAACCACGGCAGGCGGCTATCGTAAGTAGCAAAAACGGCAGGGGTGCAGGATGCGATGCAGGTTTTGTTGTCTCGCAGGGACGAACCCTGAATGTCGGCTTCCACGCCGAAAACCAAATTCGCCGCTTGCCAGTTGTAGCCGGCTTGACCGCCGCCGAAATAGCCATCCGGGCTGACGCTGAATGAGTTCGGTGTAAGCGCTCGATGTTAGCGCGGTCCGGTCGTGCCCAGTGCCACCGCCGAAATTACCGCCGAGGTAGAAGCCGGTCCAGTTTGCCGCCGGCACCGCGGAATACAGGCCACTGCCACCGATCCGATAGTTCAGGCCGCCGCGAAAGATGTTCTCGCGAACTTGCGTGTTGAGGCCCTGAGCAGGTCCGTTGATCGTGATCAGATCCGTTCTGCTTCCGAGACTGACATACAGATATTCGATCTTGCCGGTCCAGTTTCCGCCCAGCGACGCCTCGACGCCGCTGCCATATGTCCAGCCGCTTCGCATGCCACTGCTGGTGAACGTGCCCGAGCCGAGGCCGACCGGTTCGGTGACACTGGTGCGGACATCGCCATAAGCATAACCGGCGGTGAGATAGCTTATTACCGGACCTCGGGCGAGTGCGACGCGGCCGCGAACGGTGCCGAACCAGTCAAGACTCTGATTATAGTTCGCGGTGAGGCTGGGTCCGGTGTTGCGGCTATCGCGGAGATCGCCGCCCTGAATATCGGCTTCGATGCCGAATACGAGCGGGCCGAGGAAGGAATTGGTCTGCACATTATAGCCGATCTGGCCACCGCCAAGTCCACCGACCGGCGACAGATAGGTCGTATCGTTAGCGACTGCCGGAGTGCCGACGGGAACGGCAAGGTTGGTAAGGTCTCGTCCCAAACCAACGCCGGCATTTACGCCGATGTAAAAGCCGGTCCAGTCGTAGACGGCCGCCATAATCGGGGGCGGAGTATAGGCCGGTGGCGCTGTATAGGGCGCGCCGGCCATGTCGGCAGCCTGCGCGCTTGCTGCGGCGCCGGCACATAGGGCGACGGCCAAAAATATTTTCATATTCGTCCCAGTCCCCACTGTTTCAAGAGTGTACGCCCGGCGCGCGATTTTGTCTGTGGTGCATCGGCCACAGTCTCTGGCAATGCGGAGTCGCTGACGCCGCACGGGTTTGCCGTACCGGTGACCTCGACCTGACCGGGCAGAAAGCATACCTCTCGGCTGTGCTGGCTCCCGACCCCCATCATCCACCGGACTTGCTGCCCGAAATTTTCGTGCGCTGGTTCTCCTCGCGCGGATGGTCGCCGCGTGAGCACCAGTTGGCGCTGCTCGCAAAGGCCCGCGACGACCGCTCGGCACTTTTGATTGCGCCGACCGGGGCCGGCAAGACGCTGGCGGGTTTTCTGCCGACGCTGGTCGAGTTGAGCGGGGCATCTTCTCCCCTCCCTCCGCGAAGCGGTGGGGAGAGGTTGGGGGTGGGGCAAGCTTCGGTCGCGGCAAGCGGTGCGACAAAAACGCTCATCTCCACCGGCCGCGGCGTGACGGGCTCGCGCGGTCTGCATACGCTTTATATTTCTCCTCTGAAGGCGCTCGCGGTCGATATCGCGCGCAATCTCGAAACGCCGATTGCGCAGATGGCGCTGCCGATCCGGGTCGAGACCCGCACCGGCGATACCCCGGTGTCGCGGCGGGCGCGGCAGCGGCGCTATCCGCCGGATATCCTGCTCACCACGCCGGAACAACTGGCGCTGCTGATATCGTCCGATGACGCGCCGTTTCTGTTTTCATCGCTGAAGCGCATCGTGCTGGACGAGTTGCATGCGCTCGTCACCTCCAAGCGCGGCGATCTCCTGTCGCTCGGCCTGGCGCGGTTGTGGCGGCTGGCACCGCAGATGCGCTCGATCGGTCTCTCGGCAACGGTGGCGGAGCCAGAATCGCTGGCGCGATTTCTGGTGCCGCAGCGCGACGGCAACAGCGAAGCCGCCGATATCGTCATCGCCGGCGGCGCCGCGCGCGCCCATCGTCGAGATGCTCGACACCAAAGAGCGGCTGCCGTGGGCCGGGCACAGCGCGCGCCACGCGCTCGGTGAAATCTACGACCTGATCAAACGCAACAAGACGACGCTGGTGTTCGTCAATACCCGCAGCCAGGCCGAGATGCTGTTTCAGGATCTCTGGCGCATGAACGACGACGGCCTCGCCATCGCGCTGCATCACGGCTCGCTGGATGTCGCGCAGCGCCGCAAGGTCGAGGACGCCATGTCCGCGGGCAAACTGCGCGGCGTGGTCTGCACCTCGTCGCTCGATCTTGGCGTCGATTGGGGCGACGTCGATCTGGTGATCAATATCGGCGCGCCGAAAGGCGCCTCGCGGCTGATGCAGCGGATCGGCCGCGCCAATCATCGCATCGACGAGGCCTCGCGCGCGGTGCTGGTACCGGCGAACCGTTTCGAAGTGCTGGAATGCCGTGTCGCCATCGATGCGGTCGCGGAAAATGCGCAGGACACCCCGCCGCTGCGCACCGGCGCGCTCGATGTACTGGCGCAGCACGTGCTGGGTTGCGCGTGCGGCGAGCCGTTTCTGTCCGACGAGCTTTATCGCCGAGGTATTGACGGCCGCGCCGTATTCCAGTCTGACGCGGACCGATTTCGATGATGTCGTCGAATTCGTTGCCACCGGCGGCTACGCGCTGAAAACCTACGAGCGTTTCGCGCGCATCAAACAGGATAAGTCCGGCCGCTGGCGCGTCACCAATCCGCGCGTCCGACAAAGCTATCGGCTCAACGTCGGCACCATCGTCGAAGACCCCATGCTGAAGGTGCGGCTGGTGCGCTCGCGCGGTGCAGGCAGCGGACTCCACCGGCGCGCTGGGCCGCGGCGGACGCATGCTCGGCGAGATCGAGGAGTCCTTTATCGAGGCGCTCGTGATAGGCGATACCTTCGTGTTCGCCGGCGAGGTCGTGCGCTATGAAATGCTGGCGGAAGATCAGGTCTATGTGTCGCGCGCCAACGATGCCGACGCCAAGGTGCCCTCCTACATGGGAGGCAAATTTCCGCTCTCGACCTACCTCGCCGAACGGGTGCGCAAGCTGTTCGCCGACAAGCGCGCCTGGAAGGGCCTGCCGGATCAGGTGCGCGACTGGCTGTCGCTGCAGGCCGATTTCTCGCTGGTGCCGGGCGTGCGCGAACTGGTGGTCGAAACCTTTCCGCGCGCCGACAAACATTATCTCGTCTGTTACCCGTTCGAAGGGCGCCTCGCGCATCAGACGTTGGGCATGTTGCTGACGCGCCGGCTCGAGCGCGCTCGAGTGCGACCGCTCGGCTTCGTCGCCAATGAATACGCGCTGGCGGTGTGGGCGCTCGGCGATATGTCGTTGATGATCCGCCAAGGCCGGCTCGATCTCGACGCATTGTTCGATCCGGACATGCTGGGCGACGATCTCGACGCGTGGCTTGCGGAATCCGCGCTGATGAAGCGCACCTTCCGCACTTGCGCCATTATTTCCGGGCTGATCGCGCGGCGGTTTACCGGTGAGGAAAAAACCCGCCGGCAGGTATTGTTCTCGACCGACCTGATTTATGACGTGCTGCGCAAGCATCAGCCCGACCATGTGCTGCTGCGCGCGGCGCGCGCCGACGCGGCAACGGGCTTGCTCGATATTCGCCGGCTCAGTGATATGCTGTCGCGAATCAAGGGGCGAATCACGCACAAGGAACTCGACAGGGTTTCGCCGCTCGCGGTTCCAGTGATGCTGGAAATCGGCCGCGAACAGGTGTACGGCGAAGCCTCGGATGAGTTGCTCGCGGAAGCTGCGGACGATCTCGTCAAAGAGGCTATAGGATAGATAAGTGACGGCTTACGCGCATTCATCCGATCAGGACCAAACCGTCCGTAACGCGACCGTCACCGTCGCGGGGGTGACGCTTGTCGCGGATTTATCCGGGGCGCTGTTCTGGGAAGAGAGAGCGGCTTCTGGTTGTTTCCGATCTGCATCTGGAAAAAGGCTCCAGCTTTGCCACGCGCGGCGTGTTACTGCCGCCCTATGATACGATAGCGACGCTTGGCTTGCCTGAGTGCCGTAATCGCGCGGCACCATCCGCGCACGGTGATCGCGCTTGGCGACAGTTTCCATGATCGCAAGGCGCATGAGCGATTGTCAGCGCCGGATCGCGATGCCATCGCGGCGCTGCAGGTGCGGCGGGACTGGATCTGGATTTCCGGCAACCATGACCCGGAATTACCCAGCGATATCGGCGGCGTGGTTGCCAACGAAGTCGCGATCGGACCGATCCTGTTTCGGCATGAGCCGACCGGCGCGATCGGAGAAATCGCGGGACATCTTCATCCGAAGGCGCGCGTTACCGCACGCGGACGCTCGCTGGAAAGGCGATGTTTCGCATGCGATGGCGAGCGCGCGGTGATGCCGGCTTTCGGCTCCTATACCGGGGGATTGAACATCCGCGATAAGGCTTTTTCGAAGATATTCCAGACGCTCGGCTTTGTGGCCCATGTGCTGGGCGACCGGCGGCTTCACACGATTGCAGCATCGCGCTGCTATTGATCCAGCGCTACTAATCTTCTCGCGGGAAAAACGGCTTCACTTCCTTGCCGCTAGGCATTGCTTCGGGCAACGTTCCGCCGGAATCCGGCATAGCCGGATCGTTGTGACGGCGGCTGGAAGTGGGCATGGCAACTAAAAATAATAAGAAGTCTCGTCGCAAGACACCAAAAAAAGCGGAAGACGGAAAATCCGCGGTGAAGCGTTCAACGCCGTGAAACCTTCCGGTTGCGCGATTTTTTCAAAACGCTCGGCCCGGGGCTGATCACCGGCGCGTCCGACGACGATCCGTCCGGTATCGGCACCTATAGCCAGGCCGGCGCCCAGCTCGGCTATGGCATCGGCTGGACCATGCTGCTGACGTTCCCGCTGATGACGGCGATCCAGGAAATTTCCGGCCGCGTCGGCAGCGTTACCGGGCGCGGCATCGCCGGCAATGTGTGCCGTTATTATTCGGCATGGCTGCTGAATATCGTGGTGGCGCTGCTGTTCATCGCCAACACCATCAACATCGGCGCCGATCTCGGCGCCATGGCGGACGCCACAAAACTCCTGATCGGCGGTCCCGCCATCGTTTACGTGGTTTTGTTCGGCGTGCTGTCGGTCGCGGCGCAGATTTTCTTTGACTACAAGCGCTACGTCGCCGTGCTGAAATGGCTGACGCTGTGCCTGTTCGCCTATGTCGGCGCGCTGGCAGTTGCCCATGTCGCGTGGGGCGAAGCACTGATGGGCATCCTCATTCCGAAGATGACGTGGAGCGCCGATTATCTCACCACGGTCGTCGCGATCCTCGGCACCACGATCTCTCCGTACCTGTTTTTCTGGCAGGCTTCGCAGGAAGCGGAGGATGAGCGCGTCGATCCCGACAAGCGTCCGCTACTCGAAGCGCCGTCCAAAGCTGCGCGGAGTTTTCCCGGATTCGCGCCGATACCATCGTCGGCATGGCGTTCTCGAACCTGATCGCGCTTTCGATTATCATGACCGCCGCGGCAACGCTGCACGCTTCCGGCAAGACGGATATTCAGACTTCGGCGCAGGCGGCGGAAGCTTTGAAGCCGATCGCGGGCGCATTCGCCGAATGGATTTTTGCGCTCGGTATTGTCGGCACCGGTCTGCTGGCGATTCCCGTTCTCGCGGGATCGACCGCCTACGCGGTCGGCGAAGGGCGGCGTTGGCCGGTCGGCCTTGCGCGCAAGCCCAAAGAGGCGATTGCGTTCTACGCGGTGCTAGCGCTGTCCGCCGGAATCGGCATCGGACTTAATTTTACGCCGATCAATCCGATCTCGGCGCTGTACTGGAGCGCGGTCATCAACGGCGTCCTTGCCGTCCCGGTGATGGTGCTGCTGATGTTCATGGCGCGACGCAAGGAGGTGATGGAGCGTTTCGTCATCGGCGGGTGGCTGTACTGGCTTGGATGGCTTTCGACCATCGCCATGGGTCTCAGCGTCGTCGCGATGGGCGTCGGATTTTTTATCTGACGAATATCAATCCTTCCGGAACACGATCGACGCCATCCAGCCGGTCATCAATGCCATGCAGGCGGTCACCAGCCCGTAGGTGAAACCATTGTGTCGCGCGTTGTTCGCGACAAACTGCTCGAAGCCGACTTTGACGATTGCGAATGAGGTTTGTGTTCGCGTTAGCAGCGCGCCGTCGGCGAACAGCTTGATCTCCACTTCATATTCTCCGATCGGCACCTCGGCCGGAAGCGGAATGCCGGTGCGAAACAGCGTCGGCGTCAGAAACGTCACCGCGGAGGTGGCTTCGCGATAAAGTCCGTGTTCGGTCCGCAGCCGCACGAACGCGCTGCGGAACGGATCATCCGGCACCACGTCGGCGTAGTCGGGACCGACGCGCTGGGTGAGCAGCACGTTGTTGATACCCAGTTGCTGCCGGCGCTGAACCTCGGGCGACGCGATAGCGTCGAACGGCCGGTTGGAGAATAGCGCAAGATAAGTCGGCACCTTCAGAAATTGCCGATAGTCAGTATTGATCCAGATCCCGAATTTGCGTTCCTTGCGCCGCGTTACCAGGTCGACACGCGGACCGCTGACGGTGACGACGAGATCGTAGTTGGCGCGGGTGGTCTGCAGGATGTTATCTTTCTCCACCGAACCGAACAACACCAGCTCTTCGCCGGAATAATTCGGCGTCACCGTCACGCGCTGGTTCGACACCGAAACGATCAAGCGTTCGGCGTAAGCGTCGGGCGCGGCGAACGACCATAGCTCAAACCGACCGCCAGTCCGATCGCAACGAAAGCCGTGGCGGGGCATCATGCGCCGCCTCCGGTTTCACGGATCGTGAAGAGGTCGTCGGGCCGGATGCCGAGTTCGATTGCGAACCGGATTCCGACCGCGAGAATCAATAATCCAAGCAAGAGCCGCAGTTGCTCGCCGCGGATCTTTTGTCCGGCGCGAGCTCCGAACTGCGCGCCTGTGACGCCGCCGACCATCAAAATCAACGCCAGCACGGCGTCGACGAGATGGTTGGTGACGGCGTGCAGCATGGTGGCGAACGTCATGGTGACGAGCGTCAGCACCATCGATGTGCCGATCACCGTAGAGGTCGGCACCCGCAGCACGTAGATCATGATCGGCACCAGGATGAAGCCGCCGCCGATGCCCATGATCGCGCCGATGAATCCGATGACCAGGCCGACGACGACGATCGGGATCACGGAAAGATAAATCTTGGAGCGCTTGAAACGCATTTTCAGCGGCAGCCCGTGAATCCAGCCATGGCTGCCGGAGCGCCGCAACGGGATGACTTCACCGCGGCGGACGCGAAGAATCACGCTCAGCCCTTCCCAGAACATCAGGCCGCCGACGGCCGAGAGCAGCACGACGTATGACAGCGCGATCAAAAGATCGAGCTGACCCAGCGAACGCAGCAGCGTAAATGTCCAGACGCCCAGCGCGGTGCCTGTGACGCCGCCGCTCAGCAACACCATGGCCAGCGCCGGATCGATCGCGCGTCGTCGCCAGTACGATAAGGCTCCGGAAAAAGACGAGGCGGCGATGTGGCTGGCTATCGAGGCGACGGCAACCGCGGGCGCTATGCCGACGAAGATCAAGAGCGGCGTCATCAGGAATCCGCCGCCGATTCCGAACATGCCTGACACGAAACCGACCGCCGCACCCATCGCCAGGATAAGCAAAACATTGACCGGAATATCGGCGATCGGAAGGTAAAGCTGCACGCGCGTTCGCTTCGATTTTTTGGGGCCTGCGCTTAAGCGCTCAAGCCGTGATTCTTAAAAAGCGGCGCGGATCATTGCCGCGCTTTTGCATAACCGAAATCGCCAGCGCGCGGGATTAAAAATTCGCCGCAGGCAGGTTTTCCGGCGCCATTCGCCGGGCAATCTCTGAAGTGGTGAATAATTCAGATTAACGGATGATGCGCTTGAGCGTGCCGGTCTTTGCGGGCACGGATTTTGCGGCTGCGACCTGGCCAAGTGCGCTGTCCCAGCCGCCGGCAGGGCTCGCTGCATTGATCGCGTCCTCGGGTTGGGTTTCCGGCGTGAATGTCTGGATCGCCAGCGTAGCCGCGGCAAGCGACTGGGCGTCGAGCCGTTTGGCGATATCGTCGCGTTTTCGGCCGGAGTCGGCGTCGCCCTGGGCTGCCGCCAAGCTGAACCATTTGAAGGATTCGGCCAGGTTTTGCTCAACGCCTATGCCGCGGGCGTAGAGGATGCCGAGGTTGAATTGGCTGTCGGAGATGCCATGATCGGCCGCCTTGCGAAACCATTGCGAGGCGCTCTTGTAGTCGGCTCCCTTGCCGCCGCCGTCGGCGTCGAGCACGGCCAGATTGTGCATCGCCTTGGCATTGCCGCGATCGGCGGCCTGCAGATAGTAGCGCCGGGCGATTTCGACGTCTTTCTTCACGCTCAGGCCCTTCTCATAGAAGGTTCCAAGTCGGAAGATCGCCGGTACGACGCCGGCCTGCGCGGCGCGATCGTACCATTTTGCGGCCTCATCGAGATCGACGGGCACGCCCTTGCCTTCAGAGTAGCGAACGCCGATTTCGTAAGCTGCCGAAGGATCGCCTTTTAGCGCAGCGGCCCGCAGCACCGGTCCACCGATGGCCTCGGGCAGTCGTTCAGTAGGCGGCACCTGCACCTGCGTGAGCTTGCGAGTCGGGCCGGACGCCTGTGAAGTTGAAAGGGCGTCATGCGCTGCGGCTATGGCACCCGTGATATCGGAGAATGGCACCTCAGAGGCGGTCGAGGCGACCTGCGCAGCGGGCGCTGCTGCCGGTCGCAGGGGCGGATTCAACTGGGGTGAGTTCTGCGATTGCCGGCCGATCGGCGTCGGCGATGTCAGGGATGGCGCGGCAGGCGCCGGGATCACGGGGCCGGCGGCACCGTCGGAAGGCGGTACGATCGAGAGCGGCGGCGGTGGCTCGCTCGAATTTTCGATCGTCGCTGTGGGCGGCGGCTCGGAGCCGCCATCCAGCAGCGTCATCGCCATTTTGAAGGTGCCGAGTACAATCACGACCACGCTCGCGCCCACCAATAGCGAACGGATCTTCGATCCGATCGTGGAGGGTTGCTTGGCGTCGGCGCGAGGACCGGCAGATTTGACGGCTTTGGCGGCCTTGTCATTGGCCGGAAGCGCAGCGGCGGCTTTGGCGGCGCGGCGGGCGGCGGCAATGAAATTGGTGGTGCTTGCCTGCTCGGGCGCGCGGACGGAAGCCTCATCGGTCGCGTCTTCCGGCCCGACAATCCGCTCGGACGGGGGAACGACGCGCGCGACAGGACGGGTGCCCGGCTCCAATGGATGATCCGGCGGCAAATCCGGATTGATCGCCGCGCGTGGATGCTGCGCGGCATGCGCATCGAGAATGTCGCTTATCGCCCGTGGCGCCAGGGCGGCCGCGGACGCACGAGCCGACACGGCATGAAATTCGCGCGGTGCCGCAGCGAAATGTGCTTGCACCGCAGCTGGATTCGGCATTTCCGGCCGCGGCATCTGCGGCGTCGCCATGCGCGGCGCTTCGTATTGCTGCGAAGGCGCCTGCTGCATCGCGGGCGATACCGGCGCGGAGCGCACCATGCGCAGATCGCCTTCGATCATGGCGAGGCGGTCGACCACATGGCCCAGCGTGTTGTGGACGATCTCCAGTGAGTCCTGGGTGTGTCGGCCGCTTTCGGACTGGCCATATCGCAGATCGGACAATTCGCGCTTGATGGTATCGACCAGACCGCCTTCACCCGGATCGGTGGCAGCTCCTGTTGCCGGGGCTGCGGTAAACCCCGCATGCTGCAATTCGAGATGGCGCAGAACGGACTGTAGCCCTTCCTCGAGCCGGTCGAGATGGCCCGACCGGGGCTCCGTGGAAATCTCAAGGCGCTCCAGCAAATAGGAGACGCGCTGTTCGAGATGCGCGAAGGCGGAAAGATTGTCACCGCCGGTACCGCCGACTGGAAGATGATCGAGTCGATCCGACAGCGCGCGCAGCGCGCCTTCGAGATGCTCCGAGCCCTGGCTGACCGCCGGCCGTTCGTGGCTTTCGAGCGTCGAGGTGAGCGCTGCGATCCGCTGTTCGAGGGCCGCGAAAGAATCGCCATGGCCTTCCGAAAACGCGAACTGGTCGACTTTGGCGGACAACGAGTGCACTTCATCGCTGAGCCGTGCCAGCGCCTCGTTGGAAGCGATATTGGAGACGACGGAGCGCAGTGCCGTGATCGTGCCCTCTAGCTGATCGATGGCGTTGGGATTGCCGTTGGCGCGGACAATCAGGTCGATTTTAGCGCCCAGGTTGCGCACCGTATCGTCGAAGCCGGCGAGTTGTTCGGCGGAGGTCAGCGACCGCAGAGCTTCCCGGATTTCGTCGAGCGCCCGCTCCACGCCCACGAGGGCGTGGCCGTTCAAGCCGTTCTGACGGGTATCGTCGATGCGCTGCGCCAACGAGCGGATTTCGTTTTCGATCGACTCGATCGCCTGGCGCGGCATCGCTTCGGTGATGGCGTGGCGGATTTCGGCGAGTTCGCCGCGGAACGCCGTGATCGATTGCTCGATGGAATCCGGACGCTGCAATTCATCGAGGCGGCTGTTGAGCCTGGAGAAATGATCTTCGAGTCCGGCGATGTCGGACACGGAGGCTGCCGGTATCGGCGCGCCACGCGATGTCGTTCGCGCACCGTCGTGGAGTTCGTTCTGTCTCGCAGCGATTTCCTCGATCGCGAACTCGAGCGAGCCGGATTTGCGCTGGGCTTGCCGGGCGGAGGCGGGTTCTGAAATCTGCTCGAGTTGACGCGTGATGGAATCGAGCCGCTGGCGAATGTTCGCGACATCGCGGACATCCTGCGGCGGGTTTTCAGCGCTGGGGCCGGACGGGTATTCACCGACGGTGGAACTCGAGCCATTCGCCAAGCGACATCCCGGCCCTGCGGGCGGCGGCCTCGGCGCGCTCGCGCACGTATGGATCCAATCCTTCAATGCTCGGGGGTACGCGCGAATTCATGTTTGGGCCCGGTTCGAAACGCCAGCGCTCTACCTGCGCCTGCAAACCCCCACGCGTGCATCGAGAGACAATCGAATTCGGCGCAGGTCGTCTGCCTCGGGTGCCGACTTTTTCGTGTTAGGGTAAATAACGGGTTAATGAATTGGGCGGCCCGGCCTTAAAGTTGGACCTCGGGCGGTCGGCAGCCTCGTGTAGCGCGGGAGCTTGCCGGCTTGAGCGCGGGGTCAAACGAGCGCCTTTTGAACGCAGCCCGATTGCTGCTCTGTAAAACTAGGCTTAAACGGGCGCTGTAAAAGCCAGCCGAGAGGATACGATGCCGAGCTACAAAGCCCCGTTGGAAGATGTCAATTTCCTGCTCAATGACGTGTTTCAGATCGACCGGTACGACAATCTTCCGGGCTTTAGCGACGCCTCCGCCGACGTGCGGGAAGCAATTCTGGCTGAGGCGGCGAAGCTCAGCGAGGAGGTGCTGCAGCCCCTCAATCGCATCGGCGACCTCGAAGGCTGCACCCGTCATGACGACGGCAGCGTGACAACGCCGAAGGGTTTCAAGCAAGCTTTCAGACAGGTGGCGGAAGGCGGCTGGCTCGGCCTGTCGGCGCCGACCGAATATGGCGGGCAGGGCCTTCCCGTGACGCTGTCGCAGACCGTGGCCGAATTTCAGATCTCGGCCAACATGGCATTTTCAATGTATGGCGGCCTAACCATGGGCGCCACCGCGGCGCTGATCGTGCACGGCAAGCCCGAGCAGAAGGCCATGTTCCTGCCGAAGATGGTGTCCGGCGATTGGACCGGCACCATGAACCTCACCGAGCCGCAATGCGGCACGGATCTGGGCCTGCTGCGCACCAAGGCCGTCAAGCAGGGTGACGGCAGTTACAAGATCACAGGCACCAAGATCTTTATTTCGGCCGGCGAGCACGATCTCACCGACAACATCATCCATCTGGTGCTGGCGCGCATCGAGAATGCTCCGGCCGGCATCAAGGGCGTTTCGCTGTTCGTGGTGCCGAAGGTGCTGGTCAATGCCGACGGCTCGCTCGGCGAGCGCAACGGCGTGTCGTGCGGCTCGATCGAGCACAAGATGGGCATTCACGGCAATTCCACCTGCGTGATGAATTACGACGGCGCCACCGGCTGGCTGATCGGCGAAGAGAACCGCGGCATGCAGGGCATGTTCGTGATGATGAACGAGGCGCGGCTCGGAGTCGCCGTGCAAGGCTTGGCTCAATCCGAGGTCGCCTATCAGAACGCCGTGGCCTATGCGAAAGACCGCCTGCAAGGCCGTTCGCTGACCGGGCCGAAAGCGCCCGAGAAATCCGCCGACCCGATCATCGTGCATCCCGACGTGCGGCGCGCGCTGCTTACGATCCGCGCCTTTAACGAGGCGGCGCGCGCGATGGTGGTCTGGACCGCGCTGAAGAGCGACGTCGCGCACCGTTCGGCTGACCCTAAGGATCGTCAGGAGGCTGACGATCACATGGGCCTGATGACACCGGTGCTGAAGGGCGTGCTGACCGACGTCGGATTTTCCAACACGGTGCTGGCGCAGCAGATGTTCGGCGGACACGGCTACATCGCCGAGAATGGCATGGAGCAGTTCGTGCGCGATGCGCGCATCGCGATGATCTACGAGGGCGCCAATGGCATTCAGGCGCTCGATCTGGTCGGGCGCAAGTTGCCGCGCGACGGCGGCCGGGCGGTGATGAGTTTCTTCGGCGAGGTGGCAGGCTACGCAAAGGATCACGGCGCCGACGAGGCGATGAAGCCGTATGTTGCGCCATTAAGTCAGGCGCTCGGCCATCTGCAGCAGGCCACCACATGGCTGATGCAGAATGCGATGGGCAAGCCCGACAACGCCGGTGCCGGCGCCACCGATTACATGCAATTGTTCGGGCTGGTGGCGTTCGGCTACATGTGGGCGCGAATGGCAAAAGTAGCCCAGGACAAGATTGCCTCGAGCGGAGCGGCACCTTATCTGAACACCAAGCTGATCACCGGCCGCTTCTTCATGGAACGGATGCTGCCCGAAACGGCGCTGCATCTGGCGCGTATCCAGAGCGGTAGCGCGACCACCATGGAATTGCCGGCGGAGGCGTTTTGATTCTTTCTACACCTCTCCCCTCGTGGAAGAGGTCGGATTGCACAGCAATCCGGGTGAGGGGCTTTTTCACGAAGGCCCCCTCGCCCCAGCCCTCTCCCACGAGGGGAGAGGGAGCCTGCATCGCCCGATGCAGGCTCCGCGAACAACTGGAGTGACACATGCCCGAAGCCTACATCTACGATCACGTTCGCACGCCGCGCGGCCGCGGCAAGGCCGACGGCGCGCTGCACGAAGTGACCGCGCTCGCTTTAGCGACCGCACCGCTGAAGGCGCTCAAAGAGCGCAACAACATTCAGCCCGGCACCATCGATGACGTGGTGATGGGCGTGGTCGATCCGGTCGGCGAGGCCGGCGGCGACATCGCCCGCATGGCGGCGTTAAGCGCGGGCTACGGCAACGACGTGCCGGGCATCCAGATCAACCGCTTCTGCGCGTCCGGTCTCGATGCGGTGAACTTCGCCGCCGCGCAGATCATGTCAGGTCAGCACGCCATGACGATCGGCGGCGGCGCGGAATCGATGAGCCGCGTCGGCATTGGCGCCTCTGGCGGCGCGTGGCCGGTCGATCCCTCGATCGCGGTGCCGGCGTATTTCATGCCGCAGGGCGTATCGGCCGATCTGATCGCGACGAAATACGGCTTCTCCCGCGACGATGTCGATGCCTACGCGGTACAGAGCCAGCAGCGCGCCGCAAAGGCGTGGGACGAGGGCCGCTTCAAGAATTCCGTGGTGCCGGTGAAGGACGTCAACGGCCTCACCATCCTCGCCAAGGACGAGCACATGCGCCCCACCACGACAATGCAGTCACTGGCGTCGCTGCAGCCGTCTTTCGTGGCGATGGGCCAGATGGGCGGTTTCGAGGCGGTGGCGATCCAGTCGCATCCGGAAATCGAGCGCGTCAATTACGTGCATCATGCCGGCAATTCGTCGGGGATTGTCGACGGTGCCGGCGCGGTGCTGCTCGGCAATGAAGAGGCCGGCAAGAAGGCCGGGTTGAAGCCGCGAGCAAAGATTCGCGCCTTCGCCAATATCGGCTCCGAACCGGCGATGATGCTGACGGGTCCGGTCGATGTGACGAAGAAAGTGCTGGAGCGTTCCGGCATGAAGCTGTCGGACATCGATCTGTTCGAACTCAACGAAGCCTTTGCCTCGGTGGTGCTGCGTTACATTCAGGCGTTCGACATCGACAACGCGAAGATCAACGTCAATGGCGGCGCGATTGCGCTGGGGCATCCGCTCGGCGCCACCGGCGCGATGATTTTGGGCACCGTGCTCGACGAACTGGAGCGCACCAACAAGTCGATCGCGCTGGTTACATTGTGCATCGGCGGCGGCATGGGCACCGCGACCATCATCGAGAGGGTGTAGCGCGATTAGCCCGTAGCACGAACCGTTATCGGGCTCGAAATCAGCGGCACATCTGGCAACGCCATCAGCGCAGGCTTGGCAAAATGATAGCCTTGGAACAAAGAAATGCCGGCGGCGCGCAAGACGGTCAACTCGTCGCCGTTCTCGACGCCCTCGGCGAGGACCTCGATATCGAGCGCTCGGGCGATTCCGACGATGCCGGCGATGATCGCTTGCTTGGCATTGCTCTGGTGAATGTCGCGCAGCAAATCCATATCGATCTTGATCAGGTCAGGCTGCAGACGCGCGAGCAGTCCCAATCCGGCATAGCCCGCGCCAAAATCGTCGAGCGCAGTCCAGAAGCCAAGTCTGCGATAGGCCTCGACGATGCGCTGAACGTGGGGGACGTCGTCCATCTTCTCGTTTTCGGTAAACTCGAACATAAGGTTCTCGTGCGGGAAGTCGACGCGCTTGGCAGCGGCAAGCGATTTTTGAATGCACGCCATCGGCTCATAAACCGCGTTGGGCATGAAGTTGATCGAAAGCCGCAGATCGCGACCCTGAAACAACCGGCCGGCCGTCTCAATAGCCATGACGCGCGCGGCCTGATCGAATTTGTACCGCAACTCGTCGGAAACCTGATTCAGCACCGAAAAGGCAGAGCCGCCGTCGGCGCCGCGAACCAGCGCCTCATAGCCCCAGACGCGACCGCTTGCCATGTCGACGATCGGCTGAAATGCCATCTTGAAATCGAATGGAAGCGCGATGTCATCGCGGCATCCCACACAGGTCTTGCTCATGCGAATTCTCCGAACTTTTGCCAGCACAAAAGCCATAGAGCAGAAGCTTGAATCTCCTGTTAAAAACATCTGATAGATACAAGACATAGGAACCGCGCCAATGACTTACGCAAACTTCAAGCTCGAAACCGACGCGGATGGCATCGCGCTGGTGACGTGGGACATTCCGGGCCGTTCGATGAACGTGCTCGATGAGACGACGATCACCGAACTCGACGCCATCGTGAAGGAGACCTCCGCGGATGCCGCGGTCAAGGGCGTCGTCATCACGTCGGGCAAGCACGCGTTTTCCGCCGGCGCCGACCTCTCCATGCTCGAAGGCATGAACGGCCGCTACACTGAGTTGCTCAAATCGAAGGGCGAAGTCGCGGCCAACCAGATGTTGTTTGACGAAAGCCGCAAATCCTCGCTGGTTTTCCGCTCGATCGAAACCTGCGGCAAGCCGTGGGTCGCGGCGATCAATGGCCTGGCGCTTGGCGGCGCATTCGAACTCACGCTGTCGTGCCACTACCGCGTCGCGGCGGAAAATCCGAAGACGCGTCTCGGATTGCCCGAGGTCAAGGTCGGACTATTCCCGGGCGCCGGCGGAACGCAGCGCGTGCCGCGCATCGTGTCGCCGCAGGATGCCATGCAATTGCTGCTCAAGGGCGAAGCGATGGACCTCGCCAAAGCCAAGGCGCTTAAACTGATTGACGCGGTCGTGCCTGCCGCCGATCTCATCAAGGCGGCAAAGGATTGGATCAAGGGCGGCGGCAAGGCCGTGGCGCCGTGGGACGAGAAGGGTTTCAAGCTGCCCGGCGGGCCAGTTTATTCGAAGGCGGGCATGATGATGTTCCCGGCCGGCAATGCGATCTATCGCCGCGAGACCTACGACAACTATCCTGCCGCGCGCGCGATCATGCAGTGCGTCTACGAGGGATTGCAGCTGCCGATCGACGCCGCGTTGCGCGTCGAGTCGCGTTACTTCGCGCAGATACTGCGCAGCAAGGAAGCCGCGGCAATGATCCGCAGCCTGTTCCTGTCGATGCAGGAATTGAACAAGGGCGCGCGGCGACCGCAGAACGTGCCGCCGACCAAAGTGAAGAAGCTCGCGATCATCGGCGCGGGCTTCATGGGCGCCAGCGTCGGCTATGTGTCGGCGCGCGCCGGCATCGACGTGGTGCTGATCGACCGCGATCAGGAAAGCGCCGACAAGGGCAGGGGCCACGCCCAATCGGTGATCGACGATCTGATCAAGAAAGGCCGCGCCAAGGAGACCGATCGCGACGCGATCATGTCGCGCATCAGCGCCACCGCCGACTACAACGCGTTGAAGGATTGCGATCTCGTCATCGAAGCCGTGTTCGAGGATCGCAAGGTGAAGGCCGAGACTTACGCCAAGGCGCAGCCGCTGTTGAAGAGCGATGCGATCTTCGCCTCCAACACCTCGACGCTGCCGATCAATTCGCTGGCGGAAGAGTTCAAGGATCAGTCCAAATTCATCGGCATCCATTTCTTCTCGCCGGTGGAGAAGATGATGCTGGTGGAAATCATCGTCGGCAAGAACACCGGCGATGTCGCGCTCGCCACGGCGCTGGACTACGTGCGCGCGATCAGCAAGACGCCGATCGTCGTCAACGACTCCCGCGGGTTCTTTGCAAACCGCTGCGTGTTGCGTTTTACAGCCGAAGGGCTGGAAATGCTGATGGAAGGCGTGCCGCCGGCGATGATCGAGAACACCGCAAAAATGGCCGGCATGCCGGTCGGGCCGCTGTCGCTGTCGGATGAGGTGGCGCTCGATCTGGTGCTAAAGATCATGAAGGCGACGGAGGCCGATCTCGGATCGCAGGCCGTCGATCAGGCGCAAAAAAAATTGCTGATCGAGATGGTGGAGAAGCAGGGGCGTTTCGGCCGCAAGAACGGCAAGGGGTTTTATGACTACCCCGAGAAGGGCAAGGGCCAGAAGAGCCTATGGCCGGAGATACCGGGACTGCAACCCAAGCATCTCGATCCGGATACCCTCGACATCGAGGAGATGAAGCAGCGCTTTCTGGTGGTGCAGGCGGTCGAAGCCGCGCGCACCGTCGAGGATCACGTCATCACCGATCCGCGCGAGGCGGATGTTGGCTCGATCCTCGGCTTCGGGTTCGCGCCCTTCACGGGCGGCACGCTGAGCTACATCGATTTCATGGGCACGAGGAAATTCGTCGAGCTGTGCCACAAGTTAGAGGCAAAATACGGTTCGCGCTTCACGCCGCCGAAGCTGCTCGAGGAGATGGCGGGCAAGGGCGAAACCTTCTACGGCCGCTTCCCGCCAAAGAAACTGGTGGCGGCGTAGCTCTTACTTTCCCCTCTCCCCCCTATGGGAGAGGTGCCTGAGCGAAGCGAAGGCGGGTGAGTGGATACTTCGTGATCGAAAGAACCCCCTCACCCGGCTCAACCTCGCTTCGCTCGCTTTCCCCACCCTCTCCCACGAGGGGAGAGGGAAGAAAGCGGCCGCAGCTTGGCCTCACGCCGCCTTCTGCGCCTTGGCTTCCATATCCAGCGCGGCCTGAACCATGGGACGCGCGGCGACGCGCGCCTTGTAGGCCATCAGGTTCGGCATCGCCGAGAGATCGAACTTCATGCGATCCGCCCAGGTCAGCATCGTATACAGATAGGCGTCCGCAACGCTGAACTGCTTGCCCATGACGTAGTCGTGCCCGGCGAGCGCGCCGTCGACATATTTGAGCTTGCCCATCACCCGATCCTTGAAGAACGCCTTGGCGTCATCCGCCAGCACCGGGCTGAACATCGGGCCAAAATTCTTGTGGAGTTCGGTGGTGATGAAGTTCAGCCATTCCTGCAGCTTGTAGCGCTCCGGCGACCCGTTGGCCGGCGCCAGATTTTTGCCGGCCGCCTTGTCGGCGATCATCTGGACGATGACCGGGCCTTCCGTCAGTACCTCGCCATTGTCCATCATCAATGCCGGGACCTGGCCCTTGGGATTGATCTTGGTGAAGTCGTCGCCGCTTTCGGTCTTCTTGGCCTTGAGGTCGACCTTGACAAGCTCATGGGCGAGCCCGGCTTCGTGAAGTGCAATATGAGGAGACAGTGAACAAGCGCCGGGCGAGTAATAAAGCTTCATGACGAATTCCTTCCTGCGGGTTACTTTTTAGGTCGACGGAATTAAATGCATTTGCATGAAATAGTCAAGATTGATGCAGCTGCATTTATTGGTCTAGAGTTATACCGGAAGTTATGGACGCCGCCATGAAACGCAAGCCATCGACGGAAGCGACAGCCGCCTGGATTCGCCTGATGCGAATTCAAAGCCGGGTGCTGGACGCTGTCGAGCAGGAATTGAAGAAGGCCGGCTTTCCGCCGCTTGCCTGGTATGACGCATTGCTCGAACTGTCGCGCGCGCCCAGCGGTGAGATGCGTCCGGTCGAACTGGAAAAGCAGATGCTCATTCCGCAGTATTCGACCTCGCGGCTGATCGATCGGCTGGTGGATGAAGGGCTGGCGGCACGGCGCGAATGCAAGATCGACAAACGCGGCCAGTTCGTCGAAATCACTGAAGCCGGACGAGAATTGCAAAAGAAAATGTGGAGCGCTTATTCCGCGGCGATCGAAAAACACGTCGGCTCCAAGCTGTCGGACGCGGATGCAGAACGGCTCTGCGGCCTGCTCGACCGCCTTGGCTGTTCGTGCGATGAATTTCAGGCGCTTGCTTTCCGAGACGCAGCGTCCGCGCGATGATGGATTTTTCACCTCCAACGGCTGCGGAAGTTGTCGTTCGCAGCCGATCCCCACACCGCGCGCGTTCGGTCGAAGCGCCTCTTTTCCGGAATTAGTATGGCGCGTGACCAGATCGATATGACGCCGCTGCAATCGCGCGACGAGTTGGTGGCGTGGCTGGAAGCCGGCATAAAGCCGCCGTCCGAATTCCGGATCGGCACCGAGCACGAAAAGACGCCGTTCACCCTCAGCGGACATCAACCGGTTCCCTACGAGGGGGCGCGGGGCATCGACGCACTGCTCCAAGGCATGAAGCTGCTGCTCGGCTGGGAGCCGATCATGGAGCGCGACAACATCATCGGCCTCTATGACGTGACCGGCGGTGGTGCGATTTCGCTGGAGCCCGGCGGTCAGTTCGAATTGTCCGGCGCTCCCGTCGAGACCGTGCATCAGACGCAGTCCGAGTTGATGGCGCATCTGGCGCAGGTGCGCGAGATTGCTACCCCGCTGGGCATCGGATTTCTCGGCCTGGGAATGACGCCGTCGTGGTCGCGCGCGCAAATTCCGGTGATGCCGAAGGGGCGCTACAAGATCATGACCAACTACATGCCGAAGGTCGGTCAGTACGGCCTCGACATGATGTATCGCACCTGCACCGTTCAGACCAATCTCGACTTCTCGTCGGAAGCCGACATGGTCAAGAAACTGCGGGTCTCTGTGGCGCTGCAACCGGTCGCGACCGCGCTGTTCGCCAACTCGCCCTTCACCGAGGGCAAGCCGAACGGGTTCCTGTCGTTTCGCTCGGAGATCTGGCGCGACACCGACAACGCGCGCTCAGGCATGATTCCCTGGGCGTTCGAGGACGGCATGGGGTTCGAACGCTGGGTCGACTATGCGCTCGACGTGCCGATGTATTTCGTCAAGCGCGGCGACCAGTATATCGACGTTGCCGGCTCCTCGTTTCGCGACTTCTTCGATGGCAACAACAAGATGATGCCCGGCGAGCGGCCGACGCTGTCGGACTGGGCCAATCATCTCTCGACGATCTTCCCTGAGGTGCGGCTCAAGCGCTATCTGGAAATGCGCGGGTCCGATGGCGTGCCCTGGGGGCGGCTGCCGGGGCTCCCGGCGTTTTGGGTCGGACTGCTTTACGACGACGGCAGCCTCGATGCGGCCTGGGAAATCGTCAGACACTGGAATGCGGGGGAACGCCAGGCGCTGCGCGATGACGTTCCACGCTTCGGCTTCAAGGCGCGCATCAAAGATCGTTATCTGTTCGAGATCGCCAAGGAGTGCATGTCGCTGGCCCATGCCGGGCTGCGGCGGCGTAACCGCGTCGATCGGATCGGTCGCGATGAATCCCGTCACCTCGAACCGCTCCATCGAATCATCGATTCCGGGCGAACTCCCGCGGAAGAGATGCTGGAGAAGTTTCATGGCGTCTGGCGCGGCTCGGTCGAACCCGCTTACGACGAATACGCTTTCTGAGCCCTCACAATTATCTGCATTAGCTGCGCCGCCGTCCGCGCAACCAAACCATGAATGCAATCGTCACAGCGCCGGCAAGGCCGAACCAGGTGATGGCGTATTGCAGGTGATCGTCTTTCAGATTGACGCTAAGCGGGCCGGGCTTCGGCACACCGCTTTCGGGTGCCGGCGATTCAAGATCGATGTAGAACGGCGCGAATGTGCCCAAGTTGAAACGCATGGCTGTGGCGTCGCGTATGAACCAGAGCCGTTTCGCCATGTTGGGCGCCGTCGTTAGCGCGCCGGCCCGTTCCGGAAACCGCAGGTAGCCCGTCATCAAAACCGGCTTTCCAGTGAGTAGCGGTTTCACCGCGCGATCTTGTTGCGCGCGGTCCTGCATCGTATTCGGTACGAAACCGGCATCCACAACGACGATATCGCCGGATGCAAGACGCGCCTGCAGAAAAGCCCATGTACCGGGGCCTGACACGTCGCCGCGGATCGCAGAGCCCGAGGAGTAAATCATAAGGTCGGGCGTATCGGTGTAGGTGGCCGTAAACGTGACGCGGAGGAACTCATCCTTTGCCGCGGTCAGCGCAGGCCACTCCGATGATGGCGGCAGCGCAATCGGTCCCGCGGCCAGCCGCTCGGTTAACTTCGCAATCAACGCATGCTTCTCGGTGCGGCGCTGCAGTTGCCATACACCGAGCGCCATCAGTACGCCGACCATGATCAGCGTGATACTGGCGAAGCCGAGGATGCTCCCGCGTCGCGCATCCGCCGTCATGGCGGATCCTTGAAGGCGAGCCGGCCTTCCGCGGCCTTGTGATGAAATTGCAGCGCGATCAGCAACGCCTTCATCGAGCGTAGCGGCAGCAGAGTCGTGATGAGGATCAGCGGCAACCATAGGACGGCATGCACCCAATAAGGCGGCTGATACTTGATTTCAACGATCAGCGCGCAGCCGACCACGATAAAGCCGGCGATCAGGATGACGAACACCGCCGGGCCATCGCCGGCATCGATGAAAGCGTAGTCAAGCCCGCAAGCCTCGCAAGCGGGCCGCAGGTTCAGAAAGCCTTGGTATAGTTTTCCGTTGCCGCAGCGCGGACATTTGCAGGCAAGGCCGCGCGCGATGGATTGCGTGAGCGTTGGTTGATCGTCGTCGCGCATGCCATCGATCTCCATCTCGCGTCGAGTCCGGGTGCATGAACGCAACGAAATCGAGCCCGGAGATCGCATAACTGCCGCCGTGAGATATCCCTCTCCCGCGCTTGCGCCAAGGGGCGCCTCCCGGAATGACGCCTAAAACAAAAGGGGCGGCGCATGCGGCCGCCCCCTTGTAACAGATCGGCCCAAACTCAGTGCGCGCCGTGCGCCATGGTTTCCGCGCCGTGACCCCAGACGTAGATGCAGATGAACAGGAACAGCCACACCACGTCGACGAAGTGCCAGTACCAGGCGGCAAATTCAAAGCCCAGATGGCGCTCCGGCGTGAAGTGTCCGGCGTAAACACGGAACAGGCATACCAGCAGGAAGATGGTGCCGACCAGCACGTGGAAACCATGGAAGCCGGTCGCCATGAAGAACGTCGCGCCGTAAATGTTGCCGGCGAAGCTGAACGCGGCGTGGCCATACTCGTAGGCCTGCACGCAGGTAAACGCCGCGCCAAGGATGACGGTCAGGATCAAACCGTACTTCAGACCTTTGCGGTCGTTCTCCAGCAGCGCGTGATGCGCCCAGGTCACCGTGGTGCCCGAGGTCAGCAGCAGCAGCGTATTGAGGAGCGGCAGATGCCAGGGATCGAAGGTCTCGATGCCCTTGGGTGGCCAGACGCCGCCGAACAACGCCTCGCGCGTGGCGTGCACGGGATCGCCGGGGAACAGCGATGAATTGAAGAACGCCCAGAACCACGCGACAAAAAACATCACCTCAGAAGCGATGAATAGGATCATGCCGTAGCGATGGCTGATCTGCACCACGCGGGTGTGGTCGCCCTTGTACTGGGCTTCGCGGATCACATCGGCCCACCAGCTTGCCATGGTGTAGAGCACGCCGATGGCGCCGACGCCGAAAACGATCGGTGCGGCAGCGGCCAGATGATGCATCCACAGGATTGCGCCGACCGCCAGGATGAAGGCCGAAACCGAGCCGACGATCGGCCACGGACTGGGATCGACGAGGTGGTAGTCGTGGTGCTTTGCTTGCGCCGTAGCCATTGCGGTGTCTCCGTTAGCGGTGCCGTGTCATTCGGCGCCTCGTCGTCTCAAAAAACAAATCCTAAAATCGCGATCTCGAACGCCGCGATCAGAGGTTTCCCTTCGCCTTGTCAGGCTCGCTCGCCGCCAGCGGTTTCACCGCCTCGCGAACCGGGTAGAATGTATAGGATAACGTGATGGCCGTCAGGCCGTCATTGTCGGAATTCGTGACCAGCGCAGGGTCGACATAGAATACCACGGGCATCTCGCGCTTCTCGCCGGGCGCCATGGTCTGTTCGGTAAAGCAGAAGCAGTTGATCTTCTGGAAATACGATCCCACCGTCAACGGCGCGACATTATACGCGGCCTGTCCCGTCGTGGTCCGTGCCGACTGGTTGGTCACTGTGTAAAACACCGTCGTGACTTCGCCGATCTTGACCTGAATTTCGGTCTGCTCGGGCTCGAATTTCCACGGCAAGCCCGGCGCGACATTGGAATCGAAGCGCACCGCGATGGTGCGGGTTAGCGGCGCTGATGCCGGGCCCGAGGTTGCAACCTGCGTGGTGCCGTTGAAGCCGGTGGAGCGGCAGAACCAGTTATAGAAGGGCACCGCGGCGTAGGACGCGCCGACCATGAACGCGACCAGCAGACCGCATAACGCCGCGACCTTCGCGTCGCGGCCAAGCTTGCGCCGCGACGGAGCAACTCGATCCTGGTTCGGCTCTGAGGTCATATCCGGCGCTTCTCTCTCCATCACATCGGGCGGACCAGCACGGCCGGCCCCTTCACCAGGGTAACGGCAAAAAACAGCACGACGAGCACGCCCAGCGCCAATGCGATGGCGATGGAACGTTCACGGCGGCTCTTTTTCTGCGCCTCGGTGAGGACAATCCCTTTCGGCTGATCGGCCATTTACTCTCTATGCGCCCCTCACCAGATCAAGGACGCGGCGGCGCGAGCAACGACTTCGAGCAGCAAGGTCGCGAACAGCGCGAACAGATAGAAAATGGAAAATGTGAACAGCTTTCGCGTCGCGCGCGAGGCTTCGACGCCTTCGCGCCGCCGATAGACGTTGATCGCGAGGGCCAGCATGCCGCCACCCAGTATAAGCGACGCGAGTCCATAGACCGCATCGAAATAACCGAGCGGCCACGGCGCGAAGGCGACAGCGACCAGCGCGATCGTATAAAGCAGAATTTGCAGCCGGGTTGCGTCGGGTCCGGCGACGACCGGAAGCATCGGCACGCCGGCGCGCGCGTAATCGTCGTTGCGAAACAGCGCCAGCGCCCAGAAGTGCGGCGGCGTCCAGAAGAAGATGACCAGGAACAGCAGGATCGGTTCGACCGAAAGCGAGCCCGTCGCCGCCGCCCACGCAACGACAGGCGGCAATGCGCCGGCGGCGCCGCCGATCACGATGTTCTGCGCCGTCCAGCGCTTGAGCAACACGGTGTAGACGACGACATAAAAGAAGATGGTGAAGGCGAGCAGGGCGCCCGCCAGCCAGTTGACCAGGATGCCGAGCGTCACCACGGAGAAAAATGCAAGGATGGTGCCGAACGCGAGCGCTTCCGCGGGCGTGACGCGGCCGCGCGGGATCGGCCGGTTGGCGGTGCGCGACATCAGCGCGTCGATATCGGCCTCGTACCACATGTTCAGCGCGCCCGAGGCGCCGGCGCCGACCGCGATACAGAGGATCGATGTGAACGCCAGCACCGGATGGACATGACCCGGTGCGATCACGAGGCCGACCAGCGCGGTGAATATCACCAGCGACATCACCCGCGGCTTCAAGAGCGCGATGTAATCGGCGACGGTGGCCTCGGAAATCCGGGGCGCCGTTAGGTCGAGATGGGTTTCAACGATCGACAATGGTGTCTTGCTCTCATCTACACGGTGTCATCGCCGCCTTCGCGGGGACGACGAGATACCCGTCACTGCACGCGCGGTAGCACTTCGAATTGATGGAACGGCGGCGGCGAAGACAACGTCCATTCCAGCGTGGTTGCGCCGACGCCCCACGGGTTGTCACCGGCACGCTCCTTGCGCATGAAAGCGTCGACCACGCCATAGATGAAAATCAGCACGCCGAAGCCGGAGATGTACGAGCCGATCGAGGACACCAGGTTCCAGCCGGCGAACGCATCGGGATAATCGACGTAACGGCGCGGCATCCCGGAGAGACCGAGGAAATGCTGCGGGAAGAACACCAGGTTGACGCCGATGAACGTCACCCAGAAATGCAGCTTGCCGACGGTTTCCGAATACATGTAGCCGAACATTTTCGGAAACCAGTAGTACCAGCCGGCGAAGATCGCGAACACCGCGCCAAGCGACAGCACGTAGTGGAAATGCGCGACGACGTAGTAGGTATCCTGAAGCACGCGGTCGACGCCGGCGTTCGCCAGCACGACGCCGGTGACGCCGCCGAGCGTGAACAGGAAGATGAAGCCGATCGCCCACAGCATCGGCGTCTTGAACTCGATCGAGCCGCCCCACATCGTGGCGATCCACGAGAAGATCTTCACACCGGTCGGCACCGCGATCACCATGGTGGCGGCGACGAAATAAGCCTGCGTCGCCGAGGACATGCCGACTGTGTACATGTGGTGCGCCCACACCACGAAGCCGATCACGCCGATCGCCACCATCGCATAGGCCATTCCGAGATAGCCGAACACCGGCTTTTTCGAGAAGGTCGAGACGATCTGGCTGACCATACCGAAGCCGGGAATGATCAGGATGTAGACTTCAGGATGGCCGAAGAACCAGAACAGATGCTGGAACAGCACCGGGTCGCCACCGCCGTCAGCCGAGAAGAACGTCGTGCCGAAATTGCGGTCGGTCAAAAGCATGGTTATCGCGCCGGCCAGCACCGGCAGCGACAGCAGCAGCAGAAACACCGTCACCAGAATGGACCACACGAACAGCGGCATCTTGTGCAGGGTCATGCCCGGCGCGCGCATGTTGAAAATCGTGGTGATGAAGTTGATGGCGCCGAGAATGGAAGACGCGCCGGCCAGATGGATCGACAGAATGGCAAAATCCACCGCCGGTCCCGGATGGCCCGATGTCGAAAGCGGCGCGTACATCGTCCAGCCCGTGCCAACGCCGTTGGCGCCCGGTTCACCCTCGACGAAGGTGGAAATCAGCAGCAGCGCGAAAGAGGCCGGCAGCAGCCAGAACGAGATGTTGTTCATGCGCGGGAACGCCATGTCGGGCGCGCCGATCATCAGCGGCACGAACCAGTTGCCGAAGCCGCCGATCATCGCCGGCATCACCATGAAGAAGATCATGATCAGACCGTGCGACGTCACGAACACGTTGTAGGTGTGGGTGTTGTGAAAAAGCTGAACGCCGGGATACATCAACTCGACGCGGATCGCGATCGACATCGCCGCGCCGATGATGCCGGCGATGATCGCAAACACCAGGTACATCGTGCCGATGTCCTTGTGGTTCGTCGAATAGACGAAACGACGCCATCCGGTTGGATGGTCGTGCGCGTGATCATCATGGGCGTGGTCGGTATCAACGGAGGTCGCCGCGGTCGTTGCCATTTTCAAATCCTGCTTCGTCGTCTCTTTGCAGTTTTCAGGACCTCGCGGTCCCGCCGCATCATTTGCCCATGCATGAGCCGCGGCGCGCCTACTGCGCCATTGCTCCGGCCGAGGCAAATGCGTTAGCCGGTGCGGACGCAAACTTCTTCTTCGCTTCTTCGATCCAGGCCGCGAACGCCTGATCGTTCACCACGCGCACGGCAATCGGCATAAACGCATGGTCCTTGCCACAAAGCTCGGAGCACTGGCCGTAATACATGCCTTCCTTGGTCGCCTTGAACCACGTCTCATTGAGACGGCCCGGGACCGAGTCGATCTTGATGCCGAACGCAGGAACCGCGAACGAGTGAATGACGTCAGCGCCGGTGGTCTGAATCCGGACTACCTTGTTTACGGGAACCACCATCTCGTTATCGACGCCGAGCAGCCGCGGCTGCTTGTCCTGGGCCAGCAGCGAATCGAATTCGAACTTGCCGTTGTCGGGATAGGCATAGCTCCAGTACCACTGCTTGCCGGTCGCCTTGATGGTGAGGTCGGCTTTGGGAATATCGAGTTCCTGGAACAGCAGGCGGAACGACGGCACGGCAATACCCACCAGGATCAGAACGGGGATGATGGTCCAGGCAACCTCGATAAGCGTGTGGTGCGTGGTTCTGGAAGGAACCGGATTGGCCTTGGCGTTGAACTTGAACGCCACGATCACGAGCAACGCGAGCACGAACAGCGTGATGACGGTGATCAGCACGAACAGGAAATTGTGAAACCAGGTGATGTTGTCCATCACCGGCGAAGCGGATTCCTGCAGTTTCCATTCCCATGGCGCTGGCTGGCCCAATTCGGCGAATGCGGTCCCGCAGAACATGAGCGTGGCACTCGAAATCGCCAACCCCAGTCCCCGGCGGCCGATCTGGCCCTTCGACATCATCATGCCGCACGCGCTCCTTGTCATGCATTCCAACAGGCACGTCGCTGGTCGGCGAAAATGCCCTACGATCCACATTCGAACGACGACCTTAAGATAACAGGATCGGATCGTTAGAACGCGTCGAAATCCAGCCTCTCAAACCATAATTTGCGGTCTCTCGCAATGCAGTAGTACGGCACCTAGCGATGCATTTGCACCGATCCTTGGAGCATCACATTTTCCTGAAATATAAGGCCGCACTGGCGGTCTTGCCGCGGTACGGCGCTTGACAGACGGATTGCCCGATGTAGGTCCTTTACACGACGCTCCGCAGGAGCCTGATTCGCGTCGTGAAGTGTGATCCGTCGACATGCGGAACGCCTTCAAGGCGCCGTCATTGCCGCTCAACTCGATGTTGAGACCGTTATTACCGAGGGTCGACCCCGATGGGGCTTTTGAGACTTCAGAACAGGCATTTGGCCAACCGCATTCTGGCCGGCGTTTTCGCCACTGCGTTATCGGTTGGCCTGAACGCTGCGGCGAGCGCCCAAGGCGCGGTACGCTCGGTGCATGGCGACTGGCAAATCCGCTGCGACACGCCGCCCGGCGCGCAGGCCGAACAATGCGCGCTGATCCAGAGCGTGGTCGCGGAAGACCGGTCCAATGCCGGCCTCACCGTGATCGTGCTGAAGACGGCCGATCAGAAAAGCAAGCTGATGCGCGTGGTGGCGCCTTTGGGCGTGCTGCTGCCATCGGGCCTCGGCCTCAAGCTCGACAATGTCGATGTCGGCCGCGCCGGTTTCGTGCGCTGCCTGCCCAACGGCTGCGTTGCCGAAGTCGTCATGGACGACAAGCTGCTCGGCCAATTGCGGACCGCCAAGACCGCGACCTTCATCATCTTCGAAACGCCTGAGGAAGGCATTGGCTTTCCGCTCAGCCTGAACGGTATAGGCGAGGGCTACGACAAGCTGCCTTAGTTCTTTCTTCCCTCTCCCTTGTGGGAGAGGGTGAATTAATCAAGCGGAGCTTGATTGAGACGGGTGAGGGGAGCTCACTTTCTTGAAAGCCCCCTCACCCGCCTTCGCTTCGCTCAGGCACCCTCTCCCGCAAGGGGAGAGGGGAAGAAAAGCAAAAGCGAAGTGCCGGCTCTCCCCTTTTGCGCAATAGCGCCTATCTTGGAATCACCTGCACTGTCCCGGAGTCCGCATGACCAGCCTCGCCACAACTTCTCTCATCGATCGCGCCAATCTCGACCGGGATGCCGTGCGCCGTGAAGTCGCGCGCGGCCTCGAAGGCGCCGACGACGGCGAACTGTTTCTGGAATACAGCCAGACCGAAGCGCTGATGTTCGACAATGGTCGCCTCAAGCAGGCGACCTACGACACCGCGCAGGGTTTCGGGCTTCGGGCTGTGAAGGACGACGCGGTTGGCTACGCGCATTCGTCTGACGTTTCGATGCCGGCACTGATCCGCGCCGCGGACGCGGTGCACGCGGTGCGCGGCGGCTACAGCGGAAATCTCGCGGCCGCGCCTTCGCATACCAACGTCCGAACTCTATGGCGACGACAACCCGCTTGAGGGTCAGGACTTCGAGAGCAAGGTAAAACTTCTCGCCGAAATTGATGCTTATGTGCGCGACAAGGATCCGCGGGTGCGGCAGGTTACCGTGAGCATCGGGGCTACGTGGCAGGTGGTGGAAATCCTGCGGCCTGACGGCGAGAGCTATCGCGATATCCGGCCGCTGGTGCGCGTGAATATCTCGGTCGTGGCGGGGCAGGGCGACCGGCAGGAGAGCGGCAGCAAAGGTTATGGCGGCCGCGAAGGCTATGCGCGTTTCATCCAGACCAAGGCGTGGCGCGAGGCCGCCGATGGCGCCATCCGCGAAGCCATGGTCAATCTCGAATTGGTGCCGGCGCCCGCTGGCGAAATGGATGTGGTGCTAGGCTGCGGCTGGCCCGGCGTTATGCTGCACGAGGCGGTCGGACACGGCCTCGAAGGCGATTTCAACCGCAAGCAGACTTCGGCATTCGCGGGCCTGATGGGGCAGCAGGTGGCGGCCAAAGGCGTCACGGTGGTCGATGACGGCACCATTTCATCGCGGCGCGGCTCGCTTTCGATCGACGATGAGGGCACGCCGACCAACCGCACTGTGCTGATCGAGGACGGCATTCTCGTCGGCTACATGCAGGACCGGCAGAACGCGCGCCTGATGAACATGAAGCCGACCGGCAACGGTCGGCGCCAAAGCTATGGCCATGTGCCGATGCCGCGCATGACCAACACCTACATGCTCGCGGGCCAGCGCGACCCAGCCGAAATTCTGGCGTCGGTCAAAAACGGAATCTACGCTGCGAATTTCGGCGGCGGCCAGGTCGATATCACCTCGGGCAAGTACGTGTTCCAGTGTACCGAGGCGTACAAAATCGAGAACGGCAGGATCGGCGCGCCGCTAAAGGGCGCCATGCTGATCGGCAACGGCCCGACCGACCTGCATCGCATCACCATGGTCGGTAATGATCTGGCGCTCGACGACGGCATCGGCACCTGCGGCAAAAACGGGCAGGGCGTCCCGGTCGGCGTCGGCCAGCCGACCCTGCGCATGGAGCGCATCACCGTCGGCGGCACCGGCTGATTGCCGAATTTGCGGCGGCTCGTGGGCAAAGACGTCCCTTTGAGCCTTGCCCACTGCTTTAGCCGCGAAAATCCTCATGCAGCAGGCCGAACAGCAAATGGTCCTGCCAAACGCCGTTGATGCAGAGGTAGCGCCGGGCCAGCCCTTCGCGCGTGAAGCCGCACTTCTCCAAGACCCGAACCGAGGGCGCATTGCTGGGGATGCAGGCGGCTTCGATGCGATGCAGGTTGAGTTCGCCGAATAGCGTGGGCAGCAATACGCGCAGTGCCGCGGTCATGTAGCCGCGATGGGAAAACGGCTCGCCGACCCAATAGCCGATGGTGCCGGCCTGCACGATGCCGCGCCGGACATTCGCCAGCGTGACTCCGCCGATCATCGCGCCGTCGGATTCCCTAAACACCATGAATGGATAGGATTTATCGCCCGCGATATCCTCGGCATAACGACGAAGCCGCCGGCGGAAGCCGGCGCGGGTCAGATCGTCGGACGGCCAGATCGGCTCCCACGGAGTCAGATAGGCGCGGCTGTGTTCGCGCAACTGCGCCCATTGCAGAAAGTCGGACATCTGCGGCGCGCGTAGCAGCAGACCATGGCCGCGCGGCACGAGAGCGGCGGGCCCGCTGGATGGCAGTCGAAACAGCGCCATGACTTAGTTTTCCCAGAGCAAAGGACGCGCCTTCAGTGCAGAACCGTCTTGGCCTTCACCCTGGTCAATCCTTCCGCAAAAGCCACCGCCGTGTCCAGCCCTCTGCCGCTGCCGAGTGCCACGACCGCCGGTCGGCTGCGCGAGAGGAGACCGCGCGCGACGTTGCGCGTCGACTCCACGCTTACCGCATCGATCCGGGTCATCAACTCCGCCACCGTCAATGGGCGGCCATAGGCCAGCATGTGCCGCGCCAATTGTTCGGCGCGCGCGCTGCAACTCTCAAGCGCCATCAACAGCCCCGCCTTCATCTGCGCTTTGGCGCGGGCGATCTCCGCCTCGGTAAGAGTCTCGACCGCGTCGTTGATGACGTCGACGATCACCTCCATCATCTCAGGCGCGTCGCTGGGATCCGTGCCGGTATACAGTCCGAAAAAGCCGGTGTCGGTATAGGGCGCGTGGAAAGTGTAGATCGAGTAGCAGAGCCCGCGCTTCTCGCGCACTTCCTGGAACAACCGCGACGACATTCCGCCGCCGAGAATGTTGGTGAATACCTGCAGGCTGAACAGCGACAGATCGGACTGCGGCAATCCTTCGAGCGCCAGCGTCAGATGCGCCTGCTCGAGGTCCCGATGCACCACCTTCGAGCCGCCCTTGCCGAACATCGCGGGTTGCGGCTTCGGCGCCGCCGGTCCTTCAAAGCTCGCGAACCGCCGGGTTACTTCCTCGACCACCTGCTTGTGATCGACCGCGCCGGCCGCCGACACCACCATGTCCGGGCCGCGATAATGCGTCGAAAGATAACCGCGCAGCGTATCGCGCTTGAAGGCCTTCAGGGTCTTCGCGGTCCCCAGCAGCGAGCGCCCCATCGGCTGGTCCGGATAGCAAAGCTCGTTGAGATGCTCGAACACGACGTCATCCGGGGTATCCTGCGCCGCGCCGATTTCCTGCACGATCACACCTTTTTCGCGCTCCAGTTCGTCAGGCACGAAGGAGGGATTAGCGAGAATGTCGGAGAGCACGTCGAGCGCCAGCGGCACGTCGGCCTTCATCACGCGCGCATAATACGCCGTGGTTTCGGTCGATGTGCCGGCGTTGAGATCGCCGCCGACCTGTTCGATCTCCTCTACGATCTCGCGCGAGGAGCGCCGCGTGGTGCCCTTGAACGCCATGTGTTCGAGCAGATGCGAGATGCCGTGCTCGTTGGGCTTCTCGTCGCGTCCGCCGACGCCGGTCCACACGCCCAGCGCCGCGGTTTCAAGGTGCGGCATGGTATCGGTGATAACCGTCAGGCCGGAAGCAAGCTTGGTGACATCGACACTCATCCGGCAACTCCTGTCGTGGTCCAATTCCAGCATTCGCATTTCATCTCGGCTGTCGTCCCTTGCGAATGCTGGAATTGAAGGACCACGACCAAATATAAAGTGACAAGTGGAGTTCCGAATTTGCCATTCGCATGGCGATCTCGCGGCAGATGGGGGCGAATGTCAAATCCGCTCCACTTGTTTCGCGGCACGGCTGACCGAACGCACGAACCGCTCGACTTCAGCCTGATCGTTCTTCATGACTTTTACGTGCTCGGCCCTGGTCATCAGGCCTTCCAGCCATGCTGGTAGCTGCGGACGAATGCCGCAGGCGGCCTCGACCGCATCCGGGAATTTCGCGGCGTGCGCTGTCGACAGCACGATGTTCGGGATTTTCGAATCGGAGCGGTCGCGGTCCGCCACCGCCAGCGCAACAGCGGTATGCGGATCCACCAAGTCGCCGGCTTCACGCCATGCCGCGCGGATCGCGGAAGCGGTTTCGGTTTCATCGGCGCGGCCAGCGTCGAATTCTCCGCGGATCGCAGCGAGAACCGTATCGGGCAGCACGAAGCGGCCGGACTGACCGAGCGAGGCCATCAATCCGCGAACGACAGCAGCGTCGCGTCCCGACGCCTCGAACAGCAGCCGCTCGAAATTGGACGATACCTGAATGTCCATCGACGGCGAATCCGTCGCATGCACCTCGCGAACTTCATAAATCCCGGTCTTCAGGGTGCGCGCCAGGATGTCATTGCTATTGGCGGCGATACGCAGAGTGCGGATCGGCAAACCCATCTTTTTGGCGACGAAGCCTGCGAAGATGTCGCCGAAATTTCCGGTCGGCACGGTAAAGTCCACCGTCCGCGCCGGCGCGCCGAGCGCCACCGCGGAGGTGAAATAATAGACCACCTGCGCGACGATGCGCGCCCAGTTGATCGAATTGACGCCGGACAGCGAAACCTGATCGCGAAAAGCGTGATGATTGAACAGCGCCTTCACGATCGCCTGGCAGTCGTCGAAATGGCCTTCGATGGCCAGCGCGTGCACGTTGGGCGCGCCCGATGTCGTCATCATCCGCCGTTGCACTTCGGAAATGCGTCCATGCGGAAACAGCACGACGAGATCGACGCTGTCGAGATTGGCAAAGGCCTCGACCGCGGCGCCGCCGGTATCGCCTGACGTGGCGACTACGATGGTGATGCGCTGCTTGCGCTGCGCCAGCACATGATCCATCAGCCGTGCGATCAGCTGCATCGCCACGTCCTTGAAAGCTAGCGTCGGGCCGTGAAACAGCTCCAGCATGAACTGGTTGGGGCCGATCTGGTCGAGCGGCACCACCGCGGGATGCCGAAACGTCGCGTAGGCTTCGTTCGCCATGCGGCCGAGATCGGCGTCCGTAATCTCGCCCGCCACAAACGGGCGAATTACCTCGACGGCGACCTCCCAATAGGGCCGGCCCAAAAATGCGGCGATTTCGTCCGGCGCAAGTTGCGGCCAGACCTCAGGCACGTAAAGGCCGCCGTCCCGCGCAAGCCCGGTCAGCATCACATCGCAGAAACCAAGCTCAGGAGCTTCTCCGCGCGTCGATACATATCGCGTCAATTCGGTCTCCCGAGGCAACCAAGTCTTTGATATTTCATAGCGATCGACAAGGCGGCTGATCAAATCGGCGGCACCATAGAGCGTTTTCAGGCCAAGGGAAACTTAGCTCGCGAGCGTTTTACTCAAGGCGCCATTTTGTTCATGCACCGTACAGGAAGCAGGCGCTCCAATGACGGAACGGAACCAGCAGGAAGCGATCTCCAATGTTGAAGGGCCGCCTGTTCAGGGCGTGTGTGGTGGCGTCGGCTCTTTTTGCCACGACCGCACCACCGGCTCTTGCGCAGGCCAGTTTCGACCGGCCGGGCGGAGACTACCTCAGCTCACCGGTTAGATCGGGCGATCCGGCGGATTGCGCGCTGGTTTGCGAACGCGACAGACGTTGCCGCGCGTGGAGTTTCAACTACCCCACCGATGTCGCGAGTGACGCCGTATGCTGGCTCAAGAACAGTGTCCCGCCACGGACGGAAAGCAATTGTTGCGTTTCCGGCGTGCGCGGGGCTGGCGTGATCGAGCCGCGCAACGGGACGTCGGAAACCTCGATCGACCGTTTAGGTGGCGATTACCGCAATTTCGAACTGAAGGCCGGCGACGGCGACGAGGCGTGCAAGGCGGCCTGTACCGCCGACAATAAATGCCGGGCCTGGACCTTTGCGCGGCGGGGATACATTGGAAAAGACGCGCGCTGTTATCTGAAAAAAGACATCAAGCCGCCGCATCGCAAGGCGGGTTTTGTTTCAGGCGTTGTGCGGTAAGCGAAGCACCCAGCGCGGTCCATTGGATTAAAAAGCGAATCGCGCGACAATGACGCGTGATTGCCGGGGAAACGAGATGGATGAAAAGCGCGTAAGGGTGGGCGTGACATTGCCAGGCCGCCGCCGTCGTTTTGCAGTGTCGGCTGCCGCATCCGCCGTGATCTGCTGCACCATGTTTGCCTCAGCCGCATGGCCGCAATCGCTCGGCGACCAATTCAAGAGTTTGTTCGGCGTAAGTCCCGAGCCGCCGCCGCCAAGTGCGGCGCCTGTTCCAGCGGAGAGGGACGACCTGACCTGTCCCGCCGTCAACATTCGCGCTGGAGCGTCGACTTATGCAGTGGGGTTGCCCGGCAAGACTGCGAGTGGAAACGACTTGCGCTATCAAGCCACCATCACGCGCACCGCGCGCGACTGTACGCTGAATGGCGGTCAGATCACCGCACGAATCGGCATTGAAGGGCGCGTCATTGCCGGTCCAGCCGGCGCGCCGGCGACCGTCGAGGTTCCGTTGCGCGTCGCCGTAGTGCAGGGCGGCGTCCAGGAAAAAACCATCGCCACGAAGGTGTACCGCACCACGGTCTCGATGACGGAAACGAGCAGCGTGCCGTTCAGCCTGGTTGCGGAGGACGTCATCTATCCGGCGCCGCCCGGGGCCGCCGGGGATTCCTACATCTTCTACATCGGATTTGATCCGCAGGCCGTCAGACCTGAACCCAAGGCGCGGGCGCCAAAGAAAAAGAAGTAAGTCAACTGTGATTTTCGTTGCCGAACGGACGTAACCCAATCTCGGCGTCGTCCTCGCGAACGCGGGGACCGATAACCCCTGATGTTGCTAGTCAGACTGCCGTTGCAACGTCGCTTCCAAAGAGAAAATCCGCGGCGTATGGGTCCCCGCGTTCGCGGGGACGACAAACTCAATTGAGCTTTTCGCGAACTTCCGAAATGCCCTTGGCCAGGAGATCGTCCGCGACCGATCCCTGCACGGTCTGCGAGAGGATTGTGGAGGCCGCTGACACTGCGGCATTGGCGGCGGCGGCGCGAACATCGGCAAGCGCCTGCGCTTCGGCCAACGCGATCTTGCCTTCGGCGGTCTTGGTGCGACGGGCCACGAAGTCTTCCATCTTGGTCTTGGCTTCGGAGGCGATGCGCTCGGCTTCGGCCTTGGCTGAGGTGATGATGTCCTGCGCCTCACGCTCCGCGCTGGTGTGACGCGCCTTGTATTCCGCCAGCAGTCTTGAAGCCTCATCCTTGAGGCGGCGCGCATCGTCGAGCTCGGCCTTGATGCGGTCGCGACGATGGTCGAGCGTCTTGAGCACCGTGCGGTGAATACCGAAATACGCGAACACGCCCATCAGGATGACGAAGGCGACGGCAACCCATGTTTCCGGATCGGAGAACATCCCTCGTTATCCCTTCAAGGACGCGTCGACGGCGCTGTCGAGAGCCTTGCCCTCGGGCAGCATGCCGGTGAGCCGCTGCACGATGGCGGCAGCAGTTTCTGCGGCGATACCGCGCACATTGCTCATGGCGGCTTCGCGCGTTGCCGCGATGGTCTTTTCCGCGTCGGACAATTTGATCGAAAGCTCGTCCTCGAGCGTTTTGCGTTGGGCGTCGGACGCCGCATTGAGCTTGTCGCGGGTTTCGGCGCCGATCGCCTGCGCGCGGGAGCGCGCGCCGGCCAGTTCGCTTTCATAGGCCTTCAGCGCGCTGTCGGACTGGTCCTTTAGCGCCTGCGCTGCGGCAAGGTCGCCCTCGATCGCGCCCTGACGCGCTTCGAGCAGGCCGCCGACGCGCGGCAAAGCAAGACGCGATACAATCAGATACAGCGCGACGAACGCCACCAGCAGCGACACCAGTTGCGAAGCAAAGGTGTCCTTTTGGAACGGCGGAAACGGCGCCTTGTGGCCGCCGTCAGCCTCGCTGTGGGCGGTGGTGCCCTTGGTGTCGCCATGACTTTCAGCCACGGGCTTCTCCTGTTCGGCCAATCGAGAGGTCGGTTGAAACCGCCCCCGCATCGGCCTGATCGGTGACTTAGAGCGCGAACAGCAGCAGCAGCGCGATCAGCAGCGAGAAGATGCCGAGCGCTTCGGTCACGGCGAAGCCGAAAATCAGGTTGCCGAACTGGCCCTGCGCGGCCGAAGGATTGCGCACCGCGGCGGCGAGGTAATTGCCGAAGATGATGCCCACGCCGGCGCCGGCGCCACCCATGCCAATGCAGGCAATACCAGCGCCAATGTACTTCGCGGCAATCGGATCCATGAGACGAACTCCTTGTTGAGGTTTGCTAGAGGTTGATGAGAGGCCGCTCAGTGGCCCGGATGAATGGCATCGTTGATGTAGATGCAGGTGAGGATCGTAAAGACGTAAGCCTGCAGGAACGCAACCAGCAGCTCGAGCGCGGTCAGCGCGATCACCATGAAGAGCGGTAACGCGGCGCCGAAGTAGCCGGCGATACCGATCCCGGCGAGCAGCGGGATGAAGCCTGCGAAAACTTTCAGCGCGATGTGGCCCGCGAGCATGTTCGCAAACAACCGGACCGAGTGCGAGATCGGCCGCAGGAAGAACGAGAATACCTCGATGAATACCACCAGCGGCAGAATGAAGATCGGAATGCCTGACGGCACGAACAGCTTGAAGAATTTCAAACCGTTCTTGTAGAAGCCGTAGATCAGCACTGTAAAGAACACGAGAAACGCCAGCGCGGCGGTGACGATGAGATGGCTGGCGAGCGTGAAGTTGTAGGGAATGATGCCGATCAGGTTCGACACCGCGACGAACATGAACAGCGAGAAGATCAGCGGGAAGAACTTCATGCCTTCCGCGCCGGCGGTGCTCCGGATCGTATTGGCGACGAACTCGTAGCTGATTTCCGCGACCGACTGCAGCCGCCCCGGCACCATATCTCGGCGGGTCGCGAGCATCAGCAGCGCGATGACGGCAACCGCGACCAGCATGTAGGCCGAAGAATTGGTGAAAGCGATCTCCTGATTGCCGATGTGGCCGATCGTGAAGATCTTGTGTATGTTGAACTGGTGGATCGGATCCATCGCCGCGCGCATCTCTTAAGCTTGAGCCGGACGTGCCGGCGTTCTCAAATCAATCGTTCCGTTTCGCGCTCGTCAGCGCGTGGTTCCGTTCGGAGCCACTCCCGCCGATCGTATCACGTTGACCACGCCGGCTATGAAGCCGAGCAGGAAAAACACGATCAGACCCCACGGGGAAGTCGACAACAGCTTGTCGATACCCCAGCCGATCCCCGCACCGACGACAACACCCGCGATCAGCTCGGATGAAAGGCGAAAACCGCGCGCCATCGCCGAGGCTCTGGCTGCTCCGTCTCCGCTTCCTGCTCCTGTCTGGAGATTGCGGTTGTCCCGAATCTTGGACAGCCGATGATCCAGATTTCCGAGCCTTGCGGAAAGCGTGGCTTCGTCGGGCGCTTTATCGCGATTTTCATTGCCGCCGTCTTTCGTGCCGTCCGCCATGATGTGGAGACCCGAAACAAACCAGCGAGTGATGAAAACGCCCGTCGCCCTTGAAAGCCGCGCGGACCATACTGAGCGTGGCAGCCCAAGTCAAGATTGTGGCATAACCATATACCGCGTTGATTTGCTTAGCTTAATCGGTCCTACGTTCGGTATGCCCGGAAGCTGTCGCCGCACCGCAGCGAGACGATGCCGCGCGATCCAACTTGCGCCGCCGCGGTGGGTCTGTTCGGATGATAATCCCTGTATCAAGTTGCCGGAGCCGACATGCCGCGTCAGATCGACTACTACTTCTCGACGCCTTCTCCGTGGGCCTACATCGGCCACAAGCTTTTCCACGAAGTCGCAAATACTTACGGCGTCGAGGTAAACTACAAGCCCGTCCTGCTGCTCGATCTGTTTTCGGAGACCGGCGGGTTGCCGCTCGGCAAGCGTCATCCGGTCCGGCAACGCTACCGCATGCTCGAGCTGCAGCGCTGGCGCGAAAAACGCGGGCTGAATTTTCATCTGCAGCCGAAATGCTTCCCGCTCGACGGCCGGTTGGCCGATGGCGTGATCCTGGCCGCTATCGAAGCGGGCCATGATCCGGAGCCCTTGATGCGCCGCGCGTTCGCCGGCGTCTGGGAGGACGAGCTCGATATGGCCGATCCCAAGACGGTGATGAGAATAGCCGATGAAGTGGGCCTTCCCGGCAAAGTCCTGGTGCAGCGCTCGCCAAGCGAAGAGATCAGCGCGACTTACGAAAAAAACCGGCAGGACGCGCTTGCGGCGGGTGTGTTCGGCTCGCCGGCCTATGTGCTGGACGGCGAAGCGTTCTGGGGTCAGGATCGGATCGAGTTGCTCGCCGACGCGTTGCAGTCGGGCCGCCCGCCGTATCGCTCGCAGCCGTGAACCATACTCATGAATGAGCGGAGCCATGCGATGATAGCCACAACGCTTGCGAAGCAACTGCCCATCGCAGTCGCCGCTGCTCTGGCATTGGTTTGCTGCTGCGATGTGACGAAAGCTCAGTCGGCGCCCGATACCGAGAACGGCCGCTACGCGCTATCGCCCGTGAATGACGGCGTGCTGCGTCTCGATACACGTACCGGCGTGGTTTCGACGTGCAGCAATTCCGGCACCGGCTGGGCCTGCTACGCGGTGCCCGACGAGCGCGCCGCCCTCGACGCTGAAATCGGACGGCTGCAAATTGAAAATGAAAAATTGAAAGCGCAACTGGCGCAGCGGGAGCCGACCGTCCAGGGCAAGATCGACGAACCGCTCCCGAAGCAGGATTTGCTCAAACCCGCGGAACCGAAAGTTGCGGAAGGCGAGCGCAAGATCGAAATTCCGCTGCCGAGCGACCGCGACATGGAGCGCGTGATGTCGTTTCTGGAGCAGGCGTGGCGACGTCTGGTCGACATCGCCAACCGGATGCAGAAGGACGTGAGCGGAAAGATTTGAGCGCGTCCCGGAAATCCAGAGAATGACCGACGCGGCCGAGAAACTCAGATCGCTTGGCTGGAGTATCGTGGACGCCACCGGATTTATCGCGCTGGTCGGACCGCTCTGGCATCGCGTCGTCAACGACAGCCATGAATACGCGCTGATCACGGAAGACAAGCACCACAACCGGCGCGGTGTCGTGCAGGGCGGCGTTTACATGACGTTCGCGGATCGCAGCTGCGGCATGACGGCGCGAATTGTTTCGGGCATATCGAGCCTTGCGACGGTGCAGATGGACACGCACTTTATCGACAGCGCTAAGATCGGCGAGATACTGATGTCGAAGCCGCGTGTGGTCCGCGCTACCCGCAGCTTGATTTTCATAACCACTGAAGTGACGGCGGACGACCGCTGCATCGCGATGGCGAGCGGCGTGTTCAAGGTGATGAACGACGGACGCGAGCGCGGAAAATAACCTATATCTTAGGACACCCCATGCACTATCGCTCCCTCGGCCGCAGCGGCCTGAAAATATCGCCGATCTGTCTGGGCACCATGATGTTCGGCGGAGCCACCGACGAGCCGACGTCGGCGCGCATCATCGACAAGGCGCGCGACGCCGGCGTCAACTTCATCGACAGCGCCGACGCCTATTCGAAGGGCGCTTCCGAGGAGGTGGTCGGCCGCGCCATTGCAAGCAACCGCCAGCACTGGATACTCGGCACCAAGCTCGCCAACCAGATGGGCGACGATCCCAATCGCGGCGGGCTGTCGCGGCGCTGGGTGTTGCAGGCCGCCGAGGAAAGCCTGAAGCGGCTCAACACCGACGCCATCGACATCTACTATCTGCACAAGGAAGATCACTCGACGCCACTCGACGAAACCGTGCGCGCGATCGGAGACCTGATCCGGCAGGGCAAGGTGCGCTATTTCGGCGTCTCGAACTATCGCGCCTGGCGGGTCGCCGAAATCTGCAACATCTGCGATCGCCTCGGCATCGATCGCCCGGTCGTGAGCCAGCCCTACTACAACGCGATGAACCGCATGCCGGAGGTCGAGCATTTTCCGGCCTGCGGTTTCTATGGGCTCGGCATCGTGCCGTATAGTCCGCTGGCGCGTGGCGTGCTCACCGGCAAATATCGCGCCGACGCAGCCCCCGACAAAGACACCCGCGCCGGCCGCAACGATACCCGCATGATGCAGACCGAGTGGCGGCCGGAGTTGCTGGAGCTCGCGCAGCAAATTCGGCAGCACGCCGAGGCGCAGGGCATCACCGCCGGGCAATTCGCGGTGTCATGGGTGCTGAACACCTCGTTCGTCGACGCGGTGATCGCGGGCCCGCGCACCGAAGCAGCAATGGGACGACTATGTCAGCGCGCTGGACTATCGCTTCACCGCCGACGACGAGGCGCTGATCGACCGCCTCGTCGCCAGCGGCCATCCCTCGACGCCGGGCTTCAACGATCCGCAATATCCGATCGAGGGGCGCAAGCCGCGGGTAGGATGATCGTGCTGCGAATGCATATGCCAGCCTGGTAACAACGAACAGTTTTTGGGAGAGCGTCCATGTTCACCGCGAACCTTCTCGCCGGCCGGAAAATCCTGGTGACCGGCGGCGGCACCGGGCTCGGCAAAGGCATGTCCGAGAAATTCCTTCAGCTCGGCGCCGAGGTGCACATCTGCGGCCGGCGCAAGATTGTTTGCGACGAGACCGCGAAGGAGCTGATGGGTAGCGCATGGCGGCAAGGTCGTCAGCCACGGCATCGATATCCGTGACGCGCCGGCGTCGACGCCATGATCGAGACGATCTTCGAGACCGGCCCGCTCACCGACCTCATCAACAATGCCGCGGGCAATTTCATCTCGCGCAGCGAGGATCTTTCGCCGCGCGGCTTCGACGCGGTCGCCAACATCGTCATGCATGGCACGTTCTACGTCACGCACGCCGTCGGCAAGCGCTGGATCGCCGCAAAGCGCCGCGGCAACGTGGTGTCGATCACGGTGACCTGGGTGCGCAACGGCAGCCCCTATGTGGTGCCGTCGGCGATGAGCAAGTCGGCGATCCACGCGATGACGATGTCGCTCGCGACCGAATGGGGCAAATACGGCATCCGCCTCAACACCATCGCGCCCGGCGAAATCCCGACCGAAGGCATGAGCAAGCGCATCAAGCCCGGCGACGAGGCCGGCGCCAATACCAAAAGGATGAATCCGATGGGCCGTGTCGGCACCATGGAGGAATTGCAGAACGTCGCGACATTCCTGATTTCCGGCGGCTGCGACTGGATCAACGGCGAGACCATCGCGATGGATGGCGCGCAGGCGCTGGCGACCGGCGGCAATTTCTATCAGCTGCGCGAATGGAGCGACGACGACTGGACCAAAGCGCGCGAGTCGATCATGGCGCAGAACGAAAAGGATCGGGCGAAGCGGGGGTGAGTGGCGAGCGTGGGCGCGGTGATGCGGACCGCGTGTTGGATTTATGACAGCGTCATCGAAGTAGTTGCGGGTTGTTTCGAGTTTGCGATCGTGCACCTTTCGCAGTGATAAAAAGGAGTACAGCTCCCCCGATTGGCTCACGCAGGGATCGGAGTTGTGGCGCTATCGTGGACGCTCCGCTCCGACCGCTCCGACGCCGCTCACTTTTTACGTGCCACCAACCGGACAATGGTTGCTGATAACCTGATCACGAGGTCTTTGAGGAAGCGATTGTCTTTCTCTAGTGCTTGCATGGCGCAGGCCATCCTTTCCTCTTCGTTGTCTAGAATTTGTCGGTTGCTTTCTGGTCTGTCGGGGTCGCGCGACTTGTTCATGATGCTGCCAAATTGCGAATGAAGCGAGGCTTGCACCTGGGCCAAATGCCTATATATCGCTGGGATAAGTTCTCGCTCTGTCGCCCCTATATATTTGAGAGGGCGACTATAATTCGGCTGCACGGGCATAGATGCTCGGCGCCCTGGGCACCCACATGAACAAGATTTTTTCGACAGCCAGCGTGCATCCGCGGGATAGGTTCGACTATTGGCATAGCGCGGCCTGCCAGAACCTCGTCCACCATTCGTCGACGCCCATTTGTAAGCAGACTTTCAAGGCAGAGATAGAAACGGGCATGCTTGCTGATATTCGCATGGTTCAGTTCGAGAATTCGCCTATGCGCGTTGTCCATTCGGCACGACACATCTCTCGAACCGAGGATGATGAACTTTTCTTATGCCGACAGGCTTCGGGCTCGGTGCAATTGGAACAGGCCGGCCGTGAGGTCGTCCTGGAAAGCGGCGGCCTTGTGCTACTTGACCCTCAATTGCCTTACAGTGCGCGAATTCTCTGGCGATTCAAAAACGCTGGTCCTGAAATTACCGCGGCGCGCGCTTGAGGCGCGCATCGGCCAGACGCGAGAAAAAATCGCGGTTCCTGTGGTGGAATCATCGAAAGGGGCGTGCGATTGGACTTCGGCTCTGGTTGGGATGCTGCCTGAAATGGCGGAAACCTCGACCCAGGCCCAAAGGCAGATTGCTCAAGATCAGATTCTCGACTTGGTCGCATCGGCTGTGCTGAAAACGGGATCGTCCAACCTGCGCATTTCCGCCGCGCGTTCGACTGCACTCCTCAACTTGCGGGCCTCCATCGATGCACGATTGAGTGACACAGAGCTCGATCGTGTGTCGGTAGCGAAAGCGGCCGGGATAAGCGTCCGATATGCAAACGAGTTGCTTAAAGAACAGAACACGTCGATCACCCGTCTCATTCGAAGCAGGCGGCTAGCTCGATGTCGCGCGGCTTTGGACGATCCGCTGCAGAGCCGTCGCTCGATCAGCGACATCGCCTACGGATGGGGGTTTTGCGACATGACTCACTTTGGAAGGTGCTTCAAACAGGAATTTGGAATGTCGCCACGCGACTATCGAAATCTTCGTAGCGCAACTCTGGGCGGGTGACGAGATGGCCTTCGTTAAAGCACCGCCTCGACCAGCCCGAGGCTTTTCGCTTCCTGCGCTTCGAGATACCAGTTCTCCGGCGCCCGTTCCAAAACCTGCTCGAGCGTGACGCTGGAGCCGAGCACCAGATTCTGAAAGCCCTCGTTCTGAATCGCGATCGACGCCTCGATCTCGTTCAGCGCCGCCTTGACGACGGCGACGCAGGTGGTCAGCGGCCCGTCGATCACCAGGTGTTTCGACAGCTTGCGCTCGTGGATCATCAGCCGCGAACCGCGCGCGAGATAGCGGTTCTGCCGCGCGAAAAAGCTCATGAAGGTGACACCCGCCGAATAGATCGCGGCCTTGCCGAAGAAAACGAACCGCCGGTTCGGCTCCATCTCGCTGGCGAAGCGGATGTCCTCTCCCATCATCCGCGCCACTTCAGGATCGCCACCGAGCGTGGAGAGTTCAACCACGATGAGGTCGTTATTGGCGGCGTTGATGAACTGCCCCTTGAAGTTCACATACATCGCATAATCGACCACACCCGACAGCGCGATCGCCGGCGCTTTGAAAGCCGTGGCGGGGAGGAGCTGCGCGTTCGGGGCGGGAGGCGTCGAGTCGTTCATAGCGTAGCGCTCCATCGGCGCAGGGTGCTGCGCGGGCTTACAAACCGGATCGTCTAACGCGGAGGAGCAAGAATGGTGCCCAGGGGCGGGATCGAACCACCGACACTGCGATTTTCAGTCGCATGCTCTACCAACTGAGCTACCTGGGCATGTTCCCTTGGCCTGAAAGCGCCGGGAGCGCCGGTTTATAGTCAGGCCGGCCCGCGCTGTCCACCATGGTTCGCCCGCGGCTTCGCACGGCGCGGCCAGGCTTCGCCTCAAGCCGCAGATAGAATGTTGCGGAACCTAGACACCGGTCGCGGCGCGCGAGCGTCACCCTGAGGTGCGCGCTCTTTTTTGCGCGCCTCGAAGGGCGATGGTGACAAGTACCTGCTGCGATCCTTCGAGGCTCGCCGTAAGCACGGCTCGCGCCTCAGGATGACGACAGCGTATGCGGCGGCGCGACTCTGAAAATTTACACTTGACAATATTCCTATAGGAATATATACATAAATTGTCCCGCCTCGTTGAGAGGGGCGTCTCGCGATCGTCACGATACGCGGGGCGGGATGCGGTGGACGCGGCAGCGTCGGGCCGAAGGTGAGGTTGCAGGGCGCGAGCCCGGATACTGGACGCTCTCCTTGTACAAAGGGTGCGCTTAAGTCCGGCAGTAGCGTGAGCGGCTTCAAACCCTTCGGCTGACGACGACGCTGCGCGATGCGGGCCGGGGCGGAGATGCGCCCCACCTTCATCGCCTTTGCGCGCCGGCCCAAGTCGTGTGGTCCTGACGCCCGTCGCTGGCGTCAAGGGACAGAGCGCCTGCTCAAGCCAACCGGCCGCAGGAAACAACCGGTCCAGACCAAAGGGTCTTCCGAACAGCTCAGTCCCGACGGTGACGAAAAAGAATTCGCCGCCGGGGAGAGCACGAAGCAAGCCGAAAAAACCATTGCGTGCGGAACGCCGGACGTTACGGTGCTTTCGTGGTGACGACGCTCGTGTGTATCTAACTCAACTCACACACGAGGCTGCGGACGCATGGTGCGTCCGGCGTTCCGTGCGCCCTCTTATTCCAGGGCGTGGCGCGAATGGGGCAGGCCCCAAGCGCGCTGGGACAATAACGACGACGGCGCACCCGCGCCGCAAACAACAGGGCCGATGACGCGCGTTTGAAACTCACGTGGCTGTTTGAAAATTCGAATTCGTTGTTGGTGCAGAGCGCCAGAAATATCCCTCCCTCCGCTCTTGCGGTGGGGAGAGCCGGCCGAGCCGGCGCGCAGCGTCGAGCGGAGGCCGGGGTGGGGTGTTGATAGCTACGAAGTAAAATGCCCCCCACCCGACACATCGTTCGCTTCGCTCACGATGCGCCACCCTCCCCACCGCAAGCGCGGGAGGAGGGATAAGAAAGCGAACGCTCAATCCGCGTCCTCGTCCTCATCCTTGCCGGCGGGAATGGCATACGAATTCGACAGCCAGCGATTGAGGTCGACATCCCGGCAGCGCTCGGAACAGAATGGACGCGAAGCTTGCGCCGCCGGCTTGCCGCAAATCGGGCACGGCTTCGCGGACTCAGATTGCGGCTTAGCTGGCATTCAACCAGCCGAACCGAATCGGAAAACCTTCGCCGCCGAGCAGCGAGATCAATTCATACAGCGGCAGTCCGACGATGTTGGTGTAGGAGCCGACCATCTTCACCACGAAGGAACCGGCGATGCCCTGGATGGCGTAGCCTCCCGCTTTGCCCCGCCATTCGCCGGACGCGATATAGGCCTGGATGTCGTCTTCGGTTAGCCGCTTGAAGCGCACGCGGCTCTCGATCAGCCGCTGGCGAAACGCTTCCTTCGGCGTCACCAGACACACCGCGGTGTAGACGCGGTGGTTGCGGCCCGACAACAGCCGCAGGCACTGCGCGGCTTCATCAACCAGATTGGCCTTCGGCAGAATGCGGCGGCCGACCGCGACCACGGTATCGGCCGCGAGCACGAATGCGCCGCGCAACTCGTCGTCGAGCTGCACGGATTTCAGCGCGGCATCGGCCTTGGCGCGAGCAAGCCGGTTGGCGCAGGCGCGGGGCAGTTCGCCGCGCTTCGGCGTTTCATCGACATCGGCGGGACGCAGCGCATCGGGCTCGATGCCGGCCTGATTGAGCAAGCTGAGACGCCGCGGCGAACCGGAGGCAAGTACGAATTTTGGGCGGCCGAGCATGCGGATTTTGACGATCGGAGGGAGGATAGGGAATTTGCGCGGAACCTATCGGAAGGCATCCGGCGAGACAACACCATACCCTCGTCGTCTATCATCCGTTCGCCGCGCCGGCTTTGGAAAATCTCTTGCGGATACGCAGCAGCAGCCCGTCGCAGACCTCGCGATACGCCTGCAGCTTCTGTTCGCGATTGCCTTCCGTCCTGGTCGGATCCTGGGTCGGCCAGTACTCCACATCGGCCGCGAGCGTGCGCGTCAGGTCCAGCGCCTTGTGGTGCGCTTCCGGCGACAGTGTGATGATCAGGTCGAAATTCAAGCCTTCCCAATCGTCCAGTTCCTCGAACGTGGTCGGCTTGTGTTTGGAGATATCCTGCCCGAGCTCGGCCATCACGGCGACCGCGAACGGATCGAGCTCGCCCTTTTTCACGCCGGCGGATTTCACGTACAGCGCATGCGGAAACATCTGCTGCAGCAGGCTCTCCGCCATCGGCGAGCGCACGCTGTTTTGTCCGCACGCGAACAGCACAGCCTGCGGAGTGCGCGCGCGGGGTGGCGCGGGCACTCGCTCTTATCCTTTCCAGTGCAAAACGGAGATCAGCGTAAACAACCGCCGTGCGGTTTCAAAATCGACCCGCACCTTGCCTTTCAGGCGCTCCTGCAGCGTGTGCGAGCCTTCGTCGTGAATGCCGCGCCGTCCCATGTCGATCGCTTCGATCTTGTCTGGCGTCGCGGTGCGGATGGCCTGATAATAGCTGTCGCAAATCATGAAGTAGTCTTTCACGATGCGGCGGAACGGCGTCAGCGACAAAAGATGCGCCACTACCGGCGCGCCGTCCTCGCGCCGGATGTCGAACATCAGCCGGCTGCCGGTGATGCCGATGTGCAGCGTGAACGGACCCGATGGCGCGCCTTCAGGAGCGAACAGGTTTTTCTCGATCAGATCGTAGATAGCGATGGCGCGTTCGTGCTCGATGTCCGGCCCGGAACGTCCGATCGATTCCTCATCAAGCGTCACCGCGACGATGCGGTTTTGTGAATTGTCCTCTGCAGGTGATGTGCTCATGGCAGATTGAGGCGCATCCGTACCGAACGGGCATGCGCATCGAGGCCTTCAGCCTTGCCGAGCGTGATCGCCGCCGGCCCCAGCGCCCGCAACTGGTCCGGCCCGCATTTCAGGATCGACGTACGCTTCATGAAGTCGAGGACGCCGAGACCGGAGGAAAAGCGCGCCGAGCGCGCGGTCGGGAGCACATGATTGGAGCCGCCGACATAGTCGCCGATCGCCTCAGGCGTGTGCGGCCCCAGAAAGATCGCGCCCGCGTTGCGGATGCGCGCGGCGAGCGATTCCGGATCGGCGGTCATGATTTCGAGATGCTCAGCGGCAATGGCGTTCGCGAGCGTTGCCGCGATGTCGAGATTGCTTACCCTGATGATCGCGCCGAATTGCTTCCATGAGGCCCTGGCAATTTCGGCGCGTGGCAGCGTCGCGAGTTGCGCCTCCACCGCCCGCGCGACATCGTCCGCAAGCGCCGCGCTGTCGGTGATCAGGATCGACTGCGCGTTGGCGTCGTGCTCAGCCTGCGCAAGCAAGTCAGCGGCAATCCAGTTGGCGTTGCCGGTATCGTCCGCGATGACCAGAACTTCCGACGGCCCGGCGATCATGTCGATGCCGACCTTGCCGAACACCAGCCGTTTCGCCGCGGCGACATAGGCATTACCAGGTCCGACGATTTTCGCGACCGGCGCGATGGTCGCCGTCCCGTATGCCAGTGCGGCGATCGCCTGCGCGCCGCCGACGCGATAAATTTCCGATACGCCGCCGAGATGCGCGGCGGCCAGCACCAGTGGATTGAGTTTGCCGTCCGGCGAGGGCACTACCATCGCCACGCGCGCAACGCCCGCGACCTTCGCCGGCACCGCGTTCATCAGCACCGAGGAGGGATACGCCGCGGTGCCGCCGGGCACATAAAGTCCGACCGCGTCGATGGCGCTCCAGCGCCAGCCGAGCTCGACGCCGAGCGCGTCGGTGAACCGCTCGTCCTTTGGCAGTTGGCGCACATGGAAAGTCTCGATCCGGTCGCGGGCGAATTTCAGCGCGTCGATGGTTTTGGCATCGCAGCTTTTCAGCGCGGTCTCGACTTCATCCGGCGTGACGCGCAGGCTGCCCGCATGCAAATCCAGCCGGTCGAACTTAGCCGTCGCCTCAATCAGCGCCTCATCGCCGCGGGCCGCGACGTCATCGACAATGGCGCGGGTAGCGGTTTCGATATCGGCCGCGACCTCGCGTTTCATCGCGAGAAACGCTTTGAATCGCTGGGAAAAATCAGCACTGGTGCTATCGAGGCGGATTGGCATCTTGGCTTTCAGGCGGGCGCAGTCAGCAGAGACTACCGCTCAATGGCGCGCCGACAAATCGCCGTCAACCTATTGCTTTTAACAGACCAAGTTAATCGTTCTCAGGCACCGACTTCGGCGCCTTCACCGGCGTTCCCGGCGTCGGGATCGGCTTGCCCGAGATCAGCCAACTCGCACTCGAGGCATTCTACGTCGAGCCGCAACGCGCCGCCATCGTCGAACATAGGACCACGCTGCCGCCGGGCGCGTCCCCAAGATTGAATTCGATACCCAGTAAGTCCAGGGTCGTGTCCTTGATCGCGAGGTCGATGTTGCGCGACTTGCAGGACAGCACGCGATCGAACCGCAGCGCCGAGATCATGCGGCGCGGCTCCGTCTCGCCGGTCAGGACCTGCTCCCAATCCAGCCGGTCCAGTCCGACCACCAGCCGCTTCTCGCTCGGCCGCCAGATGATATCCACCGCCTGCACCCGGGCGTTCTGCACCTGTGCGGAAATTACCGCGAGATCGTCCGCATCGAGCGCAATCAGTTTGAGTTGATCTGTCACGACGTATCCTTAAATCTCAATCGCTTATGCGCTCGATGGAAGCGCCGCAGGCCGACAGCTTTTCTTCGAGCCGCTCGAAGCCGCGATCGAGATGATAGACCCGGTTGACCATGGTCTCCCCCTCCGCGGCGAGCCCCGCGATCACCAGCGAAACCGACGCGCGCAAATCCGTCGCCATGACCGGGGCACCGCGCAAACGGGGAATGCCGTCGATGGTTGCTGTCTCACCGTCGAGCGAAATACGCGCCCCGAATCGCGCAAGTTCCTGCACGTGCATGAAGCGGTTTTCGAAGATCGTCTCGGTGATATGCGAGGCGCCCTTGGCGCAGGCCATCAACGCCATCAGCTGCGCCTGCAGGTCGGTTGGAAAACCCGGAAACGGCGCGGTCGAAACCGTGACGGGCATGATGCCGGCGCCATTGCGGGCGACCCGGATGCCTTCGTTGTTGACGGTGATAACAGCGCCTGCCTGCGTCAGTACGTCGAGCGCCGATTGCAATAGTTCCGGACGAGCACCCGCGAGCTGGACATCGCCGCCGGTCATGGCGACGGCCATGGCATAGGTGCCTGTCTCGATGCGGTCGGGAAGAACGGTGTGCCGCGCGCCGTTGAGCTTCGCGACGCCTTCAATGACGATGCGAGGAGTACCGGCGCCGGAAATACGCGCACCCATCTTGTTGAGGCAATCGGCGACATCCACGATCTCCGGCTCGCAGGCGGCGTTGTCGATAACGGTCGTGCCTTTCGCCAGGGTCGCAGCCATCAGCGCGACATGGGTGCCGCTCACGGTCACCTTCGGAAATTCGATCGCCGCGCCCGTCAGTCCGCCGGGCGCTTTCGCGATCACGTAGCCGCCATCGATCACGATCTTCGCGCCGAGTTTCTCCAGCGCCATGATGAGTAGGTCGACGGGCCGCGTCCCGATGGCGCAGCCGCCGGGCAACGACACCTTGGCTTCATGCATCCGCGCCAGCAGCGGCGCGATCACCCAGAAGCTGGCGCGCATTCGCGACACCAGTTCGTAGGGCGCGGTGGTATCGATGATATTAGCCGCGGAAATATGCAGGGTCTGACCTTGATATTCATGGTCGCCAGGGCGCTTGCCCGCCGACATGATGTCAACGCCGTGGTTGCCCAGTATGCGCTGCAACTGCGCGACATCAGCCAGGCGCGGCACGTTGTCCAGGATCAGGGTCTGCTCCGACAACAAGCCCGCAATCATCAGGGGCAGGGCAGCATTCTTGGCGCCCGAAATCGGAATTGTGCCGCTGAGCTTGCGGCCGCCGACGATGCGAATTCGATCCATGAAGATTCCCGGTAGTTCGATATCAACAAAGTATAGGACAAGTGGCGCTGTATTCAAAAGCTTGGAAATTTGCGGCTATTTGATGAGGTTGCCGTGGATTTGAAAGTCAAATCGACTGCATGAGTGCAATTCCGGCACCGGCAATCGCCTTACCAAAACCGCCGCGGCAACAGCTTTTTCAACAGCGGTCAGGCTTGGTCATCTTCCTTCGACGTACCATCGTCGGAAGCAGCGACCGTGAGCTCGCGGCGGCTCCTGGTTTGCGATTTTCGCCGCTTGAGATTTTCGCGCAGCGCCTGCTTCAAGCGATCTTCTCGCGGGTTTTTATGCGCGGCACCCATTTTCGCGTCTTTATCCCGCTCATCGTTCATGATCGACCTCGATCATTCCTAGGCATCAAATCCTCAAAGAACCAGCCGAAAAAGTACGGCGTTTGCTGAAGACTTCCCTTTGGCGCAAGGCAAGATCAGTCCCATTTCCGGATGCTTGCACGCCCCCCGGCCTTGTGGCAAAGATCGGTCGTCCCGGGCACTTTAGCCTACTTCCCGCGTCTGGGCGGGCTGCCGTAGCTCAGTGGTAGAGCACTCCATTGGTAATGGAGAGGTCGACAGTTCAATCCTGTCTGGCAGCACCAGTTTTTGCGGATCTTTTTTCAGCACGTTCTGCGGTCTGGCAGCCTCACCCAGCACTATATCGCGTTCCGAATCCCGCATGGCGGCAGCCGGAAGGGAACGGTGCCAGGTTCGCTTGCTTCTCTAATCGGACCCCGTCTGTTAAGGTCAGTCATTGATCCGGGAATTGGCGTGCGACGTGAACCCTAGAGGGCGTCATGTGGGGATTCCTGACCGGCATCTATCTGGTGATTATTCTTTATCCTATCGTCGAAGAATGGCGTCAGCGCCGCCGCGACAAAAAACATCTCGCCGACATGCGTAACCATTTTGCCATGAACCACCACTGGGATGCTGCGCGTGGCAAATGGATTGATAATTGACGGTTACGGCGCCGTTTTCGCGGCGTGGAGATTGGTTTTAGCCGGCTCGGCGTGAGAGCTTGGACGTAGTTGACTTAACGGCATCAAACGATTTGCCCCGTTAGGGAACTGTTAATCATGTCCGCCCAATTGCCATAATTTGAGTTGTATTTGCGCCCCGCAAGGGTACGTGTTTACCCGATTCAAACGCGTAAAGTCAGAAACTCGCCGCACATTCGCGGGTGGGTGATGGCTTCCAGAAATTGGCAGGCAAGCGGCACGTTTGTGATTTCTGCAGCGGCGGCCCTGTGTCTGATCGTCACCGGTGCGCCACTGCAATCGGCCCATGCGGCGCGCGAGAACTTCGCTCCAGCGAGCTACATCGGCTCGATGGATCCTCATACGATCTGGGAAGCGCTGATCGGCGGCATCGTCGGTCTTTCGTTTCTTGCCTCCATCGTCCTTTGGGTGATGTCCGCGCAGCGAAAGGCGAAGCGCTCGCAACTGCGTCGAAGCGCCTTCGTCAATTCCGCGCTGAATAATCTCAGCCAAGGCGTGGTGATGACGGACCAGCGGCACCGCATCGTGTTCTGCAACGATCGCTACCTGAAAATCTATGGGCTGGCGCGTTTCGATATTTCCCCTAACATGACAGGCCGGGAATTGCTCGAAATGCGACGCCGACGCGGCGTGCTGGATTTGAGCGCCGACGATTTTTATGAGAACGCAAGGAAAACCGAGGGACTTATCACCGAGCTGCCCGACGGCCGGTCGATCCTGGTGAAATACTTCGCGCTGCCGAACGGTGGTTCGATAGCGACGCACGAAGATTGCAGCGAACAGCGCAAGCTCTCCAGGGAGCTGGCGACCACCAAGCAATTTCTGGAATCCGTCATCGATAATATTCCGGTTTGCGTGGCGGCGAAGAGCATCGAGGACGGCCGTTATATTCTCGCCAATCGCGCCTTCGAGCGCTTCTCACGTATTCCGCGAGAGGCCATCGTCGGCAAGCGCGCCGATGAAATTTTCAAGCCTGCGACCGCCAGCACCATCGAGGCGGCGGACCGCACAGCGCTCGAATTGCCCGAACGCCAGTTCCGCAGCGAATTCCAGGTCGAACGCGGGGAAGAGAAGCGCACCCTCTCCAGCAATCGCGTGATCGCGCTCAACGAAAAGGATCAACCCGAATTTTTAATCGCGCTGTTCGACGACGTCACCGAGCGACGGTCGCTCTCGGAAGAACTCGAACGCACCAAGAAATTTCTCGAGCTGGTGGTCGATAACATTCCGGTCTCTTTGACCGTCAAGCGCGTGAGCGACGGCAAATATCTCCTGGCCAACCGCAGCGCGGAGATCATTCTCAACCGCCGCCGCGAGGATGCGACGGGATTGACGGCTGCAGAAATTTTCAGCTCCAGAGAAGCGCAATTGATCGTCGAGCGCGATGACGCCGCGATCAAGCGGGGAGGACTGCTGACGGAGGAACACCCGATCAGCACAAAGGACGGACTGCGGCTGTTCCTGACGCGCCGCATGACCGTCCCGGATGAAGCGGGTAAGCCGCAATATCTGGTCAAGACCCATGAGGATGTCACCGACCGACGTCAGACCGAGTTGCGCATGGCGCACATGGCATATCATGATGGGCTGACCGATCTGCCGAACAGGGCTGCTTTCCTGCAAGCGCTGGCGCAGATGATCGAGGCCTGCGAAGGCACGGACGAGCAGTTCGCCGTGCTGTCCGTCGATCTGGATGGCTTGAAGGAAATCAACGACGTCTTCGGCCATGCGGTCGGCGACAAGCTCTTGATCGAAGTCGCCCGCCGCATTGAGGCCGTATCGCGGGGGGGCGTCGTCGCGCGGCTCAGCGGCGATGAATTCGGTCTGATCATTGACGGCAAGCAGCCCGATGCCGGTGTGGCGTTGGCACGGGAGCTCGCGTCATCGCTCGCGGCCGAATTCCCCATTGACGGCAAATCCGTCCGCATGGGCATGACAACCGGCATTGCGATTTTTCCAAGCAACGGCGCCGACGCTGCGTCACTCCTGGCCAATGCCAGCGTCGCACTTTTCCGTGCCAAGGCGAAATCGCGCGGCAGCATCAGCGTGTTTGAGCCCGAGATGGATCAGCAGATACGCGATCGCCGGGCGATGCATCAGGAGCTTTCGGTTGCCATTCGCAACGGTGAAATCACCCTGTATTATCAGCCGCAGGCGAAGGCAGGCCGCACCGCTGCGAGCAGCGAAGTCATCGGGTTCGAAGCGCTGGCGCGCTGGGCGCATCCGACCCGCGGCTTCGTGCCGCCGGAAGATTTCATTCCGCTGGCCGAGGAAAGCGGGTTGATCGTCGAGATGGGCGAATGGATTTTGCGCGAGGCCTGTCGGGAGGCCGCATCGTGGCCGGCGCCGCTGCAAATTGCGGTCAATCTTTCGCCGGCGCAGTTCATGCACGGCGACCTCGTCAGCCTCGTGCATTCGATCCTTTTGGAAACCGGCCTTTCGCCAGGACGTCTTGAACTCGAGATCACCGAAGGCGTTCTTATCGAGGATTGCGACCGCGGCCTGGCGCTGCTGCGGCGGCTGAAGGCACTCGGCGTTCGTATTTCCATGGACGACTTCGGCAGCGGTTATTCCTCGCTGAGCTATCTGCAGGCATTCCCGTTCGACAAGATCAAGATCGACCGCGCATTCGTCATGAACCTTGGACGAAATCCGCAATCGGCCGCGATCGTTCGCGCTGTGATAGGCCTTGGCCACGGCCTGGAGATGTCTATCGTCGCCGAGGGCGTGGAGACCCATGAACAGCTCACCTTTCTTGCGCAGGAAGGGTGTGACTCGGTGCAAGGCTACTTCCTCGGCCGGCCGGCGCCGATCGAGCGATACTCGCTTCTGATCGGCCGCCTTGAGCAGACGCCGGAATCGCCGCGTAAAACAGGCTAACATCCGCGCATGGCCGACTACGATCTTGCGATCATCGGCGGCGGATTGAACGGCGTCAGCATCGCGCGTGACGCCGCGGGACGCGGTCTGCGCGTGATTCTGCTGGAGCAGGGCGACCTCGGCGGCGCCGCGTCGTCGGCTTCGGCCCGGCATATCCATGGCGATCTTGCGGCCATGGAAAAAGGCGCATTTTTTCGCGTCCATGGCGCACTGGCGGAGCGCGCGATATGGCTGCGCACCGCGCCGCATCTGGTGCGTCCCTTGCGTTTTGTGATTCCCTTTCAACTGGACGACCGGCAGCCGTGGGTTTTGCGCGCGGCGTTGTTGCTCTACGACCGGCTGGGCGCTTCCAGCAATCTGCTCAAATCAGCAACGCTTGATCTGACGCACAATGAGATAGGCAATGCACTAAAGCGTCCGTTCCGCACCGCGTTCGAGTATTCCGATTGCGTCGTGGACGACTCGCGGCTCGTAATCGTCAATGCGATTGATGCCGCCCAGCGCGGCGCTGCGATCCACACGGGCGCACGCTGCGTCCGCGCCGACCGAACGGAGACCTGGCGGCTGGTCGTGATTGATCGCGGCCATCGCCGCACTATCGTGGCAAGAGCGCTGGTCAACGCGACCGGCGCCTGGACCGCTTCGGTTGCCGAAACGGTACTGCGGGTGCCGCCGCCACGTGTGCGCCTGAGCATGACCAGTCAGATCATTGTTGCGCGCCGTTTCGAGACGGACAACGGTTACGTGTTCCAGAACACCGACCGCCGCACGATCTACGCAACTCCCTACGAGCGCGAATTCACGCTGGTCGGCGGCATCGAGAGAACCTTCAAAGGCGATCCCGCTGTCGTCACCATGACGGCCGGCGACATCGGCGCACTCTGTGAAGCAGCCAGCCGCCATTTTCGCGAGCCGATCTATCCCGCCGACGTGATCAGGACGGTGTCCGGTGCCAACGCGGTGCGGAATTCGAGAAATAGAAGCTTCGGCGCCGATGATACGGCGATATTCGACCGGCCACGCGGCGCGGCGCCGCTGCTCACGATCTTTGGCGGCGATGTCACCACTTCGCGTCGGCGCGCGGAGGTAGCGGTCAACAAACTCGTTCCATTGTATCTGATGTCGCCGCGCTGGACCGCGGGCCAAGCGCTGCCGGGTGGCGATTTCGCCTGGACGCGCTTCGATGACGAGGTCGAACGGGCGCGCCGGCGCTGGCGCTTCCTGGACGACAACGAGGCACGTCGCTTGGTCAGCGCCTACGGCACGCGCATTGCGGACTTGCTCGGCGAAGCGCAATCGCGCGACGACCTCGGTCCGGCTTTCGGCGATAGCCTGACGGCTGCGGAAGTGCGCTATCTGATGACAAAGGAGTGGGCGCGCTTTCCGGATGATATTCTCTGGCGGCGTTCCAAACTCGGTCTGACCATGTCCGCTCAGGATCAGGAAGGGTTGGGAATGTTCATGGCGGCGGCTTGAGCCTGCGCCGATCCGTGGTTAGCGTGCGGCGATGATGGATCAAACCGCGACGCCGAGCGACACGTCTGTCTCTGCAGCCGAAGGCCCGCTGCTGCGCATCGAGTCCGTCGTAAAACGTTTCGGCAAATACACCGCGGTCGACAAGCTGTCGCTCGACATCTGGGCCGGGGAGTTCATCGCGCTGCTGGGGCCGAGCGGCTGCGGCAAGACCACGCTGCTGCGGATGCTGGCGGGGTTTGAGACCCCGGATTCTGGCCGCATCCTGCTCGATGGCAATGACATCGCGCAGGTTTTGCCGCATCAGCGGCCCGTCAACATGATGTTTCAGAACTATGCCCTGTTCCCGCACCTCACTGTGCGCGACAACATCGCATTCGGGTTGAAGCGCGCCGCCGTGCCGCGGCCTGAGATCGACCTTCGCGTTGCGGAGATGGTCGCGCTGGTGAAGCTCGATGGACTGGAAAAGCGAAAACCCGATCAGCTCTCAGGCGGTCAAAAGCAGCGGGTGGCGCTGGCGCGCTCTTTGGCGCGTCGTCCGCGGGTCCTGTTGCTCGACGAGCCGCTGGCCGCGCTGGACAAGAAACTGCGTGAAAGCACGCAAGCCGAATTGACGCAGCTGCAGCGCCGCCTCGGCACCACCTTCATCATTGTCACCCACGATCAGGAAGAGGCGATGACGGTCGCCGACCGCATCGCCGTGATGGATTCCGGACGTCTCGAACAGGTGGCGACGCCGCGGCAACTCTATGAGGCGCCGACTTCTCGCTGGATCGCCGAGTTTGTCGGCGACGTTAACATTGCTGATGGCAAAATCGAATCGCGCGAGGGAAATCGCCTCACCATCGCAACGCGCGATGCCGGAACGATCATTGCCGCCGAACCGCGACAGCCGCTGACGAAAAGCAACGTCTGCGTCGCCATTCGTCCTGAGAAGATCAAGCTGTCGCGCCGCGGGCCCATCTCCGATACAGCGAATACCGGAATGATGAACCGGCTGAACGGGATCGTCACTGATGTCAGCTACCTCGGCGGCGTTACGACCTACAAGGTGAAGCTCGATGCTGGGGCGACGTTCCGCGCCTCGATGGCCAACACGGCACGGCTTGATCTCGACGCCTACTCCGCAAGCCAGCATGTCGTGGCGTGGTTCGCGCCTGACGATTGCATGGTGCTGGAGCAATGAGCGGGCGACGCATCTTCACGCGGCCCGCTCGTGTCGCGGCGATCCCGCCTTATATCTGGATGGTGGTGTTCTTTCTGCTGCCGTTCGGCTTCGTGCTGAAGATCAGCCTGTCGCAGATCGCCATCGCGCAGCCGCCCTATACGCCGGTATTCGACGTCACGGCGGGGTGGGGGGCAATCAAAGCGGCGTTTGCTGCGCTGTCGCTGGATAATTTCAAGATGATCGTCTCGGACGACCTCTATTTCCTGTCCTATGTGCGCAGTCTAGTCGTCGCGCTTTTTTCCACCGCCATGCTGCTGCTAATCGGGTATCCCATCGCGTATGGAATGGCGCGGCTGCCACAGCGCTGGCAGGCGATCGCGATGATGCTGGTGATCATCCCGTTCTGGACCTCATTCCTCATCCGCATCTACGCCTGGATCAACATCCTGCAACGCGAAGGCCCGCTCAACAAGCTGCTGCTGGCGCTGCATGTGATATCGACGCCGCTGGTATGGCTTTCCACCGACAGCGCGATGTATCTGGGTATTGTTTATTCATATCTGCCTTTCATGATCCTGCCGCTGTACGCGACACTGACGAAAATGGATCCGTCGCTGTTGGAGGCGGCCAACGATCTCGGCAGCTCGCGGCTACAGGCGTTCTGGTTAGTTACTTTTCCGCTCTCGCTGGCCGGAGTCGGGGCCGGTATTTTGCTGTGCTTCATTCCGATCGTCGGCGAATTCGTGATTCCCGATCTGCTCGCTGGATCGGACAACATGATGATCGGCCAGACCCTGTGGCTGGAGTTCTTCTCCAACAGCGACTGGCCGGTGGCGTCGGCTGTGGCGGTCGCGCTGCTCGTGCTGTTGCTGGGGCCGCTGCTGCTTTACGACCGACTGCAGCGCCGTCAGTTCGAGGGGCAGGGGTGATGCCCACGCATGCGATCAGGAAACTCTCGCCATTCAACATCACGTCGCTCGTGTTGGGTCTGGCGTTTCTGTACCTGCCGATCGTCATCCTTATTGCTTATTCGTTCAACGCATCGCGGCTTGTCACGGTGTGGGGCGGCTGGTCGCTGCGCTGGTACACCGAATTTTTCAACGACCACGCCATGCTAGCCGCCGCCTGGACCAGCCTGCGAGTGGCCGCGGTGTCCGCGAGCGCAGCGACGATTCTCGGCACGCTTGCCGCGGTAGCGCTGTCGCGCGGCGCCGGCTTCAGGGGCCGAACGCTGTTCTCGGGGATGCTCTACACGCCGCTGGTGATGCCGGAAGTCATCACCGGCCTGTCCACGCTGATGCTGTTTGTTGCACTAAATGCCGAACGCGGATTTTGGACCGTCACCGTCGCCCATACCACGCTGACGATGTGCTTTGTTGCGGTTGTGGTGCAGTCGCGTTTAAGCGCGCTCGATCGCAGTCTGGAGGAGGCCGCGATGGATCTTGGTTGCGATCCGGCGCGCGCGTTCTTTGCGGTGACGCTGCCGCTGATCCTGCCGTCAGTCGTCGCCGGGTGGATGCTGGCGTTCACGCTGTCGCTGGATGATGTCGTGATCGCAAGCTTCACCACGGGCCCCGGCTCGGCGACGCTGCCGATCAGGATTTATTCCGAAGTTCGGCTCGGCGTGAAACCTGAGATCAATGCAATCTGCACGATGATCATCGGATTGATCTCGGTCGTTATCGTCGTGGCCTCGTTCGCGTCGAAACTCTCCGGCGCGAAGGGCGAAACCGCCGCACCGTTGTGACGCCTCAATTCGCTTTTGGCGCGTCGGCCGCTTCAGGAGGCGGCGTTGCAGGAGCCTGCGCGGCCGCATCGGGCGGCGGCGCTTTACGGCCGCCGCCGGTGAAGCGCTCCAGCACCGAGCGCACGGCGTCGCGGGTTCTGCGGTCCTTCACTGCGTCAAGCAGCGGCGCGGAGGCCGGCGAACGCCGGATCAGGCTTTCGGGATCGGGAAACACCAGCGGATCATCCCACGGGCCTTGTATCACGAAGGGCAGGTCGAAAGCCGGAGCCGCGGGCGACGAGGTGAGACTGGCGACGCCCTTCAGATCGTATTCGCGCGCGGGAACGGAAGCGGTGCCTGTAAGGGTCAGTCGCGCTGCCGGCCCTTCGATATGAACGTCGTCGGCGGTGGCGACGCCGTCGCTGAATTTCACGGCGACCGTCATGGTGTCGTAGGGCGTCGAGCCGCTCCGAAAATTGCCGCCGCCGGACAGCGGCCGCCGCTCCAGGCGCCGCAATAGCTGCTCGATGTTGAAGCCGTTCACGGCGCCGTCATGCCCTGTTAGGGTGGCCGTGCCGTCGAGCGATTGCGCCAGTGCAAACGGGCTGCCGCCCGACGCTTCCACCGCAACATTGAGATTGCCGCGCCCGGTCAGTTTGTTGATGCCGAACAATTCGATCGCGCTGGATTGCAGATCGACATCGATCAACTGAAACTGGGCCTTGACGTCGGCGACGGCGTCCGAGCGCGCAATGCCGAGCGATCCCCGCGCCACTCCGCCATACATCTGAGCTTCGCCGATGCTCAAGGCCAGCGCACCGCCGCGCAGATTTGCCCCAAGCGCCGTCCGTCCGAGCTTCGAGGGGCCGACGGTAACTTTTGCCGCAGACAACCGCATGTCGAGGTCGGTGGTTGAAAGCGAATTCAGATCGAACAACTGCCGATTCCAGTCACGCGCGCCGCTGGCGAGAAGACGCACGGTTGCGACGTAAGGCGTGAAATCAAGTGCGTCCGCAGCGAGCGTCGCCTGCAGGGTTTGACGCCCGTTGTTGGCGTAGGTCATCACGCCTTCGGCCACGTTGCCGTCGAGTTCGACGTTGACATTGGTCAGCGCGATCGATGTACCGACGACGTTGGCGCGCGCTTTCAGCGCGAAGCGGCCAAACCCTCCGGTGCCCGGCGGCGGCTGACCGGTCCAGCGCAGCGCGTTGCGCAGCGATGGGCTGTCGGCACTCAGCGTGCCTTCCATCAGCATGCTGGCGCGGTTGGCAATGGCGCCATCGAACGCCATTTTCAGCGGTGCGCTCGCGATACGCGCCTTCAGACCCGATCGCTCGCCGGACAGCACGGCGATGAAATCGCTGACGCTGACGCTTCCATCGACGCGCTCGCCACGCCAGTCGAACTGTCCGGTGGCGGCGAAAGACTTCGAAATTGAAGGCCACGCCAACGACAGATCGATGTCGCCGACGGTTTCAGACAAATGGTTGGCGTCATCCTGATAGGTCAATATGCCATCCTGGATGCGGATTTCCGAGAAAGAGATCTGATTGTCGCTGCCCGGCTTCATGGTCCGCGTCAGCGTTTCCAGGAAAGGCGTCCAGTTGCTCTCGCCGGAGGCCTGCCGAACGATACGGATATGCGGACGCAGCATCATCACGTCGGCGATTTCGAAACGCTGCAGTAACAATGGCAGCAAACGCAGATTCGCGGTCAATACGTCGACGTCGAGCGCAGGGTCGTCGGCACCGCCGCCTTTCAGGCCGACATTGTGAAAAGAGACATAGCTTCCTGGAAATACCGAAACGTCGATGCTGCCGTTGACGACGAGATCGAGACCGGTCACGGCACGGATTTGCGCTTCTACCGCCTGCTGCAAGGCGTCCCGGTTGAGGAACCAGGACATCCCGATCAGGCCGATCAGCACCGCTCCGAGCAATGCCGCAACCGGCATTCCCAGGCGTTTCATTCCTTGGGCGATCGTCACTTATATATCCAGCTTTGATTGATATCGAATCGGTCTTGGTGAGGTCGATACCGATGTTGAAATGCGGCCGGGACGTTGTGCTCGCCGGTGGCTGCAACTTGATCGGTTTTCTTGACCCTTTCAAGGCTGCATTAGGGGGCCGAACAGGCACCCAAACCAGAGGCGAAGTACGGTCAATGAGCTATTTGCCGCTATCGTGTCTATCGGCAAGCTCCTGAAAACGCGTGGCAACTGCATTCGAAAGTTGCTAGATCACATCATTGCGCTGAATTCGCCGGAATGAGGTTTTTCCTTCAATGTCTTTTGTATTTCGCGATTTTGGATGGGCCTTGAATTATCAGATCAAGAAAGCGGGAGGATGTTCCCTCACCGTTTTATTGCTGACGGCATCGGTTCCCGCGGCGCACGCGCTCACCCAGGAAGCTGCGATCGAAAACTGCCGTGCCAAGGTGGGCAGGCCGATCGTTCAGGCCTGCATGCGAGGCTCCGGCGGAGCCGACAATCTTGATGCGTGCCGAGCCAAGGCGACCCCGCAGGTTCGCGCCTGTGTGCAGGCCGCGATGAACGCGGCCAATGGCCGCGCCAACGTCGCGGTAGCCATCCCGACCGAAGCCGCGCCGAAGACGCTTGTTGCGCCAGTCGCGCTGCCGGCCAGCTTCGTCGCGCCGCCCCGCACGATCGCCGATATCACGGCGATCCTCGACAGCGAAAAGCCTGACGTCAAGACGATCGAGAAGCTGAGGGCGGAAGCCGACGCGAAGCCTACGGGAAGGGAATCGCGCGAGGATCTGGCGCGGTTTTACTTCGATCGTGGCAACGCTAGAGCGCAACTGGGCCGCCTAGCCGACTCCATCGCCGACGCGAACCAGGCGATCGAAACCGGCCGCGGCGCAGTCACGATCGGCACGATGGGACGGCTTATTTCGTTCGCCGCGCAACAATATTCGGCCGCCGGCGATCCGAAGAAAGCGTTTGAGGTGCTTCAGCGTGAGCTTCGCGAAGTCGCCAGCCAGAAAGGCGGGAAGGGCTATCTGTTCGGCACGAACCGGGCGATCGCGAATATTCTCATTCAGATGGGCGATGTGGCGCAGGCGGAAGCTTATATCAACCGCAATCAGCCGATGATCCAGGAAGCCCGCACCAGCGGACTTCCCGGCTGGCGCGTACCCTACAAAACTTTCGGGCAGACCTGGGAAGCGGAAATCGAACTCGGCCGCGCCAATCTTTTTGAAGCCCGCGGCCAGTATCGCGAGGCCGAAGCATCCTACCGGCTCGGCGAACAACGCAAGCGCGCTGGTATGCCGGGGCTTCTGAACGCCGACCATCCACCCTCTGAATCCTCGGTACTGCAGGCAATCGATTCCATCATTCTCAGTCAGGGGCGCATGAAAGCGCGGCAGGGCCGCCTTGCGGAGGCCGAGGTCGATGCGCGGCGCGCGCTGCTGTCGCGGCTGAAGGACCAGGGCAAGTACAATCCGACGACCCCGCGCTTCATCCTCGGGCTGGCGAACATCCTGGTCGAGCAGGGCCGTTACGCGGAAGCCGAGCAACTCATTCGGGTTAGCCTCGAGATCAACCGCACCGTCGGCGTCGCCGATGATTCAGTTGCGACCGTGCAGTTGCTGTCGCAGCTGGGCGGCGTGTTGAATTTGCAGCGCAAGGGCAAGGACGCGATCTCGGTCTTTGCGCAAATCGACAAAGCCATTCAAACGTGGGACCCGGCGCGGCGTCAGGCCTTCGAGCTCAACGGTGCGCGTATTACGTCGCTCTACGTGTCCGGTCAGGTCGAAGCGGGCATTGCGGCGGCCCAACAGCTCGTCAAGAAGCAGATCGCGCGCGTTGGCGAAAACCACTTCGACACCGCCTCGGCCCGAGGAACGCTGGCGACCGGCCTGATGCGCGCCGGGCGCGACGAAGAGGCGATCCGCGAATTTAAACAGGCGATCCCGATCGTGATGGCTTCATCGCGCGAAAACGCGGACGACGAAAACACCACGGTGGTGGTGGCCCGGAGTCAGCGCCTTCAGGGCATCGTCGAGGCCTACATGACGCTGCTGGCCCGGGACAAGAATCCGGGCGGCGACGTCGGCGTCGAGACCTTCAGTCTTGCCGATTCGATCCGCGGCCGCTCGGTGCAGCAGGCGCTGGCGGCATCAAGCGCGCGGGCGGCTGCCAAGGATCCGGCGCTCGCCGAATTGGTTCGCAAGGAGCAGGATCTCGGCAAACAGGTGAACGCACAGCTAGGCTCGCTCAACAACGTGCTGTCATTGTCATCGACCGAGCGTGACGATAAGGGCATTCAAGGCATTAACGCTTCGATCAACGCCCTGCGCGGCGAACGCAGCAAGGCCCGGCAGGAAATCAGTCAGCGGTTTCCGGCTTATGCAGATCTGGTGTCGCCCAAGCCGCCTACGGTCGATCAGATCAAGGCGACGCTAGTGGTAGGCGAGGCCATGCTCTCATTCTATTTCGGACAGGACCGCAGCTTCGTTTGGGCGGTGCCAAAAAATGGGCCGGTGGCCTTTGCGACCATCAATGCTACCAGCGGAGAAATCGAGAGCAAGGTACGCAAGCTTCGCGAGGCCTTGGAACCGCAAGCGGCGATGATCTCCGACATCCCGCCCTTCGATCTTAAACTCGGATATGAGCTTTACTCGCAGCTGCTGAAGCCCGTCGAAGGCGGATGGAGGTCGTCCAAGAGCCTGATCGTGGTGACGAACGGCGCGCTCGGCTTGCTGCCGCTGTCGCTGTTGCCGACCGCGCCCTCGGAAGTGCGCACGGAAGACGATCCCTTGTTTTCCGGCTACCGCAACGTTCCCTGGCTCGCCCGAACCCACGCGGTGACAACCGTTCCGTCGGCGGCGGCACTGCTGACGCTGCGGCAATTGCCTCCAGGCAAGCCCGGCCGTGGCGAGCTGATTGCGTTCGGCGATCCGTATTTCAGCAAGGATCAGGCGGCCGAAGCCGAGGCGACGGTCAAAGTCGCCGATGCCGCCAACGTCACGCGCGGCGTGCCGTTGAAGCGGCGCAACTCACCCAAACTGGATGGCGTGGACAACGCCGAATTGGCGATGCTGCCGCGGCTGCCCGATACCGCCGACGAATTGAAGTCGATCGCGCTGGCGTTGCAGGCCGACCCGTCGAAAGTCCTCAATCTCGGCAAGGACGCCGATGAAAGGGCGGTCAAGAGCATGAACCTGTCCGGGTTCAAGATCCTGGCATTTGCGACTCATGGGCTTGTGCCGGGCGAGTTGAACGGGCTAACGCAGCCTGCTCTTGCATTGTCGTCGCCGACCGTCACCGGCGGCGATGGCGACGGTCTGCTGACGATGGAGGAGATCCTCGCGCTGAAACTCGACGCCGACTGGGTGGTGCTCTCGGCCTGCAACACCGGGGCGGGAGCCGGCGCCGGTGCGGAAGCCGCGTCGGGACTGGGTCGCGCGTTTTTCTATGCGGGCACGCGCGCGCTCCTCGTCACCAACTGGTCGGTGCACTCGCAGTCGGCGCGGGAATTGGTGACGGACCTGTTCAAGCGCCAGGCTGACGATTCGAAGCTGACGCGGGGTGAAGCGTTGCGCCAAGCCATGATGGCGCTGGCCGACGGTCCTGGCTACCTCGGCGCCGATGGCAAGACTGAATTCGCCTACGCTCATCCGTTGTTCTGGGCGCCGTATTCCATCATCGGCGATGGCGGCGCCAGATAAGCTCCCATACAAGAAGGATTAGAAAAAGTGCGAAATTGCGCGGCCGGTTTGATGTTGGGATGGATTGCGGTGCTCTTCGCTGGATTAGCGCCGGCGTTGGCGGGACAGGTTCTGATCACCTCGGAGGAAGCCAAATTGCCGCCGCCGAAAGGCGCGGTGGCAACTGACCGGCGCGGCATAACTCGCGGTCCCAAGGTCGATCTGCTAACCGACGTTCAGGTGACTTCGCCGACGCGGCTGCAATTGAAGTTCGAGCCCTATGGCGGTGCGAAGATCGATCCCGACTCGGTCAAGGTCACCTATATGCGAACTCCGAACGTCGATCTGACGCCGCGTGTCAGGTCCTTCGTGCAGCCGAGCGGCATCGACATGCCCGATGCGGAGTTGCCGCCGGGCGACCACATGATGCGGGTGGACATCAAGGATAGCGACGGCCGCGCCGGCACAACGATCTTCGTGCTCAAGGTCGCGCCCTGAATATCGCCTGCCCATATTGCGCTCGGGAAAATGCGTCGGGCGTTCTGGTTTGCGGCTCGTGCGCGAGAGATATCGCCGTGCCGGAATCGCTACTCGCCGAGCGTGACGAACTGGCGCGCAAGCGCGATGCCGTGCGTGACGAACTGGCGGCCGCCAAAGATGAATTGAACCAGCTCAAGCGCGCCCGAAAGCGCCGATCTGCCTGATGGAATGTCCCTTTTGCGCAGAGACCATCAAGGACGAAGCCATCGCCTGCAAGCATTGCTCGCGCGATCTGCGGTTCGTCCGCCCGGTGATGGTTGAAGTTCAGGAGATCGTTTCCGAACTCGACGGCCTTCGGCGCGAGCTCGATCACGTCAACGCCAAGCTCGAACGGATCAAGCATCCGGCTCAAAACTTTCTGGTCATTTTGATTGCCTATCTGCTGGTGCCCACGGCGTTGCTGGTAGCCGCGCATGTCATCGTCACCATCGTGCTGAACATCAACCCGCTCTATCTGCGGATTGCATCGTTGGTCATTCCGATGCCGTTCGGCTTCGCGATCTTCGCGCGTGAAAAAATCGGCATCGGCGGCGCGCTGCTGATCGGATCGCTCGCCGCTGCGCTGGCCGTCGGCTGCATGCTCACCGTGACCGGAATCAATGACCGCGTGCCGATTCAGCCGCAAGCATGGATCGAATGGCGCGAGGTAATCGAATACACCATCAGCATCGTGCTCGCCTTCGTTACTGGCAACATCGTCGGATTCCTGATCTTCCACGTGCTGCCAAGAACGATGGCACAGGGCGGCAAGCCCAACGCTGTGGCCTATAGGATCGCCGGCGTGATCGGCCAGCATGTAGGCGCGGAACAGATGCGCCGGCGTGCCCGCACGATCCAGGGCTTGATGCAAACAGCCGGTCCGTTGGCAGGCGTCGCAGCGACGGCGGGAGGCTCGATCTACGCCGGGCTCAAGGGCGTTTTCGGCTGGTGAACGATTGACGTATTCCGAAGAATTCGCCTAAATCCACGGTCTTGAAGGCGCCCATCGTTCCCCGCCGCGCTTTCCAAAAGATCAGGTCGCAGTGCCATGAATAAGGTCTATCCCGACGCCAAATCGGCGCTCGACGGCATTCTGAAGGACGGCATGATGGTCATGTCCGGCGGCTTCGGTTTGTGCGGCATCGCCGAAGAGCTGTCGGACGCGTTGCGCGAATCCGGCGTCAAGAATTTGACCGTCGTTTCCAACAATGCCGGCGTCGACGGCATTGGTTTGAGTCGCCTCTTGGAGACGCGCCAGATCAAGAAAATGATCTCGTCCTATGTCGGCGAGAACAAGCTGTTCGCGCAGCAATTCCTCGCCGGTGAACTGGAGCTTGAATTTGCCCCGCAGGGCACGCTGGCCGAGCGCATCCGGGCGGGCGGCGCCGGCATTCCAGCTTTCTACACCAAAACCGGGGTGGGCACTTTGATTGCCGAAGGCAAAGAGGTGAAGGAATTCGACGGCGAGAAATTCATCATGGAGCGTGGGCTGTTCGCAGACCTCGCCATCGTGCATGCGTGGAAGGGCGATACCGCCGGCAATCTGGTCTACCGCAAGACCGCGCGGAATTTCAATCCGATGATGGCGACGGCGGCGCGGGTCACGGTCGCGGAAGTCGAGCATCTGGTGCCCGCCGGCGAGATCGATCCCGATCACATCCATACTCCCGGCGTTTTCGTGAAGCGCATCATCGACGTGGGCACGGCGAAGAAACGGATCGAACAGCGCACCACGCGCAAGCGCGCTGACGCTGCTTCCGCCGCAACAGGGAGTGAAGTCTGATGGCCTGGACCAGGGATCAAATGGCCGCCCGCGCGGCAAAGGAATTGCGCGACGGATACTACGTCAATCTCGGCATCGGCATTCCGACGCTGGTCTCGAACTACATCCCGGAAGGCGTCGACGTTCAACTGCAGAGCGAGAATGGCATGCTCGGGATGGGGCCGTTCCCCTACGAGGGTGAGGAAGACGCCGACCTGATCAACGCCGGCAAGCAGACCGTCACCGAATTGCCGACCACCAGCTATTTCTCATCAGCGGATTCGTTCGGCATGGTGCGCGGCGGCCATATCGATCTCTCTATTCTCGGCGCGATGCAGGTGGCGCAGAACGGCGATCTCGCCAACTGGATGATCCCCGGAAAGATGGTGAAGGGCATGGGCGGCGCGATGGATCTGGTCGCCGGCGTCAAGCGCGTCGTGGTGGTGATGGAGCATTCCGCCAAGGACGGCGCAAAGCTGCTGAAACATTGCAACCTGCCGCTGACCGGCGAGAAGGTCGTCGACATGGTGGTCACGGATTTGGCCGTGTTCATCATCGACAAGCACGGCAAGGATGGCATGGCGCTGATCGAACTCGCCGACGGCGTCACACTCGATGAGGTGAAATCGAAAACGGAAGCCGAGTTTCGGGTCGCGCTGACCAATACGTGAGGACGCGCGTATAAGCGCGGCAACGCGTGAAAACTGCGCGGCTGGTGAAGGCAAAAATAACACCGTTAAAGGGGAGGCCTTCGTGAACCTGATCACCGGACGTTCCGCATTTCTTGCCTTGCTCAAGGATGAAGGCATCACGCATCTGTTCGGCAATCCCGGCACCACCGAGTTGCCGGTGATGCACGCGCTGAAGGACCATCCTGAACTCACCTATGTGATGGCGATGCAGGAAAGTCTCGTCGTCGCCATCGCCGACGGATACAGCCGCGCGTCCGGGCGCCTCGTGGCCTGCAACGTCCACGTCGCACCCGGCCTCGGCAACGCGATGGGTTCGCTCTACAACGCGCAATTCACCGGCACGCCGATGATCCTGACCGCCGGCCAGCAGGAGCAGGGCCACGGGCTGATGGAGCCGCTGCTCTATGGGCCGCTGGTGCGGATGGCCGAGCCGCTGGTGAAGTGGGCGGTCGAGGTGACGCGGCTGGAGGATCTGCCGCGGATCGTGCGCCGCGCCGCCAAGATCGCGACGACGCCACCGACCGGGCCGGTGTTCATCTCGCTGCCGGGCGACATCCTCAATTCCCAGGCCGGCATAGAACTTGGACGCTCGACCCGCGTCGATACGCGGGTGAAACCCTCGGATGAATCCTTGCAAGCGCTGGCACATCGCATTCTCACGGCGGAACGTCCCGTTATCGTCGCCGGCGATGAGATCGTGAAGAGCGATGCCTTGCAGGAAGCCGCGCTCTTCGCCGAGACATTGGGCTGTCCCGCCTATCAGCAGTCGGCGCCGTATGGCTCGCATTTCCTATCAGAGAGTCCGTGCTTCATGGGTGCGCTGTCGCGCTCGCAAGCGCAGGTGCGCGAGCTGTTGACGCCCCACGATCTGATGATCGTGCTCGGTGCCGATCCCTTGAGGATGTCTGTGCACAGCGAAACGGATGCGCTGCCGGACGGCATGCCGATCGTGCAGATCGGTTTGGTGGATTGGGACCTCGCCAAAAACTACGGCGCTGAAATTGCGCTCAAGGCCGACGTAAAGGAGACGTTGCGCGTGCTTATTCCCGCGCTGAAGACCGCCGGCGGCGCAGCGCTTGAGACGCGAGCGAAGAGGGGCGTCGAGGCGCTGGCATCGAAGAACTGGAGCGCGCGCCGCGCCAAACTGGTCGACGAGATTTCGAGGAAGCGCGACAGCACGCCGATCGATCCGGATTGGCTGGCGCTGCAAGTCGTTGAGGCGATGCCGGCGAATGCCATTCTTGTCGACGAGGGCCTGACCTCGTCACGGCAGATGACGGCGCTACGCGAACACCGCGACCGCTACGGCTATCACGCGCTGGCGTCGGGCGGCATCGGCTGGGGCCTGCCGGCATCGGTCGGCGTCAGCCTCGCCAACCCCGATCGGCCGGTGGTCTGCTACACCGGCGACGGCAGCGCGATGTATTCGATCCAGGCGTTGTGGACCGCGGCGCATCACAAATTGAATCTCACCGTCGTGATCGTAAACAATGGCGGCTACCGCATCATCAAGCAGCGCTTGCTCGCATTCCACGGTGACGATCATTTCGTCGGCATGGATTTCATCGACCCGCCCGTGGATTTCACAGGTTTGGCCCAATCGTTCGGGCTCGAGGCCGTCCGCATCGCGGACCCGAAAGACCTTACGGCAATGCTGAAGTCCGCCTTCACCCGCCCCGGCCCGAAACTGATCGAAGTAGTAGTCGACGGAAGTTTGTAGCGATCTCGACGCCGCTTAACGGCGCCCCGACAACAATTGTGAGCGCAGGTCGGTATCGAGGGGAGCGGACGGCTGCACGTAACCAGCCGAGAACGACAGGCTGAGGTTTGATGCCGGCTTGAACTCGATACCGGCCTGTACGCTGGTGGCAAGCGTATTGCTGCTCGCGAAATCGGGCGTGACCAGCGATGTGAAAACGTCGGGATTTGACCGCAACGTGCTGACGCTGCCGAACACTGTCACCGGCGTGCCCAGGCTTTTGAAGCTGTAGCCGTATTGCGCGCCGTCCGCCGTCTGACCGCTGAAATTTAGTCCGCCTGCGCCGACACCGCCCCAGGCGAGGCCGCTGCCGAATGCATTAACCGGCGCGCTAAAGCTGCGGAACGAAAAACCTTTGCGGAAGCCGTCCTCGTCTGGAGCTTCACCCCAGTACTGGGTCTGCTCGCTGCCGCCGAATCCGACCGGTCCGCCCGGAATTAGATACTGGAATGGCGCGACCTGGGCGCGGACCGCGGACGCGGGCAGCACCAGCGCAGCAACGGCGAAGCCGAACAGAACTGCGAGTTTCGAAACCTGAATCATGGCGCGGACTATACGGCCGCATCCCGTCCGGCGCCAGCCGCGTCCTAGCCGCCGGTTGCGCTGGCCGGGAACGCGACCTCTATCAAAGTACCGGAGTGCGGACCGGTCTTGATGTGGAATTTCGCACGGTTGGCTTCGACGAGGGCCTTGGTCAGGGCGAGGCTGACGCCCGAACTGTCGGAGGCCTCGTCGCGCGGCGCCTGGGTCCCGAACGGCTCCATGGCGGCGGCCACTTCATTGTCGTTGAGGCCGTGGCCGGTGTCGCGCACCCGCAGCACCACCTCGCTGAAATCCGAAAGGGCGGTGGAGACGATGACCTGTCCACCGGCGTTGGCCAGGTGAATCGAGTTGCCGATCAGGTTCAGCGCGATCTGGCGCAGCGCGCGGGCGTCGGCGACCACCGGAGGCAGCGTATGGGCGAGCGACGTGCGGATGATGATGCGTTCGCGGTTGGCCTGAGGCTGCATCGCCGAGACGCATTGCTCCACGAGATTGTTGAGGTCCTGCCTGGCAAAAGTGAGGTCCAGCTTGCCGGTTTCGATCCGCGCACAGATCGAGCAGATCGTTGATGACGGCGATGACGCGTTCGCCGGACGCGCGAACGTCTTTCATGTATTCGACGTAGCGTTCGTTGCCGAGCGCGCCGAAGCGCTCCTGGATCATGACATCGGCAAAGCCGATTATGGCGTTGAGCGGGGTGCGGACTTCGTGGCTGATCCGCGCCAGCATGTCTGTTTTGGCAGTGGTGGCGCGACCGGCCAGCCGCTGCGCCAGCCATAGATCGCTTTCCATCTTCTTGGTTTGCGACAGATCGCGAAACACCGCGAAATAGTTCGGGCCATCCGGCCGGGTGCGTCCGATGGTGATTGAGAGGGGAATGAGCCCGCCTTCGCGAGTCCGGCCCAAGGCCTCGCGGCCGTGGTCGAGCAGACCAGCGCCGCCGGCGCCCTTGGTCCTGTCATGATAGTCGAGCAGCGCGCGCTGGCTTTCAGGTGCGAACAATTCAGCAAGATTGCGTTTGACGAGATCCAAGCCGTCATATCCGAACAGCGCTTCGGCGCTGCGATTGCATGAGTTGATCGCGCCTTGCGCATCGAACATCACGATGCCTTCGGCCGTCATATCGAGGATGGCGCCCAGTTCTTCGGCGTTGGCCTGGCCGACGGGAGAAGGCTCGATTGCGGGCATAGCCGCCAAGCGTTGCGGCTCCGTGCGCGAGTGAGAAAAGATCAGCGCCAGCGCCGAATCCCCTTGCCATGAAACCGTAAACAGATGCGCGTCGATCGGTGACGGCGCCGCCTCGTTCGCCGCGACATGACCGGCGGATATGGTCACGGGCGTTCCGGTGCCGGACGTACTGCTAGCCGTTGAAACTCCGGGCTCAACATAGAGCGTGTCGAGGCCGCCGGCCTCTTCAAGCGCTTGGAGGCTTTCATAATTGATGCGTTCGAGGAATTCCCGGTTGGCGTAGAGCAGCCGGTCGAGCCGGTAGATCAGCACGCCGACGGGCAGCAGATCGAGCAGGCTTCTGTCGCGTTGCATGTCGACGCGCGCAGGCGCTTCCGGACGCGCCAGCCATTCCGGTTGTTCGGCGGCCGGTTTGGGCGGGTCAGGTTCGTCGGCGGTAGGTTGCGTAGGCTCCGTCGCCAGCGCCGAGGTGGTCTCCGCCGCGTGTTCGTTTTCGAGCCGTTCCGATAGTTGCCGGGCCAACTCGTTGAAGGCGTTGCTTTCCCCTGCCGTCAGGGAAGGTGCTTTCGTTTCCGATATCGGCCGAAACGGCAGGACATTCTTGGGCGTTTCCACGGCGGTTTCCAAAATGGTTTGTGGTGAAGTTTCACTGGCAATAATGGGGTCTAGATCAGGCGCAATCGAGGATAGCGCGTCTTCGGCGGAATCCGCGGCGGGACCGGCCTGCACGATATCGGCCGAGAGCGGCGGTGGCGTCGGCACAGCGGCGACCAATTCGTAGCGCCGTTGCTCCGCGAGCCGTGTCAGGCCATCGACATCGCGGCAGACGCCGAAGCCGCGGTAGCCTGCGAAGTTTTGCGCGCGATCGTAGGTCGGCAACCCGGATAATTCTACCGGTAGGCGACCGCCGCCATCGACCGGCCAATTCACCGTGATGCCGCTCCAGGTATCGTGCGTGGCAATGGCCCGGGCAACCCGGCCTTCTGGATCGATGCCGAACGTAGCGGCGATTTCACTCCAGGGACGTCCGAAGCTCGCTGCCGTCCGCGCACCGATGAGGCGGTTGAATTCCTCGGAGCCGAGCAGGAAGCGGCTTTCGGCATCCATCTGCCACATGAAACGCAGCGGATGCCGCCGCGCGGCCGACGCTGCGGATAATTCATCGACGGGGGATTCTCGGCCTTCATCAAGCAGCCCGAATTCCGCCGGAGCTTCTCCGGTCGTTGCGGGCGCTTCATAGTCGGTCTTCGAATCGTCCATGGCGCTCGTTTGCAGGCGGAGTTGTTGGCGTGGCGATGAGGTCAGATATCGGGGGCCAAACAATGACCGCCTTAACAAACCGTTAGTATCGCCCGTGGCCAATGAGGTCCACGGCCGCTTGTTGCCAGGCCGTTCAAAGCGAAGATAACCTTAATTCGGCGGCCCGGCCTGAACCTTGCCGCCCGTCAGAGCGTTGAGGTATTGCAAAACAACATCAAACGCTCACGATGGATACCGGCGGGCGTGACGTGGACGGGCCACAACGGCCGTGAACCTAAGGGAGCAAGCCATGAGCGACGAAGGGCGTGACCGTTTCGAGATTCCCAAGGAAATGCGCTCGATGGCCGAGGCCAGTTTCGATCAGGCCCGCAAGACCTTCGAAAAGTTCCTGTCCGGCGCGCAACAGACCGCCGTCGCTATCGAGGACCGCGGGCAGACGGTCCGCGCCGGCGCCAAAGAGATCAGCACCAAGGCGGTTTCTTACGCCGAGAAGAACGTCGCAGCCTCGCTGGACTACGCCCAGCAGCTGCTGCAAGCCAAGGACCTGAGCGAGGTCATGCGGCTGCACAGCGAATACGTTCAGGCGCAGATGCGTTCGCTCGCCGAGCAGGCGAGCGAGATGGGCCAGATTGTCAGCCGAGCCGCCATGGACGCGGCCAAGCCGAAGACCTGAATTTCCGAATTCGTGCGGCCGCGGGCGAAGAAAGATCGACCAGATCGATCGATGTACAGCGTTATTTTTCTGAGCGATGCCGCCAGGAAAGGTGTGGGCGCGCTGTGGATGAGCGCGATGCCGCCTTGACGCCGAAGCCACCACTCTTGACTGTCATCTGAGGATGCGGCGCGCGCTGAAGCGCACCGCTCAGCTTTCCATCAGTTCAGGAGTACCCGATGGCCACCTCCGCCGCCGTCAAGGAAGCGCCCGCGACCAAATTCGCCAAGGATCAGCTCAAGGCTATCATCGAGCGAATCGAGCGTCTGGAAGAAGAAAAGAAGACCATCTCGGACGATATCCGCGATGTGTTCGCGGAGGCCAAAGGAAACGGCTTCGACGTCAAGGCGCTGCGCACCATCGTGCGGCTGCGCAAGCAGGACGCCAACGAGCGCGCCGAGCAGGAAACCATTCTGGAAACTTATATGCAGGCGCTGGGGATGCTGTGATCTTCACTCTCCCGCGAGGGAGATGGAAAGACGACCGAATTCTGCATAGTGAAAAGAGGCGAGTAACGCCTTACCGCAGCGATGCGGTACGGAACGACTGCGTCGCTAGCGTAGCGACAGCCGAACCGGTGAACCGGTCGCAAACCAGCCCAAGCTGCGGATCGTCCGCGAAGGTCATCGCGACCGCGGCCTGCGGCTTCACGAAATAAGACCGCATCATAGTCATGTCGGCGTCGCCCATCGTCGCCATAGACATCGAAGCGCTAGCGCTGGGCGCGAGAATCATGGCGCGCATCCAGACATCGTTCGGTCTGCCGGCGGTGATGCGGGTTGAATTTGTCACGGCAGTTCCCTGAGCCGGGGGTGTCTTGGCGACCACCGTGGTGATGTTGTTGACGGCCATTGGATTGCGGGCGGCCGAGGCCAGACGGATACTGCGGGGGATGGGTGCGCTGGCGGCAACGATATTGGAGCGATCGACCGGAGACGATGCCGGCGGCGCGTAGGCGAGCGCCTGGAAAGCTGCTGAAACGGCGGCAGTGGATTGCGGGTCGGCTGCGGCAAGCGCCTGACGGGCGCTGATGGCGGCGACCTGCGCTGGTGTCGCCTGCTTCGGCGCCAAGGGCACATCATCCCAGAAGCCCCGGGCATTGATGATGTCGGCCGGAGTTTGCGATTTTTCGGTGGCAACAGCCGGCGGCGGGGATTGCTTGCCTGGCCTGGCGGAGGGGGCAGCCTGGACGGTTTGCATATCGGCAGAAGCCACCTGGAAGCTCGCAGCCGCAGCAGGCTTCGATCGCGGCATCGGCACAGCTTCGACATTCGTTTTAGAGGGCATCGCAGCGGCCATCAGAGCGGCGGGCACAATTTTTCCGGCAGAGGGTGCAGCTTCGTCATCCTCGTCGTTCGATTTGCTTTTGAACAACGATTTGAACAGGCCGGGCTTGCTTACCGTAGCGGCATCGTCGCCATCGCCACGTTTCTCGATGTCAGCCAGCGCAAGCTGATAGCCGGACAGAGGACCGCCATTGGACGGGACATGCACGGTGCGGCCATTCGGGAACACGCGTGCCAGCTGGTCGTGGGTCATGCGCGGCCAGTGGCGAATGCTGCCGGTATCGAGATGAACGAAAGGCGATCCCGACGTCGGATAGAAGCCGACGCCGCCGCGCTGCAGGCGAAGGCCGGCGAAACGGATTTGCTCCAGCTGCACGTCCGGGATGAAGAAATCCATGGCGTGGCCGAGCATGTGCTGGCTGAAACGCGCCACGCCGGAAGAACGGCGGCGGAGCATGGCGTTGGTGGCGGGCGAGCGGTAGGACGAAATGATCTGGATAGGCTTCTTGCCATCGACGTCACGGTAGACTTCCCACAGGATATCGAACAGGTGCCGATCCATCGTGGTCTCGTCCTGGCTGCGCCAGTCGCGGAGAAAGTGATTGAGCTGCTTCAGCGCGTCTTCGTCGTAGCGGCCATCGCGCTTGAAGGTGACGGTGAGGTCTTCATCGGAATGGGTGTGGTGGAAGGAGAGGGTGCGGGTCTCACCCAGAGCGGTCGCGTCATGTACGGAACCGGCGCCAGCCAGAAGCAACAAGGATGACAGTCCGGCATGAAACCCGGCGCGCGGCATCGACAGCATTTTGAAATGGCGTGCGAAACCTGCCAGCAAGAGCCCACCCAAAAGAACGATCAATAACGATCAGTCAAAGGACCCTCCCGCGACCCCGCGAAGCGAGAGAGAATGAATGCAGAGACTTAACGAAGGAGCGATCCGCACTTACGCCCCATCCCCAATCAGCTGCAAACTAGCCCGCCAACTATGGCAAAAAATAGCCCGATGGTAAATTCGCTCTGGACGATGGTTAATAGCGCAGTACGAAAAAAGGGCTCCGCCGCAGCGAAGCCCTTGATTCTTAGATGATTTTTGTCTCAATCGACTTGCGAGAAGCTCGAATTATCGTCCGACCGAGCGGCGGGGACGGACCGCGGGAGCAGGTGAGCTCTGCACTCCAAACAAGCGCTGGAAGAAGTTCTGTCCCCCCGAATTGCCGTAATCGCCGTTGAAGGCCACGTTCGACGGTAGTCCGCCCGTGGGCCGGGAATAGCTCGGCTGTGAGCGAGCCATCACGTTCTCCAGATCCTTGCCCTTGGAACTACGCAGGATCGACAGCATCTGGGCGTCGCGACCATAGATATCCTTGCGCAGCTGCAGCTTGCCAGCGTCGTCGACGAACGCGGTCTGGTAGGTAAGGTTCACCGGGATCGGCGTCGGGAACTTGATGTCGATCTCTCCGCGTCCGTACATGCCGCGAATTTTCTCAGCGGTGTAGCGCTCGTTCGGCTGGGTGATGCCGAGCAAAACCGAAGCGTATTGATCAGGATATTGCACTCGCATGCAGCCGTGGCTGTACGCGCGCTCATCCTTGGCGAACAAATTCTTGTCCGGGGTATCGTGCTGATAGACTAGGAATTTGTTTGGGAAATTGAAGCGGATGCGGCCGAGCGCGTTAGCTTCGCCGGGCGGCTGCGAAATGTGCACGCTACCGTCGCGATTGTGGTCGAGCCGCAGACCCATGCGCTGCAGCACTGTCGGATCCTGCTGCAAGGCTGGCAAGTATTCGCCGTAAACGATCGAAGGCGGCACATTCCAGGTCGGGTTGACCGTGATGTACTTCATCGTTTCCGTCAGCAGCGGCGTGGCGTGGGTGCCCGGCTGGCCGGTCACCACCCTGGTGGTCCAGACCTGCGCGCCGTTCTGCATCACCTTGAGCGTGAAGTCCGGGATATTGAGAATGACATAGGCGTCGTTGAGCGCCGCAACGCCGAGCTGGCGTGGCAGCCAGCGCCAGCGCTCCATGTTGACGATGATGGTGTCGATGGAGCGGTCCCGCTTCGGACTGTTGATTGCCTTGACGGTGCGGCTGTCGAGCACTCCCGTGGCCGGCAAATCCGCGCCTTCCTGGAATTTGCGCACTGCCTTGGCAAGGTTGGCGTCGTAATGGGTGTCGTCGGCGTTCTCGGTGAGGCCGAGCTTTGCCCGGAGTTGGGGCACGCGCTCGTCTTCCATCGCCACAGCGGTCTGCTTCTTGCCGGCGGGCGTGAACTTCAGTGCGGGTCCATCCGCGATCTGAACGACCGGGCCATCGCCGTCGCCGCGCAGTTCGGCGAGCTTCTTCTTCAGCTCTCGGTATAGCTTGTGGGGAGGATTGTAGCTTTCGAGCGCGGCATTGGCGTCTGCCGCTTTAGTGATGTTGGCCAGGACTTCGGCCGGATCAGTCGGGTGCTCCGGGAAAAGAATATCGTAGCTGACCTGTGACCAGTGCATCCGGCCGCTCTGAGCCTGGCGCGCGTAATCCAGCATGCTCGCCGTGAGCTTCATGTCGGCATCCGCAAGTGCATCCGAACCGGACGCCGCCGCAAAATCCGGCACTGGATAGTCGGAGGCGTTGAGGCCGTCCGCAGCGGCGTCCTTTAGACGCGCGATGACGCCTTTCGCCGCAGCCGTGACATTGCCAGCTTGCGTCCAGATCGGAGCGTACTCCCGGCCGGCATAGAATTTTTCGACCGCGCTGCGCTCCGCCTTGCGGTCGAAATATTTCGAGCTCTTGGCTCCGAGCGCGTCACGCAGTTTGTCGGCGACCGGCTGATCCTCCGGTGGCACATTGCTCGCGGCTTTGACCGGCTCTTTGGCGTTCCGCAGCGGCAGGCGCGATCGCGGCGCTTTCCGGCGGTGCCGTAACGGTGGTGCTGGCCGGGGTGTCAGTTTTGACAATTTCGGCCGCAGGAGCCGGCATTGCGTCGGCAGGCGTTGCGGTGGCCTGGGTGGCGGGCTTCACGACGTCGGTCGGTGCGGTTCCGACGGCCGCATCGGCCGGCTTAGCATTAGTCGGCACCGAGGCCGTGGTCTCTGGCTTGAAGTCTTCCACGCTGATGGGACGAACGACGGCAGGCTCAGGCCGCGGGATCGCTGCGTCGATCGCGAGCTCGGCAGCACTGTTGCGAACCGGATCATTCTGCGCAAATGCGGCGCCAGCCGACACCGTCAGGAAGGTCGCGGCGACAGTCATCAGCACGCGGTCAAATCCGGTACGGCTCTTCGAAAAGTCTCGCATCGTCAGTCCCTTGATGAAACCGTCCCGGTATTGGAACGGCTCTCGGTCTTGTTAGCCGTCGCTTCAACAATCCGCTCAAACGGCAGTAGCGGACCTAACTATGAACAGTCTGAGGCAGGAATGCGTCTCAATTTTAAATCGGCATCATTGCGTTTCAGAATGTTGTACAAACGATACACTTACACCTGTCGAACGGCCAGCGAACGCCGGGCAACTCACGGGAAACTGACCTCAAATTTGCACGATTGACAGACCAGTGCGCGCTTTTTGCCACGCCGGCTTACTCTTGTCTGTCACCTGCGTGCCACGGTTCAAATGTTCCTCGAGCCGCGCCGAACGTGAAGTTCTCATTTCAATTCATCGGATTCGTGGCGCTGCTCGTTGGCTGCGGTTTCATCGAGCTTGCGATAGAGCGTCGACCGGCCGATTTTCAGCCGCCGCGCGACTTCGGACATCTGTCCGCGGTAGTGCGAGATCGCGAAGCGGATGATCTCCGTTTCCATGGCTTCCAGCGGCCGTACTTCATCGTCGCTGCCAAGCATCGAGAGGCTTCCGGCGGCCGGAAAAGGCGCGATTGGCATATCGCTGCCTGAAACGATCGATGGCGCCGCTACATGATGGAAGGGGGGTGCTAGGGTCAAAGGCTCGCCGGGCTGCTCCCGCGTGCTCAGCGTCGGCTGTGCCGCGGCCTGCGGAAAATCGGCTAGGCCGAGTTGGTCGGTCTCGCTCATCACGACCGCGCGATAGACCGCGTTTTCGAGTTGCCGAATGTTGCCGGGCCAATCGAGTTGCGACAGCACTGCCATCGCCTCGCCGCTGATTCCGGTAATGGGCCGATTTTCTTCGGCACAGAACCGCGCCAGGAAATGCCGCAGGAGATGCGGGATGTCTTCCCGCCGCATCCGGAGCGGTGGAACGGTGAGTGGCAGCACGTGAAGGCGATAGAACAGATCTTCCCGGAACTGTCCGCCTTTGACGCGGTCCAGCAGCTTACGGTTGGTCGCCGAGATGATGCGCACATCGACCTTGATCGGCTTGCGCCCGCCGACCGCTTCAACCGCGCCTTCCTGCAAGGCGCGAAGCAATTTCACTTGCGCGGCCAGCGGCAATTCACTCACCTCGTCGAGAAATAGCGTACCGCCGGAAGCTTCGACGAACTTGCCGACATGGCGCTCGGTGGCGCCGGTGAATGAACCCTTCTCATGACCGAACAGGATCGACTCGACGAGGTTATCGGGGATGGCGCCGCAATTGACCGCCACGAACGGTTTCGATTTTCGTTCGCCGGTGCCGTGGATGGCGCGTGCGAACAGTTCCTTGCCGACGCCTGACTCTCCCTCGATCAGGACGGGGATGGTCGAGGCAGCTGCCTTTTGCGCCGTTTTCAGAACGGTTGCCATCGTCTCGCTGCGCGTGATGATGTCCTTGAAGGTCAAGTTGCCATCGCGGCTGTGCCGGATGCGCTGCAATTCGACTTTGAGCAGGCTGGCATTGAGGGCGTTGCGTAAAGAGACCTGCAGTCGCTCAATGCCGACCGGCTTCACCACGAAATCGTGCGCTCCGGCGCGCATCGCCGACACCACATTGTCGATGCCGCCATGAGCGGTCTGCACGATGACGGGAATAGTGAGACCAGCCTCGCGAATTTTCGCTAATACACCCATGCCGTCGAGACCCGGCATCACCAGATCGAGCAGGACGACATCGATCGCCGGCGTATCGGAGCCGATAAGCAAGGCCACCGCCGCGTCGCCGCTATCGGCCACGACAGTCTCATAGCCGCACTTCTGCACCATGTTCTCGACCAGCCGTCGCTGCACGACGTCGTCGTCGGCAATCAGAACAGTGGCAGCCATGGCATTCCCTACGCTTTACGATTATCTGTCTCGAATCGGAGCACATTGGCCGATGCGGATTAACGCGCGCTTAAGAGATGTTGCTCCGCTTACGTCGTCCTCGTCCGAACTGAAACGCATGAACAGGTTGCAACGCTATGGCCCCGCGCGCTTCCACACTTCACAAACCGTCCAATCCTAAAAAATCGACCGCGAAAAAATCATCGCGAGCAAAGCTCAAAACCGAAAAGCTGCCGGAATGGAATCTGGCCGATCTCTATTCGGGAATCGGCGCGCCGGAAATCACGCGCGATCTCGATGCCATGGATGCCGAGTGCGTCGCGTTCGAGATGGACTACAAGGGCAAGCTGGCGGAAGAGACAGCGAAGGATGGCGGCGGTCGATGGCTCGCCGCTGCCGTGAAACGCTATGAGAAAATTGACGATCTGGCAGGGCGTCTGGCATCCTTTGCCGGACTGATCCACGCCGGCGACAGCGTCGATCCTGCGATCTCAAAGTTCTACGGCGACATTTCCGAGCGGCTGACCGCGGCGTCAGTGCATCTGTTGTTCTTTGCTCTTGAATTGAACCGTGTCGATGATGGATGATCGCGCGCGCGATGGAGACGCCCGAACTCGGACATTACCGGCCGTGGCTGGAAGATTTGCGCAAGGATAAGCCTTATCAGCTCGAAGATCGCGTCGAGCAACTGTTTCACGAGAAATCGCAAACGAGTTACGGCGCCTTTAATCGGCTGTTCGATCAGACCATTTCAAGCCTTCGCTTCAAGGTGGGGGCTAAGGAGCTGGCAATCGAGCCGACGCTTACCCTGATGCAGGACCGCGCGCCGGAAAAGCGCAAGGCGGCGGCGCAGGCTTTGGCAAAGACGTTCAAGGCCAATGAACGCACCTTTGCGCTGGTCACCAACACGCTCGCCAAGGACAAGGAAATCTCTGATCGCTGGCGCGGCTTCGAGGATGTCGCGGATGCGCGCCATCTCAACAATCGCGTCGAACGCGAAGTGGTTGATGCGCTGGTGAGTTCGGTTCGCGCGGCCTATCCGCGGCTATCGCATCGTTATTACGCACTGAAGGCGAGCTGGTTCAAAAAGAAAAAGCTCGCGCATTGGGACCGCAACGCGCCGCTGCCCTTCGCGGCAACCGGCACGATCGCCTGGCCGGATGCCCGGAACATGGTACTGACGGCGTACAACGCGTTTTCGCCCGAGATGGCTGAGATCGCCGAGCGTTTTTTCACCGATCGCTGGATCGACGCATCGGTCCGGCCGGGCAAGGCGCCTGGCGCGTTCTCTCATCCGACTACGCCTTCAGCGCATCCGTATGTGCTGCTGAACTACCAGGGCAAGCCGCGCGACGTGATGACATTGGCGCATGAGCTCGGCCACGGCGTGCATCAGGTGCTTGCCGCAAAGAACGGGGCGCTGATGGCGCCGACGCCGCTCACACTTGCTGAGACCGCCTCGGTGTTCGGCGAGATGCTGACCTTCAAGCGGTTGCTGCGCGAGACCAAAAGTGCCGCGCAACGAAATGCGCTGCTCGCCGGCAAGGTCGAGGACATGATCAACACGGTGGTGCGGCAAATCGCATTCTATTCGTTCGAGCGAGCCATCCACACCGAACGCCGCAATGGCGAACTGACCGCGGAGCGGATCGGCGAAATCTGGCTGAGCGTTCAGGGCGAAAGCCTCGGCCCGGCGATCGATATCCGGCCGGGCTACGAGAATTTCTGGATGTACATCCCGCACTTCATCCACTCGCCGTTCTATGTCTACGCCTATGCATTCGGCGATTGCCTGGTGAACTCGCTCTATGCGGTCTACGAAAACGCGCAGGCCGGATTTGCCGAGCGCTACCTGGCGATGCTGTCGGCCGGCGGCACCAAGCATTACTCCGAACTGCTTCAGCCGTTCGGATTGGACGCCAAGGACCCGAAATTCTGGGACGGCGGGCTATCGGTCATCGCGGGCATGATCGATGAGCTGGAGGGGATGTCTTGATAGCGGGCGACGCGTAAAACATTTGTTGAACAGATAAGTTTTACGTTATACAGTTTGTATAACGGAGTTTGGCCATGAGCGAACAATCGAAAATCGTCTCCGAGGGGCGGGTCATCGGGACGGTAGAGATCAAGAAGATCGGCAATTCCTCTGGAATCATTCTTTCGAAGGACATTCTGGCGCGGATGAATGTGGGCGTTGGCGATCAGCTTTACGCAACGTTGACACCGGACGGCGGATTTCGCCTGACGCCTTATGACCCGGATTTCGAAAAGGCGATGGAAGTCGCTCGGCGCGGCATGAAGCGCTATCACAATGCTTTGGCCGAGCTTGCCAAATGACTGAGCCGTTTTGGCTCACCCGCCAGATGGTTGTTGCGATTCACGACGAGCAACTCACGATCCATGGCGGCGCGAGCGGTCTGCGCGACGAGGGAATGCTTGGATCCGCGCTCGACCGGCCGAAAAACCGGTGGTCTTATGAGCAAGCGGAATTGGCTGAGCTTGCTGCGGCCTATGCTTTCGGGATTGCGCGCAATCATCCGTTCGTCGATGGCAACAAACGAACTTCGCTGCTGGCGCTCTACACTTTTCTGGGGGTGAACGGTATCGACTTTGTCGTGTCCGAAGCAGATGCCGCCGCACTGATCCTCTTTTTGGCCTCAGGCGAAGTCAGCGAAGAAAGCCTGACCCGGTGGATCAGGGACAATTGGCCAGCGGGGCAGAGCAAATAGAGCTTGGAATGGCGGACAATTGGTCCGTCCGCGTTGCTCTCTTATTGCGATTGCGGTAATTCCGGACGAGACTGCGAAATCGACTGGAGACATTGATGGCTGAGCATAACGAAGTCGCTTACACGACCGCCGACGGCAACGATTATCCTGCCCATGAGAACACCTATGAAGGCTTCATCAAGCTAGTGAAGTATGGCAGCGCTGCGGTGATTTTCGTCGTTGCCATGATGGCGATTTTCCTGACCTGATCCACCATTATTGATCGCGCCGCCGCTGGCGGGGCGACGAGGGGTTGCGCGCAAGTGCTGCGTCTGCCGGAGGCTCCATGAAGATTGCGATTGCCAGGGAAATCGATCCGTCGGAGCCGCGGGTGGCGGCCTCGCCCGACACGATCAAGAAATTCAAGGCGCTGGGCGTCGACATCGCGGTCGAACCCGGCGCCGGGATCAAATCGGGCTTGCCGGATTCTGAATTTGCGGCAGCGGGCGCCACGGTCAGCGCTGATGCGTTGAAAGACGCCGATATCGTCATCAAGGTGAAGCGGCCCGAGGCCAGTGAACTCGCCAACTACAAGCGCGGCGCGCTGGTCATTGCGATCATGGATCCCTACGGCAACGAAGCCGCGCTCAAGGCTATGGCGGATGCCGGGGTATCGGCTTTTGCGATGGAGCTGATGCCGCGCATCACCCGCGCGCAGGTGATGGACGTGCTGTCGAGCCAGGCCAATCTCGCCGGTTACCGCGCGGTGATCGAGGCGGCCGAAACTTTCGGACGCGCGTTTCCGATGATGATGACGGCCGCGGGCACCATTCCCGCGGCGAAAGTATTCGTGATGGGCGTCGGCGTTGCCGGCCTGCAAGCCATCGCAACCGCGCGGCGCCTTGGGGCGGTAGTCACTGCAACCGACGTGCGGCCCGCCACCAAGGAGCAGGTTGAAAGCCTCGGCGCGAAATTCCTCGCGGTGGAGGACGACGAGTTCAAGAATGCGCAGACGGCGGGCGGCTACGCCAAGGAAATGTCGAAAGAATATCAGGCCAAGCAGGCCGCGCTCACCGCCGAGCATATCAAGAAGCAGGACATCATCATTACAACCGCGCTGATCCCCGGCCGGCCCGCGCCGCGTCTCGTTACTTCCGAAATGGTCCAATCGATGAAGCCGGGTTCGGTGCTGGTCGATCTGGCGGTCGAGCGCGGCGGCAATATCGAGGGCGCCAAGGCCGGCGAGGTCGCTGATGTCGGCGGCATCAAGATCGTCGGTTACACCAACGTCGCCGGCCGGGTTGCGGCATCGGCCTCGAGCCTTTACGCGCGCAATCTGTTTTCTTTCATTGAGACCTTGATCGACAAGACAACCAAGGCGCTTGCGGTCAATTGGGACGACGACCTGGTCAAGGCCACCGCGCTGACCCGTGATGGCGCCGTCATTCATCCGAATTTTCAGCCAAAAGCCTAAGGTAGAGCCGCCATGGATCATATCGCGCAGGCCGTCGATCCCTTCGTGTTCCGGCTGTCGATTTTCGTGCTTGCGGTGTTCGTCGGCTATTTCGTGGTGTGGTCTGTGACCCCCGCGCTGCATACGCCGCTGATGTCGGTGACCAACGCGATCTCTTCCGTGATCGTGGTGGGTGCGCTGCTCGCGGTCGGCGTGCCATTGGCCGGCAGCGGTACTGGTTGGGCGCGCGGCTTCGGTTTCGTGGCGCTGATTTTCGCATCGGTGAATATTTTCGGCGGCTTTCTGGTGACCCAGCGCATGCTCGCGATGTACCAGAAGAAAAAGAAGTAGGGGCTGCCGATGAACGCCAATCTCGCCGCTGTCCTTTATCTCGTCGCCGGCATCCTGTTCATCCTGTCGCTGCGCGGACTATCCAGCCCGGCGTCGAGCCGGCAGGGCAACTTCCTCGGCATGGCCGGCATGGCTATCGCGGTAGCGACCACGCTTGCGGCGCATCCGCCGGCGGACGGCATTGGATGGCTGCTGGTGATACTCGGCGTCGCCATCGGCGGCGGCATCGGCGCGGTGATCGCGCGGCGCGTACCGATGACATCGATGCCGGAATTGGTCGCGGCATTTCACTCGCTCGTCGGCATGGCCGCGGTGCTCGTCGCTGCGGGTGCGTTCTACGCACCTGAGGCCTTCGACATCGGCACGCCCGGGAACATCCACGGCGCCAGTCTCGTGGAAATGTCGCTCGGCGTCGCCATCGGCGCCCTCACCTTTACCGGCTCGGTGATTGCGTTCGCAAAGCTGTCGGGACGTATGAGTGGCGCGCCGATCATCCTGCCGGCGCGGCATATCATCAATATCGCGCTCGGGATTGCGCTGGTCGTCTTCATCGTAGGCCTCGTGCTGACGGGCAGCGCGATCGATTTCTGGCTTATCACCATCATCGCGCTGGCGCTCGGCGCGCTCTTGATCATACCGATCGGCGGCGCCGACATGCCCGTCGTGATCTCGATGCTCAATTCGTATTCCGGCTGGGCTGCGGCGGGCATCGGCTTCACGCTCGGCAATTCGGCGCTGATCATCACCGGCGCGCTGGTCGGTTCATCCGGTGCGATTTTGTCCTACATCATGTGCCACGCGATGAACCGCTCCTTCATCTCGGTCATTCTCGGCGGATTCGGCGGTGAGACCGCCGCGGCCGGCGCTGGAGCAGGCGGCGAAGCGCGCCCCGTAAAACTCGGCTCCGCCGACGACGCAGCCTTCATCATGAAGAACGCGCAGAAGGTCATCATCGTGCCCGGCTACGGCATGGCGGTCGCTCAGGCGCAGCATGCGCTGCGCGAGATGGCCGACCAGCTAAAGAAGGAAGGTGTCGAGGTGAAGTACGCGATCCATCCGGTCGCGGGCCGCATGCCCGGCCACATGAACGTGCTGCTCGCCGAAGCCAACGTGCCCTACGACGAGGTATTCGAACTCGAGGACATCAATTCGGAATTCGCGCAGGCCGACGTGGCCTTCGTGATAGGCGCCAACGACGTCACCAATCCCGCCGCCGAGGATGACAAGACTTCGCCGATCTACGGCATGCCGGTGCTGCAGGTCTGGAAGGCCGGCACCGTGATGTTCATCAAGCGCTCGCTCGCGTCGGGCTATGCCGGCATCGACAATCCCTTGTTCTATCGCGACAACACCATGATGCTGCTCGGCGACGCCAAGAAGATGACCGAGAACATTGTCAAGGCGCTGTAACTTTTTCGTCCATGGAAAATTGAAATGAGTGCCCACGGGCCGATGCCACTTTCGGCGTGGGTTTTCCCTGCGCTTGCCGTTTTGCTGTTCGCGAGCGCTACGGCTGTTGGCTTCACATTTACGCCGTCGCCATCCGGGACGATCTTTGCGGTAGTGCTACTAGTCGTGCTGTTCGGAACTGTATTCGCAGCGGTGCATCATGCCGAAGTCATCGCGCAACGGATCGGCGAGCCGTTCGGCACCCTGCTGCTGACGCTCGCGGTCACCATTATCGAGGTCGCGCTGATCGCGACCATCATGCTGGGGGAAAAAGAGGTGCCCACCCTGGCGCGCGACACCGTATTCGCAGTGGTGATGATCGTGTGCAACGGCCTCGTAGGCGTCTGCATCCTCGCCGGTGGGCTGCGCTACCGGGAGCAGGACGTTCAGGTCACCGGCTCCAGCCTTTATCTCAGCGTGCTGGTCGTGCTGGCGACTATCACACTGATCCTGCCTAATTACACGCTCACCACGCCCGGCCCGCTATATTCGACGATGCAGCTCGGCTTCGTCAGCGCCGTCACCATCATGCTGTACGGCGTGTTTCTCTATACGCAGACGGTGCTGCACCGCGACTATTTCATCGTTGAAAAAAATGTGCGGGATGAAGATACAGGCCATGCCTCCAGCAGGACGCTGATGTTCAGCGCGGTACTGCTGCTGGTGTCGCTGCTGGCTGTGGTATTGCTGGCGAAGAAATTCTCACTGGTGGTCGATGCCGGAGCGGCCGCTATCGGCGCGCCGTCGGCCTTCGCCGGTATCCTCGTCGCTCTTTTGATCCTGCTGCCCGAGAGCGTCGCGGCGATCAATGCGGCGCGTCACAATGATTTGCAGAAGAGCATCAATCTTGCACTCGGTTCGTCGCTGGCGACGATCGGGTTGACGATTCCCGCCGTGGCCGTTGCGGCCTTTACCCTCGACAAGCCGCTTGTCCTTGGGCTCGATACTCAGGCGATGGTGCTGCTGGTGCTGACGTTCATTCTCAGCATGCTGACCTTTGGCACCGGCCGCACCAACATCCTGTTCGGGCTGGTGCATCTAGTGGTGTTTGCGGTATTCCTTTTCCTGGTATTCGTGCCATGACCTCGTTGGAGCTAGCGACCATGAGCAGTGCAAAATCGGACGTTCAGCAGGATACACCTGAAGTTCGGATCACCGAATGGCGTTTGGCGCCCGGCGCTGCCACCGGTCATCACATCCACGCCATGGACTATGTGATCGTGCCGATCACCACCAGCGTGATGACCATCGTGGCTCCGGACGGAACTCGCTCGCAGGCGCCGATCACATGCGGAAAATCCTATTTCCGCAAAGCCGGCGTCGAGCATGACGTGCTCAACGAGACCGCCTCCGAGATCGTTTTCCTGGAAGTCGAGCTCAAACCTTAACTCCGCTTCAGTATTTGCCACCGATACGTCGCAGTTGATCCCTTAATGCGCCTCAAATTCGCATCAGAAACGGCGCGGGGAAGAGGCCGGTTAATGCTGAAATACGTTTCGAAGTTCATTCTCGACATATTGCCGTCGGTGGTTGCGACCATCATCGGCGCTTACATCGTCAATCATTACATCGTCACGCGTCCGGATGCGCCGGCGGCGGCCGTAGCGGCCACGCCTAATCCGAAGGCCGAGGCGAAGGTCGACGTCAAAACGGACATAAAAGCGCCCGAAGCGCCCGCCGATGCCGCGGCGGCTCCCGAAATCGCTCCTGCCAAGGGCAAAGCGGCTGTTGAAAAAGCTGTCGTCGAGAAGGCTTCCGCCGAAAGATCTGTCGAGAAATCAGTCGACACCGCCAGCGCGCCGACGGAGATTCGCCGCCGTTCAGTGGCTGCACGCGAAAAGAGTGTCGCCAAAGCCCTCTCCATGCCCGCGCCGGCGCCGACGGTTGCTGCTTCGGCCATTGCTCCGCCGGCCGAGAACGCCTCCACGGCGGAAGAGCGCAGGGATGCCAACGACCTCGCGCGCGCGGCGATCGAACGGCTGCGCATCTCCGGCAAATCGGCCTCACGCAGCGCTCGCGCTTCGGAACCGCCGCGACCCGCGTCGCCATCAACCGTGCAAGCGCTGCCGCCTGCCATCATGGTTTCGACGCCACGCACGGAGCCTTTCAATTCAGCAACGGGATCGTTGAAGTCCTCCGACGCGGCCGTCGGGAGTGAGGATGCCAGCCGGCCGCCCGCGGAAATTCCAGTCTCTGGCCCGCTCGATCTACGTGCCGAAGCGGCTCCGCCCATGCGGGAGCGAACCACCGTTGCTGACGACATGCTGGCGGCGGCGAAGTCTGTCTTCCACAACATGCTGCCGCACTAATGGTCCGAGTCTAACATTCGCATCTTCCTTCGGCAGGTACGTTTGACGAATGTTTGACGTGCAGGACCACTAGCTCAAAACGTATCGTAGCTTTGGCCTTCCTTGCCGCCGACGCGTAGAAAGCCGTTGCGGGCCGCCTCGTCTTTGGGGCGAAGCGTCATGGCGCGGCTGTATGAACCGGCAGCCTTCATCTTGTCGCCGAGACGTTCATAGGCCAGACCGCGCGTGTTCCAGATCTGGGCATTCTGAGGACTGAACTGCACGGCCTCGTCGAGATCGGCGGCAGCCTCACGGGTCTTGTCGGTGGCGAGATAGCTGATGGCGCGCCCAAGCAAGGGCTCGGCGTGTTGCGGAATCAGACCATTTGCCGCGGTGAAATCCTCGATCGCCTGGTCGTGCTGCTTCTGGCTCTGATAGAGCAAGCCACGATTGTAAAGCGCCTCGGCACTATGGGGATCGAGGTTGACTGCGTTGTTGTATTCTTCAAGCGCTTCTTCGCTTTTTCCGGATCGCGCCAGGGCCTGTCCCCGTTTCGTGGCGGCGTGTGCCTCGGTCACGTCGTTCGTATTGGGCGAGGGCAAATCAATAGCTGGGGTTGAAACCGCCTTTGGCGCTTCCTCGTCGGAAGACAGCGACCCCAGATTGAACGAACAGCCACCGGTACAGAGTGCGATTGCGACGAGCAGGGCGGCGTGCGGAGTGACACGCTGTATCTCACGACGGCAATCGGAAACCAGAAAGGCCATGGATGCCGAAGTCTCGCACGACTTGAGTTACCGTCTCGCGATATTGGTACCCCGAGCCTGCGCAAAATGCATCGGTTAAAATAACAACGCGGGCGCAAAGGCCCGCGTCATCAAACCAAACTGTGATGGAGCCTAACGCTGTCCGCGCGGACCTGCACCGGGACCGCCACGACCGCCACCAGCGCCGCCGCGTTCCGCGCCGGGACCGGCGCCGAACACGGGCTTCGGCTTCATCGGCAGCAGACCTTCGCGCTGCAATTTCTTGCGGGCGAGCTTGCGCGCCCGGCGCACGGCTTCCGCCTTTTCGCGGGCCTTCTTCTCGGAGGGCTTTTCGTAATGACCGCGTAGCTTCATCTCGCGGAAAATCCCCTCGCGCTGCATTTTCTTCTTCAGCGCCTTGAGGGCTTGATCGACATTATTATCGCGAACGAGAACCTGCACCCGGCATCCTCTTTCAATTGATCAGAATGGGAATTTTACGAGAAAGCGAAGGACCGACTAAGGCCAGGTCCTCAACCTCAAGCGCGCGGATGTATCAGATCGAACCCGGAATGTCCACCTCGCGCTAGGCCATTCCGGCCTGTTTTCACTGTCGCGCCGGCCTGCGCGGCGTCCAATCCACGCCGGATATCTTTCTTTGCCGTGCGACTCAGCAAGAAGATGATACCTTTACGCCGGCAACAAGGGGGAAATCGACATGAATGGGAAGAAATATGCCGCGGAGGCCATTGGCACATTCTGGCTGACGTTCGCCGGCTGCGGCAGCGCGGTCATCGCGGCGGCATTTCCGCAGGTCGGTATCGGTTTGGTCGGCGTGTCTCTGGCGTTCGGCCTGAGTGTCGTGACGATGGCTTACGCGATCGGGCACGTATCCGGCTGCCACCTCAATCCCGCCGTAACCGTTGGATTGGCCGCAGGCGGCCGCTTTCCGGCCGGACAGATCTTGCCTTATGTCATCGCCCAGGTGATCGGCGCGGTCGCCGGCGCCGCGCTGCTTTACGTGATCGCGAGCGGCGCGACCGGTTTCGACGTCAGCAAAGGCTTCGCATCCAACGGATATGATGCACATTCGCCGGGCCACTACAGCATGGTGGTTTGCTTCATCACCGAGGTGGCGATGACCATGATGTTTCTCTTCATCATCATGGGTTCGACCCACGGCAAGGCTCCCGCGGGCTTTGCGCCGCTGGCAATCGGACTGGCGCTGGTGATGATCCATCTCGTCAGCATTCCGGTGACGAACACGTCGGTCAATCCGGCACGCAGCACGGGGCCTGCGTTGTTCGTCGGAGGCTGGGCGCTTGGGCAACTCTGGTTGTTCTGGATTGCCCCTCTGCTCGGCGGCGCGCTGGGCGGCGTGATCTATCGCTGGCTCAGCGAAGGCCCGGTCGGCGTCGTCGAGGGCAATACGCCGGCGTAAATGGAAGCGGCTATTCGCGCGTCACTTGCGTGACGTGCCCCATCTTGCGCCCGGGCCGCGGCTTGCCCTTGCCATAAAGATGCACGGTAGTGCCTGGCACGGTGAGCCAGCGTTCATAGGCATCGACGTCGTCGCCAATCAGGTTGGTCATTGTCACTGCGCCGTGACGGACCGGCTTGCCGAGCGGCCAGCCGGCAATGGCGCGGATGTGTTGCTCGAATTGCGAGATCGATGCGCCGTCCAGCGTCCAGTGACCGGAATTGTGCACCCGCGGCGCAATCTCGTTGACCAGTAGGGCAGGGCCGCTGTCGCCGGGTACGACGAACATCTCGACCGCCAGCACGCCGATGTAGTTCAGAGCGTTAGCGATGGTATTGGCGATGTTGCGGGCCTGCGCCGCCAGCGTATCGGAAATCGCGGCCGGAACACGCGAGATTCTTCAGAATATGGTCGCCGTGTTCGTTTTCGGTCACATCGAAACATTCGACCTGACCGTCGGCGCCGCGCGCGGCAATCACCGAAATCTCGCGCTCGAAGGGGATGAACGCTTCAAGAATTGCCGCCTTGGTCTGAAGGTCGCTCCAGACTTGATCGAGGTCATCGCCTTGGCGGATGATCGTCTGGCCCTTGCCGTCATAGCCGAAGCGGCGGGTCTTGATCACGGCCGGATATCCAATACGCGCGATGGCAGTTCGCAGTCCCTCTGCCGACGAAACCTCGGCATAGGCGGCGGTACCGATACCGAGCTTGGTGACGAAATCCTTTTCGGCCAGACGATCCTGCGTCGTCTCCAAAACCTTGAAATCGGGCAAAACGGGACGATGCGCCGCAATGATCATCGCGGTTGCCGCCGGCACATTTTCGAACTCGTAGGTGACCACGTCGACCGCGGCGGCGAAAAGCTCCAGCGCTTCAACGTCGGCATATTCGGCGCAGGTTGCATGCAGTACGACGTCGAAGGCGGGCGAATCCGGATCGGGCGAATAAACCTCGCATTTGAGGCCAAGCCGCGACGCCGCCACAGCGAGCATCCGGCCCAATTGTCCGCCGCCGAGAATTCCGATGGTGTCGCCCGGCTTCAGCTTCACCTGCGCCGAAGAGTTCACGCCGAGTTCTCCGGGCGCTCGCGCACAGCATCGGTCTGCTGCTTGCGCCAGGCGGCGAGGCGGGTGGCCAGCGCTGCATCGTTCAGCGCCAGCACCGAGGCCGCCAGCAGCGCTGCGTTGATGGCGCCGGGCTTGCCGATCGCCAGCGTGCCGACGGGAACACCGGCCGGCATCTGCACGATTGAATACAGCGAGTCGATTCCGGAAAGCGCCCTGGATTCCATGGGCACTCCAAACACCGGCAATTCCGTGAGCGAAGCCGTCATGCCCGGCAGGTGCGCTGCACCGCCGGCTCCGGCGATGATGATCTTGAAGCCCGCGGCCCTGGCGCCCTTGGCGAACGCATACAGCCGCTCGGGCGTGCGGTGGGCGGAGACGATGTGAGTTGCACTGCCGACGCCAAGCGCGGTCAGCGTCTCTGCGGCGAGGCGCATGGTGTCCCAGTCGGACTGGCTGCCCATGATGATGGCGACGGGAGCGGACATGCACTCAATTCTTTTCGGAATCCAAAAGCATGGGCCGGATTATAGCTTTAGACTTTAGGTGGCAAGGTGTGCGGAATGAACTATCCTTATCACAGGCAACACCGGCAAGCCTCGCGGATACCCTTGTGAACTCGCGGATACCCTTGTGAAAAAGAAATCGAAGGTGGCCACGCCGAAATCCGCAAAACGCGGCGAACGCAGCTTGGCGAAGCCAGCGAAACCGCGTGCCGCATCGCTGTCCCGCGATGGGTCGGTGAAACTTCGATCGAAATCGCCGTCCCGCCTTGCTGTACCGCCTGATGATTCCAGAGTGAAAATACGTCGGCTCAAGACCCAACTCTCGAAGGCGCTTGCGACCATCCGGGAGTTGGAAGCCGCGGCGGACATGGATTATCTGCTCGATATTCCAAACCGGCGCGGCTTCGAGCGCGAACTGCATCGCTCGATTGCCTACATACAGCGCTACGGCGCCAGCGGCGCGCTAATCGTGCTCGATGTCGATCGCCTCAAGCCGATCAACGATGCGTTCGGGCATGCCGCGGGCGACGAGGTCCTGAAAGCGGTCGTGGCCGTATTGCTGGGCCACGTGCGCGCCTCCGACATAATAGGCCGGCTTGGCGGCGACGAGTTCGCCCTGCTGTTATGGAATTTGAGCGCGACCGATGCCAGGGCGAAGGCAGCAGCCCTTGAGGAAACTGTGGATCAGCTTCGATTTGTGTTTCGCGGTCGAAAGGTTTCGGCGGGCGCATCCGCTGGCGTGGCGATGCTTGGCTCGCATGCCGAAGCCGGTCGGGCCCTGGAAGAGGCTGACAGCGCGATGTACGTGCGAAAGGCGCAACGGCGGCATGAGGACCATCCGCAGGGAGCAGAATAATGACAGCGACGCGCAAGCCCTTCGAACTCCATGTTCCGAACGCCGATATCGCTGACCTGAAAGAGCGTCTCGCCCGATCACGTTTTCCGGATTCCGCTCCCGGCGAGCCGTGGGCCTATGGCACGGACGTTGGGTATCTTCGCGACCTCATGGAATACTGGCGCACCAAATTCGACTGGCGCGCGCAGGAAGCTGCGCTAAACGCGTTTCCGCAATTCCGCGTCGCGCTCGACGGCATTGATCTGCACTATCTGCACGTGCCCGGCGTCGGCCCGAATCCAATGCCGCTGCTGCTGCTGCACGGTTGGCCCGGTTCGGTGTTCGAATTCATCGAGATCATTCCGCATCTCACCGACCCCGCACGTTTCGGCGGCGACGCCCGCGACGCCTTTACGGTAGTAGCGCCTTCCTTGCCGGGATATGGCCTCTCGTTCCAGCCCGGCCAGAAGCGTTTCGGTGTTTCTGAAATGGCGGATTGCGTCGCCACCCTGATGCACGACGCGCTCGGCTATAAAAAGTTTGGCGCGCAAGGCGGCGACTGGGGCGCCGCCGTCACGAGCCGGCTTGCCTATGCCCATGCCGACCGCATGATCGGCATCCACATCAATCTGATGATGGTCGCGGGCCGCGACCCCTCCGCCTTTCCCGATCCGACCGAAGAGGAGCGGAAATATCTTGGGGAACTGAAGCGATGGCTGCACGAGGAGACCGGCTACAGTTGGATACAGGGCACGCGCCCGCAGACACTCGCATTCGCTCTGACGGATTCGCCGATTGGTCTGGCGGCATGGATTGTGGAGAAATTTCGCGCCTGGTCCGACTGCGGAGGCGACGTCGAAAGCGCCATCAGCCGGGACCGCATGCTCGCCGACATCGCTTTGTACTGGTTTACCGGCGCGATCGGTTCATCGTTTTGGCCCTATTACGCCCGTCACCACGGATCAGCGATCCTTCCACCCGGCGAGAAAATCTCCGTGCCCACCGGCTACGCGCAATTCCCGCGAGAAATCCTCAAGCCGCCGCGGTCGGCCGCCGCGCGCGTGTTCAACGATATCCGGCGCTGGAGCGTCATGGCCAAAGGCGGACATTTTGCAGCGCTGGAGCAACCGGAAATGCTGGCGACCGAAATCCAAGCCTTCTTCCGGGAGGTGCGATGATTTAAGCAGCGTTGCCCGTCGCCGTGCAAAATCCTGTCGGCGCATCACCCGAGAGGCTCGCCTGCACTTCCTGCAATTCGGCCTCAAGAAATTCGTTGGCCATTAGCAGCGCTTTGATCGTGCTGCGCAAATTGCCGTCGCACATCGCGATCGCCTGATCGCAAGCTTGTTCGTAGCGGTCATTCTCGGACTTCAATGCGGCTTGGGACATCGCGGACATACCGTGGTTGGCGGGGGATTCTCTGCTCCATATTGTTCTTATTTTGTTCTCGTCGAGTCAAGCGTGTTGTTGCATTGTCCCTTGCTTCGTCACGCATCGATGCGTCGCATCCGAGCTGCCCTCAGCCGAGCGGCATTCGAAACGTGAAGCGGGTCTCGTGCGGCGAGGAATCGACGGTAAGCGTCCCCTCATGCGCGCGCGCGATTTCGGAGGCGATATACAATCCCAATCCAAGGCCCTGCATGGATGTCCGGGCCGCGACCCGATAGAAGGGCTGAAACAGCCGCACCATCGCGTCCGGAGGTATCGGCTCGCCGGAGTTTGCAACGGACAGTTCAAACACGCCGTCGCCGGTGGCAGCCCGCACGCGAACAGGACTGGACGCGACGCCATGGGTCAGTGCGTTGCCGAGCAGGTTGGAAAAGAGTTGTGCGATACGCCCGCCGTCGCAGTTGACGAGATCATCGAGCGCGAATTGCGCCTCGATCTTTCGGTCGGGATAGCTGGTGCGGAGTTCCGCGATTACCTGATCTAAAATCGGCTGCAATGGTTCGGGCGAGCGGTTCAGCGCGATGCCGCTGCCGAGCCGGCCGCGGGCCAGATCGAGCACGTTGTCGATCATGATCGACATCCGTTCGACGCTCCTTTGCATCAGGCCAAGGATTTCGCTGGTGGCTTCCTTCGATTGAGCCTTGCCCAGCATCTTGGTTCCGGCGTCGATCGACGCCAGCGGGTTGCGAAGGTCATGGCCCAGCACCGCGATGAACTGCTCGCGCAATTCGGACGTCTGCCGCTCGGTCAGGAGGGTGGCTTCGCTGGCGGCGAGGCGATCGACGGCCTCGACCTGGGTGGCGATCAGTTCGGCGAACAGTTTGAACATGCCGACGGTCTGCGGCGTATTTAGGCGCGCCGGACGGGGATCGATGGCGCACAGCGTGCCGAAGAACGTCCCATCAGAAAGGATGATGGGTGTTGAGATGTAGCTCTGGAAGCCGTATTGCGCGGGCGTGTGATGTCCGCAAAATGCTGCGTCTTGGGCTACGTGATCGATAACGATCGTCTCGTGATTCTGGCGGACTTCGTGGCAAAGGGTGGTCTTTACGTCCAGTTCGCCGCCGGGAACCAGTCCGAACGCGATTTCGTCGCGCACGGCGCAACAAATCCATCGGTCATCAGTGACGCGCGCGACGGCGGCGAAGCCCATGCCTGTGGAACGGCATGCCACTTCGAGAATACGAGGCACCGCCGCGATTCGCTGCACGGCAGCGATATCGGCGCTGTGGTCGGTCGCCATTACCAACTTTCGAGGTCGTCCCGCCGGTAAAAGTAGCGCACCATCCCAGACCTGTCGAGATATTCGCAGAAGCCCGGAACTAAATGCGAAGCTCGACATTATGACGTGTTGCGAGGGAGTAAATGCATGGGTCTTGAAGAGTCGAAAAGACCCGTCGTGCTCGTTGTGGAAGACGAGTTCCTACTCAGAATGGATGCCGTCGATATTATCACCGCGGCCGGCTTTGAAGTTCTCGAAGCGTCCAATGCTGACCAAGCCATCGATATTCTCGAAAGCCGCTTCGACATCACGGTGGTGTTTACCGATATCCAGATGCCTGGTTCGATGGACGGCCTAAAGCTTGCTAAGGCGATCAGAGGCCGCTGGCCGCCGATCAAGATCATTGCGACGTCGGGCCACGTTAACGTCACGCACGATGATCTGCCGGAGGGCGGCCGGTTTGTGCCAAAACCCTATAGCCCGAGGGAAATCACCGGCGTTTTGCGCGAACTGATAAGCGGCGCGTAGCAGCCTTTCAGGCTATAATATCCGGCGTGATCTGATCTTCGATGAAGGCGATTCGATCCCGCAACTGCAGCTTGCGCTTCTTCAACCGCTGCAGGCGCAGAAGATCCGGCGCGGGCGAATGATGAAGGGCTTCGATCGCCGCGTCTAGATCGCGGTGTTCCTGCTGCAGTCGCGCAAGCTCGGCTTGAAATTCGCGATCGTCTTCGTTGGTCATGGGCTACGATAGCTGAAATGCGCCGGGTTTGCGACGGCCGGACAACTCGCGACAGTGTTTGGTGCGGCCTGCTGTCGCAAGGGAGTTAACGATGGTGCCCTTGTGGCCGTCCCGCTTACAATTCGTTGGTCATTTAGACAGGTTAACAATTTGCAGCTTAATTTCCATCGACAGCCGCCGTTGCTGATGTACACTCTCTCGTCCAGATCGAATCTGAGGTTCAATCCTAGCGAGGAGACTTCGTATGGCGGTTCAGGCGCATCTTATTGAATTGGAACGTAAACACAGCGTTCTCGAGAGCGAGCTGCACGACGCGCTCGTCCACCTTTCCACAGACGATCTGCGAATTGTCGAATTGAAGCGCCGCAAATTGATGCTCAAGGACGAAATCGAACGCCTCAAGCACGCCACGCACGAAACGCTGCATTGACTGAGGCATCCAGCTGACACGCCGGCAGGCATGCGGGAAGCCGCTCAAGAACGGGGCTAGGTTCTCGCAGCTTGCCCGACAAAAAACGCCCCGGTTTGGCCGGGGCGTTTTTCATTTCAGTAATGGCCTTTCAAGAAACGAGTTGGCTACGCGGCGACTTTCTGGTCGGCATTGTCAATCACTTGCGGCGCAACCGCGTTGGTCGTGGTGATCGGAATGCTGCGGGGCTTTTTGGCTTCCGGAATCTCGCGCACGAGATCGACGTGCAGCAGGCCGTTTTCCAGCGAGGCGTTCTTCACCAGCACGAAATCGGCAAGCTGGAACACCCGCTCGAAAGCGCGGGCCGCGATACCGCGATACAGCACCTCGGAGTTCTGCTGGCCATTCTCATTGGCGGATTTCTCGCCCTTGATCGTCAGCGTGTTTTCCTTCGCGACGATGGAGAGTTCGCCCTGCGAGAATCCGGAGACGGCTACGCTGATGCGGTAGTCGTTTTCGCCGGTACGCTCGATGTTATAGGGCGGGTAACCGGGGCTGCCGTCTGACGCTGCCTGATCGAGCAGGGAAAAGAAGCGGTCGAAGCCGACGGTGGAACGATAAAACGGGGTGAGATCATAGCTACGCATAGGATAGTCCTCCATTGAGCGACTTGTTCAAGTTAACCCGCCCGCCATCGGGCCGGGCCTTCGTCTGCGTGCAGCCTGGTAGAGTGGAGCGGCCTGCACGGAGGTGATATGGGAGGGTCGCAGTCGGCTTCAAGAGGGCGGAAACGCTGCGATATTTTCAAGCTTGCACCCTTGATTTTCAGGTCTTTTCACCTAGCCGGTTCCCCACATGACGCTCGTCTCGATCCCCGCCAATCCCGTTCCCGAAGATGTCGTCAGCGGCACCATCAAGACGCCGGACGGCGCCGAATTGCGTTTCGCACGCTGGGCGCCGCCGGCAGGTCGCAAGGGCACGGTCTGCGTTTTCACCGGACGCGGCGAGCAGATCGAAAAATATTTCGAGACGGTGCGCGATCTGCGCGACCGCGGTTTCGCGGTGGCGATGATCGACTGGCGCGGGCAGGGCCACTCCGCGCGGCGGCTGCGCGATCCGCGCAAAGGTTATGTCCGCCGCTTCTCCGATTACGAGATCGACGCCGACGCCTTCGTGCAGCAGGTGGTGCTGCCGGACTGCCCGCCGCCCTATTTCGCACTGGCGCATTCGATGGGCGGCGCGGTGATGCTCCGCGTCGCTCATGCCGGCAAGCGCTGGTTCGACCGCATGGTGCTTTCGGCGCCGATGATCGATCTGCCTGGCCGCCGCACGTCATTCGCGGCGCGCGCGCTGTTGCGCGTGATGCGGCTGACTGGGCAGGGCGATCGTTACGTCCCTGGCGGAAACGATGACCTCGTCGGCGCGACTTCCTTCATCAACAATCCGCTCACCAGCGATCCCGTGCGCTATGCCCGCAACGCCGCGATCATCGAGGAAGACCCCACGCTTGGCATCGCTTCACCGACGGTGGCGTGGGCCGACACCGCGTTCACGGCAATGCACGGCTTTCGCGCTGCGGACTATCCCCTGCAAATCCGGCAGCCGATCCTGATGCTCGCCGCCAGCAACGACACCATTGTTTCCACACCTGCGATCGAGGAGTTCGCCTATCATCTGCGTGCCGGTTCGCATCTGGTGATCGCCGGCGCCAAGCACGAAATTCTGCAGGAACAGGATCGCTACCGCGCGCAATTCTGGGCGGCCTTCGATGCGTTTGTGCCGGGCACGCCGCTATATGGGTGAGGCCTCGTCAGGAGCGCATCGCATTATACGTCGTGCGCCGGCGAGATAAAAGCCGAGCAGCATCATCGCGATCAGAAACCAGCGGCGGAACGTATCGGGCTGCATCCGCAGGCGTACGGACTGGCCGATAAACATTCCAGAAAACGCCGCCACCATCGCGATGACGCCCGGTAGTGCGGTGGACGCGTTGAGCAGTCCGGCGCTCGTCAGGTTGAAGGCTTGCGCCAGCGTCGCGACGGTGAAGAACACGCCGAGCGCCTGCACCAGCTCTTCCTTTTCCATGCCGATCGACTGCATGAAGGGCATGGATGGAATCACCTGAACGCCGGTCACGGCAGCGACCAGGCCGGTAATGAGACCCACGATTCCGCCGACCCATTTCTCGTGCGCGCGCGTGACCACGAACGTCACGGCAAAAAGGCTGGTGATGGCGTAGATCACCAGGAGTATGCCGAGAACGATAGCGCCGTAGCGCGCATAGGGGCCCGTCAGCAGTCCGCCCGCGGACCAGATGCCGACGACGGTGCCCAGCATCAGCGGCCAAAGACGCCGGACAATGTCGCGCAAATACGGCCCGACAAAAGTCTGCCAGATGTTGGTGACGATCGCGGGCACAATGACGATGGTCAGCGCCTGCACCGGCGGCATTGACACCGCGAGCAGACCCATCGCCACCGTCGGCAGGCCGAGCCCGATCACGCCCTTGACGAAGCCCGCCAGCAGAAATGCCGCAGCGATGAAAATGAGCAGAGTGTTGGACATCGGCGCAAATCAATGTTGAACGAGGGCCCCTCTTTGTCATTGCGAGCCCTGCGACAAATCGGCAATAGCCGATTTGCGCTAGGCGAAGCAATCCAGGGGCTGCAAAGGAAGGACTGGGAATGCTTCGTCGCGAGAGCCCCTCGCAATGACGGACGCGGCGCTTCCTATCCCCAGCCGGCGCTGAGGCCGCCGTCGACGGTGAAGATCACGCCCGAAGTGTAGCCGGAGCGCTCGGAGGCGAGAAACGCCATAAGGTCACCGATCTCCCGCGCATGCGCAGGGCGTCCGAGCGGCATTCCCTTTTGGAATTCCTTGTAGCGACTTTCGTCGCCGAATTGATTCTTCGCGCGGGTCTTCAGCAGCGTGACGTGGCGGTCGGTGCCGACCGGACCCGGATTAATGCCGACCACGCGGATGTTGTCGGCGAGGCTCTTGCCGCCGAGCGCACGGGTGAACGCCATCAATGCGGCATTGCCGGCGCTGCCGCAGATATAATTGGCGTCGAATTTCTCGCCGGCGGCGCCGATATCGTTGACGATGACGCCATGACCGCGCGCCTTCATCTGCGCGTAGATCATGCGAGTCAGGTTGATGTAGCCGAACACCTTCAGCTCCCAGGCGTGCCGCCAGGTCGGCTCGTCGATCTTGTCGATGGAGCCGCCGGGAATATCGCCGGCGTTGTTGACGAGAATGTCGATTTCGCTTGCGACGCGCGCGAGACCCGCAAGCTGTTCGGGATTACGCAAATCGCAGACGTGGGCCGTCGCGTTGATCTGGTGGGCGCTTCGTAACTTGCCGGCGAGGGCATCAAGCGCCTCGGTATTGCGCGCCGCGAGAATGAGATCGCAGCCTTCTTCGGCGAAAGCTTCGGCCGCCGCCGCGCCGATGCCTTTGGATGCGCCGGTGATCAGAACGCGCTTGCCGCGCAGATTGAGGTCCATGAAGGTTCTCCATTGATGAAGTGTTGCCGTCATCCTGGACGGCGCTTGCGCCGTCAGCTTGGGCGAGCCTCGAAGGACGACGGCCTCGCGTGTGGCCATTCTTGGAGGCGCGCAAGAAGAGGCGCGCACCTTAGGATGACGGCGGCTTCTACAAATACCCCTCGCCGGCCTCGGCTGCGAAGCGGCCGGGATCGCCTTCCCAGACGATGCGGGCATGTTCCAGCACATAGACGCGGTCGGCATGGGGCAGCGCGAAGGTGACGTTCTGCTCGCCGAGCAGCACCGTGATCGGCGTGGTCTGGCGCAGCTTTTCCAGCGCCTTCGACAATTGCTCGAGAATGACCGGCGCCAGTCCTAGTGTCGGCTCGTCCAGAATGAGGATCTTCGGCTGCATCATCAGCGAACGGCCGATCGCGAGCATCTGCTGCTCGCCGCCTGAGAGCGTCTGCGCCATTTGGCCCTGACGATCTTTCAGGATAGGGAACAGCTCGAACAGCCACGCTATCTGCTTGTCCTTGTCCGCGTCCGAAAGATGCTGCCCGCCGAGATCGAGATTTTCGCGCACGCTCATCTCGCCAAACAATTCGCGCGATTCCGGGCACTGCACGATGCCGCTGCGCGCGATCTTCGCCGGGCTGGTGCCGCGCAGCTTCTCGCCGCCGCGGACGATCTCGCCGGTGTAGGGCAGGAAGCCGGAAATGGTGTTGAACAGCGTGGTCTTGCCCGCGCCGTTGAGGCCGACGACGGAGACGAACTCGCCCTGATGCACGTGGATCGAGACGTTTTCCAGCGCCTGCGCCTTGCCGTAATGGACGCTGACGTTCTCGACCTGCAGCAGCGGCACCTTGTCCTTGAAGCTGTTTTCCGGGCGGGCTGACGTTTCGATGGCTCCGCCGAGATAGACCCGCCGCACCGTTTCGTTGCGCATCACTTCGTCGGCGCGGCCGGTGACGATCTCCTCGCCGAGATACATCGCCAGCACACGGTCGACCAATGCCGCGACGCTCTTGACGTTGTGGTCGACCAGCAGCACGGCGCGGCCCTCGTCGCGGAAACTGCGGATCAGTTCGGAGAACGTGCCGACTTCGGCGAGCGTCAACCCGGCAAAGGGCTCGTCGACCAGCACCACCTTGGGGTCGCGGGCGATGGCCTTGGCCAGTTCCAGCCGGCGCAAATCCGCAAACGGCAGCGTCGGCGGCTTGCGGTCCATCACCTCGCCCAAGCCCACGCGCTCGGCGATCCACCGCGCGCGATCGGTGAGCGCCTTATCGGCGAACAGCATGAACAGGCTGTCCGGCAGCAGCGCCACCATGATATTTTCGAGCACGGTCTGCCGGTTCAGCGGCCGCGAATGCTGGAACACCATGCCAAAACCCTTGCGGGCGATCTTGTGCGCCGGCAGGCCTGCGATGTTCTCGCCTTGAAACACCACCTCACCCGAAGTGGGGCGCTCGATGCCCATGATCGACTTCATCGCTGTCGACTTGCCCGAGCCGTTGGGGCCGATCAGCCCGAAAATCTCGCCGGCGCGCAGATTGAGGTTGAGGTCCTTGACGGCGGTGAGGCCGCCGAAGCGCTTGGTAAGGCCGCGGACTTCGAGGACGGGCGGGTTGTTGGTGACGGCGTCCATTTAAGTGCGAGCCTCGCGTGACAAGGCTGCTCCGAGGAAACCGCCGGGGAAGAACAGCACAACCAGCAGCGCGACCGCCGAGACGATGAAAGTCGCCAGTTCGCCGGTCGGCCGCAGGAATTCGCCGGCAACGATCAGGAAGATCGCGCCCAGCGCGGCACCGAGCACGGTGCGGCGTCCGCCCACAACCGCGGCAACGATGACATTCACGCCCACCGCAACATCGACGACAGTACCGACAGAAGCCGTGCCGAAATAAAACACCAGCAGCGCACCCGACAGCCCGGAGAAAAACGCGCTGACGACGAAGGCCGCAAGCTTATGCTTGACGATGTTGAAGCCGAGCGCGCCGGCTTGCACGGGATCCTGGCCGCTCGCCTGCAGCACCAGCCCGACCGGCGACTGCGAAAGCCCGTAGAGGATGATAGCGCTGATAGTCATGAAGCCCAGCGCGATCCAGTAATTGACGCCGGCGTTTATCGAGATCACATCGGGGATGGTCAGGCCGATTTCACCGCCTGTCAGATCGGCGAACACCACGATGAAGTTCTGCAGCATCAGCACCGCCACCAGCGTGGTCAGTCCGAAGTACGGACCGCGCACGCGCAACGCCGGCAGCGCCAGCACAAAGCCGGCGACCACCGCTGCCAGCGCACCCAGTACGATGCACAGGTAAACCGACCAGCCATATTGATTGTTCAGGATGCCCGCGGTGTAAGCGCCGACGCCGATCAGGAAGGTCGGGCCGAAATTCACTTCGCCCGCGAAACCGAACAGCAGGTCCCACGCCATCGCGAACACGCCGAAATAGTAAGCGACCGTCAACAAGCCAAGGATGTAGCCGGAGACATAGAGCGGCAGCGTGGAGGCGATCACCACGATGACCAGCGAAATCAGGAACAGGCGCGATTTGAAGAATGGCTTCACGCTCATCGCCTCCCGAGCAGGCCCTGAGGGCGGACATACATCACGGCAACCAGTAGCAGCAGCGCGGGGATTGTGCGGTAGGCGGGGTTGCCGAGATAAGCGGTGAGCGTTTCGAGATATCCGACCACGAAGGCCGCGATCAGCGAGCCGGATACGCTGCCGAGACCGCCCAGCACCACGATCGAGAACGCACTCGCGGTGAGCGGTCCAACGCTATAGGAGCTGACGCCCAGAAACATGCCGAGCAGCACGCCGGCGATACCGGCCAGCACGCCGTAGATCGCCCACACCACGATGTAGATATTGGTCAGCTCGAAGCCGAGGATGGTCACGCCGCGAGTGTTCATCGACGCCGCGAGGACGACCTTGCCGATCTTGGTGCGGTTGACCAAAAGCCACAGCAGGCCAATCACCAGGCAGCAAACGACGGCGGTGAAGATTTCATTTTGCGGGGTGCGGACGCCGAGAATGTTGACTACGCCTTCGATGATCGGCAGCACGGTCTTGGCATTGTTGGTGAAGAAATACGCGATCAGCTCCTGGATCATGATGCCCCACAGCAGCGTGCCAGTGAGAACGAAGATTTCTTTTTCTTCGTGGGGGATGCGCGTTGATCGCTGGATCGGCTGCACCACCGCGAAGTAGGTGATGAGCGCTGCGACCAACGCGGTGACGACGCCGACCAAAGCTCCCGCATAGGTGTTCAGGTGCAGCACGCTGGCAGCCGCCCACGCTGCGACGGCAGCGAGCACCATGATGGCGCCGTGCGACAGGTTCAGCACGCCGGAGACGCCGAAGATCAGGGTGAAGCCGGTCGCGCCCAACGCGTACAGCGCGCTGATGGCGAAGCCGTCGATCAGAATTTGCAGGGCAAGCATTGAGGGTCTTATCCGCTGAGCTTGGAAAATGCGTGCCGACACGATGGCAGCTGGCCCTCTCCCCTTGCGGGAGAGGGTTGGGGTGAGGGGGGCGATCGCGGACCTATCCCTCACCCGGCTGCGCTTCGCGCATCCACCCTCTCCCGCAAGGGGAGAGGGAAGAAGCAGATCTTAGTTCACGGTGACCTTGATAAAGCTCGGGAACTTCAACTGACCTTGCGCGACCTCCTTGGGCCACACGGCGGTCTGTTTGCCGTCCTGCCACTGCATCAGCAAACCGGTGATCGTGCCCTTGCCGTAGACCAGGCCATGAGTGAAAGGCTGGTCCTTGCCGTAGAACTGGATCTTCCCGATGGTGCCTTCCCAGTCGGTTTTCTCCAGCGCTTCCACCAGCTTGTCCGAGTCGGTCGAACCGGCGCGCTTCACGGCGTCGGCGATGTAGTAGACCTCATCATACGAAGTATATCCGGCGTAGGACGGATAGTTGCCGAACTTTTTCTTGAAGGCTTCAGCGAACGGCACGGATTTCGAGGTCACCGCGACGCCCGGTCCGGACACGGCCTGATACAACACGCCTTCAGCGGCGTCGTTGGTGTCCTTGCCGAAGGTCTCGTTGGTAGCCTGCGAGGAGATGCCGAACATCGGAATCGGAACCTGCTGGTTCTTCCACTGCACCGTCGGCTGCACGCCGACGTGGGAGATACCGGTGATGATCACGTCCGGCTTCGCGCCTTCGATCTTGTTGAAGATCGGGGTGAAGTCAGTGGTATCGGGCGAGAAGCGGATGTGATCGAGAACCTTCAGGCCGATCTTCGGCAGGCATTCCTCGTAGCCGATGTCGAGCGGCTTGGTCCAGGCAGCATCCTCGCTCATGATGACCGCGGTCTTCATGTGCTTCTGATCGACCAGCAAGTCCTTGGCGGCGTCGCAGACCGACAACGCCAGCGAGGCTGACGTCAGATAGCCGTGGAATGTGTATTTGTTCTTTTCGTAATCGGCGTGGACCGCCTTGGTAATCTCGTTCGACGCGGCGCCCGGCGTGACCATCACGGTCTTCAGGCGCGATGCCCACGGCTCCAATGCCAGCACCACTTCGCTGATATAGCTGGCGATCACCGCGTTGACCTTGTCCTCGTTGACCGCGCGCTGAAAGGCGCGAACCGAATCCGCCGACGAGCTGTGATTGTCGTAAGGCACGATCTCGATCATCCGGCCGTCGATGCCGCCCTTGGCGTTGATTTCTTCGGCGGCGAGCTGGGCGGCCTGCGGAATCGACGCGCCGGCAATAGCCTGCGATTCAGCGATGACGGCGATCTTGATCGGATCGGCGGCAAACGCAGCGCCGGATACGAGCCCGAAAGCCGTGGCGGCCAGAAGCGCCGCCAACGACCGGGAATAGAGCTGCGATAGTTTTGAAGTCATGTTTTTTCCTCTACCTAGAATGACCCGACGGGGGGGACTTGTTGAGCTTGGGACGATTGTATCGCCGTTGGCGAACTCGGCAAGGGGAAGCGTGTTCGCCGGATGATGCGCCTGCTGTTAAGCTGCCGCCGCGGCACGGGTCAACACTGCACTGCAGCGTTGATCGGGCATCGACTTTAGGCCTATGCATCCGGATGAATTTTTGCGCGGCGACCGCGGACGTGGGAACATGTGCGATGGGCGAACGCAAGGGGACCAATAAATGAGCAGCGGAACCAAGCAGTACCGGATCGCGGTCATTCCGGGCGACGGCATCGGCAAAGAAGTGGTGCCGGAAGGGCTGCGCGTGCTCGAAGCTGCCGCCAAGAAACACGGCGTCAGCGTGCATTTCGATCATTTCGATTTCGCGTCCTGGGATTACTACGAAAAGCATCAGCAGATGATGCCGGATGACTGGAAGGCGCAGATCGGCAAGCACGATGCGATCTATTTCGGCGCGGTCGGCTGGCCCGCGAAAATTCCCGATCACATTTCGTTGTGGGGCTCGCTGATCAAGTTCCGCAGGGAATTCGACCAGTACGTCAATCTGCGTCCGGTGCGCCTGATGCCGGGGGTGCCCAGCCCGCTCGCGGGCCGCAAGCCCGGCGATATCGATTTCTGGGTAGTGCGCGAGAACACCGAAGGCGAATATTCGTCGGTCGGTGGACGCATGTTCCCAGACACCGACCGCGAGTTCGTCACCCAGCAGACGGTGATGACGCGCATCGGCGTCGATCGCATATTGAAATTCGCGTTCGAGCTGGCGGCGTCGCGTCCGAAGAAGCACCTGACGTCGGCGACCAAATCCAACGGCATCTCGATTACCATGCCGTATTGGGATGAGCGCGTGGAGGCAATGGGCAAGAATTATCCCAAGGTCAAATGGGATAAATATCATATCGACATTCTGACCGCGAATTTCGTGCTGCATCCCGACTGGTTCGATGTCGTGGTCGGCTCCAATCTGTTCGGCGATATTCTTTCCGATCTGGGCCCTGCCTGCACCGGGACCATCGGCATCGCGCCGTCTGGCAACATCAACCCGGAAGGGAATTTTCCGTCGGTGTTCGAACCGGTGCACGGCTCCGCGCCTGACATCGCGGGGCAGGGCATTGCCAACCCGATCGGCATGATCTGGTCGGGCGCGATGATGCTGGAGCATCTTGGCGAAAAGGCCGCGGCGGCGTCGATTGTCGAGGCGATCGAGCGCACGCTCGGCGAACGCACGCTGCGCACCCGCGATCTCGGCGGCAACGCCGACACGTCCGCCTGCGGCAAGGCGGTCGCGGAAATGGTGGAGTAGTCCTTTCTTCCCCTCTCCCCTTGCGGTAGAGGGCGGCGAAAAATGAGCGAAGCGAATTTAAGCGGTGAGGGTTTTGCTTTCACGTGAGGCCCACCCCTCACCCGTCTGGCATCTGGCGATGCTCGCCACCCTCCCCAGCAAGGGGAGAGGGAGGAGCCTCGCGACTTATCACTCAGCGATACGGGCATCCTCCTTCAAGGGCTTTGCCTTACGAAAGCCACTGACAACTGGCCCCAGATAGCAAATGTTATACGTCGGAAATTTAGCAGTGATCCGCGCTACGGTTCTCCGTGCGCTTGTGCTGGCGTCGGTTTTGGCCGCAGGCCTGACGCCGCTCCCGTGCGTCGGCCAGACCAGCAATCGACTGCCGGCCAAGGCGACCAAGGAGCTGCCGCCCGAGTTGCTCTCGCTGCTGCGACAAAAGAAGATGCCGAAATATTCGCCGATCATTGTGCGCGTCTTCAAGGAAGAGGCGGAGCTCGAAGTCTGGAAACAGGATACGGCCGGCCGCTTCGAGATTCTCAAGACCTATCCGATCTGTCGCTGGTCGGGCGATCTTGGGCCGAAGTTGCGCGAGGGCGACCGCCAGACCCCCGAGGGGTTCTATGCGATCACACCGGAGTTGATGAATCCCAACTCGAACTATTATCTTGCGATCAACGTCGGCTATCCCAACAGCTTCGACAAAGCGAACAATCGTGACGGCAGCCTGCTCATGATCCACGGCGACTGCTCGTCGAGCGGTTGCTATGCCATGACCGACGAGCAGATAAGCGAGATCTATTCGCTGGCGCGCGACTCGTTCCTCGGAGGCCGGCCGTCATTCCAGGTCCAGGCCTATCCGTTCCGCATGACGCCGGCGAATCTGGCGCGCCATCGAAACAATCCGGAATTGGCGTTTTGGAAAATGCTCAAGGTCGGCAACGACCACTTCGAGACGACGCATCTCGAACCGAAGGTGGATGTGTGCAACCGGCAGTACGTCTTCGATGCGCAACCCCCGCCCAATTCGCTATATCCTCTGGCGTTCAATCCCGCCGATAAATGCCCGGCCTTTGTCGTTAATCCGAACATCGCGCGCGCAGGCGCTGGTCAAGCAGCGCGCCGACGACCTCGAATACGCGCAATTGGTGAAAGACGACGTGCCAGCCGCCCAAATCTACAGTGGACTGGACGGCGGAATGAATGAGGCTTTCCGCTCCCGGTTTCCGGGTAGAATAACGCTTTCGTGGGTGCTGCCGTATGCAGCTTACCTGCCGACTCTGCCACCGATCCCCTGGGTCGAAAACGATGGTTCGGTGACGGGCAAATGGTTTGGCACCTGGTTCTTCAAACCGATGGTGTGCGACCTGGCCCGTACCAGCTTCCTCGTGAGCGTCAGGGACGAACACGGCTGCTAGCCGCTGCGCTGCGCTAGCGTCGTCCGCGAAAGACGCTAATGATTGTCGTCCCCGCGAAAGCGGGGACCCAGTATTCTGCGACGTTGCGTTTGCTGCGACACTTTCAACGCCATGAACGAGTACTGGGTCCCCGCTTTCGCGGGGACGACACCGCGCTTGTTACAACGCGCATTGGCTACGCCCACTCGCCCTGGCGGAACACCGGGACACGCCGCCCATCGGCATGGACGCCATCGATGTCGATCTGATCCGAGCCGATCATCCAGTCGATATGGATCAGGCTCTTGTTGCCGCCCTGCGCCGCGATCTGCTCGGGCTTAAGATTGCCGCCATCGACGAAGCATTTCGAATAGCACTGCCCCAACGCGATGTGGCAGGCGGCGTTCTCGTCGAACAGCGTATTGTAGAACAACAACCCGCTCGCCGAGATCGGCGACGAATGCGGCACCAGCGCCACCTCGCCGAGCCGGCGCGCGCCGTCATCGGTGTCGAGCACCTTGTTCAGCACCTCTTCTCCGCGCGATGCCTTGGCATCGACGATGCGACCATCCTCGAAGCGCACGGCAATGCCGTCGATCAGCGAGCCCTGATACGACAATGGCTTGGTGCTGCGCACATGCCCATCGACGTGCAGCGCGTGCGGCGTAGTGAACACCTCTTCGGTCGGGATGTTGGGGTTGCAGACTATGCCGTTTTTGGATGTCGAAGCGCCGCCCTGCCATTCGTGGCCATCGGCGAGACCTATCGTCAGGTCGGTGCCGGGGCCGGAATATTGCAGGGCGTGAAATCGCTGCGCATTCAGCCACTGCGTGCGCTCGCGCAGCACCGCGTTGTGCTTGGTCCATGCCGCCACCGCGCCGTCGCTATCAACGCGCGAGGCAGCGAAGATGGCATCGGCGAGCCTAGCGACGGCAACGTCGTCGGAATCGCCGGGGAACATCTGCTTCGCCCACGCCAGCCCGGGATAGGCGACGATGTTCCAGTTGGTGTCGAAGTCCACGATTCGCTGCAGCGCCGGCTGATAGGCGATCGAGTTCGCCTTGCTGGCGCGGGCGACTTTGGCCGGGTCTTCGCCCGACAGCAGCATCGGGTTGTCGCCGACAACGGCGAGGCGGGCAGTGTTGTCGCCGAACGCTTTCGCCATGCCTTCATAGAGCCACGCGGCGGCGCGGTCGAAGCCATCGTCCTGACCAGAGCGGTAGCGTGACAGCGTGATCTCTTCGTCGGAGAAGAACGGCGTCACGAGGCCAGCGCCGGCCTTGTAGGCATGCTCCGCGATCCGCCGCACCAGCGGCAGCGCCACGACCGGCGCGGTGATCAAAAGGTCCTGGCCGGGCGCGAGGTTGAGGCCGACGCGCACCGCGACTTCGGCGAGGCGATCGAGTTTTATGGGATCGATGGTGGCGGCGACGTTGCGGGAAAATTCGTTCATGACATTTCCATTTGATTGTCAGGAGTTAGCGATCCGGCGGCAATGATCCAGCGCGGCGCGGACGAGATTCGCGCTCGCCTCGGGCGTGCGGAACGCCGAATGCGCCGACAGCGTTACGTTGTCGAGCGACGTCAGCGGATGATCCTGCGGCAGCGGTTCGACATCGAACACGTCCAGCCCCGCATGGCGCAGGTGTCCTGATTTCAGCGCGTCGATCATCGCGGCTTCGTCCACCAGCGCGCCGCGTGCCGTATTGACTAGGATCGCGCCCTTCTTGATGCGCGCGATCTTCTCCCGCGAAAGGATGCCGCGCGTTTCGTCATTGAGCAGCAGATGCATCGAGACCACGTCGCTGCGCGAGAGCATGTCATCGAGGCCGACAAAATCCACGCCGGCAAAAGTCTTCGCCGTCCGGTTCCAGGCCAGCACCTTCATGCCGCTGCCGAGCGCAATGCGGGCGGTTTCCGCGGCGATGCCGCCGAAGCCGACCAGCCCGAGCGTCTTGCCGGTGAGCTGCATGGCTTCCTCGCGCAGCCATTTGCCGCCGCGGATGCCGCGGTCCATCTGCGACAGCCCGCGCGCGCCGGCCCACATCAGCGCGATGGCGCATTCGGCGACGGCGGTGTCGCCGTAGCCGCGAATGAGATGAACCTCGACTCCAAGTTCGGCCAGCTCCTCAATGTTCATGTAGCTGCGCGCGCCGGTGCCCATGAACACGACGTGCTTCAGCGCGTTGCATTGCCGCGCGATGTCGGTCGGCAGATAGGTGTGGTCGATAATCACGATCTGCGCCTCGCCGATCAGGCCGGGCAATTGCTGCGGCTTGATGTCGGGATCGCGATGGATCGCGACGGCGGGATCGCCTGCGCGCGCCTGCGCCTTGCAGATATCCGCCAGCGCATCGCCGGCATCGACGAAAACCGCCCTCATGAAGCCACTCCCGCCAGCGCCAGAACCGTATGCATCAGGACGTTGGCGCCCGCGGTGCAGTCGGCCTGCGTCGCATCCTCCAGCTCGTTGTGGCTGATGCCGTCCTTGCAAGGCACGAAGATCATCGCTGCAGGCACGACGTTTGCGAGATTGCAGGCGTCGTGCCCGGCGCCAGAGGTGATGTGGCGATGGCTGTAGCCGAGGGTTTTGGCGGCGTTTTCGACGGCATCGACGAGTTTTGTGTCGAACACTGTCGGCGGCTTCTGCCAGATCGCTTCCAGCGAGACTTCCACCTTGCGCCGGGCGGCGATTTCCACGCAAGCCGCGAGCAAATCCTTGTCGACGGCCGCGAGCGTCTCAGCCGCCGCGGCGCGAATATCCACAGTAAAAGCGATCTCGCCGGGAATGACGTTGCGCGACGGCGCAGCGATCACGGCTTCGCCGAGCGTGCCGACCGCATTCGGGCCGTGCGCTTTCGCGATACGCTCTACTGCCAGCACGATTTCTGCCAGCGCCGCCAGCGCGTCGCGGCGTAGCGGCATCGGCGTCGTGCCGGCGTGGCTTTCGAAGCCGACGATGTGGCCGTCATACCAGATGATGCCCTGGCCGCGATTGACCACGCCGATCGTCTTGTTCTCCGCCTCGAGCAGCGGTCCCTGTTCGATGTGCAGTTCGACAAACGCGCCGAATTTTTGCGTGCCCACCGCCGCGTCGCCGCGATAGCCGATGCCATCGAGCGCCTCGCCGACGCTGACGCCCGCGATGTCCTTACGCCCCAGAATATCCTCGGTGGTGTATTCGCCGGCATAGGCGGCCGACGCCATGGTGGCCGGTGCGAAGCGCGAGCCTTCCTCGTTGGTCCAGTTGACGATGCAGATCGGCAATTCCGTTTCGATGCCGGCATCGTTCAGCGTCCGCACCACTTCCAGCGCGGCCAGCGTGCCGAGCACGCCGTCATATTTGCCGCCGGTCGGCTGCGTATCGAGATGCGAGCCTAATCCCACCGGGGCTTTCGACATGTCGCGTCCTTTGCGCAAGCCGAACATGGAGCCGAGCGCATCGACATGCACTTCAAGGCCGGCCTTTTCGCAGGCGTTGCGGAACCAGTCGCGCACCTGCTTGTCCTCGGGGCCCAGCGTGAGGCGCTTGACGCCGCCTTTCGGTGTCGCGCCAAATTTCGCTGTTTCGTGAATGGTGTCCCACAGCCTTGCGGAATCGATTTGCAGGTTGGAGGTGATCTTGGTCATGCGGATTTTCCAGAAACGGTTGGTACGCGTCAGGCGAATTGGATTAAGGTAGTGCAGGTGCAAAACGGAGCACGTTTCATGATTGCCAGTGTGGCGAAGCGAGAGCAAGCCGGTACCGCGGATCGCGAGATATCGCCGAGCGTGCAGGCGCGGCTTGCCTGCCGCGCTGGCATGGCGTCGAGCACCGCGGGCGTCGCCAACGGCTATGTGCAGGGCAATCTGGCGATCCTGCCGGAAAAGCTCGCGGCTCGTTCCATCGCTTCTGCCAGCTCAACCCGAAGCCTGCCCGATCATCGGCATGTCCGAGGCCGGCGATCCCCGCATTCCGTCGCTGGGCCTCGACCTCGATATCCGCACCGACGTGCCGCGCTATCGCGTCTGGCGCGACGGCGAGGTGGTCGAGGAGCCGACCGACATCATGGCGCACTGGCGCGACGATCTCGTCGCCTTCGTGCTCGGCTGCTCGTTCTCGTTCGAGGAGGCGCTGATGGCCGACGATCTGCCGATCCGCCACATCGAGCGCAACGTGCGGGTGCCGATGTTCCGCACCAACATCGCCTGCGCACCCTCGGGACCGTTCGCCGGACCGATGGTGGTCTCGATGCGGCCGTTCAAGCCGGCGGATGCGATCCGCGCGGTGCAGATCACCTCGCGCTTTCCCGCGGTGCACGGCGCGCCGGTGCATCTCGGCCATCCGCACTCGATCGGCATCGCCGATATTTCGAAGCCGGACTATGGCGACGCCGGTCCCGGTGGCGGCGGACGAGATTCCGGTGTTCTGGGCCTGCGGGGTTACGCCGCAAGCGGTGATCGCGGCGGCAAAATTGCCATTCGCCATCACCCACGCACCGGGGTTAATGCTAGTGACGGATCTGAAGAACAGCCAGTTTGCTGTGCTTTAGGGTATTCGTCATTGCGAGGAGCGTAGCGACGAAGCAATCCAGTCTTCCTTCGTGTCACTGGATTGCTTCGCTTCGCTCGCAATGACGCTCACTCGTGCTCGTTCCCATGCTCCGGCAGCGACAATCCGAACGTGTCTGATAAATCCTTTACCTGTGCAGGCGTCAGGAAACGCGGGTTGAGCCCGCGCAGCAGCAGATACAGTTTCGCGGTTTCCTCAAGCTCTTCGATCGCGAACACCGCCGCCTCCAAGGAATTCCCCGCCACCACAGGGCCGTGATTGGCCAGCAGCACCGACGAATATTTACCCGCGAGGCCCTTGATGGCATCGGCGACGGCGGAATCGCCCGGCCGATAATACGGCACCAGCGCGGTCGCGCCGCACTTCATCAGATAATACGGCGTCATCGGCGGCAGCGCCGCGCGCGGATCGATCTCCGGCAGCATCGACAGCGCCACCGAATGCGTCGAGTGCAGATGCACAATCGCCTGAGCATTTCTGCGGGTCTGATACAGCGCGGTATGCAGCGGCACTTCCTTGGTCGGCGCGTCGCCCGAGACGAGCCGGCCGTCGGCACCGAGCCGCGATAATGTGGCCGGATCGAGGAAGCCGAGCGACGCATTGGTCGGCGTCACCAGCCATCCGCCATCCTCACACCGAACGCTGATGTTGCCGGACGATCCCGGCGTCAGTCCGCGTTCGAACAGCGAGCGGCCAAAGCGGCAGATATCCTCGCGCAGTTTCGTTTCGCTCATTTCGTTTCGTTCAACGGGTTTCTCCTCGCGAACTTGTCCCACGCTTTGGCAGCGTGGCCAAGCCGTGTTATCCACAGCGCCAATAACGAAACAGGAAACGCCGCATGCCCGAACCTGCACACAAACCGCGCGTCGCCGTCATCGGGCTGGGCTCGATGGGCATGGGCATGGCGACCTCGCTGCAGGCGCGCCGGTTTCGAGGTCACAGGCTGCGATGTCGTCGGCGGGCGCGGTCGAGAAGCTCATCGCGCTCGGCGGCGGCGGGCGCAGCGACTCCCGCTGACGCTGCAAAGGACGCCGCCATCGTCGTCAGCGTGGTCGTCAACGCCGCGCAAACCGAAGCTATTCTGTTCGGAAAAGACGGCGCTGCGAAGACTATGCCGGCCGGTGCCGTCTTCGTGTCGTCCGCGACGATGGATCCCGACGCGGCGCGGCGGCTGGCGAAGCAGCTCGAGGCCACCGGCCGGCATTATCTGGACGCGCCGATATCGGGCGGCGCGCAACGCGCGGCGCAGGGCGAGCTGACTATTCTAGCCTCAGGCAGCGAGAGCCGCATTCGATAAAGCGCGGCCGGCGCTCGACGCGATGGCGGCGAAACTCTACGAGCTCGGTGATGCCGCGGGGCAGGGCGCCGCCTTCAAGATGATCAATCAGTTGCTCGCGGGCGTGCATATCGCCGCCGCGTCGGAGGCGATCACATTTGCCGCCAAGCAGGGCCTCGATATCCGCAAGGTCTATGAGGTCATCACCGCATCGGCGGGCAATTCATGGATGTTCGAAAACCGCGTGCCGCATGTGCTCGACGGCGACTACGCGCCGCGCAGCGCGGTGGATATTTTTGTCAAAGACCTCGGCATCATCCAGGACATGGCGCGCACGGCAAAATTCCCGGTGCCGGTGTCGGCCGCGGCGCTGCAGATGTTCCTGATGACGTCGGCGCTCCGGCATGGGCCGCGACGACGACGCCTCGGTGGCGAGGATGTACGCGAAGGTGACGGGAACCAAGCTGCCGGGCGATTAGACCTGATTAAAAACAGAGGACATTCAATGCCCCACTTCGCCGCCAATCTCAGCATGATGTTCAACGAGGTGCCGTTTCTCGACCGCTTCGAGGCCGCGGCGAAAGCGGGATTCACCGCGGTGGAATTCCTGTTTCCCTACGACTATCCGGCGGAAGAAGTTGGGGAACGTCTCAAACGCAATGGCCTGACGCAGGCGCTATTCAATCTGCCGCCTGGCAATTGGGACGCCGGTGAGAAGGGCTTTGCCGCATTGCCGGATCGCTTTTCCGAATTTGCAGCAGAGCCTGCGCACCGCGCTGCCTTATGTGAAAGCCACGCAGGTGAAGCGGGTGCATCTGATGGCGGGGATCACCGGGCGCAGCGATCCGCGGGCAGTGGCGGCGTTTCGCAAATCGGTTACGTCGGCGACGGAGTTTTTTGCACCGCACGGAATCGATGTCGTCATCGAGCCGATCAATCCGCGCAACGTGCCTGGTTATTTCCTCAACGATTTTTTCTTCGCACGCGATCTCATCCGCGAGCTGAAAATCCCGAACCTGAAACTGCAGTTCGACATCTATCACTGCCAGATCATCCACGGCGACGTGACGATGCATCTGCGCGAGATGATGCCGATATCGGCCACATCCAGATCGCCAGCATCCCTTCGCGCAACGAGCCCGACGGCGAGGAATTGAACTATCCGTTCCTGTTCGATGAACTGGATCGGCTCGGCTACAAAGGTTTCGTTGGCTGCGAATACAACCCGCGCGGCAAAACCGAAGATGGGCTCGGCTGGTTCAAGCAATATGCCGGAGCGAAAGCGTGAAGCTGGGCTGCATCGCCGACGATTACACCGGCGCTTCCGACCTCGCCAACACCTTGACGCGGTGCGGGCTGCGCACGGTGCAAACCATTGGCGTGCCAACCGACGATCTGAGGCTGCCCGAGGTCGATGCGGTCGTGGTGTCGCTGAAAAGCCGGTCCATCGAGGCCTCACAGGCAGTGGCGAAATCGCGCGACGCCGAAAAGTGGATGCGCTGCTCGTGGCGCTTCGCATGTGCTGTTCAAGATCTGCTCGACCTTCAATTCCACCGATGCCGGCAATATCGGCCCGGTGATGGACGCGTTGCGCGCCGATTCCGGCGATGCCATCGTGCTGGTGACTCCGGCGTTTCCCGAAACCGGGCGCACGGTCTATCAGGGCAACCTGTTCGTCGGCTCGGTGCCGCTGAACGAAAGCCCGTTGAAGGATCATCCGCTCAACCCGATGCACGATTCCAATCTGGTGCGGGTGCTCGAGCGGCAAAGCCAGGCCAAAATCGGCCTCGTCGATCTCGCCGATCATTGCGCGCGGCGTCGATGCCGTGCGTGCGCATCTGAGCGAGCTTGCGGCGAAAGGCATCGGGGCTGCCATTGCGGATGCGGTATTCGAACGCGATCTCGAAACCATCGGCGCGGTCGCGCTTGATCATCGCGTATCGGTTGGCGCGTCCGGTCTTGGTCTGGGCCTTGCGCGCGCGCTGATCGCCTCGGGTCGCGTCAGTGCGAATGCAGCGACTGGCATTTCCGATCAAACGGTCGGCGGCCCGGCGGCGTGTCTGGCGGGAAGCTGTTCGCAGGCGACGCTGGCGCAGATCGCGCAGGCCGAACAGGCGATGCCGGTGCTGCATCTCGATCCCGAGAAGGTCGTCGCGGGAAAGGAAGAAGTCGCAGCGGGCGCTGGATTGGGCGCGCGAACGCCTGAGTAAAGGCCCGGTGCTGATCGCGAGTAGCTCCACGCCGGATCAGGTCGCCGCGTTGCAGGCGCGGCACGGCCGCGACGCTGCGGGCCACGCCATCGAGCAGGCGATGGCGGATATCGCTGAAGGCCTGGTTGAGGCCGGCGTGCGGCGACTGGTGGTGGCCGGCGGCGAAACATCGGGTGCGGTGGTGGATCGTCTGCGCATTCCCGGTTTTCTGGTCGGGGCCGAAATCGCGGCGGGCGTGCCGGTGCTCCGTGCCGTTGGCGCGAAAGAGGGCGAGATGCTGCTGGCGCTGAAGTCGGGCAATTTTGGTGGGCCTGATTTTTTCAGCGATGCGTTGAAATTGATGTGATAATTCTACCCCAGCATCTGCGTATCGCCGTCGATCGAGATCGCCTGCCCGGAAATCGTCTTGCCGCGCGGGCTGCACATGAAAAGGATCTGGTCCGCCAGCTGCTGCGGCGTCACGTAATCCTTGATCGAGGTGTAGGAAAACGCGGTGCGCTCCATCTCGGCGTAGGACATGCCCGCGCTGCTGCGCCTTGGCTTCGAGCACGCGGCGCTGACGGTCACCGGCGACGAGGCCGGGCAGGATGGCGTTGACGCGGATATTGTCCGGCCCAAGCTCGATCGACAGCGATTTGGTGAACCCGATCACGCCCCATTTCGCCGCCGCATAAGGCGCGCGCATCGCAAAACCGACGCGCCCCGCCGCCGACGAGATGTTGACGATCGAAGCGTTCGTGCTCTGCCGCAGCAGCGGCACCGCAAGCCGCGTGCAGTTGAATTGCCCGGTCAGGCAAATCTCCAGACAGCGGTCCCAATCCTCGGGGTTCATGTCCTCGACCTTGGAGGTCGGCCCCGCGACGCCTGCATTGTTGACCAGCACGTCGAGCCCGCCGAGGTTTGCCATCGCCTCTGCGAACAGGCTCTGCGACCGCGGCGCGGTCGGAAACGTCGCAGCGGCTTTGGCTGATGGCGGGATCGCTCGCAGCGAGCGCCGACAGCGCCGTCTCATCGACATCGCAGGTGTGCACCTGAGCGCCTTCGGCGACAAAGGCGCGCGCAATCGCGAGCCCGATGCCGTTCGCGCCGGCCGTCACCAATACGCGCAACCCCTTGATGCCCAAATCCATGCGAACCGCCGCCCTATACGCCGGAACTCGACAATGGTCCGATCTTTTGCGACCCTAACTCACGAACAAACACCGCGGCAAGCTGACGCAAGTCGCACTAAAACAGCGCAGCTCGAGCCGAAACAAAAGCGTCGCCACGAAGCGAATGCATCAGGGAGAGAAAAACCATGTCGAATAACAATTCGAACAACAATCAATTCACCCGCCGCGGCCTTCTGAAGACCGCCGGCGGCCTTGCGCTGGTCTCGGGAATTTCCGCGCCGGCGATTCTGCGCGCGCAGACCTCCGACGTGATCCGCATCGGCCATCTGACGCCGCGCACCGGCTTTCTCGGGCCGCTCGGCGAATACGCCGTGATGGCGATCGATCTCGCGGTGGAAGAGATCAACGCCGCCGGCGGCATGATGGGCCGCAAGGTCGAACTGCTGAAGGAAGACTCGGTCAATCCGCAGACCGCCTCGACCAAGGCCGAGCGCATGATCGAGCGCGACAAGGTCGCCTGCATCATCGGCGAGATTTCGTCGGCGTCGTGCCTGACGATCGCGCAGGTCGCCTCGCGCAACAAGACGCTGTTCATCAACACCGGCGGCAATTCCGACGCGCTGCGCGGCAAGGATTGCCAGCGCTACATGTTCCACGTCGAGTCGCAGAACTCGATGTATGTGAAGACCGTTGGCCGCTCGTTCCTGCGCGACGGGCTGGTCAAGGGCAAGAAGTGGTATTCGCTGACGGCGGACTACGCCTTCGGCCACGATCTGCTGAAAGTGTCGAAGCGCTTCATGGAAGCCAATGGCGGCAATTTCGCCGGCGACGATCTGGTGCCGACCGACGCCACCGACTTCTCCGCCTATCTGTTGAAAATCCGCGAGGCCAAGCCCGATCTGGTCGTGATCAATCTCGCCGGCAACCAGATCACCAACTTCCTCAAGCAATATGCCGAGTTCGGCCTGACCTTCCCGGTCGGCGGCTTCGGCTTCGACACCGCGCTGGCCTGGGCGGCGGGCAAGGGCAATTTCGTCGGCACCTGGCCGGTGGTCTGGCATCATCTGCTCGACACGCCCGGCACCAAGGCGTTCGTCGCGGCCTTCACGCAAGAAGTACAACAAGCCGCCGGAGAACCAGGCCTGGGGCGACTACATCGCGACCAAGATCGTGGCGCAGACCGTCAACGAGTTGAAGTCGGCGGAATCGCCGAAGATCATCGAGCATTTCGAGAAGGGCGCGAAATTCGATCTGCTGAAAACGCGGCAGGGCTACTTCCGCGCCTCGGATCATCAGTTGATGCACGAAATGTATGCGGTGACCGCGCTGCCTGCCGACCAGATCAAGAACCAGTGGGACATCTTCACGTCGAGCCCGGCGGTGCCCGGACCGAATGAAGATCTGGAAGTGATCGCGGCGACCAAGGAAGAGAACAGCTGCACGTTCCCGAGTTGAGAAACTGATCGTCATTCCGGGGCGTGGAGCTTTGCGCAAATTGACTTAGTCAATTTGTCGCTGAGCGAAACAGCCCGGAATCCATAATCACCGCCGGGAGTATGGATTCCGGGCCCGCGCGAGGTAGCGCGTCCCGGGAATGACAACGTGAGTTCAATCATGTCCGCCATGTTGCTAGCGCAGCAAGTCCTCAACGGATTGCTTGATGGCGTCTATTATCTGCTGATCGCGCTCGGGCTGTCGCTGATCTTTTCGCTCGGCGGCATCGTCAATCTCGCGCATGGCGCGTTCTACGCGATCGGCGCTTATCTGACGCTGGTGATCTCGCCCTATCTCGGCTTCGGCGGCGCGTTTGTCGCAGCACCCGTGTCAGTGGCGCTGTTCGGCGTGGTGATCGAGCGAACGCTGTTCGTCCGTTTCTATCGCTCCGATCCGATCCTGTCGCTGCTGCTGACTTTCGGCCTTGCGATGGTCGCCGAGCAGTCGCTGCGGATGATCTTTGGCGCGCCGCCGCTGTCCTATTCGATTCCGCCGTGGTTGCGCGGCCAGGTGTTCCTCGGCAGCTTCATCTATTCGTTCTACCGCGTGGTGCTGCTCGGCATCGCCGCCGCCTGCGTTGCGGGTCTGTGGCTGCTGCTGCAGAAAACCTCGTTCGGACGCGTGGTGCGCGCCGGGGTGCAGAACCCCGACATGGTCGGCGCGCTCGGCATTTCGCTGCAGCCTTATATGTCCGCCGTCGCGGCGCTGGGCATCGGCCTCGCGGGACTGGCCGGCGTGCTGCTGGCGCCGATCTATTCGATCCATCCGGCGATGGGGCAGGAGATCATCACGCCGGCATTCGTCGTCGTGGTGATCGGCGGGCTCGGTTCGTTCTGGGGCGTCGTCGCTGCCGCGCTGCTGGTCGGCCTCGTCAAGGGCGTCATGGTCGGCATCGGCTATTCCGCCGCGTCGACCGCGGCGATCTATCTGCTGATGCTTCTGGTGCTGCTGTTCCGGCCGCGCGGCCTGTTCGGCGAGCGCATCACGCGGTTCGAGTGAGCCGCGACGATGTGGAAACGCCTGCCCATACCGCTGCTGATTGCCGCCTTCGGGCTTGCTGGTGCTGCCGCCGATGCTGCTTGCGCTCGGCCTCACCATGACATCGGCGACCGAGGTGGTGGTGTTCGCGCTGGCCTGCATGGCGCTGAACATTCTGGTCGGCCATACCGGGCTGGTGTCGTTCGGCCACGGCGCGTGGTTCGGGCTGGCCGCCTATGCCGCGGCGCTGCTGCAGCGCAACGTGATGCACGGTTCGTTTTTCGGCCCGATGGTCGTGGGCGTCGTCATCACCGCGATCGTTGCGGCTGCGTTCGGCTTTCTGATCCTGCGGCGGCGCGGCGTGTATTTCTCGCTGCTGACGCTGGCGCTGTCGGCGATGCTCTATGCGGTGTCGTTTCGCTGGACCGACGTGACCGGCGGCGAGAACGGCCTTGGCGGCATCACGCGGCCGACGCTGCTCGGGTTCAATCTGGAATCCTCGACGAACTATTACTGGTTCGTGGCGCTGATCGCCTTCCTGATGCTGATCCTGCTGTGGCGTTTTCACAATTCGACGGTCGGCACCGTGCTGGTCGCGATCCGCGAAAACGAGCAGCGCGCGCGCTTCCTCGGCTATCCGACCAACCGCTACAAGCTCGTGGCCTTCGTGCTGTCCGCCTCCATCACCGGTCTCGCCGGCATCCTGCTGCTCTACCAGAACCGCATGACCTCGGCCGATCCGATCTCGGTGGCGTTCTCCGGCGATCTGCTGGCGATGGTCGTGATCGGCGGCATGCGCAGCTTTCTCGGGCCCGGCGCTTGGCGCCGCTGTTCTTCATTCTGTTCCGCGAATTTCTCGGCATCTACACCGAAAACTGGCTGTTCTGGTTCGGCCTTGTCTTCGTCGGCTTCATCGTGTTTTCGCCGACCGGCCTCGTCGGCGTCGGCGAGCGGCTGCTCGCGCCGTTCCGCAAGAAGATCGTCGAGGACGCCGCGATGTCGGCGCGGCAAATCGAAGTGCTGCCGCTGCCGGAATTCCTGCGGCCGAAATCGCATGTCGAAGGCCCGGTGCTGTCGGCCCGCCACATCGTCAAAAGCTTCGGCGGCATCAAGGCCGTGCAGGGCGTCGACATCTCCATTGCCGACCGCACGCTGCATGCGCTGATCGGTCCGAACGGCGCCGGCAAGACCACCGCATTCAATCTTTTGTCCGGCATGTATCCGCCCGACGAAGGCGCGGTTTCGCTGATGGGCCAGCCGATCGCCGGACATACGCCGGAAGATATCGCGGGCGCGGGCATCGGCCGCTCGTTCCAGATCACCAATCTGTTTCCGGCGCTCAGCGTCGGCGAAAACATCCGCCTTGCCGTGCAGGCGCGGCATCCGCGCCGCTTCGATCCCCTGACCAATGCGCTGTCGATCGACGCGATCAACGCGGAGACCGACGACGATCATCCGCTATCTCGGCCTCGCCGGCATCGAAAACGCTGAAGCGGGGTTGCTGTCCTACGGCGGGCAGCGCCTGCTCGACATGGGCGTGGCGCTGGCGACCGCGCCGCGCGTGTTGCTGCTGGACGAGCCGCTGGCGGGTCTCGCCGCCGCCGAACGCGAACGCATCGGCGCGATCATCAAGCGCATCTCGTCCGATTTGCCGGTGCTGCTGGTCGAGCACGACATCGACCGCGTGTTCCAGCTCGCGGACCACGTCACCGTGATGAACGAAGGCCGCGTGCTGCTCGATGGCTCGGTCGAGGACGCCCGCGCCAGCCCGAAGGTGCAGGAAGTCTATATCGGCTCCGGCGCGAGCAAGTCGCCGCGCAGCCGCGCGAAACCGCGGCGCAAATCAGCGCGCTGCTCACCGTCGATCATGTCGATACGTTTTATGGCAAAAGCCATATCCTGAACGACGTCAACTTCACGCTGCATCGAAAACGAGATCATCGCGCTGCTGGGACGCAACGGCGCCGGCAAATCGACGCTGCTGAAAACGCTGATCGGCATCGCCCCGGCGTCGAACGGCTCGATCAAGCTCGCCGGCAACGAGTTGATCGGGCTGTCGTCGGCGCAGAACGCGCGGCTCGGCATCGGCTATGTGCCGCAGGGCCGCGGTCTGTTCGCGGGCATGAGCGTCGAGCAGAATCTCGAGCTTGGCGGCCTGAAGCGCCAAACCGGCCACGGCGTGCACTGGACGCGCGAGCGCATCTACGAATATTTCCCTCGTATACAAGAGCGGCTGGACAGTCCGGCGGATTATCTTTCCGGCGGCGAGCAGCAGATGGTCGCGGTGGCGCGCGCGTTGTCGGGCGATGTGCGGGTGCTGCTGCTCGATGAACCGTTCGAGGGCCTGGCGCCAACCGTGGTCGAGCAATTGTTCGAGACCTTCGATCGCCTGCGCAAGGAAATCGCCATCATCATCGTCGATCACAATCTCGATCTGGCGCTGGCGCTCTCTGATTCGACGGTTGCGCTGGAGCGTGGCCGCGTGATCCATCAGGGACCTTCGAAGGCGTTGCGCGACGATCTCGACCTGCGCCGCAAGGTGCTGTGGCTGTGAGCTGTTGTTGCAAAATGCGTTGTGCTGAAGAACCCCCCACCCCCGACCCCTCCCTACCGCAAAAGCGGGGGGAGGGGAGTCACGCTGACCCCTATTTGTCGGGCGATGCATTAGTTGGGAACGATGCATCCTCCCCTCCCCACCACGCACTCTTGGCGTGGTGGGGAGGGGTCGGGGGTGGGGGGCGAGCTTTTGCACCGGTCCATAAGTGAGATTTCCTATGAATGAACGAAACGTTGCCATCGTCGGTGTCGGCCTGATCGGACGCGCGTGGGCGGCGATCTTTGCGCGCGCTGGCTGGAACGTGCGTGTCACCGATCCGCATGCGGCCGACGCTCGCCGCCGCGCCGGGCTTGATCCGCGACGAACTACATGCGCTGGCGCGTCATGGCCTTGCCGACGATCCCGACGGCGCGGCAGCGCTGGTATCCGTTGCGGCTGATGTCGCTGAAGCCGTCAAGGGCGTCGAGTTCGTTCAGGAGAACGGGCCGGAGAATGTCGATGAGAAGATCGCGATCTTCGCCGAGCTCGACAGGCTGGCGCCGCAAGATGCGCTGCTGGTGTCCTCGACCTCCGCGATCGTGGCCTCGCGCTTCACGGAAAAATTGCCGGGTCGCGCACGATGCCTGGTCGGTCATCCCGTCAATCCGCCGCATCTGATCCCGCTCGTCGAACTTTGCGGCGCGCCGTGGACTTCGCCTGACGCGATCGCGCGCGCGCGAAAAATCTATCGCGAGATCGGGCAGGTGCCCGTCATGATCAACCGCGAGATCAACGGCTTTGTGCTCAACCGGCTGCAGGGCGCGCTGCTTGCCGAAGCGTTTCGTCTGGTCGGCGAAGGCTATATTTCGGCTGATGATCTCGATCACACCGTCAAGGACGGTCTTGGGCTGCGCTGGTCGTTCCTGGGTCCGTTCGAGACCATCGAGCTCAATGCGCCCGGCGGCATTCCGGATTATTGCGCGCGCTATACGGGTTTTTATAAGGAGCTGGCGGCGACCTCCGCCGGGCCGGAAGTTTATCAAAGCCCGAATGTGGACAAGGTGATCGCGGCGTGGCCGCATCAGCCTACGCCGGATCGCATCGCAGCGCTGACGCAGCGGCGCAACGAACGCCTCGCGGCGCTGGCCGCGCATAAGAAGCAAGCAAAAAGACAAATCCTGAACGCAACAAACAAGAAAGAGAGCAACCATGGCACGCAAAGTCATCATCACCTGCGCCGTGACCGGCGCGATCCACACGCCGTCGATGTCGAAAGCGCTGCCGGTGACGCCGCAGGAAATCGCCGACGCCGCGGTCGATGCCGCCGAAGCGGGCGCGGCCATCGTGCATCTGCACGCGCGCAATCCCAAAACCGGCCAGCCCGACCAAAGCCCGGAAGCGTTCGCGCCGTTCCTGAAAGTCATCAAGCAGCGCTCCAACTGCGTGATCAATCTCACCACCGGCGGCGCGCCGACCATGACGGTGGACGAGCGCGTGCGTCCCGCCGCGGTCTACAAGCCCGAGGTCGCATCGCTCAACATGGGCTCGATGAATTTTGCGTTCTTCGGCATGCTGAACCGCTTCAAGAAATTCGAGCACGACTGGGAGCTGAAGCATCTGCAGAACAAGGACATCGTGTTCCGCAACACCTTTGCGGATATCGAATATGTGCTGAAGACGCTATCGGAGACCGGCACGCGCTTCGAGTTCGAATGCTACGACACCGCGCATCTCTACAATCTGAATTATTTCCTCGAGCAGGGCATGGTGAAGCCGCCGCTGTTCGTGCAGACGGTGTTCGGCCTGCAGGGCGGCACCGGCGCGCATCCCGAAGACGTGCTGCACATGAAGCGCACCGCCGACCGGCTGTTCGGCGACAAGTTCGTCTGGTCGGTGCTGGGCGCCGGCCGTAACCAGTTGCCGATCGCGGCGATGGCGGCGGCGATGGGCGGCAACATCCGCGTCGGCCTGGAAGATTCGCTGTGGGCCGCGCCGGGCCGGATGGCGGCGTCCAACGCCGAGCAGGTGACGCTCGCGCGCAAGATTATCGAAGGTCTTGGGCTTGAGGTCGCAACGCCGGACGAGGCGCGCGAGATTCTGGACCTCAAGGGCGGCGACAAGCTCGAGGTATGAGCAACGGCTCTCTTACGATCAATCTGTCGTGAGAGTTTGCGAGAAGCGTCGCGGCAATCAACCATAACGCCCGCGCGCATGGCCGAACTGCCTCAGGACATTGGCTATTTCGGTCCGGATCGGGTAAATCGACCCCGACGAACTGCGGCACTGTCAGTCCGAGCCTTCGTCAATCGGGGAATGTCCGTTCTATGATCGCGCTCGTCCGCATCGCCTTGAGCCGGCCCTACACCTTTGTCGTGCTCGCGCTGCTGCTGATGTTGATCGGGCCGCTGGCGGCGCTGCGCACGCCGACCGACATTTTCCCGGATATCCGCATTCCCGTGATCGGCGTGGTCTGGAACTACACCGGCCTGCCGCCGGATCAGATGTCAGGCCGTATCACCACGCCGTTTCAGCGCGCGCTTACCACAACGGTCAACGATATCGAGCATATCGTCGCCAATTCCTATAACGGCATTGGCATCATCAAGATTTTCTTCCAGCCCAACGTCAATATCCAGACCGCCAACGCGCAGGTCACGGCGATCGCGCAGACGCTGCTCAAGCAGATGCCGCCGGGTGCGACGCCACCGCTGATCCTGAACTACAGCGCTTCCACCGTGCCGATCATTCAGGTCGCACTATCAGGTGAAGGCCTCACCGAACAGAACCTCGCCGACATCGGCATCAACCAGCTCCGCACGCCCTTGGTGACGGTGCCCGGCGCGGCGATCCCTTATCCGTTCGGCGGCAAGCAGCGCCAGGTAACGATCGACCTGAATTCGGTAGCGCTTCAGGCCCGCGGGTTGTCCGGGCAGGACGTCGCCAACGCGCTCGCCGCGCAGAATCTGATCACGCCGGTCGGCACCCAGAAGATCGGCGGCTTCGAATACGTCATTCAACTGAACAATTCGCCGATCAAGATGGAAGATCTCGGCAATCTGCCGATCAAGACCGTCAATGGCGCCATGGTCTATGTCCGCGACGTCGCCAGCGTGCGCGATGGCAACCCGCCGCAGACCAACATCGTCCACGTCGACGGCAACCGCTCGGTGCTGATGATGGTGCTGAAGGCGGGCTCGACCTCGACGCTGGATATCATCTCGGGCATTAAGCAGAAGGTAATCGACGTCAAGGATTCGCTGCCGGACGCGCTCAAGATCGGGTTCATCGCCGACCAATCGCTGTTCGTGCGCGGCGCGATCAGCGGCGTTGCCAATGAAGGCATCATCGCCGCATTGCTGACCAGCGTCATGATCCTGCTGTTTCTTGGAAGCTGGCGCTCGACGGTGATCATCGCCGTCTCGATACCGCTCTCCGTGCTCGGCGCCATCATCATGCTGTCGGCGATCGGCGAGACGCTTAACATCATGACCCTGGGCGGCTTGGCGCTCGCGGTCGGCATCCTCGTCGATGACGCCACGGTGACGATCGAGAACATCAATTATCACCTGGAGCAGGGCAAACCGGTCGAACAGTCGATCATGGACGGCGCCAACCAGATCGTGACGCCGGCGTTCGTCTCGCTGCTGTGCATCTGTATCGTATTCGTGCCGATGTTCTTTCTGCAGGGTATCGCGCGGTTCCTGTTCGTGCCCATGGCTGAAGCGGTGATGTTCGCGATGATCTGGTCGTTCATCCTGTCGCGCACGCTGGTGCCGACGATGGCGAAATATTTGCTACAGCCGCACGTGCATCACGAAGGAGAGCCGCCGCGCACGCGCAATCCACTGGTGTTGTTCCAGCGCGGCTTCGAGGCGCGGTTCGAGCGCTTTCGCGGCGGCTACCGCGATCTGCTGGCGCTGGCGCTGACACGGCGGCCGATTTTCGTGATTGGATTTTTGTGTTTCGTCGGCGCATCCTTTGCGCTGGTGCCCTTTCTCGGCCGGAATTTCTTTCCGTCGGTCGATGCCGGCGGCATCCTGATGCATGTGCGCACGCAAGTAGGCACCCGCGTCGAGGAGAGCGCCAACCAGTTCGCCGACGTGCAGAAGGCGATCCGCAAGATCATTCCGTCCGGCGAGATCGAAACGCTCGCGGATAATATCGGCGTGCCGATCAGCGGCATCAACATGACCTACAACAACACCGGCGTGATCGGCCCGGCTGACGGCGACGTGCAGATCAAGCTGAAGGAGGGCCATCGCCCGACGGCGGAATATGTCCAGGCGCTTCGCGAACAATTGCCGCGGTTGTTTCCGGGCATGACTTTCGCGTTTCTGCCCGCCGATATCGTCAGCCAGATTCTGAACTTTGGCGCGCCCGCGCCGATCGACCTGCAAATCCGCGGCGCCAACGTCGCGGAAAATTTTGCGTACGCTAATAAATTGCTGAGCCGTATCAGGCGCATCCCCGGAATCGCCGACGCGCGGATTCAGCAGTCGCCGAACAATCCCAGTTTCAAGATCGATGTGGACCGCACCCGCGCGCAATATGTCGGACTGACCGAGCGCGACGTGACCAACAGCCTCGTCGTCAACCTGGCCGGAAGTTCGCAGGTCGCGCCGACCTACTACCTCAATCCCGACAATGGCGTGTCCTATTCGATCGTGATGCAGACGCCGCAATACCAGATCGATTCGCTCAACGCGCTGGAGACCCTGCCAATCACCGCGGCCGGCAACGCGCAGTCGCCGATCCTCGGCGGCATCGCAGACATCACGCGCTCGGCCTCGAGCGCCGTCGTATCGCAATACGACATCCAGTCGATGGTGCAGATTTATGCCACGCCGCAGGGCCGCGATCTCGGCGCGGTCGCGGCTGATGTTCAGAAGGCCATCGCGGACACCGCGGCGGAGGTGCCGAAGGGCAGTTCAGTGGTCCTGCTGGGCCAGGTGCAGACCATGAACAGTGCGTTTTCCGGACTGCTGTTCGGCCTGCTCGCGGCGATCGTGCTGATTTATCTTCTTATCGTGGTGAACTTCCAGTCATGGTCCGATCCGTTCGTGATCATCTCGGCGCTTCCCGCGGCCATCGCCGGCATCATCTGGATGCTGTTCTCGACCCGGACCACGCTGTCGGTGCCCGCCTTGACTGGCGCGATCATGTGCATGGGCGTCGCCACCGCAAACAGCGTGTTGGTGATAAGCTTCGCGCGCGAGCGTTATGAAGAGCTGGGCGATCCCGTCGCCGCCGCGCTGGAAGCCGGATTCGTACGTTTCCGCCCCGTTCTGATGACGGCGCTGGCGATGATCATCGGCATGACGCCGATGGCGCTGGGTCTGGGCGAAGGCGGTGAGCAGAACGCGCCGCTCGGGCGGGCCGTGATCGGTGGCCTGATTTTTGCGACGACTGCGACACTGATGTTCGTTCCCGTGGTTTTCAGCATGGTGCATAAGAAGCACGACGCGAAAGCCGCAGCCGTTTCACCGGAGATCTCGCATGCCCACTGAACACGCCTCTCCGGTTTCTCGCCGGAAGTTGGGCATTTTCGGGCTGCTGGCGTGCATTGCCGCGGTGCTGGTCGTGGTGACCGGAATTCGCGCGCGGGAAGAGTCCGGCGCGAAGCTGCGCGAATGGACCAACGACCAGGCTGTTCCAACGGTAGCCGTCGCTCTTCCTGATGCGAGGGCACTCAACGCCACCCTCGATCTGCCCGGGCGGCTGGAAGCCTATCAGCGCGCGCCGATCCTCGCGCGCGTCAGCGGTTATGTAAAAAGCTGGACCGCCGACATCGGCGCCAAAGTCAAAACCGGACAGGTGATTGCCGAAATCGAGGCGCCCGATCTGGACCAGCAACTGTTGCAGGCGCGCGCCGATCTTGCCAGCCAGCAGAGCAGTGCTAGGTTATCGGAAGCCACGCTGAATCGCCGCAAGACCCTGGTGGCCGCGAATTTCGTTTCCGCACAGGAAATCGACGAGCGCACCGCCGACCTCGCCAACAAGAAGGCCGCCGTCAATTCCGGCCAGGCCAATGTCGAACGCCTTGAGGCGCTCGCCGGTTACAAGAAGATCACCGTGCCGTTCGACGGCGTCGTCACCGCGCGCGACACCGATGTCGGTGCGCTGATCAACGCCGGTGGCGGCAGCGGCCCGCCGATGTTCGTGATATCAGACATCACCAAACTGCGGGTCTACGTCAACGTCCCGCAGAGCTACGTGCCGGCGATCCGGATCGGCGCCAAGGCCGTGATCAGCATGCCGGAATATCCGGGCCGCACGTTTCCCGCCACCGTCGAGGCGTCTTCGCAATCCGTCGACGTCGGCTCCGGCACGACGCGAATGCAGCTCGCGCTCGACAATGCCGGCGGCGAACTGATGCCCGGCGGTTACGCCAATGTGAAGCTCAGCCTGGTGCGAGACACCGTGCCGCTGCACATTCCCGCCAGCGCGCTCATTTTCAATCAAAACGGGCTTCGCGTTGCCACCGTCGGGGTTGACGACAAGGTGCTGTTCAAGACGGTAACCATTGCCCGCGATCTCGGTAAGGATATCGAGTTGGCCTCAGGCGTTTCCCCTGACGACCGCATCATCACCGCGCCGCCGGACGGTCTCTCCGACGGCGATCAGGTTCGCGTCGCCGGCGCGCCGAGCAAGGACGGCAAGACCGAGAAGGTTTCAGAGAAGTAGGGCTTGAGGCTCTCCCTTGGGAGAGGCCCCCCCTCGCATCTGGCGCTCCCACCTCTCCCCGAGGGGAGAGGGGAAGAAGCGCTTTCTGGCTCGCACCTCAGGATGACGATGCCCACTCCAGCATCCCGTCATCGGCACTCGTAATATTCCCCAATGTCCCCACCGGCGTGCGGTCTATGTTCGTGAGATGCGCCAGCGTCGGCGTGTCGCTTGCGGGCACCCGCGCCAGCGCGCGCGCATTGCCCTGCGTGCGCAGCATCACCACGCCGTGCTCGACTTCGCCGCCGCGCCCGTAGATCACCGTGAAACTCTCAACAGTCCCCTTGCCATTCGCTTCGGTAACAAACTCCGGCGCCGCGCTGCGATGCTTGTCGGCTTCGGTCTGAACGCTGGTATCCTGCGCCAGTGCCTGGCGCGACGCCTGCGGCGACAGCACTAGCGCGTGATGCTTCGTCACGAAGCCGCCTTGCCCGTACAACAGGCCGAGCTTGGCGCCGCCGCGCAATTTACGTACCATCGCACACGCCGCGTGCGTCATATAGGTGTTGAGCGGCGCCCCATGAAAAGTGAGTCCGCCGGTGACGGTCGGCTGCACGTCGGCGCCGAGGCCCAGCGTCCGCCGCGCCATTTTCGGCACCACCGGAAAGCAGCTGTACAATTCGATCGCGTCGAACGCGCTGCCATCGCCATCAGCCAGCGCCATCGTGGCTTTCAGCACCGCGTTCTGTGCGTGGCTTTCGTGAAACTGGTCGCGCGCCAGATAATCCCGCGGCTCCTCCGCCGACGCGCCGCCCCAGACATGTATCATGCGATCTTCGGGGATGCCGGCCGCGCGCGCCTTGGCGAGGCTGGTCATCAGCACCGCCGCTCCTTGATTGACGGTCGGATTCGCGACCATCAGCTTGGTGTAGGGCCACGCGATCAGCCGATTGTCCGGCGTCGGTGTGGTGATGGCATCGGGCGTGAAGTTTTTCTTCAGCCAAGAATTCGGATTCTGCGCGGCAACGCCCGCGTAGCGCGACCACAGCTCGCCGGACTCCGCCATGGCCTCGCGCGGCGTCTGGCCCCAATGCGCCGCGGAAGCCGCCTCGTAAAACGGATACACCGTGATCGGTCTGAATACGCCGAGCTTGACCGCGGCAGGCTTTTGATAGCCCGCGCTACGCACCGGCTCAGGGGCGTCATGAGCGAACGGCGTCCAGGGCAGGGTGACGCCGGCGCGTTCGGCTTTAGTAGCGGTGGACTGTGCCTCCGCACCGCAGACCGCGGCGACGCTGCACTCGCCGCGCGCGATGCGCTGCGCCGCCTCGTGCAGATAGCGGATCGGGCTTTCGCCGCCGACCGGCCCGTAATAGGCATGCGCTGGCTTGATGCCCAACCGCATCGACAGTTCGCCTGCCGGGTCGCGGTAACGCCAGCTCAAGAAATTCACGATGTCGAGCGACTCAATATCGTGCACTAGTTTTGCGCCGCAATCCTGCTCGGCGCGCTGCAGCGCTTCTTCCAGCAATGCGAGCGGCTCGAGTCCGGAGGCGAGTTCGGCTGGATGGTCGGCGATTTCGCCGACGCCGACGATAACGGGAATGCGGTCGGGCGATAGCTGACTGTTCATCATTTCGTTCTCACTCCGCCACCAGCGCATTCATGTGCTCGATCGCATCCGCAAAATCCTCCTTGAATTCCTGCACAACCGCGCCGGCGGATTTGACGCTGTCGATCAACCCGACGCCCTGTCCGACGAAATAGCTCACGAGATCGCGCGCGGCCGCGTTGCCCGCCGCAGCAGATTTGTCGATCGAGGCAAACGCATCGCGGCTGATGATGCTTTGCAGTGGCATCGGCAGCGCGCCGGGACTATTTTCGCCGCGGTCCCATGCGTCCGTCCACACCGAGCGTAACTGCCGCGCCGGCTTGCCGGTGCGTCCCTTGGAACGGATCGCGTCGCGTGAAGAGGCCGCGATCATCTTCTCGCGGAAGATTTCCGTCGTCTCGGATTCCACTGTCGCCAGCCACACCGATCCGGTCCAGGCGCCGGCCGCGCCCATCGCCATGCACGCCGCCATCTGACGCCCGGTCATGATGCCGCCCGCCGCAAGCACCGGCACGTCGCGGATCGGCTTGATCGCCTTGATCACTTCGGGCACCAGCACCAGCGTCGAGACCTCGCCGCAATGTCCGCCGGCTTCGGTGCCCTGCACCACGAGAATGTCGACGCCGGCCGCGACCTGCCGGATGGCGTGCTCCTTGGCGCCGACCAAAGCCGCGACGGGCACGTCATGCTTCTTGCCCATCTCGATCATCGCCTTCGGCGGCACGCCCAGCGCATTGGCGATCAGGCGGATCGGATGGTTAAAGGCCACGTCGAGCAATTCGAGCGCGCGCTCGGCGTCGAACGGCTGCGGCTGATCGGGCGGTACATCCCTCGTGGTGAGTTCGATGCCGTATTTCTTCAGGAGATCGCGGGTGAAGTCGCGATGCGCCGGGGTGACGCGGCCCTCCAGGCTTTTCCAGGTGACGTTCTTCTCACCCGCCGTGGAAATGTTTTCCGGAATCAAGACGTCGATGCCGTAGGGCTTGCCGTCGACATGGTCATCGATCCATTTCATCTCCTGTTCCAGCGTCTGCGGCGAATGCGCGGTGGCGCCCAGCACGCCGAATCCGCCGGCGCGGCTGACCGCCGCCGCCACGTCGCGGCAATGGCTGAAGGCAAGCAGGGGGAATTCAATTCCGAGCATGTCGCAGATCGGCGATTTCATGGGCGTTTTGCTCCCGGCGCGGTTTCGATCTCCGCCATTTTTTGTCTGTTGCTCTTTTGCGCCTCGGGTAGAATGCTAGTCAACAGAGCAAAGGATCCCAAGGGAGCGCGACCAGATGCCTGCCTCGCAACCGCAAGCCGTCAGCAGCGAACAACATTCAACGACAAGCTACGATGTCGTGGTGGTCGGCGCGGGCTTCGCCGGCATGTACATGCTGCACCGGCTGCGCGGATTGGGACTGTCGGCGCGGGTTTATGAACAGGGCGGGGACGTCGGCGGCACCTGGTACTGGAACCGGTATCCCGGCGCGCGCTGCGACGTGGAAAGCATGCAATATTCCTATTCGTTCTCGGACGAACTGCAGCAGGAGTGGGACTGGAGCGAGCGCTACGCGCCGCAGCCCGAAATTCTGAAATACGCCAACCACGTCGCTGACCGCTTCGACTTGCGCAGCGATATTCAGCTCAACACGCGCGTCGATCAGGCCGCGTTCGATGAGAGTGCCAACACGTGGACGATCACCACATCGGACGGCAACAGCGTCACCGCCAAATTCGTCGTGCTCGCCACCGGCTGCCTGTCGAACGCGCGGACGCCGGACATCAAGGGCCTCGCGGACTTCAAGGGCAAAGTTTATCACACCGGCCACTGGCCGCATGAGACGGTGGATTTCACCGGCCAGCGCGTCGGCGTGATCGGCACGGGCTCGTCAGCGATTCAGTCGGTGCCGGTGATCGCCGAGCAGGCTAGTCATCTCACCGTGTTCCAGCGCACCGCCAATTTCAGCATACCAGCGCGCAATGCGGCGTTGACGCCGGAAGAGCGCCAATCGTTTCGCTCGAATTACCCGGAGATACGGCGCGTGGCGCGCGAGGAAATGCGCAACGGCATCGTGCAGGAGCTGCCCGACAAAGGCGCGCTCGACGACGGCGACAATGAGCGGCGCGTCAAATATGAATCGCGCTGGGCCAGCGGCGGGCTCACCTTCATGGGCGTCTACAACAATCTTCCGCTCGACAAGGCAGCCAACGACACAGCCGCCGATTTCGTGCGCGAAAAGATCGCGGAGATCGTCAAGGACCCTGCGGTCGCAAAATTGCTGCAGCCGAACAATCACCCGATCGGATCGAAACGCATCTGCATCGACACCGATTATTTCGCGACCTTCAACCGCGACAACGTCACGCTGGTGGATATCAAATCGAATCCGATCGAGGAAATCACTTTGGACAGCGTGCGCACCGGCGGCCAGGACTATGAGGTCGATGCGCTGGTGCTTGCCACCGGCTTCGATGCCATGACAGGCTCGGTAGCGAAAATCGACATTCGCGGCCGCGGTGGCCAGACGCTGAATCAGAAATGGGCGGAGGGGCCACGCACCTATCTCGGGCTAATGAGCGCTGGATTCCCAAATCTTTTCATCATCACGGGTCCAGGTAGCCCGTCTGTGTTAAGCAACATGATCGTCTCCATCGAACAGCATGTTGACTGGATCGCCGATTGCATCGGCTATATGCGCGACCGCAGCCTGAATGCGATGGAGGCTAAGCAAGACGCCGAGGATACCTGGGTCGCGCACGTCAATGACGTGGCGCATGGCACGCTCTATCCGCAGGCGAATTCCTGGTACATGGGCGCCAACGTTCCGGGCAAACCGCAGATATTCATGCCTTATATCGGCGGCGTCGGTGCTTACCGCCAGATCTGCAACACTGTCGCGGCCAAGGGTTATAAGGGTTTTGCGATGACATCGGCTGAGCAGCCAAGGATGGCGGCGTCGTCCTAAGTGCGGTGCCAAAAAAAGCCCCGCCCGTGGGGAATGCGGAACCGGGCGGGGCGTAGTTGGGGTCGTTTCGAATGCTAACCATCGATCACTAAAGATAGTCCCCCTCCAGTGGCCGATGCGGTCTGCGCTGGTATAACTGACCGCCAAAATAATGGTTCCGATGCCACAATTAAAAACCGGGAAAAACAGGTAATCCGAGATGTCTGCCGACAGGCGATCGAGGATGTAATGATCCACCGTTGATTAGATTTTGCCGGGAAAACGAAGCAACGAAGTGCCATTGAAAAAGTTCGAGAAGCCTCACCACCGATCACGGAGCGTCCAACGAGCGGCGCCGCGAACCGATCGAGTGGCCGGATCAACGTTGAACGAACCGTGCCGGTCAATCCATTCCTATCTCAACGGCAATGCGAATGAGGTCGGAATGGTTCTTGGCGCCAAGCTTTTGCTTGAGCAGCGATGTCGTGTTGGCAACCGTCTTGTAGGAAATCTCAAGCGCATCGGCGATCTCGACAATTTTGTCGCCATGCGCCAGCAGTCTTAATATTTCCAGTTCGCGCGGCGTCATCTGCGAGGCGGGGCTAGCGCGGATCGCCGCTGCCGAAAAAGTCACCGTCTCGGCGAGCTGAGGCGTGATGAAATTCTCACCTGCGGCCACCTTCTTGACCGCTTTCAGGAGCAGGCGCGGGTCTTCGCTCTTTGAGACGTATCCCTGTGCGCCCAATTCAATCGCACGAACCACAAAGGCCGGGTCGTCATTCATGCTAAACATGATAATTTTGGCGGCAGGATCTTCCTTTCGAATCCGTCGCATCAATTCGAATCCCGAGAGGTCTGGCAGATTGATGTCGATGATCGTCACGTCCGGCCGCTTCTGCAGATACGCGCGATGGCCAGATTTTTCGTCGCTCGCCTCGTCGATTTTGATCGCCGGGTCGGAGGCAAACAAGGAGCGGCAACCGGAGACAATCATGGGGTGGTCGTCGACGATCAGTATTTTCATGATTCATTTGCAATCGGGACACAAGCGGTAGCTATTAGATAAGCATTTAACAGGCGCTTTGCCTATCTCAGCAGTAGAATAGTCTAATGTGGAAAACATACTCGCTCCGAACCCGGCTGTGCATTTTCCTTTGCACGATGTATCTGGCCGCGTTGGTTGCAGGCTTGGCCATGCTGCATTTTTTTACGAGCGAGCAACTTGCCTACGAAAACGAGCCGGCAGGCCGATCGGCGCTATTGATAGCGGGCGCTTTGAACAGCGCATTGGCCGTCTCGTCGAATCCCGCAGCGACGCTTGAAGCATTCGTAAATGCGCTGAATACGTCGAGCGCCGACGCCATCAAATTCAAGCGAGTTGGTGCACTCGCCGGAAAAGCTCAGTAGCCGGTCCGGGGAAGTACCGGCCTGGTTCGTCCGTTTTCTGACGCTTCCTGACGTTTCGCGGCAGGCCCCCATTCTCATCCAGGGCCAACATATCGGAGATCTGTTGTTTGAGCCGGATATGGCCGCCGACATCTACGAGAAATGGATTGGCTTTTTAGCTATCGTTGTGGCCGGTACCAGTCTCATGCTGCTGACGGTGACGATCACCTTTTTGACGGTGGATGCTGCACTAAAACCGCTACACGAATTGGGAGAGGGGTTGGCGCGGCTTCGCGGCGGGCGTTATGCCGGCAAGATTGTCTGCACAGGTCCTCCGGAAATTCGCGGAAGTTGCGAAGCCGCCAACGAACTCGCGCTTACATTGACGCATCTTGATCGTGAAAATCGAACCTTGCTGCGCAAGATGGTCTCGATCCAGGATGACGAGCGGCGGGATATCGCGCGCGAGCTGCACGACGAACTCGGCCCACTGTTGTTCGCCATCAGGGCTAATGTCGTCTCAATGCTAGAGAGTGATGTAACCGGTCAGGAGTTGCCCGACTCCCCGCCAGAGAAAGCCCTGCAATCAGTCGAAGCCTTGCAGCAGACAAACCGCCGTATCCTGGATCGCCTTAGTCCGATGCACATCGAACAATTCGGACTGGAGTTTAGTGTCCGTAAGCTGCTGCGGAATGTGCGATCGCAAAGTCCCATAGAGGTTGAATTTCAAATCGATCCCGCGCTCGAGGCGGCTGATAGCGTCGTCTCCCAAACCGTCTATCGCGTGCTACAGGAGGGCATAACTAATGTCCTGCGTCACTCCCAAGCGACCGAAATGAAGCTCAAGGCCGCTGATTTCGACGGAGGAGTTTTGGTCGAAATTTCCGATAACGGCATCGGCATGCCGAATGATTTCGTCATGGGCCGTGGTCTGACTGGAATGCGCGAGAGGGTGCGGGCGCTGCTTGGCACCCTCGAACTGTCGCGCAACGACGGGCGAACATACGTCCGATGCAGGCTGCCCTTCGCGCCGGAGTTGTAAGGCAGCGAGCTTCTAGGCCAGCCGATAGGAACTAGATTCGCCGCCGCCGGCGAGGCCGGCAATAGCTCGCCGGCCTCGCCAAACGGCGATCAATTCTCGGTGCAGACCTTCGTGGATTTCATGCCGGTCTCGGCTTCCGTCTTGGTCTTGAATGTTCCGTTGTCGACCACTGTGGTGGTGGTCGTTGTCGGCTTCTTGTCGACGACCATGCATTTTTTGGTCGATGCGTCGCGAACCACGTAGTACTCGGTTGAGACTGTGGTCTGCGCGCCCGCCGTAGTCAGGGCAAAAAGTGATACAGCGGTGGCAAGCAGCAGAATCTTCCTCATGGCATTTCTCCGTTTTTCAAGAACACGTAGTACGACTAGAACGGCAACACCTTGCCTCAGTTCCCGTGTGTTGCATGTTTTTCCCGAATTGGATAATCGTCTTGGCCCGCTCTAAAGGCGGGTTACTTCATAATAATTGGCGACCAAAAGCGCGGAGTACGGTTCAGAAAATGCTAAAATATCCCGGATAAATCACAAGCGAAATTTGACTTATATGAACGCTATGTTCAAGGCACGTTCATCAATGGCTCCTTAAATCCCGACCAGATAATTTGAGGTGAACATCGTGATGAAATCTCCGGGCGAGCCCGACCCCGTGGCGACCGTTGTCGATTGGCTGGACGCTTGCAGAAGCCGCCGCATCGAGGTCCTGCTTGACCTTTATGACGAGGCGGCAACGCTCGAATGCGCCTGTGATGGCGACAACAGCTTGACGGGGCGGGCTGCATTGGATGCCTACTGGCGGCCGAAGCTCGCGACTTCTTCAGCGGACGCCTTCTCCATGGACGACGTGGCAGCAAGCAGGGAAGGGGTCGTCCTCGACTACAAGAGCTATAACGGAAAGCCAGTGCGGATATTCTTTCGGTTCAACAATGCCGGTAAAATTCTGCATTCCCGATGCCGGCCGTTTGACAAGTGTAGCGCCTGAGTAAGCGCGCTGCACGTCACAAATCCATATCTTCCAAAAAAAACCAGAACGACTCAAAATGCGGTATAGCCGCCGTCGATCACGAACGTATCGGCGGTGTGATACGACGACGCCTTGCTCATCAGATACACCGCGATGCCGCCGAAATCGCTGGGCTCGCCGAAGCGGCGCATCGGAATCCGCGGCATAACATTGGCGACGAATTTTTCGTTGGCCATGATGCCCGCGGTCATGTCGCTTTTGATCCAGCCCGGCAGGATCGCGTTTGACGTGACACCCTGACGCGCCAGTTCGACCGCGAGCGCGCGCACCACCGCGTTGATGGCGGCCTTGGTCGCGGCGTAGTGCTCGTTACGCGCGGTGCCGAACAGCGCTGCCAGGCTCGAGGTTGCGACCAGCCGGCCGAAGGGATCGCCGGCCTCGGCGCGTTCGGTCATGTGCCGCGCCGCCGCCTGAAACACATGAAACACGCCGTCGAGGTTAGTGGCGAACATGCTGCGCCATTGCTCCTGCGTGCGGTCGATGAACGCATGACGTCCGCCGCCGCCGATGCCGGCATTAGCGAAACAACCATCGACGCGGCCGAAAGTATCGAGCGTCGCCGCCATCGCGGCCTTAACCGAGGCGGGATCGCTGACATCGCATACACGGGTATCGGCCTTGCCGGCCGCGCGCGCGATCATCGCCGCGGCGGACTTGTTCTTGTCGGCGTTGCGGCCCCAGATCGAGACGTTGCATCCCGCCGTCGCCAGTGCCTGCGCAATGCCGAGGCCGATGCCGCCATTGCCGCCGGTGATGACGGCGACGCGCCCGGTCAGGTCGAATAGGCTCATGGTCGTTCCCTCGGATATTTCATTTCGCCGATCGATTATTGCGACCATGGACAAGGGCCGCTGAAAAATCAAATATGGTTCGCTCATTGTAGCGCGGACCAACCGCGCGGTCAGAGACGAGGAAACCATGCAGTTCAAACACGTTACGGTCGACATCGACGGCCCCGTTGCCATCCTCAAACTCGACCATCCCGAAGTGATGAACGCGGTGTCGATGGACATGCTCGGCGGCTTGGGCGAAGCGCTCGATGCTATCGATGACAAGCGCAGCGAGGTGCGCTGCCTCGTCATCACCGGCGCCGGACGGGCGTTCTGCACCGGCGCCAATCTGCAGGGACGCGGCAACACCAAGCCCGGCGGGCGCACCAACGCCGGCGCCGCGCTGGAGACCGCGTATCATCCGTTCCTGCGCCGCCTGCGAAACCTGCACTGCCCGATCGTGACCTCGGTGAACGGTCCCGCAGCAGGCGCCGGCATGAGCATCGCGCTGATGGGAGACATGATCCTGTGTGCGCGCTCGTCGTATTTCCTGCAGGCGTTCCGCCGCATCGGCCTTGTGCCGGATTGCGGCTCGACCTGGTTGCTGCCGCGGCTGGTCGGCAAGGCGCGCTCGGTTGAGTTGTCGCTGATGGGCGAAAAACTTCCCGCCGAAAAAGCATTGGAGTGGGGTCTCGTCAACCGCGTTTATGACGACGCCGCGCTGATGGATGAGACCATGAAGCTCGCGCATGAGTTGGCGAATGGCCCCACCATCGCGCTGTCGCTGATCCGCCAATTGTATTGGGAAAGCCCCGGCAATTCGTTCGAGGAACAGCTCGATCTTGAACAGCGCTTGCAGCGCGTCGCCGGATCGGCGGAAGATTTCAGCGAAGGCGTCGGTGCGTTCCTGGAAAAACGTCCGGCGAAATTCAAGGGCAAATGATGGAGGCGCTGCTCGCGCGCTGCGTCGCCTCGTGGTGCCCGGGCGCGAGCGGTGTCACCAACGCGATCCGTTTGTCGGGCGGCGCCAGTCAGGAGACCTGGTCGTTCGACATTGTCCATCCCGACGGAAACATCGGTGCAATCCTGCGCCGCGCGCCGCAAGGCTATGGCGCAGCGCCGACGCGCGCGGCTGGGTTGAATGCCGAAGCTGTCCTGATGCGACTCGCCTATCAGGCCGGAGTGCCGTCGCCAAAGGTAATGCACGTGCTCGAACCCAGGGATGAACTCGGCTCCGGCTTCATCATGGATCGGGTCGAGGGCGAAACCATTCCGCGAAAAATTCTGCGCGATGAGCAATTCGCGGCTGCGCGGCCAAAACTGGCCCGGCAACTTGGCGAACTTCTCGCCATCATCCACGGATTGCCGCTGCCACAATTGCCTGAACTTCGCCGCATGATTCCGGCGACTGAAATTTCGGAGCTCGGGCGGGAATATCGCGGTTTCAACTGGCCTCGTCCGGTGTTCGAACTGGCGCTGCGCTGGCTCGGCGATCACGATCCCGGTCCGTCGAGAGAAATGACGCTGGTGCATGGCGATTTTCGCCACGGCAACCTCATCATCGGGCCTGATAGGGTGCGGGCTGTGCTGGATTGGGAGCTGGCGCATCTCGGCGATCCCATGGAAGACCTCGGCTGGATCTGCGTCAATTCGTGGCGCTTCGGCGAGATCGACAAACCGGTCGGCGGCTTTGGTACGCGAGAGGAATTGTTTGCCGGTTATGAAGCCGCCGGCGGACATGTCGATCCATCGCGCGTAAATTTCTGGGAAGTGATGGGCACGCTGCGCTGGGGCGTGATGTGCTGCGGCATGATGCAGCGCTTTCGTATCGGCCCGGAGCATTCGATCGAGCGCGCGATGATCGGGCGCCGCGCTTCCGAAACCGAAATCGATTTGTTGCGAATACTCGTGCCGCAGGGAAGATGAAATGCAAGATGAGCCGACGCCGGAAGAACTGCTGAAGGCCGTCGCGGATTTCCTGCGCAGCGAGATCGCGCCTGAAATCAGCGGGCATCTTGCGTTCAAGATGCGAGTGGCGACAAACGCGCTGGATTTGGTGACGCGCCAGCTTGTGCTGGAGCCGGGCAGCGATGGCGCAGAAAACGAACGATTATCGCGACTGCTGGGAAAGCAGGGCTCGCTCAATGAACTCAACGCTGTGCTCGCGGCGCGCATCGCCAGCGGCGAAGCCGATCTGCATACGCCTGGTTTGGCGGAGCATCTGTGGGCGACGACGCTGGACAAGCTCGCGGTCGATCAGCCGAACTACGCGAGTTATCGACGGGAAATGGAAAATATTGGCAATTCAACAAAATAGCCGTCATCCTGAGGAGCCGCGCATCTTGCGCGGCGCCTCGAAGGATGTCCGCATGCAAGTGTCGCCGCATCCCTTCGAGGCTCGCCGAAGGCGGCTCGCACCTCAGGATGACGATTCAGTATTACTTCCCCATCCATTTCGGCGGGCGCTTTTCGGAAAATGCTTTTGGTCCCTCGATATAATCCTGCGATGCCGCCATCGCCTTCACAGCGGGGTAATCCCGCTGCTCTGATATCGCCTGTTCGAGCGAGACCGCCATCCCTTTTTGAATGGCCTGCTTCGAGGCGCGGATCGACATCGGCGAATTCTTGCAGATGGTTTCCGCCCATCGCTCCGCCGCCGCCAACGCTTCGCCCTGCGGCACAACTTCATTTACGAAGCCAAGCTCTTTGCCTTCAGCCGCACTCACGTGCCGCGCCGTCAGGATCATGCCCATCGCGCGCTTAAGGCCAATCTGCCGTGGCAGCCGATGTAATCCGCCGGCAAGCGCGGCAAGGCCGACATGGGGTTCTGGCAACGCAAATTTCGCATTCTCCGAAGCGATAACAAGGTCGCACGCCAACGCGATCTCGAAGCCGCCGCCCATGGCGACGCCGTTGACCGCGGCGATAACAGGCTTGTCGCAATCGAACCGCGAGGTCAGGCCCGCAAATCCGCCCGTGTCCCATCCGCGCTTGCCGCCCGCCGCCTGCCATTTCAGGTCGTTGCCGGCGCAGAACGCCTTGTCACCGGCGCCGGTGACGATTGCGACCCACTGTTCGGGATCGGCGCAGAAGTCGTCGAACACCTTGTTGAGTTCGAAGTGCGCGTCGGTGTGCAGCGCGTTGTAAACTTCGGGCCGCGACAGGGTCACGACGGTGATCGGACCCTTGCGCGTGACCTTGGAAAATTTGAGGTCCATGTTTGCTCCCCATGTTGGCATTTTTGTTTAAGCCTTATGGTAGTGATGCTACGCGATATGGCAACAGCAACAAGAACACCCTGCCAGGAGGGCGCTTTGGATTTTTCATTGCCGGCTGATCTGGTGGCTTATCTCGCCGAGCTTGATCAGTTCATCGCCCGTGAGATCAAGCCGATCGAGGAAGCCGACGACAATATCCGCTTCTTCGATCATCGACGCGAGTGGGCGCGAACGGATTTCGAGAATGGCGGCCTGCCGCGGCACGAGTGGGAAGCGTTGCTGCGCCGGGTCAAGAACCTCGCCGACAAGGCCGGGCACTTACGTTTCGCGATTCCAAAACGCTACGGCGGCAGGGAGGGCTCCAATCTCTGGATGGCCGTCATTCGCGAACATTTTTCCGCGAAAGGCCTCGGCCTCCACAACGACCTGCAGAACGAACATTCGCATCGTCGGCAACTTCCCGCTGGTGACGATGCTGGACCGTTACGGCCGCGACGACCAGAAGGCAATGATCGAGGGCTCGATCACTGGAAAATACCGCATCACGTTTGGTTTGACCGAACCCGAACACGGCTCAGACGCGACACACATGGAGACCCGCGCCCTGCAGGAAACGCGCGATGGCGTCAAAGGCTGGGTCATCAACGGCGAGAAGATGTGGACCACAGGCATGCATGTGGCGACGCATTGCGCGCTGTTCGCGCGCACCTCGGGCAATGGCGGCGATGCGCGCGGCATCACCTGCTTTCTGGTGCCGGCAAAAGCCGATGGCGTAAAGATCGAGGAATACATGTGGACCTTCAACATGCCGACCGATCATCCGCGCGTCAGCTTCACCGACGTGTTCGTACCGGACGATGCACTGTTCGGCGAAATCAGCCGCGGGCTGTCGCTGGCGCAATGTTTCGTGCACGAGAACCGCATCCGGCAGGCCGCCAGCTCGCTCGGCGCCGCCGTATACTGCATTGATGAGAGCGTGAAATATGCGCGCGAGCGTAAACCGTTCGGGGCGCGCTTGCCGAAAACCAGGCGATCCGGTGGCCGCTGGTGGAGCTGGCGACGCAGGCAGAGATGTTGCGATTATTGATCCGCAAGACCGCGTGGGAAATGGACCAGCTCACGCAAGCCCAGGTCGAGCACACGCTTTCCGATAAAGTCTCGATGTGCAATTTCTGGGCGAACCGGCTTTGCTGTGAGGCCGCCGACCGCGCCATGCAGGTGCATGGCGGCATGGGCTATTCGCGCCACAAGCCGTTCGAGCACATCTATCGCCATCACCGGCGCTACCGCATCACTGAAGGCAGCGAGGAGATTCAGAAGCGCAAGGTCGCGGGATTTCTGTTCGGCTATATGGGCGCCGGGAAGCGGTGAGGAGTTCACCCTCCCCCTCCACGGGAGGTAAAGGACATCAATTCACCTGCCGGTCCTTACCTGCCCAATAGGGATCGCGCAGATGACGGCGCAGGATTTTGCCGGAAGCGTTGCGCGGCAAGGCTTCGATGAAGTCGACAGACTTCGGCGACTTGAAGGCGGCGATGCGTTCGCGGGCAAACGCGATGATGTCGGTCGAGCTCGCCTTCTTGCCCGGCTTCATCACCACGACGGCCTTGACCGCTTCGCCCCATTGATCGTCGGGAATGCCGACGACGGCAACTTCGGCGACATCGGGATGGTCGCAGATCGCGCTTTCCACTTCGGCTGGATAGATGTTCTCGCCGCCGGAGATGATCATGTCCTTGATGCGGTCGTGGATATAGAGATAGCCGTCCTCGTCCATGTAGCCGGCGTCGCCGGTGCGCAGCCAGTTATCCTTGTCTAGCGTTTTGGCGGTCGCTTCCGGCAAATTCCAGTAGCCGACCATGTTGGAAGGTGAGCGCGTGGCGATCTCGCCGACTTCGCCAGGCGGCAATTTTTTACCGTCCGCATCGAGGATGGCGAGTTCGACGCCGGGCTGCGCCCGTCCCGCAGAACGCATGCAATCGCGGCCCTCGACATGATCCTCCGGCTGCAGCACCACGATGGTGCCAGTGGTCTCGGTCATGCCGTACATCTGCACGAAGCCGCAGCCGAACACGGCGATGCATTCCTTTAGCAACGCGGCCGGTATCGGTGAGGCGCCATAGAGGATGTAGCGCAGCTTCGAGAAATCCATTTCGCGCGCGCGCGGCTGCCGCACGATGAACTGCATTGCGGCGGGCACCAGGAACAGTTTGGTGACGCCGAAGCGTTCGAAGAAATCCAGCACCTTATTGGGATCGAACTCGCGCGCGATGATGCCTCTGGCGCCGTGATAGAGGCCGAGCATGCCCCAGCCGGAGCCACCGATGTGAAACACCGGCATCGCCACCAGCGAGACATCCCGGTCCGACCATTTATTCCAGTCGGGCTTTTCAGTGCCACCGATGCGCATCAGCGCCAGAAAGTTCAGATGTGAGAGCATCGCGCCTTTCGGTTTGCCAGTGGTGCCCGAGGTATAAAGCTGGATCGCAATATCCTGCTCGCGGATCGGCACCTTCGGATCGGCGTCGCTCTGCGCGTCGCGCCACGGCATAAAGTCCGGCCAGTCCGGGGCGCCGCTTTCGGTGGTGATGAAGGTCCGCACGCTCGGTAGCTGCGGTCGGATGGCCCGAACTTGTTCGATGAACTCGGTTCCGACGAACAGCACCGGCGCCTTGCAGTCCTCGACGATGAAGGCGATCTCCGGTCCCGCCAGCCGCCAGTTGACCGGCGCCATCACCACATTGGCTTTTATCGCTCCGAGCAGAAGCTCGAAAAAGATATCGCTGTTCTTGCCGAGATAGGCGATGCGCTCGCCGGGTTTGACGCCGAGTGCGGCCAGCGCATTGGCGACCCGATTGGTATGAAGATCGAAATCGGCGTAGCTGGTGCGGCGACCTTCGAACTCAAAGGCCGGGGCATTGCCGCGAGCCTTACCGTGCGCGCGAACCACTTCGGCGAGATTTGCCGCCGTCTCGATATCGGACATGTTTCCCCCCGATGCGATTTTGTTGCCAAGATACTGGCGTTGTTCCTCATTAAAAACAATGCGGTACGACCCGAGGGGTTGTCTTGGCACAACTGGAAGCCTCTGGTGCGCTGCAACAAAGTTCCTTGACATTGCTGTAGGTGAGTGCTTACTCACACTCATGTCCAATTTACGAATGACCAGTGATTTGCGCCGCGAACTCATCCTGAGCGCCGCCAAGCGGTGCTTTGCCCGAAACGGCTTTGCAGGAACAACGACCAAAAGTGTCGCTGCCGCCGCCTCAATTTCGGAAGGATTGCTGTTCAAGCATTTCCCGTCGAAGTCGGCGCTTTACGCGGAGATACTCGCTGAAGCCTGCGAGGCTGATCCTGCGCTGCATCGCCTGCTGGGATTGCCGCCATCCACGGAAACTCTTGTGGTTCTGGTTCGAGGAATGGTCCGGCATTTCCTGAACCTGTCTGACGTTCCCGATCAGCAGGAGGCCCAGCGTCTTCGACTGTTGGTCACCAGCCACATCGACGACGGTGAGTTCGCGCGGCTGCTTTACGAGAAGATCGGAGATTTGATCGGACCGGTATTCACGGCATCGCTGGCGCGCGCGATCAAAGCCGGAGACGCGTCTCGCATCGGAAGCGAACCTCTGAACCTGTTCTGGTTCGCGCACCACACCGTGATGATGGCGGCGCTTACGAGACTGCCTTCGGTGCCTTGCCTGTCCTACGCCAAGGCCGCCGATCTCGAACGGCAGGTCTGCGAATTCATCTTGCGCGGAATCGGATTAAACGAACCGGCCATTGCCTGTTATCTCGATCGCGAATTGTCGCCGGACGGGCAGCCGGTACCTGCAGAAAGTATATCACCATGACCTTAGCAGCGGACGCCAACATTTCTCCCAGAGCGGGAAATGAGAAGCCGCGTACGCGTCCGATACGGACGGTGCGCTGGTTCATCATCGTAGGTCTGTTGCTCGCGCTGCTGGTCGGCGGGCTGGTCGGCTTCAACGCTTTCCGCAGCCACATGATCGCGCAATTCTTCGCCAACAACAAACCGCCGCCGGCAAGCGTCACGGTCGCCGAAGCGAAATCCGAAGTCATCCCAAACTTGTTGACCGCGGTCGGCGAACTCGTCGCCGTGCATCAGGTCAACGTCACTTCTGACGTGAGTGGCCGTATCACCGACATCCTGTTCACTGCGGGCTCAACTGTGAAAGCAGGAAGTCCGCTGGTCCAGCTATTCGATGCTCCGGAGCAGGCGGATCTTGCGAACTTTCGCGCGCAGCAAAAGGTGGCGCAGCAGGCGCTCGATCGCGCCCAGGCTTTGGCCGCCCGGCAGTTCGGGCCGCAGGCTACCGTCGATCAGACGCAGGCGGTCTATAACCAGACTACCGCCGGCATTGCCAGGACCGAGGCAGTCATCTCGCAGAAACTGGTGCGGGCGCCTTTCGATGGTGATCTCGGCGTTCGTCATGTCGAGGTCGGACAATACCTCACCGCAGGCACTCAGATCGTGACGCTGACTGATCTGTCTGCGCTGTACGCGAACTTCACGACGACGGAAAAAGACAGCGCCACGCTCAAGGTCGGGCAGACCGTGCGTGTTGCGGTGGATGCCTATCCCGGCAAAACCTTCGAGGGCAAGATCACGACGATCGAGCCGCAGATCAATAGCGATACGCGCAATATCCGCATCCAGGCGACGATCGGAAATCCGGATCATATCCTGAAGCCGGGAATGTTCGCGACGACCACGGTGGTATTACCGGACAAGCCGGCGGTGATCACCGTTCCGGAAACGGCGGTGGATTATACGCTCTATGGCGATTCCGTTTATCTGATCACCGAAAAGAAGAATGACGACGGCAGCAGCAGCCTCACCGCCGTCCGCACTTTTGTCAGGACGGGCGATCGCATCGACGGCCGCGCCGTCATCACCAGCGGTTTAAAGGCCGGCGATCGGGTGGTCGCGGTTGGACAACTGAAACTGCAATCTGGCGCGTCCGTGGCAATCTCGACGGATCCTCCCCCGCCTGTACCGGCGAAAGCGCCGCTGAACTGAAGTCCCGGGCTGCGAGCAGTCGCAGCCCGCCGCTAGCTGATTTTGTCGCGTCTTGAGGCTGATTCTCGCTTTAAAGATGCTGGTTACGGAGCGCCTGCAAATGGCCATTACCGATATCTTCATCAAGCGGCCCGTGCTTTCGCTCGTCGTCAGCCTGCTGATCCTGCTGATTGGCTTTAAGGCCGCGACCAGCCTGCCGGTCCGGCAATATCCGAAACTGTCGAACACCGTTATCACCGTGACGACGGTCTATCCGGGCGCGTCGCCAAATCTGATGCAGGGCTTCATCACCACCCCGATCGAGCAGGCGGTGTCGGCTGCCGAAGGCGTCGACTACATCACCTCATCCTCGACGCAGGGACAAAGCCTGATTTCGATTTACATCAAGCTCAACGTCGATCCCAACAGCGCCCTCACAGAAGTTTTGTCGAAGGTCAATTCGGTCAAATATCTGATTCCGAAAGAAGCCAACGATCCGATCATCCTAAAGTCGACCGGGCAGACCACAGCGGTGATGTATCTTGGATTTTCGAGCACCGAACTCTCGGGCTCTGCAATCTCGGACTATCTGACCCGGGTGGTGCAGCCGATCCTGTCGACGGTGGACGGCGTGGCATCCGCCGACATTCTTGGCGGCCAGACCTTCGCCATGCGCATCTGGCTCGATCCCGCGCGGATGGCGGGCCGCGGTGTGTCGCCGGACGATGTCGCCGCGGCCATTCGGGCTAATAATTTTCAGGCCGCCGCAGGTCAGACCAAAGGTTATTTCATCGTCTCCAACGTCACCGCGAATACCGATCTGCAGAATGTCGAGCAGTTCAAGCGCATGACGATCAAGGCCAAGGACGGCGGCTTTGTTCGCATGGAAGACGTCGCCACCATCGAACTTTCGGCGCAGAGCACTGACGCCAGCGTGGCGTTCAGCGGCGAGCGGGCGATCTTCATCGGCGTGCAGGCGACCCCGCAGGGCAATCCGCTCAACATCGTCACCGGGGTGCGCCAACTGTTTCCCGATCTTGAACGCAATCTGCCGCCATCGCTGAAGATGAAGGTCGCCTACGACTCCACCAAGTTCATCCGCTCGTCGATCGAGGAAGTGGAGAAAACGCTGATCGAGGCGGTCGGCATCGTCATTGTGGTGATCTTCCTGTTTCTGGCGTCGTTCCGCTCGGTCATCATTCCCGTCGTCACCATTCCCTTGTCGCTGATAGGCGTTTGCAGCCTGATGCTGGTGATGGGCTTCAGCATCAATCTGCTGACGCTGCTGGCGATGGTGCTGGCGATCGGACTCGTGGTCGATGACGCCATCGTGGTGGTGGAGAACATCCATCGCCATCTGGAGGAGGGCAAATCGCCGGTACAAGCCTCGTTGCAGGGCGCGCGTGAAATCGTCGGCCCCGTCATCTCGATGACAATTACGCTTGCGGCGGTTTACGCGCCGATCGGATTCCTCGGCGGCCTGACCGGGGCGCTGTTCCGCGAATTTGCTTTCACGCTGGCGGGTGCGGTCATCGTGTCCGGCGTGATCGCGCTGACACTGTCGCCGATGATGTGCTCGGTGTTGCTGAAACAGGAGCACGGCGGATGGTTCGCGAAGAAAGTGGATAGGGTTTTTGGAGCTTCAACCCGCTGGTACGGCCGGCAACTCGATCGCTCGCTCGACTATCGCCCGATCACGGCGATGTTCGCGCTGACAATCCTCGGTCTTGTGGTGTTCCTGTATCAGCACACATCCAAGGAACTCGCGCCCGAAGAAGATCAGGGCATCGTATTCGCCGTGGTGAAGGCGCCGAAATACGCCAATATCGATTACACCGATTTCTATGGCGAGAAACTCGATAAGGCGTTCGCAAGCTTTCCGGAAACCGACCTTCGCTTCGTCATCAACGGTACCGCCGGCCCCAGCAACGGCATTGCCGGCATGCTGCTCAAGCCATGGGACGAACGCGAGCGTTCCTCGATCAAGCTGAAGCCGCTGGTACAGGCCAAGCTCAGCAAGATCGAAGGCGTCAATGCGTTCGCATTCAATCTTCCGCCCTTGCCCGGCGGTCCCGGTGGACTGCCGATCCAGATGGTGATCAATTCCACCAATGGCTTCCAGTCGGTCTATGAAGAGATGGTCAAGCTGAAGGATGCCGCGCGCAAGAGCGGCTTGTTCATTGTCGCCGACAGCGATCTCGACTTCAACCAGCCGGTGGTGCGGGTGAAGATCAACCGCTCCAAGGCCAACGATCTCGGCATTACCATGCAGAGCATCGGCAACACGCTGGCGACGCTGCTTGGCGGCAACTACACCAACCGCTTCAATCTCGAAGGCCGGTCGTATCAGGTGATCCCGCAAGTGCCGCGCGGATTGCGGTTGTCGCCGGAATCGCTCGACAACTACTATGTACCGACATTGTCGGGTCAGCAGGTGCCGCTATCGACGCTGGTGTCGGTCGAAACCGCCACCGATCCCAACGCGTTGACGCATTACAACCAGCTGAATTCCTCGACCTTCCAAGCGGTGCCGATGCCCGGCGTCACCGTCGGACAGGCGGTGGATTTCCTTGAAAGTCAGGCCAAGAATCTGCCCTCTGGTTACAGCCACGACTACCTCGCGGACTCGCGCCAATATGTGCAGGAAGGCAATCAGCTCGCGGTCGCGTTCGGCTTCGCGCTGATCATCATCTTCCTGGTGCTGGCCGCGCAGTTCGAAAGCCTGCGCGATCCCTTGGTGATCATGATCAGCGTTCCCATGGCAATATCGGGCGCGCTGATTCCGCTGTTCTTCGGCGTGGCGACGGTGAATATCTACACCCAGGTCGGGCTGTTGACGCTGATCGGCCTGATCAGCAAGCACGGCATCCTGATGGTGGAGTTCGCCAATGAGCTGCAGCTTAACGAAGGCCTCGACAAGCGCTCCGCCATCGAAATGGCGGCGCGGGTGCGTCTGCGTCCGATCCTGATGACCACGGCGGCCATGGTCACCGGGTTGCTGCCGCTGCTGACCGCGTCAGGGGCGGGTGCGGCGAGTCGCTTCTCCATCGGGCTCGTGGTTGTCTCGGGCATGTCGATCGGAACGCTGTTCACGCTGTTCGTGCTGCCCGCTGTGTACGTGGCGATCGCTACCGATCACCGGGCCGGAGCCGAGTCCGAGCGCAACAAGCAGATCGCCGACTTCGATATGGAGCGGGCGTCGCCCTCGCTGCGGCCGACTTAAGGGACGCTAAAAATGACGCGCGATTTTCCGCCCGGCAATTATCGTTTCATTCCGGCGGTGTTCCAGTATTCCAGCGGCGTGATGGCGGATCCCGGCTATGAAATCGAGCGCGTGCGGTTCGACAAACTATTGCCGCTGGCCGAAGGTTTTGCAGAGATCGCGAAATATATTGGCGCCGCGGGGCGTCCACTGACCTCGTTCTGCGCCTGCGAGTTGCGCTCGCCGGCTGCGTTCACCGAGGACGGCTTTCGAAAATTCAACGAGCATTACGTCAAGACGCTCGAGGAATGGAAAATCTACGACGACGCGACGAAAGTTAATCCGGTTGCACGCAGCAATGTCTGCCCGGAGATCGACCCGCCAAAGGAAGTGTCGTTCTTTGCGTTTTCGTTTACGCGCAAGGCCGAAAGCCGTGATGCAAACTTTGTTATCGCCGGTGGCGCGGAGTCACGCGGCGGAGCTGGCACCTATCCCGAGCGAATCGTGCGCTACCGCGATCTCAGCCCAGAGGGCATGAAGGAAAAGGTGACGTTTACCGCGAACGAGATGGCGCTGCGCCTGAAGGCGTTCGGCAAATCGTGGGAGGACGCGACGGCGGTGCAGGCGTACACCGTACATGACTTTCATCCATTTGTTGTCGATGCGCTGGTCAAGCCCGGCGCGGCGCGCTCGGGGATCATCTGGCACTATGCCCGGCCGCCGGTGATCGACCTGGAATTCGAGATGGATTGCCGGCGCGTTGCGCGCGAAACCGTAATCTAAGAAGCGGCCAGGCGCTTCCTATCGCCCCGCTGCGTAACCCTGCATGCCGCGCGGATTTGCCGCCGCGCGCCGCCGGCGACCCACTTTCGAAGCAGCGGTGAGGCGGCCTTCCGACCAGGCGGGACCGGTCTCCACGATATGGCCGCCGCTTTTCAGGGTTTCGACGGTTGCCTTGGACACGCGGCTTTCGACCACGAGCACGCCCGGGCGCGCGGTGCGCGGCCAGAATGAAATCGGAAAATGCTCGGAATGCCACGCAGGGGCATCGATCGCTTCCTGCAAATTCATGTTGGCGTGAACATGCCGCAGGAAAAACTGCGTGGTCCACTGATCCTGCTGGTCGCCGCCGGGCGAACCCCACGCCATGTACGGCTCGCCGTCGCGCAATGCCATGGTCGGGCTGAGCGTGGTGCGCGGCCGTTTGCCTGGCGCCAGCGCGGCCGGATGATTTTCTTCCAGCCAGAACATCTGCGCCCGGCTGCCGAGGCTGAAGCCGAGTTCCGGAATCACCGGCGACGATTGCAGCCAGCCGCCAGACGGCGTCGCCGAAATCATGTTGCCTGCATGATCGATAATATCGAAGTGCACGGTGTCGCCGCGCACCTCGCCAAACCGGCCCACGGTCGGCTCGCCGGCACCCATCGCACCGACCGCCTCTCGGCTGCCTTCCTGACGGCGCAGCTTCACCACGGCGCCAAAACCTTCGACCGAGCCTGGCGTAAAATCGAGTGAGGCCTGGTCCGAGATCTGTTTGCGGCGCTCGTCGTTGTAGGTGTCGGACAGAAGCGTCGCGATCGGTATCTCTGTAAAGTTCGGATCGCCGTAGAATTTTTCGCGATCAGCAAAAGCAAGCTTGGCGCATTCGACCTGCAGGTGAATGAATTCGGGACCAGCGGGATCGAGTCCGTCGAGTTCGAATCCCTTCAGCAGCGCTAGCTGCTGCAGCATCACCGGTCCCTGACTCCAAACGCCGGGCTTGCATACGGTGTAGCGGCCGTAGTCGTAGGTCAGCGGCACTTCGATGGTGGGGTTCCAGCGCGCCATGTCGTCGGCGCGGAGCACGCCGCGATGCGGCGAGCCGCTGACATCCATCACCTCTTGGGTGCGGCAAAATTGATCGATCGCCTCGGCGACAAAGCCGTGCGACCACGCTCTGCGCGCGCGCTCGATCTGCGCGTCGCGGTTCGCGCCGACGCTCTCGGCCGCCTTGAGGATGCGCGAATAGGTCTCGGACAGTTTCTTGTTGGTGAATAGGGTTCCAGTCGCAGGGACTTCGTTATTCGGAAGATAGATAGCGGCTGACGTCGGCCAATATTTACGAAACAATTGCTCCACCGTCGCGATCGTTGCCGATGCCCGCTCCACCAGCGGATAGCCGTCGCGCGCATATGCTATCGCGGGCTCCAGCACGTCGCGCAGGCGCATCGTGCCGTAGTCGCGCAGCAGCAGCATCCATGATTCGAACGTACCGGGCACGCAGCAGGCGAGCAGCCCGGTACCGGGCACCATGTCGAGCCCCTCGCTGCGGTAATGCGCGATGGTAGCGCCGGCAGGAGCGGGGCCTTGGCCGCAGATCACTTCGGTGCGGCCGCGCTTCATGTCGTGAATGATGATCGGAACGTCGCCGCCCGGGCCATTCAGATGAGGCTCGACGACTTGCAAGGTGAAAGCCGTCGCGACGCCTGCATCGAACGCGTTGCCGCCCTTTTCGAGAACGCCCATCCCGACCGCCGTGGCGATCCAGTGCGTCGAAGCGACGACGCCGAAGGTGCCTTCGATTTCGGGACGGGTGGTGAACGGGTTTGGGTTGATGTTGCTCATGGACAACCTTGTCGTCATTGTGAGCGGAGTGAAGCAATCCAGAACAACGCAAAAGACTGGATTGCTTCGTCGCAAGTGCTCCTCGCAATGACGCTAACTCTTATGATGCCATTACGGAAGCGCCGTTCACCGCATGACAGGCGACGCCATTGATCAAAGCGGGGGCTTCGCGGCGGCAAAGGTCGAACGCCAGCGGACAGCGCGGATTGAACGCGCATCCCGGCGGCGGATCGATCGGATTGGGGATTTCGCCTTTTACCGGAATGCGCTGGCGCCCCGACATCGCCAGATCGGGCACTGCGCCGAGCAGCATGCGCGTATAAGGCATGCGCGGATTGCTGAAGAGCTCACGGCCATCGGCGATCTCGACGATGCGCCCGAGATACATGACGCCGATGCGGCTCGCCATGTGCCGGACGACGGCGAGGTTGTGGCTGATGAAGAGATAGGTCAGCCCGAATTTGTCCTGCAGGTCGCGCATCAGATTGAGGATTTGCGCCTGCACAGAAACGTCGAGCGCCGAAGTCGGCTCGTCGCAGACGATGAACTCGGCTTCGGACGCCAGCGCGCGGGCAATGGCGATGCGCTGGCGCTGGCCGCCGGAAAATTCGTGCGGATATTTCCAGCCGTCGTCGGCATGCAGCCCGACGAGATTTAACAGTTCGCCGACGCGGCCGTGAATGTCGCGCCCGCCTTGCATCAGATCGAAGGCTCGAATGGGCTCCGAGACAATGGCATCGACGCGAAGGCGGGGATTGAGGCTGGCGTAGGGGTCCTGAAAGATCATCTGGATGCGTCTGCGCAATTGGCGGCGTGCCTGCGATTGCTTGACATCGCTCATCGATACGCCGTCGATGTTGACCTCGCCGGAGGTCGGCGGCAGCAGCCCAACTACCATACGCGCCACCGTGGTCTTGCCGGAGCCGGATTTGCCAACCAGCGCGAAGGTCTCGCCCCTCGTTATGTTAAAGGTGACACCGTCGACCGCCTTGAGGAACTCCATCGGACTTCGCTCAAGCACACGATTGAGCCAAGGTTTCGAGACATCGAAAACCCTGCGTAAATTTCTAACGTCGACGAACGGGGCCGCGGTCATGCCGCGTTTTCCTTGGCGGCAGTGTCATAGAGGTGGCAGGCCACGTCCTGTGCGCCGCGTCGGATCGGCTCCGGCCGCTCGATGCGGCAGCGATCGAACGCAAAGGGACAGCGCGGATTGAAGGCGCAGCCGGGCGGGATCGCCGACAGTCGCGGCATCGAGCCCGGAATTTGCACGAGGCGCTGGGTCGCGTCGCCCGCCAGCGTCGGAATCGCGCCCATCAGGCCTTTTGCGTAGGGATGCAACGGATGCTGCACCACATCGCTGCACCGGACCGATTTCGGCGATGCGGCCCGAATACATCACGGCTACGCGGTCGGAGGTCTCCGCGATCACGCCCATGTCGTGGGTCACCAGCATCACCGCGGTGCCGTGATCGCGGCCGAGGCGCTTGATCAGCGTGATGATCTGCGCCTGCACCGAAACATCGAGCGCGGTGGTTGGCTCATCGGCGATGATCAATTCCGGCTCGGCACAGATTGCGAGCGCGATCACGACGCGCTGGCGCATGCCGCCGGAAAATTCATGCGGATAGGCGTCGATGCGTTTCTCGGGCGCGGGAATGCCGACTTCGGCGAGCAGATCGATGGCGCGCTTGCGTGCGGCGGATTTGGTGAGATTGAGATGGGTGCGGATTGTTTCGACCAGCTGGTCGCCAATCCGATAAAGCGGATTGAGACTGGTGAGCGGATCCTGGAAAATCATGCCGATCCGCTTGCCGCGAATCCTGCGCAGTTCTTCCGCCGGAAGATTGTCGATCCGCATGCCTGAAAGATAAATTTCGCCGCCGGCAATGCGGCCGGGCGGATCGATCAGACCGATCACCGCGAGGCCAGTGACGGACTTGCCGGCCCCGGATTTGCCCACCACGCCCAGCACTTCGCCTTTGGCGATGTCGAACGAGATGCCGTCGATGGCGCGAAGCACTTCTCGCCGGGTCACGAACTCGACGCGGAGGTTGCGGACTGAGAGAACGGGCGTGGTCATGCGGTTCGATGCATCTAGGCCGGAGTCATCGAAGTTTTGGATTGAGCGCGTCGCGCAGCCAGTCGCCGAGCAGATTGATCGAGAGGATCAGCGCGGCCAGAGCGAAACCCGGAAATGCAACGATCCACCATTCGCCCGAGAACAGATAATTGTTGCCGATCCGGATCAGGGTGCCGAGTGAAGGCATCGTGTCGGGCATGCCGGAGCCCAGAAACGACAGCGTCGCCTCGGTTATGATGGCCAGCGCCAGATTGATGGTGGCGATCACCATGATCGGCCCCATCGCGTTCGGCAGCACGTGGCGCAGCATGATCACCGGCGCGGGAAGGCCGATCAACTGCGCCGCCGCCACATAGTCCTTATTCTTTTCCACCATAACGGAGCCGCGCACGGTACGCGCGTATTGCACCCAGAAACTCAGTCCGATCGCAAATACCAAAACGCCAAGCGTACTCATGGCGTCGAGATGATTGCCGAATACCGATTTGACGATGCCGTTCACCAGCAGTGCGATCAGGATGGCAGGGAAGGTGAGCTGCACATCGGCGATCCGCATGATCAGGCCATCAACGGCGCCGCCAAAATAGCCGGCAACGAGGCCGAGAAGAATGCCAAGCGCGCCGGCAAACAGCACGCCGAGAATGCCGACCGTCAGCGAAATCCGCAGCCCGTAAAGAATGGCCGAAAACACGTCGCGGCCCTGTTCATCGGTGCCGAGCAGGAACGGGCTTTGACCGTCCGATGTCCACAGCGGCGAGATGCGCGAGTTCATCAGTTGAAGCTGCGCGGGATCGAACGGGTTTTGCACGGCCAGCAAAGAAGCAAAAATCGCGAGCAGAAAAAATGCGGCGGTGATGGCCGCCGCAACCATCGTGAGCTTGGAGCGGCGAAACGAATAAAAGATGTCGCTATCGAAAGCGCGGCCGAACAGGCCTCCCGCCAGCGAGCGCGTTCGCGGTATGATGGCATCGGCGGCTTGCGGAACGGGAATTTCGGTCATGCCGCTCTCTTCACGCCGGACGGCTGATGGTCGAGCGCAGGCGCGGATCGACGATGGTGTAGAGGATATCGACGACGAGATTGATGGTGACGAACATCAGCGATACCACCAGGAGGTAGGCCGCCATGATCGGAATGTCGACGTTCTGCACCGCCTGCACGAACAGCAGCCCCATGCCCGGCCATTGGAAAACCGTTTCGGTGATGATCGCAAATGCAATAACCGAGCCAAATTGCAGGCCCGCGACGGTGATCACAGGCACCAGCGTGTTCTTGAGCGCGTGGCCGAAATGGATCGCCCGGGTCGTCAGGCCGCGCGCCCGCGCGAAGCGGATATAATCGGTGCGCAGCACCTCCAGCATTTCCGCGCGCACCAGCCGCATGATCAGCGTCATCTGAAACAGGCCGAGCGTGATCGACGGCATGATCAAGGCCTTCAGGCCGGATAGCGTGAGCAGGCCAGTGGTCCACCATCCGATCCGCACGACCTCGCCGCGGCCGAACGAGGGCAGCCAGCCCAGAATAACCGCGAAGAGATAGATCAGCAGAATGCCGATCAGGAATGTCGGCAGTGCTATTCCGACCAGCGATACCGCCTGGAATATTTTGGCGAGGATTGAGTCACGCCGCAACGCCGAGTAGATCCCCATCAGGATGCCGAACACCGTCGCGAAGATCGTGGCGCAGGTCGCGAGTTCCAGCGTCGCCGGCATCCGCTCGATCAGCAGGCTCGATACCGGCTGGCGGAACTGGTAGGACACGCCGAACTTGAATTGCGCCGCATTGGCAAAATATCGCGCGAACTGAACGACGACGGGGTCGTCGAGGCCCAGCGATTTGCGGACCTCTGCGCGTTCGGCGGCTGATGTGTCGAGCGAGACGATCTGGTTGACCGGATCGCCGGCGAAACGGAACATCGAAAACGAGATGATCCCGACCGCGATCATGACGCCGATGGCCTGGATGGCTCGCCGAAGCGTGAAAGCGAGCATGAGTTTCTTTCTCTCTCACTCCTCTCCCGCGCTTTGCATACCGAAACGCGTCTACTCCTGCTTGGTCGCCCAATAGAGCAGAACCTGATTGTCGGGGCGCTGGGTGAGTTTCACTTTTTTCGAGACGCCCCACGCCAGCGCCTGCTGGTGCAATGGGATGTAGCCCCAATCCTTGGTCAGAAGGGTATAGGCTTGCTTGATCAACTGATCGCGCTTGCCGACGTCGGCTTCCTGCAGAATCTTCTCGTTCAGCGCGTCGATGTCCTTGTTGCAGTAGCCGCCAAGGTTGGTGTCGCCCCGGGAGCTCTTGGGATCGTCGCGGCAGCCGATGATGTCATACAGGACGCCTTGAGAATCGAGCGTCGCGGGGGTCCAGCCCAAAAGGTAGAACGAGGTCTGGAAACCTCCCGGCTTCAGGACTTTTGCGAAATACTGCGCCTTCGGCTGCGCCAGCAAATTGATCTTGACGCCGACGCGCGCCAGCATGCCGACGACGGCCTGACAGATCGCGGCGTCGTTGACGTAGCGATCGTTCGGGCAATCCATGGTGACTTCGAAGCCGTCGGGATAGCCCGCCTCAGTCAGAAGTTTCTTGGCGCCGTCTGGATCGAATTTCGGGCGCGTGAAATCGCCGGACAGCTTGAACAGCTGCGGTGCGATCATCAGCGCGGAAGGGGTCGACAATCCGCGCATCACGCGAGTCTTGATCAGCTCAATGTCGATCGCTTTGTAGAACGCCTCGCGGACCCGGACATCCTTGAATGGGTTCTTGCCCTTGATGTTCGAAAACAGCAGTTCGTCCCGGATCTGGTCCATGCCGAGAAAGATGGTGCGCAGCTCCGGGCCCTTTAGCACCTGTGCGTTCGGGCTGGAATTGACGCGGCCGATGTCTTGAATTGGTACCGGCTCGATGAGATCGACCTCGCCCGATAGCAGTGCTGCAACGCGCGTGGCATCCGAGCTGATAGGCGTAAAGATGATTTCCTTGAGATTGTGCTCGGGCTTGCGCCACCAATTTGGATTGGCCTTGAACACGGTTTTTACGCCCGGCTGATGGCTTTCAATGGTGAAAGGGCCGGTACCATTCTCGTGCAGCGAGGCGAAGCTCGGAGAAGTTGCCGATGCGGGCGTAGGCTCGACGGCGTTGTTCGCCTCGGCCCATTTCTTGTCCATGATGTACCAGCCGTCCCACTGCGTGACCAGAATGGGATTCGGCGTCGTCAGCATGACGTCGACGGTATTGTCGTCGATCTTGACGAACTTCGCATCGGAAGGAACGACTGAGGAGAAATTCGAGCCCTTAGCGCGCACGCGATCGGCCGAGAACAGGACATCGTCGGCGGTGAAATCGTCGCCGTTGTGAAATTTCACGCCCTTGCGAAGGTGAATTCGCCATCGGGTCGGCTCCGGGGTCTCCCAGCTTTCCGCGAGTGCGGGAATTACCTTCAAATCCTTGTCGCGCGCGGTGAGACCTTCATAGACATGACCGTGATGGGCGATCGTCGTGGTCTCTCGCAACGTGTAGGGATCGAGCGATTTGAGGTCGCCCTGGTTGGCGTAGCGCAGGGTCTGGGCTGAAGCCGGCGAGATCGCGAAGACGACGATCGAAAGGGTAGCCGCTTAAGCAAGCTCTGACGCATAGTCATTTGTCGGTCATCTCCACTAACGCTACTGAGGCGAGCCATGTTGCCAGAGAGTTCGGCGGCCACGCAAGGGTGATTTCCATGGCAATTGTCACGCCGCGTATTCCGTGTGGAACAGTAGTTTGCGCAAGGACAGTTCGGTGCCTAGCTTGATCAATCCAACAACACGTATCACTTTCGGAGCGCTAATGGCTGAACGCAAGGCCGATGCAATCGTATTGGGCGCCGGCATGGTCGGTGTCTCCGCGGCACTGCATCTGCAGAAACGCGGCCGTGACGTGATCCTCATCGACAAGCATGAATTGGCCGGCGAGGAGACCAGTTACGGAAACGCGGGCTTGATCGAGTGCGCTTCGGTCTTCCCGTATGCCTTTCCGCGCGAATTCAGCCAGCTGCTGCGATACTCGCTCAACCGCGCGCCGCAGGTTCGTTACCGGGCCGTGGACTTGCCTGCCTTTCTGCCGTGGCTGGTGCGCTACTTCATCGCCTCTGCGCCGGATCGCGCGCTTCGCAGCGCGATGGCGGTGCTGCCATTGATCCAACGCAGCCTTATTGAACACGAAGCGCTTATCGCTGAGGCCGGTGTGCCGGAGCTGTTGCGGCGAAACGGTTGGATCAAGCTGTTTCGCTCCGAGCATTCGTTGGCGACCGCGGTCGGCGATCTGCAGCGCGCAAGAAATTATGGCGTTGAAGGCGAGGTCCTTGATGCCAGGGCCATCGCGGCGCGCGAGCCTGCTCTGACCGGCGATTTCGCCGGCGGCATCCATTTCCCGGCGCCGGGCTTCGTCCCCGATCCCGGCGGTTTGGCGAAAGCCTACGCGGCGCTGTTCAAGCGCAATGGCGGACGTTTTGTCGTCGGCGACGCCAGGACCCTTGAACAGACATCTGCTGGATGGCGCGTCGCTGGTCTCGAAGGCGCGGTGACATCACGCGAAATCGTAGTCGCATTGGGCCCGTGGTCAGACTTGGTGTTTCGTCCATTGGGATATTCCATCCCGCTCGCCGTCAAGCGCGGCTATCACTTGCATCTCAAATCCCGCGGCAACGCCGTGCTCAATCATCCCGTTCTCGATTCCGATATGGGTTACTTGCTGGCGCCGATGAACCGCGGCATTCGCCTGACTACGGGCGTGGAATTTGCCCGCCGTGACGCGCCGCCGACGCCGATACAACTCGAGCGGTCATTGCCACGGGCGCGCGGGCTTTTTCCACTGGGAGAGGCGATCGATGCAAAGCCGTGGATGGGTGCGCGCCCGTGTATGCCGGATATGCTGCCGGTGATCGGCAGGGCGGCGCGGCATCCCGGGCTCTGGTTCGATTTCGGCCATCAGCATCACGGGCTGACGCTCGGTCCCGCCAGCGGCCGCCTGCTGGCGGAGATGATGACCGGCGAAACGCCATTTGCGGACCCCACGCCGTTTGACGCCGGGCGTTTCGGCTGAGCGCTTGCATCGTTGAGCTAGTCGCGGCGATACTGTCGTCCCTTGTTCGTTGTGCTTAAGCGGGCATCTCGAACCGGCCATGCTAGCGGAGCAGTGAAATGAAGGTGAACGTTGAAATTGATTGCACGCCCCTCGAAGCGAGGCAGTTCATGGGGTTGCCGGATGTGCAGCCGATGCAAACGGCGGTAATGGAAAAGCTTCAGCAGCAGATGGCCGCCAATATCGAGAAGGTCTCGCCGGAAGCGCTGATGCAGAGCTGGTTCACATTCGATCCAAAGATCACCGAGCGTTTTCAGGATATGTTCGCATCGATGGCGGGTTTGGGCAGTACGCGCACGCCCGACAAGAAGAAATAGATCGTCGCGAGATAGCCGCCAGAGCTATTTGCCATTGCACCACGGCTGGTGGAAAATGCACAATCCCCAGCCGGTGTCTTCAAGATGCCGCTCAAATCACCAGAACGCCGCCAAGGCGTCGCGCGAGTGTTGACGGGAGGAAATCATGGCTGAAGCCGGCAAGAAGCTGTCATCGATGGACGCGTCGTTTCTCTATCTGGAAACGCCGGAGATGCCGATGCACGTCGGCAGCATGGCGATCTTTCGTCTTCCCGAAGGATACAAAGGCAACTTCTTCGAAGACTTCAAGGCTATGATCGCCGCGCGGCTGCATGTCGCGCCGATCCTGAAAGCGCGGCTGGAAAAGGCGCCGCTCGACATCGATCATCCCTCCTGGGTCGAGGACGACCAGTTCGACATCGACCGGCATATTTTCCGCGGCAGCCTTCCCGCACCCTACGACCGCGCCACGCTGGAGCGGATTGTCGGCTGGATGCACGCCAAGCTCCTGAACCGCGCGCGTCCGTTGTGGGAGTTCTATGTCTTCGAAGGCATGAAGGACAACGAGATCGGGCTCTATTCCAAGATGCATCATGCCTGCATCGACGGCGGCGCGGGCGCCGCGCTGACCAACATGATCTACGACGTGACGCCGGTGCCGCGCAAAGTCAAACCGCCGACCGCGAAACGGAAGGGTACTCCGGAGCCGCGCGACATCGCCGCCAATCTGATCAATTCCTACCAGCAGCTCTGGCGTCAGCCGTTCGACGGCACCTCGACACCGAAGAGCATCGACCTGCCGCGCTCGGGCAAAAGTGACCTCGGCTCGATCCTGTTCGATAACGCCATGTTCCAGATTGAAAGCGCGGTAAAATTTGCCAGCAGCGTTCCCGCGATGCTGAAAAGCGTCTCCGACGTGATTGGCAAGATTTCCGATCCGAAGTCGCGGAATAGCCTCGCCGGCATGGTGTCGCCGTCGACCATCCTGAACAAATCGATCTCGTCGGAACGCAGCTTTGCCGGTACGTCGATTTCGCTGACGAAAGCGAAAGCGCTGGCGAAGCAATCCGGCGGCAAGCTGAACGATGTGGTGCTGGCGCTGTCAAGCGGCGTGGTGCGGCGCTATTTGCTTGAGCGTGGCGCGCTTCCGGCCAAGGCGATGACGGCCGCGGTACCAATCTCGCTGCGCGAGGAAGGCAACACCGACGCCAACAACCAGGTGTTCGGCATGATCTGCTCGATCGCCACCAACGTGGAGGATCCAAAGGCGCGGCTGGAGGCGATCATCGCGCAATCCACCAAATCCAAGGAAATGTCGCACCCGCTGCGGGCGCTGATGCCGCAGGTGTCCAATATCTCCATGCTCGGCGCGCCGATCATGGTGCAGATACTGGCGCTGCTCTACAGCCGTACCAATCTGTCGGACGTGCTGCCGCCCGCGGCCAACATCACGGTATCCAACGTGCCCGGACCGCGCCAGACGCTGTATGCGACGGGCGCGGAATTGCTGCACATCTTCCCGGTGTCGATTTCGACGCATGGCATGGCGCTTAATATCACCGTACAAAGCTACCGCGATCAGCTCGATTTCGGCTTCATCGCCGGCGCCAATATCATTCCGCATGTGCAGGTTCTCTGTGACATGCTGCCTGAGGAATTCGACGTGCTGCAGGCGGCCTTTGCGCCACCGGCCTCCGAAGCGCAGAGTGCGGCTGAATAAAGGTTTGACGATGATCGAGATGCCGCCGCTGCAGTTCGCGCAAGTCAACGGCATTCGCATGGGCTATTACGAGGCCGGGCCGAAGACCGACGCACCGCCTCTTGTGCTGTGTCACGGCTGGCCGGAAATCGCTTTCTCGTGGCGGCACCAGATCAAGGCGCTGGGTGAGGCCGGCATCCGTATCATCGCGCCGGACCAGCGCGGCTATGGCGCGACCGATCGGCCTGAGGCGGTCGAGGACTACGACCTCGAGCACCTCACCGGCGATCTCGTCGGCCTGCTCGATCACCTGAAAATCGACAAGGCGATCTTCGTCGGCCATGACTGGGGTGGCTTCGTGGTCTGGCACATGGCGATGCGCCATGCCGCGCGCGTCGCGGGCGTAGTCGGTGTCAACACGCCGCACTATCCGCGGTCGCCGATTGATCCCATCGCGCTGTTCCGCAAGCGGTTCGGCGACAGCATGTACATCGTGCAGTTTCAGGACGCGGCCCGTGAGCCGGACCGCATTTTTGCCGAGCGCACGGATGCGCTGTTCAATTGCTTCATGCGCAAGCCTATGCCGAAAAAACCGGATACGTCGCCTACCGAAGCCACAGCGCCGGCATCGGCGCATCGCCTCGACTCAATCTGGCATTCCCGCAAATCGTCGCCGCTTACGATCCCAAGTTCGATCCGCGGCAGAAGATCCTCGACGACGACGAGATGAAGGTGTTCGTCGAGACTTTCAAGAAGACCGGCTTTACCGGCGGCATCAACTGGTATCGCAACTTCACGCGCAACTGGGAGCGCTCGGTAGATCTGGATCACACCATTCGCGTGCCGGGCTGATGATCATGGCGGAAAACGACGCGGTGCTGCCGCCGTCGGCAGCTGACGGCATGGAAAAACTTGTGCCAGATCTGGAGAAATATCTGGTGCGGGATAGCGGCCACTGGACGCAGCAGGAAAAGCCGGACGAAGTCAGCGCCGAGCTGATCGAGTGGCGCAGGAAAAGATTTGGGTGACGCAAATCCCTGCGTCGTCATCCTGAGGTACGAGCCCCTTGGCGAGCCTCGAAGGATGCGGGTACAACCGCTTGCGGCTTATCCTTCGAGGCGCGCAAACGCGCGCGCCTCAGGCGACGGTGTTTGTGCGGGAATGCAGCGAGAAAGACATCATAAATGCCATCGCCCAACAAACTGAGCCCGATCCCGCATCCGCCGAAGAAACCGGTGGTCGGCAACATGCTGTCGCTGGATTCGACGGCGCCGGTGCAGCATCTGGCGCGGCTCGCCAAGGAGCTGGGGCCGATCTTCTGGCTCGACATGATGGGCGCGCCGCTGGTGATCGTGTCCGGTCACGACCTCGTCGATGAACTCAGCGACGAGAAGCGTTTCGACAAGGCGGTGCGCGGACCGCTCGCCGGGTGCGCGCGGTCGGCGGCGACGGCCTGTTCACCGCCGACACCAACGAGCCGAACTGGAGCAAGGCGCACAACATCCTGCTGCAGCCGTTCGGCAACCGCGCGATGCAATCCTATCACCCCAGCATGGTCGATATCGCCGAGCAGCTCGTCAAGAAATGGGAGCGGCTGAACGCCGACGAGGAAATCGACGTCGTCCACGACATGACCGCGCTGACGCTCGACACCATCGGCCTCTGCGGCTTCGACTACCGCTTCAATTCGTTCTATCGCCGCGACTATCACCCGTTCGTCGAGTCGCTGGTGCGCTCGCTCGAGACCATCATGATGACGCGCGGCCTGCCGCTGGAGAGCCTCTGGCTGCAGAAGCGCCGGCGCGACCTTGCCGGAGACGTCGCCTTCATGAACAAGATGGTCGACGAGATCGTTGCCGAGCGCCGCAGAACGCCGAGGACGCCGAAGACAAGAAGGACATGCTCGGCGCCATGATGACCGGCGTCGACCGCTCCACCGGCACGCAGCTCGACGACGTCAACATCCGCTACCAGATCAACACCTTCCTGATCGCCGGCCACGAGACCACCAGCGGCCTGTTGTCCTGCACGATCTACGCGCTGCTGAAGCATCCCGACGTGCTCAAGAAGGCCTATGAGGAAGTCGATCGCGTGCTCGGTCCCGACATCGGACGCGCGGCCGACCTACAGCAGGTCACCCAGCTCACCTACATCACGCAGATCTTGAAGGAGGCGCTGCGGCTGTGGCCGCCGGCGCCGGCTTACGGCATCTCGCCGCTGCAGGACGAGACCATCGGCGGCAAATACAAGCTAAGAAAAACACCTTCATCACGTGCTGGTGCTGGCGCTGCATCGCGACCCCAGGTGTGGGGACCGAACCCCGACGCGTTCGACCCGGAAATTTCAGCGACGAGGCCGAGGCGGCGCGCCCTGTTAATGCGTGGAAGCCGTTCGGCAACGGCCAGCGCGCCTGCATCGGCCGCGGATTCGCGATGCACGAAGCGGCGCTGGCGCTCGGCATGATCCTGCAGCGCTTCAAGCTGATCGACAACCACCGCTATCAGATGCATCTGAAGGAAACGCTGACGATCAAGCCCGACGGCTTCAAGATCAAGGTGCGGCCGCGCGCCGACAGGGATCGCGGTGCGTATGCCGGACCGGCGCGACGAACGACGGCTGCGATGTCCACGCGGCCGCGCCGCGCGCCGCGCGACGCGCCCGGCCACAACACGCCGCTGCTGGTGCTCTACGGCTCCAATCTCGGCACCGCAGAGGAACTCGCGACGAGTGTCGCCGATCTGGCCGAGGTCAACGGCTTTGCCACCAAGCTCGCGCCGCTCGACGACTATGTCGGCAAGTTGCCGGAGCAGGGCGGCGTGCTGATTTTCTGCGCCTCCTACAATGGCGCGCCGCCCGACAACGCCACGCAATTCGTCAATGGCTGGGCAGCGATCTGCCGAAGGATGCGTTTGCGAACGTGCGCTACGCGGTGTTCGGTTGCGGCAACAGCGACTGGCTCGCGACCTATCAGTCGATCCCGCGATTCATCGACGATCAGCTCGCCGCGCACGGCGCCACTAATGCTCTACGTCGCGCGGCGAGGGCGACGCGCGCGACGATCTCGACGGTCAATTCGAATCCTGGTTCGCGAAACTGCGGCCGCTGGCGGTGAAGGAATTCGGCCTCGATACCGGCTTCGAGCGCAGCGCCGACGACGAGCCGCTTTACAAAATCGAGCCGGTGGCGCCGACGGTCGTGAATTCGGCAGTGACGCTCGGTGGCGCCACGCCGATGAAGATTCTCGGCAACCGCGAACTACAAAACAGCACCGGGGCCAATACGCGCTCGACGCGGCATGTCGATGTGCAGCTTGCCTTCAAACATCAGCTACCGCGTCGGCGATCATCTCAGCGTGGTGCCGCGCAACGATCCGGCGCTGGTGGATTCCGTCGCGCGCCGCTTTGGCTTTCTGCCGGCCGACCAGATCAGGTTGCAGGTCGCGGAAGGCCGCCGCGCGCAATTGCCGGTCGGCGACGCGGTCTCGGTCGGGCGGCTGCTCACCGAATTTGTCGAGTTGCAGCAGGTCGCCACCCGCAAGCAGATCCAGATCATGTCGGAGCATACGCGCTGCCCGATGACCAAGCCGAAATTGCTGGCGTTGTCGGCGACGACGCTGATACCACCGAGCGATACCGCTCGGAAATTCTTGGCAAGCGCAACTCGGTGTTCGATCTGCTGGATGAGCATCCGGCCTGCGAACTGCCGTTTCACGCCTATCTCGAAATGCTGTCGCTGCTGGCGCCGCGCTATTACTCGATCTCGTCGTCGCCCAGTGCGGCGTGAGGATGCGTCGCGTTGCAGCGTTACCGTCGGCGTGGTCGAGGCGCCGCCAGTTCAGGCCGCGGCGTTTATAAAGGCGTGTGCTCGAATTATCTGGCCGGCCGCCGCGCCGGCGACACCATTCATGCCACCGTGCGCGAGACCAAGGCCGGCTTCCGGCTGCCCGACGATCCGCAACGTCCGATCATCATGATCGGCCCCGGCACGGGGCTCGCGCCGTTCCGCGGATTTCTGCAGGAGCGCGCGGCGCTGAAGGCAAAGGGCGCCGCGCTTGGGCCGGCGATGCTGTTCTTCGGCTGCCGTCATCCCGATCAGGATTTTCTTTATGGCGATGAGCTGAAGGCGTTCGCCGCCGACGGCATTACCGAACTGCACATCGCGTTCTCGCGCGGCGAAGGTCCGAAGACCTATGTGCAGCATGTCGTTGCCGCGCAGAAGGATCGGGTATGGAGCCTGATCGAGCAGGGCGCGATCGTCTATGTTTGCGGCGACGGCGGGAAAATGGAGCCCGACGTCAAGGCCGCGCTGATGGCGATTTATCGCGAGCGCTCCGGCGCGGACGACACCGCAGCGCTGCGCTGGATCGACGATCTCGGCACCCGCAACCGCTACGTACTCGACGTCTGGGCCGGCGGCTAGGCGCTCAAAGCTGCAATCGCATGATCCCTTGGCTAAAGATCGACACCGCGTGCGTGCCGGGCTCGGACGGCGAGCTTCGGCTGATGCAGCGCGGGACCGAGTTCTCCATCAAGCTCGGCCAGAACGAGTTGATGAACAGCCGCCTTAGCGGATCGGAAGCGGCTCTTGCGACGCTGGCCTGCAGGAAAATCGAAACGATAAAAAATCCGCATGTGCTGATCGGCGGGCTGGGCATGGGGTTTACGCTGCGCGCCGCGCTTGGCGCGCTCGGAAGCGAAGCTCGCGTTGTGGTAGCCGAACTGGTGCCGGCGATTGTCGCATGGGCGTGGGGCCCAATGGCAGGGCTATTCGGCGAGAGCCTGAACGATAATCGCGTCAGCATTCGCGAAACCGACGTTGCCCATGTGATCCGGTCTCGCTCCGGAGCGTTCGACGCCATCCTGCTGGACGTCGACAACGGGCCGGAAGGCCTGACCCGCAAGTCCAATGATGCGCTCTATGACCGCGGGGGATTGCTGACCGCCCGTACAGCGCTGCGGCCGAACGGGGTTCTGGCTGTGTGGTCGTCGGGGCCGAACGCGGCGTTTTCCAAACGGCTTACGGAGAGCGGCTTTGATGTGAACGAGGTCCGCGTCCGCGCCACGGGAAGAGGCGGCGGGTCGCGACACGTCATCTGGATTGCGACCAAGGTCTGATTATCGTGCTTTCGCCGCGCCATGCGCATGCTTGTCGATCGCATCGATGATCTGCGGCCACATCGGAATCGGCAGCGCGTGGCCCATGCCTGCGATCATCAGCAGCTTGGCGCCGGGGATCGAGACCGCGGTGTCCTTGCCGCCTTCGGGACGAACCAGCGGATCGACGGTGCCGTGGATCACCAGCGTCGGCGCTTTCACCGAGCCCAGCCGTTGCTTGCGGTTGCCCGATGCCAGGATTGCGCGCAACTGCCGCCCGACGCCGGCCGGATTAAGACCGCGCTCGAAGGTGCGCTCCGCGCGCTCGCGGTCCTTGGCTTCATCGAGCGGGAAACTGCCCGCACGCAGGAGTTTCCAGGTCTGCGCATAGCGGACGATATATTCGTCGCGCGTTGTCGCCGGCGCCGCCATCAGCATCGCGGAAGCTTCGCGCGTCGGTCCCGGCACTTTCGGATTGCCTGTTGTGGACATAATCGATGTCAGCGAGCGTACGCGCTGCGGAAACGAGATCGCGATCTCCTGCGCGATCATGCCGCCCATCGAGATGCCTACGAGATGCGCCGACTTGATCCCAAGCGCATCCATCAGCCCGATCGTATCTTCGGCCATGTCGCGCAGTCGGTAGCTGGCCTCAACGGGAATTTTTAAGAAGCGCAGCTTGAGCAGTTCAAGCGGGCTCAGGCGTTTGCCGCCCGTCAATTGGGTCGATTTGCCGATGTCGCGATTGTCGAACCGGATGACGCGAAAGCCGCGCGAGGCAAGTTCGCGGCAGAAATCGTCGTCCCAATGGATCATCTGGCCGCCGAGACCCATAATCAGCACCATTGGCTCCGCGTCGGCAGCGCCGAAAATGTCGTAACAAAGCTCGATGCCGTTGGCGCGCGCCATCTGCGGCGGCTGATGCGGTACTGCGTTCACTTATGGCTTCCTCGATGGTGCGACCGGGAAGCTATGGCATGCTTTTCTCCCCCTTGCGAGGCGGCCTATTGCCGTCAGCCGCAAACATGCAGGGTTGTGTTGACCGGCTCGCCGCTACAGTGTGGAATGATCGAAAGAAAACGCGAAACGCACATCAACACCCGGGAGAGCGCCATGGCCGATAAATCCAACGACGCCGCCGCGATCTGGCAGACCATGATCGGCGAGATGGAAAAGGGCTTCAACTCCTTTGCCAATCAGGCGATGGCGTCGCCGGAATTCAGCAAGGTCGTCAACCAGGTCGGTGGCGCTGCCTCGGGCGCGCAGAAGCAACTCGGCGACCTCATGGAAAAATATCTTACCGGCATGAACCTGCCGAGCAGGGCACAGATGGTAAGCATGGGCGAGCGGCTGCAGGCGATCGAGGGGCAGCTCAACGAGATCAAGTCGATGCTGCATCAGATCCACAACAATTCCGGCGCATCCGATGCCGGACCGCCGTCGCCGCCGAAACCGCCGCGCACCAGGCGGCCGCCGCCCACGGCCGGAGAGAAAAAATGAACGCGCCGGCGGCGCTCGATCTGGCGTCGATCCCGGACCGCATCCAGTCCGAAGTGCAACGTGCTATCCAGCGCAGCATCAAGGGCGTGGAATATATTGCATCGTCGGGGCCGTCGCTGGGATCGACGCCGAAGGACATCCTGAGCGTCCGCGGCACGATGAATCTTTATCACTACCGGCCGATGTCGGACGAGATTTATCGCGTACCGATCCTGATCGTGATGGCGACCACCAACCGCGGCTACATCCTCGACATGGTGCCCGGCCAGAGCTTCATCGAGTTTCTGCTCAAGCGCGGCTACGACGTCTATATGCTCGACTGGGCTGCTCCGAAGCCCGAGGAAAAATCGTTGCGGATGGAGGACTACGTCCTCGACTTCATTCCCGATTGCATCCGCCGCGTGCAGCAGGATTCCGGCGAGACCGACGTCACCGTGATCGGCTACTGCTTCGGCGGCGTGCTGTCGCTGCTCTACGGTTCGATCTTCAGCGACGGGCCGATGAAGAACCTGATCTGCTTCACCACGCCGATCGATTTTCGCGAGATGAAGCTGTTCCAGAATTTTTCCGACAAGCGTTATTTCGACGTCGACCGGCTGATTGACAGCGTTGGCAACGTTCCACCCGAAATGATCTTGTCGTCGTTCGACATGCTGCGGCCGGCAGCGAAAGTGACGGGACAGATTCAACTGTGGGAAAACATCTGGAACGATGAGTTCGTCAAATCCTACCGGATGTTCGACCGTTGGGCCAACGACACGCTGCCACTGGCGGGCGAATACTTCCGCACGATCACCAAAGATCTGATGTGGGACAACAAGCTGTTCAACGGCACCATGTCGGTCGGCGGGCGGGCGGCGGATATTTCAAAAATCAAAGTGCCGATTCTGCACGCGGTGGCTGAGCACGATCACATCGTGCCCTACGATGCCGCCAAACATTTGATTCCGAAGGTCGGCTCAAAAGACAAGGAAGAGGTGATGCTGAAAGGCGGTCATGTCAGCCTTGTCGCCGGCGCCAACGCGATCAAGCGGCTGTGGCCGAAACTGGATTCCTGGTTAGGTGAGAGATCGACATGAGCAGCGAAGCACGTTCCTATCCGCGCCGCGTCAAGACCGAGGCGGGCGACATAGAGTTTCGGCTGATGGCGCCGTCGGACGAAGCAGCGGCATTGGCCTTCGCGCAAAAATTGCCCACGCATGATCTGTTGTTTCTGCCGCGCAACATCAGCGAGCCGAAGGTGCTCTCGGCGTGGATCAAGGAGATCGGGCGCGGCGCGATCACGAGCCTGCTGGCGGTGAAGGCCGGCACGGTGGTTGGATGCGGCACCATTGTCCGCGATCCGCATTCGTGGTCGCCGCATGTCGGCGAAATCAGAATGGTCGTCTCGACGGACGTGCGCGGACTTGGGGTGGGGCGGGCGCTGTCGCAGGAAACGTTCGCGCTGGCGCTGAGCGCTGGCCTCGAAAAGCTTTCGGTGCAGATGACGGTGGACCAGCAGGGCGCGATTGCGCTGTTTGAGAGCCTCGGCTTCAAGGCTGAAGCTCTGCTGCAAAATCACGTGCGTGATGTTTCCGGCCGGAAGCACGACATCGTGGTGCTTGGGCACAACGTGGCGCAGGTCAGAGCCCAGATGGAAGCCTACGGGCTGCCGGGTGCCGTTCAGCATTAGAACGCTGGTTTATCGGACAAATGCCCCAATAATACAACGCTCACGGCTTCGTGATGTCGCGGTGCAACATTGATATTGCGTCGCACCATTTACCATGGCATAAAGCTCTTGCCCCGGGCCAATTACGGACGGGGTGAGCCCATAGCTCAACCCGAGGATGGAGAAGCCCCATGACCACCGAAACCGAAACCAATTCCGTGCTGAACAGCTTCAAGGGCGCGTTTGCGCCGGTCACCGACGCGCTCAAGAACATTCAGATCATGGAAGTTCCCGAGGCTGCCCGTGACTTCGTGAAGCGCGCTGCCGGCACTGCCAAGGACCGCGCCGCCGATCTGCACGCCGGTTCTGAGAAGGTGACCGCTGCGATCGAGACCGCCGTTACAGGTTCGGTCAGCGAAGCCGCCAAGATCAGCCGCAACATCCAGGAAGCCCTCTATCAGGATGCCGAGGCGTTTTTCTCAGGCATCGACAGGCTCGCATCCGCCACGTCGCTCAACGAAGCCATTCAGATTCAGTCCGACATGGTTCGCGCACGCGGCGAAGTGTTCATGTCGCGGGCGAAGTCGACGGCTGAGTATGTCGGCCAGCTCGTCTCCGACGGCTCGAAGAAGGCGCAGGAGAATTTCTCCAAGGTTGCGTCCTACAACAAGGACGCGATGACTGCTGCCAGCAAGGCTGCCTGATCGCTTCAATACCTCACGTCGAATTCTCGAAGGCCCGCTTTGCGGGCCTTCTTTTTATGTACGGCGATAAACATTGTGTCAGCCCCTCACCTCGTCTGGCGCAACGCTTCGCCAAGCGCCATCGCCACGGCCATTGCGACATTGAGCGAGCGCATTCCTGGCTCGATCGGGATCACCACCCGGCTATCGGCGGCGGCAACGACCTCGTCGGGCACGCCCGCGGACTCGCGGCCGAACAGCAGGACGTCGGAAGCCGCGTAGAGATGATCGAGGTACGAAGCGTTGCCCTTGGTGGAGAACAGGATCAGGCGGTATTGTTTTTCGCGGCGCCACTGCTCGAATTTTGTCCATGAATCGTGACGCGTGATGGTGACTTCATCAAGGTAGTCCATTCCAGCGCGGCGGAAATGGCGGTCGGAGACCGGGAACCCGGCCGGCTCAATGATATGGGCTTCAACTTTCAGGCACGCGCACAGCCGCAGAATCGTTCCGGTGTTCTGCGGAATGTCGGGCTGGAAAAGTGCAATCTGCATTCGGCAAACTTCCTCGATGCCCTTATGACAAGTCTCGTAAATCCCGGCTGCGCATGGATTTAGTGCATTGCATGAAAGTCAGCCGATAGCGGGCTTGCGCTCGTCCGGCAAGGGTGCCAATAGAACGATTCTGGACTGCGCGTTGCTGCCCGATTGACGGCGACGAGCGCTCCTTCTGCCACCGCGGGATCGCGGGCGCGGGCGTCTTGCTTTTGGTAATTCTCATTGAGCGTGCCAAAGTTGGTTCTGCCGGCTGCAGATAAGAAAGGGCTTGGAATCGTGACGACAGCGTCTTCGGCGGATCATCCCTCACGCCGTGATTTCCTCTTTGTTGCGACGGGGGCCGCTGCTGCGGTGGGTGGTGTAGCCACCCTCTGGCCGTTCGTTACCCAAATGAATCCGGATGCCTCCACCATCGCCGCCGGCGCGCCGATCGAAGTCGATCTGACGCCGATTGCGGAAGGTCAGGACATTAAGGTCTTCTGGCGCGGCAAGCCGATTTACATCAGCCACCGCACCAAGAAGCAGATCGACGAAGCCCGCGCAGTTTCCGTTTCAAGCCTGCCCGATCCGCAGCCTGACGAGGCACGTGTCAAGGACGGCCACGACCAATGGCTGGTCGTGATTGGGATCTGTACCCACCTCGGCTGCATCCCGATTGCCCACGAGGGCAATTACGACGGATTTTTCTGCCCCTGCCATGGCTCGCAGTACGATTCCTCCGGCCGTATCAGGCAGGGACCCGCGCCGGCCAACCTCGCGGTCCCGCCGTACCAGTTCGTTTCCGATACCAAAATCCAGATCGGCTGACGTCCTTTCCCGTTTGCGTCGCCGCACTAATTCTACAGGATCGCATCATGAGCGGACCATCCGACTACCAGCCGACCAATCCCGCCTTGAAATGGATCGAACGGCGTCTTCCGATCATAGGTCTCGTCCACTCCTCGTTCGTGGCGTATCCAACACCGCGCAACCTGAACTACTGGTGGACGTTCGGCGCCATCCTTTCGATGATGCTCGGCGTGCAGATTCTCACCGGCGTCATTCTGGCAATGCATTACACGCCGAATGTCGACATGGCGTTCAAGTCGGTTGAGAGCATCGTGCGCGATGTCAACTACGGCTGGTTGCTGCGCAATATGCACGCGAGCGGCGCGTCGATGTTCTTCATTGCCGTCTACATCCACATGCTGCGCGGTCTCTATTACGGGTCGTACAAGGAGCCACGGGAAATCCTCTGGATCCTCGGTGTCATCATCTATCTCTTGATGATGGCGACGGGCTTCATGGGTTACGTGCTGCCGTGGGGCCAGATGAGCTTCTGGGGCGCCACCGTCATCACCAATCTGTTCTCCGCGGTCCCCTATTTCGGCGAGAGCATCGTGACATTGTTGTGGGGCGGTTACTCCGTCGGCAACCCGACGCTGAACCGTTTCTTCTCGCTGCACTATCTGCTGCCGTTCGTGATCGCCGGCGTCGTGGTGCTGCATGTGTGGGCGCTGCATGTCGCGGGCCAGAACAATCCCGCGGGCGTCGAGCCGAAAACCGAAAAAGACACCGTGCCGTTCACGCCCTACGCGACCATCAAGGATGCGTTCGGCCTGTCGTGCTTCATGATCTTCTTTGCGTGGTTCATTTTCTACATGCCGAACTATCTCGGCGACGCCGACAACTACATTCCCGCCAATCCCGGCGTGACGCCCGCGCACATCGTGCCCGAATGGTATTACCTGCCGTTCTACGCGATCCTGCGCAGCATCCCGAACAAGCTTGCCGGCGTGGTGGGGATGTTTGGTGCGATCGTCATTCTGGCGTTTTTGCCATGGCTCGATACGGCGCGCACCAAATCGTCGAAATATCGCCCGCTGGCGAAGCAGTTCTTCTGGATTTTCGTCGCCGTATGCATCCTGCTGGGCTATCTCGGCGCGCAGCCGCCGGAAGGCATTTACGTTATCGCTGGGCGGGTTCTCACGTTCTGCTATTTCGCTTACTTCATTATTGTATTGCCGCTGCTTAGCCGGATCGAGCGTCCTCGTCCGGTGCCGAATTCGATCGCAGACGACGTGCTGGCGAAAACCGGCACGCTTAAAGAACCGATGGTTTCCACCATCATTGCGTTGACGGTGGCGGGCGCGCTGTTCGCCGGCAGCGCACAGAACGCCCGCGCAGAAGAACATCAGGAAACGCCGCCGTCGCAGAAATGGTCATTCGCCGGCCCCCTCGGCAAGTTCGATCGCGGGCAGTTGCAGCGCGGTTACAAAATCTACAAGGAAGTCTGCTCGGCCTGCCATTCGATGCAACTGATTTCCTACCGCAACCTCGCCGATCCCGGCGGTCCCGGCTTCACGATCGCGCAGGCGGCAGCAGTTGCTTCCGAGGCCAAGGTGCAGGACGGCCCCAATGACGCGGGCGAGATGTTCGAGCGCCCGGGCCGCGCTGCCGACAGGTTTCCTTCACCGTTTCCGAACGAGCAGGCCGCCCGCGCGGCGAATGGCGGCGCGCTGCCTCCCGATCTTTCGCTGATCGCCAAAGCGCGCTCCTACGAGCGCGGTTTCCCGAGATTTGTCTTCGACTTTTTCACCCAGTTCCAGGAGCAGGGCCCGAATTATGTCGATGCGTTGTTGCAGGGTTTTGTCGATCCGCCGCCGGCGGATTTCAAGCTGCCTGACGGCTCCTACTACAACAAATATTTCCCCGGCCACGCCATCAAGATGCCGAAGCCACTCAGCGATGGCCAGGTGACGTTCGATGACGGATCGCCGGCGACGCTGGAGCAGTACGCTAAGGATGTCACCACGTTTCTGATGTGGACCGCTGAGCCGCATCTGGAAGAACGCAAGCGGATGGGTCTGCAGGTCATGGTGTTCCTGATCCTGTTCACGGGCCTGCTTTACTTCACCAAGAAGAAGGTCTGGGCCGACGCGCATTGAGCGAGACGCACGGCACCATTTCGAAAAAGCCCCCGCGGGGGCTTTTTTATTGATCGTGACACAAGAGATTGCGTTCACGGAGCGCTGCGGCCAAAATGGCTTCCAATAATTCAGAAAACACCTAGGGAGCAGATATCATGGGCACCAGTATTTCGTTCAAGCGCCCCGACGGCAGGGATGCCAAGGGTTATCTCGCCAATGCCGCGCGGGGCAACGCGCCGGGTGTCGTTGTGATTTAGGAATGGTGGGGCCTTCAAGACCAGATCAAGGGCCTCTGCGATCGGTTCGCGGTGGCCGGCTTCGATGCTCTGGCGCCCGATCTCTATAAAGGCGTCGTCGTGCCCTATCACGACACCGACGCCGCGAACAAAGAAATGGCCTCGCTCGATTTCATGGATGCGACGACGCAGACGGTGCGCGGCGCGGTGCAATACCTCAAGCGCAACGGCGCGAAAGTTGGCCTCACCGGATTCTGCATGGGCGGCGCGGTGACGATCATCGGATCGACGAAAATACCCGAGCTCACCGCGGGCGTGGCGTTCTACGGCATTCCGCCGGAGCAGGCGGCGAAGCCTGCGGATGTGAATATTCCGCTGCAGGGCCATTTCGCCAGCAAGGACGACTGGTGCACGCCTTCAGTGGTCGAGGCCTTCGAGAAGGGCCTGAAGGCCGCGGGCAAGGACGCGGAATTTTTCCGCTACGAAGCCGAGCATGGCTTCGTCAACGAGCAGCGCATGTCCGCGCACGACCGCCAATGCGCCGAACTTGCCTGGAGCCGGGCGACGGAATTTTTCAAAAAGCAGCTCGGGTAGCAACGGCAGCATCACTTGACATAACAAGTGCCGAATGATGACCTCCCCGCCATGAGCACCGTGGTCCGCAACTCCCGTCTCTGGTGGCGCAGCTTCTAAAGCTGGCCGGTGCGATTTATTTTTTTTCTTGATCGTCGAAGGCCGTCATCGCAGGTGCGACGGCCTTTTAGTTTGTCCTGTGTGGCGTTCCCTCGGCAAGTTTCGTAATAGAAGCCAAGAGGATCACATGAACAGGACTGTTTTCTCGCTCCCCGCGCAGGAAGAATACCGCACCGCCGGTGGATTGGCCGTATCGCGTGCGGTGGAGCATTTCACCGGTGGGGCCAGCAAGCTCGACGACCTGATCGACCTGCTGGACCGCCGCCGCGGCGTGGTGCTGTCGTCGGGTACCACCGTCCCCGGCCGTTATGAGAGCTTCGACCTGGGGTTCTCCGATCCGCCGCTGCGGCTGGAAACGGCCGGTTCAAACTTTTCACTCGAAGCGCTCAACGTGCGGGGAGAGGTGTTGATCGCATTTCTCGGCGATACCTTGCGCGAGCCATGCATCGTCATTTCCGAGAGAAACTCCACGCGCCTGGCGGGCCACATCCTGCGCGGCGATGCGCCGGTGGACGAGGATCAGCGCACGCGGCGCGCCAGCGTGATGTCGCTGGTGCGCGACCTCGTTGCGACGCTTGGCTCGCCGTCCGACCCGATGCTCGGATTGTTCGGTGCGTTCGCCTACGACCTCGTGTTTCAGATGGAAGACCTTAAGCAAAAGCGCGCGCGCGAAAGCGACCAGCGCGACATCGTGCTCTACGTGCCAGATCGGCTGCTGGCCTATGACCGTGCCACCGGGCGTGGCGTCATTCTGAGTTACGATTTTGCCTGGAAAGGCAGGTCAACCGAAGGCCTGCCGCGCGACGCCGCTGAAAGCGCTTACGTAAAGACGCCGCGGCAGGGATTTGCCGACCACGCCCCCGGCGAGTATCAGGCCACGGTCGAGACCGCGCGCGCGGCGTTCGCGCGGGGCGATCTGTTCGAAGCCGTGCCGGGTCAGTTGTTCGCCGAGCCCTGCGAGCGTTCGCCGGCCGAGGTCTTTCAACGGTTGTGCGTCATCAACCCATCGCCTTACGGCGCGCTGATGAATCTCGGCGATGGCGAATTTCTGGTGGCGGCGTCGCCCGAGATGTTTGTGCGCTCCGACGGGCGGCGAGTGGAGACCTGCCCGATTTCCGGCACCATCGCGCGCGGCGTCGATGCAATCGGCGACGCTGAGCAGATCCGTCAGCTACTCAACTCGCAGAAGGACGAATTCGAACTCAACATGTGCACGGATGTGGACCGCAACGACAAGGCGCGGGTCTGCGTACCCGGCAGCATCAAGGTGCTTGCCCGCCGCCAGATCGAGACCTATTCGAAATTGTTCCATACGGTCGATCATGTCGAAGGCATCTTGCGGCCCGGCTTTGATTCACTCGACGCGTTCCTTACCCACGCATGGGCGGTCACCGTGACCGGCGCACCGAAATTATGGGCGATGCAATTCGTAGAAGACAACGAGCGCTCGTCGCGGCGCTGGTATGCTGGGGCGATCGGTTGCGTCAATTTCGACGGCAGCATCAACACCGGCCTGACCATCCGCACGATCCGGATGAAGGATGGCCTTGCCGAAGTGCGCGTCGGCGCAACGTGCCTGTTCGACTCGGATCCCGCCGCCGAGGACCGCGAATGCCAGGTCAAGGCCGCGGCACTATTTCAGGCGTTGCGCGGCGATCCACCGAAGCCGTTGTCCACGTTCGCGCCCGATGCGTCAGGCTCCGGCAAGCGCGTGCTGCTAATCGATCATGACGACAGCTTCGTCCACATGCTGGCGGATTACTTTCGTCAGGTCGGTGCTACCGTCACGGTTGTTCGGCACATCCATGCGCTGGATATGCTGAAGGCTCAAAACTACGACTTGCTGGTGCTGTCACCGGGTCCCGGGCGTCCGGAGGATTTCGGCATCGCGAAAACCATCGGCAGTGCGCTGGAGAAAAAGCTGCCGATCTTCGGCGTCTGTCTCGGCGTGCAGGCGATCGGGGAGTATTACGGCGGGCAGCTAGGGCAATTGGGCCAACCGGCTCACGGCAGACCATCACGGATTCAGGTGCGCGGCGGGCGGCTGATGCAGAACCTGCCCAATGAAATCGTGATCGGACGCTATCATTCGCTGCATGTCGAACGCGACAGCATGCCCGACGTGCTGAGCGTAACGGCGAGCACGGAAGATGGCGTGGCCATGGCGATCGAGCACAAGACGCTTCCGGTCGGCGGCGTGCAGTTTCATCCGGAGTTGCTGATGTCGCTCGGCGGCGAGGTGGGGCTGCGTATCGTGGAGAACGCGTTTCGTCTGTCTCCCTCCCCGCAAGGGGAGGGGAGCTCCCGGTGAGATTGCGACAATCATTTTTGGAAGAGCTGACATGACCCCCGATCTCGACCACGATCTGAAATCCGTCGTTCGCACCATTCCCGATTACCCAAAACCGGGAATCATGTTTCGCGACATCACCACGCTGCTAGGCGATGCCCGCTCGTTTCGCCGCGTGGTCGATGAATTGGTGCACCCATGGGCCGGCGCGAAGATCGACAAGGTCGCCGGCATCGAAGCGCGAGGCTTCATCATCGGCGGCGCCGTGGCGCACCAGACATCCGCGGGATTTGTGCCGATCCGCAAGAAGGGCAAGCTGCCACACACCACCGTGAGCATCGCCTATTCGCTGGAATACGGGCTCGATCATATGGAAATGCATGCCGACGCCATTCATCCCGGCGAACAGGTCATTCTTGTCGACGACCTGATTGCCACCGGCGGCACTGCCGAGGGTGCGGTGAAGCTGCTGCGTCAGATCGGCGCCAACGTGCTGGCTGCCTGCTTTATCATCGATTTGCCTGATCTCGGTGGCGCGGCGAAATTGCGGGCGATGGGCGTTCCCGTTCGTACGCTGATGACGTTCGAGGGCCATTGAAACCGGGCTTTACGTCCTCACGCTCATCTCCAGCGCCGCGAAAGCTTGCATAATTCTTGCGGATCCATTGATGCAGCTCGGTCGAGGTGTCCTTCTCCGTGCGCAGATAATCGGTGAACGAGAATTTGAGTCGATCGATATAGGTCTTCAGAAATACCGGCAGCGCGCCGATTGCCGATGATACGGCCTTCGGCGAAGGCAACAGGCAACTCGCCGCGCAACACGAATTCGTTGTCGATCGTCACCAGCGCACGGTCCGGCGTCTGCCGGTGCAGCGTCGCGTAACCGCGCGCCGAGACGCGATCGGTATCCGCAACGAACAGGATGATCGGAGCGACGCTGTGCCGCGCGGCTTCTTTCATGAATCCGATCTCGTCGGACATTTTGAAGAATTCGTCGAAGGCATGAAATCCGAGATCGAGCACCTTGGCGATGTTGTCATGTACGATCAGGCGATCCATCAGGGCGATCTTCCCGAATGTGTCATCGATCTCGGCGGTCTCGGTGATGTCGGGCAGGTAGTCGAGAAGCGAAGGCTCCTTGAGATTGATGTCGAAACACGCAACGGCGCCACGCTGCAGCAGCAGAAACTCGCTCAATAGCCGCGCAACCAGGGTCTTTCCCACGTTGGGACGTGGCGAGCAGACGATATAGACGGGCGTGCGTTGCATCGGCCATATATCGGGAAAATAAGACGACCGGCCAGCTGAATAATATTTCTAACCGCAGGTTACTGTTTTTCGCTGCCGCTGGTACGAGAGGATTTTTCCTTGGAGTTGACCAACTCGGTCAGCTTGATGCGGTCGAACTCGCTCCAGACATTGGCCAGCCAGTGCCGAACGTAGCCGCGCAGCACGAACGAATAATTTGCGGCCTCGTCGTGCACCCCCTTGTTGGCGACGAATTTCAGAAAGGGCACCGAGGCGACTTCGACCTGCTCATAGGCCATTTCGTTCAGCTTCGGGATTGTGATCTCGGTAGCGTCCTGGATACGGTGGAAATAGGAATTTTAGGTCGCCTGATCCCACTCGAAGAAGCTGGTGTTATTGATGAAGTTCTTCACCAGGAAATATTTCGCTCCCTGCATGAAGTTGGCCGTCTCGGCGATTTCGTCCAATGAGGCGATTGAGGGGCCCAGGATGTGAAACACCGCAAAGGTGATTTGCCCTGACTTCGCCGCATCGAGAAATCCGATATCGCGCAAAGAGGCCAGGGTCGGCGAAAGCAGTCCGGCGCGGACATCAATCACGCTGACAGAAGGCGCCGCAGAATTCAACGTATCGAAAATTTTCATCTGATCCGAGGTCGTCGTCATGTCGACGATCTCGGTTATGTCAGGATGAAAGCGCTTCAGGGTGCCGCGCGGCGATTCCGTATCGAAGGCGCGGGTCGGTATGTTGTTGGCGCTGAAATAGTCGAGCACGGTGCGGGAGACGGTGGTTTTGCCGACGCCTCCCTTGTCTGCGCCGACAACAATTACAACTGGCTTCGCCATGAAATTCCCTTAACCGCGTCTTTTTGATCGCGCGCACGATGGCATAAATGACGGGAAATTCAATTCCTTAGACCGCTATTAAGGTTAATCCTTGGGGTGTCATCAACGCCCCAACAGGCCATTTCAACCCGCTCGCCGCTTAAAACAAATTGCCTTGATCGGCAGACCTGACGACACGTCGCGATGAGGCAAGCTTCAGCCGCGGAGCGGAAGTTGCGCTTGGCGCGGCCACAGCACGGTCCGCCTCTGCAACCGCCTCAACGCGGCCATCGAAAAATTCGATGTCCAGACGCGCGCGAGGTCCGACGGCGGCGGCGGCATGAACCGCCACGCCGTACTCGTCCCGCACCAGTGCAAAACCGCGCGACAGCACGCCGCGATACGACAACGCCGACAGCAACTGTCCGGTCAGCTCTACGCGAGCCTGTTGACGCAGGATCGCTGTCTCAAGCGCGCGGCGCGCCCGTTCGCCCAATCGCAGCGTACGTTCGCGGTCGCGGGCGATGCGATTGCGCTGGCTCTGTGCATTGGCGAGCTTTGACGCCCGCAAACGGATTTCCAGCCCTGCGAAACGTTCGCGGCGATGACGCATCAATGCCCGCGCGCAATGCTTGATGCGTTCGCCGTTCACGGTCAGCCGTTGCGCTGCATGAGCGACTTGCGCATGCAGCACCCGCAAAGTCAGCCCCGCGCTGACCTTTGAGAAGCGGCGATGATGTGCGTGCGTATTGGCTTTCAATCCCCGCGGCAGGCACGCTGCGGCGCTATCGAGCCGTTGCCTTGGTATCGCCAGCAACTCGCCGGCCGAGGGCAAGGCGCGACTCCGCGGCGCGCAGTTCGTTGCGGCGGCCTTCGTGGCTGCGCTGCCAGCACACCATCGTGCGCCGTGCACAGTTTGAGATCCGGACGAACAATTCGGCACGAACCGGCACCGCCATCTCGGCCGCGGCGGTCGGCGTCGGCGCGCGCCTGTCGGCGACGAAGTCCAGCAGTGTGATATCCGTCTCGTGGCCTACCGCCGATATCAGCGGAATCATGCTGTCGGCTGCGGCGCGCAGCACGATCTCCTCGTTGAAAGACCACAAGTCTTCCAGCGAGCCTCCGCCGCGGGCAACAATGAGCAAATCGGGCCGCGGAATTTTTCCTCCTTCAGACAGTGCATTGAAACCCGCGTATCGCCGCGGCGATCTGTTCGGCCGAACCTTCCCCCTGCACCCGCACCGGCCAAACCAGCACCCGGCGGGGAAAACGATCCTTAAGCCGGTGCAGGATGTCACGGATCACGGCGCCTGTTGGCGAGGTCACCACGCCGATCACCTCGGGCAGCCACGGTAGAAGCTGTTTGCGCGCCTCATCGAACAGTCCCTCGGCGCCCAGCTTGCGCTTGCGCTCCTCCATCAGGGCCATCAGCGCGCCGACCCCGGCGGGCTCGATCGACTCGATCACGATCTGGTATTTCGACGAACCGGGGAACGTGGTGAGCTTACCCGTCGCGATGACCTCGAGGCCTTCCTGCGGCTTGAATCGCATCCGGAGATGGGTCGTCTTCCAGATCACCGCCTCGATCTTGGCGTTCTCATCCTTCAGCGCGAAATAGCAGTGCCCGGAAGAATGCGGCCCGCGAAAGCCGGAAATTTCACCGCGCACGCGGACATGGCCGTAGGCATCCTCCACCGTTCGCTTCAGCGCGGAGGAGAGCTCGGACACCGTGAATTCCGGCGCGTTGATAAGGGCTTCGACTGCTATCGGAGGCATGCAATTTCGCTTCTGTTGCGACGACGCATTACCATGCTAAACCCTTCCCAGACCATCAGAAACCCCCTCTCGGCGGTATTTTATGAACATCCTTCTGCTTGGCTCCGGCGGCCGCGAACACGCGCTGGCGTGGAAGATTGCCGCGTCTCCATTGCTGACAAAACTTTGGTGCGCGCCGGGGAATGCCGGCATCGCGCAAGAAGCGGAATGCGTGGCGCTCGAAATCGGCCGATCATGCCGCGGTGACCGGTTTCTGCCGTGCCAACGCGGTGGATCTGGTCATGGTGGGCCCGGAGACGCCGCTGGCCGCGGGCATCATCGACGACCTCGCCGCCGCCGGCATCAAAGCATTTGGCCCGGGCAAAATCGCAGCACAGCTCGAAGGCTCTAAGGGATTCACCAAGGCCCTATGCACCGAGTTTGGCATTCCGACGGGCGCATACGGCCGTTTCAGCAATGCCGCCGATGCGCTGGCATACATACGCGGGCAGGGCGCGCCGATCGTCGTCAAGGCCGATGGCCTCGCGGCGGGAAGGGCGTCGTCGTCGCAACGACAATTGCCGAAGCAGAAGCAGCCGTCTCCGTGATGTTCGACGGCGCGTTTGGCACGGCCGGCGCGGAAGTCGTGATCGAGGAATTCCTGCAGGGCACGGAAATCAGTTTCTTTGCGCTATGCGACGGCGAGACGGCCATTCCGCTCGCATCGGCGCAGGACCACAAGCGCGTCTTCGACAACGATCAAGGGCCGAACACCGGCGGCATGGGTGCTTATTCGCCGACCCCGTTCGTAACCCCGGACATTCACGACGCGATCATGACGCAGATCATCCTGCCGACGGTTGCGGGCATGAAAGCGCGGGGCACGCCATATCGGGGGGTATTGTATGCCGGCGTGATGCTGACGAAAGAAGGGCCGAAACTTTTCGAATACAATGTTCGCTTCGGCGATCCTGAATGCCAGGTGCTGATGCTGCGGATGATGTCGGACATCGTGCCCGCGCTGCTGGCATCCGTCGACGGACAACTCAGGAATTTCGATGTGCGCTGGTACCCGGAGGCCGCGTTGACCGTAGTGATGGCGACAAAGGGATATCCCGGCGGCTATGTCAGAGGCACGCGCATCGAAGGCTTGGACGAGGCCGCGACGATTGAAGATGTTGAAATCTTCCACGCCGGAACGGTAGCGAAGAACGGCCATATCCTCGCCAGTGGCGGCCGCGTGCTGAACGTCTGCGCGTTAGGCGCGACGGTGGCCGAGGCGCAGCGCCGAGCTTACGACGCCGTCGATCGGGTTAGATGGCCTGATGGCTTCTGTCGCCGCGACATCGGCTGGCAGGCGGTGGCAAGGGAGCGTGAAAAGCGCTAGCGCCAAATCCGCCGTCATCCTGAGGAGCACGCATTAGCGCGCGTCTCGAAGGATGGGCCACGATCGATATCCTTCGAGGCTCGCCCAGCGGTGCTAGTGCACCGATGGGCTCGCGCCTCAGGATGACGGCCTCGCTGTGCCGTAACTAAATCAGATCGCCGCCCGCGGCCGATGCCGTGGTGCCGTGCTGCTTGAACGCCTTGATGACGTTGCGGCCGACACGCCACTTGTGCACCTCGTCTGGTCCGTCGACCAGCCGCTGCGAGCGAATCTGCGTGTACCACTTGGCCAGCACGGTATCCTGGCTGTAGCCCAGCGCGCCGTGCAGCTGGATCGCGGTGTCCACCACCTTGTGCACCATGTGCGCCAGAAACACCTTTGCGATCGAGTTTTCCTGCGTCAGGTCGAGCCCTTTTTCCGCCTTGTAGGCGATGTGCAGCAGCATCAGCCGCGCCATGTAGAGTTCCGCCGCGCAATCGGCCAGCATGAACTGCACGGCTTGGCGATCCGACAGCATCACGCCGAAGGTCGAGCGCTTGGTGACGTGCGCGGTCGCCATGTCGAGCGCGCGCTGCGCCTTGGCGATGTTGTGCATGCCGTGGCGCAGACGGCCATAGGCCAGACGGTGCTGGCCCATATTGAAGCCGTTGCCTTCGCCGCCGAGCAGATTGTCGGCCGGCACTTTCAAATCCTTGATCTCGATCTCGGAATGACCGCCGGAAAGCTCGTCGTAATGCGCGCCTTCGATCGCCATGTTTTTGACGTTGCGCTTGATGTTGTAACCGGGGTTCGGCAACTCCACGATGAAGGTCGAGAACTGCTTGTGGCGCGGCGCGTCGGGATCGGTCTTAGCCATCACAAGCGCGATGTCGGCGACGCTCGCCGAGGAGGTGAACCACTTCTCGCCATTGATGATGTAGTTCTCGTTGCCGTCTTTCACGGCGCGGGTCTGCATGCCCGTGGCGTCGGCGCCAGAAGCCTTTTCCGTCATGGAAAAGCAGATGCGCTTGTCGCCGTTGAGTAGCGGCTTGAGAAATTTTTCCTTCTGATAGTCAGTGCCGTGCGCCAGAATTGTCAGCATCGAGGCGTCGTCCGGCCCTTGCGTGTTCATCGACAGCGCGCCGAGTGAGCTTTCGCCGAGCTCCATCTGCACCAGCGCGTTGGCGAGCGGGCCGAGGCCCATGCCGCCATAATCTTTCGGGATGAACGGGCACCACAGCCCCTGCGCGCGCGCCTTGGTACGCAGCTTGCCGAGTACGTCGTCGAGCGGCTTGTCGTCCAGTTCCTTTTCGGCGGGAATGCATTCGTCGTGGACCCACTGTCGCACTTTCTCGCGGATCGCCTTTGCTTCCGGCGGAATCTCGAAATCGATGGCCATGACGTTTTCCCGTTCTGGTTTGTTGTTGACCTTGATGAAGGTCATACTCCTAAATTGTCTCGCGCGTACATATTCAACGGAGCGTCCGAACCATGCCCGACCTCGCCGACCTCTTTCCCGGCTACGCTTCCGAATGGATCAATACCCGATCGGGACGCATTTTCGCGCGCGTCGGTGGCAAGGGGCCACCCCTGTTGCTGCTGCATGGTTTCTCCGAGACGCATGTGATGTGGCACCGCGTCGCACCGCAACTGGTCGACAAATTCACGCTGATCATCGCGGATCTACCGGGATACGGCTGGTCTGACATGCCGGAGAGCGATGCAAGACATACGCCCTACACCAAACGCGCAATGGCGCGAACGATAGTCGATGCGATGGAGCAACTCGGCCACGTCCATTTCGCACTGGCGGGACATGACCGCGGCGGCCGCGTCTCGTATCGCCTGGCGCTTGATCATCCGGGCCGGCTGTCGAAGCTGGCAGTGCTGGATATCCTGCCGACCTACGATTACTGGATCAAGATGGACTGGCGCTACGCACTGAAAATCTATCACTGGACGTTTCTGGCGCAGCCGTTTCCGTTGCCGGAAACGCTGATCGGCGGCTCGCCGGATTTTTTCCTGAAGCAGAAGATGGCGAGCCAGACCAAATCCAAAACACTCGACGCCATCGATCCGCGTGCGCTGGAGCATTATCTCGCGCCGTTCCGCGATCCCAGCCGCCTGCATGCGATGTGCGAGGACTATCGCGCTGGCGCCACTGCCGACTTCGACATCGACAAGGCCGACCATGACGCGGCTAAGAAGATCACGGTTCCGATGCTGGCGCTGTGGGGCGAAACCGGTATCGCGCAGGCCGCCGCTACGCCGCTGGATACCTGGAAGAAGTGGGCGACCAATGTGGCCGGAGCACCCATCGATTCTGGGCATTTCCTCACCGAGGAAAATCCGGAGGCGACCGCGAAGGCGCTGCGGGAGTTTTTCATCGCCGCGCCTTGAAAAACTCGCGCAACAGCGTCGCCGCTTCAGTCTCGCCGACCGCCGAATATACCTCAGGCGCGTGATGGCAGGTCGGCGAAGCAAAAAACCGCACGCCGGAATCCACCGCGCCGCCCTTTGGGTCGGCCGCGCCGTAATACAACCTGCGTATCCGCGCAAAGGAAATCGCGGCGGCGCACATCGTGCACGGCTCCAGCGTCACGTAGAGGTCGCAGTCGGCCAGCCGCTCGCTGCCGAGCGTGCGTGCGGCTTCTCGGATCGCAAGTATCTCAGCGTGCGCGGTCGGGTCGTGGTCATTCAGGGTACGGTTTCCCGCTGCCGCAATAACCGCGTTGTCGCGTACAACAACGCATCCGATCGGTACTTCGCCGTCCTTTCCGGCGCTTTCGGCAGCTTTCAGCGCCAAATCCATGAAAGATGGCAAGGTCATGCCTCGTTTCTCGCGAAAAACTCTGCTAAGAGGGCGCATTCAGCAAACGTGGACGCCGGCTTTGCCTGAGAATGCGCCTTGCACCAAAAGCGCGCGTTGTCGTTGTGCACTTCCGCCCCCATCAGCCTGACCGCCATTCCGGATAAATTCGAAGCGAGTTCTTTCATGCCCCGCGATAACGATAAAAACAACGATTCCTCGCGCGGCCGGCGTGACAGACCGTTCGGTGGCAAGGGCCGCTCCGGCGCTGCGCGCGGGCCCGAGAAAAAATTCGCGAAACGCGGCTTTGCTGGAAAAAGCGATGGCGAAAACAAGCCATACGTTGCCAGGTCTGAAGGCGGCGGATTTTCTGAAAAAAAGTCCTACGGCAAGAAGCCTTATCAAGGCCCGGGCAAGCCTTACGCCGGCAAGCGCGAGGGTCCGCCGCCGCGCCGCGACGATGATCGTCCGCTGCGCCCGGCCTACAATCGCGATGACCGCAGCGGTGAGAAGCGTTCCTATACGCCGCGCTCGGATCGCGGCGATGCGCGTCCTGCCCGGCGGTTCGGTGGCGACAAGAAATTCGGTGACAAGCGGCCTTATGCGCCGCGAGGCGAGGGCGGAGAGAAGCGCTCCGACGCGCCGCGCGGCGAAGGTTTCCGCAAAGACAGCGATAGACCAGAACGAAAATTCGACAGTGAGAAAAAGTTTTCTCGCGGTGCGCCGAGGGACCGCAACAGCGGCCCCGGAGACCGTGGTCCGCGCAAGAGCTTTGAAGATCGCCCCGATCGTAACAGGGAATCCGGTGCGGATCGCAGCAACGAGAAGCCGTGGCAGCGGCGCGATGCCAGCGCGCCGGATCATGCCGGACGCAACTCTCGGCCTTCCCGTGACGGCGCGCGCAATTTCGACAAACCACGTTTCGACAAGCCGCGTGAGGAACGCAGCGGTGCTGATCGCCCGCGCTTTTCGCGTCCGCGCGAGGATCGACCGCCCGGCGATCGTCCGCGCTTCGATCGTCCGCGCGAGCGAAGCGACCGTCCAAAATTCGATCGCCCGCCCGGAGATCGCCCTGAGCGTAACGCCTGGCAGGAACATCCACGCTCCGAATCGCGTGACGAGCGACCGCGCCGCGACAACGAGGACGACAGCAAGGTGTTCGCCAAGCGTCCGGCGTTCGGCGGGCGCGGCGCCTATCGCGAGCGCAATCCCGAGGAGCGGCGTCCGCCCCGTCCGCCGCGCGAAAAGAAATCCGGCGAACGCATCGCCAAGGTAGTTTCGCGCGCGGGCCTCGCTTCTCGGCGCGATGCCGAGGAATGGATCGTGCAGGGCCGCGTCACCGTCAACGGCCGCGTGATCAATTCGCCGGCGCTTGACGTCACCGTCAACGATGTCATCACCGTCGATGGCAAGCCATTGCCGGAGCGCGAGCGCACACGCCTGTTCATGTTTCACAAGCCGCGCGGGTTGATGACGACGCATGCCGATCCGGAAGGGCGGCCGACCGTGTTCGACAATCTGCCTGAAGGGCTGCCGCGACTGATCAGCATCGGGCGGCTCGATTTCAACACCGAAGGCTTGCTGTTGCTCACCAACGATGGCGGCCTCGCGCGGGTGCTGGAATTGCCGGATACCGGCTGGCTGCGGCGCTATCGCGTGCGCGCGCATGGCGAGGTGACGCAGGGCCAGCTTGACGAACTGAAAAAAGGCGTCGAGGTCGACGGCGTCAAATACGGTTCGATCGACGCGACACTGGAGCGCGATCAGGGTGCCAACGTCTGGCTGGTATTTGCTATCCGCGAAGGCAAGAACCGCGAAGTGCGCAATGTGCTGGCGCACCTCGGGCTCGAGGTGAACCGCCTGATCCGCGTGTCCTATGGTCCGTTCCAATTAGGCGAACTCGCAGAAGGGCAGGTTGAGGAGGTGAAGACGCGGGTGCTGCGCGAGCAGCTCGGCGAGAAGGTCGCTATTCTTGCTGGCGCGGATTTCGCCAGACCGTCCCACGGAGAGCCCCGTGACACGCCGGAAGATGAAACAGTGGCGGCCGGGCCGAAGCTGGGACGTGATGGGACGCCGTTGCGTCCGAAGGGCAGCAAGGCGAAAACCAAGAATGGCCTGATCGCCGACCGCAAGGGCCGCCGGGTGCTGGTGCAGCGCACCGGCAGCGAGGAGGCGCGCGAACGCAACGAGGCCGAAGCCAATGGCTATGGCCCGCCGCGCCGGCCGCAGCGCGGCTATCACGGCAAGCGCGATTTGAAACCCAAAGACGAATCCGCGAGCGACTGATGCGCGTGGTCGGCGGGCGATTGAAGGGCCGCACTCTCGCGTCGCCGTCGTCGCGCGATATCCGGCCCACGGCCGACCGATTGCGCGAGGCCGTGTTCAATATCCTGATCCACGCCTATGGCGATCCGGTCGCGGATTCGCGCGTGCTCGATCTGTTCGCTGGCACCGGGGCGCTTGGAATCGAAGCGGTGTCGCGGGGCGCGGCATTTGCGCTGTTCATCGACAACGGCGCGGAGGCGCGCGCGCTGTTGCGCAACAACGTAGAGTCGTTGGGCCTCGGCGGCGTCACCAAGGTCTATCGCCGCGACGCCGGCGATCTCGGCCCGGCGCATCCGATCGAGCCATTCTCGCTGGTGTTTCTCGATCCGCCCTATGGCAGGAAGCTCGCCGAGAAGGCGCTTGCCTCTTTGCGCGATGGGAAATGGTTGACGCCTGGCGCACTGCTGGTGGTGGAAGAATCCAAGGCGGCGGGGTTTGCTGCGCCCGAGGGATTCGAGGAGCTCGAGCGCCGTGCCTATGATGATACGGAGTTCGTGTTTTTGCGGGCAGTTCTTCCCTCTTCCCCCTGAGGGAGACGGGTGAGGAGTAGCGGCCTATCGATAGGTTGACCCTCACCCGCCTTCGATGCTTCGCATCTCAGGCACTCTCTCCCTCAAGGCCAGAGGGTGAGAAAGAGACTCGCGCAAGAATTCACCTTCGCCCGAACAGCTTCTCGATATCGCTGAGCTTCAGTTCCACATAAGTCGGCCGCCCGTGGTTGCACTGGCCCGAATTCGGCGTGTCTTCCATCTCGCGCAACAGCGCGTTCATTTCCTCGGGCTTAAGGCGGCGGCCGGCGCGCACCGATCCGTGGCAGGCCATGGTCGCGGCGACATGCATCAGACGGCGCTCCAGCGGCAGCGCTTCGTCCCATTCCGTCATGTGCTCAGCGAGATCGCGCAGCAGCGCGGCGGCGTTGATCTTGCCAAGCAGCGACGGCGTCTCGCGCACCGCGACCGCGCCCGGCCCGAACGCCTCGATGGCGAGACCGAACGACGCCAGTTCATGTTCGCGCTCGGTCAATCGCTCCACCGTGGCTTCGTCGAGCTCCACGATTTCGGGAATCAGAAGAAGCTGCCGCTGCACGCCATTGCGTTCCAGCGAGGCCTTCAGCTTCTCATAGACGATGCGCTCGTGGGCGGCGTGCTGGTCCACCACGATCAGGCCGTCTCGGGTCTGCGACACGATGTAGGTCTCGTGAAGCTGCGTGCGCGCCGCGCCCAGTGGACGATCAAGCAGATCGAACGCGGGCGCCTGCTCGAGCCGCACGTCCGCGGTGGGCGCGCCGACATCGAACGCGGCCTGTCCCGGCTCGGCGAAAGCCGTCGCAGCCGAGCCGGCGAACGACGGCATGGCGCCAGCTGGATAAGACGGCGAGCGCCGCCAGTCCCAGTTGGTGCGCGGAGTAAACGCGGGACGAAACGACGCCAGCACCGCGCTGTCATTATTCGCGGCGGTGCGTTTGCCTTCGCGCGCAAGCCCTTCCTTGAGCGCATGCACGATCAGCCCGCGCACCAGCCCGGCATTGCGGAAACGCACCTCGGTTTTGGCGGGATGCACGTTGGCGTCGACGCCCTCGGGGTCGAGCGTCACGAACAGCGCCACCACCGGATGACGGTCGCGCGGCAGATAGTCCGAATAGGCGGCGCGCACGGCGCCGATGATCAGCTTGTCGCGGACCGGGCGGCCGTTGACGAACAGGTATTGTCCGAGCGCGTTGGCGCGCGTCAGCGACGGCGCGGCGGCAAAACCTTCGACCGTCACGCCCTCACGCTCGCTGCGTACTTCGATGGCGCTGGCGCGAAAATCCGCGCCCAGAATGTCGCCGAGACGGGTCAGCCGTCCGGCGGCGCTGGGCAGCGCGGCAGCCCAAGTCACGGGGCTCCGTTCTTCGCCGGCCAGTGTGAAGGCGATATCGGGCCGCGCCATCGCGAGCCGTCGCACCACGTCGCGGATCGCTTCGGCTTCGGTGCGGTCGGTCTTGAGAAATTTCAGCCGGGCGGGCGTCGCATAAAACAGGTCGCTCACCTCGACGCGGGTGCCCTGGGCAAGCGCAGCCGGCATGGTCGGGGACTTATCACCGCCTTCGACGCTTATCGACCACGCGTGCGGCTCGGAGGCGTGACGCGTGGTGATGCCGAGCTTCGCTACTGCGCCGATCGAGGGCAGCGCCTCGCCGCGAAAACCGAGCGTGCGGATGCGCAACAGATCCTCGTTGTCGAGCTTCGAGGTGGCGTGGCGATCGACCGCGATCGCGAGGTCGGCGCGGGTCATGCCGTCGCCATCGTCGGTGATCCCGATCCGTCGCCGCCCGCCGCCATCAGTGAAAATGTCAATACGGCTTGAGCCTGCATCGATGGCGTTCTCCACCAGCTCCTTGACCACGCTCGCCGGGCGCTCGACCACCTCGCCGGCGGCGATGCGGTTGACGATGGTTTCTGGAAGCTGGCGGATTGGCATGGGGACTCAAGAGATTCGCGGGGTTCTACAGTTTAGGCCCGACGAATACCGGCGGGCCAAAAATTCGAGGTTTTGCCCGTTAATCTAAGTCACTCTTCGAAGCCGCCTCCTCCGCGTTTCGCCTTGATATCCCCGCGGCGCTTTTTCCCTTCCAACCGGCGTTTCTTCGATGCGAGCGTCGGCCGCGTCGCGCGGCGCGGCGTCGGCCGTGCCGACGCCTGACGCAGCAACTCGAGCAGCCGATCGATGGCGTCGGCGCGATTGCGCTCCTGGGTGCGAAAACGTTGCGCATGGATGACGATCACGCCATCCTTGGTCATGCGCTGGCCGGCAAGGCGGTCCAGCCGCACCGCGGCATCCGGCGCCAGCTCAATATGCCGCGTATCGAAGCGCAGTTGCGCGGCGGTCGAGAGCTTGTTGACATTCTGCCCGCCCGGGCCGGATGCGCGGACGAAACTGATCTCAATGTCGTTTTCGTAGATCACAATATCGCGGGTAATCCGCAGCATGGTGGCACCGGGTACGTCATCCCGAGGCGCTCGCCGGCTTCGGCGAGTCTCGAAGGATGGAGACATCGTATGTGCGGCCATCCTTCGAGGCGCACAAGGGTGAGCGCCTCCCGCGACGACGAAAGTTTCGCGTGGATCAGGTCAGTGTTGTGGAGAAGCTGAACAGAACTAATTTGCTGCGGGCGGTGTGGCTGCTGCGGGCTGAGCGGCTGCCTGCGGCTGGCGTCCGACGATCACGGTGATGAGCCCTTGTCCCCACAGCCGCTGGGCGGCCTTTTTAGCGTCGTCGAGCGTCACCGCGTCTACGATGGCGTTGCGCTTCTCGATATAATCGATGCCGACGCGGTCAAGTTGATATTGCAGCAGCGCCGAAGCCAGCTTGGACGAAGTGTCGAGGGCCAGCATCTGCGAGCCTTTGAGGTAGGACTTGGCCTCATCCAGTTCCTGCTGGGTCGGTCCTTCCGCGGCGATGCGCCGGATTTCCTTGTTGATGGCCTCGACGGTCTCGCCAGCGCGGTCGGCGCGCGTTCCGGTGTTGCCGATGAACAGAGCCGAGTGTTCCATCCACAGCAGCGATTCGTAGATCGAATAGGCCAGTCCGCGCTTCTCGCGGACTTCGTGATAAAGCCGCGACGACAGCGTGCCGCCACCGAGAATATGATTCACCACATAGGCGGCCATGAAGTTCGGATCGTCGCGCTTGTATCCCGGCCCACCGAACGTCACGACGGTCTGCGGCACGTCGAGCGGGATGAAAGCGCGCTGCGGCGGCTTGACCGCGTCGATGTCAGGCACGGCGGCAAGGTTGCCCTTCGCCGGAAGTCCGCCAAACGTCTGATCGAGCAATTTTCCTAACGTTGCTCCGTCGATATCGCCCACCACCGCGATCTTGAGTTGGTCCTTTGCGAGCACATGGCCCACATAGTCTTTCAGATCGGCAACCGTTATCGCCGGAACACTCTCCAGCGTGCCGGTTGCTGGTCTGCCATAGGGATGATTGCCGTAGGCGATTTCCAGGAACTTGCGCCCGGCAAGCGCGCCGGGGTTGGACGTGTCGCGCCGTAATCCGGACAACACCTGCGCGCGAATGCGCTCGACGTCGGCAGCCTCGAACCGCGGCGACGTCAACGAAGTCCGAAGCAATTCGAAGGCTTCGTCCTTGGTATCCTTCAACATGCGGAGCGAGCCGCGGAATTGGTCGCGCGCGATGCTGAAACTCAGCTCGATGGCGCGGCGTTCCAGACGTTCATGGAAGGTTTTGGAATCCAGATCGCCCGATCCTTCATCGAGCAGATCCGCGACCAAATTTCCGACGCCGGGCTTGTCGGCCGGGTCCTGCGACGCGCCACCGGCAAACGCGTATTCCATCGCGATCAGCGGCACGGTCGCATCCTGCACGAACCAGGCCTCGATGCCGCCGGGCGAGACCAGATGCTGGATTTTGGCAGCGGCGCGCGAAGGGGTTGGCGACGTGGCGATAAAAGCGAGGCAGGCGAGGGCCGCCAGCGCGCCGCGGCGCGCGTAGGTGCGAACAGAGATCACGACCGCTTCTCCTCGCGTTTCGGCGTAGTGTCCTTGATTAGGAAACCGGTCACCGATCGCTTTTTATCGAGCCATTTTTCCGCAGCCTGGCGGACCTGTTCGGCGGTCACGGCGCGAATGTGATCGGGCCAGCTTCTGATGTCATCGACGCTCAAGCCGGTGGTTATCGCAGCGCCATACCAGCGCGCCAGCGTCGCCTGATTGTCCTGCGCATAGATGGCCTCCGCGATCAGTTGGGTCTTAACGCGTTCCAGGTCTTCCGCGCGCACCGCGTTTTTCCCGACATCGGCAATCACGCCGTCAATGGCCTGCTCGATGCTTGCGAATTCCACGCCGGGTTTCGGCGACACCGAGATCGTGAACTGGGTGTCGTCGAGCGACGTGCCCTGATACCCGGCGCCGGCATTGATCGCGAGCGGCCGGTCGATCACGAGCGCGCGGTAGAGGTAGGAATTACTGCCATTGCCCATCAGATGCGCCAGCACGTCCAGCGCCGCGCTTTCGCCGGCGGCTGCGGTGGTCGCTGACGGAACCAGGTAGGAGCGCCGCACACTCGGCTGTTCGACGCGCGGGTCCGCCAAAGTGACGGTGCGGGGTCCGGCCGGCGTCGGCTCCTGCGGGCGCATGCGGTGGTCGGCTATCGCGGGCTGCCGTGCAACCACTCCGAACGTACGCTCCGCCATCGGACGTACCTCCTTGGCATCGACATCGCCGGCGATCACCAGCGTCGCGTTGTTCGGCGCGTAAAAGCGCTTGTAAAATGCCAGCGCATCCTGGCGATCGAGCTTCTCTATTTCCTGATGCCAGCCGATGACGGGGCGGCCATAGGGATGGTTGAGATACAGCGCGGCCATGATCTGCTCGCTCAGGCGAGCCTCGGGATTGTTGGCCACGCGCATATTGAATTCCTCGAGCACGACGTCGCGCTCCGGCAGCACGTTCTCGTCCTTCAGGATCAGGCCGGTCATGCGGTCGGCTTCGAATTCCATCATCGATCCCAGCTGATCGCGCGGCACCCGCTGGAAATAGCCGGTATAGTCGGTGGCGGTGAACGCGTTTTCATTGCCGCCGATCTTGAGCACGGTTTGGGAGAATTCGCCGGCCGGATGTTTGCTGGTGCCCTTGAACATCAGATGTTCGAGAAAATGCGCGAGTCCCGACTTGCCGGGCGTCTCGTCGGCCGATCCGACTTTGTACCAGATCATCTGCGTGACCACGGGCGTGCGATGATCGGGGATCACCACGACCTGCAATCCGTTATCGAGCGTGAATGTGGCGGGGCGTTCGGAGGTGACCGTGGTTTGAGCCTGAGCGTTTGCTGAGAGAGCTAACGTAAGCGCGACCACGGAAGCGGCGAGACGGTGCAAAGGCATCATGACCTGTCATTTGGGACCGAACAAAACGTTCGGAAAACGTCGTGGGCAACATACACCGCGCGAACGCCGGCAGACCGTCACGAAGCTGAGAGAAAGCCTTAACTATTCGATAACTTTGCCGTTAGACGGATCGATCTTGGGAGCCACATATTGCTTGGGTCCGGTGCCGTAGGCAAAATTCGGCGACGGCGTCTGATACCCGCTTGGCGGCTGCGTCAGCGAATCCCGGGTCGGCTCGCCCGTGAACTTGGTGCTCTCGTCCTTGGTGCCACTCCCGAAGATTCCCATTAATCCGCCGTGATAGCCAAGCTGCGACGGACTAAGGATTGAGTCAGTGGCGCCCCCCCCGGGTGCGGACGAGTCGATGTTCGACTTGGATCCTTTAGGGCGTCGTGCCGCCATTTCACTCGGCAACAACACGCGGGCGGACTCCTCGGGACTAACTTTGCTTTGCTGTCGGGCCAAGGCCGCGGCCTTGCGCCGCTGTACGTCTGGATCCTTCGGCCAGTTTGGCGCGGCCTTCGCGGCGCTGGCCGGCGGGGGCAGATCGAGTCTTGGGGGAACAACGAGCGGAGAGCGCTCGCGATATTCGATGCCGCGGTTGTCCATATTGGTGCCGCCGAGCCCGGCCATCAAGTTTTCGATGATTCTGTCTTCGAAGGACCTGTCGTCGTCATCCTCCGCGCGGGCGACGCCACTCGCTACAAAGAGCCCGATGCCCAGGACGAGGGCGGACAAGCGAAACGTGCGAAGCAGGAGCGGCAATGCATTCTTCCTGCTCGAACTGCCGGCTTTGATCTGGCGCATCGCGCTGTTCCCGTTAAATTCTGGGCGTCATCGCCATTTTCAGCGCGCCCAAAGCCGCGGATGTCGTTTCGACCGCGATCAGGGCGCTTTTACGGCGGGGACGTTCAGGAACGAGTCATACAACAGAGCCGCCACGCCGACAACAATTGCCGTATCGGCCAGATTAAAAACGTACCAATTGAAGGTATTTGCGCCGATTTGGACGTGGAACAGGGCGAAATCGACCACCGCCCCATAAGCCAGCCGGTCGATGCCGTTGCCGATGGCTCCGCCAATGATCAAGCCGAGCGCGATGGTGGCGGTTCGGGTGTGCGCGCGCGCCATCCAGATCGACAAAACCACCACCGCGACGACCTTGATGGCAAGCAGGACCGCCTGTGTGAGGGCGCTTTCGCTCTGAAACCAGCCGAAGCTGATTCCAATGTTCCAGGCCAGTACCAGATCGAAAAACGGCGTGATGTTTACCGTCCCCCGGCGGCCGATATCGAACACGAACAGCAGCCAGAGTTTTGTGGCCTGATCGGCGGCCAGAACCGCAACCGCGGTGAAGAAGCCGGCACGGATACGAGGGGTCATGGTATCGAGCCGATTCCCATCGCCTTCCATTCGCGCAGGGCGCGAGCGTCGCGTAACGACACATCGGGATATTCGGGGTCTTCGCCGACGTCGGGCAAAATCTTCCACGACCGCGCGCATTTGGCGCCCACCGCTTTTTCGACGACGACGGCGACGCCGGGCACATCGCTGAGCGTAAAAGCCTCCGTCGGCGCATCGTCATTTGTCACCATCGCGTTCGACGTGATGCAGATCTCGGCGAGATCGACATCGAACAGCGTGTCGAAGATCGCCTTGTCCGAAATGTAAATCAGCGGCGATGCCTCCAGCGAAGACCCGATGCGTTTGGCGGCGCGTTCGACCTCGAGCGCGCCGGTGACGACACGGCGGACGTTGCGGATCGTTTCCCACTTCGCGGCCAGTTTCTCGTCGCGATACGCAGCGAATCCTTCCGGAAACTGCGTGAGATGCACCGACGGTTCGGCGTCGGGCTTGTACATCCGCCATGCTTCTTCGGCGGTAAAACTCAATACCGGCGCCAGCCATTTCAGGATTGCATCGCAGATGATGTCGATCGTGGTGAGCGCGGCCTTGCGCGCCGTCGACGATGGCGGATCGCAGTACAGCGTGTCTTTTCTGATGTCGAAATAGAACGCCGACAGCTCTGTGTTCATGAACGCGGACAGGCTGGCGACCACGGTCTTGTAATCGAACTCGGCGTAAGCGCGGCGCACGATGACGCTCTGCTCGGCGAGTTCGTGCAGCATCAGCCGCTCCAGTTCGGGCATCTCGGCGAAATCGACGGCGTCGTCCGGCTTGAAGTGATGCAGCGTTCCCAGCATCCATCGGATCGAGTTGCGCAGCTTGCGATAGGTCTCGATGGTGTTCTTGAGGATTTCCGGGCCGATGCGCTGGTCGTCGGCATAGTCGGTCGCGCACACCCACAGCCGCAGGATGTCGGCGCCCGACTGCGCGATGATCTTTTGCGGCTCGGTGGTGTTGCCGAGCGACTTCGACATCTTGCGGCCGTTCTCGTCGAGCGTGAAGCCGTGCGTCAGCACCACGTCGAACGGCGCGCGCCCGCGCGTGCCCGAGCTTTCCAGCAGCGACGACTGGAACCAGCCGCGATGCTGGTCCGAGCCTTCCAGATACATTACCGTATCCGCGCCGCCATCCATCTTGCGAACGATGGTGCCAAGTTGCGGAAAATTCTGCTTATCCTCCAGCACGAAGGCGTGGGTCGAGCCGGAGTCGAACCAGACGTCGCAGATGTCGTCGATCTTTTTCCAATCTTCGCTGGCGCGCGCGCCGAGAAAGCGTTCGCGCGCGCCGTCCATGTACCAGGCGTCGGCGCCTTCCTGCATGAAGGCTTCCGCGATGCGCTGATTGACGATTTCGTCCTGCAGAATTTCGGCGGAGCCGTCACCCTTCTCGCGCACGAACACCGCGATCGGCACGCCCCACGCGCGCTGCCGCGAGATCACCCAGTCGGGCTTTGAGGTGATCATGCCGTTGATGCGGTTCTTGCCTGACGGCGGCACCCATTGCGCCACCGAGATGGCGTGCAGCGCGCGCGCGCGCAGCGTGTCGCCGGGAAGCGCGTGATGGAGCGCTCCCTCCCCCCTTGAGGGGGAGGGTTGGGGAGAGGGGTAGGCTGCAGATGCCGCGTTCGATTGGCCCCCCACCCCCGACCCCTCCCCGCCAAGGGGGGAAGGCGCCGAGCCGTTGTTGGTGTCCGCGATGTCCTTGTCCATCGCGATGAACCATTGCGGTGTGTTGCGATAGATCACCGGCTTCTTCGAGCGCCATGAATGCGGGTACTGATGCTTCAGGCGTCCGCGTGCCAGCAGCATGCCGGCCTCGATCAACGCCTTGATGACCGCCTCGTTGGCGTCGCCCTTTTCGCCCTTGTCGTTGATGACACGATTGCCGGTGAAGCCCGGCGCCTGATCGGTCAGCGCGCCGTTTTCGTCGACGGTGTAGGGAATCGTGGTGCTGATGCCGCGCGTCGCGAGTATGCGCGCGTTCGCCATCCACAGGTCAAAATCCTCGCGGCCGTGGCCGGGGGCTGTGTGCACGAAGCCGGTGCCGGTGTCGTCGGTGACGTGATCGCCTTCGAGCAGGGGGACACGGAATTCGTAGCCGCCATTGAGCCCGGCGAAAGGATGCGCGCATTCCATCGACGCAAGCACGTTGGCCGGCACGGCACCGATCTTTTCGTAGCCCGTGACGCGTGCCTGTTTGAATACGGCCTCGGCGAGCGTGTCGGCAAGGATCAGCAGCTCGCCGGCCTTGGTCCAGTTATCCGCAGGCGATTCTGTGACGCGATAAAGCCCGTACGGAATTTTCGACGAGTAAGTAACGGCGCGGTTGCCGGGCATCGTCCACGGCGTCGTGGTCCAGATCACAATGCTCGCATCGGAAACGGTTTGCACGACCGCTGCTGTCGCGTCCTTGCCCGATGGCAGTTCGACCTGCGCCACCGGAAACTTCACCCACACGGTATCGCTGGTGTAATCCTCGTACTCGACCTCGGCTTCCGCCAGCGCGGTTTTCTCCACCACGCTCCACATCACCGGCTTCGAGCCCCGATAGAGCGTGCCGTTGGCGGCGAATTTCATCAACTCGCGCGCGATCGCGGCTTCCGCGAAATAGTCCATCGTCGCATAGGGGTGGTCCCAGTCGCCGATGATGCCGAGCCGCTTGAATTCCTCGCGCTGCACGTTGAGCCACTTTGCCGCGTAGGCGCGGCATTCCCGGCGGAACGCCACCATTGCCGCTGAATCGCGGAAGTCAGGCTTCTGCTTGCCCTTGGAGCGATAGTTCTCCTCCTCGATCTTCCATTCGATCGGCAGGCCGTGACAGTCCCAGCCCGGCAAGTAGTTGGAGTCGAAGCCGAGCATCTGCTGGCTCTTGGTCACCACGTCCTTCAGAATTTTATTGAGCGCGTGGCCGATATGGATATTGCCGTTGGCGTAGGGCGGGCCATCGTGCAGCACGAATTTGGCGCGGCCCTTCGCGTCGGCGCGCAGCTTCTCGTAGAGCCCGATCTCGTTCCATCGCTGGAGGATTTCCGGCTCGCGCTGCGGCAACCCGGCGCGCATCGGAAATTCCGTCTGCGGCAGGAACAGCGTTTTGGAATAGTCCGGGCCTTCAGGCTTTCGGGCGTCGGATTTTTGCGGCTTTTCGGTCATGGCGGGGTGAATAGCGTGTTTCGGCGCGATGTGGAAACCCGCTTCGCCCTTTTTCCTTCCCCTCTTCCCTTGTGGAAGAGGGTGGATCGCCGAGGCGAAGCGTAGGCGAGCCGGGTGAGGGGGCTGGGGCAAACGTGAATGTAGTCCTCCTCACCCGGCGCAATCTCGTTTCACTCGATTTCGCCCACCCTCTCCCACGAGCGGAGAGGGAGAAATGCCGAACGCAAGTCCGCACCGGATGGCACTGATTCAGATTAGCCGTTTTTCCGCCGGGCCGGATTTCCGACCACGGTTTCGCCCGCGCCTACATCGCGCGTCACCACGCTGCCCGCGCCGATCACCGCGCCGTCGCCGATGGTCATGCCCGGCAGGATGATGGCGCCGCCGCCAATCCAGACATCGCAGCCGATCAGTACCGGGCGCCCAAATTCGAATCCGTCGCGGCGTGTTTTGGCGTCGCGCGGATGATCGGCGGCATATATCTGCACGGCCGGTCCGATCTGGGTGCGGTCGCCGATCGAAACCTCGCCGACATCGAGGATCACGCAGTTGAAATTGAGAAATACGCCATCGCCCAAGCGGATGTTGTAGCCGTAGTCGCAAAAGAATGGCGGCCGGATCACGGCGCCCGCGCCGACATGGGCAAGGCGCTCCGAAAGGATCGCGTGACGTTGCGCTACTGGCAGGGCCAGCGCCGCACTGTAGCGCACCAGCCACGCCTTGGTGGCTGCCTGGTCGGCTGCAAGTTCGGGGTCGCCGGGACGATACAATTCGCCGGCAAGCATCTTCTGTTTTTCGGTCTTGGTCAGGAGATCGCTCCCAACTTCGGGAACGCGCCGGGTGCCGCGGCCAGCGCGGCACGCGCTTTGGCGCTATCGTCATCCATCTGGCGGACCAATGCCTCAGTGCTCTCGAATTTCAATTCGTCGCGGATGAAGGCGATGAACGCGACATCCAGCGTCTTGCCATAGAGATCGCCCTTGAAATCGAACAGGAAGATTTCCAAAAGCGGCGCGCCGTTGTCGAACGTGGGCCGGCGTCCAAAACTGGCGACCCCGTCGAAGCGTTGCGCTCCATTTTTTCCGTGGCGGCCGACCCTCACGGCGTAGATGCCGTGTTTCAGCCCGCAGTTTTTGTCGAGGCGGATGTTGGCCGTGGGATAGCCGAGCTCGCGCCCGCGCTTCTCGCCGTGGATCACTTCACCCGAGATGAACCATGGCCCGCCGAGCATGGCGGTGGCGTCGTCGATCTGTCCTTCCGCCAGCGCCATGCGGATCGCGCTGGAGGAAACCGGCCGCTCGTCGATATCGACATGGGGCTGCACATCGACCTGAATACCGAGACCGGGAGCCTCACTCACCAGCAAAGCCGGCGACCCAACGCGGCCTTTGCCGAAATGGAAATCATAGCCCACCGCGATGCCGGAAATGCCGAGCCGCCCGATCAGATCGTGGTGGATGAAATCCTGCGCCGTTGTTCCCGCGCGCGCCATGTCGAAGGTCATCACCACAGCTCCGGCCAGGCCCGTACCGGCCAGCAGCCGCAGCTTTCCCGTTTCATCCGTCAACCGGAACTGCGGCGTATTCGGGCTGAAGAAGCTGCGTGGATGCGGTTCGAACGTCACCGCCATCGCCGGCCGTCCAAGCGTGCGCGCCATCCCCAGTGCAGCGGCAATAACGGCGCGATGGCCGAGATGAACGCCGTCGAAATTGCCCATCGCCACCACGGCTCCCCTCGGGATAGCGGCCGCAGGGGTGCTGTCGCGGACAATGGTGAAACCGGGTGTCATTGGTGGATTCGGGAACTCAATTCCTGTGGGTGCGGAACCGTGACGTGGTGCCGTTAGCCAAGTCAAGCGCCTGTGGAACCGTACTCAGACACCCGCCGGTTAACGGCCTGTTTAACGGCCGGGGGTAATGCTTGAGCGCTGGCACCGCAGGTTCCGGGTCGCCTGCAAGCCGTGTGTCGTGCGTCGGAGGGTTCAAGATGGCGGTTGATTTGTCGATGGCGGTTCTGGTGGTCGATGACTACAGCACCATGATCCGCATTATCCGCAACCTCCTCAAGCAGATCGGTTTTGAAAATATCGACGATGCCAATGACGGCTCGGTGGCGCTGGCAAAAATGCGCGCGCAAAAATACGGGCTGGTGATCTCGGATTGGAACATGGAACCCATGACAGGTTACGACCTTCTCCTGAAAGTTCGCGCCGATCCCGCTCTTGCGAGAACACCATTCATCATGATCACCGCGGAATCAAAGATCGACAACGTGGTCGCCGCGAAAGAAGCCGGCGTAAACAATTATATCGTCAAGCCTTTCAATGCCGCCACGCTGAAGAGCAAAATCGACGCGGTATTCCCGGAAATGGCGAGGGCGTAGACGCGCCCCGGGACACGAGCCGCTACCACCGCAACTCGCGCATCAGCGCCAGGGGCGGGTGACCGAACAGCTCTTTCACCGAGGCAGGATCGAGTTGATCGATGCCCTCGAAATCGCCGGCGTGGATGCCCCGTGTCACGAACAGACAATTAATTCCATATCCGTGCGCTCCGGTCAGATCGGTGCGGACTGAATCGCCGATGGCAAGCACCCGATTGAGTGGCGTCGGCCGATCGCGGCGCTCGGCCGCAAGCGCCATGGCGCGGTCGTAGATCGGCCGGTGCGGCTTGCCGTAGAAGATGACTTCGCCGCCAAGCTCACGATAAAGCTCCGCGATCGCGCCGGCGCAGTAGATCAGGCGATCGCCGCGTTCGACCACGATGTCAGGATTGGCGCAAATCAGCGTCAGCTTGCGTTCGCGCGCCTGCAGCAACATTTCGCGGTAGTCTTCGGCGGATTCGGTTTCATCGTCGAAAGGTCCGGTGCAGACGATGTAGTCGGCCTCTTTCAGGGGCGCCAGCACCGGGCCGAGCCCGCGGTGAATCGAATTGTCGCGCTCAGGGCCGAGCCAATAGACCTTTTGGCCGGGGTGGTCGGCTACAAACAGTCTGGTCAAATCGCCGGAGCTGACGATGGCATCATAGGTGTCATCGGGCACGTCGAGTTTGCGGAGTTGCCGCTGCACCGAATCCGCCGGCCGCGGCGCATTGGTGATGAGGATCACCGTCCCCCCGTTGGCGCGAAAGGTGTGCAGCGCCTCGCAAGCTTCGGGAAACGCAACGAGGCCGTTATGCACGACGCCCCAGATATCGCTGAGCACGATATCGACGCCATCGACGACTTCGCGCAGCGTTTCGATAAACCGCAGCGCCGTCATTGCACGAATGGCCGATCAGCCCGGGCCGACGAAACGCCGAGCCAGCGCGGCGTTGCCTGAACTGCGCGCCGGTTCGATCCGCGGCGGTTCGGGCTTGGTGGCTTGGCTGATGGCATTGGTATCCTGGGGGCTATCCGGAGCGGCCCCGCCGTTAGCAGACGCGGCCTCGGGCCGCAACGGCCGCGGCGCCGCGAACAGAAACCCCTGTCCGAACCGCACGTCGTAATCGAGCAGATCGACAACAGCGCGTTCGCCCTCGATACGTTCGGCGACCAGATCCACGCCGAACCGCCCCAGCAAATCCGACAGGTCGGAAGGGTGGATGTCGGATACCGAATTTTGCTTTGGGTCCAGCAACAGCGCGGCGGGAATTTTGATAAAGCCGATGCTGCGGTCCGCCAGCTCGCGTGGTTCGATCCGCAGATCGGTGACATGATCGACGGAGAAGCGGTAGCCGCGCTGCGCCAGTGCTGCAAGGTGCTCAGTCTCGATCGGGCCCAGGTTGCGCAGCGTGCTCTGCTTGAATTCAAGCACGAAAGATGGAGCCAGCGCGCGGTTGGCCTCCAGGAAATCGAGACACGGCGCAAAAGCCTCGGCGTCGCCGAGCGTTGCCGCGGCAATATTGCAGAACACGCCGACTTCCTTGTTGCGAACCAACAGCCGCCGCAGCACCTGCACGCAGCGCAACATCACCATGTGGTCGATCCGCCCCATCAAGCCGGCGGCTTCCGCCGTGGCGATGAAATCGTCAGCGGCAAGGATCTGCCCCTTGTCGTCGCGCAGCCGCGTCACCGCTTCGTAAAATCGCACTTTGCGCTGCGGCAGCGTCACCATCGGCTGCAGATAGATGTCGATCTGATTGCTCTCGATCGCGTGCTTTACCGCGGCAAGGATTTGCGTCTCGGTGCGAGCCGGCGCGGGAGCGGCGTTACTGCCGGCATCCCCGAGGTTTGTCGCGAGCGATTGTTCCCGATGCGGACCAATCCCCGGTGCGGCCAACACGCCCGACGAGAGCAGATCGTCGTGGCCGGCGACGGAGACCGCGAGCTGCTTGACCAGCACGCCGAGCTCATTGATTTCGCCCATCACGGTCTGGATGCGGTCCTGACCGGTGGAATTCGCCGACACCACGCGGCCTTCGACCGCCGCAAGGCGGCGTCCGAATTCGGCGATCTGGCGCGCAAGATCGGAAGTCCCGCGCGACAGATCCGCAATCTGGCTGCCGACGTCGGTGCGGTCGCGCAGCCGCATCGACACGGCGTTGTAGAGGATCAGGAAGGTCAGCGCGGTCAGCGCCACGATAGCGGATTCCGAGCCGCTGATTCCCGCCACCGAATACAGGATCAGGCCCAGCGATGCTGCGACCAGCACCATGCAGATGGCTACGAAAATCGTGGATATACGGATCATCTAACGCAAGCGTCCCCAGCTCAACTGCGTGATCCTAGCATTATTGGTGATTCGGCGGACGTGTCTTCTATCGACCGCCGAATTCGATGCTATTCTCAAGCCACCGCGCGGATCACCTTGGCAACCTTCTCCACGATCTCGCCGAGTTGATCTTCACTGACGATCAGCGGCGGCGTCAACGCCAGCGTATCGCCGGCAACTCGCAGCATCAGGTCGTTGTCGTGAAAGGCACTGTTGAGCCCGTCGAAGCCGCGCTTGCCGGGGCCGTCTTTATTTGCAGCCAGATCAATGCCCGCGGTCAAACCCACCGTGCGGATATCCACCACGTTTGGTTCGCCCTTCAGCCTCATCACCGCGTCGGCAAATAACGGCTCCATTTTCTTGGCGCGCTCGAACAATTTTTCATCGCGGTAGATGTCGAGTGTCGCCAATGCCGCGGCGCAAGCGATCGGGTGCGCCGAATAGGTGTAGCCATGCGTGAGCTCCACGACATGCTCGGGACCGCTCATGAAAGCGTCGTGAATGGTGTCGCGCACCAGCACGCCGCCCATCGGCGCCGCGCCATTGGTGATGCCCTTGGCGAAGGTCAGCATGTCCGGCAGCACGCCATAGCGTTCCGCGGCAAAGGCGTAGCCGAGCCGGCCGTAACCGGTGATGACCTCGTCGAAAATCAATAGGATGCCGTGCTTCTGCGTGATCTCCCGCAGCCGCTTGAGATAGCCCTTGGGCGGCGGCAGCACGCCGGTCGATCCCGCCATCGGCTCGACGATGACGGCAGCGATGGTGGATGCGCCGTGCAGATTGACCAGTCGCTCCAACTCGTCGGCGAAATGCGCGCCGTATTCCGGCTCGCCCCTGCTGAACGCCTGTTTCTCGCGATCGTAGGTGGACGGCAGATGATCGACGCCGGCCAGCAATGTGCCGAACATCTTGCGGTTGTTGACGATGCCGCCGACCGACGTTCCGCCGAAGCCGACGCCGTGATAGCCGCGTTCGCGCCCGATCAGCCGGGTACGCGCGCCCTGGCCGTTGGCCTGATGATAGGCCAGCGCGATCTTCAGCGCGGTATCGGCGGCTTCCGATCCCGAATTGCAGAAGAACACATGGTCGAGCCCATCAGGCGCGAGATCGACGATGCGGCTTGCAAGCTCGAACGCCTGCGGAATGCCGAACTGGAACGGCGGCGCGTAGTCCAGCGCGGCGGCCTGCTTGCCGATCGCCTCGGCAATCTGGCTCGCGGCCGTGGCCGGCATTGCAGCACCACATGCCGGCGGCGGCGTCGATGATCTTGCGGCCATCGACGGTGAAATAATGCATGTCCTTGGCGCCCGCGAGCAGCCGCGGGTTCTGCTTGAACGCGCGGTTGGCGGTGAACGGCATCCAGTGCGCGGCGAGATCGTTCGGCACGCTGACGGCGGGGCGGGGCGGGCTCTTGTCTAACATGGCGGCCTCATGAATTTCGGGCGATTGGTCGCGTGCAGGCTATCAGCTTTGCGGTGCGGCGGAAACGGACGATGGCGTGATTTACGCAGCCGAGCGGCGGATTTAAGAAGGCACGACGCCAGCGTGATCCTACCTCGCGAAGCGTGGGGTCGGCGAGCCGGGACGCGTAGCGTCGTCCGGATGGCCGAGGCATCGCCCCCCACCCGACGCTCTTCGCTCGCTCACGATGCGCCACCCTCCCGGGAGGGATAAGGGAGCCGCGCTGCCGTACCATCCGCTGATAACCACCGCCGATGGCCGACAAACCCAAAAAACCCCAGAAACTGCGCGCGCGGCTGCCGCGCGGGCTCGCCGATCGCGGCCCGGCCGAAATCGCGGCGACGCGCGCGATGGTCGAGAAAATCCGCGAGGTCTATGAGCGCTACGGCTTCGAGCCGGTGGAAACGCCGGCGATGGAATTCACCGACGCGCTGGGAAAATTCCTGCCCGATCAGGACCGGCCGAACGAGGGCGTGTTCTCGTTCCAGGACGACGACGAGCAGTGGATTTCGCTGCGCTACGACCTGACCGCGCCGCTGGCGCGCTATGTCGCGGAGAATTTCCAGAAGCTGCCGATGCCTTATCGCAGCTACCGCGCCGGCTACGTCTACCGCAACGAGAAGCCGGGGCCGGGCCGTTTTCGGCAGTTCATGCAGTTCGATGCCGATACGGTCGGCTCAGCATCGCCCGCCGCCGACGCCGAGATGTGCATGATGGCGGCGGACACGATGGAAGCGCTGGGCATTCGAGCGCGGTCAATATGTGGTGAAGGTGAACAATCGCAAGGTACTTGATGGTATTATGAGAAGCGTTGGGCATTGCGGACGAAAGCAAAATGGCTGACTATGATGCGTGCGATCGACAAATTCGATAAATTTCCGATTGAAGAAATACGAAAGCTGCTTGACCCGGACGATGGGACGGCGGCGAAGAAGGCAAGGGCGACTTCACCAAGGGCGCCGGCTTGTCGGACGCGAGGCCAACGGTACTGATGTATTAATCGCTTCATCTACATCGATCAACGCCGAACCAATTGCAGGTAGACGCGTACGACATTTTGCCGTCTCAACATTGTCAGAGAATTTCGGAGTGAAATGATTCCGAGCTTACATAACCATTGAACGAAGCCAAGCTTTGCAGCGAAGGCATTGGATGAGCTATGAGGCAATTGCTGATTTGGCTAGATCAGGTCTGATTACGGGGCAGGCCGCATAAAGATCGACTCGTCCGTCGTTCGCGGTCTCGAATACTACACCGGCCCGGTCTACGAGGTCGAACTGCTGCTTGAAACCAAAGACGAAAAAGGCCGGCCCGTACGCTTCGGCTCGGTCGGCGGCGGCGGGCGCTATGATGGGCTTGGTCTCGCGCTTCCGCGGCGAGCCCGTGCCGGCGACGGGATTTTCCATCGGCGTGTCGCGGCTGCAGGCCGCGCTGGAGCATCTCAACAAGGACAAGCCCCAGTCGGTTCCGTTCGGCCCGGTCGTGGTCACGGTGTTCGGCGGCGAAATCGCCGACTATCAGAAGATGGTCAGCGAACTGCGCAAGGCGGGCATCCGCGCCGAACTCTATCTCGGCAACCCGAAGCATTCGCTGAGCCAGCAGGTGAAATACGCCGACAAGCGCAATTCGCCTTGCGTCATTACGCAGGGTAGCGACGAGAAAGCAGCGGGCACGATACAGATCAACGACCTGATTTCCGGCGCCGGCCTGACCGAAATCGCCGACCGCGAGGAATATCTGCGGCGCAAGGCGGCAGCGCTAGCGTCTGTGCCGCGCGGCGAATTGGTCGAGGCCGTGCAGGCGCTTCTGGCGCAGCATGACGTGAAGTGGTGATTTGGCCTCTTTCTCCCCTTGACGCGGGAGGGGTGCCCGAAATGCGAAGCATTGAGGGCGGGTGAGCGGCCTTAAAGGCCACGCGCACTTGACCCCTCACCCGCCTCGCATCTAACGATGCTCGTCACCCTCTCCCGAAAGGGGAGAGGGGAAGCAAGCAAGAGCAAAGGGAGAGACAGAAATGCCCGAGATCACGATCAGCATGGCCGAAGGCCGCACCAACGAGCAGAAGGCCGGCATGATGCGCGACATTACCCAGGCGCTGGTGAAGAACCTCGGCGTCGAGGCCGATGCCGTCGTGATTCAGATCAACGAGGCACCGCTCGCCCACAAGATGAAGGGCGGCAAGACCTTCGTCGAGCGCAAGGCCGCGCAGAGTAAATAGGCTCTGCGTCCCTTTAGCTATTTCGCCGGCATCAAGCCTTTCAGCTTTTCCATGTCCGTGATGTTCATCCGGAAACCGCCGGGCATCACGATATCGCCAGGCCGCTGATCTGCATTGCAGGCACCGAGCCATCTGGCTTGCAGCGTCATGTCGGTGTCGCGCGGGGCGCCGGCAGGCGCGCCGTCGTTGTGCGAAGTGACCTTGACCGAATAGCCGGAATTGAAATCGCCGGTGACTTCGGAATGCGAGGTCATGGTCGTGCCGCCGAAACTACATACGGAATCGGTGACATAGCCGGTCGCGGTCTTCTGAGTCTCGTTCTTACTGCAGTTCTGCTTCGCCATCGGCGAGAACTGCGCGGTCATCTTCTTATCGGTGGTCTCGTCGGTGCAATGCTGCATCGTCATTTCCGGCGTCGGCGATCCCGCCCGCAACATCTTCAGTTCCCACAGGCCGGCCTTGCGGTTTGGTAATTCGACAGCAAGCGCCGGCGCCGACATCACTAAGCCGAACAAGGCGCCCGCCAGGACTGTCAGCCAAATCATTCGCATCGCATGCTCCGTTCGATGCGTGTTACCTTAGAGCCCCTGCGCGGCAATGGAAATGCCGCAGGCTTCCGGATGCGGCGCAAGTGCGCGCCTCGACGCCGTCGTCCACGCGCTTAGGCTTTCGGTATCTCGAACACGAGGCAGGTCGTGGTCGCGTGCGCCAGCAGGCGGCCCTTGGCGTCGGTGATGCGCGCCTCGGCTGTGGCGGCGCGGCGGCCGACATTGAGGATTTTGCCCTCGGTGCGAACCGCGCCGGTGTCCTTGGTCATGGCTTTGATGAAGCTGACCTTGAACTCCAGCGTGGTATAGCCGGTGCCCGGCAGCAGGGTGGTGTGCACCGCGAGCCCCATCGCCGAATCCAGCAGCGTCGCGGCATAGCCGCCGTGCACGACGCCGATCGGGTTGTAGTGCCGAAGGCCGGGAATGCTGTGCATCACGACGTGGCCGGGCTCCGCTGTGGAGTCGAACGGCTCGATCGTCTGCATGATCGGCGGGGCGGGGAGCTTGCCGTCGAAGATGGCGCGGACGAAATCGATGCCGGGCATTGAGGCCATGACGTCGGTCGGCGTGACGCCGTATTCTACGGGGGCGGAGACTTGGGTACTCATGCGATGATGCCTGTTGTGATGATGGTCATCATACAAAGCGGTCAAATCCCGCGCCAGCATTTTCGGATAGGGCTTCCTAAAATACCGCCGTCATTCCGGGATGCGCGCTTTTGCAGAGTAGGCCCGGAATCTATACTCCCGGCGGTGGTTATGGATTCCGGGCTCGTGCTACGCACGCCTCGGAATGACAAGAGGTTAGATGACGGCAGCGTGCGGAGAAGCCTACCCCGCCTTGTTCGCCCGCATCAGTTCGGCAAACCGCTTGAACAGATAGTGCGAGTCGCGCGGGCCGGGCGACGCCTCGGGATGGTACTGCACCGAGAATACGGGCTTGCCCTCAAGCTGGATGCCGCAATTGGAGCCATCGAACAGCGAGATGTGCGTCTGCGTCGCGCCTTTCGGCAACGTCGCCTGATCCACCGCAAAACCGTGGTTCATCGAGGTGATTTCCACCTTGCCGGTGGTCTCGTCCTTGACCGGATGGTTGGCGCCGTGATGGCCCTGATGCATCTTTTTGGTCTTGGCGCCGACCGCTAGCCCGAGCATCTGATGCCCCAGGCAAATTCCAAACGTCGGCGTGCCCGAATCGATGACCTGCCGTATCACCGGCACCGCATATTTTCCGGTCTCCGCAGGATCGCCGGGGCCGTTGGAGAGGAACACGCCGTCCGGCTTCATCGCCAGAATGTCTTCCGCGGAGGTGGTCGCGGGCACCACGGTGATTTTGCAGCCTTCGCCGGCCAACAGCCGCAGGATGTTGCGCTTAATGCCGTAGTCGATGGCGACCACGTTGAACTCGGGCTTGTCCTGGCGGCCGAAACCTTTTTCCCACGCCCACGGCGTCTCATCCCAGGTGAAGCGCTGGCCGGAGGTGACCATCGGCACGAGGTCCATGCCTTCGAGCCCCGGCCACTCCCGCGCTTCTTTCTTCAGCGCCTCGAGATCGAACTTGCCGTCTATGGCGTGCGCGATTACGGCGTTCGGCATGCCTTTGCTGCGGATCAGTGCCGTCAGCGCTCTCGTATCGATGCCGGAGAGGCCGATGATGCCGCGCGCGCGCAGCCACTGATCGAGATGGCGCGTGGCGCGGTAGTTCGAGGGATCCGATATCGCCGAGCGCAGGATCACGCCGCGTGCGCCGGGCGTCGCCGCCATGTTCACGGTTTCGATGTCTTCGTCGTTGGTGCCGACATTGCCGATGTGCGGAAACGTGAAGGTGATGAGCTGCCCGGCATAGGAGGGATCGGTGAGAATTTCCTCATAGCCGGTCATCGCGGTGTTGAAGCAGACTTCGCCGACCGCGGTGCCTTCGGAGCCAAGCCCGAAGCCTTCGAGCACGGTTCCGTCGGCAAGCACGAGGAGCGCGGTCGGCTTGAGGTCCGGCCAGGCTGAGGCGTTTTCTGGTGATGTCATGAGCGCATTACATAGTGCTCTCATGCGCTGGCGTCAAAGCGGCATTGTGTTGATTAAGTCCTGTTCCCTGCTATTTCATCGCCTTGGCTGCGCCCGGGAGGACACTATGCTGCGCGACGACATCAACAACGCCGTCAAGGATGCAATGCGGGCAAAGGAAGAGCGCAAGCTCTCCACGCTGCGCATGGTCAACGCGACCATCAAGAATGCCGACATCGAGGCGCGCGGGCAGGGCAAGCCGCCGCTTAGTGATGCCGATCTGCTGGGTGTGTTCCAGAAAATGATCAAGCAGCGCCAGGAATCCGTCGAATTGTATGACAAGGGCGGCCGCGCCGAGCTCGCCGATCAGGAGCGGCAGGAGATCGCGATCATTCAGGCCTATCTGCCGAAGCAGATGGCGGAAGACGATGTGAAGGCGGCGATATCGACCGTGATTGCCGAAACCGGCGCGGCGGGGATCAAGGACATGGGCAAGGTCATCGGCGCGCTGAAAGCGAAATACGCCGGGCAAATGGATTTCGGCAAAGCCAGCGGCATGGTGAAGGCGGCGCTGACGGGGTAGCCTCATGTCATCCCCGCCAACGGGTCCGGCTATTGCCGGCCCGATAACAGGCTCCGGCGGGGACCCATACTCCCTGGCCTCTCGTATAGTTCGAATGTTGCGAGACTCCGGTCCAAAATAAAGCCGGCAGTTATGGGTCCCCGCCTTCGCGGGGACGACGCGCGTTGTAAGGTGAGGCGTCCCGTTCCATGCTCACTCCCGCCACCGACTACGAGCAACTCACCCGTGACTTCCATTGGGATATCCCCGCGCGGTTCAACATCGCCGCCGCGTGCTGCGACCGCCACGCCGACGGCAGCGGCAAACTGGCACTGATTTATGTCGATGAGGACGGCAGGACGCAGCGCGCCTCGTTTGACGAGATGCGCGCGTTGTCATGCCGCTTCGCCAATGTGCTAAAGGCCGACGGCCTCGTGCGCGGCGATCGCGTTGCGGTGTTTCTGTCGCAATCGGTCGAGTTGCCGGTCGTGCATCTGGCGGCGTTTCGCTCGGGTCTTGTGTCCGTGCCGCTGTTCACGCTGTTCGGCGAGGACGCGCTGGAGTTTCGCCTGGCCAATTCCGGCGCCAAGGCTGTGGTGACCGATGAAACCGGCTGGGAAAAGCTCGCGAAAATTCGCGACCGGCTGCCGCAGCTACGAAATGTCTACGTCGCGTCGGGCATAGCCCCTGCCGGCGCGAAATCGTTCTGGGCCGCGCTCGAAGCAGCGTCGGATGACTTCACATCCATCGACATCTCAGCCGACGATCCCGCCATCATCATTTACACCTCTGGCACCACTGGAAACCCAAAGGGCGCGCTGCACGCGCATCGGTTCGTGCTCGGCCATCTACCCTGCGTCGAGATGGTGCACGACTTCCTGCCGAAACCCGGTGACATCATGTGGACGCCGGCGGATTGGGCGTGGATCGGCGGTTTGGTCAACGCCCTGTTCGGAGCGTGGTATCACGGCGTGCCGATAGTCGGGCATCGCGCCAAAAAATTCGAGCCGCAGGCGGCGATGCAGCTGATGGCGGACCACAGGATACGCAACGTGTTCCTGCCGCCTACCGCGCTGAAGCTGATGCGGCAGGCCAATGTGGATACCACGGGCGTCAAGCTGCGAAGCATGCTCACGGGCGGTGAATTGCTCGGCGCGGAATTGCTGGACTGGGTGCACGCCACCTTCGGCATCGACGCCCACGAGGTTTATGGCCAGACCGAATGCAATCTCGTCGTCTGCAGCAATGAAAAACTGTTTCCGATCCGGCCGGGATCGATGGGCAAGGCGACGCCCGGCTTCGATGTCCGCATCGTAGACGAGCAGGGCTGTGAATTGCCTACAGGCGAGCGCGGCATCATTGGGGTGCGCCAGCCGAACCCGTGCACGATGATCGAGTACTGGCGCAATCCGGACGCTACGGCAAAGAAATATGCCGCCGAATTTCTGCTGACCGGCGATCTCGGCGTGCAGGATGCAGACGGTTACTTCTGGTACGTCAGCCGCGAGGACGATGTCATCACGTCGGCCGGTTATCGCATCGGCCCCTCGGAGATCGAGCACACGCTGCTGAAACATCCGGCCGTGGCGCTGTCGGCGGTGGTCGGGATCCCCGATCCGATCCGCACCGAAGCGATCAAGGCGTGGATCGTGTTGCGGCCGGGCCATGAGCCTAGCGATGCGTTGGCGCGCGAAATCCAGGAATTTGTGAAAGTTCAACTCGCCGCGCACGAATATCCGCGTTTCGTGCAGTTCGCCGACGCGCTGCCGATGACGGCGACGGGCAAGGTGATGCGGCGCGAGTTGCGGGCGCTGGGTTGACGTTTCCGATTGCAGAACTCCTTGACGATGCACGGCGCGCTCCCTCTCCCGCTTGCGGGGAAGGGCAGGGGAGGGGGTCTTCAGTAGTACAAGGCCCCCCCACCCGAACGCTTCGCGTTCGACCTTCCCCGCAAGCGGGAGAGGCAAAAAGTCTCTCAAGCCGCCTTCATTCGCAAGATGCTTGAACATGTTGCCGCGTGCCTCGTCGTCCATTTCGGCCTTCCACTGGAATTTGTCCTTTAGCGCGATTGCTTTTGCCGCCGCCGGCCGCGCCGACACTTCGTCGAGCAGCCGCTTCACGTTGCGGAAATTTCGCAAACGCATCGTCGCCGAGGATGAACGGCACCATGCGCGCCCAGCCCCACAAGTCCATGTCGACGATCGTGTAGGTGTCGCCGACCATGTATTTCCGCTTGGCGAGGTGGTCGTTGAGGATGCCGTAATGCCGCTGCGCCTCGAACTGATAGCGGTTATGGGCGTAGTCGATTTTTTCCGGCGCGAAGTGCTTAAAGTGAACCGCTTGGCCTGAGAACGGGCCAACGCCGGTGGCGACGAACATCAGCCACGACAGCAACTCGCCGCGATTGGCGGGCGTATTCGCCGGCAGAAATTTGCCGGTCTTCTCGGCGAGATAAAGCAGGATGGCGTTCGAGTCGAAAACCTTGACGCCATCGTCGTCGATCGCCGGCACCTTGCCGTTCGGGTTGACGGCCAGATAGTCCGTCTTGAACTGATCGCCGGTGCGGGTGTCGACCGGTATCGCCTCGTAGGGGATCGCCGCTTCCTCGAGGAAAAGCGCGACCTTGGTCGGATTGGGCGAACCGTTGAAGTAGAATTTCAGCATGTGACGCTCCCTGCGCAGACCGGTGAGGCGGTCCGTTTCGGGCTGCGTCATAGCATGGTAACGTAGGCAAAGCGACGCGTGTCGCCCGGACCCGCTAGCCCGCGCTGGAGAGTTGCGGAGCCGGTGGCAGCGTCACGATCGGCGGCCGGGCGTTGAGGGCTTCGACCTGAAATCCGGCAACACGCTTGTAGTTGGCCGCGATGTCCTCCAGCTCCTGCTGCGACAGCACGTCGGTGACGACGCCGAATCCGTCGGGCGCGCGCTCCTCGACGATCTGCATCACCTGCTCCGGACCATTGCGGCGGTTCAGCATCACGAGATCAGTGGTCGCCGGTCGGCGTTCGGCTTCATAGGCTTGCAGCGCCGCCGGCACTTCGCCGTGGTTCAGTATCTCGCGCGTCAGCACGCGGGCATCGAGAATGGCTTGCGAAGCGCCGTTGGAGCCGATCGGATACATCGGATGCGCGGCGTCGCCGGTCAATGTCACGCGTCCGAAACTCCATTGCGGCAGGGGATCGCGATCGACCAGCGGATATTCGTAAGAATGCTCGCAGTTGCGGATCAGGCCAGGTACGTCGAGCCAGTCGAAGCGCCAGTCCTCGAACCACGGCAGGAATTCTTCGAGCCGTGCGGTGCGGTTGTAGTCCTCGCGGCGCCATTGATAGCTCGGCGGCATGTGGCGCTCAGCAACCCAGTTGATGAGATATTTGCCTGACGCGTCAGGCTCCTGCGAAATCGGATAGCAGACGAATTTCAGCACTTCGTGCCCGGCCATGATCATGGTGCGGCCGCTGAGAAAGGCATCGCTCAAAGTGACGCCGCGCCACAGCACGCGGCCGTTCCACAGCGGCGGTCCCTCCTGCGGATAAAGCTTTTCGCGGATCGCCGAATGGATGCCGTCGGCGGCAATCAGCAAGGTGCCGTCGTAGCTGCCTGCAGATCTGCCGGTGGTTCTGTCGATGAAGTCGGCGCGAATGCCCTCAGGCGTTTCCGACCATCCGGTGACGTGGTGGCTGGTGAGGACATTGTCAGAGCCAAGCCGCTGCGTCACGGCATCGAGCAAAATCCGCTGCAGCCGGCCGCGGTGGATCGAGAACTGCGGCCATTTGTAGCCGGCTTCCAACCCGCGCGGTTCGCTCCAGATCGGCTTACCGTGCTTGGAGAAGAACGCCAGCTCCCGCGTGCGCACGCCGCAGGAGTTAAGTTCGTCGAGCAGGCCGAGCTCGATCAGTTCGCGCACGGCATGCGGCAGCACATTGATGCCGACGCCAAGCGGCTTCAATGCGGCGACGCTCTCGAATACCCGGCAGGGCACGCCGATCTGGTGCAGGCTGAGCGCAAGCGTCAGCCCGCCAATGCCGCCGCCGGCGATAAGCACGGTCATGATATCTCCTCCCGGATTTTGGCCGAAGTTGATGCCATGGGAGGATGTGGGAGGCAACGAGTGCCGATACGGAAGTCGCGCCTTCGATTAGACCGCCGCCATCTCGCTGCGGATTTCGGCGCGCAGGTCGTCGATCAGCTTGAGACCCTTCTTGGTCTCGACGTGCCAGAAGGTCCAGCCGTTGCAGGCTTCCGCACCCTGCGCGATAGCGCCGATGCGGTGGATGGAGCCGACCTTGTCGCCCAGCATGATGGCGCCGTCCGCGCGTACCAATGCGCCGTGGCGCTTCTTGGAATCCACAAGCTTTGCGCCCGGCAAAATCATGCCGCGCTCGATCAGTTCGGAGAACGCCACCCGCGGCGCGTCACGCGCGGTCATGAACGGCGCCAGCGTGGCTTCCGGCAACGGCTCGATCGCAGCGATGCGCGCTTGTGCCGCATCGGCATAAGTCTGATCGCGTTCGAAGCCGATGTAGTTGCGGCCGAGCCGCTTGGCGACCGCCCCTGTCGTGCCGGTGCCATTGAACGGATCGATCACGAGATCGCCGGGCTTCGATGACGACAGCAACACGCGCGCCAGCAGACCCTCGGGCTTCTGTGTCGGATGAACTTTCTTGCCGTCGCTGCCCTTGAGACGCTCGTCCCCGGTGCAGAGCGGAATCAGCCAGTCGGAGCGCGCCTGCACGTCCTCGTTGGCGGCCTTCAGCGCTTCGTAGTTGAAGGTGTAGCCCTTGGCCTTCTCGTCGCGCGCGGCCCAGATCATGGTCTCATGCGCGTTGGTAAAGCGGCGGCCGCGGAAATTCGGCATCGGGTTGGTCTTGCGCCAGACGATGTCGTTGAGAACCCAGAATCCGAGGTCCTGCATGATCGCGCCGACGCGGAAAATGTTGTGGTAGGAGCCGATCACCCACAGCGTCGCCGATGGCTTCATCACGCGGCGGCAGGCCAGTAGCCAGGCGCGCGTGAAATCGTCGTAAGCGGTGAAGGAGGAGAACTTATCCCAATCGTTATTGACGGCATCGACATGGGATTCGTCAGGGCGCTTGAGATCGCCCTTGAGCTGCAGGTTGTACGGCGGATCTGCAAACACCAGATCCACCGAACCAGCCGGCAATTTCGACATTTCGGCGACGCAATCGCCGACGACGATACGAGCACTCGAAGGCGACACAAATCGATTGCGGGGCGCCTTTGCAGACGCCCCGCGACGCGACACAACCATGACTCAAATACTCTGACTCAGGCGACGCAGTCGGCGACGCGGGACTAAACAACCGACTGGCGATACATTGACGCGGCGAGGTAAAGATCGGGTTATCGCATGCGTGAACGGCGGCCATTCATGCTAGGCAATATTTGCCGGGGCGGTTATTGCTTAACGCAATGGAAATTTCGCGCCGTTGCGGCGTTGTGTGACGGCGGGCGCCGCGCGCGGCCCGATCGGAATGAAGGAAAACCACCATGCGTTACGATGACTTCCGTCGCAGCAGTGATATCGACGACCGCCGTGACGATAGTGGGGGTGGAATGGGCGGTGGCGGCGGCTTCGGGCTTCCGATGGGCGGCGGTGGATTGGGCATCGGCACGGTCATCGTGCTTGGTTTGGTCGGCTGGGCGTTCGGCATCGATCCGCGCATCCTGATCGGTGGCGCGGAAATTCTCACCGGCGGCCAAGGTCAAGCGCCGAGCTATCAGACCGACCGCCGGTCATCACCCGCCAAGACCGGCGCGCCCACCGATGAGATGGGCAACATGATCTCCGGAGTCCTGGGCGAGATCGACGATCGCTGGAGCGAGATCTTTCAGGCCAGCGGGCAATCCTATTCGGGACCGCGCATCGTGCTGTTTCGCAACGCCACCAATGGCGGACGCTGCGGCATGGCGCAGGCGGCGATGGGGCCGTTCTATTGTCCGCCGGACAAGCAGATCTTTCTCGACACCGGATTTTTCCGTCAGGTCGAGACGCGTTTTCATGGCTGCTCGGGGAATGCCTGCAAATTCACGGCGGCCTATATCATCGCGCATGAGGCCGGACACCACATCCAGAACCTGCTCGGCATCCTGCCGCGCGTGACTCGGCTGCAGCAGCAGGCCGGCGACAAGGTCGAGGCCAACCGGCTGCAAGTGAAGATCGAATTGCAGGCAGATTGCCTGTCGGGAGTCTGGGTCAACCGCGAAGAGAAGAAGCGGCCGGGCTTCCTCGAAGCTGGCGATATCGACGCCGCGCTGACGACGGCCTCCGCGATCGGCGACGATACGCTGCAGCGCCAGGCGCAGGGCCGGGTGGTGCCGGATTTGTTTACGCACGGCTCCGCCGCGCAACGAAAACAGTGGTTCATGACCGGCTATCAGCAAGGTACCGTGGCGGCGTGCAACACGTTTGGGGCGGGCCAGTGAGCGGCGACGCTTGCGATATCCCTCCCTCCGCGAAGCGGTGGGGAGGGTGGTCCGAGCGAAGCGGAGGACCGGGTGGGGGGAGCGACCTTCGTGAAGGCCCCCCACCCCCGACCCCTCCCCACCACTCGCTCCGCTCGCGGGGGGAGGGGAGCAACCAAGCCGAGATCGTGGCATTCGCATCATGACGACCGAACCGCGCGTCTTCATCCCGCTCAACATCGCCGTGCTGACGATTTCAGACACGCGTGCGCTGGCCGACGACAAATCGGGCGCAACGCTGGTCGATCGCCTGGAAGCGGCCGGCCACCATCGCGCGGCGCGCGATATCGTGCCCGATGATATCGATGTCATCCGCGGCGTGGTGAGTGCGTGGATCGCGGACCCCGGCATCGATGCCATCGTCACCACGGGCGGCACCGGCTTTACCGGCCGCGACATCACGCCGGAAGCGATCGAGCCGCTGTTCGAGAAACGCATGGAGGGCTTCTCCATCGCCTTTCACATGCTGAGCCACGCCAAGATCGGCATGTCGACGATTCAAAGCCGCGCCACTGCCGGCACCGCCGGATCGACCTTCATCTTCTGCCTGCCCGGATCGCCGGGCGCCTGCCGCGACGGCTGGGACGGCATTCTCGCGCATCAGCTCGATTACCGTACAACGCCTTGCAACTTCGTGGAGATCATGCCGCGGCTGGACGAGCATCTACGCCGCCCGAAGGCCAAGGGCGCTTCGGCTTAAGCCACCATCATGATTCGGCTGCGCAATTGAGTGCGCGACGAGCGGCCGAGCTGCCGCAGCAATCCGGATTCCGAACGGCGGGCGTCGGCATAGCCTCCAAGCCGGTCGTAATGGTCACGCGCGATCAGCAATCCCTGATCGGCCGAGGGCCCCGCCACCATTCGTGCGATAAATTTCAGACCGTCGCGCACGCGCGTTTCCGAATAAGGCGAGCGCGCGTAGCGAAAAACTCCCGCACGCGGACGTCCACTGATCGATACGCTTTGGATGAACTGCGCGGTCTCGTCGATCCAGCCGGCATCGAGCACCGCGCCGGCATGCAGGAACATCAGCCACGGCGAGCGCGCCTGACGCGCGCCAGCCGCCAGTGCGGCGGCTCGCGAGCCATCGAATGGCAGGAAGCGGCATCCCGCGACGTCGGCAACGCGCTCGATCACGTCACTGCCCGAGCGATCGACCAGCAGCACTTCGCGCACGACGCCGGCCGCCGCCCCCGGCACCAGCGCCGCCAAAGTGGCGACCGCCGGTTGCTCGCGGCCTTCGGTCGGGATGATCACGCTCAGCATCGACAGCTCTTTGATCTTTTGGAAAGCGCCGCACTGTTATCACCTTGTCATAATCAAATCAGCCTGCCGGACTGCAGCTTTTTACGGCAGCGGGGGTACGGCAGGCTGATCCTAACTAAGATTATGTTCTTGATTTGTTCTCACAACTTGTTATGTTCAGACCATGAGTCGAGCATCCTCTGCCGCCCTCAAGCACCCGCCGGTCACGGCGCCCTCCGAGCCGGCGGGTGCGCCTTCTCCCTTTCCCGAACTTAGCCTTGCGATCGAGCGCGAACGCCGCCGCGGTCGCGGTGCGCAGTCCAACGCCAGCGGTCGCTTCGAAGCGGAAGCGCGGGTCGTCTTCGACGACGGCTGGCAGAGCCTCGATGAGCTGCCGCCATTCAAAACCACGGTTGCGATCGACACCGCGCGAAAAGTAATCACCCGCAACGACTCGCCCGATATCGGCTTCGACCGCTCGATTAATCCCTATCGCGGCTGCGAGCACGGCTGCGTCTATTGTTTTGCACGGCCCACCCACGCGTTTCTCGGCTTGTCGCCAGGGCTGGACTTCGAATCCAAGCTGTTTGCCAAGCCCGATGCGCCGGCGCTGCTGGAGAAGGAACTGGCGGCGGAAAATTACGAACCGCGCATGATCGCGATCGGCACCAACACCGATCCCTACCAGCCGATCGAGCGCGAGCGGAAGGTGATGCGCGGCATCCTCGAAGTTCTGGAGCGTACCGGGCATCCCGTCGGCATCGTCACCAAGTCGGCGCTGGTGACGCGCGACATCGATATTCTCCAGCGCATGGCGAAACGCAGCCTCGCCAAAGTCGCGTTGTCGGTGACCACGCTCGATCCGAAACTCGCGCGGACCATGGAGCCGCGGGCGTCGACGCCGGTCAAACGGCTGGAAGCGCTGCGGCAACTGTCGGAGGCGGGAATTCCGACCACGGTGATGGTGGCGCCGGTGATCCCCGCGCTGAACGACTGGAGATCGAACGCATTCTCGATGCGGCTTCGCATGCCGGCGTCAAGGAGGCCGCCTACGTGCTGCTGCGGCTGCCGTTGGAGGTGCGCGATCTCTTTCGCGAGTGGCTGATGGCGAATTACCCCGACCGCTATCGTCACGTCTTCACGCTGATCCGCGATATGCGCGGCGGCCGCGATTACGATTCGCAATGGGGCACGCGCATGAAAGGCACCGGACCGATGGCCTGGATGATCGGCCGGCGGTTCGAGATCGCCTGCGAAAAACTCGGTCTCAACAAGCGGCGCTCGAAACTGACGACCGACCATTTCGCGCGGCCTGTGCGTAGCGGTCAGCAGCTGAGTTTGTTTTGAGCATTCCCTCCCGCTTGTGGAGGCGAAGAAGCGCGGCCGTATTCGCAGCCTCTCTTCCCCTCTCCCCTCGTAGGAGAGGGTGGCGAGCATCGTAAGATGCAAGCCGGGTGAGGGGCGCGAACTGACGATGCGCTGCACCCCCTCACCCGCCTTCGCTCCGCTCAGGCACCCTCTCCTACGAGGGGAGAGGGGAAGAAAGCGGCCTGAATAGCGGGCATTCGGCCAAGTTCCCGGTTGCGCTGCCGGAATCGCTGCAGCACCTTCCGCCGATGATTCGGGACAAGTCCAAGCCGGGCCAAGCCAAGCAAACCCAGGCCAAATTGCCGAAAGGCGTCATCGCGATTGCGCCGCCGAGCTTTCGGCGCGAGCGCGCGCTGATCAAGCGCGGCGTCTGGCCGGTTGCAGGCTGCGACGAGGCCGGCCGCGGGCCGCTGGCAGGCCCGGTCGTGGCAGCCGCGGTCATTCTCGATCCCAGGCGCATCCCCAAAGGCATCGACGATTCCAAGCGGCTGACGCGCGAACGCCGCGAGGAATTGTTCGAGGAAATCTGCGCCACCGCGTCCTTTGCCGTCGCCTTCGCGTCGCCGGCGCGGATCGATCGCGACAATATCCTGCGCGCATCGTTGTGGGCGCTGGCGCGCGCAGTGCATGCGCTGCCGGAAATGCCCAGGCATGTGTTCGTAGATGGCCGCGACAAGCTCGACACCCCCTGCGATTGTGACGCGGTGATCGGCGGTGACGGTCTGGTGATGTCGATTGCAGCGGCCTCGATCATCGCCAAAGTCTCGCGCGACCGGCTGATGTGCAAGCTGGCGCAGGATTGCCCCGGCTACGGTTTCGAGTCCCATAAAGGGTACAGCGTTCCGGAGCACCTCGAAGCGCTGGACCGGTTGGGCCCGACGGTGCATCATCGCCGCTTCTTCGCGCCGGTTACCGCGGCGCGCGAGAAGCACGAAGCGATCAGCCTCGCGGGCAGCCTGGTTGCGATCGAGGCGAGCATCGTCATCGAGGTTTCGTCCGCGCCCTGAGTTGCTTCAGCCGCCGCCGCGCACTATCACCTTCGCCATCGTCTCCCCGTCCGCCGCGGTCGCATGCGTTTCACGTCCCTCATCATCGAATTGATCCGTGCACGGCCCCGGCTGATCGTGTGGATCGTGATGTCGTTTCAGGCGGCGCTGTGGCTGATCTTGCCGCTGCTGCTGTATCGAAGCCCGCCGGGCGACCTCGCAACGGTGCTGGCGTATGGCCGGGAATATCAGGTCGGGACCGATCTCGGTCCGCCGCTGGCGTTCTGGCTCGCCGACATCGCGTTTCGTGCCGCCGGCAACAACATCTTCGGCGTCTATCTGTTGGCGCAGCTTTGCTCTCTCGCGACGTTCTGGACGCTGTATCTGCTCGCGCGCGCCATTGTCGGCGGACAGCAGGCAGTCCTCGCGGTATTGCTGACGCTTACCGTCTTTGCGTTCAGTTCTCCCGGTGTGGAATTCGGACCGGCGGTGCTGGCGCTGCCGCTATGGGCGCTGGTGCTGATGCATTCGTGGCAGGTGCTGGGCCAAAATCGCCGCAACGCGTGGTTTGCGTTATCGATCGAAGCCGGACTGCTGCTGCTGACGACCTCCGCGGCAGTGGGCCTGTTGCTGCTGCTGATCGGCTTTGCGGTTGCGACGGCGCGGGGACGCCGGATGCTGCTATCTTTCGATCCGCTGTTCGCGTTGCTGGTGGTCGTCGTGCTGGCGCTGCCTTATGCGATCTGGCTGATTCGCGCCGGCGTGCTGGCGCTGCCGCAATTGCCGGCGATTGCGCAGCTAGGCGACAGGGCCGTCCACTGGGGCGAATTGCTCGGTGCCCTGCTGTTGATGACATCTGCGATCCTGCTTCTGGTCATCCTCAATTCAGGCCGGTTCACGCGCAACCCGGATGAAGCGCCGATTATCTTCCGGCCTCCGGTCGATCCGCTCGCACGGCGGTTTGTGTATTTCTTCGCGCTGGCTCCGGCGCTCGCCGGCAGCCTGATTGCGGGGTTGTTCAATTTCAGCCGCGCGCCCGGCGGCGCGGGGATCGCGCTGCTGATGTCGGGGCTGGCGGTTATTACTGCCGCGGGCGATGTTATCCAGCTGCGCCGGCAGAAAACACTGCGCACCGTCTGGGCGCTGGCGCTGATTGCGCCGGCGCTCGCGGCGATCGCAATCACATTGCTGCTGCCGTGGATCGGCGGCGCCGAGGTGGCGACCTCGCTGCCTGCCAGCGCGATCGCGCGTTTTTTCAGCGACAATTTCGAACGCCGGACCAATCGTCCGTTGCGGGCGGTGGCGGGCGATGCGCAGCTTGCCATGCTGATCGGGATGGATTCCAGGCGGCCTCACGTCCTGCTCGATGCGACGCCTGAACGAGCGCCATGGCTCAACCCGGCGAAATTCAGTGAGATCGGCGGTGTCGTAGTATGGCGCGCTTCCGATACCGTCGGCACGCCGCCGGCCGACATCGCCAAGCGATTTCCAGGCCTCGTGCCGGAATTGCCGCGCCCGTTCGACCGGCTGGTATCCGGCCGGCAACCGCCGTTGCTGATCGGCTGGGGCATCGTTCGGCCGAAGGGACAGTAGGGCAGGGCACCTCATGGTGAGGAGCCGCGAAGCGGCGTCTCGAACCATGCGCTGCGCCACATCCTTCGAGACGCACGCAAGTGCGTGCTCCTCAGGATGAGGGCTTTGTTTCCTCCAGCGCCACTGCGATGGCGCGCAGGTCCTGCCACGCCAGCTTTTTGTACGAGGGCGAGCGCAAGAGATACGCCGGATGGAACGTCGCCATCGCGCGGATGTTGCGCGTGCCGGTATCGTAATCGAACCAACGCCCGCGGGTTTTCATGATGCCATCGCGTGTTTGCAACAAGGTCTGCGTCGAGGGATTGCCGAGCGTCACCAATATGTCGGGATTCACCAGCTCGATCTGGCGTTGTATGAATGGCAGGCAGATTTGCGTTTCCTGCGGTGTCGGCGTGCGATTACCCGGCGGCCGCCACGGAATGACGTTGGCGATGTAGGCGGTGCTGCGATTAAGGCCGATCGCGGCGATCATCCGATCGAGCAACTGCCCGGAGCGGCCGACGAACGGCCGTCCCTCGATATCTTCCTCGCGGCCGGGCGCCTCGCCGACGAACATGATGCGCGCCTGCGGATTGCCGTCGGCGAATACCAGCCGCGTCGCGGTCGATTTCAGCGCGCAGCCGTCGAAGTGCTCCAGCAGATTGCGCAGCACCTCCAGCGACGGCGCGGTTCGCGCGGCATCCCGGGCCGATTGGATTGCCGCTTCCGGCACGAGTTCGGGCGTGGCGCGCGGGGCAGGTATCGCGGCAGGCGCTGCTTTCACCGACGGCGTCTGCGGCACGTCACGTATTGGAGAGGCGTCAGGCTCCGACAACCGGTTGACCGGCTCATCCGTGAGCGCGCAATCGACTCCGGCCTCCAGATAGAAGGCCAGCAGTTGCGCGACGCTGGGCGCGTGATCAAGTGTCATGGGTGGGCACTATGCGCATGAGCGCAATCTAGGGGACATCGCGCCGCCGCGAAACGCCTCGACGGATATTTCCCTAGTTGTTCTCAGCGTAAAAATCGGAAACAACAGCCTTTAGACGCGTTCTGAATTGTCTTTCGTATCCTTTTTCGAGATCAGATCATGAGCACCGAAGAACTGCCGCCGCGCGAATCCATGGAGTTCGACGTCGTCATCGTCGGCGCCGGGCCGGCCGGTCTTGCCGCTGCGATCCGGCTGAAGCAGCTCAGCGCCGATCTGTCAGTCGTGGTGGTCGAGAAGGGCTCCGAGGTCGGCGCGCATATCCTGTCCGGCGCGGTGATCGATCCGGTATCGCTCGACAAATTGATTCCGGACTGGCGCGACGACGCCGACTGTCCGCTCAAGACCCAAGTGCAAGACGACCAGTTCTTTCTTTTGACCAAGACCGGCGGCTTTCGGCTACCAGCCTTCATGATGCCGCCGCTGATGGACAATCACCATTGCTACATCACGTCGCTTGGCATGGTGTGCCGCTGGCTCGCCACCAAGGCCGAGGCGCTCGGCGTCGAAATCTATCCGGGCTTCGCCGCGGTCGAAACGCTGTACGACGACGGCGGCGCGGTGCGCGGCATCGCCACCGGCGACATGGGCATCGGCCGCGACGGCAAGCCGAAGGATTCTTTCACGCGCGGCATGGAGTTGCTGGGCAAATACACGTTCTTCGCCGAAGGCGCGCGCGGCAGCCTCACCAAGCAGCTGCTTGCAAAATTCAATCTCGACAAGGATTGCGAACCCGGCAAATTCGGCATCGGCCTGAAAGAGATTTGGCAGATCGACCCGGCCAAACACAGGAAAGGCACGGTGCAGCATTCGTTCGGCTGGCCGCTCGACAACGACACCGGCGGCGGCTCGTTTCTGTACCACTACGACGACAATCTGGTTGCGGTCGGCTTCGTCGTGCATCTCAACTACGATAATCCGTACATCTTCCCGTTTGAGGAATTCCAGCGCTTCAAGACGCATCCGAAGATCCGCGATACCTTTGCCGGCGCCAAGCGTCTTGCTTACGGGTCGCGCGCCATCACCGAAGGCGGCTACCAGTCGGTGCCGCGGTTGACTTTCAAGGGCGGCGCGCTGATCGGTTGCGCGGCGGGCTTCGTCAACGTGCCGCGCATCAAGGGCGTGCACAACGCGATGGCGAGCGGCATGCAGGCCGCGGAATGTGCCGCCGCGGCGCTTGCCGCGGGCCGCGCCAACGATGAACTGGTGGAGTACGAGGACGGTTGGCGGTCGTCGTCGATCGGCAAGGACTTGTGGCCGGTGCGCAATGCCAAGCCGCTGTGGTCGAAATTCGGCACCATCGTCGGCAACGCGCTTGGCGGTTTCGACATGTGGTGCAACACGCTCGGCTTTTCGCTGTTCGGCACGCAGTCGCACGCCAAGCCGGACGGCAAGACGCTCAAGCCCGCGAAAGAATATCAGCCGATCGCCTATCCGAAGCCGGACGGCAAATTGACCTTCGACCGGCTGTCGTCAGTTTTCATGTCCAACACCAACCATGAGGAGGACCAGCCGGTTCATCTCAAGGTTGCCGACATGCAATTGCAGAAGGACTCCGAACTCGGCGTCTTCGCCGGCCCGTCGACCCGCTATTGCCCGGCGGGGGTCTATGAGTGGGTCGAGGAAACAACAGGCCCGCGCTTCCAGATCAACGCGCAAAATTGCGTCCATTGCAAAACCTGCGACGTGAAGGACCCCAACGGAAATATCACTTGGGTACCGCCGGAAGGCGGTGGCGGGCCCAATTATGAGGCGATGTGACCACGATTATGTGAGTGGCGCGGTCGCTCCCGGAATGGCGTCACCATGCTGCCACACTAATAGCGTTGTCAGACAAGCGTTTACGTGGCTGTCGCCGGCCCGTATTGCCGTTCGATTCGATTAGGCCCGTCCATTGCGATTGAACACCAAAAGCGGCATTGTCAGTGCTCGATGCCGGCGCATTCCGTTCGCATCCGATTATCCGACCTCCTGGAGCTAGCGAAGCCGATGTATTGTTTTCGTTTCAACCGCGTTGCGGTTGCTGCCGCTAGCTTGCTGGCGATGTCCGGTACTGTGTCGGCACAGACCCCGGAGCGTCCGACCGATACTTCGGCCTCATTTCCGACCAGCCGCGACATGAAATCGCTGACCACCGCCGGCAGCTATCTTGCTGCGCGCCATGCCAGTGTCGAGCGCGATGCCAGTTCGGCGGCGACGTTCTACCGCTCGGCGCTTCGCACCGACCCGAAGAACAACGAATTGCTCGACCGCGCGTTCATCTCGTCGCTTGCGGATGGCGATATCGAAGAAGCCGTGAAGCTGGCGGATCGAATCCTCACGATCGACAAGACCAATCGCGTGGCGCGCCTCGTTGTCGGCGTGCGCGACCTCAAGTTGAAGAAATACGCCGCCGCGCAAACGAACATCAACCAGTCGGTGCGGGGGCCGATCACCGATCTGGTAGCCGCGCTGCTATCCGCATGGGCGAGCTACGGCGCCGGCGATACCAAGACTGCGATTGCAAACATCGACAAGCTGACCGGGCCGGAATGGTATCCGATTTTCAAGGATCTGCACGCCGGGATGATTCTCGAGCTTGCCGGCAAGGAAAAGGACGCCGGTGCGCGATTTGAGCGGGCTTACAAGCTCGACGAATCGGCATTGCGGATAACGGACGCCTATGCGCGCTGGCTGTCGCGCAACAAGGACCCCGCGTCGGCGCAGGCGGTCTATGAAACCTTCGACAAGAAGCTGGCGCGCCATCCTCTCGTCACCGAAGCAATCCGCGAGACCAAGGCCGGCAAGAAATTGCCGCCGCTGGTGGATTCGGCCCAGTCCGGCGCGGCTGAGGCGCTTTATGGCATCGGCGCTTCGCTGACCCGACGCGGCGGTGAGGATTTGGCTCTCGTCTATCTGCAGCTCGCGCTCTATCTCGTGCCTAATCATTCGCTGGCGTTGCTGTCGCTGGCCGATCTTTATGAATCGGTGAAGAAACCGGCGATGGCGATCAAGGTCTATGAGCGCGTGCCGGGGAATTCCCCGCTGAAGCGCAACGCCCAGATTCAGCTGGCGACCGATCTGGATGCAGTCGATCGAAGCGACGAGGCGATCAAGATATTGAAGGGCGTAACGGCCGAAGATCCGAAAGATCTCGAAGCCATCATGGCGCTCGGCAATCTGGAGCGCGGTCGCAAGAAATTCGCCGATTGCTCGCAGACCTATACGCAGGGGATCGACGCTTTACCGTCGGCCTCCGACAAGGCTAACTGGGTGTATTTCTATTTCCGCGGCATCTGCGAGGAGCGCAGCAAGCAATGGGGCAAGGCCGAGGCCGATATGCGCAAGGCTCTCGACCTGCAACCCGAGCAACCGCATGTGCTGAACTATCTGGGCTATTCCTGGATCGATCAGGGCATCAATCTCGATGACGGCATGAAGATGATCAAGCGGGCGGTCGATCAGCGCCCCGACGACGGCTACATCGTGGACTCCTTGGGCTGGGCCTATTACCGGATCGGCAATTACGAAGACGCGGTGAAAAATCTCGAACGGGCCATCGATCTCAAGCCGGAAGATCCGACCATCAACGATCATCTCGGCGACGCCTACTGGCGCGTCGGCCGTGTGCAGGAAGCGAAATTTCAGTGGGTCCACGCCCGCGACCTGAAGCCCGAGCCGGAAGAATTGCCGAAGATCGAAGCCAAGATCGAAAATGGTCTGCCCGACGACACGTCGTCGGCTGCTTCCGCCGACAAGAAAAAGGAAGACGACAAGGGCGGCTGATTTGCCAAGCTCGCGACCCGTGCTAGAAAATAATTGATTCCAGTCGGATTTTGTCATCCGCCATCACGAATTTTGGAAGCACGGAAGCGAATGTCCAAAGCGCCAGCGCTGATTGAGGAGGCGCGCGCCAAGGTCAATCTGACCTTGAGGGTGATTGGCCGCCGCGTCGACGGTTATCACGATCTCGAAAGCGTCGTCGCCTTTGCCGACTGTGCCGACCGTCTGACTCTCAAGCCCGGTTCCAAGCTAAAGCTCACGGTGTCGGGGCCGCGCGCGCAGGATTGCGGCGAGCTTGCCGACAATCTTGTGCTTAAAGCCGTGCGGTTGCTCGGTGAACGCGTGCCCGATCTGCGCTCCGGAGAATTCAAGCTCGACAAGGTGCTGCCGGTCGCGGCCGGCATCGGCGGCGGCTCGGCGGATGCCGCGGCTGCATTGCGCCTCTTGGCGCGCACAAACGATCTTGCTCTGGACGACGCGCGTATCCTTGAGGTGGCCGGAATGACAGGCGCCGATGTAACGGTGTGTCTTTCTCCCCAGGCATGCGTCATGACCGGCATCGGCGAAACGCTGTTGCCGGTGACATTGCCGAAACTGCCGTGCGTGCTGGTCAATCCGCGCGTCCTCGTGGCGACGGCGAACGTGTTCACGACACTGGGTCTGCGGCATGGCCAACTGCTGGTTGGCGCGACCGATGTGCTGCTTCATGATCCAATCTGGCCCGAAGCCGGGGCGTCGATCGATGACTGGATCGACGCGCTTGCCGACGTCGGCAACGATCTCGAAGTGCCGGCGCGGCGGCTTCAGCCCGTCATCGGCGAATTGCTGTCTGAACTCGGCGGCGCCGAAGGCGCGCGGCTGGCGCGGATGTCAGGCTCGGGCGCGACATGCTTTGCGATTTTCAATGACGACATAGCCGCGCAGCGCGCTGCGCAGGCGATACAACTCGCGCATCCCCTGTGGTGGGTGCATGCGGGGGCGCTGAGCTAGGGCGAGGTCCGTAAGCCCAAACTAACGGTCAGCTGCCCGATAATCGCCGGGGGTCATACCGGTGGCCCGGCGAAAAGCGCGGGTGAAATTAGACTGAGATGAAAAACAACAGCTCAGAGCGATGTCCACCAACGGCGCTTTACCAAGCACAAGAAGCGTCTTGGCTCTTTCTAGGCGAAGCTCATTGAGATAGCGAGACGGGGTCTTTCCTACCGCCTTTTGAAACATCCGGATGAAGTGAAAAGGGCTCAAGCAAGCGATAGAGGCAAGATCATCGATGGAGATATCCTGATCGATATTTTCCGTCATAAAATCGACGACCCGCCGAATCCGCCGTTCATCGAGCCGCTTCGTTACGTGCGCCGGATCTTTTCCGCTCGACCAATCGCTGGAATATTTCTGGACCAGCCGGCCTACCAATGAGATCGCCAGCGAATCCGCGAGCACGTGGCCGGCGGCCGACGGTTGCCGAATCTCTTCAGACAGCGCCGCGCCGATCTGGCGGATCAGTTCGTCATGAATTCCGCCGAGATAGCGGACTGACTGCGCCCGGACCGGCGCGCCGCCACAGACGTCGGACAATTGATCGAACCTGCTGACGGGAAGATAGAGGTGCAGGACCTCATGCCAGGCAGACACCTTGATATCTTCTTCGTGGACCCCGGCCGGACAGAGCCAGATCGTTCCAGGCTCGACCTTGGTGACCTGCACAAGGCCGTCGCCCTTGCGGCTAACCACGGATTGGGGGTGGCAGCGCAAAGCGATGCCGATTTCCATCTGTTCCAGCGTGATTGAAGGAAGCTCGCAGGCCGGATGCATGCGCACTTCGGCCGCCACCCCATCCCAATTGCATGCGGCGGAGGAGTTCAAACGGTCGCCTACGGTGTATTTTTGCAGGCCGTGATCGAGCAGACTCATGACGGCGAATCCGAGGAGGTCAGTTTGGCCGCGGCAAGACGACTACAAGACGACTATGTGCAGCCATCTCAATAACAGCAAGCGATCAGCCACCGGGGAATAAACAAAAGCAATTTGGGAACATACAAATTGTTTCGTTTCGCTGATGCTCCGATGGGGCCCGCGAAATGCCGGTCTCGTTGAGCAGAGATGTTCTCGCCATGGTGGAAAGATTGAATTATGTCGCTGCGTCCCCAAGGGGAATGCAGGCCTTCGGCGGCGTTCATATTTATCTTGAGAAAAGCGGGCTGCCCGCCACGCTGATCAATCTGGTTTATCTTCGCGTCTCGCAGATCAATGGCTGTTCCTATTGCATCTCGACCCACGCCCGCGACCTCTTGAATGAGGGCGTTTCGGTGCAGAAACTCCTTCTGCTGCAGGTCTGGCGGGAATCCGGCGCGCTGTTCTCCGATCGGGAGCGCGCCGCCTTGCAATGGGCTGAAGCCCTGACACGCGTCGCTGAAACTCGCGCGCCCGATGCCGATTATCAAGCCGTCCGCGCGCTGTTTGACGACAAGGAATTGGCCGACCTGACTTATGCCATCAGCTTGATCGGGGCCTACAACCGCATCGGCATCGGATTTGGGAAAGGCCCCGACCGTGCGTTCGTCGACGCGCCTCTTAATCCAATGAAAGCATAGCCATGATCGAAGAGAGTTTTACGGGCGCCGGCGGTCTTAATATTTTCATGCGGGCGTGGCGCCCGGCTACGATACCGCGAGGCGTCGTGGTCATCGTTCCCGGGTTCAATTCCCACAGCGGATACTACATGTGGGCAGCCGAGCAGTTGGCGGCCAGCGGCCTCTGTGTTTATGCGCTCGATTTGCGTGGCCGCGGAAAGTCGGACGGCGAGCGATTTTATGTCGAGAAGTTCGCGGACTACGTCGGTGACGTCGCGGAGGCCGTCGCTATTGCGAAGTCGCGAGACGCGGGCTTGCCGGTTTTCCTGCTTGGCCACAGCGCGGGCGGAGTGGTGTCGTGTCTCTATGCGCTCGATCATCCGTCAGAGCTGTCGGGGCTGATCTGCGAAAGTTTCGCGTACCAGCTGCCCGCACCCGATTTTGCGTTGGCCGTCCTGAAGGGACTAAGTCACCTCGCGCCGCACGCGCGTGTCCTACGGCTGCACAACGAAGATTTCTCCCGCGATCCGGCGGTGGTGCGGGTGATGAATGCCGACGCTCTCATCGCCCACGAAACGCAGCCGACGCAAACCTTGGCCGAGATGGTTCGGGCCGATGAGCGGCTGAAGACGGAATTCCCCCTCATCACGATGCCGCTGCTGATTCTTCATGGCACCAGCGACAAGGCGGCGAAGCCGAGCGGCAGCCAGTTCTTTTACGATACCGCCGGCTCCAGTGACAAAACGCTCAAGCTCTACGAGGGACACTTCCACGACCTGCTGAACGACATCGGCAAGGAAGCCGTCATCGCCGACATCGAGAACTGGATGGCGGCGCATCTGCCGCGCGCGTGAAGTACAACAAAGATGGAGCCATTCGATGACACAAGTCCCGCAAAAGCCGCTGGTGCCGAACAACTCGCTGATCACGGCGACGCCCGAGGAAGGCCGGGCGCTGGCTGTCATGCTCGCCCGTAACTCGATCCACGCCATGCAGGGCGAACTGGAAACGCTGAAGGCAGGCCGTGCGCAATACGCGCATGATCCGGACGGGCTGATTGCGGCAAGCCACGTCATCGCAGTGGAGTTTGCCACGATCGCCGCGGCCAACGGCTATTGGCGCTGAGATTATTGTTAAGACGGACCTGGCCTAGTGGGACCTTGCCAGGCAGAACGCCACCACCTGCTCCAGCGCCGATTTCATCGGCGAGGCCGGAAACAGCGCCAGCGCATCGACCGCCATTGCGCCGTAGTGATGCGCGCGGTTGATTGTGTCCTCCAGCGCCCGATGCTTCGTCATCAAGCCGATGGCGTGATCGAGATCGCCGTCGCCGATCTCCCCGCGCTCCAGCGCCTTGCTCCAGAATGTGCGCTCGATGTCGTTGCCGCGGCGGAACGCGAGCACGACCGGCAGCGTGATCTTGCCCTCGCGAAAATCGTCGCCGATGTTCTTGCCGAGCTTGGCGGCCTTGCCGCCGTAGTCGAGCACATCGTCCACCAGTTGAAATGCGATGCCGAGATTCATGCCGATCGAGCGGCATGCGGTCTGTTCGGCCTTCGGTCTGTTCGCAATGACGGGGCCGACCTCGCAAGCGGCCGCGAACAGCTCGGCGGTCTTGCCGCGGATGACGGCCAGATATTCGTCTTCAGTGGTCGCGGTGTTTTTCGCCGCCGCAAGCTGCATCACCTCGCCCTCGGCGATGGTCGCCGCGGCGGATGAAAGGATATCCAGCGCACGCAGCGAGCCGACCTCAACCATCATGCGAAACGCCTGCCCGAGCAGGAAGTCGCCGACGAGAACGCTGGCCTCGTTGCCCCACAGCATGCGCGCCGACAGTTTGCCGCGGCGCAATTCGCTCTCATCGACGACGTCGTCGTGCAGCAGCGTCGCGGTATGCATGAACTCGACCGAGGCCGCGAGCTTGATGTGGCCTTCGCCGGAATAGCCGGTGAGATTGGCCATCGCCAGCGTCAGCATCGGACGCAACCGCTTGCCGCCGGAGGAAATCAGGTGGTTTGCGACCTCGGGGATCATGGTGACTTCGGAGCCGGTACGCGACAATATCGTGGCGTTGACGCGTTCCATGTCAGCTGAGACCAGCGCGACCAGTTGATCGATCTCACGCTGCCGAGGGGCTCTCAAAGGGAACTATAACCGCCACGCTGCTCTCCGCTTTTACGCCGCCGCTGTATCTTGCATATGATCATAGAAAGCGCCGGGCGAAGCGGCAAGAGCACGAAGCGATTGACACCATCGGCGAGACCTCCCAAGCAACGCGGAGAGAGGGCAATAAACGTGCGCGAATTGGTGCGGACCAACGATGTGGTGCTGGTTTCAGCTGTTGGAGCCTTGCTGGACGGCGCCGATATCCATCATCTGGTGCTGGACCAGAACATGAGCATTTTGGAAGGCTCGGTCGGCGTCATCCCGCGACGTATTCTGGTGCACGAAGACGACAACCAGGCGGCGCGCCAGGTTCTGATCGATGCGGGCCTCGCGCACGAACTGCGGCCCGATGTCTGAACCGCCCGCCGGCTTCACGGACGATGCGTTCCTCGGCGGGAAATTGTTACTGCGGCAGCCGAAATCCGGCCATCGCGCGGGTCACGATGCGATGCTGCTTGCGGCGGCAACGCCGGCGCGCTCCGGACAACGCGTTGTCGATTTCGGCGCCGGTGTCGGCGCTGCCGGTCTTGCCGTCGCGACACGTGTCCGGGGCATTCGGCTTGTCCTGGTCGAGATCGACGAAAATCTCGCGGAATTGGCGCGACATAACGCAGCTTCGAATGCAATAGATGCCGCTGTTGTCGCGCTGGATGTAACGTCTGACGCCGGTGCCTTTGCCGCGGCGGGACTAAATCCTGATAGCGCCGACGTCGTGCTGATGAATCCGCCATTCAACGATCCGGCGCGGCATCGTGTCTCGCCTGACAGAGCGCGCGAGATCGCGCATGTCGCAACTGAGCAAACGCTTGAAAGCTGGACTCACGCGGCGCGCCGCATTCTGAAATCCGGCTGCGTATTGACTCTGATCTGGCGTGCGGACGGTCTGGCGGAAGTGCTGGCAGCGCTTGAGCGCGGCTTTGGCAGCCTGAAGATTCTTCCGGTTCATGCCAGCGCAGGCGCGCCCGCGATGCGCATACTGATTGGCGCAATCAAGGGCGGTAAGGCGCCGTCGATGCTTTACAGAGGTCTTGTGCTCAATGATGAATCAGGCGTGCCTGAAAAGTATGCTCAGGATATCCTGGCAGGGAAAACCGCGCTGCCGATGGCAATGCCTTGAATCACGGACTTTCGGCCGCCGGCAAATCAGTGCGACAACGTTTCCGGGCGCTTTTCGGGAGTGGAAGTGAAATGAATTGCAGTCAAAAGACTACTGATCAGCAGCATCAGCAGATAGATTTTCATGTCTTTCTCCGCTGCGCCGTTGGAGTGTTGGTACTGAAGGCCTTGCAAACCGCGTTCCATCTTGAATGACATCAGCGTGATAAGAATTAGTAAATTTCAGGGAAATCCGATGATTCAAAAGCTATACGATCGCTGGACTTCGCCGGGTGCGATGGAAAGGTGGATGGACCTGTTTCCGGCGCGCTGGCGGCGGGGATTTCCTGTCGTGCCGGTGGTGCGGCTGTCCGGCGTGATCGGCGCGGTGACGCCGCTGCGGCCGGGAATGTCATTGGCGGGCGTTGCCAAGACATTGGAGCGCGCCTTCGCCACCAAAAATGCCAGAGCGGTGGCGCTGGTGATCAATTCTCCGGGCGGCTCGCCCGTGCAGTCGCGCCAGATTTATCTGCGCATCCGGCAGCTTGCCGCGGAGAAGAAACTGCCGGTGCTGGTGTTCGTCGAGGACGTCGCGGCATCCGGCGGCTACATGATCGCCTGCGCCGGCGATGAGATTTTCTGCGACCCGTCGTCGATCCTGGGTTCGATCGGCGTGGTCGGCGGCACTTTCGGATTTCAGGAACTGATCAAAAAAATCGGCGTCGAGCGCAGGCTTTATACCGCGGGCGAGCACAAGGCGATGCTCGATCCCTTCCTGCCGGAAGACCCCGATGACGTCGCGCGGGTCAAGGCGCTGCAGCGGGAGATCCACGCCATCTTCATTGCGCTGGTGAAGCAAAGCCGCGGCGCGCGGCTGAAAGGCGCGGACGATGTGCTGTTCTCCGGCGAATATTGGGCGGGCGAAACCTCGGTCGCGCTCGGCTTGGCTGATGCTATCGGCGATCTCAGGTCGACCTTGCGCGCGCGCTTTGGCGACAAGGTGCAGACGCCGGTAATCGCCGCGGCGACTGGAATGTTGTCGGGCTTGCTCGGCCGCAAATCTGCGGGCGTGGGAGTCGTGGTGGCGGCGGATGCGGTCGCGGGCCTGCCGGAAGAGCTGATTTCCGCGCTGGAAACCCGGGCGATCTGGGCGCGATTTGGTTTTTGAATTGACACAGACCCGTGATCGCGCGCGAGATATCCGCGTTGCAAGATATTGGTGCGCGCGCAACAATGGGAATTGGCGACGATGAACCGCAATGAGGAACGATGCCACCGCTGGTCGCATTCGCAGGCGCGTTAGGAAGTCTGGCGGTCGTGCGCTGGGCCTATCGAACTGCCCGCAAGGTCAGCCATGAACTGGACGAAGCCCGCCGCCTGCGCGCTGCCGATGCCTATACCGGCGAAATTCCGACGCTGCGGCGGGATCCAAATACGGGCGCCTATCGGCCGGGTTAATTTACGTACCCCAGAATCACTTGCGCCGGCCTTAGGGGTGGGGCACCACCCTTTAAGACCGGCGAGCAAGCTTGGAGGTCGGATATTGGAAGGTAAACCCTCTCAGGCATCCGATGTTCCCATGGTAGCGGCTGGTCCCTAATAATTTCACAAATGGGATAGTTAGCGATTTAGCGCGCTTTACGACGTCGCCTTGATTTCCCGATGCCTGCGCCGATACGGTCCCGCGCCCGTCGAACCCCAGCGAATTCCAGCCGATCATGGACTCCACGCCGCCCCACATGCGCCCGGAACGTTCGTTCCAGGGCCTGATCCTGACGCTGCAGCGGTATTGGGCGGACTATGGCTGCGTCGTGCTGCAGCCCTATGACATGGAGGTCGGCGCTGGCACTTTTCATCCGGCCACCACGCTGCGCGCTCTCGGGCCGAAGCCGTGGAAGGCCGCCTATGTGCAGCCATCTCGCCGGCCGAAGGACGGCCGCTACGGCGAGAACCCGAACCGGCTGCAGCACTATTATCAGTTCCAGGTGATCCTGAAGCCGTCGCCGCCCGACCTGCAGGCGCTCTATCTCGATACGCTCGCGGCGATCGGCATCGACTCGAAACTGCACGACATCCGCTTTGTCGAGGACGACTGGGAAAGCCCGACGCTCGGCGCGTGGGGGCTCGGCTGGGAATGCTGGTGCGACGGCGCGGAAGTTTCGCAGTTCACTTATTTTCAGCAGGTCGCGGGCGTCGAATGCGCGCCGGTGGCGGGCGAGCTCACCTACGGCCTCGAACGCCTCGCGATGTATCTGCAGGGCGTCGACCACATCATGGACCTCAACTTCAACGGCCGCGAAGGCGCCGACAAGGTGACCTATGGCGACGTGTTTCTGCAGGCCGAGCAGGAATATTCGCGGCATAATTTCGAGCATTCCGACGCCGACATGTTGTTCAGGCAATTTGCGATGGCCGAGGACGCCTGCCGGAAATATCTCGACGCCGGATGGAAGGACGGCAAGCGCGAAGCGCATCTGATGGCGCTGCCGGCTTATGACCAGTGCATCAAGGCTTCGCATGTTTTCAATTTGCTCGATGCGCGCGGCGTCATCTCGGTGACCGAGCGCCAGAGCTACATCATGCGCGTGCGCGAACTCGCAAAAGCCTGCGGCGACGCCTGGGTGCGACGCAGGCGGGCGGGGCGGCTTAATGCCCGATCTTCTCCTCGAACTTTTCTCCGAAGAAATTCCCGCGCGGATGCAGGCGAAAGCGGCGGACGATCTGCGCCGCATGGTCACCGACAAGCTTGTCGCCGAGGGCCTCGTCTATGAGGGCGCGAAGGCCTTCGCGACGCCGCGGCGGCTGACGCTGACGGTGCACGGCATTCCCGCGCGGCAGTCCGATCTCAAGCAGGAACGGAAGGGCCCGCGCGTCGGCGGCGCCGAGGCGGCGATCGCCGGCTTTCTGAAAGCCACGGGCTTGCCTCGCTCGACGAAGCGAAAATCCAGCGCGATCCCAAAGGCGACTTTTACATCGCGCTGATCGAAAAGCCCGGCCGCGCCACGCTGGACGTGCTCGCGGAAATTCTGCCGGTGATCATCCGCACCTTCCCGTGGCCAAAGTCGATGCGCTGGGGCGAGCGCTCCGCAAAACCGGGCGCGCTGTCATGGGTGCGGCCGCTGCATTCCATCGTCGCGACTTTCGGCATCGATACCGAAGAGCCTGACGTGGTGAAATTCGCCATTGATGGCATCGAGACCGGACAGACAACGCACGGTCATCGCTTCCTGGCGCCTAATGCGATCGAGTGCGCCGCTTCGAGGATTACGAAAGCAAGTTGCAGGCGGCGAAGGTGGTGCTCGATCCACAGCGACGCAAGGATATCATTCTGGCCGACGCGAAAACGCTGGCGCAAGCGCAGGGCTTTGAGCTGATCGAGGACCAAGCGCTGCTCGACGAAGTCAGCGGGCTGGTGGAATGGCCTGTCGTGCTGATGGGTTCGTTCGACGAGAAATTTCTGTCGATTTCCGCCGGAGGTGATCCGCGCCACGATCCGCAACAACCAGAAATGTTTTGTGGTTTCGTCGGGAAAGGCACTCGCGCCGCGCTTCGTGCTCACCGCCAACATCGAAGCCTCCGATGGCGGCAAGGCGATCATTGCCGGCAATGAGCGCGTGATCCGCGCGCGCCTGAGCGATGCAAAATTTTTCTACGAGACCGACCTGAAGACAAAGCTCGAAGACCGGCTGCCGAAATTCGACTCCATCGTGTTTCACGAAAAGCTGGGCACCCAGGGCGAACGCATCAAGCGCATCGAGCGCCTCGCCGCCGAGATCGCGCCGCTTATTGGGCGCCGATGTGGAGAAGACCAAGCGTGCGGCGCGGCTGTGCAAGGCGGATTTGCTGACTGAAGTGGTTGGCGAATTTCCCGAGGTGCAGGGCCTGATGGGAAAATACTACGCGCTGGCGCAGGGCGAGGATGCCTCTGTCGCCGCCGCCAGCGAGGACCATTACAAGCCGCAGGGCCCCGGAGATCGCGTGCCGACCGATCCGGTTTCCATCGCAGTCGCGCTCGCCGACAAGATCGACACGCTGGTCGGTTTCTGGGCGATCGACGAAAAGCCGACGGGAAGCAAGGACCCGTTCGCGCTGCGAAGAGCGGCGTTGGGGGTGATACGGCTGATTTTGGAGAATGAGCTGTCGATTCGACTCTCCAACGTGTTGCAAATCGCTATTCGGAATCTCGAAGATGCACGCGAGCCAGGTTGGATCGCGACGGATAGAGCGAGCTCTGAAACACCGCGAGGTCAGGGTCCTAGCGTTCAAAGTACGCGAAGGTCACTTCAGCAAATTGACAAGGTGACTGATCGTTTAGTTCCTGATCTCCTCTCCTTCTTCGCCGACCGCCTGAAAGGCCAGCTCCGCGAGCTGGGCGCGCGGCACGATCTCGTCGACGCGGTATTCGCGGCGGGCGCGGCAAATTTCCCCTCCCCCCACGTCAGTGGTGGGGAGGGGTCAGGGGTGGGGGGCGCTTCAAGCGCGCCCTTAGAGACCCCCCACCCTCGACCCCTCCTCACCGCAAGCGGGGGGAGGGAGGATGGCGCCGTGCTTGCGGCATCAGCATCGCCTAAGCAGGGCGCCTCTGCGCAGCAAGTCAGCGCGCCCATGCAGGACGATCTCCTGCTCGTCGTGCGCCGCGTCGAGGCGCTGGGGAAATTCCTCGACACCGACGACGGCAAGAACCTGCTTGCCGGCACCAAGCGCGCGGCGAACATCCTCCGCATCGAGGAGAAGAAGGACGGCCGGGCGTACGATGGCGCGCCCGTCGCCGCGCTGTACTCGCTCGACGAGGAAAAGACCCTCGCCAAGGCGATCGACCAAGTGAAGGCGGAGGCCGCCGCGGCCGTCGCCCGCGAAGACTTCGCCGCCGCGATGAGCGCGATGGCGAAACTGCGTCCCGCCGTCGACGCCTTCTTCGAGCAAGTGAAGGTCAACGACGACGACAGGGCCGTGCGCGAGAACCGCTTGAAGCTGCTCAACGAAATCCGCGCCGCCACGCGGGCAGTGGCGGATTTTTCCAAGATTTAGGATTAAGCGCGGCCAAGTATAAAGCGACGCGTGTCTGCCTAAATAAGCCCCCCACCCTCGATCCCTCCCCACCGCAAGCGGGGGAGGGAGGTTACGCTTTGCGTGGAGCAAGCTTGGCGCCAGAACGAGATGCTTCAACGTCGCACCTTTATCCAGCGACTGCGCATCTTTTCCCCTCCCCCCGCTTGCGGGGGAGGGGTTAGGGGTGGGGGCGGCAACAAGCAGTGCGCCGATTGTTGGTATAAAGACGAAACGCCGCCTCCCTTGTCACCGGGCGCATTTCAGGGTCGTATGATCTCCAAGAGGCGCCGCTTGGCCCGGATCGTGCACGCACATAACTTCATCCAGCAGGGAGACTACCAGTGAAACACATGCGTATGGTTGGTTTTGCGCTCGCCGCCGCGTTAAGCGCGGCGCAGGCGAACGCCGAAGAGCTCACGGGCACGCTGAAGAACATCAAGGACACCGGCGCGATCACGCTCGGCTTCCGCGACTCCTCGATTCCCTTCTCATATCTCGACGACAACCAGAAGCCGATCGGCCTCGCGATGGACATCTGCTACAAGATCGTCGACGCGGTGAAGAAGGAGCTCAAGCTCGACAAGCTCGAAGTCAAGCTCAACCCGGTGACGTCATCGACCCGTATCCCGCTGCTCGCCAACGGCACGATCGATCTCGAATGCGGCTCGACCACCAATAACGCCGAGCGCGCGAAACAGATTTCCTTCACCAACACGCATTTTCTGACCGCGAGCAAATTCGTCTCCAAGGTTTCGAGCAAGATCAACTCGATTGACGACCTCAAGGGCAAGTCGGTGGTCTCGACCTCCGGCACCACCAACATCAAGCAGCTCACGGAAGCCAATGCCGCGCGCAATCTTGGCGTCAACATCATTCCCGCCAAGGATCACGCCGAGGCGTTTTTGATGGTGGAGACCGACCGTGCCGTGGCCTTCGTGATGGACGACATCCTGCTGGCGAGTTTTGTCGCCGGCTCCAAGGACCCGAAAGCGTTCGTAATCTCAAAGGACGCGTTCTCCAAGCCTGAGCCTTACGGCATCATGCTGCGCAAGGACGATCCGGCGTTCAAGAAGGTGGTCGATGCCGCGACCGCTGCGCTCTATACCAGCGGCGAGGGCGCCAAGATTTACGACAAATGGCTGATGCAGAAGATTCCGCCGAAGGGATTGACGCTCAACGTGCCGATGGGGCCGGAGCTGAAGAAGGAATTTGCAAAGCCATCGGATTCGCCTGATCCGGATTTGTATACGGCGATGTAGGGCTTAATTGCGAGATCAAGTACATATGATCGGCGTCGGCGGCGCGCTCCCTCCCCCCTTGCGGGGGAGGGTTGGGGGAGGGGGGTAATTCCGATTCACTGCGCCTGCGACCCCGACCCCCGACCCCTCCCCGCAAGGGGGAGGGGAGTGAAGTATCGACCGCCGACCCTTCGTCGCACGCAGCGTCGCCTCCATGAACTATCACTGGAACTGGCACATCTTCTTTGAGCCGGCGCCGAACGGCACTGGCACCTATCTCGACATGCTGCTGTCAGGGTTGTTGCTGACCATCGAGACCGCGATCTGCGCCTGGATCATCGCGCTGGCGTTTGGCTCCATCGTCGGCGTGTTGCGCACGCTGCCGTCGAAAACGGCTGGATGGATCGGCTTTGCTTACGTCGAATTCTTCCGCAACATGCCGCTGCTGGTGCAGCTGTTTCTTTGGTTTTTCGTCCTGCCGGAGCTGCTGCCCTCGTCATGGGGGTTGTGGATGAAGCAGATGTCGAACGCGCCGTTCTATACGGCCGCTGTCGGCATCGGGCTGTTCATGTCAGCGCGCGTCGCCGAGCAGTTGCGCGCCGGCATTGGTTCGCTGCCGCGCGGGCAGGGCATGGCCGCGACCGCGCTCGGGCTCACCACGCTTCAGAAATACCGCTACGTGCTGCTTCCGATGGCATTCCGCATCATCATGCCGCCGCTGACATCCGAGTTTCTCAACACCATCAAGAACACCTCGGTGGCGATCACCATCGGGCTGATCGAGCTAACCGGTGAGGCGCGCGCGATGCAGGAATTTTCCTTTCAGGTGTTCGAGGCATTCACCGCCGCGACCGTGCTGTATCTGATCGTCAATGTCGTCGTCGTCACCGCGATGCGCTGGCTTGAGCGCAGCGTGGCGATACCCGGCTATATCACCGGGAAATAGCCAGCGATGTTCGCCAATTTTGACTTCGATGTGATCAGGCGCTCGCTGGCGTATCTGTTTCTTGACGGGATGACGTTCACGCTGACGCTGACCGGACTTTCCGCGCTGGGCGGTCTCGTGTTCGGCACGCTGATCGCGCTGATGCGGCTCTCAGGCTACAAAGTGCTCGGCCGCATCGCCGGGCTCTATGTCGACTTCATGCGGTCGCTGCCGCTGGTGCTGGTGATCTTCTGGTTCTATTTTCTCGTGCCGTATATCGGGCAATGGGTGACGGGATCGTCGCGTCCGATCCGCGTCGGCGCTTTCACCTCCTCGCTCGTCACCTTCATCATGTTCGAGGCCGCGTATTTTTCCGAAATCATGCGCGCGGGGATTCAGTCCATTTCCAGGGGCCAGCCTGCCGCGGCGTCCGCGCTTGGGCTCACCTACGCGCAGAGCATGCGCTACATCGTGCTGCCGCAGGCGTTCCGTAACATGCTGCCGGTTTTGCTGACGCAGACGATCGTGCTGTTTCAGGATACCTCACTGGTTTACGTGCTTTCAATCCCGGACTTTCTTGGTGCAGCCAGCAAGGTCGCGCAGCGCGACGGAAGGCTGGTCGAGATGTATCTTTTCGCAGCCGTGGTTTATTTCACGATCTCGTTCTGCGCGTCGCTGGGAATAAGGCGCCTGCAGACGCGCATCAGCTTTGTGCATTAGGATTCGCATGATCGAGATCAGCCACGTCGACAAATGGTACGGTCCGAACTTTCAGGCGCTGAAGGATTGCACCACGCGCGTCGCAAAAGGCGAGGTGGTGGTGGTGTGCGGTCCATCCGGCTCCGGAAAGTCGACGTTGATCAAATGCGTCAACGCGCTGGAGCCGTTCCAGAAGGGCGAGATCGTTCTCGACGGCATCAGGGTCAATGACCCCAAGACCGACCTGCCGAAACTGCGCGCGCGCGTCGGCATGGTGTTCCAGCATTTCGAGCTGTTTCCGCATCTGCGGATTGTCGAAAATCTCTGTCTGGCGCAGGAAAAAGTGCTTGGCCGCAGCCATGACGAGGCGATGGCGAAGGCCTCAAAGCTGCTGGAGCGTGTCGGGCTCAAGGAACATGCGCGGAAACATCCCGCCGAATTGTCCGGCGGTCAGCAGCAACGCGTTGCGATCGCCCGGGCGCTGGCGATGGACCCGATCGCGATGCTGTTCGACGAGCCGACCTCGGCGCTCGATCCTGAAATGATCAGCGAAGTGCTGGATGTGATGGTCGATCTCGCACGCGAAGGCATGACCATGATGGTGGTGACGCACGAGATGGGTTTCGCCAGCAAGGTCGCGCATCGTGTGATCTTCATGGACAGGGGCGAGATCGTCGAGGATGCGACGAAGGAGGATTTCTTCGGCAGCCCGCGCAGCGAGCGTGCGCAGCAGTTCCTGTCGAAGATTCTGTCGCATTAAGGTCGTCATCCGGGGCATTCTCGTGATTCCGGGCTCATTTCGCAGCTTCAGCTGCTCATGCCCCGGAATGACGACCTAGCGGAAATTCAGTTATAACGATTCGCAACCGCGTCGCAGTGCGCCATTGGAGGATTTGCTTGGAACAGATCGCTTACGTCAACGGCGCGTTCGTGCCGATCGCAGACGCCAAAGTGTCGGTGCTCGACCGCGGCTTCCTGTTTGCCGACGGCATTTACGAGGTCGCCGCCGTTCTGGACGGCAAGCTGATCGACAATGCTTCGCATCTCGCGCGGCTCGAACGCTCGGTCGGCGAGATCGCACTGGCGTTGCCGGAATCGCTGGAGCGCATACAGAAGCTGCAGAAAGAACTGATCGCGCGCAACAATCTCGTCAACGGCATGGTGTATCTGCAGGTGACGCGCGGCTCCGCGCCGGTGCGTGATTTTACGTTTCCAAAAGAGGTCAAGCCGACGCTTGTCATGTTCACCTCCGCCAAGGACATCGTCAACGCAGCCTCCGCGAAATCGGGCATCGGCGTCATCACGGTGCCGGATATTCGCTGGGTGCGCCGCGACATCAAGAGCGTTGCGCTGCTGGCGCAGGTGCTGGCCAAGCAGGCCGCGGCGGAAGCGGATTGCGCGGAAGCATGGATGATCGAGGACGGCAAGGTAACCGAAGGCGGATCGTCGTCAGTGTTCATCCTGACGCAGGACGACGTGATCGTGACGCGGCAGAATTCCAGCTCGATCCTGCCGGGCTGCACGCGCAAGGCGGTGGTCGCGCTCGCCGAAGAGCGTCAGCTCCGTATCGAGGAACGGGCGTTCACGGTCGAAGAAGCATTGGCCGCCAAGGAAGCCTTCATCACCAGCGCATCGCTGTTCGTGCAGGCGGTGGTGACCATCGACGGCAAGGCCGTCGCCGATGGCAAGCCGGGACCGATGGCGACGCGCCTGCGCGAAATCTACGTCGAGTTCGCCCGCGCCACGTCGACGTAGCCGCACGGCGTGCGGACATAGCACCCGCGCACCTTCGCCCTTGCGCATCATTGCGGTCGGCGGCACATTCGGCGCGCGGCCTCAGCGCCGCCAATAATGATGCCCTAAGGAAGCGCCGATGACCGCGACGCGGATCGATTGCGATATTCATCCCGCCGTGGATGGGACGCGCACCACGCTGCTGCCGTATCTCGACGATCACTGGAAAGAGCAGGTGGTGAGCCGGGCGATCGACGGCCTCGATCTCAACAGCTATCAACCCAACATGCCGCTTTCGGGCCGGCCCGACTGGCGACCCAAGGACGGCAAGCCCGGCAGCGATCTCAAGATGGTGCAGCGCGGCGCGTTCGACCAGCTCGGCGCGTCGCACGCGATCTGCAACGTGCTCTACGGCGCGCAGGCGGTGTACGACCCCTACATGGCGGCGGCGTTCTGCAAGGCGATCAACGAATGGATCGCCGCGGAGTGGTTGTCGCGCGATCCGCGCTTGCGGGCATCAATCGTGGTTCCGATGCAGGCGCCGGATCTGGCCATCGAAGAGATCGAGCGCCGCGCCGCTGATCACCGCTTCGTCTCGGTGCTGGTGCTGGCGCAGGGCGAAATGCTGCTGGGCCGGCGGCATTACTGGCCGGTGTGGCAGGCCGCTGAAAAACACAAACTGCCGATCGCCGTGCATGCCGGCAGTCAGTATCGGCAAGCCCCGAGTTCGGTGGGCTGGCCGTCGTACCGTTACGAATATTATCTCGCCGAAGCCCAGGCGTTGCAGGCGCAGGTGCTGAGCCTGATCTACGAGGGCGTCTTCCTGAAATATCCCGGCCTCAAGGTGGTGCTGATGGAATCCGGCATCAGCTGGTTGCCGGCGTTCATGTGGCGCGCCAACAAGACCTGGCGCGGCGTGCGCGTCGAGGTGCCGTGGATCGACCGCGAGCCCGCCGCGATCATGCGCGACCACATAAGGGTGACGACGCAGCCGTTCGATGCGCCGCCGGACGCTGCGGGGGTTGCCGACATCATCGAGCAGATCGGCTCGGACAAGATGTTCCTGTTCGCGTCGGATTATCCGCACTGGCAATTCGACGGCGAGGACGCAATACCGCCGCACCTGCCTGCGAGTCTGGTCTCCAAGATGTGCGCCGACAATCCGCTGGAAACCTTTCCGCGCCTCAAGCTCGCCGCATGAGCGTGACAAATCGAAGGAGCATCGCATGAGCGACGTCATCGACCGCCCGGCACTCGCCGAGGAAACCAGCGCCAGGACCCGGCTTCGCATCATCGACTGCGACATTCATCCCAGCCTGCACGCACGCTCCGACCTCAATCCGTTTCTCGCCAAGCGCTGGCAAAAGCATCTGGCCGAATACGGCGATCATTTGCGCACGCCCTACATGGGCACCACGCCGTATCCGCGCTCGTCGCCATTGATTTCGCGGCGCGACGCGTGGCCGCCGACCGGCGGACCGCCGGGCTCCGACCTCGACTTCATGCGTAAACAGCATCTCGATCCGCTCGACGTCGAGTTCGGCATGCTGCAGGTGCTCGACATGTTCATCTTCTCGCAGCAAGACCTGGAGTTCGGCGCGGCGATCCAGCGCGCGGTCAACGACTGGCAGATCGCGCATTGGACCAGCCGCGAGCCCCGCCTGAAGGCCGCGATCCTGGTCGGGCAGGACGACACCGCCGCCGCGGTCGCGGAGATCGAGCGCTGCGCGAAAACGGGCCAGTATGTGCAGATCAACGTCTCGCCGCGCGCCAACGAGCCCCTGGGCCGCCGCCGCTACTGGCCGATCTACGAACTGGCACAGGAGCTCGGGTTGCCGCTTGGCGTGCACGTCGGCGGCTATGGCGGCCATGCGCCGGCCGGCGGCGGCTGGCCGTCTTATTATGTCGAGGAGCATCAGACCAACGCGCATACGATGGCGGCGATGCTGACGAGCCTCGTGATCGAAGGCGTGCCCGAGCGCTTCCCGCGCCTCAAGATCGTATTCATCGAAGGCGGCTTTGGCTGGATTCCATCGACGACTTGGCGGATGGACCAGCATTTCGAGCGTTTTCGCGACGAGGTCCCGCATCTCAAGCGGCGTCCCTCGGAATATGTGCGCGAGCATTTCTGGTTCACCACGCAGCCGATCGACGAGCCCGAAGACGCGCGGCACCTGCGCTCGCTGATCAACTGGGTCGGCGTCGATCGGTTGTTGTTTTCGTCGGACTATCCGCACTGGGATTTCGACGACCCGCGCTTCGCCTTCAAGACGCCGCTGACGGACGCCGAGCGCGCCAAAATCTTCAACGGCAACGCGCGCGCGCTTTATAAATTATAATGGCGCGCCACATCGTCGCCCGCACCACGGACATCCCGCCCGGCGGCAACAAGGTCGTTGCCGTCAAAGGCCGCGATGTCGTGGTGTTCCACGTCAACGGCGAGTTCTTTGCGCTGCTCAATCGGTGCCCGCATGAGGGTGCACCGCTCGACAAGGCAGCGTGCGTGGCGAGACCTCACATCGAAAGAGCCCGGCGAATACGAGCGCTCGCGCGTCGGCGAGTTGCTGCGGTGTCCGTGGCACGGCTGGGAATTTGACATGCGTAATGGGCAGTCCTGGTTCGATCCGCAGCGGGTGAAGGTCAAGACCTATCCGGTGGCGGTCGAAGCCGGCGAGACGCTGGCGAAAGGGCCTTATGTCGCGGAGACGTTTGCCGTGCACGTCGAGGACAGCTACGTGATCGTCGAGGCGTGACCGACCGAGGAAGCTCTCCATGCTAACCCGACGCAATATGATGCTCGCTTCCGTTGCCGCAGGAGTGGCCATGCACAGCAGAGACGCATCTGCCAAAGCGGCGCAACCGAAGACGCCTGTCAATTTCGACGTGCCGGCCGGCGCGTGCGATTGCCATACCCATATCCACGGCGACCCTGAGAAGTTTCCGATGTTCGCGGGGCGCGTCTACACGCCGGAGTTGGCTTCACCGGAGGAAATGGCGGCGCTGCACAAGGCGCTGCATATCCAGCGCGTCGTGATCGTGACGCCGAGCATTTACGGCACCGACAACTCGACCACGCTGTTCGGCATGAAGGCGCGCGGCGCCAATGCGCGCGGCGTCGCCGTCATCGACGACAAGACGCCTGACGCCGATCTCGACGCCATGAGCGAAGCGGGCATCAAGGGCATACGGCTCAATCTGGCGACGGGCGGCACCAGCGATCCCAATGTCGGCCGCGCGCGCTTTTCGGCCGCCGTCGAGCGCGTCAAGGAGCGCGGCTGGCACGTGCAGATGTACACGAGCCTTGCGATGATCGCCGCCATCAAGGAGCTCGTCGCGGATTCGCCAGTGGCCGTCGTGTTCGATCATTTCGGCGGCGCCAAGGCCGAGCTCGGCCCGGAGCAGCCGGGCTTTGCGGATCTGCTCGAGCTGGTCAAGTCCGGCAAGGCCTACGTCAAGATTTCCGGCGCCTACCGCGCCTCGAACCGTCCGCTCGACTATGTCGACGTCATTCCGCTGGCGAAAGCGTTGATCGCGGCGAATGCCGATCGCATCGTGTGGGGCACGGACTGGCCGCATCCGAATTCGGTGACGCCGCCGGGACGCAAGCCGACCGAACTGACGCCGCTGTTTCAGATCGACGACGGGCGCTTGTTGAATCAGCTTCCGGTCTGGGCGCCGGATGCGGCTGTTCGCAAGAAGATACTGGTCGATAATCCGGCGCAACTTTACGGGTTTGGGTGAGGGCGACGCGCGCTCGTCGCGCCCGGGAATAATTGCAGCGCAGTGGTGTTGCAATGAGGCGGGTGAGCCAACACAGTTTGCCTACGACAAAAAATCAAACCGGGAGAAATTCATGCGTCTTTTCGCTACGACGGCATTTGCCGCCTGCGCCGTCCTTGCCATCGCCACTCCGACATCAGCGCAAGCACCTGCGCCTGCTGCGGCTCCCGCCGCGCAGCCACCTTCAGGCGGAACACCGGATGCGATGCCATTCGATATTCCCTATGGCGTTTCGATCGGACTTGAAAAAGCCAAGCAGGTGCTGGCGGCCGCGGAAGCCGAGGCCAAGAAGCGCAACTGGAAAATGAACATCGCGGTAGTCGATACCAACGGCGAGCTCGTTCATTTCTCGCGGATGGAAGGCGCGCAGATCGCGTCGGTCCCGATCTCTATCGGCAAGGCCCGCACCTCGGCGCGCTTCCGCCGCGAGTTCGCGACTGTTCTACAACGCCTATGAAACCGGCCACGCCTATGTCGCGACGCTCGATCCCACGCTGGTCGCCAGCCCCGGCGGCTATCCGCTGGTCGAGGGCGGCAAGTTGATCGGCGCCATCGGCTGCAGCGGAGGCACCGGCGATCAGGACGCTGCGGTGTGCAAGGTCGGCGCCGAAGTGGTGAAGTAGGCGGCGCTTCGTCATTGCGAGGAGCCGCGCAGCATGTACGGCGCGCTCCCTCTCCCGCGTGCGGGGGAGGGTTGGGGAGGGGGCTTTTGCTAAGGCTCAAGTGCCCCTACCCGACAGGCGTCGCCGGTCGACCTCCCCGCGAGCGGGAGAGGTTAGAGGCTGCGACGCTTATGTCACACCGCCTCCTTCACAAACCTGTTGCGCAAGACGCCGACCCCCGTGATTTCGATCGCGACGACATCGCCGGCCTTGATATCAGGCGAAGCACCATCGGTGCCCATCCAGATCACGTCGCCCGGCCACAGCGTAAAATATTTCGTCAGCTCGGCAATGAACGGTTTGATCCCGAAGATCATGTCGTTGGTGCGGAAGCGGCCGGTCTCGCGGTCGTTGACTTTGATGATGGTCTGCATCGCGTCGAGATCGGCTGAGGTTTCGATCCAAGGACCCATCGGCTTGAAGGTGTCGGCATTCTTCGCGCGCCACAAGCCGCGATCGGCCTTCTGCCAGCCGCGCTCCGAGACATCGTTGCCGATGGTGTAACCGAACACGCATGACATCGCGTCGGCTTCGCTGAGGTGCTTTGCCTTCTTGCCGATCACCACGACGAGTTCGCCTTCGTAGTGAATCTTTTCGGTAGCGCTCGCGGGGATCATCACGTCCTCGTCATGCGCGATCAGCGCGTTCTGCGCGCGGTAGCCGATCTCCGGGCGATCCGGGATGTTCGGCACAGTGCCGGCCTTGTCGGCGGCTTCCTTCAGATGCTTGAGGTAATTCAGGCCGACGCAGTAGAACGTGCGCGGCATCACGGGAATCTCGATCTTCACCTCGCTAAGCGCGTATGAATTTGCAGCGCGCTGCCACTCGCCAAAGGGATCGCCGCTGACCGTGATCACGCGGTCGGCTTCGACGATGCCCATGAGGTTTTCCCGGTCGCGGTGAATTTAGCCAACGCATCAGCGATTTCCCTTTGTTAGGGACTTAGGGGGGAGGGGGGGGGGGAGGCACCTCTCAAGGGGGGAGGGATAATTCCGCCGCGACTTGCGGCTGACTTTTCCAGTCGCCCGCCACCGGACGCTTGATCCCGAGATTTTCGCGCAGGGTCTTGCCGCTATAATCCCTGTGAAACAGTCCGCGGCGCTGCAACTCCGGCACCACGTGCTGCACGAAGTCCGCATAGGACCCCGGCACGTAGGTCGCCGCGATGACGAAGCCGTCGCAGCCGCGCCCTTCAAACATTTCCTCGAGCTTGTCTGCGATCTCTTTCGGCCCGCCGACGATGGCATCTTGCGTCTGGCCGCGGCCGGAGAATTTAACGAAATCGCGCGCGCTGGGATTGGGCTTGCCGGATGCTTTGAGCACGCCGTCGCGCATGCCGAGCATTCCCTGCATGCCCTGCAGATCTTCCGTGGTCAGCGGCTCGTCCATTGGCTTCGAGGCAAAATCGTAATTGAGCGCTTCCGCAAGCAATGACAGCGCATCGATCTCCAGCGGCAGCTTCTCGATCAGCGCCATCTTGTCCTCGGCTTCGGCCTTGGTCGCGCCGCAGACCGGCGTGGTCAGGTTGCACAGGAACATCTGCTCGGGATCGCGGCCCGCCTTCGCGGCCTCGCCGCGGATGGCGTCGTAGCCCTGTTTGGCGGCGGCAAGATTGCGCGATGCCGTGAAAATGACTTCGCCCCATCGTCCCGCAAAACGTTGGCCGCGCCCGCTGGCGCCGGCCTGAATGATGACGGGATGGCCTTGTTGCGAGCGCGGCACCGTGAACGGCCCGCGCGACTTGAAGAACCGTCCGCGGTGATCCAGCCGTTTGACCTTGTCGGGATCCGCGAACCGTCCGCTGGCTTTGTCGACGATAAGCGAACCGTCCTCCCAGGAATCCCAGTGGCCCAGCACCACTTCCATGAATTCGTCGGCGCGGTCGTAGCGGAAGTCATGGTCGAGATGCGCGTCCTTGCCCATGTTGTGGGCTTCGCCGTCATTGACGGACGTGACCACGTTCCACGCCGCGCGGCCTCCGGTCATCAGGTCGAGCGTGGCGAAGCGCCGCGCGACGTCGAACGGCTCGTAGTAGGTCGTCGAGCAGGTCGAGGCGAGGCCGAGCTTGTCGGTGGCCATGCCCATCGCGGTCAGCACCACGATCGGGATCCATCTTGACGCAGCGGATGCCGTATTCGACCGTGTGGGCGTGGTCGTTGCCGTAGCGGTCCGGCATCGCCAGGCGGTCGTCGAAGAACGCCATGTGGAATTTTCCGGACTCCAGAATCCGGCCGATCTCCTGATAGTAATCCGCCGACATCGAATCGTCGCGCGACTGCGGATGCCGCCACGAGCTCGGCAGGTTGGTGCAGTTCTGCGCCTGCAGGAATCCGACCAATACCATTTGCCGCGTCATGTCAGTCTCCGTGTCAGTGTTCGTCATTGCAAGCGAAGCGAAGCAATCCAGTCCTTGCCTTGTTGCTTCTGGATTGCTTCGTCACTCGCGGTTTTCGAAGGCGAAAACCGTAGCTCCTCGCAATGACGAAAAACATACACTCACGCCAAATCCAATTCATCCGCTAACCCGATCGTCAGCGCCATCGCCTCTTCGCCGACGCGCTGGCGGCTCTGAGCAGCGCCGTGCCGATCCGCGTGAGACGTTCGGCCAGGATCATCGGCATGGGAGTTTACTTTTCTTCCGCGCCGGTCGAGGTGCCCGGACCTTCGCCCATGATCAACAACACTGCGTCCTCGTCCTTGGCGCCGTCCCAATGCACCTGCTTGCCGAAATGCGTGACAAAGCTGCCTTCAGGCATTGGCGTGGTGTTGGCGGGATCGAACTTTGGGCCGGAGCCAACCCACCACGTGCCTTTGAGCACGACGATGTAGCGGTCGTTGGGATGGAAGTGCGGCCGGCTGAAATGGTTGCCCTTGGTCCATTTGTTGTAGATCGCGTAGAAGCCTGGCTTGCTGGGATCGCCGACGACGACGGCGGACTGCGCGCCGCGCGCATCGACCGGGCTCCAGGGAATCTGGTCCGGCAGCTTGTAGATCACTGCGGCGGGATTGAGTTCGGCGGCGCTATTGGGGCCGGTCATGCCGACGAGAAATAGTGGAACGGCGAGAGACTGCAAAAACCGGCTGGCGCTTTTCATGGTTCGCTCCCCTTTTCTGGTGCGGACCGTTTGCCGGGCCGCGTGTAATTGGGGGCATGGTAGCCGCGAGCGCCGCGGCGGAGCAAGCGCGCGGCACCTATGCGCGGCCGGGTTAAACTGCTCGCGGCACGCCGGGTTTTCCCGGCGCGCATTCGAGTGCCGCGCGATCCCATTTTCCGGCATCGGCCGCGGCTTCGTAGGTGCTTTGCAGGAACTGCAGCAGCAGTTCATCCGGCTGCGCCGCTGTGCGCACCGCGTCGTAGGGCAGAATGAACTCGCTTAAACTTTCGCTGAAGAACGCTGCGTCCGGCCGCACTTTGACGGCGCCGAATCCTTCCGGCGCGGGATAGGCGTACGAATAAAACGCAGGATAATCGATCGCGCCGCTGCCCGGCCAAAATCCGGCGCTGCTGACTTCGTGCGAATAGGCTTCGACGGCGACGTTGTCGGGCAGATTTGGCACGCCGCCGGGATGGCGCGGCGCGCGACGGCCGGAAAATCGTGTCACTGCGAGATCGAAACTGCCCCAGAAGAAATGCACAGGACTGGCCTTGCCGAGAAAGCCGGTGCGGAATTGCTTGAACACGCGGTCGGCGCTGACCAGCACTTGCGAGAAGCGCCGCACCGCATCGGGATCGTAGGATTTATGCGTGCGATCCTCCGAAAACCGGATCGGCTCCGGCAGCTCATTGGGCATCTCGTCGATGACGACATGGATTCCGAGCGCCGCCAGCGCTGTCATGACAGCCGCGTAAAAATCCGCGACCGATTGAGCGGTTAGCGGCAATTCCGCGCTGCGCCCCGTCGCTGGTGGAAATCCGCAGCGCATGATCGATCAAGTCGAAATCGATCTGGAACGTCCGCGCGCCGTCCGGGATGGGCGAGGTCGTCAGTCCGCGCGGCGTTACATACAGCGCGACGTGCCAGGAATGATTTTGCCACGGCGTCTTGGCGAGTCGAATCTTGCCGACGATCTGCGTCCATAGCTGAAGCGTCTCGCAGGTCTCGCGCCACGCCGCGTAGGGGAGATCGGGCCAGGGGGAATGTGAGGGGTGGTTCATAGGTCGCCTTTCGCTGTTGCCTTAATAGCAAAGCGGCCGGCGAATTAAAGCGCACCCGCTCAGGATGAGCGATCGTAGGCCGGTGCGGGCTTGCGGGTGACCCTCTGCGTCTCGCTTTCCCTGAGCAAGCGGCGTACATTTCGCGCGTCCAACAGCGCCGTCTTCACGTTTGCATCGTTCGACTGATCTTCAAAGAAAATGACCACTTCGCAGTTCGGGCATTGCCGGGAATAACCGGCCTGAAGCCTGCGCGCCCGCTCGCGAAAAGTGGACTTGCACTTGGTGCAGCGAATTTGAACTGAATCATCCATCGTTTGAGTTTGGCGGAAATGCCTTAAAAAGCCTTACCTCCGGAGCGGTTTTCTCACTCCGCCATTTCCGATAGCGCGGAGCGCGCTGCCCGCGCCGATCATGACGCGGCTGCGCGAGGCGATGGCGCAGGCCGTAAAAAGTCCGGAGGTGACGAGGACGTTCGCGGCGAATGGAATGAACGGCGAGGTGGGGTGACGTTTTTGCGCGGCCTCTCAACGGGTCGTCCCCGCGCAGGCGGGGACCCATATCCCCTGCGCCCGCAATATCGATCGACCGTCCTATAAGGATACTGACGCTACCCAGAACATTTACGGCACTGCGTATGGGTCCCCGCCTGCGCGGGGACGACGGGAGCCCCTTCCGCCGCAGCGCAACATGGGTTAACTCCCGCGCGCAGCCTTAGCGCCGCGCCCGAAACTCCATGATTCGTCTCGACAACATCTCCAAGCAGAACGGCCACCAAATCCTGTTCATCGAGGCGTCAGCGACGCTCTTGAAGGGCGAGAAGATCGGCCTGGTCGGGCCCAACGGCTCCGGCAAGACGACGCTGTTCCGGATGATCACCGGCGAAGAACTTCCCGACGAGGGCCAGGTCTCGACGGATCGCGGCATCACTATCGGCTATTTCAGCCAGGACGTCGGCGAGATGGCTGGGCGCAGCGCGGTCGCCGAAGTCATGGAGGGCGCCGGGCCCGGTGAGCATCGGTGGCGGCTGAGTTGAAGGAGCTTGAGCATGCGCTGGCCGATCCCGACCGCGCGGACGAGATGGAGCAAATCCTGGAGCGCTACGGCGAGGTGCAACATCGTTTCGAGGAGCTCGACGGTTACGCATTGGAAGGCCGCGCGCGCGAAGTGCTGGCGGGTTTGAGCTTCAGCCAGGAGATGATGGATGGCGATGTCGGGGCGCTCTCGGGCGGCTGGAAGATGCGCGTCGCGCTGGCGCGAATTCTCTTGATGCGTCCCGACGTGATGCTGTTGGACGAGCCATCAAACCATCTCGACCTCGAAAGCCTGATCTGGCTGGAGCAATTCCTGAAAGGCTACGAAGGCGCGCTGATGATGACCTCGCATGACCGCGAGTTCATGAACCGCATCGTCACCAAGATCGTCGAGATCGACGGCGGCGCGCTGACCACCTATTCCGGCAATTACGAATTCTACGAGGCGCAGCGCGCGCTGAGCGAGAAACAGCAGCAGGCGCAGTTCGAGCGCCAGCAGGCGATGCTTGCGAAAGAAATCAAGTTCATCGAGCGTTTCAAGGCGCGCGCCTCGCACGCCGCGCAGGTGCAGAGCCGCGTCAAGAAGCTCGACAAGATCGAGCGCGTCGAGCCGCCAAAGCGCCGCCAGAGCGTGGCGTTCGATTTTCTGCCCGCGCCGCGCTCCGGCGAAGACGTGGTCAGCCTGCAGAACGTGCAGAAGGGATATGGCTCCAGGCGCATCTATGACGGTCTCGATTTTCAGGTGCGCCGCCGCGAGCGCTGGGCCGTGATGGGCATCAACGGCGCCGGCAAATCGACACTGCTGAAACTGGTGGCCGGCTCCACGCAGCCCGACGACGGCACGGTCGCGGTCGGCGGCAGCGTCAAGATGGGCTACTTCGCGCAGCACGCCATGGACCTGATCGACGGCGAACTCACGGTGTTCGAATCGCTGGAGCACTGGTTTCCGCAAGCGGGGCAGGGCAGCCTGCGCGCGCTCGCCGGCTGCTTCGGATTCTCTGGCGACGACGTCGAGAAACGATGCCGCGTGCTGTCAGGCGGCGAGAAGGCGCGCCTGGTGATGGCGAAGATGCTGTTCGATCCGCCGAATTTCCTGGTGCTCGACGAGCCGACCAACCACCTCGACATCGCCACCAAGGAAATGCTGATCGCGGCACTCTCGGAATATGAGGGCACCATGCTGTTCGTCTCGCACGACCGGCATTTTCTGGCGGCGCTGTCGAACCGGGTGCTGGAGCTGACGCCCGAAGGCATCCATCAATATGGCGGCGGCTACACCGAGTACGTCGCACGCACCGGGCATGAAGCGCCGGGGTTGCATGCGGGATGATGTGTTCGCGGTTTTCACCCTCCCCTCGAAGGGGAGGGTGAAGTAAACGTCACCGCGCCTCGTTGGAGCTGTGCGTCGCCGGCTTTGGCTGTGCCTCAGACCTCGCGCCGCCTTCCTCGCATGGGCTCGGCTTCCACGATCCGTCGGCATTTTGCGTGTAGGAACTGCAGGGCGTTTTCACTGTGGGCTCGCTGACATGCGAGGCGTCGGAATTTCTTGCCAGTGCCTGCGCGGTCGGCAGAGCGAGCGCGGTAACCGAGAAGATGACGGCTGCAACGATTGTCCGCATTGCCCTTCTCCTGCGTATGGCGAGAGCGGTTTGATGCCGCTTTGCGGTGAAATTTCGCCTATTTCGACTGAACGATAAATCCGATTAAAGTTTAATGAATTGTAAACGGTGAGGGCCTCACCCCGCCGTCTGACAGACATCGATCCATTCCGCGCCGGTAAGTTCCGCCATGCGCAAAGGCGAAATCCGCACCGCGGAGTGCGTCGAGCCAGCCGCCGGCACCACCTCGTCGAACGCCCGGAGCGACACGTCGCAATACACCGGCAATGGCGTCTTCAATCCGAACGGGCAGACGCCGCCGACTTCATGGCCGGTGATGTCGGCGACTTCATCGACGCCGAGCATCTTCGGCTTGACGCCGAAGCGCGTCTTCACCTTTTTATTGTCCATCCGCGACATGCCCGCGGTGACGATCAGCACCACGCGCTCGCCGATGCGCAGACTCAGCGTTTTGGCAATACGCGCGGGCTCGACGCCGTAAGCTTGCGCCGCAAGCGCCACCGTCGCCGAACTCATCGGCGATTCCAGCACGGCGATGTCGGGAGCGTGCTGCGCAAAAAACGCGCGGACGGATTCAAGACTCATCGTTCAAGAACCATGCGCCGCAACCAGGTCAGGCAATTCCGCCAGCGCGCGGATGCGATAGTCCGGCTCCAGCCCCAACTCGTCCATCTGCATGCGGATCGCCTTGAACATCGCCAGCGGCGGCACCAGGTCATTTTTGGCGAACGCCTGCGCCATCGCTTCGCCGGTGACGCGTTCGATCCACGCCACCTTGAGGCCGAACGCCTTGGCGCCGCAGGCATCGAACGGATTCGACGACACGAACAGCACGTCTGCGGGCGCGACGCCCAGCGTCGATTCTATCAGCGTGTAGGCGTCGGGCGCCGGCTTGAATATTTTCTTGGAGTCGATGCTGATGGTCGCGTCGAGCACGCGGTCGAGGCCGCTGTTGCGCACCAGCGTGTTGAGCATGTCGGTCGAGCCGTTCGACAGGATTGCGAGCTTGCGGCCCTTGAGCTGTGCAAGCGTCGCCGCGGCATCGGGATAGAGATCGAGATGGACATACTTGTCCATGATGCGCTCGAATACGCGCGTGTCGTTCTTCAGCCCGAGGCAGCGCAGCGTGTAGGCCAGCGACTCGCGCGTGATGACGGAAAAATCCTCGTATCGCCGCATCAGCGAGCGCAGCCAGGTGTATTCGAGCTGCTTTAAGCGCCAGATCTGCGTGATGATCTCGCCATATCCCGGAAACGCTTCGTCGGTAATCGCGGCGACCGACTGGATGTCGTACAGCGTGCCATAGGCGTCGAACACAAGGGCTCTGATGGGCATGCGGCTCACTCTGTCTGCGGCGTGGCGCGGCGGATGAGCGCGCAGATGCCGCTCATTCGCGCGATGGGATGTTCGGCGAACAGCTTGCATGCTGCAAGCGCCGCGTCCAGCGACTCTGGCGGAGGCGCGGGCGCAAGTTGCTGTGAGAGCACGCGGCCATGCGCCCGGCCGAGCGCGCGAGCCGATTGCGTCAGCGCGTTGAGGCTGCCGTCCGCCTGCAGCGGCGCGAGCATGGTATGAACAAGCGCGAGATAAGGCGGCCAGTACGCCAGATGCCGATACATGCTGGCGATCAAAAATGGATTGGTGTCCTCGCCGAATTGATTAAGCTCCTCGATCAGCCGCTGCAGCTCCGGCGGCATCGTCGCCATCGGCGGCAGCGGAGGCAATTCGGTTGTGGCCTGCGGCGGCGCGCCCGATGCGGGTTGCACGGAGTCAGTGTTGTCGCCGGGCTGATACCGCTCGAGCAGCGCCGAGAGCACGACCAGCGCCAGCGCGTTGGTGTGATGATAGCTGTCGAGGACGGTGCGGATTTCGGCCAGGGCTTTTTGATCGATGCCGGCTGCCGCCAGCGCGTCGGCGGAAAGCGCAGGCGCATGCGGCAGCCCGAGCGTTTCGCGCACCGCCTGCGCATGCACGCCCGCCGCGCCGAGGTACAGCGGCCGCACCGTTTCCCAGGTCCATCGCAGCGCGCCCGGCATGGTCGCCAGATGCCGCCAGATCAGGTTGACGACGCTGGTGCGCAGCGTGGCGCGGATGTCGGCGTAGAGTTCGGCGACCTCGCCGGTGGCGTCGGCCTCCAGGATCGACGGCACGCTCTCCTTCAAAACCGGACTCATGTTCAGGGCGTCTCGCCAAGATGCTCGCTGAGGAAGTCGCGCACGGCACGCGCCGCCTGATCGGCTGCCGGCGCATTGTATTCGAGGCGATGCCCGAGCAGTTGAACGGGCGACGCGAGGGGCACGTCGAAGCTGTGATAGGCGTCGGGATAGACGATGATCTGCATTGGAACGCCGTCCCCTTTGGTCCGCGAAATTCCGATATCGTCGCGGCCCTCCACGAGGTTGCGGCACTCCTGCGCCAGGGTCCAGTCGTCATTCTCGCCGATCAGGATCAGCGTCGGCACGGTCATGTTATCCTGGAAAGCGAGGCAGGGCGGATAGAACGCGACCGCGGCGCGAAACTTAGTTGCAGCGTTGCGCTCGATCGCGCCGCGTCCGACCGACAGCAAGGTCAGCCAGCCGCCCATCGAAAAACCGACCGCGGCCACGCGCGCGGCATCGACGAACGGCTGACGCGCCAGAAAATTCAGCGCGCGATAGGCATCGCCCGCGAGATCGACGGGCGCGTTGCCGCATTCGCGCGTCATGCCGCGCGGACCGAAACTGTCGATCGTGAGCGTGACATAGCCCCACGACGCGATCCGCTCGCCCCAGCGCGCGTCGAGCCGCTTCCAGCCTCCGGTGCACGGATGCAGCAGCACCACGGCTGGCGCGGGAGCAGGGTTGCCGGGCCGCCTCATCAGGCCTTGCAGCAGCGGCGGCGGGCTAAGCGGATTGTCCAGGTCGACGATGACGGCGGCGGATGCCGTCTGCGCGGCACAGCGATCCGGGGCGCCGGCGATGAGCAACGCGGCGATGGCTGCGGCGATGGTGGGAAGGGCTGTCACAGAGCGGATGCCATCGCGGAGACCTCCGTTTTATGTTCGCCCTCAGTGCGGGCTGCGGCAGCGTCCTTTTGTCAGAGTAAAAAGGCAAGTGCGATGATGAGTCATGCGACCGGCGCGGGCACGGAAATTACGCCGCCGTGATGGTCGGAATTTTCGCCAGTGCCTTCGCGAGCCGCTTTTCGGCGGCGTAAAGATCGTAGGCGCGCTGCAGATCAATCCAGAGGTCCGGGCCGTTTCCAAGTAGCTTGCTGACGCGAAATCCCGAGCAGGCCGGCAATTTCGGTTCTGGTTTTGCCCAGCGCGGGCAAGATATCCTCGCGCAGCATTTCTCCGGGGTGCATGGCCTTCAGCCCTTTCAACAGCGGGTTCGTCGTCATCAATGATAATCCTCCAGATCGACGTCGATCGCGTTTGACGGAAAATTGTTGGCGCCAAATCGGCAGCCCGAGAAATTATTTTTGGCGAAACGAAAACTCCTCATTGTCGATCGCTGCAATAGGACCGCTTTGCAGACAAAGATTAGAGGAGTGGCCGGGCAAATCGATCAAATCACTAAGAGCAATGGAGCGGGAAGTCCCAAATCATAGCGGCTCTTTGTTTCAGTTTAGCGGTTTATTGCACTGACAGCTCGACGAGTACATTCCCTCTCAAATCCCCAGCAGCTTCCGCGCATTCGCCTTCAGCACCTTCGGCCGCACTTCGTCGCGAATTTCCAACTTCGCAAAATCCGAAAGCCAGCGGTCCGGCGTGATGACAGGCCAGTCCGAGCCGAACAGCATCTTGTCCTGCAACAGCCCGTTGATGTAGCGCACCAGGATCGGCGGAAAATATTTCGGCGACCAGCCGGAGAGGTCGATGTAGACGTTCGGCTTGTGGGTCGCGACCGACAGCGCTTCCTCCTGCCAGGGGAATGACGGGTGCGCGAGGATGATCTTGAGGTCCGGAAAATCCGCGGCGACGTCGTCCATGTACATCGGGTTGGAATATTTCAGCCGCATGCCCATGCCGCCGGGCATGCCCGAGCCGACGCCGGTCTGGCCGGTGTGAAACAGCGCGATGCAGCCGGCGTCCTCGATCACCTTGTACAAGGGATACGCCATGCGGTCGTTGGCATAGAAGCCCTGCATGGTCGGATGGAATTTGAATCCCTTGACGCCGTATTCGTCGATCAGGCGTTTTGCTTCGCGCACGCCGAGCTTGCCCTTGTGCGGATCGATCGAGACGAACGGAATTAGCACGTCGGAATTTTCCGCGGCGAGCTGCAGCATCTCGTCGTTGTTGTAGCGGCGAAAGCCGGTCTCGCGTTCGGCATCGACCGGAAAGATCACCGCGCAGATTTTCTTCGCGCGATAGTAGGCGGCGGTTTCCGGCACCGTCGGCGGATGCTTGTTCGGCGACTTGAAATATTCCGCCATCTGCTCCTGAAAATCGTCGTAGCCGTCATCGCCATGCATGCCGCACGGCTCCTCGGCGTGGGTGTGGATGTCGATCGCGACGAAATCGTCGGGGTTGAGCATGGGATGTTTGGGCATGGAGGGGTCCTGAGGGTGCGTTTAGCGGCGAAAGCGCTCGCCTGAAGTTCGCCTCAGGCCGCCTTGGGTTCGCCGCAGGCTTTTCTGCATGCGGATTAACAAGAAATCGGCGGCAGGGCCAATTCTCCCGCGTGCTTGCCGTCGGTTCCGTGACGGGTTTTCACACAAGCCGTGCCCGTGTTTCGATTGACATTTCGCCTGCCGATGGCCTAGAAACGCGCGCATTCCCGGCGCCCGGTTCGCCAGCGGGATCAAACCCATTGCATTTTCGGCCTGTAGCTTACGGCCTTTCAAATATCGGAAACTGTCATGAAAGTCCGTAACTCGTTGAAATCATTGCGCGCTCGTCATCGCGACAACCGGCTGGTCCGGCGCAAGGGCCGACTCTACGTGATCAACAAGGTTCAGCGCCGCTTCAAGGCGCGCCAGGGCTGATTAAAAGCCTGATCGCCTTCGCTATAAAATTGCCTGCTATCACATCGGATTGACGTCATTTGCTGCTTGCGGCGCGAATTTGCGCGGCTAGACTTTGCGCATGGCAGCGAGATTCTCCTCTGCACTCAACATCGGCCTGGGATTTTTCCTCGCCGTAATGATCGCATTGACGCCGGCGTTGCTACACGCGCAGGATCAAAGGGTTGCGCCGCCTTCCAAGCAAAAGAAGCTGCCCGAAGCGCCGGCGAAGCTCCCAAAAGTCAGCGCCAAACAGGCCCGCGGACTGGATTTCCTGTTCGGCGCGCTGAAGGCCGCGCCCGACGACGCCAGCGCGCGGCATGTCGAAGCGCGCATCTGGGCGCTGTGGACGCAAACGCCGAGCGACACCACAGCGTTGCTGATGTCCCGCGCCAACGCTGCGATGGAAGCCAAGCAGATGGAAGTCGCGTTGAAGTTGCTCGACGCGGTCGTCAAGCTCAAGCCTGACTATGTCGAAGGCTGGAACAGGCGTGCGACGCTGTATTATCTACAGGACGACTATACGCGCTCGCTGCAGGATATCGAGCAGGTGCTGGTGCGCGAACCGCGCCACTTCGGCGCGCTCACCGGGCTCGGCATGATCATGCAGGAGCTCGGCGACGACAAGCGCGCGCTGGATGCTTTCCGCAAGGCGCTCGCGGTCGATCCCCGGCTCGACAAGATTCCGGATCTCGTCAAGACGCTGACCGAGAAGGTCGAAGGCCGCGACATCTGACGCTGGCTTGCGCATAAAACGCCTGCGCTGCATGGCAAGATCACAGATCGCGATTATATCGGTGTGAATTCAACACAGGTTCACACGGTGAGAAAATTCGTGATTGTCGCGCTCCTCATGCTGATCGTTCCGATCGCCGCATCGGCGGTGAAATATCTGCTGGGCGACCGCTCGGTCGATTGGCAGACCGCCGATCGCTCCAGCGCAGGGATTCTTCCTTTGCCAGCAGATCACAAGGACGCAGCGGTGCGCGTGTTCGCTGCGCGCACGGTGCGCTGGCGCGGCATCTTTGCAGTCCATACCTGGATCGTCGTCAAGGAGAAGAATGCGCCGCGCTACACACGCTTTGACTATACGGCGTGGGGCGAGCCAATCCGCATCAACGGTTTTGCCGCCGACGGGCGATGGTTCGGCGGCGCGCCGGAAATTGTTGCCGCAGCCGACGGCGAAGTTGCCGAGCGCATGATCCCCAAAATCCGCGCCGCCATTGAAGGCTACGAGCTGCGGTCCTACGGCGACTATCGCGCCTGGCCGGGACCGAACTCGAACACATTCGTCACCGCCGTTCTGGCTGCGGTCCCGGAGTTGCGGACCGCGCTGCCGCCGACCGCGATCGGCAAGGATTTTCCGTACGACGGCGGCTATTTCGGATTGACGCCTTCAGGCACCGGCATTCGCGCTACGCTCGGCGGCTATCTTGGGCTAACCGTCGGCTGGGTCGAAGGTCTTGAGATCAATTTTCTCGGTGCCGTGCTGGGCATTGATCTGCGCCGGCCGGCGATCAAGCTGCCGGGGCTCGGACGCATCGGGTTTGGCCTGACGTGACTGCGCGCCGCGAAACCCTTTGTCTCTGAATCCGTAACTTGGCCGTGCACAAAATCTTCCGGATATTTTCAATGATCCTCGTCGGTGTGGTCGCAACGCTGGCGGTTCTGGCTGTCATCACGCAGGTCGGGGTTATCGTGCTGGATCGCATGCATCCGCAGCAGGGCAAGACGGTCGATGTTGCCGGCGCGAGTTTCAACGTCGTCGATATCGGGCCGCGCGATGCCGCGGGGCCTGTCATCGTGATGGTTCACGGCGCCAGCGCCAATCTCGAATCGATGCGGCAGCCGCTCGGCGATATCCTTGCCAAAACCCATCGCGTCATTCTGCTCGATCGTCCCGGACATGGCTGGAGCTCGCGCGACGACCTCGAGAATTCGACGCCGTCGATTCAAGCCGAGCAGATCGACGCCGTGCTGGAGAAACTCGGCGTGCGCGGCGTCATCCTCGTGGTGCATTCGTTGGCCGGTGCGCTGGGGCCGCTGATGGCGCTCGATTACCGGCAGCGCGTCGCCGGCGTGGTGATGCTGGCGCCCGTGTTGTATCCGTGGAGCGGTGGCGTCGGCTGGATCAACGATGTCGCGACGACGCCGGTGATAGGTCCACTGTTCGCCAATACGATTGTGCTTCCTCTCGGGCTTTTGCTGGCGGAGGCCGGTGCGCGCAGCGTGTTTGCGCCGCAGACGATGCCGGATGGTTTTGTCAAGAACACCGCGACCCTGCTGCTGCTCCGGCCGCGCGAATTTCGCGCCAATGCTTGGGATCTGGTTACGCTGAAAGCCGCGGTCCGCGAGCAGGCGCCGCGTTATCCGCAGATCAAGGTGCCGATGGTGGCGATACACGGAGACAACGACACTACGGTCTCACTGGAAATTCACTCGCGCCCGTTCGTCGCGGCTGTGCCGAATGCGAAATTGGTCGTGCTGCCGAGCGTCGGCCACATGGTGCAGAACGCCGCGCCCGATGTCGTCGTCCGGGAGATCGAGGCGATGGCGGCCAAACTTGCGGGCAGCAAGGCCGCAGCGGCAGCGGACTAGCGACCGCTTGGCCTGACCCTCACTTAACCTTGCCGTCCTTTTCGTACTGCGCGAGGAACGCCCAGAGATCGTTGACCTCGGTTTCCTTCTTGATGCCGGGAAAAATCATCTTGGTGCCGGGAATTTTCGCCTTGGGATTCTTGATGTAATCCTTGAACTCGGCCTCGTTCCAGGTGATGCCGGAGTTCTTGTTGGCCTCCGAATAGGAATAGCCCTCTACGGTTCCGGACTTGCGTCCGTCCAGTCCATTGAGTTCCGGACCGACCTTGTTCTTGGCGCCTTCGCCGATGGCATGACAGGCCAGGCATTTGGCGAAGGATGTCTTGCCGGCGGCAACGTCTTGCGCCGAGGCGGGGAATGCTGAGAAAGCGACTGCAATCAACGACGCTGCTATTCGTTTTCGCATGGTAGATTTCCGGATGTTTGGCTATTGAGGTGTCGCATAGTCTCCATACAGGATACAAGTTGCGAAATTTCTTTCGGTTCGGAAACCCCTGACATGACCATCATGATGCCCGCTTCGGATCAGGCCGTCCTTGGCCGGCGCGACGCGATTGTCGCGGATTTGCGCGCCATCGTGCCGGGCGAGGGCGTCATCGACTCGGCCGCCGAAATGATTCCGTATGAGTCCGATGGCTTGATGGCCTATCGTCAGCCGCCGATGGTGGTGGTGTTGCCGGATACGACCGAGCAAGTTTCGAAGGTCCTGAAATATTGCTTCGAGCAGGGAATCAAGGTGGTGCCGCGCGGTTCCGGCACTTCGCTGTCGGGCGGCGCGCTGCCGCTCGCCGATGCGGTGCTGCTCGGCCTCGGCAAGTTCAAGCGCATTCGCGAGATTGATTTCGACAACCGCGTCGTCGTCACCGAACCCGGAGTCACCAATCTGGCGATCAGTCAGGCGGTGGCGCATGCCGGATTTTATTATGCACCCGACCCGTCGTCGCAGATCGCATGTTCGATCGGCGGCAATGTCGCGGAAAATTCCGGCGGCGTGCACTGCCTGAAATACGGCATGACAACCAACAATGTGTTGGGCTGCGAGATCGTTTTAATGTCAGGCGAAATCCTCCGGGTGGGTGGCAAATCCCCTGAGACCGGCGGTTACGATGTTATGGGCATCATCACCGGGTCAGAGGGACTGCTCGGGGTCATCACCGAAGTCACCGTGCGGATTCTGCAGAAGCCCGAGACAGCGCGGGCGCTGATGGTCGGCTTCGCCCAGGTCGAAGCCGCAGGCAAATGCGTGGCCGATATCATCGGCTCGGGTATTATTCCAGGTGGCATGGAGATGATGGACAAGCCCGCGATCCATGCCTCCGAGGCATTCGTTCATGCTGGCTATCCGCTCGACGTCGAGGCGCTGCTGATCATTGAGCTCGATGGCCCGAGTGTTGAAGTCGATGAGTTGATCACGCGCGTCGAGACCATTGCGCGAAACTGCGGCTCGACCACGCTGCAGATTTCCACCTCGGAGCAGGAACGCAACCTGTTCTGGGCTGGACGCAAGGCTGCCTTTCCCGCGGTCGGACGCATCTCGCCGGATTATCTCTGCATGGACGGGACCATTCCGCGCGGCGCATTGCCTTTGGTGCTGACGCGTATGAAAGAGATGTCGGAAAAGCATGGCCTGCGCGTGGCCAACGTCTTTCACGCCGGCGACGGCAATCTGCACCCGCTGATTTTATACGACGCCAACCAACCCGGCGAGATGGATCGGGCCGAAGCATTCGGCGCAGACATTCTCAAGCTTTGCGTCGAGGTCGGCGGAGTGCTGACAGGCGAGCACGGCGTCGGCATCGAGAAACGCGACCTGATGCCGGAGATGTTCAGCGAGATAGATCTCAATCAGCAGCAGCGGCTGAAATGCGCTTTCGATGCGCAAGGGTTGCTTAACCCGGGCAAGGTGTTTCCGACGCTGCATCGCTGCGCTGAATTGGGACGCGTGCACGTTCATGGCGGCAAGCTGGCGTTTCCCGATCTGCCGAGGTTTTAATGGTAGTTCCTATCTTTCACCCAATCGAGGCTGTTCTCCCTCCCCCCGCTCTAGCGGTGGGGAGGGTGGCCCGAGCGGAGCGGAGGGTCGGGTGGGGGGCTGTCTTATCGTCGAAGGCCCCCCACCCCCGACCCCTCCCCACCGCTAGAGCGGGGGGAGGGGAGCGCCCTAGCAGTGCTTGTGGTTACGCATCATGGACACCCTGAAAGTCCGGGATGCCGCCGATGTCGAGCAGGTGGTGCGCGCGGCAATCGCCAGCGAGCAACCGCTCGAGATCGTCGGCCACGGCAGCAAGCGCATGATCGGCCAGCCGATGGCGACGAATGCGCTGCTCGATCTCTCCGCGCTGAATGCGGTGACGTCCTATGAACCGAATGAACTGATCATCACCGTGCAAGCCGGCGCGCCGATGGCAGACGTGCTGTCGCTGATCGATTCCAAGAACCAGCGATTTGAATTTGAGCCGATGAACACTTCGACGCTGCTAGGCACGCCTGATATCGGCACCATTGGAGGCATGATCGGCGCTGGCCTTGCAGGCCCGCGCCGTATCAAGGCCGGAGGCGCGCGCGATCATCTGCTCGGCGCGCATGCGGTGTCGGGTTTCGGCGACAGCTTCAAAGCGGGCGGCAAGGTCGTGAAAAACGTCACCGGCTACGATCTCTGCAAATTGCTGGCGGGATCGTGGGGCACGCTGGCCGTGATGACCGAGGTGACGCTGAAGGTGATGCCGCGCGCGGAAAGCGAGCGCACCTTGGTGCTGCGTGGACTCGACGATGTCACCGCCAACAGGGCGATGACAGCGGCGCTGGGTTCGCCTTTCGATGTGTCGGGCGCCGCGCACGTGCCGCCGCAGGCATTTCGCGCCGCGAAGGGCGCGCTGGCCGATCTCGGATCGCAGCAGGCGCTGACCATGCTGCGGCTGGAGGGAATCACCGCATCGGCCGTGCATCGAGCGAAGGTACTGAGCGATGCACTATCGGCGTTCGGAAACGCCGAGATCGTAGAAGACGGCGTCTCCGCTGCGATCTGGAGTTCGATCCGCGATGTCACGCCCTTCGCGGCCAACGGCGCGCAGGGCGCCTGGCCGGTCTGGCGCATCGTCTGTCCGCCCGCATCGGGCGGTGCGTTTGGGCAGGCTTTGTCCCGTGAGACCGGGGGCGACGTGATCTACGACTGGGGCGGCGGATTGATCTGGGCGGCGCTGCCGCCGCGCCCCGATGCGCATGCTGGAATCATTCGCCCGCGCGTCGAAACCATCGGCGGACACGCCACGCTGATCCGCGCAGCGGAGCCGGTGCGCCGTGCTGTAGATGTATTTCATCCGCAGCAAGCGGGTCTCGCAGCGCTGGGCGAACGCGTCCGCCATAGCTTTGACCCTAAGAACATCCTCAATCGGGGCCGGATGGTGCGAGGGCCCGCGGCATGAAAACCGAATTCAGCCTCACCCAGCTTGCCGATCCCGATATCGCAGAAGCCGACAAGATCCTGCGCAAGTGCGTGCATTGCGGATTTTGCACCGCGACCTGCCCGACCTACGTGCTGCTTGGCGACGAGCTCGATAGCCCGCGCGGGCGCATTTATCTCATCAAGGAGATGCTGGAGAAGGACAAGCCGCCGACGGAGGAGGTGGTCAAACACATCGACCGCTGCCTCTCCTGTCTGGCCTGCATGACCACATGTCCGTCGGGCGTAAACTACATGCATCTGGTCGATCAGGCGCGGGTCAGGATCGAGAAGGAATACACCCGCCCGCCGGCCGAGCGCGCCTTGCGCGCGGTGCTTGCCTGGGTACTGCCGCGGCCGAAACTGTTCCGGATCAGCATGATGCTGGCGCGGCTGGGACGCCCGCTGGCGTCATTGCTGCCGGAATCGAAGCCGAATGCGACGCCGACTTTAGCGCGCCGCATCAAGGCGATGCTGGCGCTGGCGCCGAGCGCATTGCCGGCGCCAGGACCCGCCGCCGGGAATGTCCTTCCAGCCATCGGACCGAGGCGCGGACGCATCGCGTTGCTGCAGGGCTGCGCCCAGCAGGTGCTGGCGCCGCGCATCAATCAGGCCGCCATCAGTTTGCTGACGCGGCACGGCGTCGAGGTCGTGCTGGTCAAGGACGAGCAGTGCTGCGGGGCGCTTACCCATCATCTTGGCCGCGACGGCGATGCACTGGCGCGCGCGCGAGCAAATATCGCCGCGTGGAGCAGGGAAGCCGGGCAGGGTGGCCTCGATGCCATTGTCATCACGACATCAGGCTGCGGCACGGTGATCAAGGACTACGGTTTCATGCTGCGCGAAGATCCCGAGTTTGCTGCGCCTGCTGCCAAGGTTTCCGCACTCGCAAAAGACATCACCGAATATATCGACAGCCTTGGTCTGCACGCGCCGCTGCAGCGCAGCGATCTCGTCATCGCCTATCACTCGGCCTGTTCACTGCAGCACGGCCAGAAAATCATGCAGTTGCCGAAAGAATTACTTTCCAGGAACGGCTTCGTGGTGAAAGATGTGCCCGAAAGTCATTTGTGCTGCGGCTCGGCGGGCACCTACAACATCCTGCAGCCGGACATTGCGGGCAAATTACGCGATCGGAAGCTCGCCAATATTGCGACGGTGAAGCCGGACATGATTGCAGCCGGAAATATCGGGTGCATGATGCAGATTGCGAGCGGAACGTCAGTTCCGGTGGTGCACACAGTCGAGCTTCTCGACTGGGCAACGGGCGGTCCACGGCCCGGAATGTAGTGATCGACAAGCGGCAAACGGAGGATCGCGATGGCCAAGAGCAAAAAAGCGAAGAGCAAAAATTCAAAAGGCAACACGGCGAAAAGCAAAAAAGCGGCGGGTAAGAAAACACGAAAGATTGTGACCGCGAAGAAGAAATCGGCCAAAACCTCAGCGAAGAAGTCGGCGAAGAAGGCGACTGCAAAAGCGGCGAAGAAATCGCCGAACAAGCCGGCCAAGAAATACGCGAAGAAGGCAGTCGCGCCGAAACCTTCGAATAAGGCCGCCAGCGGCCCGGCAAAGACGGCTTCGAAACCAGCCAAGGCTCAAGCGCCGAAGCGGACTGCGGCAACGCCTGCTGCACCCAAGCCGGCTGCACCTAAGTCTGCTGCGCCCAAGTCTGCGCCGGCTCCGGCCGGCATATCCGAGCACGCTTCCACGCCCTCGACTACAAGCTGGGCAACTCCCACGCCTCGGCCGGATCCATCCGATGACCGTTCAGGCGGATCGTCGAACCAATCATCCGGTGGGGGGAGCGACGACGGCAAGTAGCCGCGACTTTTGGCAAGTCCATGGCTGCCGAGCGCGCGCGAGCCGGCGCTGCTTTCGCCTCCGTAGGCCTCCTTTCGCAGATCGCCAATGGCTAGCGGCGGTGTTGCAGGACCAGCGAATCAAATCTGGATCGGGAGGGTTGAGTGCAGGATATCCGCCGTGCGGGCAGCCATTCGCCGTTTGGAAAGTCGAGTCCAACCCATAACTGCAGTCAAAATTGTTGTTCCAAAGCAACACTCGCAAACAACGTTTTGCGAAAAGCGCATAACGCCTATTAAGGCGGCAGATGCTTGTCATTTCAGCTTCTCGTATTAACCCTGGCGCTTCACATTGGCGTCACGTTTAGAGAATTCACAACGGTCGGTTATCTCTTGTCCTTTGGGCCTCGGAAGCTGGACCTGACTTTCAATGGGGACTGTCATGAAGAAAATGGTTCTGGTCGCGGCGTTACTCGCGGTAACCTCTGGTTCGACGTTCGCGGCTGACATGGTGACGAAGGCAAAGCCGATGGCGCCGGCGGCGTTCGATCCCTGGGACTTTGCTTTCGGCAGCGCGATGATGAGCGACTACGTCTTCCGCGGCATCACCCAGTCCAACCACAAGCCGTCGGTCGCGGCCTACTTCGAACCCCGCTATAACCTGAATAAAGACCTTCAGCTCTACATCGGTACCTCCGGCGAGAGCATCTCGTTCCCGAACCGCGCCGCCGCTGAAATCGACGTCTACGGCGGTATCCGTCCGACCTTCGGCGCGTTCGCCTTCGACTTCGGTGTGTTCGGATATCTCTATCCGGGTGGACACCTGCTATCTACGGTGCGCCCTTCGGCATCGCAGGCAATTCGCGGTCCGGCGCAGACTGTGTCGCGAGACAGATTCCCTGCGTTAACGGCAACGTCGCCAAGCGAGACGCAAGCTTCTACGAAGTCTATGGCAAGGTTAACTACACGATTAACGACAACTGGGCGTTCGGCCTGAACGAATATTACTCGCCGAACTTCCTGAACACCGGCGCCTGGGGCAACTACGCTTCGTTCACCGGTAAGTACACCGCGCCGAGCACGATGTTCGGCAGCAGCGGTTTCGGGCATGTACATCTCCGGCGAATTCGGCCGGCAGTGGCTCGGAACTTCCGATTCGTTCTACGGAACGGTCAGCCCGCTTTCGCCGAACGGTATCAAATACGCTGATTACAATACCTGGAACATCGGCGTCGGCTTTACCTACAAGGTGTTCACGCTCGATCTGCGCTACTCGGACACCGACCTTTCCAAGGGCAACTGCAACGCCTTCACCAGCGACTTCACAGCCGCGGCAACTTCGACGGCCCAGGCACATCATCACCCGATCAACCCGGGCGGCTGTCGGTTCCAACTGGTGCGGCTCGACGCGGCATCGTCAAGTTCTCGGCTGACCTGACGGCGATGACCAACCTGAAGTAAGGTTCATCCGCTAAGATCATCAAGGGCGGCAGAGCGATCTGCCGCCCTTTTCTGTTGCGCGGTGTATGATGGCTCGTGATTGGCGACAGATGTTCCGAACAGCGGTACGCGGTGTTGATCGGCGCAACGCATGGGCGGGCGCGGTGGCCGGGCTCGGCTCTGCTATCGCTATCGGCGGAATGGAATGGCTTTCGGTGGTCTCGCGCTATCCTTTGGCCGCCATTCCCTTCGCAACGTCCATCGTACTGGTGATCGGATCTCCGGAAGCGGAACCGGCACGGCCGCGCGCCCTGATCGGCGGACATATCGTTTCAACCCTGGTCGGACTCGTCGTCCTGGCGCTGACAGGTCCGCATGCCTGGGCGGCGGCGGCGGCGGTCGGGCTCGCCGTGCTTGCGATGGCCATGACCGAAACGTTTCATCCGCCGGCCGGGATCAATCCTCTGCTGGTGGTTTCCAACAATCTGCCATGGTCATTTTTGATCGCCCCGGTCTTGGCTGGCGCGCTTCTGCTGGCAGCGTTTGCATGTGTCTGGCACCGATGGGTGCTGCAGCGGCCGCGGCCTCAGAGCTGACTTCAGAAACGCCTCAGGCCGGCTTTTCCGTTTGGCCGCGATCGAGCAGGGCAAACCGCGGGCCGCCGATGTCGGCCAGCTCCAGGCGGCGTTGATGGAAAGCCTCAAGCGTGCTGCGGTGACCGATCGATACGATCGTGGTGGACGGCAATTGCTCCTCGATCAGACGGTAAAGTGCGGCCTCCGCCGGCTCATCGAGCGATGCCGTCGCTTCATCGAGAAACAGATATTGTGGGGCGTGCAGAAGCGCGCGCGCCACTCCAAGGCGCTGCTGTTCGCCGAGGGAAAGCATTCGATTCCAGTGCGCCTCATCCCCGAGGCGCGACGCGAGATCAGGCAAGCCAACCAAGGCGATCACTTCCTTAAATCGATGCGAAGGGAACGCGGTTTCTTCCGAAGGATACGCAATCGCGCCCTGCAGCGTGCCCACCGGAAAATAAGGCCTCTGCGGCAGCGTCATCATCGTGGCATCGGCTGGAACGCGAACCGATCCACTTCCGAACGGCCATATGCCGGCGATGGCGCGAAACAAAGTCGATTTGCCGGACCCGGACGGACCCGTGATGAGCAATCGTTCGCCGCCGCGAACGCTGAATCCATCCGCCGCCACAAGTGGCTCCCCGTTGGGAAGATTGACCAGAAGTCCTTTCGTTCCTACCGCGCCCTCGTCGGCCGCAATGACGTGAATGATATCGCCTTTGGCCTTCAAGGCCGCGGCGTTGGCGATCGACGCCTCGAAACCGCCAAGACGCGTGATCACCGATTGCCATTCGGCGAAGGTCCGGTAAGCGCTGATGAAGAAAGACAGCGCTTCCTGCACGCTGTTGAACGCGGACGCTGTTTGCATCAGGCCGCCGAGCTGCACTTTTTCGGCAAAGTAAGCCGGCGCGACCAGAACATAGGGAAAGATGACGGCTGCTTGTGAGTAAGTCGCGGTGAAGGCGGTCAATTTCTTCGTGCGGTTCATGATGCCGAGCCAATTGTCGACCACCCGCTCGAAACGGTAGGCCAACCTTGCGCGTTCGACGTCCTCGCCGTGCAAGAGCGCGATCTGTTCGGAGTTTTCGCGGGCGCGTACGAGATTGAAGCGGAAATCGGCTTCGAAACGCTGCTGCTGAAAATTGAGCGCAACGAGCGGCCGACCGATCAGATGGGTCAACGCGGTTCCGATCAATGCATAGATCAACGCGCCCCAGACCAGATATCCGGGTATTTCGATGTCTCGTCCAAACAGGTGCAGCGGCGCTTCGTTGGACAGGCCCCACAAGATGAAAACGAACGACGCCAAGGTGACGACCGAACTCAGCAATCCGACGCCAAGCGAGAGAGTTTGTTCGACGAACCGTTGCGTATCTTCCGCGATCCGCTGATCCGGATTGTCGGCAGCATCGCCAAGGAGCTGCATCTGATAATGGTTCGCGTCGTTCAGCCAGCCGCCGAGATATCGGTTGGTCATCCAGCGCCGCCAGCGGATCTGGAGCCATTGGTTGAGATAGAGCTGATAGACCTTCAGCGCGATAAAGATTGCGGCAAGAACGCAGAAATAACCGATCTGGTAAGTAAAGACCGCCTGGTTGCGCTCCTGAAGCGCGGTGTAAAAAACATTGTTCCAGCGGTTGAACAAAACGCTCAAACCGACAACCGCCAGTTCGATGATAATCACCGCCGCAAGAAGTGCCCGGCCGGCCCATCTGTCTTCGGAACGAAAGTAAGGAATCGCGATCTGCCAGACAGTCGCGAGCATCGAACGGATGTTATTCACAGATCATCGTCTCCGGATAAGGCTCGCAAAGGCTGAGAAATGGGGGATTTAAGTCATTATAGACTAAAGTCGTAGCTCACACACGCGGCGTCGGCTTGTTCCGATGGCCGAGTCAATCCTAGCATGGACGCAACGGCGAGGGGCGGGGGCCTTTTTCTGTCGCGAGGTTATGAGCGAATTCCGGCATCCCGGATTCACGACCGGTCTCGCACATTCCAGAGAAACTTCCGCAATCACGCTTGGCACGCCTGACCTTCCACGCTGGGCAGGGCGCCACAAATCGCGTGGGGAGGAATCTCAATGTGGAATCAGGTTTATAACCCGTTTGGCAATGCCGCGCTTTCGACGATCGCCGCAGCGATACCGGTGGTCACGCTTCTGGTGTTGATTGCCAGCGGCAAGGTCAAGGCGCATATCGCCGCGATCATTGCGCTGATCGCCGCCAATCTCATTGCGATTTTCGTGTTCACGATGCCGGCGGGTATGTCGGTCAGGGCGTCGCTGCTAGGCGTCGTGGCAGGCTTTTTCCCGATCGGCTGGATCGTGCTGAACGTCATCTTTCTCTATCAGATTACAGTTGTAACCGGAAAATTTGAGCTTCTGAAACGCGCCGTCGGCGGCGTCACACAGGACCGTCGCCTGCAATTGTTGCTGATCGCATTCTCCTTTGGCGCGTTCTTCGAAGGGGCCTCCGGATTTGGTACGCCAGTAGCGATCACGGGCTCGGTCCTGATCGGCCTTGGCTTCTCCCCGCTAGCCGCCTCGGGGTTGTCGCTGATCGCCAATACCGCCCCGGTGGCTTACGGCGCGCTCGGCACGCCGATCCAGGGCCTTGCTTCGGTTACGGGTCTCGATCCCTACATCCTCGGCGCAATGGTGGGACGGCAATTGCCAGTGTTCTCGCTGATCGTGCCGTTCTGGGTGGTGTGGGCTTTCGCGGGCTGGAAAGGCATGAAGGACGTCTGGCCTGCCATTCTTGTGACCGGCGTGTCGTTCGCAGTCCCGCAGTTCGTGATCTCGAATTACATCAATCCGTGGATCGTCGACATCGGCGCATCGCTGATCTCGATGGGCTGTCTCATCCTGTTTCTGAAAGTGTGGCAGCCGAAGGTGCTCTGGCTGTCGCCGGCCCTGCGCGGCAGGGACGAGTTGGCAGAAACGATGACGCCGGCAAAGGTTATGGACAAGACCCCGCTCACGCAAGCGCAGCTTTGGAGCGCGTTGCTGCCTTGGATCATCGTCTGCATCGTGATGCTGATCTGGGGCAACGGCGCGTTCAAGACGTGGGCCAACTCGATCTTCACCTGGAATTATCCGGTTCCGGATCTGCACAATATGATCAACAAGGTGCCCCCGGTGGCGGCGAAGCCGACACCTGAAGGTGCCGTGTTCGGGTTCACGTACCTGTCGTTCACCGGCACCGGCATGCTGATCGCGGCGATCATCTCCGGTTTCCTGATGGGCCTCTCGCCCGTCAGGTTGATCACGGAATACGGCCGTACTATCAGGCTGTGCGCGATCTCGCTGATCACGATCTCAGCGATGCTGGCGATCGGAACGCTGACGCGCCTGTCCGGCGTCGATGCAACGTTGGGTCTCGCATTCGCGGCAACCGGCGTGCTGTACCCCTTCTTCGGCACGTTGCTCGGCTGGTTGGGCGTGGCGCTGACGGGATCGGATACGGCGTCGAACATCCTGTTCGGCAATCTGCAGAAGATCACCTCAGAGCAACTCGGCCTCTCGTCGGTCCTGATGGGCGCGGCCAACTCTTCGGGTGGCGTCATGGGCAAGATGATCGATGCGCAGTCGATCGTCGTTGCCTCCACCGCAACCAACTGGTATGGACATGAAGGCACGATTTTGCGCTTCGTGTTCAAGCATTCGATCGCGCTGGCTTGCCTTGTCGGCCTTTTCGTGATGCTGCAGGCTTACGTCTATCCGTTTACGCTGATGGTCCTGAAGTAGCCGCACCTGGACGCACGAACAAAATCCCCGCTGCTGTGACAGCGGGGATTTTTTTGTCATTCGAAATTCATTGAAGCCCGATCTGCTCAGCATCGACGTCGCCCAGTAGAATCGCCGACGATCGAAACGCAAAATTCCAAGAGGCACGATGGTTGGCTCCTTCCTACTTTCAAGACAGGCGCGTTATGGCGTGGCTCTGGCCGCGGCGTTGATCACCGCACCGGCGCACGCCGACGACGGATTTCCTTTTGGACTCGAAATGACGCTGGACGCGGCGCGTCAACCCGGATCGAAGCGGTTGCCGACACTCGAGATCGGCGACAATGGCGAGACGATTGTCGAGCTATGGTGCAAGGGCGGCAAGGGTCAGTTTTCAGTCGCCGGCAATACCGCGATTTTCGTCGCCGGTCCGCTGGAAGACCGCGCCTGTTCAGCCGAGCGCGCACAGGCCGATGACGATCTGATCGCTGTGCTCGGTCAAGTCGCGACCTGGCGGCGAAAGGGCGACATCGTCTCGTTTATGGGCGGCAGGACGCTGCGCTTTCGGATCAATACGAATTAGGGGCATTGAGGCGATGCTTCGCTTTTAGCGCGCGTCCTAAAGCTTTAGCTCTCGCGCAATATCATCTCTGCACAAGCGCCTGCGGATGCAACGACGCCGGTGTAGCCACCGAAGCCCGCATAGGCAGACGAAAGATAAAGACCGGGTATTACCGTGCGCGGCGAACGGTTTGGCGTGCCAGGCCGTGGCGGCGTTGGCGCAAACCCATAGACGGCGCCATAGGGCGCGTTGAGATATTGCCGCACCGACAGCGCGGTATTGAATGACGACGCCGTCACGGCATTGGCCAGCCCCGGATAATTGGAGTCGAGATAGCGCACGATCGCGGCCTCCCAGCGGCCGCGCTTCTCGCGGTAGCCGTCCAGGTCGGAGCTATCCCAATTGGACAGGCGGTCTGGACCGAAGATCGAAAGCGCGTAGGGCGGAGCCGGAACGCCGGAATCGATCGCAGCGTAATCGACAATAGACATCGGCGGCATTCGCTCCCCCGGCTCCTCGGCCATCAGCGCCGTGCCTTGCGAATAATCGGATAGACGTTTCATCCAGGGTGGCAGCAATTGAGTCGAATAATGGCGGATTCCAACCTCATGCGGCGGCTTTGAAAGCCCAAGCGTGAGCGCAAACAAAGAGATTGAAGCCGCGTGCCCGGCATAACTGGCGGTCAATTTTTCCGACGCTGCGGCTTCCAGCAATTTCGCCGTGGTTGAAGGCGCCGCGTTACTTATGACAGCGTCGGCTTCGATAATTTGCGGATCGCTTCCGTCACGCGTGGTGTGCGTTATGCGATGCGCGTGGCCTTGCGTGTCCAACGCGATGCCAGTCACCAGCCGGCGCACCAGCATTTGTCCACCGGCAACCCTGATCGCGCGGCCCAGCGCACTCGACAGCCGTTGCGAGCCGCCCTGCACGTAACATCCGCCGCTCAGCAAATAGCTTCCTTGCGCCATCGCAAAGAACGCCCACGACAGGGTTGTCGGATCGTCGTGGAAATAAGACAGGTTGGCCGTAAGCGCGAATTTGACCGCTTCGTTGTCGCCGAAAACAGCGTCGAGTTTTTGCGCCAGCGACAGCGATCGATCCCTGTCAGGGATAAGACTTGCAATGGCTTCGAATTGCGCGTTCGGATTGCCGTCGGCTTTAGAGACATCGACGCTCGCCGATGCCAGACGCTTCATGTCACCAAGCACGGCATCGATGCCATCGCTCGCTTCGGGGAAGCGTTCGATCAGCGCGCGATAAGCCGCGTCGAATTTGTCCGGCATCAGAAAAGGTGCGTCGAGGGCCGCGCCGCACGCTTCGTAAAATGTGCCGCCTGGAATCCATTTCACGGCATCGAGGACGCCTGCACGCGTGAGAACGCCGTGTTTGGGATCGCGGGGATCGCGGGGGTCGCTGGTTTCGTGCAGCGAGCCTTCGACGAACAGATCCCCGGACTTGTAGCTCGATGCGGCGCCGCCAACCGAGTTGCTTCTTTCGATGACGATGACCTTGCGTCCCGCGCGCGCCAGTATCGCGCCGGCCGTCAATCCTCCGAGCCCCGCACCGATCACGGCAACATCAAAACGCTCCATCAAACGCACAACCTTGCAGGCCTTATTTTAATTCGCCAGTTCCTTGCCGCTAGGAGACGACCATGTCAAATGCCTCTCCCGCATGCATGCATGCTCACCGGCGGAAGCAGCGTGTTAATTATTTCCAGCCGGAGTTATCGGCATTCCAGCGCTGCGCCTTGAACTCCTTGGCGAGCGCATCGACGGACCCGTTGTCTTCTCGGGGATCGGCTTCCTCATCGCCGCCGGAGGAGTTGGCGAGGTTGAGTTGAGGTCCCGTGGTCTCATCTTTTGTCGTGGTAGAAGGAAGTCCAAGCCACAGCATCAGACGGTCGGTCGTTCCGGGCTTGTCGGGCGCGACCAGCGCGGTGACCTCGACGTTCTCGGTGAGATCGAGCGCGGGATAGATCTGGCTCGGCCTTTTGAAGACGAGTTTGAGCTTTCCGGTATTTTCATTCCAGGAAAACGAGGATGATTTAGCGGAAAGCGTCTTCGTCAGCACGCTGGCGATCGCCGAAGCGATTTTGTCGCGGTTGAGTTTGTCGCCGTCGCGCCATTCTGCCGCGGCAAACCGGATGGTGCGTTCCATGTCGATGGCACCGCTGGTCCAGCCCGCGGCAAGCACGCCCGGTGACGATTTCAAGCGTGCGATCAGCGCGCCGGCGCGATCGGGATCGACGCTCATGCTGATGACTTGCTCGCCGGCGCGCAGTGCATCGCAGGAGACGGCTAGACTGTTGAGCGCCACCTCGACGTTTTGTCCTCTCAGGCTTTTCAGCAAATCCAGCGCCGCGTCCAGTTTAATTCTCGCCGCGACCGACTCCGGCGACACCTCGGTGAAATCCTTCGGCGCGGTCGCGATGCTTTCGTCGCTCGTCTGATTGTCTTTGAATTCCGTTTCGCTCAGATCGGAGTTGTCGGTAGAGACCACTTCCGTGGTGGTTTGACCGACGCTGATCTGGCCCTTGAATTCGAAGGTATCGCCGGTCGGCCTGCGGACCAATTTCACCGTAACCGGCAACTTGTCGCCCAGGCTCTGCGTAGTGCCGGTAAGGTTCTGACCGCTCACCGCGAGATTAGCGACGAAGCGGTCTTTGCGGTCGGAGCCTTTTTCAGCGGGATAACAAACGTCAAGCACCGCCGCGGTTACGGTCTTGCCCTGCCGGGTTTCTTTCAAAACGACATCCGCGTTCCCTTCCATCAATCCATCGATCGAGGTGAAATAGCGCGTCTCGTTGGCGCTCGGCGCTGATTTTGGCGACAGCTTCATTTGAGCGACAGCCGTGCCTGAGACCGTGGTTACCGCTATCAGGCACAGCAAAAGGGCGCGCATCTTAAGTCCTCCAACGACAGAATCGTTCGATACCGTAGAGCTTTTTCAGGTGCGATTGAATCGGAACCGTGGCTTGACGGTCGAGACAGAAATTCCCGAAACATTAGCGATGACGGGCCTCAAGTGCTATAATTGAAGCAACGCCTACCTCTGCGTTCCCGGCAAGGCCGCCCTTAAGACCTTGGTTAGGCCAATATAGGATGCTCCTGGGGAAACCAAATCGGAGCGCAAGCGTAGTTGTTACACGTCATTGCTCCGACTGGAGTTTTGCGCTTGGCTGCGGGACGGCGCGCCAAGAATGCTCGGGGAACTGCGATGATTAAGTCATTCAATGCTCGCTCAATCGGCAATCTGGGGGCTGCATCCGCGCTCACATTGTTCCTCGGCGCCTGCGGTGGGATGGGTGGCCCGCAACCCACGGTAGCTCAGGATCCCGGGCTCGGCCCTGAAATGCCCGCCACCATCCGATCCGAAGAAATCGTAGGCCGCTATGGCCTGGCGTCCTACCAGAATCCGAACGACCGGGCGCGAACCGAGGCAGCGGCCAGAGGCCAGTGCAAGAACCCTTATATCATTGGCGCTGGTTCGTCCGGCGGCGTGGTGATGCATCTCGCCGATGAAGCGACGCCGCAGGAACTGCGGCTGAAGGGCAGCCCAAGCGGCAAAAACTATATCGGCCTGCCCGGACCGGCCGGCATCGACAAGGATCGCGAGATTGTTTCCTTCGATGGACGCGTATTGGTGACGCGTTTCATCGACAAGGACGCTGCCACCCGATACGGAAATATGGTCTACGTTCGCTGCGCGCCTCGGGCGTAACGAACCTCCCGTCTGCGGTAGGCCTCAACCACGCCTCAGCGGAACATTGCGTCGATGTCGTCCTGCGAGGCGTGACCGGCGTCGCCATCGAGCTTCGGCCCATTCAGAAAGCGGACATCGCCTGCTTCTTTTTCGCCAATCGCGGGCGCAAGGGCCGCGATAGCGTCGACGCCGCCCCAGATATCCATCATGACAGTGACATGCTGCTCGATGAATTTCATCGTCGTCATCGCCTTGTTGATCCGTTGACCGGTGAGATCCTGGAAGTTGCAGGCCTCGAAGATCGAAACGACGCGTTCCTGGATCTCTTCGCTGAGTAATTGTTGCTGATCCGCCGATGTGATCTTGCAAAGCGCGGCGGCGGATTGATCGATCGCTTCGGCAGCTTCGAGTATCCGCTGCGTCGCCGTTTCGGTACCGCCTACAACGGCACCGAGTTCACCGCTCGCCCTTGCCATCTCTACGCCGTTGAAGCTCTTGCCGTGGAGAACCGCGATCTCCTGCTTGGTGCGGTTGATGGCGTCATAAATTAGGTTTAGCTCGACTTTGAGCTTTTCGCATTGCTCGATCTGCGCGCGGTACGTATGCAGCAGAGCTTGCGCATTTGCCGCTTCAGCAGAAATTGCTTCGCCGTCCTCGGCTAACTTGCCGCCGCGTTGGACTAGGCTCATCTGCTCACGGATCGCGCGCAACTCCTTCATGACCTCGCGATGCATGGGAGTCGCATCATCATCGACATCGTCGGGGACCGGCGCACCGACGCCATATACCTCTTCGATGCGAAAGCGCTTGCGAAAGACAGGCATTGGATTCCTCTTAATCTCCCGCAGCAATTTAGCCGGATGGTTTTAACGCGCGGTTCATGCCGTCAGGCCCGCAACAGACGACGCTCGGATACCGGCAATTAACCATGTGAGCTGCGCGTTCACCGAAAATAAACTCTGCCGGAAACAAACGCCGATATTGCCGACATGGTGAATCGGAAAGACGTTTCTGTTTACCAAACCGATGCGGTTTTGATTTTAAGTGATGACGTGCAACGCGCGTTCAGCGCACCCGTGACGAAACAGTACAGAGTACGTCGATGATCAAAAAAATGCCTCTCGCCCTCCTCGCCGGCGCGTCTTTTCTCGGCGCCGGAATTCATTCAGCCGAAGCGATCGAAGCCGCTCCAGCCTCCGAACCCAGGATAGTGTTTGCCGATCAGCCGCCGCAGCGGCTGCCGCAAATGCAGACCGCTTCAGCCCAGCGCTCGGGCATGGGCGGCGGGTTCATCGAGTTTCTGTTCGGCGGTGGACAGGCCGGGCAACGCTACCAGCCCTCGTATGGTGGACTGCCGCCGATGGATCCGCAGCCAAGCATGCGTCAGCAGGAATATGCGAGTGAGCCCGCGCGTCCCGCATTCGACCCAAGGTTCGAGAAGCAGCTTGTCAACTATGACGACAAGCACAGCGCGGGTACGATCGTCATCGACACCCCCAACAAGTTTTTGTATCTGGTGCAGGGCAACGGCACGGCGATGCGTTACGGCATCGGCGTCGGCCGTCCCGGCTTCACCTGGTCTGGGATAAAGCAAATCTCGGCCAAGAAGGAATGGCCAGCCTGGACGCCGCCGGCGGAAATGCTGGCACGGCGCCCCGATCTGCCGCGGCACATGGAAGGCGGTCCAGAGAATCCGCTCGGCGCCCGCGCGATGTATTTGGGCTCATCGTTGTACCGTATCCATGGCTCCAATGAGCCTTGGACCATCGGCACCAACGTATCGTCGGGCTGCATCCGGATGCGCAATGAGGATGTGATCGACCTCTACGGCCGCGTCAATGTAGGCGCGACGGTCATCGTCATCTGATTCTGTCGCCTGGAATAAAAAACGGCCGCTCGGTTTGAGCGGCCGTTTATGTTTACAACGCATCGAGATCAGGCGAAGTCGCTGTCGCCACCGCCGCCGAAGTCTCCCAAATCCAAATCGAAGCCATCGTCGTCGCTATCGTTGGACGCGGAATCGAACAGCCCGGCGCTCGAACTGTCGTCGGCCCGATGTCCTGACAATTCGATGTCATCGATCCCCGCGTCGCGCGCGAGATCGCTGCTGGATTGATCGCTCCACGGGGCGTTGCTTCCGCGATCGCCGCCGAATGCGCTGGAATCAGCAAAACTTTGGTGACCGCCGCCCATCATTGAACGGATGCTGCCGAGCAACAGCGAGCCACCGACCATGCCTGCCGCGGCTGCGGCGGCTGTGCCCAGGAACGAACCGCCTCCGCCCGTCGGCATCTGCGGCGCGCCGTAGGGCTGGTTGTATCCTTGATTGTAAGACGGTTGGCCATATTGCGCCTGCGGCAGCACCTGACCTGTGTTCCAGGCCGCGCGGCTAGGAATTTCCGGTGCGCGCACGTTCGGTACGGAGCCGTGCGCCTGATTCTGTCCGAACAACGCGTCGCGCATGGTGTCGAGAAATCCGCCGGACTGATTTGTTTCGGCCGAATTTCCTTCAAGTTCCACTATGCGGGTATGGGCACGCTTCAGCGCCTCGTCTTGGAGCAAGACGGTCTGAACCAGCGCGTAGACCGCGTTCGGGGCGCGGCGCAGGCCCTGAGAAATCGCATCTGCTGCATTGGGATCGCGCGGCGCGGCCTCGACCTTCGAAAGCCGATCGAAAAGATCGTCAACCAATTGCCGTTCCTGCGGTGTCATGACGTTCTCCACTTCAAAGCGCCTGCCTGGCGCGGGGGAGATGTAGTGACGCTTCGGGGTGCAAGTAGTGGCGACGGAGATTAAATTACGGTGCGACAAAACGACCGGCGGCCTCCAAACTTGATTACGTCAATGTAATATTGTTCGCGGCTAGCAGCTTCGGAAAGCCATCGCCGGCGAGAAACGCGTATTCGCTTTCGCGTTGGTGCGTGAGCGGATCCAGGTCAACAAGCGTTTCGTCGACAAAACCGGGATGACACATGATGAGACCTTCATCCGGCAGGCCATCGAAAAATCCTGCCATCAGTTCAGAAAAATCGGAAGGTTTCGAAAAATCGTAAGCGCCGGCAAAGCCCGAGTTGAATTCGATACCAGCGCGCGAGGCATGTCGACGGAATTGCCAACTTAGGAGATCGAGCAGCAGCGCTTTGGGGCGGCTGATCCGCTGCGCAAGCGGCTGGTTGCTTCCGCCTTGCCGGACCCAGGCGCCAGGCGCCGCCTTTTTCACCGCGTCCAAAAATGCCTCCCTCACCTGCGGAAAAAGCTGCACGTGCTGATGGCCGTCGACAAAATCGGGAGCGCGGCCGAACAGTTCCGTGAAGGAGGCTAGTTGCGCCGCCACCTCACCTTGTATGATTTCGGGATCAATTTGCCGCAGCAAACCCGCGCGTAACATTTTCATGAAGGGCGGAAACATGCCGCCATCGAGCGGCCGAAAGTGCAGGGTCAATGGATGAAATGGCGCGCTCAGCGTGACGTGCAAGCCGATCGCGCAACGCGGGCTATTTGACGCTGCCGCGTTGAGAGCCGCGACTTCATCGCGTCCTATCGCGGCGCCGACCACCATCACCGATGTTGCGTTCAGCCGGCCGCGCTCGATCAGTTCCCGGATGCCGCGGTTGACGCCCGGACTGAGCCCGTAATCGTCGGCGCACAGCCAGATCCGGCGCGGCGGCGTTGCGCCGTCATTCAGCGGCGGTCCGTTCACTTTCAACCGCGGCGACGTCAGTACCGCCGCGCTTCTCGCTGTGTTCCGCCACGAAATAGATCGGCCGCGCCTTCAGTTCGGAAAGGATCTTGCCGATGTATTCCCCGACAATGCCGATCATGATGAGCTGCACGCCGCCGATGGTCATCAGGCCGACGACGAGCGAGGGATAACCGGGCACGGATTTGCCGCTGATCCAGGTCTCCCACAGGATCGAAAGACCGAACAGAAAAGCCACCGTCGCGAGCAAGACCCCGAGCAGGCTCGCGAAGCGAAGCGGCGCCACCGAAAACGACGTCAATCCCTCGATCGAAAGACCGACCAGCCGGCTCGGGCTGAAGCTGGTGAAGCCGTGTGCGCGGGGCGCGGGTTCGTAATCGACGCGCATCTGCCGAAAACCGATCCAGCTCGCGAGGCCCTTGAAAAACCGGTTGCGCTCCGGAAGCTGCTTCAAAGCCGCGGCAGCGCGTGGCGATAGCAGGCGGAAGTCGCCGGCATCCTCGGGAATTTTCTGCCGCGCTCCCCAGTTGATCAGCGCATAGAAACCGTGAACCGCAAAGCGGCGCAGGATCGACTCGTTGTCGCGGTGCGCCTTGGCGGTATAAACCACGTCGTAGCCGTCATCGATCCAGTGAGCGACAAGCTGCTCCACCAGCGCGGGAGGATGCTGACCGTCGCCATCCATGAACAGTACCGCGCCGCGCCGGGCATGATCGAGCCCCGCCATCAATGCCGCTTCCTTGCCGAAATTGCGCGACAGCGACACGACCCGAACATCGAGCGAGGTGGCCGCCAGCCCACGCGCGATGCTCAGCGTGGCATCCGCACTGCCGTCGTCGACATAGACGACTTCGCACGGGAGGGCATATCGCTGGTTGAGGGTCGTCGCCAAGCCACCGAGGCGCTGATGTAGTAATCCGAGGCCCGCGGCTTCGTTGTAAAGCGGAACGACGATCGACAGACCCTGCGCAGCGGCCGTAGTCGCGTTGGTGGAAAAGCTGGAAACGTCCTTACCTAGCATCATGGATCAGTTCTCATCAAATCTTCGCCAGCATATGGTACCTGCCGCAACCTGTCGCCACGATGAATGACGTGGTTGCGAAATTCACGATCGCAAAAAAGTTTCGAGCTTCGCAAATAACGGGTTTTCGCGGTCCAGCACATAGTCAAGCGACGCCACCGAGACCGTTTCGGCGCCGTGATCGCGCAGAAAACTTGCCGAGCGCGTAGAGCTGCGCCGGCGGGCAGTGCAGGGTGACCATCCCCGACGAGGTGGGTCCGCCGAATGGCGACACGACGCCAAAACGATTGTGGGCCTCGGCGAGCAGCGCCGCGTTGCAGCCGGCGAAGCGCGTGCGGACTTCGCGGTATTTTTTGCGCGCGGGCGCGGGCAGCGATGTGATCGAGAATGATGCGCGCGGTCTCGCGGGCGTCATCGCGACCAGTCGGCATCGCGCGACGCCACCAGATTGGCCTGGCTGCGCAGGATCACGCCGTCATCGAGAACTTTCAGACCATTGGCCGCGAGCGTGGCGCCTGTCGTGGTGATGTCGACGATCATCTCCGCGGTGCCGGTCGCCGGTGCGCCTTCCGTCGCGCCGGCGCTTTCGACGATGCGGTAATCCATGACGCCATGCGCTGCAAAGAACGTCGCGGGTGAGATTGATGTATTTGGTCGCCACCCGCATGCGACGATTATGCTGGGCGCGAAATCCGGTGGTGACGTCGTCGAGATCGGCCATGGTGCGGACATCGATCCACGCCTGCGGCACGGCGACCACGACATTGGCGCTGCCAAAGCCGAGGCTTTCGATCAGCGCCACGCGCCTGTCCGCATCCGCAATGCTCTCGCGTATCAGGTCCTCACCGGTTACGCCGAGATGCACCATGCCGCGGGCAAGCTGGGACGCGATTTCGCCCGCTGACAGATAAGCAATCTCGACCTTGTCGAGATTGGCGATGGCGCCGCGATAATCGCGGGCGCCGCGCGGTTTCGCCAAGCTAAGTCCGGCGCGCGCGAAAAACGCCTCGGCGTTTTCCTGCAGCCGTCCCTTTGAAGGTACGGCGAGAACGAATGGCGCTGTCATGACGCGCCCCCGACTGCGTCAAAGCTTCGATCCAGATCGAGAATCCGACGGCCGGGATAGGCGTTTCGCGAACCGAGCCGCGATCAGCAGCCCATCATAACGTCCGCCTGCCACCAGCGGCTCGATGCCGTTGCCTGCGCGGTGCAATTCGAACTCAAAGCCGGTGTAGTAATCGAGGCCGCGCCCAAACGATGTCGAAAACCGGATTCTGCGGGCATCGATACCACGCGCGGCCATGAAGCCGTTGCGGCTTTCGAATTGGTCGGTGGCGGCAGTTAGATCGAGTTTTGCATCGGTTGCGAGGGCGCGCAATTGCTTCAGCGCGTCACTGGGTTCCCCCGATATTGCGAGAAATCGCCTGATCAGACTCTCGTTTTTCGCGCGGCAGTCCGCCGCCTTTCAGCGTCGATTGCTCAAGGAAACGATCGGCAATTTCCGCAACCGTGCGCCCGCCGACATTGGTGGTGCCGGCAATCGACATCAGGTCGGTCACGAGCGCCAGCGCCGCCTTGCGATCCGAACCCGCAAGCGCGGCGAGCACGCCTTGATATTCACCAGGTGCCGAGCCGGTCGCTACTGTGAGATGCTCGATATCCTGTTCGAGGCTGATCTTGCGGTTGAAATCCTTGATCAGCCGCCGTCTCCAGACCGGAAAAGATCGAGCGCGTCAAGCAGTGCGTTGAACAACGCGACGTCGCCAGTGCGGATTTCGATTTCCGGCGATCCGAATGTGGCGACCGCCTCAAGTCCGAGAGCGAGCATCTCCGCATCGGCCGCGGCGCGATCCTGCCGTCCGAACGATTCAATGCCTGCCTGCAGAAATTCGCTGGGCTGTCCGCCGCGATAGCGAAACACCGGACCGAGATAACAGAACCCGGCGGGTTTTCCGGCGCGGCTCGACGCCAGGTAATCGCACGCCACGGGGATCGTGAGATCGGGGCGCAGGCATAGTTCCGCGCCGGTGGCATCGCTCGTCAGATAGAGGCTCTTGCGGATGTCCTCGCCGGAGAGATCAAGGAACGGCTCGGCAGGCTGCAGGATCGCCGGTTCGGCCAGGATATAACCGGCCTGTGCGAACGACGACAGCAGGGCATCCGCCCATGCGGCGGACCTGGTCGCAGGCGAGGCGGGGGTCGCGGTCATCGTAGATCCGGGGTCGGCCAAGAAGATTTGGAGGTTGGGGCTGGCGCAGCCTTTAGCACGACCGAAGCGCCGTTTCGACCATGTTCGGCCAAGTGCCTTAATGAGAACCGGACCGCGGTATCGCCCCAGTCTCCTAGCACCGACTGCACCAGCGCCATTGCTGCGACGGCCGCGGTGTCGGCGCGCAGGATGCGCGGTCCCAGCGAAAGTTGCAGGATATTGGCCTGCCGGAGCAGGATGGTCCGCTCGTCCTCAGCAAAACCGCCTTCCGGGCCAACCAAAACATCGATCCCGCTGGATTTCGATGCATGTTTCTGCAGGGCCTTCGTTGGATTGGCGGTTTCTGCGGCTTCGTCGCAAAAAATCAGCCGGCGACCGGTCTCGCGTTGCGCAAGCCAGCGCTCCAGCGCCATGGGCTCGGCGATTTCGGCGATGCTCAGGATACCGCATTGCTCGGCCGCCTCGATGACATTGGCCCGCATCCGCTCGGTATTGACGCGGCTGACCTGCGTGAACCGGGTCAGGACGGGCTGCAGCCTTGCAGCCCCCATCTCGACCGCCTTCTGCACCATGTAGTCGAGCCGGGCATGTTTGAGCGGTGCGAACACGTACGCCAGGTCAGCAAGGCGGTCCTGTGGCCGGGTCTGGATGACGATTTCAAGGCTGTCGGGACGCTTGCGGCCGCCTATGACAGCCTGCCATTCGCCGTTGCGTCCATTGAACGTCAAAACCTTGGCGCCGACGGACAGACGCAGCACATTGCCGAGATAATTGCTCTGGTTGCGCTCGATCGGGACGACTTCACCAGCAGCAAGGGTTGCCTCGACGAACAGCCGGGGACTTCGAAAATCAGCTTGGGGCATGGTGAAACGTCCGTTCAAAGGCCTCTTGTAGTTGAAAAGCCTGTAAATATTCATTCGGCCCAGCGGCCAAGCGCCGCGCTGTTGCCAAATTCGCAGGGTTGTTAAGGGCCGGCAAGAATCATAAAACCGCCCTGAATCGCGGACCGTTCGTCTACGGCAGAAACTTGGGAGCGTTGGACCTTGCCGAAGGAGCCCTTGTGATCATCCACCGTTCGATTGCGCCACTGATAATGGCCGTCTTTGCCGCTTGTGCGACGCAAGCCATCGCGCAAGGCGCATTTCCTGCGCCGTTGCCCGGACAGGCGGCGCCGAGCGCTTCGCCCTTTCCCCCCGTCAACGGGGCTCCCACCGCATCTGTCGGCGCTGCACCGAGCGCATTTCCGACGAACGGCGCAGCTCCCATCGCGGGTGGCGGCTTTGGCGGTCCACCGGCGCCCCCATCTCAGGCCAGCGCTGGTGGCGGTGACGCGTGCATGAACGGATTCATGCCGCTGCGGGAAGAGGCCGAGAAACGCGGAAAGCTGATCAAGGCCGCCAGCGACCGGCATGCGCCCCCGGACGAAGCATGCAAGCTGATTGGAAGTTTCGCCAAAGCTGAAATCAGCATGATCAAGTACGTCGATACGCACCAGCAGAAATGCGGCATCCCGCCGGCGATTTCGGAGCAGCTCAAGACCGGCCATAAGGGCACCGAAGACATGCTCAAGAAGGTTTGCGCCGTCGCGCAACAGGCGCAGCAACGCGGTCCGATCGGACCAAGCCTGAGCGAAGTGCTGGGATCCTCCACGGCGCTACCGGAAGCAACGCCGAGCAAGAAGAGCGGCGGCAGCGCCTTTGACACCCTGAACGGCAATGTGCTCGCACGATGATCCGTGCCCCGATTTCGGATGAGTGACGCGGCGGCTCGCGTTGCCGACGCTACCGGGAATTGGGTCGATAGCTACGCGCCTCTGTGGTCGCGTCCCTATCTTCGTCTGTCACGGCTCGACCGGCCGATCGGCTCGTGGCTGCTGCTGCTGCCATGCTGGTGGTCCGCGGCGCTGGCCGCCGGCGTTATCCACGATATCAGCCGATTGCCTCTAACCATCGTTCTTTTCTTGGTCGGCGCGTTTGTCATGCGCGGCGCAGGGTGCACGTGGAACGACATCACCGATCGCGATCTCGATGCGCGCGTGGAGCGGACGCGCTCGCGGCCGATACCCGCGGGACAGGTGAGCGTATTCCAGGCGGCGATGTTTCTCGTGCTGCAGGCCTTGGTCGGTCTGGCGGTGTTGCTGCAATTCAATCGCTACGCGATTGTCACAGGAATTGCTTCGCTGATCATTGTCGCGGTGTATCCTTTCATGAAGCGGATAACATATTGGCCGCAAATCGTGCTCGGTCTGGCGTTCTCGTGGGGCGCGCTGATGGGGTTCGCGGTGACCTTGGGCCGGATCGATGCGACGGCGGTGGTGCTCTATGCGGGCTCGATCGCATGGGTGATCGGCTATGACACCATCTACGCGCATCAGGACAGCGAGGACGATGCGCTGATCGGCATCAAATCCACGGCGCTGTTGTTCGGCGCGCGGACGCGATCGGCGCTCTTCATTTTTTACGGACTGGCGGCCGCGTTGATCGGCGCAGCACTTGTGCTGGCGGGCGCAGGGTGGCCGGCATGGATCGGGCTTGCCGCGTTCGCGGCACATCTGAGCTGGCAAATTCGCTGCGTGGAAATATCGGACCCTGCCTTGTGCCTGCGGATATTCAAATCCAACCGTGACGCAGGATTGCTGCTGTTCGCGGGCTTGCTGACGGATGCGATGATGCGCGTAATCTGAAATTACTCTCGCGGCAGAATAAGCTCGCCTTCATTGGAATATTTTACGACAGAATCATTTCATAGTCTGGTCCGGTTTCGGACCTAAAAAAATCTCCTCCCCTTTGCACCCTGTGTGTGCGGTTAGTCCGCCCGTTTGTCAGATGCGACGCGTGCCGATGGGGATCAGGCAATGCAGATATCGCTGTCGCTACAGCATAAAACGGCCAAGTTGGCCGCTGCGGGACGATTCAGGAAACATCCGGTCGCCGCCAGATTGCAGCACTCCGCCCCTCCGCCACATCCCATGTTTCTCATTCCGTCGAGCCTTCAGAAAAAGGCGCGGACTGACGCGTGGCGTCATGATTCACCATTGAATGCGCGAGGAACGATCACCAGCCCTGAATGAAACACCGATATCAACCATGTAGGAGTTGAGTATGAGTAGCGTAGATCGAAGTAACCAGTTAAGTCCGAACAATCCCCTCTATTACGCGCCGCGGCATTTTCGTGATCGTGCTGACGATCCAGAAGCGATGCGTCGGCTCATCGACATTCGCAACAGAATTTCTCCTCGTCATGCCCTCACAGAGAGCGGCGTTGGTGATGAGATAGAATGGCAGGAGCCGCCGACCGAATCCGCCGAGACGCTGGTCTCCATGAGAAGCAGGCGCGGGCCGATCAGCAAACTGCTTGTCGCCGCTGTATTAGTCACGGCAACTGCGGGCTTCACGTTCTGGATTGTTCCAGACCTCATTGGACCTCAGGCCGAATTATCCAACGCAAACAGCGGTGGGAAGTCTCTCGCCGTCATTCAGTCCGCGGCGGCCGACGTATCGTCTGCACTGAAGCCCGAACCGGCGCGCGTTGCCCAAAACCACGAGCCGAAGCCAATTCGCGTCAAAATTATTGCTATCGCGCCGGAAGCGGACTCACCATCCGTCGGCATGGCGAAAACCCAGATGCCAGATCACGAAATGATTGCGAAGGCAGACGCTGCAGCAAGCGCCTCGCGAAAAATGCCGCCTGACGAAGTGGCCGGGCTGATCAAGCGAGGACAAGAACTCGCAACCGATGGTGACTTCCCAGCCGCACGCCTGTTGTTGCAGCGCGCCGCGGAAGCGCACGAACCACGCGCAGCCCTTGCGCTGGCGGCCACCTACGATCCGGTCGTGATCAAGCATTTCACCACGACGGGCGCAGCGCCCGACAAGACGCTCGCCGAGGCCTGGTACCAGAAGGCCCGGGAATGGGATCCTTCCGTCGATCCCAAATATGGCAACGCCATCGCGAGCGTCGCTGGGCGATAGCTAGGACAAAACCGCGCGGGCCGGGGGGCCTGCGCGGTGGGATTTTGTACGTTTCATTTTCATGCAAGGGGGACACAATGTCAGCACTATCACGAGGACTTCGCTGCGCATCGATCGCAGCCGCGGTTTTGATCGGCATCACATCCACTTCATTCGCGGAGCAAGGCCAGGTCGATCCCGGGCAGGTGAGCGAGGGACTGAAAGCGATCTTCAGTTATGGAACAGGCACCAAGGCGACAAAGGATCGGCTCAACAACAACACTGCAACTGTCATCACAGGCACGATCGGCGGCACTTACGTGCAATTCGGCGCCGATCTCGCATCCGTGCTCGACGATGGAGATAGGTTACGCGTGCTCCCAATCGTCGGGCGCGGTTCGGTGCAAAGTATCGCCGACATCCTGTTCCTAAAGGGCGTCGATCTCGGCATCGTACGGTCGGACACGCTCGATTACCTTGAGAAGAAAGGTTTCACGAGCAACCTGCGAGGCCAGTTCACCTACATCACCAAGCTTTACAACGAAGAGATGCATGTCGTTGCGCCCAAGGCGATTCAAAAGCTCAGCGATCTCGAGGGCAAGACGGTCAGCATAGATCTACCGAACGGCGGCACCTTCGTAACGGCGATCACGGTCTTTGAGCGCCTGGGCATCAAGGCCAATTTCGTCTACATCGAGCAGCGCATCGCCTATGAGAAGCTGCGCAAGGGGGAAATCGACGCGCTCATCGCCGTTCAGGGCAGCCCATCAAAGCTGATTACGCAAATCAAGGACGAGAATCTCCACTTCGTTCCCGTCGACTACGCCACCACACTTCAGGTCGACTATCTTCCATCCCAATTGAAGTCCGAAGATTATCCCGCGCTGATACCGCCCGGCGGGCGTGTCGACACCATCGCCGTCCCGGCTGTTCTTGCCGCCTACAACTGGGCGCCGAACACCGAGCGCTACCGGAAGGTCGAGCTTTTCGTCCGGACCTTCTTCGATAAGTTCAAGGACTTTCAGCAGCCACCGTTCCATCCCAAATGGAAAGAGGTCGTGTTGAACGCGCCGCTGAAGGGATGGACGCGCTTCCCCGCGGCGCAGGCGTGGCTAGATCAGCATTCCGACACGGCATCGGAGGCAACGCGAACCAGCTTCGAGCAGTTTCTGGCCGCGCGTGCGGGGCAAAGCGGCGCGCAGCCGGCCTCGCAGCCCGAACAAAACGAAGCGCTGTTTCGGCAGTTTCTGCAGTGGCAGGAGAAATCAGGTCCGGGGGCACAGCAGCGCAAGCAACTAAAGACCGAGCACGGCGTGACAACCGGCATCGCGGGCCAACGCTAAGCTAGCAACTGTCGTAAACAAAAAAAGGAGAATTTCCGTGCGGCAGAAGCCGATTGACGCGACGATCGACGATATTATTGCACTGTGTGACAACGATATTCGCGGAGCGCTGAAAGCTTTAATGCTCATCAACGAACATCTCGAGCTGGAACTCCATCACCTGTATGCGCTCGCGGCTGAAGGCCCACAGCCCAAAGCGCGAGCGAGAAAATCCATGCATTGAGGGATGCGCCGCTTTCGCTGCGTTGAGCGAGCTTCAGTCGCGTGCGATGATCTCGCGCTCGCCGCGATGACTGTTCGCTGCGTTGAGCAGGCCGCCAATGCGCCGGCGCACCAGGAATTTCGGACGCCGTGCGCGGATGGCGTTGCGCCGCCGCCGCCGTTGCGCGGGTTCGCGCTTCTCATCGTTTAGTTGCGGCAGCGCGAAGATGTCGCTCCATACTTGCCATGCGCTCGCGATCTCGTCGTTGTCCACACTGGAGCACAGCGGAATCGAAAGCGACGGATCGCGGTGAATGAGGACTAACGATTGTCCGTCGGCGGTCTCGCGCTTCGCCACGCCGCGAAATTCGCTGACGCGGATATTGACGGCCATTCGCATGCCATGGACCGCACGGCGCAAAATGACACGTTCGCGATGAAGTTCGATTTGCCTGACGCCGCCGTCCGCGCGGATGTCCTGCGCGTTGAAGCTGACGGGCAGCGAAAGAGGGTCGAGCCGCAATGCACGGCTCGACCCGGCGGGATTGATCCCGCTGGTGGCTGTTTGACGCCTCACGGCTTTTTATCTCCCCGCCGGGATTATGTTCCCGGTCGATGGGCAGACCATGCCAGAGCTGCATCGGTTTGGGCTTAAAAAGGCTGGTTAATCCCAGGTCACTTGCCCTGCATCCGCCCGCATGATTGACAAGACGTTGGCCGACATGATTGACGAGACCTTGCGCAGGCATCGAAAATCTTTCGCTTCGAACGCATGAAATGCTTGAAGTCCACGTGAATCAGGCACATCTCAGGAGTCATTGATTCCGCATCGAGACTTCTTCAACGGTTGGAATTTTGTTTGTGATCTCTTCACCAAACACGTCATCGCCACTTTCTCCGGCGTCCTCAAAATCCGATCTGCTCGACCAATCCACGCTCTTGGCGCTGGCGCAGCGTCTGGTGGAAGCCGCCAAGCGCGCCGGGGCTGACGCCGCCGACGCGGTGGCTGTCCGCGGTGTTTCGCAGGGCGTGGAAGTGCGCGATGGACGCGTCGAGGAATCCGAGCGATCGGAAGGTGACGATGTCGGCTTGCGGGTCATCGTAGGACGGCGGCAGGCGGTGGTTTCGACCAACGACATCAGCGGCGACGGCGTCGCGAAATTGGCCGAGCGTGCGGTGGCGATGGCGAGAGTTGCGCCGGATGACAAGTATATCGGGCTTGCCGATCCAGCGCTGCTTGCGCGGGATTTCCCCGAACTCGATCTGCTCGATCCGGTGACGCCTTCGACGGCGGAGCTGGAACGCCGCGCATCGGAAGCTGAAGCCGCCGCGCTCGCGGTCCAAGGGGTGACCAAATCCGGCGGCGCCTCCGCCTCGGCCGGCATCGGCGGCATGGTGCTGGTGACGAGCACTGGATTTCACGGCTCATATCTGCGTTCGAGCCAGGGCATCTCGGCGACCGCCATCGTCGGCGACGGCACCAACATGGAGCGCGATTACGATTACACCTCCGCGCCGCATGCCTCCGATCTTGCATCCCCAGTAAGCGTCGGCCGCACCGCTGGCGAACGTGCGGTAGCGCGCGCCAACCCGCGCAAGGTCGAGACTTGCAGGGTGCCGGTGGTTTACGACCCGAGAGTTTCGAACTCGCTGGTCGGTCATCTCGTCGGCGCGGTGAATGGAGCGTCGATCGCGCGCAAGACCAGTTTCCTGAAAGACCGGCTCGGCGAGCAGTTGTTCGCCAACAATATTCGCATCGTCGACGATCCGCTTCGGGTACGCGGGCTTCGCTCGCAGTCGTTCGACGCTGAAGGCGTCGCGGTTAAACAGCTGGCAATCATCGACGGTGGCGTGCTGACATCGTGGCTGCTAGATAGCGCGACGGCGCGAGAGCTTGGCATGGCCACCACCGGTCACGCTCATCGCGGCGTGTCGTCATCGCCATCGCCGGGGCCGTATAATCTTCATCTTGAGGCCGGTGAGCCGACGCCCGCGGAACTGATCGCCGACATCAAGCATGGATTTTATGTCACCGACCTGATCGGGTCCGGCGTCAACGGCGTGACTGGCGACTACAGCCGGGGCGCGTCCGGCTTCTGGATCGAAAACGGTGAAATCACCTATGCCGTGAGCGAGGTTACCATCGCCGGACACCTGATCGAGATGTTCAAGTCGCTGGTGCCGGCGAACGATCTAATATTTCGTTATGGCGTCAACGCGCCGACGCTGCGCATCGAGGGGCTGACGGTTGGCGGACGCTAGCGCTGAAGCAACTCATGACGAAAATCTCGTGCGCGATACCGTCCTGCTGCGAGAGACAGTGCGCGAAGCAGGCGAACTCGCGCTGTCGCTGTTTCGGACCGAGCTCAAAAACTGGACCAAGGGCGCATCTTCGCCGGTTTCCGAAGCCGATATCGCCGTCAACGATCTGATCGAAAGCCGGCTGCGAGGCGCGACGCCTGAATACGGCTGGCTTTCGGAAGAAAGCGCCGACGACGAATTGCGGTTGGGCAAGCGTCTTACCTGGATCGTCGATCCCATCGACGGCACCCGCGGCTATCTCGCCGGCCGAGAAGACTGGTGCGTCAGCGTGGCGCTGGTTGAAGGCGCGAGGCCTTTGCTGGCCGCGGTGTTCGTCCCCGTGAGCGGTGAATTCTTTTTTGCGGAGCGCGGGCAGGGCGCCTCATGCAACGGGATAGCGCTGCACGCGACATCGGGCACCGAATTTGATTTCTCGCGGATCGCGGGGCCGAAACCGCTGGTCGAACGGCTGAGCCGCTCGTCCACGGACATTATTCTTTATCCGCGAATTGGCTCGCTGGCGCTTCGGCTGTGCCGGGTTGCCGATGGACGGCTCGATGCCGCTTTCGCGGGCGGTCAAAGCCGCGACTGGGATCTTGCCGCCGCCGATTTGATCGTGCACGAAGCGAATGGTAGCATGACGACGCTGTCCGGGGATGCGATACTTTACAATCGCCGGACCGTAACGCATGAGGTTTTGGTGGCAGCGGGGCGCGAGCGTCACACCGGGATCGTCGAGCATTTCCGCAGACGCCCGCTTTGAAAATTCACGCCAGTTTGTAAGTCGCTGCGATCGCCGCTCGCCGCCGAAGAAAGTTAGATCATGCCGGATCATGCGCAGCAGCTGCTTCATCTCGTCATTGGCGGCGAACTCACCGATCTCGAGCACATCGACCTTCAAGGATCTCGATCAAGTTGAAATCGTCGGCGTATTCCCGAATTACGCGACCGCTCACGCGGCCTGGAAAGCCAAGGCACAGCAGACCGTGGACAATGCGCATATGCGTTACTTCATTGTGCATCTCCACCGGCTGCTCGATCCCGGCCAAGATACGAAGTCTGCCCGTTGAGAAGATTACTTCGCAACGCGATGCGCGCGAGCTGGCTTCAGCATGTCCTGGGATATCTGGCAGCGGTATTTTTGCGGCTGGTCTGGAAAACCAACAAGTTTACGTTCGAACCTGATGGGGTCTACGGAATTGTCGAGCCGCAAATGCCGGCGATTTTTGCGTTCTGGCATGGCCAGCATTTCTTGACGCCTTTCATCAAAAACAAGAGCTGGCATCGCGCCAAGGTGCTGATCTCCACGCATCGCGACGGACAGTTCAATGCAATCGCCGCGGAGCGGCTTAATATCGGCACGATACGCGGCTCCGGCGATCATGGGTCGGCGTTCAACCGCAAGGGCGGCGTCGGCGCATTCAAGGAATTGGTTCGCGCGCTGGCGGAGAATTATAATGTGGCGCTGACGGCCGACGTTCCGAAGCGCTCCCGCATCGCCGGCTTGGGCATTATCATGCTGGCGCGGGAGTCGGGGCGGCCTATCATGCCTTTCGCCATCACCACCACGCGGTTTTTTCGTTTGAAGAATTGGGACCGTACCACCATCAATCTGCCATTCGGGCGAGGTGCGTTGGTGGGCGGCGATGTGATCGTCGTTCCGCCGGATGCAGATCCTGAAACCATGGAAAAACTCCGCGCAGAGCTTGAAGGCACCCTGAACGACGCCACGCGTCGCGCTTACGCGAAGATAGGCCATCCGGAAGAGGCCCGCGATGACTAGTTCATTGCCCATGCCGCTTCGCACCTATCAGACGCTGTCTGCCATGGCCGTGCCGTTGACTTCGATGCTGATCAAACGCCGGCTGGCGCAGGGCAAGGAGGATCCATCGCGCACCGGCGAGCGGCGCGGAATCAGCGATGCCACGCGGCCGTCGGGGCCGTTGGTGTGGATCCACGGCGCCAGCGTCGGCGAGGTGCTGGCAGCGGCGGAATTGATCGAGCGCCTGCGCGCGCTGAACATCGGCATTCTGCTTACATCGGGAACGGTAAGCTCGGCTGTGATCATAGCGAAGCGCTTCACCACCGACGTCATCCATCAATACGTGCCGTACGATCTTCCGCGCTATGTCGAGCGCTTCCTCGATCACTGGCAGCCGAGCCTCGCGCTGTTCATCGAATCCGATCTATGGCCCAATCTTATCCTGGCGAGCGCGGGGCGGCGCTTGCCGATGGTTTTGATCAATGGCCGGATGTCGCATCGTTCGTTTCCGCGCTGGCGTCGGATTTCTGCAACGATCTCAGAACTTCTCGGCCGATTCGATATTTGTCTGGCGCAATCCGAGACCGATGCCGACCGGTTCGCGGCGCTTGGCAGCCGCAACGTCATCACGACAGGCAATCTGAAGCTGGATGTCGAGGCGCCGCCCGCCGATCACGTCAAACTCGAGCGTCTGATGTCGATTACGCGCGGCCGGCCTGTGATCGTTGCGGCCTCGACCCATCCCGGCGAGGAAGAGATTCTGCTGGAAGCGCATCGCACGCTGGCTACTTTTTTTCCGTCGCTGTTGAGCGTCATCGTGCCGCGGCATGCCCATCGCGGGGAAGCCATTGCCGGTCTCGTCGCGGCCCGAGGCCTGCAGGTATCGCTGCGCTCGCGCGAGGAAATGCCAAGTGCTACAACCGATATTTATGTCGCGGACACCATGGGCGAACTCGGCTTGTTCTACCGCCTTGCGCCGATCGTGTTCATGGGCGGCTCGCTGGTCAAACATGGCGGACAGAATCCGGTGGAGGCCATCAAGCTCGGCGCGGCCATCGTTCATGGCTCGCACGTGTTTAACTTTACCGACGTTTATGCGGCGCTCGATAAAGCCGGCGGCGCGAGACAAGCCGATACACAGGAGGCTCTGGTGCGGCAACTCGGTCAATTGCTGGCCGATCCGGCAGCGCGTCAGATATCGACGGATGCCGCGGAGCGCGTGGTCGAGCAACTCGGCGGCGCACTGGATCGCACGCTTGCCGCGCTTGAGCCCTATTTGCTGCAGTTGCGGCTCGAGATGGGAGCGGCGGATGCGTGAGCCGGCCTTCTGGCACCGGCCGCCATCGTTACTTTCGCGACTGCTGATGCCTTTCGGCAACGTTTATGGCGCGGTCGCGGCGCAACGCCTGAAGCGTGAGGGCGTCAAAGCCGGCGTTCCCGTGCTGTGCGTTGGAAATTTTACGCTAGGCGGCGCCGGCAAGACGCCGACCGTGCTGGCAGTCGCGAAGCTGTTGCACGGGATCGGTGAAGTGCCGGTCGTGTTGAGCCGTGGTTATGGCGGCAGCCTCCGAGGTCCGATCAAGGTTGATACCGCGATCCATGTTGCCTCGCAGGTCGGCGACGAACCGCTGATGATGGCGTCAAGACTGCCCGTGGTGGTCTCCCAGGACCGCGCTGACGGCGTGGCGCTGGCGCGGTCGCTGGGGGCGAGCGTCATTGTGATGGATGACGGCTTTCAAAATCCTGCCGTCGCCAAGGACGTCTCGCTGATCGTAGTCGATGGCGATCGCGGGATCGGAAATGGCGGGGTGTTTCCCGCTGGTCCGTTGCGTGCGCCATTGCGGCCGCAGCTTGCGCGAACCGACGCCCTTGTGATTGTGGGCGGTGGGAGCGCTGCTGGTGCCGTTGCAGCTACGATCTTAGGTCAGGGCAAACCGGTGCTTCGCGCGCATCTCAAGGCAAGCGACGCTTCGCTGGAAGCGTTGCGCGAAAAACGCGTGCTGGCCTTTGCCGGCATCGGCGATCCCGACCGATTCTTCCGAACCTTGCGCGCTGATGGCGTCGAGGTCGTGACCGAGAAAACGTTTGGCGACCACCATGTTTTTTCGCGCGACGAACTTTCTCAGCTAACCGCCGAGGCAAAACGCGACGCGTTGACCCTGGTGACGACGGAAAAAGACATGGCGCGGATCGGCGGCGGTGAGGACGTTGCTTCTCATGGGCAGGCTATCGTACCGTTCGCAGTGACGCTAGCATTTGACGACGTGCCGGCATTGCGTAAATTTCTGATCGACCGGCTGTTTCAGGCGCGATCGACACAGTGACGGCGTAGCCCTCGCTTTTCGCGCAACGTCTCAACAAGCGGGAGAAACAAAGCGTCAAGCGTCCAGGTTTTCCAGCCGCACCGGCAGCTTGCGCAGACGCTGACCTGTCGCGTGAAAGATGGCGTTGCAAACCGCCGCATTGGTCCCGACATTGCCTAGTTCGCCCAGGCCCTTTACTCCCGCAGGATTGATAAAATCGTCTTGCTCGGCCACCAGAATCACCTCGACGCTCGGAACGTCCGCATTCACGGGCAACAGATAGTCCGCAAGGTTGTCGTTGACGTAGCGCGCATAGCGCTCATCGAGTTCAGTCGCCTCATGCAGGGCCGAGGACATTCCCCAGATCAGACCGCCCATCAGCTGGCTGCGCGCCGTGCGCGGATTCATGATCCTGCCGGCGGCGAACGCGCCGACCATACGCGGGACACGGATTTCGTGAGTCCACTTGTTGACGCGCACCTCAACAAATTCCGCGCCGAAGGCGTAGGCGATCTTGTCCTTCATTTCGCTGCCGCCGACCATGCGCATCTGGCCTTTATGCATGGCTTTAAATGAATCGCTCGGCGCGCCCTCCGGCTTCCACTCGGCATATTCCTCGACCACGCTGACGCCGAGCGCGTCGAAAGCCTTTTCCAGATCGACCGGACGATCGCTGATCGCCGCCTGCTTGCTTGGCGTTTGCCCAAGGCCGACGGTTTCCTTGGCCTTATCGACAAGCGACTCCTTCGGCATGACAGATTTGAATAGCCGCTGCCTGATCTGGTCGCAGGCCATCATCACGGCCGAGCACGTGCTGGCGGTGGAGTTGGAGCCACCCGCAACCGGCGCGGGCGGCAAATCGCTGTCGCCAATGAAGACCGAAACTTTCTCGATCGGAACGTCGAGCTTTTCCGCCGCGGCTTGGCCGATCACGGTGTAGGCGCCGTTGCCGATCTCGTGCCCCGCGATCTCGACGCGGGTCCGGCCGTCGCGCTGCAGGCGAACCCGCGCCGCCGCCGGCGCCATTTGCGTGGGATAACAGGTGGTGGCGCAGCCCCATCCGATCATCCAATCGCCATCTGCCATCGATTTCGGTTTGGCGCTGCGTTTCTCCCAGCCAAAGGCCTTTGCGGCCTGATCGAAGCAGACCATCAGCGAACGTGAAGTATAGGGCTTGCCGTCGATGGGATCCTTGACGGTGTCGTTGATGCGCCGCAGCTCGATCGGGTCCATGTTCAGCTGAACGGCGAGTTCGTCCATCGCGCTTTCGAGCGCGAACAAATAAGGCACCTCTGGAGGCGAGCGCATGAATCCCGGCGTGTTGCGGTCCGCGCGCACGATCGAAACCTTGCTCTCGACGTTCGGGCAGGCGTAAAGCCGCGTGCTGGTCTTGGTGCCGCCGACGGCATAGGCGTCGGCGCGCGAGGAAAGCTCCCATCCTTCGTGACGCAACGCGGTGAGTTTTCCTTCGCGGCTGGCGCCGAGTTGAATCTCATGACGCGTCTCGGCGCGATAGGTGGCGATCGTAAAACCCTGGTCGCGCGTGGCTACCAGCTTGACCGGGCGCGCATAACGGCGCGACAGACTGGCGATGATGGCCGTGCGCGGCGTCATCGAACCCTTCGATCCGAACGCGCCGCCGACGTAGGAATTGATCACCCGGACGTTGTCGGCATCGATGCCGAGTTGCTCGGCGACGCCGTTTTTGAGGCCATGCACATATTGGCTCGGTTCGTAGATCGTCAGGCGGTCGCCACTCCAAACGCAACTCGTTGTAAAAAGCTCCATCGGATTGTGATGCTGCGCCGGCGTTTCGTAAGCCGCCGTCAGCTTGACCTCCGCCTCACCGAACGCCTTGGCGAAATCGCCGACCTTCGGGTCTTCCTTGAACTGGGCCAACTGGCCTTTCGCGGGTGCGGCAGTGGTGCCGGCTGAATCGAAAGTCGTTGTCGGAGCCGCCGCGGTATAGCTGACCTTTACCCGATAAGCGGCCTCGCGGGCGCCTTCGAAGTCTCCGCCAGGACAATGGCGATGATTTCGCCCTCGTTGGCGATCTCGTTCGATGTCAGCGGCTGAATCGTGGTGGATGTGTAGCCGCCGTTGCTGAACAGTTTTGCCTCTTTGAGCTTTTCCGCATTTTCGTGCGTGACGATGTCCACGACGCCACGAACCTGCTTCGCGGCGGCAAGATCGAAGCCGTCGATGCGGCCCTTCGCAATCGAACTTGTGACCAAATACGCATAGAGCGGGTTGATCAGCGTCATGTCTGAACCGTATTCGGCCTGGCCCGTGACTTTCGCGACAGCATCGTAACGTGGGATAGGCTGGCCCATATTGGCTTTCGGCTCGGGAGCAGCGACTGACATGGTCAAACCTCCATCGCCGCGGCTTGATGCAGCGCGCGCGCGACCACGCGCTTACCGAGCGCTATCTTGAATGAATTGTGTTTCTTACCCCGCGCGTCCGCAAACGCCGCATCCGCGACGCGCTGTGCCAGGCTGTCGTCGAATTTCTGTCCCTTCAGCAGGGCTTCCGCCTCGCGGGCCCGCCACGGCAGGGTGGCGACCCCGCCCAGGGCCACGCGAGCATCGTTGACGACGCCGTTCTGAACGTCGAGCGCGATCGCCGCCGATGCCAGCGCGAATTCGTAGGACAGGCGGTCGCGGGCTTTCAGATAAACTGAGCGCGGCCATTTTCCCTGAACGCTGAAGCCTGAGATTAGATCGCCGGGCGACAATGTCGTTTCGATTTGCGGTGTATTGCCGGGCGCCTTGTGAAGCTGGGCAAAAAGAATACTGCGCGATCCTGATTTTCCGGTGATCTCGACGGTTGCATCCAGCGCGATCATCGCCTGCGCAAAATCGCCGGGATAGGTGGCGATGCAGTCTTCACTGGTGCCTAGCACCGCGTGGGTGCGATTGAATCCTTCCATCGCCGCGCAGCCCGAGCCGAGACTGCGCTTGTTGCAATTGTCGTAGCTGACGTCGCGGAAATACGTGCATCGGGTGCGTTGCAGAACGTTGCCGCCCAAGGTCGCCATGTTGCGCAGCTGCGGGCTTGCGGCCAGCTGCAGCGATTGCGCGATCAGAGGATAGTCACGCTGGATATCCGGATTGGCGGCGACATCCGACATTCGGGCTAGGGCGCCGAGCTTGAGGTTTCCGCCCGCCAGATCGACCGCAGACCATTGCTTGGCCAGCGGGTTGATATCGACCACGACATTCGGGCGCATCACGTCGAGCTTCATCAGGTCGATCAGAGTGGTGCCGCCCGCCAGCGCCTGAATCGCGCCTTCGGTGACCGGGATATTTGCAACGGCCGCCGTGCTCAGCGCCTCCGCCGCCGATGAAGCCTCCGTCGCTCTCTGGTAAGCAAAAGGTCGCATGCGGCTTAACCTTTCTGCTCGGCGGACATCGCGGACGCCGCCTGCTTCACCGCCGCGACGATGTTCGGATAGGCCGCGCATCGGCACAGATTGCCGCTCATATATTCGCGGATATCGTCGTCGCTGGAGGCGTGGCCTTCTTTGACGCACGCAACTGCCGAGATGATTTGACCGGGCGTGCAATAGCCGCACTGAAAAGCGTCCTGATCGACGAACGCCTGCTGCATCGGGTGCAGTTTTCCGTCTTTGGCCAGACCTTCGATGGTGACGATTTCCTGATCCTGCGCCGCCAGCGCCAAGGTCAGGCAGGACAAGACACGCCTGCCTTCAATCAGAACCGTGCACGCGCCGCACTGGCCGTGATCGCAGCCTTTCTTGGTGCCGGTCAGGCCGACGTGCTCGCGGAGCGCATCCAGCACCGTGGTACGCGCGTCGATCGTCAGCGGCTTGTTGGCACCGTTGACGTTCAGGGTGAGATGCACTGGCAGGGACGGATCGTTAGCGAGCGCTGTCTCCATTTCATTTGTGGAAGCAGCCTTGGCCGCAAGCGGCGCTACCGCAGCGCCTGCGGCCGTCGAAATAAACGCACGGCGGTTTAAGCCGGACGTCGAACTCTCGTCATTCATGGACGGCCTCCACCGCGAAATGGTGCGGCGCACGCCTGCGCCGCCCCGTTAACCAGACCGGCGCTCACTGGTTCCGCGCTAAAGGTGGTCTTCAACGCCGGATGTTTAGGCAACCAAAACGAAAACAGCGGGCTCAAGGCCCGCCGTTTTCAACTCGATAATTTTTTTAATGACTCGGGCGGAGCGAACCCCGCCCGAGGACTAAACAAATGTTACTTCTTCGACTTTTTCGCCTTCTTGGCCTTCTTCGCGGTTTTCTTCTTCGCTTTCTTAGCCATAGCATCCTCTTTTGGTTAATAGATGAAACGCCACACGAGGCATGCTCAGCGGAGGGCCAGCCTCGCAACAGCCTCATCGGCAATCGGAACAGATTCGCGGCGCGCTGCCTTGCGATGTCACGGTGACACGATGGCGTTATCCACAGTTGTTACGCGTTCACCGCATTTAAAAGCACTTTATAGCGCCCGCGCGGGGGGCGGCTTCGTTCGACAGCGCAATTTTCATCAAATCAAAACCACAGTCCCGATTATCCGATCACGGTGAGATTCCGTTAAGCGGCGGTGTTGCAACCTGCGCGGCACGATGGGGATCGTCATGGGCAGGCTGATCGAGAGTAGGGGAGGGGCGCTATGCGTCCCTGATCGGCAATGCTGAGTGTTCCGACACTGTGGGTCGTTTTCGTCGTCAATTTTCTCGCTCTCGGCCTGGTCTGGGCCTATGTGGTGCGCTCCTATCCGAAATTCGATGCCGCGCGCTTCTGGACGGGCGGCGTTTCCGCGGCCGCCGCCGGCGCGGCGGTCTCGATGCTGCGCGGCGTCTGGGACTCGCTGATTCCGCTGCTTGCGGGCGGCACCCTGCTGATCCTGGCCTGCTGCCTCGCCGCCATGGGCGTCCAGCGATTTTATCGCCAGCCGGCTTCGTGGCTGGCGACCTTGCTCGTCACCGCGGCGAGCTTCGCGGGTCTGACGTTCTTCATCGCCGTCTACGACAACATGCCGATGCGAATCGTGATCTATTCGATCGGGCAATCGATTCCGGTCGCGATGACGCTGAAGCTGGTGTTCTCGCAGGACGGCCGGAAAAATCCCGGCACACGGCTCGCGGGCATCATCGCAATTCTTATTCTCGCCATTCACGCCGTCCGATCCGGCGGCGCGCTGCTTCACATCGGCGGCGAAATATCGATGGTCAATTTCAACGCGTTTCACGCCGCCCTGATCCTCGTGCTGGTGTTCCTGTCGATGGCCTGGAATTTCGGGTTTCTGTTGATGGCAATCGACCGGCTGCGGGGCGAGGTAGCCGATCTCGCGCTGCTTGATGATCTAACCGGCGTCGCGAACAGGCGGCAGCTGCTGCAACGCGTGAGCGAGGAGTGCGCTCTGTCATTGCGCACCTACGAGCCGTTCGCGCTGCTGGCCATCGACCTCGACGGTTTCAAAGCCATCAACGATACCTATGGACACGCGGCCGGCGATGCTTGCCTGCGACATTTCACATCGCTGGCGCAAAGCCGGTTAAGGCCGGGCGATCTTTTGGCGCGCGCGGGCGGCGATGAATTCTCCATCGTGCTCCCTGCCACCACCTTGCGGGAGGGCGCGATGATTGCGCGGCACGTTCTGGAAACATGCCGGGACGATGCCGTTGGCTGCGGCGCGGCAGGTATCAAGATTGCAGTCTCGATCGGCGTCGCGCAATGGACCAGACAGATCGGCTCGAATGCGGATCGCTTGATCGCGGCGGCCGATCAGGCTCTCTACGCAGCTAAGAAAGACGGCAAGAACCGTTATGCGCTTTACGAACCAGCGCCGGCCGCCGAACCGTTGCCGGCCTCCGCGAAGGCAACATTGCGCCTAAGCGCGTGAGGCTCACGCCAGCCGCGAAGCGGTCGGCAGCGCTTAAATCGGCTGCGCCATCCACTTCGCAAAGCGGCTGAACAGTCCCGGGCTCTTATCTTCAACCGGCTCCTCGTCCGGCGCGAGAATGCGGTCATAAAAATATTCGAGAAACCGCATGTCGGTTGGCTCGGTGACGGTGAAGTGGTCGTCACCGATGAACACGGTGTAGTCATAAAAGAACGGACCGATCGGCCGTGCATTGGCCGACGCGGCGTTGTCCTTTGAAATGATGAACTCAGCAGGATCGAGGCCACGGGCGATCATGGCTCGCTCGACACTGGGCAGCTTGTGCCTGAATTCGGCGCTGAAGCCGCCGGCGGTGCCTTGCAAAGTGATCGGCACGTCAGTCCTCCCTAGAGCCATCAAGTTCCGGTTGGTCGGCGCAGCACAAGTGGGGGTTCAAGTTCCGAGACTGCTCTATCTTATCTCCAGCGATAGCCCCGGCGTCGGCATGTTGACCCCGCAGCCGCGACCGCCTTTAACCGTGCCGTTCATCCAACCCGGCGTAACAGCATGAGCGGCCCTTCGATCAATTCCTTCGTCGTGGAAACGGCGGGTCCGGCTATTCTCGAGACGCGGGCGTGGCTCGAATTGTATCGAGGTGACAAGGGTCCCGCGATCGATTTGTCTCAGGCCGCGCCGCCTTATGCGCCGCCTCAACAATTGCTCGATCATCTCAGCGCCGCGGCCGCATCTCCCGAGCTCGCACGCTATGGCGCCGTGCCGGGAGAGCCGGCTTTACGCGCCGCCTACGCGGACCACGCCTCACAGCTCTATGGCGCAGCCATTGCGCGGGACAGTATTTGCATTACCGGGGGATGCAATCAGGCATTCGTGATTTCCGCGATGCTGCTGGCGCAAAGGGGCGATGCGATCATTCTGCCCGTGCCTTACTACTTCAATCATAAGATGACGCTGGATATGCTCGGCATCGAGGCGCGGGAATTGCCGTGCCTGCCGTCAACGAATTTCATGCCGGATTTGTCAGCGATGGAGAAGTTGATCGACAAGAACGTCCGCGCGCTGGTCCTGGTGACGCCGAACAACCCGACCGGCGCGATCTACCCGCCCGCCATGATCGAAGCTTTCGCGACGGTGTGCCGCGAGCACGGGATCTGGCTCATCCTCGACGAGACCTATCGGGACTTTATTCCCGACGAGTCGCAGAGACCGCACGCCTTGTTCGAAGCGCCATTTCGAAATGGCGTCATCGGGCTCTATAGCTTTTCCAAATCGCTGGCGATTCCCGGCTACCGGTTAGGCGCCATGACCTATCCGTCCGCTCTCGCTGAGCAAGTCATCAAAATTCAGGACTGCGTGCAAATCTGCGCCTCACGGGTAGGGCAGGCCGGCGTCACCTGGGCCTTGGGCGGGGTGCAGGAATGGCGGCGGGAGAAGCGGCGGCTGTTCGCCGACAAGGCGCGCGAGTTTCAGTCGGTGATGACACAGCTCGATGGTTGGACAATCGATTCGATCGGCGGCTATTTCGCCTACATGCGTCATCCCTTCGGCGAAACGCCGGCCGCCGAGGTGGCGAAACGGCTTGCCACCGAGAATGGCCTGCTGCTGATTCCCGGATCTTATTTCGGGCCCGGGCAGGAAAATCATTTGCGCGTCTCGTTTGGAAATCTTTCGGCGGAAACCGTGAGGCAATTGCCGGAGCGCTTTCGGCTCTGAACGGCAGTCACACGCTGCCGACGGTCTTCAGCCGGGCCCGCGGATGAATTTCCGCCTGCGACAGCACAATCGTTTGCGACCTGAAACGCTCGACCAGCGAGCGCACGAACGGCCGAATGGCCGCCGACGTCACCAGCACCGGGGCCTCGCCCTCGCGCGCAGCCTGTTCGAAGCGGTCGCGAACCGCCGTCATGAATTCGGAAAGCTTTGAGGGCTGCATGGCGAGGCTGCGTTCCTCGCCTTGGCCGACCAGCGACTCGGCAAACGCCTGTTCCCATTTTGCCGACAGCGCGACCAGCGGCAGATAACCATTGATCGAGGTGTTTTGCGCGCAAATCTGCCGCGCCAGCCGCGCACGAACGTGCTCGACCACCGTGGCCGGATTGCGCGAGAACGCCAGCGCGTCGGCGATGCCTTCGAGAATGGTCGAGAGATCGCGGATCGAGATGCGCTCGGCCAGCAGCAATTGCAGCACGCGCTGGATGCCGGAGACCGTGACCTGGCTCGGCACGATGTCCTTCACCAACTCGCCCTGTTCCTTCGGCAAGTCCTTCAAAAGCTTTTGTACTTCACCGTAGGACAGCAGGTCCGACATGTTGTTCTTGAGCAGCTCAGTCAGGTGCGTCGAGAGCACCGTCGCGGCATCGACGACGGTGTAGCCCTTCAAGGAGGCTTCTTCCTTCAATGCCGCATCGATCCAGGTAGCCGGCAATCCGAATGTCGGCTCGGTGGTGTGGATGCCGGGAACGCCGACCTGATTTCCGGCGGGGTCCATCACCATGTACTGGCTCGGCCAGATGCGGCCAGAGCCGGCGTCCACTTCCTTGATTTTGATGATGTAGGTGTTCGCCTCGAGTTGCACATTATCGAGAATGCGCACCGCCGGCATCACAAAGCCCATCTCGACGGCGAGCGAACGGCGCAATGCCTTGATCTGCTCGGTCAAGCGATCGGTGCCGTCAGGACCATTCACGAGCGGCAGCAGCGCGTAGCCGAGCTCGATCTTGAGATCGTCGATCTTGAGCGCGGTTGAGATTGGCTCGTCGGCTGCAGCGCTCGCAGCAGCCGCGGCCGCTGGCGTCGCCGCCGCAGCCAGGGCTTCCGCGGCGGTGTTCGCGCGATTGCGTTTGCGCGCTGAAACCGCCAGTGCGGCCGCGCCGCCGCCCAGCATCAGGAACGGAATCATGGGGATGCCCGGCAACAGTGCCAGCACCAGCATCACGCCGGCCGACATGCCCAGCGCCTGCGGATAACCGGAAAGCTGCTTCATCAGCGCCTTGTCGGCCGCGCCGCTGACGCCCGCTTTCGAGACCAGCAGGCCCGCCGCGGTCGAGACGATCAGCGCCGGCACCTGCGTGACCAGACCGTCGCCGACGGTGAGCAGCGTATAGGTGCGTGCGGCTTCGCCGAAGCCGAGGCCCTGTTGCGCGACGCCGATGATGATGCCGCCGATGACGTTGATGAACACGACCAGCAAACCGGCGACAGCGTCGCCGCGCACGAATTTCGAAGCGCCGTCCATGGCGCCGAAAAAGCCGCTTTCGTCTTCCAGCGCCTTGCGGCGTTCCTTCGCCGTCTTCTCGTCGATCAAACCGGCGGAGAGATCGGCGTCGATCGCCATCTGCTTGCCCGGCATGGCGTCGAGATGAAACCGCGCCGCGACTTCGGCGATGCGGCCCGAGCCCTTGGTGATGACGACGAAATTCACGATCACGAGAATTGCGAAGACGATAATTCCGATGACGAAATTGCCCCCCATCACGAAATTGCCGAACGCTTCGATGACGTGGCCGGCAGCCGCGGTGCCTTCATGTCCGCGCGACAGGATCAATCGCGTCGAGGCCAGGTTGAGCGATAGCCGCAGCATGGTCGAGATCAGCAGGATGGTCGGAAACGACGAGAATTCCAGCGGCGCCTGAATGAAGAGCGACGTCATCAGGATCAGGATCGACAGCGTGATCGAGATCGCCAGAAATAGATCGAGCACGATCGAGGGCAGCGGCAGGATCAGCACCACGAGGATGGTCAGGATGCCGAACGCGAGCGCGAGATCGCCTCGCTTGAGCATGGTGCCGATATCGCCAAGGCTGGGAAATCCAGCCGGCGCTCCCACGCCTTGAGCCGCCGTCACATCCGACATGCCGTTTGCTTCCCCCCGTTTGTGCCGTTCGCGGGCGCCAAACATTTGCGCGGCGGCCGAGGGGCCGCCGGTTCGAAGATGAGGTAGCGCACTGGCGTCCACGGGGATTCCCGGTTCTTTCGAACGGCGACACTCGACTTCACCCGGCAATTTTTGCCCGGTTTATGGTTAGGAAAGGGTTAATGGGCACAAACGCAGCGTCATCCTGAGGCGCGAGCAAAGCGGTGCAGCACCGATGGCGAGCCTCGAAGGATGAGAAGGGTTCGGCTGCGGCCGTCCTTCGAGACGCGCGCAACGGTGCGCTCCTCAGGATGACGCTCGCCCCGTCACATCTGCATGCCCAATATCGCGCCACGGTGCTTGACGGCGAGGCTGCCTCCGACGAAGTTGCGCGCGTGCCGGGAATCTCCACTTCAGCCAGAAATTCGACCGTTTTCGTCGCCGATTTACGTCAGGCGTGGGTAAGACTTGCGCTCGCGCTGGTGATCGGTTCGATCGGCAGCGTCGGGATGTGGTCGGTCGTGGTAGTGCTGCCCGTGGTTCAGCCCGAATTCGGGGCGACTCGGGGTGCGGTCTCACTCGCCTTTACGCTGACCATGCTCGGCTTCGGCCTCGGCGGCGTAGCGATGGGAAAGATCACCGATCGTTTCGGGGTCGTCATGGCGATGACGCTGAGTATCGGCATTCTCACTTTGGCTTACATCGCCGCCGGATTTTCCAGCACGCTGTGGCAATTCATCCTGATCCATTTCTTCATTGGCCTTGGGACATCGGCGACCTTCGGACCGCTGATGGCGGAAGCCTCGCACTGGTTCGAGCGCTACCGCGGACTGGCCGTGACCATCGTCGCCAGTGGCAACTATGTTGGCGGCGCGGTGTGGCCGCCGATTGTCAACTTGGGGGTGCAGACGATGGGCTGGCGCACCGCCCACATCGCGGTCGGTATCTTCTGCGGCCTGGCGATGTCGATCTTTTTGCTGCTGCTTCGCGCGCAGATCGGCACCGCGCGCCAGCGCGACCACGTCAACGCGCCTCCGCCGCGCATCGATCTTCAGCTCTCCACCAATACGCTGACGGTGCTGCTGTGCATGGCCAGCATCTCCTGCTGCGTGGCAATGGCGATGCCGCAGGTCCACATCGTCGCCTATTGCGGCGACCTCGGTTATGGCGTGGCGCGCGGTGCGCAAATGCTGTCGCTGATGATGGCATTTGGTATCGTCAGCCGCATCGGCTCGGGATATCTCGCCGACAGGATCGGCGGCATCCCGACCTTGCTGATCGGGTCGGTGGCGCAAGGATTTGCGCTGCTTTTTTATCTGTTCTTCGACAGCCTGTCGTCGCTCTACATCATCTCCGCGATGTTCGGACTGTTTCAGGGCGGCATCGTGCCGAGCTACGCCATCATCGTCCGCGAATCGATGCCGGCGCGCGAGGCGGCGACTCGCGTCGGCATCGTCATCATGGCGTCGGTGATCGGGATGTCGTTCGGCGGTTACATCTCTGGCGTAATCTTCGACGCCACCGGCTCATACGGCAAAGCCTTCATGAACGGCCTTGGCTGGAACGCGCTGAACATCACCATCATGCTGTCGCTGCTGCTGCGCGCGCGCCAGCGGCGGGCGGCTTACGCCGCCTGACCGGCCTTCAGCAGCACGCAGCCATTGATCTTGACGCTGCCGTCCGGCTGCTGCTCCAGCGTATAGAGCGCTTCCCACGGCACGCCGTCGGCGTCGATGATATGGACGCGCTGGGCGATCTTGCCGTCGAAAACCCTTGCCTCTCCGAATTCAAAACTCTTGTGACGATAGACCGGCGCATACTTATCGCGCACCATCGCCATGAAGGTTTCCGCTTCCGCGAACAAATTCTGAATCGCGGGCGCGGCATAGGAGTAAGCCTTATCCGCATTGTCGCGGCCGATTGCCTGTTCCTGGGCGCTGATCACCGATTGCGAGGCGATGACGTCGTCAGCGGCAAAGGCAGGGGAGCCGAAGCCAATGAGGAATGCGATCAACGGGATGTAGGCGCGCATAGCTCGTCCTCTGGATAACCCCACGCTCTGCTCAAAACGGTTTCGCGGTGTCACCGGTTTCTCAAGTAAGTCCCTCGGTCCGGATAGTCAGGTTCAGTAGGGCCCGCAAAATAGGGATTGACCTCACAACTCGCGGACCGACCCGATGCCGTCATCTGGCACTGCTCTATCGAGCTAAAGCTGCATTCTATGCGGTCCGCGCCAATGTCGTAGACATGCAAGCAGACCGGATACCGGGTGGTATAGGTCTGGGCCTGTGACGGACCGGCCGTGCCCGTTACAACGATTGCAAGGATCGCTAGAAGCAGTATGCGCATCAGAAACTCCTTCGGGAGCACATGCGCCCGGTACACAACTATACCGAAATCGACCGGTTCCCCCCAAGCGATTTTTCAGAACACTGCGAAAGTGCGCGGTTTATTCTCCAGACCTTCAATACGGACGCACCTTTGCCGCCGGGGCGGACGAAGATTTGCCATACAAGCGGCATCGCGGTGATTGCAGCAATGCCTCGGGTCGAAAGCGACGTGGGTGAAAGGACTGGCGTGTTGGATTAATCGTATTGCCTCGTTTTCGGTTGTGCTCTAATCGCTGAACATGAAAATCGGCGGCCTTGCCGCAACTCGAATTTCCGAGATCGTGCGCGAAAAGCAGTGCAAGGGAGCGTCCGTGGGTCCGGTTTACGACCTCGCGATCATTGGCGGCGGCGTCAATGGCTGCGGCATCGCGCGCGATGCGGCCGGGCGCGGCAATTCAGTTTTTCTTTGTGAAATGAATGACTTGGCTAGCGGGACGTCGTCCTGGTCCACCAAGCTTGTGCATGGCGGCTTGCGCTATCTGGAATACTACGAATTTCGGTTGGTCCGCGAGGCGCTGATCGAGCGCGAAATTCTGTGGCAGATCGCGCCACACATCATTCGCCCGCTTCGTTTCGTACTGCCACATCATGCGGGCCTGCGTCCGGCGTGGCTGCTGCGGCTCGGCCTGTTTCTTTACGACCATATTGGCGGCCGGAAGCTGCTGCCGCCGACGCGCACGATCGATCTCGCGCATGCCGATGTCGGCAAGCCGCTCAAATCCGGTCGTTACGTCAAAGGCTTTGAATACTCCGATTGCTTCGTCGACGACGCGCGCCTGGTGGTCCTCACCGCCCGTGATGCGGCGGATCGCGGCGCCGACATTCGTACCCGCACCCGCGCGGTTGAAATCAGGCGCGAGGACGAAAGCTGGCAACTCACCGTCGAAGACACGGTGACCGGCGCGCGCAGCACGATCCGCGCGCGCGTGGTGGTCAATGCCGGCGGTCCGTGGGTCGAGCAGGTGCTGGCAGCAGGCCCAGGTGTCAACGCCAAAGCCAAGGTGCGTTTGGTTCAGGGCTCTCACATCGTGGTCCCAAAATTATACGAGCACGATCGCGCCTACATGTTTCAGAACGGCGATGGCCGCATCGTCTTCGCCATTCCCTATCAGAACGATTTCACCCTGATTGGCACAACGGATCGCGACTATGAGGGCGACCCGGCAAAGGTGAAAGCCTCACCTGAGGAAATCGAATACCTGTGCGACTCCGTCAGCGAATATCTCGCCAAGCCGGTGAGCGCCGCCGACGTCGTGTGGACCTACGCCGGCGTGCGTCCGCTCTACGATGACGGGGCCAGCGAAGCCAAGGCCGCGACGCGCGAATATGTCCTGGAGCTCGACACGCCCGGCGGCGCGCCGCTGCTGTCGATCTACGGCGGCAAGATCACTACCCATCGACGCCTTGCTGAAGAAGCGCTAGCGAAACTGTCGCCCTATTTACGCGGCGTCAAAGCGCGCGAAGGCTGGACCGCGAAATCGCCGTTGCCCGGCGGCGACCTTGATGTCTCTGCGATCGGCGCGCTGACCGCCGAGTTGCAGCGTGCCTACACGTTCCTGACGCTGGCGCATGCCAACCGGCTCGCGCATGCCTACGGCACCCGCGCCTACAAGGTTCTGGGCAATGCGAAGTCATTCGCAGACCTCGGTCAATCGTTCGGCGCATCGTTGACGGAAAGCGAAGTCAGGTACCTGATTGCGCATGAGTGGGCGCGCACGGCCGATGACATCGTTTGGCGGCGATCCAAGCTGGGTTTACGTCTGTCGCCCGCAGAGATATCGGCGCTCGACGACTGGATGTCGGGGCATCGCGCGCAGGCCGAGCGTCCCCTGCTGGAAGCGGGAGGGCGGACATGAGTGTTTCGCGACCATGTCACCCGAGAGCCGGGTGCAAGAGGCGGCAAAGCTCCTGCAAAGAACACCAATAGGTTGCTGTTTTCGTTGTGGTGGGCCTGCCTGGACTCGAACCAGGAACCAGACCGTTATGAGCGGCCGGCTCTAACCATTGAGCTACAGGCCCCGCCGGTGCATCGCTTTTGCGAAAAGCAACGGAGCCGCCACCCCATACAATGACGCCCGGCGTCCCGCAATGCCGCGTAAGGAGAGGCTCTCATTCGTCCTTGTCACGCGAGATCGAGATCGCCGCCTCGGTTTTGGTCCGGGTGCACTCGAAGTCGAGACGCCGATAGCGCATGGCAACGCGATCGCCGCGTAAAATTCCCAGGCGTCCCATGCAGCGCGTCACGCCGGTCTGCATGGTGTCTTTCGGCACGGTGAAGACGATGGCCGCGGCGTTTGTCACCAGTTCCAGAAATGCGGGTTTGGGCTTGCGGCCATCTGCTTCGGCGTAAAGTTCGATGCTGAAATCCTGGCCCGCGCATTCCAGCGACATTTCCTGTGCCTGCGGATGGGACAGATAAACCGTCCTCGCCGCAGTGATGCCGACCTTGAGGCCGTCAATCTGGCCCTGGAGCTGAACGGCAAGATCGTCGCAGCGATTCGCGCGGGCAGGGGAGGCGAAGGCGATGCCTGCGAGCAGCGACAATGCTGCGACTGAGATTGTCGATCCGCCCATTTTGTCGAGAGTCATCGCGTTACCCCATCCATCTCAAAAAAGACTTTTCGGAGAGATGGATTGCCGGGTCAAGCCCGGCAATGACGCATCATTTTTCTTATTCACTCCGCTTTCGCGCCGGACTTTTTCACGGCGCTCTCGCCTTTGGTCGCCTCCATCGCCAGGAACGAATCCGTCTGTTCCGGCGTCGCGCCGACCAGTTCGATGCCGAGCCCGCCCAGGCGCTGCTGCACCGCCGGCTGCTTCAGCGCCGCGGCGAAGGCCTCGCTCCAGCGCAAGACGATCTCGCGCGGCGTGTCCTTGCGCGCAATCGCCGCGAACCACGATTTCGATGTGAAACCCTTGACGCCGAGTTCATCGAGCGTCGGCAGGTCCGGCATCGACGGGAGCCGCTTCTCGTTGGCGACGGCGAGCGCGCGCAGCGTGCCGCCCTTGAGCTGCTCGGAGACGTTCTGCAGATCGCCGAGCATGGCGTTGACGTGGCCGGCCACCAGATCGTTCATCGCCGGCGCGCTGCCTTTGTAAGGTATGTGCGTGACCTCGATGCCGAGCTTTCGCTTCAGCACCTCGAAGCCGAGATGGTTGGACGAGCCGCTGCCGAACGAAGCAAAGGTGGCCTTGCCGTCCTGCGCCTTGGCCCAGGCGACGAATTCGTCGAGCGTGCGCGCCGGCACCGACGGATTGACGACGAGAATGTGCGGGCTCACCGCCCACAGCGAGACGCCGGTGAAATCGCGGTCCCATTGATACGGCGCTGATGGCATGATCAGCGGAGAAATCAGAAAACTGTTCGACGCGGCCAGCAGGGTGTAGCCGTCGGCGGCCGCCGACAGCGCGGCGAGCGTGGCGATGGTGGTGCCGCCGCCCGGCCGGTTCTCGACCACGATGGTCGATTTCCATTCCGCCGAGATGATATCGGCCAGCGACCGCGCAATCAGATCGGTGCCGCCGCCGGGCTGAAACGGCACCAGAATTTTGACGGGGCGCGTGGGGTAGGGCTCGGCGGCGGAGAGAGGGCTGGCAGCGGTGAGGATGAGCCATGCTGTTGCGCAGATCGTTAGAAATCGGAAGGCTCGCCGCATGCTGTTTCCTCAATTCCCATTTTTTGGCGAACGTTTGGCCGTTACGTACCTATCATGCGTGAGATCGGTCACGCTTGCAAAGCCGTCAGCGTCCTCTATCGGTTTCAATAGGCGGGTTCGTGGGTCTTCCGCCGGACACTGGCGTTTTGAATCCTTCAAAACCAAACGAAAAGCGCTTAGATAGAATGTTAATCGTTTTCTGAGGCCCCCATGAACGCCCCCACGCCCATCCCGTCCTCCCCACGCCCGTTCCGCCCTACAAGCACACGCCGCTGTTTCCGCTTGGCGATGACACAACGCCGTATCGCAAAATCTCCAGCGAAGGCGTGCGGGTCGAGAACGTGCTCGGCAAGGAAATGCTGGTGGTGTCGCGCGAGGCATTGCGCGCTCTCTCGGAGGCCGCGTTCGGCGACATCAACCATTATCTGCGGCCTGGCCATCTCAAGCAATTGCGCAACATCCTCGACGACAGCGAAGCTTCGCCGAACGACAAGTTCGTCGCGTTTGATTTCCTCAAAAACGCCAATATCGCCGCCGGCGGGGTGCTGCCGATGTGCCAGGACACCGGAACCGCGATCATAATGGGCAAGAAGGGCTGCAACGTCATCACCGACGGCGGCGACGAAGCGGCGCTCAGCGAAGGCGCGCGCGACGCCTATCTGCGCCGCAACCTGCGCTATTCGCAGGTCGCGCCGCTGTCGATGTACGAGGAGAAGAACACCGCCAATAACATGCCGGCGCAGTGCGAGATCTACGCCGAGGGTGAAGACGCCTACAAGTTCATGTTCATGGCGAAGGGCGGCGGCTCCGCTAACAAGAGCTTTCTGTTTCAGGCGACGCCGTCGGTGCTGACGAAGGAACGTCTCTTGGCGTTCCTCAAAGAGAAGGTGATGACGTTGGGCACCGCGGCGTGCCCGCCCTATCATCTTGCGATCGTTATCGGCGGCACTTCGGCTGAATTGTGCATGAAGACGGTGAAGCTGGCTTCGGCGCGCTATCTCGATGCGCTGCCGACTCATGGTTCGGCTGACGGCAACGCGTTTCGCGATCTGGAGATGGAGCAGGAAATTCTGAAGATGACGCAGTCGTCCGGCGTCGGCGCGCAATTCGGCGGCAAGTATTTCTGCCACGACGTGCGCGTGATCCGGCTGCCGCGCCACGGCGCGTCATTGCCGATCGGGCTCGGCGTGTCATGCTCGGCGGATCGCCAGGTGCTCGGCAAGATCACGCGCGACGGCGTCTATCTCGAAGAGCTCGAGCACAACCCCGCGCAATATCTGCCCGCGGTGGAGCAGGCGCTCGGCGGCGACGTGGTGAAGATCGATCTCAACCAGCCGATGACGGAGATACTCGCCACGCTGGCGCAACATCCAATCAAGACGCGGCTGTCGCTGACGGGCACCATGATCGTCGCGCGCGATTTCAGCGCACGCCAAATTGCGCGAGCGGCTGGAGCGCGGCGAGCCACTGCCGGATTATTTCAAGAACCACCCGGTGTATTACGCCGGTCCGGCCAAGACGCCCGAGGGCTACGCCTCCGGCGCGTTCGGCCCGACCACCGCGGGGCGAATGGATTCGTTCGTCGATCAGTTTCAGGCCGCGGGCGGCTCGATGGTGATGGTGGCAAAGGGCAACCGCGCCGCCGCGGTGCGCGAGGCCTGCAAGAAGCACGGCGGATTTTATCTGGGCTCGATCGGCGGCGCTGCGGCCAACCTTGCCGAGCACTGCATCAAGAAGGTCGAGGTGCTGGAATATCCCGAGCTTGGCATGGAAGCCATCTGGCGCATCGAGGTCGCGGATTTTCCGGCCTTTATCATCATCGACGACAAGGGCAACGACTTCTTCAAGGAATTGAATTTGGGGTGAATCCCTCTCCCCTCGTGGGAGAGGCTGACGAGCATCGTCAGATGCGAGACGGGTGAGGGGACTTCCAAGCGATCCAACCTCCCCCTCACCCGCCCTCGATGCTGCGCATCTCGGGCACCCTTTCTCGCAAGGGGAGAGGGGAAAGAAGAGCGCGTCCGGAAACGAAGAGCGCCCGCTTACGCCCTCGTCCCCTTGAACGGGAAGCTGCCCATCGGGCCGATGCCCATTTCGCCTGAAATGGCGTCGCCCTCGACTTTGCCCGTGAAGGCCAGCGTCAGCGGCATAGGGTTGGTGATCGAGATTTTCCAGGCGACATCGTCGCCGCTGACGGTGCCGTCAAAAATCTCACCGGAATTGCCTTCGGCGGATTGCGTGCCGGTCAGGGTGCCGCCGGCGCTCTTCAGCGTCAGCGCGGCGTTGCGCTCGCCCATCGGCGTGGTCATGGTAATATTCCAGTTTCCGTCGGCGGCCATTGGGTTCTCCTTGGCGCTGCACCGGACCGGAAATGGCGGGCATTGCGCGTTCGCGTTGCGCGATATTCTTAAACGCGGGCGGTTGATTTCTCAACCCGCAACCGGTTCAGCGGCCAAGGCCTCCGCACGCAGCTTTCGGCCTACCGCGATCCGGAATACGACATACTGGATTGCGAAGGCCACGATTTTTGCGCCGAAAGCCACCACCGTCGCATACAGCGCCCAGAGCTTGATATCGCCGGTCAGCGCCACCGCGATATTGCCGAGCCCGATGGCAAACATCAGGACGGCCCAGGCGTAGCCTGCGCGGATGATCAGATCGGGCACATTGTCGCTGACGATGGCCGGCATGTAACGCTGCATCCAGCCGCGCTTGAGCATGATGGCGCCGATCGCGAAGTGGCCGATGCTGGGCTTGATCATCACGAAGCGCGGGTCTTGCGTCAGCAGCGTCGCGCCGCCCAGCACGATGACCAGTACAAGGCTGGCCCAGGTCATGAAGCTTAGGGTCTGACCCTGCACGCGCGCACGAATTACCTGCCCAATGGCGCCGGCGAGCGCGAAGGCTGTCGCCAGCAGCACGTTGCCGGTGGTGAAATACAGCACGACAAAGATGATGGTGGAGAAGAAATCGGCGCCGAGCTTGGCGAACACGCTTTTCATGGTCGATCTCCCGAACGTCTTATCTTGCCGGAACGGCCGTTGCTTTACGCATGGTGCGCAAGCTGCGCCACGCGATATTGCGGATACCATTTCGTGAAGTAAACCGCGCCATTGCGGGCGGCAAAGGCGATGCCTGCGCCGACCCAGACCGGCAGGCTCGGAAGATAAAAGCTCAGCGCATCCGCGGACAGCATCAGCACGAAGGCCATGGCCCATGCCCATGTCAGCACGTAATTGACCTTGAGAAAGTGCGGCAACGCCATGACGCCGGGCGTAACGTTCTCGCGGGCATATTGCAGTGTGAAAGGTGCGCGGAACACGATCGACAACAGCGCCATGACCAGCAATCCGCTATCGAGCACGAAAATCACAGCGGTGTTGCTGAGGGGGTGATCGGACAGCGTCACCGCAAAGCCAAGGCCTGTGAACAGCAGCGCGGCCGTGGCGCCAAGCATTTTGAGTGAACGGCCGCGGAAACGGTCCCAGGCGATGACAGCTAATCCGATCGCAGCCGCCGCAAAGAGGCTGACGGAGGCTGTCGTCAGCAGCATCAGGGCTGCAAAGGCTCCGAACGGGGCGAGGATAAGAAAAATGGCCATGATGGCCTCCATCTGCATATCTTTACATCGTAAAGATGCAGATAGTCCCAGAATTAGGCGGCGTCAAGCGAAATCTTTACAGTGTAAAAATTAACTCTTTGCAGATTCGCGAAGCTTGTAGGAACGGGCAAAGCGAAGCGTGCCCACCAATGAGCGCTGTCAGAAGCGGTGGGCACGGCGAAGGCGCCTTTGCCCACTCTACAGAGCGAGTGCTCTACGCCGCATCAACCCAGTTGCCATGAAAGCCATCCGGCACGCGGTGCGCCAGCTGCACCAGCGCGGCGGGTCCGGCCTCGATATCGGTGGCGTTGAACACGGCCAAGTCGCTGCGGTTCTCCCGCGCGCGCCAGACCACCGCGAGCAGCCAGCCGTCGCCTTCGGCGGCGTCCTCGCCGCGCGCGACGAACACCGGCTCGGAAATGGTGTCGCCGGCGGGCAAGAGATATTGCGCCAGCCGCGTTCCCTTGCCGTCGACATGCACGACGCCTGACAGCGCGCCGAACATCGGCAAATCGGGATTGGCGCAGGCGTACCAGCCGTGTTGGCTGACGATGCCGGCGCGGCGATCGTCGATGCGCGGGAATTCGCCGGTGACGTCGTCGAGATAGACTTGGCTGAAGCGGTCGGTATTGGCGGCGAGGTCGAAGGTCCAGCGGCATAGCCGCGCGCGCGACTTCTTCGGATCCGTCTTCAACCCGTCGGGATGCGTAAACAGCGGCGCTTCCTCGAATTGCATCACGTCGGCGACGATGCGCTCGCCTTCCTCCCACGCGTTCATGACGTGAAACACGTAACAGCTCTCGGCACGGAACCAGACGATATCCTCGTGCGAGCCGTTGCGCTTCATCACGCCGACATAGCCACCCTTCTCGGGCTCCCAGGCGTAGGGCGGACGGCCGTGCATGGCGCGGTCCATGCTGCCGGTGATCGGCAGGATAGGAAACAGCAGATGATTTTCGGTGACGATGAAATCGTGCACCATGCTGGCGTAGGGCGCTTCGAAGCGCGCAAACTTCGTGACGACGCCGGAGGCATCGACGGTGCCATAGGAGAGAGCGGGACTGAAAGGTCCGCCGGCGTTGTAGCCGAAGAACATCATCTCGCCGGTGACGGGATCGATCTTGGGATGCGCGGTGAAGGGGCCGGCGATGCGATTGCCGTAGTCGTAAGTGCCGCGCGTGGCGAGCGTGCCCGGCTCAATCTCGGTCGGAAGGTGGCCTTCCTCCAGCGCCAGCAATCGCCCGGCATGAAAGATGATGTTGGTGTTGGCGACGCCGCCGTCTTTAATTGGAGTGGCGGGCGCGTCCGGCAACTTCTGGCCGAAGCCGCCGAACAGTGCGCGGCCGGCGTCGTGTTCGGCCTGCCATTTTGGTGTGCGGACCCAGCGATTGCGATAGCTCGCGCGTCCGTTCTCGATATGAAACGCGTGCAGCATGCCGTCACCGACGAACCAATGCGCGCCCGGCGACTCGAACTGCGGATTGGGGCCGTTGCGGTATAGCGTGCCGTTGAGTTCGCGCGGCAACTCGCCCTGCACCCGGAGGAAAGGCGCGTCACATTCGATCGGAATCGGGCCGAGATTGTTGCGGGTTTCCACATTGCCTTCAGCCTGCAGCATCACCGTCTCCATTTAATCTTTACATCGTCAAGATAAGCTAGCGCGTGCCTTCAACGCGGTCAAGCAAAATCTTTACACTGTAAAAATCGCCGTTTATAAGCGCGCATGACAAGAAAAACCAAAGGTAGGCATACCGGCGTCACCGCAACGGAGCGCAAGCCGGCGCGGAAAGTCTACTCCGCGAAAAAACCTTCCGGCTCGAAACGAAAATCAGCCGCCGAATTGCCTTATCATCACGGCGCGTTGCACGATGCCTTGCTCAAGGCCGCCGAAACGGTGTTGGAGCGCGACGGCCTGCAGGGATTGACGCTGCGTGCGGTCGCGCGCGAAGCCGGGGTTTCCCATGCCGCGCCGACGCACCATTTCGGCGACCTCACCGGGCTGGTCAGCGAACTCGCCGCGATCGGCTTCCGGCAGTTCAACGCCGCGATGACGGAGGCGGGCAACGTTGCCGGAGCGCTGATGGAAAAGGCCATGGCACGCGCGAAAGCCTACGTCGCCTATGCGCGCGCGCATCCCGGCATGTACGGGCTGATGTTTCGTACCGAGCGTCTCGACATGAGCAGGCCGGCGCTGCACGAAGCCGCGCAAGCGTCGTTTGCGGGGCTGGCCGGCGCGATCGGCGCCAGCAGGCATGAATTGATCGCCGAACAGGCGCTGTCGCTGGATCAGGCCGCCGCGATCGCGCGGGCATGGTCGCTGGTGCATGGGTTTACGATGCTGCTGCTCGATGGCCGTCTCACCGACATCCTGCGCCGGTTGCCCGAAGGCACCGGCCTCGAGACCTTATTCGAAGCGATGCTCAAATCGACGATCCCGCGGCCGTCTTCCTGATCGTTGCAACTCTGCGTGCGTTCAGGCGTTAGCAGGCATGGCAAAAAAATCCCGCGCTCCCTGGAAACGCGCCAATCCACGCAAACGCGCGGGCAAGGCATCCAAACATCTTACACCCGCGAAGAAAGCCGCAGCAAAGGCAAGCGCCAAACGTGCCGGCAGGCCTTATCCCAATCTCGTGGACAACATGCGCATGGCTGCGAAGAAGAAAAAGAAGCCGGCGAAAAAGTCTCCGAAGAAAACCGCAGCGAAGCGCACGAAGTCCAAAAAGGCCCGCTAGGAAACGTTGATGCAAACTGGGGATGACTAACGGCAGCAGCGTGAAACGGGTGACATCGGCCGCAAAATCGTCATAGAAAAGAACTCCTCAGTTTTTCTCAACGTCGGCGTTCAGTTCCACATCCATGCCTGCCATCTCATCTTCAAAACCTTACCGCATCGGCCGCTCCAAAACCGGACTCGGTCTCTTCGCCACCAAGCCGATCAAGAAGGGCGACAAGATCGTCCGCTATTTCGGTCCGCTGCTTGATTCCAAAAATAAGAAGCACGAGGGCATCGAGAACAAATATCTGTTCGAGCTCAATGGCCGCTGGACCATCGACGGTTCCGTGCGCAAGAACATCGCGCGCTATATCAACCACGCCTGCAGGCCGAATGCGGAATCCGACGTCAGCGCCCGCAAGCGCAAAGTGGTGATCCGCGCGATCAAGAAGATCGAGCCGGGCGAGGAGATCAACTATGATTACGGCACCGACTATTTCAAAGCCTATCTGAAGCCGATCGGCTGCAAGTGTGCTGCCTGCGAGAAGAAGCGCAAGAAATTGCGCGCCGAAGCGCGTGAAGAGAAAAGGCGCACCAAGGCCCGCGCCGACAAGAAGGCGGCGAAGGCCGCGAAGGCCGCGCTCAACGGTCATGCATCGAATGGGAAGTCGCTGAACGGCCACAGCGGCAAAGCGGGTAAGAAAATGGCCGCCGCAAAATCGGGGATACTTGCGACGGCCAAAAAGCGGGGCAAGGCGGCGCGTGAGGCGCGCGCTTCAGCCTAAGCCGCCAATACCGCTTCGCTCCTGCGCAGTCCGATATACTGCAGCTCGGCAATCGCGCCGACGGCAATCGCTTGCATGGCTACGAAAATTTCACCAAGCAAATTTGGACTGACCGACCCACTGAACAACAGTGCGATGCTGCCCAGCGTCCACAGCGCGTTGGTGGCGATGACGGCTCCCACCAGCGGCTTCGGCACCGAGTGCCGCATGCCGAGCCAGCCGACCAGCGCGGCATAGGCGATCAGAAACAGGCCGCTTTCGCGCAGCAGCGCTTCCGGCAAATTCAGCCACGGCGCGAGCACGCCGGCGCCGAAGGTAAGCAGCAACGCGCTCACGCCACTGAAGATGGCGTCGAACTGGATCGCGCGGCGAAGAAACAAAGATGGATGAAGCATGGCAGTTGTCCTTGTGTGTGCATGGCGATTGACGAGTGCGTCATCGCCGAGTGATGCCAGGATGATCCGCTCCCGCGCCGAAATCGATTACGTGGGAGGTAATGGAACGTGCGAATTTCGCATGCTAGGTTTTCGCGATGAATGCACCGCTCGCCCAACCGTCCCCCGCCACCCGGCCTGTCCACATCGGCGATCATCTGCGCGAATGGCGGCAGCGCCGCCATCTCAGCCAGCTCGATCTGGCCGGTGACGCCGAGATTTCCGCACGGCATCTGAGTTTCGTGGAGACCGGCCGCTCCGCGCCGTCGCGCGAGATGGTGCTGAAACTCGCCGAGCGGCTCGACGTGCCCTTGCGTGAACGCAACGTGCTGCTGGTAGCGGCGGGATTTGCACCGGCATTCCCGCAGCGCGCGCTCGACGATCCCGCGCTGGCTTCGGCGCGGCAGGCAATCGATCTGGTGCTGAAGGCGCACGAGTCCAATCCGGCACTAGCCTATGATCGGCACTGGAATCTGGTTTCCGCCAATCGCATGGTGATGCCGCTGCTCGAGGGCGTGGCGCCGCGCCTGCTCGCGCCGCCCATCAACATCCTGCGTCTGGCGTTTCATCCGGACGCGCTGGCGCCGCGCACCGTCAACCTCGGTGAATGGGCCGCACATCTGCTGCAACGCCTGCATCGCCAGTGCGAGGTGACGGCCGATCCAAAACTGATCGCGCTCTATGATGAGCTCAGAGCATATCCGGTACCCGCGCGACCGGCGTCGCTATCATCGGAGAGCGTTGCGATCCCGTTCCGGTTGCGGCTTGGCGGCGACGTCCTGAGCTTTATCTCGACGACGATGATCTTCGGCACGCCGGTGGATATCACGCTGTCGGAACTGGCGCTCGAGACGTTCTTCCCCGCGGACGATCTGACCGCCAGCCACATGCGGGCAATGGCGGCGAAACTGAACTAGCGGCCTTGTCCGCGCGACATGCGCCGCATATCTTTTGGGCTTCTCCGGTGAGGAAAATCCCATGAGCACGCTAAAACCGCTGCAAATCGATATCGTTTCCGACGTGGTTTGCCCGTGGTGCTACATCGGCAAGGCCCGCATTGAGAACGCACTGGCGCTGGCGCCCGATGTTCCGGTCGAGGTGCATTGGCGGCCGTTCTTCCTCAACCCGTGGGTGCCGCGCGAAGGCATCAGCCGCGATGAATATCTCACGACGAAATTCGGCTCGGTCGACGCCTACAAGGGCATCGCTGGCCGCGTGGTCTCCGCGGCGGGTGAAGAGGGGCTTTCCTACCGGCCCGAGCTCGTCAAGCGCCAGCCCAACACGATCGACTGCCATCGGCTGATCCATTGGGCCGAGCATGATGCCTCCGGCGACAAGTCCGCAGCGATGAAGCAGCGGCTGATGGAGCTGTATTTCCGGGACGGCGGGGATCTCACCGACAGCGAGGTGCTAGTGCAAGCTGCGGCCGATGTTGGCCTCGATGCAGCCGAGATCCGCAGGCGCCTTGCGACCGACGAGGATGTCGAGCTGATCTCAGGCCAGGCCAAGGAAGCATCCGACAAGGGCATCTCCGGCGTGCCGACCTTTGTGTTTGCAGGCAAATACGCGGTATCCGGCGCGCAGCCGGCGGAGCAGCTCGCCCGCGCCATCCGTCAGGTTTCGGCGGAAGTGAACGCGCAAGCGGCGGAGTAGGGTTCTGCCGTCGGTTCCTGAATTCGACCCCTATTCGCGCGAAGGTCGGTGGACGGAGCTGCGACATGAAATTAAGATGTCGTACATCAGGCTGAGGAAGGCGGCTTTTCGGCCGGTGCCCGCGATTCCCGGCTGCGCTACCCAAGGCGACAGCATGGACGAGCTGATTCAGAATCTCCATGATGCCATCGAAGGATGTTTATCCATCGAAGTTGCCGCCCCTGAACCCGGCGGCACTATACGAATGCTAGAACTATCTGCATGAAACCGGTTTCCGGCCGCGATTTCGTTCGGATAGTGGAGCGTCGCGGTTGGATATTGCTTCGGATCAGTGGCAGCCATCACATCTATGCAAGACAGACAGAGTCGCTCGACTTTCGATTCCAGTACGCGGCAACAAGCCGCTGAAGGTGGGTCTGCAGCGGCATCTCGCTAAGCTTGCGGAACTATCCGACGACGATTTTTGATCTACCAAAATCAATTACCGCCGCAACAGTCGTAGCGCGGTCGCCCGCGCGAGGCCATGGGCCCGCAACGCTCCGTAGATCATCGGCCCCAAGGGATCATTGCGCCGCAGCGGGATCAGCACATCGCCAATCGCAAGGCGTCCGCGCCAGATCGGATTGATCATCGGGTGATCGGCACTCGCGGTGGAATCGGCCATTGCGATCCGCGGATCGGCGCACAGATGCCGCGTCAGATCGAGCGTGAGCTGCACGCCGGGCGAATAATGTGCAAACTTCTCGTTGATGCCGATCTTGAAAAAGAACGCACGGTCGTTGTGACGCAGCACGATGCCGGTCGCGACGGGAATGGCGCCGGCATGCAGCGTGATCACTTCGCATTGACCGCGCGCTGCGAGCTCGATGGCGGCGTAACGCATCCGCGCGGCATCCCCGGCGTTCGCGCTCATCGCCGTGCCGCCGCGGCCTTTCCAGCCGCTGGCCTCCAGCGTCAGAAAGACATCGAACGCAGACGCAACAGCTTCCGCGCTGGACGCGACGTTGAAGGTGACCTCGCCGTGGTCGCCAAGCCGGTTGCGCAGGCGGCGCACTTCCTTGAACTTTTTCGGACCCAACGCGCCGCGCAGCAGGGTGTCGGCATCTTGCGTCGCATCGAGACACGCGCGTGAATGCGATTGCAGCACACGCGGACGCAAGCCGCTTTTCTCAAGCACGCGGCCGAACGCCTTCATGACAGGGCCGTCGAGCGTGACCAATCTCAGCACCAGCGCGTGCGCGCCGGAGCGGCGCGCCTGATCCAGCAAAGCCGCCGCCGCCTCGTCGGGGACATCCCGATCCAGCAGCGGCGTGTCGAGCGAGCGAAACGGATCGGCCGACACCAGGATCGGCAATGGAAGTTTGTACGACCGCCACGCAGAGACAACGGGAAGGAACCCGGTAAGATTGCATTTCGTGGCATCGTATGCCGTGAGCGCCGACACCTCGGCGCGTTTCTGTGGGGAGCCGTTCGCGGCCACCGCCCACTCTGGCAGATAGTAGCCATTCGGCTCGATCGCGCGTTCGGCGAGCAGGCGCCATTGATCAGGGGCGACGGCGGCAAGCGGCCTCAGCGCACGAGGATGCGCCGTGTCGGGGTGCGGGCGCCCGACCGCTGTATCCTGAAGTGACGCGCGGCGCGCCGTTGCCGAAGTTGCCATCCCGACCAATTTCATCGATTCCTGACGTGACTGTGATGCACGCGCAACGGCTTCTCGCCCCAATAATGCGTAACATTATCGGGCAAGTCAGAAGATAGCGTTGGTTTGCGGACCTGATTTGAATGATATTCTTAATCCGCCATTCACCATGCGTGCTCGGTGATTTTTGCCGGACACTGAGCGATAAGGCTGCTGCGGAGATGTGCAAATGAAAAGGGTGACTGCGGCAGCTGTGATGCTGTGTTTGCTGGCGACGCCGGCCTTTGCCCAGATGGGCGGCGCGAAGCACGGGGGGCAAGGCGAGACCAAAAAAGCCGAGCACAAAGGACCGGTCGTCGACGAGAAGGCCTACAAGGCCGCGCTCGAAAAGATCCCGGATTCAAAGGTGAAGGTCGATCCGTGGGGCCAGATGCGGCCGTCGCCACCCCCGAAGAAGCCGAACTGACGGCGGTACGGCACCGTGCTGCGACACTATCGACACTGAGGCGGCCGTATATTTCGGTTCGCGTGACGCGTGGGCGTGAACCGCGGCGCGGCTTGCCGCGACCAATGTGTCACCGGAGGTGTTTCCCATGTGCCGTCCCGTGCTTCATCGCGCCATCATTGCAGCCACGATCCTGTTGGGGTCGCACGCCGCCTTCGCCGAGAACCGTATGGCTCTCGTGATCGGACAGTCGGCTTACAAGGCCGTGGTCGCGCTGCCCAACCCTGCCAACGACGCCAAGGCGATGGCTCAGTTGCTGGGCGACGCCGGCTTCGAGGTGATGACGGCTCCCGATCTGGCGCAGAACGAACTGCGCGAACGGGTTGGGGATTTCGCGGCCAAGGTTGCGGCAAAGGGCGCCGACACCGTTGCGCTGATGTTTTATGCCGGCCACGGCATGCAAATCGACGGCGAAAACTATCTGGTGCCCGTCGACATCGACCCGAAGCGCGAAGCCGATATTCCGCTGCAGGCGGTCCGCCTCAACGACGTGCTGAATACGCTGGCGTCGGTGCCGACCCGGATGCGCATCGTCCTGCTCGATGCCTGCCGCAACAATCCCTTCCCCGACATCAACAAGACCGCAGGGCACGGCCTGGCGATCGTCGACGCGAAAATCGGCGCTCCCGGCACGTTCCTGTCCTACTCGACCTCGCCCGGTGCGGAAGCCGAAGACGGCAGCGGCGCGGACAGTCCCTACACCTCCGCATTGCTGGCGGCGGCGCGGGAGCCCGGCCTGTCGATCGAAGACGCCTTCAAGCGGGTGCGGGTGTCGGTCAACAAGGCGACCGATGGCCGGCAAACGCCGTGGGAAAGTTCTTCACTGACCGACGATTTCAGGTTCTTCGCAAGGCCGGGGGCAGCGGAGACAACGGGTGAAAAGAAGCCGGTGAAACAGCGAACCGTCGAGGAGTGGCGCCACGAGCTGAACGGCAAGACGCCGGAAGCCGCCAATGAGATAATCGTCGCCGACGGCAGCAGCGAGGCTTATGAGGCGTTTGTCGGCCTCTATGCGCAGTCGCATTTCGGCATGCAGGCTCAGCTTTGGCTGGATCGCCACCGCAAGATGATCGCGTGGAACAATGCCCTCATCATCAACACCGCGGCCGGGTACCGCGCGTTTCTGCTGCAGTATCCCGACAGCGACCTCACGGTCACCGCGCGCAAGCTCGAAGAGCGCATGCGTAACCGCCCGAATCTCGGGAGCTTCGCGGCGATTCCACTGGTTCAGCCGACCAACGCTTCATTGACCTGCCCATGCACGACGCCGTCAGCGCCGGTCTCGCCGATGAGGAAGGTCGATCTGCCGCAAAAAACCGATCCGCCGAAGAAGCGGGGCGACCCGATACCGCCGAGACGGATCGCCGACAACTCGCCGCCGAAGCGCCTGCGTCTTCCGCCGCCGGACGATGAGCCGATTTATCACCGCGCGCCGCCGCCCGACTATGGGCCTTCGGCAGCGCCGATCATCGGCGGCATCATTGGCGGTGTGATTGGAGGCGGCCTGATGGGCGGCGGACGTGGCGGCGGCATGTCTCCGCATCCCGGCGGGTACAGCCGCTAGGCGCAGATCAATCGAATTCCACGCCGACCCGGTTTTTGCTGCTCCACACGGGATGGCAGCGGCGAATGAAATCGTCGGCCTCGATGATCAGCATAAAGGACGGCGGCAGGCTGGCGGTGTCCATAATATCAATGGCGGCGCCGCTCGATGAAAGATTGCGCACGGTGCACGGGACGCCGCTGCCGTCGAATGCAACGGTCGCGCCCTTGAGCACCTTGTATCTCCGTGCCGACCTTTTCTCGGTTGTCGTCTCGACCATCGCGATGATCCGTTCTGGATTGACTTTGCATCCTGTCTACCAGAACAAAATTGAAGAGAATTGAATCGAAACATCGGTTCTGATGAGAACGCGTTGGTAGATTGTTTACGATGGCAATGCTCCCTTCGAGGCCCGCACCTCGGGATGGCGGTCAGCGGCAAATTCGCAGGGTAAGTCGTCATCCTGAGGTGCGCGCACATTCTTGCGCGCCTCGAAGGATGGCGGCGGGCTACGACGACTTGACTTTACCCCCACGGCGGCGCGCCAGTTGAGAGATTGAATTCCAATCGGAATTGATCAGGGCTTCTTTCTTGGCCCAACTCCATCCTTTGATTTGTCTTTCGGCAGCAATGGCGTCGGTTATTCGGTCGAAGTGTTGCGACCAAACAAGCTGAACCGGCCGGCGAGAATGCGTATAGCCCGGGAAATGCCCGTGATTGTGCTGGTTTACTCTGACCGACAAGTCGTCGCCCGTTGCCGAGCCAACGTAGAAAGATTTATCCGCACACAGAAGCATATAAACGAAGGCCCCCATCAGCCATCATCCTTCGAGGCTCGCAAGTCGGCGCGGAAGTGCGCGCCTTTGCTCGCACCTCAGGATGACGGCTTGAGCCCCCACCCAGCCCTCCCCCGCAAGCGGGAGAGGGGGCGCGCCGCCGCCGCCGAAACGTTTGCTACTCTACGTGCGGCGCTGCCGGCAATCGGACCGCCCTAATCCGCCATCGCCTTGGTGAGATTCTCCGCGACCTTGTCGAGAAATCCCGTGGTCGAGAGCCAGCGCTGGTCCGCGCCCACCAGAAGCGCGAGATCCTTGGTCATGAAGCCGGCCTCGACGGTGTCGACGCAGACCTTCTCCAGCGTGCTTGCGAATTTCGCAAGCTCCGCGTTGTTGTCGAGCTTGGCCCTATGAGAGAGCCCGCGCGTCCAGGCGAAGATCGAGGCGATCGAGTTGGTCGAGGTCTCCTTGCCCTTCTGATGCTCGCGGAAATGCCGCGTCACCGTACCGTGCGCGGCCTCGGCTTCCACCGTGTCGCCGTCGGGCGTCATCAGCACCGAGGTCATCAGCCCGAGCGAGCCGTAGCCTTGCGCCACGGTGTCGGACTGCACGTCGCCGTCGTAGTTCTTGCAGGCCCAGACATAGCCGCCGGACCATTTCATCGCCGCCGCCACCATGTCGTCGATCAGGCGATGCTCGTAGGTGATCTTCTTCTCGTCGAATTTCGCTTTGAACTCGGCGTCGAAAATCTCCTGGAAAATATCCTTGAAGCGGCCGTCATAGACTTTCAGGATGGTGTTCTTGGTCGAGAGATAAACCGAATAGCCCTTGGCCAGGCCCTGGTTGAACGAGGCGCGCGCGAAATCGCGCGATGGAATCGTCGAGGTTGTACATCGCCAGCGCGATGCCGGCGCTCGGCGACTTGTAGACCTCGCGCTCGATCACCTGGCCGTCCTCGCCGACGAATTTCATCGTCAGCGTGCCCTTGCCGGGAAACTTGAAATCGGTGGCGCGATACTGGTCGCCGAACGCGTGACGGCCGATGATGATCGGCTTGGTCCAGCCCGGCACCAGGCGCGGCACGTTCTTGCAGATGATCGGCTCGCGGAACACCACGCCGCCGAGGATGTTGCGGATGGTGCCGTTCGGCGATTTCCACATCTGCTTGAGGCCGAATTCCTTCACGCGCGCCTTCGTCCGGGGTGATGGTCGCGCACTTGACGCCGACGCCGTATTTCTTGATCGCGTTGGCGGCGTCGATGGTGACCTGATCGTCGGTCTTGTCGCGGTACTCCATCCCGAGGTCGTAATATTCCAGCTTCACGTCGAGGAACGGCGTGATCAGCTTGTCCTTGATGTACTGCCAGATGATCCGGGTCATTTCGTCGCCATCGAGTTCGACGACGGGATTTTGCACTTTGATTTTTGGCATGGGGGGCGGGGCCTTTTTCGGGAACGCGAAGTGGAAATGGAGAACCCGGAGCGAAGCCGGGCTATAGCATTGGCGACTTCGCCGTCAAAGTCGAAGCTGCTAACTTACAAATAGATACCGGATGGGACTGACGGTGCCTCTTGCTTTAACAAACCTGGCCGCAATGCCCGCTATTTCTTTTGCAGTCTTGGCTGCCTTCGTAAATCCCCGTCTCGCCAGAATAACTCTTCGCCAACGTATGTAAGCTCTGTTTGAGGAGGAATGGTGATCAAGATTACTCCCAAGCCATAGAACGAGTTAAAATCCATGTTGGAAAGAATTGCATCGCGGACTTTGGCTGTTAGACCAGACTTCCTTATGGCATCTTTCCACTTTCCGAAATAACTTTCGACCGAAATTTTAAGGCGTGCCGCCTCTCGGTTTACGCCGACAACAAAGCGTTTACCTACCTTCTTTGGCTCGATCTTATCCAAAACTCGAACACGATCCGCGTCCGTTTTTTTGTCTGTTATCCCAATTAGGATTTTTCCGCTGCTATCAGGACCGATATTTGCAATCGCGCAGATCGTTGTAACCACCTTATCAATTACATCTTGATCAACGTTACCCTTTTCGTCCTTAAGCGAGAGCATGCCCTGCTTAAGTTCATAATTGGCAAGTTCGATTTCTGATCATCTTAACAATTCCTTCAATATAGATAGTGTGTGATCAGAGTAGATCTGCTTTGTTAGGTTTGCCTTTCACAAAATTTGCGCCGATAAGACCTTTTACGGTATCTATATTTTTCCGCCGCTCTTCAGGGCTTGTTGCTCTTCTGCCAGTCTCAATTCTGCTTGATAAGTTGTTGGCCGTCTTGACCCCAGCGTAATCGGATATCTTTTTCTTTTCGCCGACGATCAACTCATGGAAAGCTATCAGAATAACTGCAAATGCTGATGGGAAGGCGTTTGTATTAGTTTTTGTAAAAACAATATTTTCTGAGTTTCGAGCTTGGTTCTGAATTGCAAACTTTTTGAGAATCTCATCAACGCAAAACTTAATTTCATCGCAGTTTGTTCGAGCCATATACTTCAAGAGCTGTAAGAGTAGTCTCGGATGCGGTGCTGCCCTTTATGTAAATTTCGTCTAACGCATCTTTTGATCGTTCTATAAGCTCCGGTCCAATAATGCAGGCAGCGATATCCGCGATGCACTGCTCATCAAGGCTATCCCGAAGATCGGTCGACCTTAAATCCCTTGCTCTACCCAAAATACTTCGTCAGCTTTTACTTGATAACCATAATTCGCCATTGGGGAATCAACGCTGATAGACGGCATAGACTGTAACGGTAGAACGTCGCTCGAAACGTCACCACGAAACAGACAAGAGAGCGTCCTCACCATCTTTGAAAATTCGTTTTGTACACCGGCCTGTCTGCGTTCTTGGTCACTTAACCGATGTCCGTACGTATTGATCCGATCGAACACATCATTGACTTCGTCGTCCGTAGCATTCCTCATGACCGACAAAGCAAGGGTGTAATCCAATATCGTCGACACTTTCTCTTGATCCAATAAATTGGTCTTCTTGCGAAATCTCAAAATGACCTTGTGCGGCTGCAGCCTTCGCCGTTGGAAATTGGCCGACGTCGAAGTAACGACCATCAGTAAGTGCAAACGAATTTTCTATGAACGACACGACCGAGTGAAGCCGCTGGAGACCATCAATAATCTCATAGGTTCCAGGCATTACATCTCGCTCGGCGAGTACGAAGATCGCCGGGACCGGATATTTTAAGAAGCAATTCAATAAGTTTCTGCTTCTCTTGAGGGTCCAAACCAGTTTACGCTGGTAGCGGCGATTTACGAAGAGCTTGTTCTCTCGGTACCAGCCATAGACGGTTTGTACCGATGTGGGCTGAGACGCTAGTTCGGCCATGGTTTCTCTTTCCTCGCTGCGCCTGATGATAGAAAGCAGTTATGCAGCCTGCACAAGATTTTTTTTGACGCTCACCTCAAGCAACGCAAGGCGTTTTGCCGAAAGTGCTACCCCGACCTCGCCGCGGCATCACCACAGCGCGGCCGGCCACGGATCGAAAGCCCCAAGCAGGCCGTGACGCTGCGGATCAATCAGGACACCCTGAAGCGCTTCAGGGCGCGCGGCGAGGACTGGCGCGCGGAAATGTCGAAAGCGCTGGATGCCAGCGGCCGGCGCAGGAAGGCGTGAGGTGATTCTGTTCCCTCCCCCCTTGTGGGGGAGGGCTAGGGAGGGGGGTGAGCCACGGCGCTGGAGATTGATTGTACCCCCTCTCCACCTCTCCCCCACAAGGGGGGAGAGAGCAGGCAGTGCACGGCGCTAGCGTGATCCCTCCCAACAAGGGGGAGGAAAGAACCGCCCGTCGCAGTTGGCGTCGTCGCAGGGGATAGCACTACCGCAGCGGCATCACGAAAGTGAAGCGCGTCTCCTCCGCCCGTGGAGGTTGCACGTTCAGCGATCCACCGTGCGCCCTGGCAATTTGCGACGCGATATGGAGCCCCAGCCCAAGGCCTTGGCGGCTGGCCCGGACTGCGCCCGGAAAAAGGGTTCGAACAGCCTTTCATGGCGGCTTCGGTATCGGCTCGCCGCCATTCGCGACTGTTAGCTTAAACAGTCCGTCCTCGGTGGATCCGCGCACCGGAGCGGATCGTTGGATGGCGCCGTGGGTGATTGCGTTGCCGACGAAATTGGAAACCAGCTGGCCGATGCGGGAGGGGTCACAATTCACGGGGGCATCGATCGCATAGTCTTCCACGATCTGACGGCCCGGCGAGGTCAGGCGGAGTTCATCGACGACCTGATGCAATACCGGTTCGAGCAGCGCATCGGATTGCGATCGAGCGTGATACCTCCGCCCAGGCGGCCGCGTGCGAAATCGAGCACGTTGTCGATCAGACCGCTCATGCGATCGACGGTCGCCTTCATTATCGCGACGACCTGATGTTGCTCTGTCGGTCTTTGATTTGCCGCCCGAGGATGCGGGCGCCGGCGCTGATCGACGCCAGCGGGTTGCGCAGGTCGTGGCCCAGCACGGCGATGAACTGCTCGCGCAACTCGGACGTCGCGCGCTCATTTTCGAAGCCGATAGTCGCCGCGTCCCGCGCCTTGCAAGAGCTCAGGCTTTCGTAGCGTTCGTCGGTCCGTCGCCTTGATCAGGACTAAGCGTGTGGAAAGTGGGTGCCAGTCTTGTCTCGAGTCTCGACAGCGCACGGCGATCATCTGGATTGGCTTGCCGTCCGCCGCCACGACATCGATCGCGAATTCGTCGAAGAACCCCTGCATACGAAGCAACGGCGTCGATGTGGGTCTCGTAGTAGATCCGGCCCGCTATGTTGAGGAAATTGCTCAAGCCGCTTGCCCGACCATTTGATCAGCAGCGTGTCCCGTCCATCGTGAGCAAGCGTTCGGTTCACGCGCTCGATGCGGCCATTCGTTAGCAGCGTGACGATAACCGCAGGGGCGGATTGTCGAACATGTCCTTGAACTCGTCGATGCCCCGGATCGCTCACTGCGGCTTAAGACGAACTTGCCTGCATGGCCGCGATCACTTCCTCGGGCGCGCTGAGGTTCGGACAATGGCCCGTTGCCTTCAGAACGACAAGCTGGCTATTCGGCGAATGGCCTGGCGCACGAACTCGCCAGCCTCCATGCGAGGCGTGATGTCCTCGCTGCATTGCAGTATCAGCGTCGGGACATCGACCTCAGTGAGATCCGCTCGGTTGTCCGACGTGAAGGTGACGCGCGCGAAAGCCTTTGCGATCTCGGGATCGGTGCGGCAAAAGCTATTGGTGAGTTCTTCGCCCAACTCGGCGGTCCGGATTGCCCATGATCGCCGGTGCCATCTGCGCCGACCAACCCATGTGATTTGCTTCCAGGAAATCGAGAGCTCCTCGATCTGGCTCGCTGAACCCGCCGGTATAGTTGGTGTCGTCGATGTATCTTGCGGACGGGCCGACCATAATGAGCTTACCGAACATCCCGGGCGCCCTTTGCGACGGCTAGCGCGCCGATCATGCAGCTGACCGAGTGGCCGACGAAAACGGCATCCTTCAGAGCCAAGTCATGACCCAATGCTTAACAATGTCATCTGCGTATCCGCTCAAGGTCGTATTCTCCCGCCCGTCGTAGGCGCTCAAATCGGAACCGCCAGCGCCGACGTGATCGAACAGAACCGTCCCGAAATCTCGGCAAAGGCGGGTTGCACGAACCGCCACATGTTCTGATCGCAACCAAAGCCGTGGGCAAAGACCATGGCCC
>CAWBXE010000010.1:0-187129 GCA_963792715.1 uncultured Alphaproteobacteria bacterium | reverse complement strand
GTGCGGTGCGGTGCGGTTCAGCCTGGCGCGTGTGGTCTAAACCACAGAGATCCGGGTCCATCAAAGCAGATCGGTGCTCCCGGGGACGAGGGTTTGGCCGAGGGTTTGGCCGAGGGTTTGGCCGATGGTTTGCGTGATCACCCTGCTTCCTGGGATCATGGCGGGATCGAAGGGGAGTACTCCCCAATCGGACGGGTCGTCATCACGGAACCGCACCGGCTCCCGGCCCCCCGGCCTGAGCTCGCGGTTCAGGTGGAGAAGACCTTCGGCGATTGTGAGCGCCTTGACAACGCCGGAGGAGTCCCGCCCATGCACGTCACCCTCACCGTCTGGATCGCCACGATCGTCGTGCTGCCGTTGGCGGTCGCCGCCGACCTGTGGCACGGCATCCGCAACCCGCACGCGATCAGGACCCGCGAGGCCGCCGTCTGGGTGGCCGGGATCGTCGCGGCGACCGTGCTGTTCGGCACCGGCGTCTGGTACTTCACCGGCCACCGCTACGGCAGCGAGTTCTTCGCCGGCTGGATCACCGAGTACAGCCTGAGCGTCGACAACCTGTTCGTGTTCGTCATCATCCTGACCAGGTTCGAGGTCCCGCGCGCCTACCAGTCGCAGGTGCTGCTCTGGGGCGTGATCATGGCGCTGGTGCTGCGCGGCGCGTTCATCGCCGCCGGCAGCGCGATCGATCAACCAGTTCAGCTGGGTCTTCTACATCTTCGGCGCGTTCCTGATCTACACCGCGGTCAAGCTGGCCACCGGGCACGGCGGCGAGGAGGAGTTCAAGGAGAACCGCCTGCTCAAGCGGGTAAGCAGGCGGTGAAGACCACCGACGACTACGACGGCGCCCGGCTGGTCACGCACGTCGGCGGGCACCGGCGCTTCACCCCGATGCTGATCGTCATGGTCGCCATCGGCTCCACCGACCTGCTGTTCGCGCTGGACTCGATCCCGGCGATCTTCGGGCTCACCAAGGAGCCGTACATCGTCTTCACCGCCAACGTTTTCGCGCTGCTGGGGCTGCGGCAGCTGTACTTCCTGCTCGGCGCGCTGATGGACCGGCTGGTGCACCTGTCCTACGGACTGTCGGTGATCCTGGGCTTCATCGGCGTGAAGATGGTCTTCGAGGCGCTGCACGGCTCCGGCGTCGAGCACGTCGGCCCGGTCACCGTGCCGACCATCGGCATCGTCGCCTCGCTCGGCGTCATCATCGGAGTCCTGGCGATCACGACGGTGACCAGCTTGTGGAGTACGCGGCATGCGGAGGACGCGCAGGACACCGAGGCAGGGGGACGCGCAGGACGCCGAGGCCAAGCAGGACGCCGAGCACCCTGGACCTGGAGAAGCTGGAGGGTTGAAAACCCTTGCTTCACCTGGGCTTTCGCGGGTGCGGTCCGGATGTGGGATGCTGCCGCGCACAGCGCGTCATCTCGTCAGGATCCTGTAAGGCCCAGGGGGGTCAAGTGAACGGCTTCTTGAAGTTCGTCGTGCGCGGCAACGTCATCGGGCTGGCCGTCGGCGTGGTCATCGGCGGCGCGTTCGCCGGGATGGTCACCTCGTTCACCGGCGCGTTCCTCACACCGCTGATCGGCTGGGCGACCGGCGGCATCGGCGACTACAGCAAGAAGGTCTTCACGCTCGGCAAGACGACATTCCCCTACGGGACGTTCATCAACGCCGGGATCAGCTTCGTGCTCACCGCCGCGACGCTCTACTTCCTGATCGTGCTCCCGGTCAACAAGATCACCGATGAGCTGAACCCGCACCACGACCTGTCCCGCGCCAAGCGCGCCTGCCCGGAGTGCCTGCAGCAGATCCCGGCACGGGCCCGCCGGTGCAGCTTCTGCACCGCGACCGTCGCCCCGATCCTCGACGAGGACTCGCCGATGCTCACCGGCGGATTCCCCGGCGAGATCCTGCTGCACACCGAACTGCCGGAGATGAAGTTCCCCGAGGCGAAGCTGCCGGAGTCGGCTGCGGCGGAAGCCAAGCCCGCCGCGGATGCCGCCACCGCCGGCGCATAGGTAACCACTTCCCTCATGCGGCGACCGCAATAAGGTCGCCGCATGAGCTTCTTGCAGGGACCGCTGTTCGTCCTCGCGACGATCCTGACAGTGGGCGTTCTGGCTTCGATCGTGCGGCGTCTTCTGGGCGTCCGGTTCTCCGCCACGCGGCTGGTCCTCGCCGCCGGGATCTCCTGGGGCACGTCGGCTCCGATCATGACGGCGATGCTCGGTCCCAAGACGCCCGACGGGCACCTGGAGGACTCGACGAAGCCGCTGCTGCTGGTGCTGACCCTGCTGATCGTCCTGCTGCCGAGCATGGTGTTCCTGGTCGTCGCCGAGGCGCTGGCACCCAGCGGCAGCCTGCCGACGCCGCTGGAGTGGGTCAGGGGTCTGCGGCAGCGGATCGCGCGCTCCCGCCGCTACTGGCGGTTCACCATGATTCTCATGCGCCACGGGCTCGGTCCCTACCTGCGGGGCCGCCGGCCGCGGGCGAACGTCGGCCGGTCGCTGCGCGGGGCGCTGAACGACGGCGGGCTGACCTTCATCAAGTTCGGCCAGATCCTGTCCACCCGGCGCGACCTGCTGCCGGCGGAGGTGGTCGAGGAGCTCTCGCTGTTGCAGCACCAGGCCGCTTTCGTGGCGTGGCCGGAGATCGAGGCGGTGCTGGTCGCCGAGTACGGCTCGGTCGAGACGGTCTTCGAGCGCTTCGACCGTGAGCCGATGGCCGCGGCGTCGGTCGCGCAGGTGCACTCCGCGCGGCTGGTCTCCGGGCAGGAGGTGGTGGTCAAGGTGCGCCGGCCGGGCGTGACCAGCCAGGTGGGGCGCGACCTGGACATCATCCGGCGGCTGGCCAGGACGCTGGAGCGGCGTACGTCCTGGGCCCGGTCGCTCGGTGTCAGGGCGCTGGCAGAGGGCTTCGCCGCCGCGCTGCGCGAGGAGCTGGATTTCCGGATCGAGGCGCGCAACCTGGCGGCGGTCGCGGTGACCCGGGTCGAGGGCGTGGCGGTCCCCAAGGCGTTCACCGAGCACTCCTCGGCGCGGGTGCTGGTGATGGAGCGGTTCGAGGGCGAGCCGCTGCGGTGCGCGCTGCCGCAGTCCGCCGAGCGCGGGATCGTGGCGCGCGAGCTGGCCGCGCGGCTGCTGGACTACCTGCTGCGGCAGGTCATTATCGACGGCGTCTTCCACGCCGACCCGCACCCCGGCAACATATTGCTGCTGACCGACGGCCTGCCTACGGCGCTGCTGCACAATCTCAAACACAACAAGGTGCTTCACGAGCACAATGTGATTTCACGATTGAAACCGCACAGACACCGCGTGTTGATCCGGTCGATCGTGTCCGAATGGAAAAGATTAGCGACAAGTTTTCGACCGTCCGCCTGCGTTTTGGATTCATGGAATTGCCGAATGTGCCGAAGGCGCTTGTGATCGCGCGAAAGCTGGGCTGGCAGTTCGACATCATGGCGACGTCGTTTTTCGTCTCGCGGCGCTCTTTGAAGCCCTCCGCGCAATCCGGGATGCCGCAATGGCAAGATCATCTTTTCATCGCATTGAGCCGTTCGGCTAACGACGCCACCGATTATTTCCAGATACCGACAGGCCGGGTTGTCGAAGTGGGAACGCAGGTAACTATTTGATCCAATTCAGATATCTTGCCCTTCCGGTATATCGATCCATGCTCTTCACGCATATCGGAGCCGTGAATTCCGGCTAACTTGTGCAGTACCACGAGCGTATAGCGCTCCGCCTCACAGTTTGCTCGGCGAACACACGAGGCCACTCCATGTCAGTCAATAGCACGATCGCCGCGGCGGAAACGCCAGCGGCCGATGGAGGCCGTCATGCTCATTCGACCGCCGGCTTTGGGGCGCTGACGATCGGCAGCATTGGCGTGGTGTATGGGGATATCGGCACCAGCCCGTTATACGCGTTGCGCGAGGCCGTGATCGCCGCTGGCGGGTCGGCGGACAGTGTCAATCCCGACGCGGTAATCGGCGTCTTGTCGCTGATCTTGTGGGCACTCGTTGTCGTCGTGACGCTGAAATATGTTCTCATCCTGTTGCGGGCCGACAATCATGGTGAGGGCGGGACATTGGCATTGATGGCGCTGGCGCAACGCGCGGTATATTCCGGCGCGGGAGTCATCGTGTTGCTGGGCATCATCAGCGGCGCATTATTTTATGGCGACGCAGTGATCACGCCCGCGCTGTCGGTGTTGTCCGCCGTCGAAGGTATCAAGCTCGTCACTTCAGCGTTCGATTTTATGTCGTTCCATTGACGCTGATCATTCTATTGATGTTGTTTGCCGTGCAGTCGCGTGGCACGGCGCGCGTCGCTGCTTTTTTTGGGCCGCTGATGGGCCTGTGGTTTGCGGTAATCGCGATCGCGGCGGTGCCGCCACTGATGCGTCACCCTGAAGTGTTGTTCGCGTTGAACCCGATATATGCCGTATCGTTCATGCTCCATCACGGAATGATCGGGTTTGTAGCGCTCGGCGCGGTCTTTCTGGCAGTGACCGGCGCGGAGGCGCTCTATGCCGATCTCGGCCATTTCGGCAAGCGGCCGATCCAGACGGCATGGCTTGCCATTGTCCTTCCATCGCTGGCGCTGAATTATCTGGGGCAGGGCGCTTTGTTGCTGGCCGATCCGAAAGCGATGGAAAATCCGTTCTTCCTGATGTTTCCCGACTGGGCGCTGCTGCCCATGGTGTGTCTCGCCACAGTTGCAACGGTTATCGCTAGTCAGGCCGTAATTACCGGAGCTTACTCGTTGACGCAGCAGGCCATCCAGCTTGGATTGTTGCCGCGTTTTGAAATCCGCCATACATCAGAAGCCCATTCGGGGCAGATTTATATTCCGCGCATCAACATGCTGCTGTTGTCAGCGTCGTGTTGCTGGTGCTGATGTTCCGTTCCTCCAGCGCGCTGGCATCCGCCTACGGAATTTCGGTGACCGGCACGATGGTTGTCACCGCGGCGATGGGTTTTGTCGTGATCTGGAAGGTCTGGAAATGGTCGCCAGTCGCTGCGGCGGTGCTGATCGCCCCGTTCCTTTTTCTGGATCTGGTTTTTCTCGCGGCCAATCTCTTGAAGGTAGTCGAGGGCGGTTGGGTACCGCTCGCCTTGGGGGGCTTGCTGATACTGCTGATGTACACCTGGCGCAGGGGCAGCCGGCTCCTGTTCGAGAAGTCGCGCAAGCTTGAGTTCCCGCTGGCAGACCTCGTGGCGATGCTGGAGAAGCGTCCGCCGCAACGCGTGCCCGGCACCGCCGTGTTTCTCACCAGCGATCCCGAGCTGCGCGCCGACAGCGCTGATGCACAGCCTCAAGCACTACAAGGTGCTGCACGAGAAGAATGTCATCCTGACCATTGAGACCGCCGCCGACGCCGCGGATCGATTTGGCCGAGCGGGTGCGCTTTGAAGCGATCAGCGAGACCTTCTCAAAAATAACGTTGCGCTTCGGCTTCATGGAGTTGCCGAACGTTCCGCGGGCTCTGGCTGTCGCACGCAAGTTGGGCTGGCAGTTTGATATCATGTCGACATCGTTTTTTCTCTCACGACGCGCGCTGAAACCGGCCGCGCATTCCGGCATGCCGCGCTGGCAGGATCATCTGTTTATCGCGCTAAGCCGCACTGCCAATGACGCTACCGATTATTTTCAAATTCCGACGGGACGGGTGGTTGAGGTGGGCACACAGGTCACGGTATAGCGCCGTTTGACGCTTTCTGATGCTTGATTTTAATCGCGCGAGAGACGACTTTGCCTGCCGACGATTGATAGCGGCAGGGTGCTTGCGTGGCTAGCTGTCAGCAATAGACGGCCGGGAGATATCGAGTGGCGGATCAGAGTCATCAGGTTCATGATTTGTCGCCGGAGGAAGTGTCGAAAGGCATTTCCGAAGGGCGGTATCTGCTCGTCGATGTCAGAGAGCCAAACGAAGTCGCCGCGGAGGCTTATCCGGATGCGGTCGTTGTCCCGCTTTCGAGCTTCGATCCGCATGCTATTCCTGACCCCACGAGCAAGCAGGTTGTCTTCGCCTGCCGTTCCGGCAAAGGTCGGTCACGGCGTCGCTGGCTGCGCAGGCCGCTGGCCTGACGTACGACAAGCATCTCGCCGGCGGCATTATCGGGTGGAAGGCTGCGGGCCTGCCGACCAAGACCGGCGGCTGATCCATCCATGACGTCCATGAACAAGGTTTTCGCGGACCTGCCCGTCACGATTTTCGAGGCGATGTCGCAACTTGCACGCGACAACAATGCCATCAACCTTGGTCAGGGATTTCCCGACGATCCCGGCCCTGAGGATATCCGCCGCGCGGCGGCGGATGCTGTCATGGACGGTTACAACCAGTACCCGTCGATGATGGGCATTCCCGAATTGCGTCAGGCGATCGCGGCGCATTATGAGCGTTGGCATGGGCTAGCGCTCGATCCGATGACCGAGGTGATGGTCACCTCGGGAGGCACGGAAGCGCTGACCAGCGCGATCCTCGCGATGGTCGAGCCGGGCGATGAGGTGATCGTTTTCCAGCCGGTGTACGATTCCTATTTGCCGATCATTCGCCAGGCCGGCGGCATTCCGCGTTTAGTCCGGCTGGAGCCGCCGCATTGGCGCTTGACCGACGAGGCGTTGTGCAGCGTCTTCAATCACAAAACCAAAGCCGTGTTGTTCAACAACCCGCTCAACCCCGCTGCGGTCGTCTATCCCCGCGAAGACCTCGAACTGCTTGCGCGCTTCTGCCAGGAATTCGATACGGTCGCGATTTGCGACGAAGTCTGGGAGCACGTCATCTTCGACGGCCGCGAGCATATCCCGCTGATCACAATTCCGGGCATGCGAGACCGAACCATCAAGATTGGTTCCGCCGGCAAGATTTTCTCGCTGACGGGATGGAAGATCGGGTTTGTCTGCGCGGCGCCGCCGCTGTTGCGCGTGGCCGCGAAGGTGCATCAGTTTCTTACCTTCACCACCGCGCCGAACCTTCAGGCGGCGGTTGCCTACGGCCTTGGTAAGCCCGCCGAATATTTCTTTGAGATGCGCAAGGATCTTGCGCGAAGCCGAGACCGCTTGACCAAGGGATTGGAGAGCATCGGCTTCCCCGTGCTCAAATCGCAAGGCACCTATTTTCTCACCGTGGATCTTTCCCCACTCGGTCTTAACGAAACCGACGAAGCCTTTTGCAAGCGCATTGTGACGGATTATAAAGTCGCAGCGATTCCGGTTTCGGCGTTTTACGAACAGGATGCGGTGACTTCGGTAGTGCGGTTTTGTTTCGCCAAGAAAGATGCCACCCTTGATACCGCTCTGGAACGGCTATCCGACGCGGTGCACCGCCGGGCGGCCCGATGATCGTCCTGCGAAAATATGCCACTTGCGGTGCGCTGCTCGGGATTCTGTTTTCGGCGCCTGCACACGCGCAGCAACGGGTCGTCAACTTCTTCAATTGGTCGAATTACGTGGCGCCCGGCGTGCTGGAAGATTTCACCAAGGAGACGGGCATCAAGGTCGTTTACGACACGTTCGATGCCAACGAGACGCTGGAGACCCGGCTGCTCGCCGGCAAGTCCGGCTACGATCTCGTCGTTCCAACCGCCTATTTTCTGCAGCGCCAGATCACAGCGAGTGTTTTTCAAAAGCTCGACAAGTCGAAGCTGCCGAACCTTGCCAATGCCTGGGATGTCGTGACGCAACGGCTAGCCATCTACGATCCCGGCAATACCTATGGCGTCAACTATATGTGGGGAACCACGGGCATCGGCTACAACGTCAAAGCGGTACAAAAAATTCTCGGGCCCGATGCCAGGATCGATAGCTGGGACATCGTATTCAAACCGGAGAATATCGAGAAATTCAAGGATTGCGGCATTCACATGCTGGATTCCGCGGACGATGTCCTTCCTTCGGCTTTGAGCTTTCTCGGCATCGATCCTAATTCCACGAAACAGGCAGATCTCGAAAAGGCCGCCGCCGTCGTCACGAAGATGCAGGCCTTATGTCCGCAAGTTTCATTCATCGGAATATCTGAGCGCGCTGGCGACCGGCGAAATCTGCCTTGTGCTCGGCTGGTCAGGCGATGTCATGCAGGCGCGCAGCCGCGCGGCGGAAGCCAAAAACGGCATCGAGATCGGTTATGCGATTCCGAAAGAGGGCGCGCAGATGTTCTTCGACAATCTCGCTATTCCGGCGGACGCGAAGAATGTCGCGGAAGCCCATGCGCTGATCAACTATCTCTACCGGCCCGACGTCGCTGCCAGGAATTCGAATTTCCTGTCCTACGCCAACGGCAATCTGGCGAGCCAGAAGCTGATCGACCCGGATATTTTCAATGACAAGAACATCTATCCCGACGACGCGACGATGCAGAAATTGTTTGTCATCACCGCACGCGATCCGGCGACGCAACGCATCATCAATCGGCTTTGGACGCGCGTGAAGACCGGGCGCTGATCAGTCATCGCCAGCGGCGATGCAGCCACAGCCATTGATCGGGATGTTCGCGCATCCAGCCTTCGATCACGGATGTGATCGGCCTGCATCGTGCCCTGAATGTCGATCTGTCCGTCGGCGTCGCGCACCGGCGGAACTTCTTCCGAAATCTCGGCGCGGAAGCGGTGGCCGCGGCAGGCGGATCGATCCGCACGCCGTGGATCGGGCATTCGACCTGCCGCAGCAGCCGCGCCAGCATCGGATTGGCCTTGGTCTTGCGGCCGAAGAATGTGACGTCGACGCCGTTGGTGCAAATACTGATCGACCAGCATGGCGACGTGCTGGCCGTTCTGCAGCGCCTGCGCCGAGCCTGAATGGCGCGTCGATGGCTGCGCCGGGATCATCGTGCCCATATTGACCGCGCGGATTTTCGTGGATCGCGCGATCGGCGGAGGCGATGTTCGGCCGGCGAAACAGCACCGCGGCGTCGAGGCCGTGAGCGACGGCGGCGAGCGCGGGCAACTCCCAGTTGCCGAGATGGCTTGCGAAAATCAGCGCCGGCTTGCCGTCGTGCCGAAGCTGCGCGAACAGTTCGTGCGTACGCGCGTCGATCTCGATCGCGGCCGTTTTCGGGATGTGCGAGATCGTGCTCCCAGATGTGATCGAGATGCGCGAATTCGGCGCCGACGCGGCCGAGATTGTCCCAGACGCCGGCCGAGAATGCGTCTCGATCTCGTCGGGCGATTTCTCCGGAAATGCCGCGGTGAGGTTGGCGCGGCCGATCCGCGTGCTCGCGTGTGCAGCGGGCCGATGCGTGCGCGTAATCCGCGCCGAACAGATCGGCCGTCTTGATCCGGATCGAAATACCGCGCGGCGCGCAAGCAGTCCGACGGCAACGCACCGATCACGGCCTCGACCGCCGGCTTGAGCCGCATCGCGCAACACGCGCCTTGGTCGCGGAGCAAGAGCAGGCTGCATCAGAAGTGGACGATGATCTTGCCGAACACCTGCCGGCTTTCCATGCGCTTCAGCGCGGTGGCGACATCGTCCATCGGCACTTCGGTGTCGATGACGGGCTTCATGCCGCCGGCCATCTTGTCGAGGCTTTCGGCGATGTTGCTGCATCGTCGCGCCGAACGAGCCGAAGATCCGGTATTGCTGCTGGAACAGCTGCATCAGGTTGATGCGTCGTCGTCGGCCCGGAGGTCGAGCCGCAGGTCACGAGGCGGCCGCCGCGCTTCAGCACCAGCAGCGAGCCGTTGAAGGTGTCTGCGCCGACATGCTCGAACACGACGTCGACGCCCTTCTTCTTGGTGATCTTGCGCGTTTCGTGCTCGAAGCGGTCGTTGCGGTAATTGATGACGTGGTCCGCGCCGAGCGCTTTGACGCCTTCGATCTTCGAATCGTCGCCGACCGTCGTGATGACGGTGCAGCCGATCGCCTTGGCCATCATGATCGCGACGGTGCCGATCCCGGAGCCGCCGGCGTGAACGAGGATCGTTTCGCCGGGCTGCAATTTGGCGTTGTCGAACAGCATGTGCTGCACGGTGGAGAACGCGATCGGCGCGCACGCGGCATCGCGCTCGCTGACGCCGTCGGGCACCGGAATCACCAGCCGCTCGGACATGTTCATCAGCTCCCGCGCGAAGCCATCGACGTGAAAGCCCATGATGCCGGCGACATTTTCGCAGAGATTGTCGCGGCCCTCGCAGGCAAGCGTGGCAGACGCCGCAGGTCAGCGCGCCGTACATCACGACCTTTTGTCCCGCCTTGAAGCGCGTGACGCCTTCGCCGACCGACGCGATTTCGCCGGAGGCTTCCGCGCCGACCACCAGCGGCAGCTTGCGCTTGGCAAACGCCATGCCGCGATAGCCCCAGACGTCGATATGATTGAGCGCGACCGCTTTGACGCGGATCTGCACTTCGCCGGCCCCGGCGGAGGCGGCGGCGGCATATCCGCGACGACCAAGTGACGATCGGCAACAAGAGTGAGCGCGCGCATAACGCCGTATCCCCGCTGGAAAGTTCACGTCTGTTTGCGTGCGTATCGCCGGTTCGTGCGATTGCGTCAACCGCTGCATGGCGTTATCGATTAGACCGGCTCGCGCGTCAGAATCAATGAGGCGTTCTGGCCGCCGAACCCGAACGAATTCGACATCACCGCGGTGACGCGCGCGTCGCGCGCCTTGTTCGGAACCACGTCGAATGGGATCGCCGGGTCAGGAACATCGTAGTTGATCGTTGGCGGAATGCGCTGATGTTCCAGTGTCAGCAGTGAGAACACGGCTTCAACAGCGCCGGCCGCCGAAAGCGTGTGGCCGACCATCGATTTATTGGAGGACACCGGAACCTGCTTTGCGCGTTCGCCGAACACGGTCGAGATGCCGAGATATTCCATCTTGTCGTTTTCCGGCGTGCCGGTGCCATGCGCATTGATGTAGTCGATCTGGTCCGGCGCCGACTCCGGCATCCGACAATGCATTGCGCACGCATCCGATGATGGGCTTGCCGTCGGGGCTCGATCGCGTGCGGTGAAAGGAGTCCGCAAGTTCGCCGCAGCCGGCGACGATGCCGAGAATTTTCGCGCCGCGCGCGCTTGCCGCATTCATAGCTTTCCAGCACCAGCGCACCGGCGCCTTCCGCCATCACAAAACCGTCACGGTTTTTCGAGAATGGTTTTGCGGCGGCTTCGGGGGTTTCGTTCTGGGTCGACAGCGCTGACAACAGGGAGAAGCGGATCAATGCTTCGGGATTGACCGAGCCGTCGGTCGCCACGCATAGCGCGGCGTCGGCCTCGCCCCGGCGAATAGCTTCGACACCGAGCTGGATGGCGCTGGCGCCGGAGGCGCAAGCCGTGGAAAGCGAAATCGGCGATCCCTTGGTGCCGAACGTCTCGGCTACATGATCGGCCACCGAGCCGAACATGAAGCGCCGGTGATAGGCGGTGAACTTGCCACCGCCGGAAATGCGCAGCATCGAGTTGTAGTTCTTTTCGGTATCTCGGCCGATCGCGCGCGCCAGTTCCTGCCGTTGCGGCCATTCGACCTCAACTGGCGCAACGGCAAGAAATAGCGGCCCCGGAAAGTCGCCTTTGCTGCCGATATCAGCTTGGGAAATGGCTTCCTCTGTCACGAGATCGGCCAGTTTCTCGCCAAGATCCGTCGAGGAAAAAGGCTCGACCGGCACGAAATCGATAGCGCCCGCCATCGTGGTCTTCAGGCCTTCAGTCGAAAAGCGCGTGATGGTGCGGATACCGGACTCGCCCGCGCACAGCTTGGCCCAATTGTCGTCCTTGCCCGCGCCGAGCGAAGTCGCAACGCCCATGCCGGTGACGACAACGATGGGCCTGCCGAATTTATCGCGTGTTGGCTTCATGGTATCCCCGCGAAATTACGTCGCTCATTCGGCGACGGCTTCGACCAGTGCCATGCCCTCGCCGCGCCAGTGGCCGGCCCCAATGACAACTATCTGGGTCGGCGGCCTGGACATTTCAATCTCCACTCCCGACGAATTGTCTGGTGGAAACAACGCGCCGCGCGAAAGCGACAGCGCGGCGAGGCCAAGCCCTAGTGGAAACTGCGTCTCCATCGTGTGCCCGAACATCGTGCCTGTCGCGCGCACGGCAAAATTCGGATGCTCGCCGAGAAATGCGCGCTCTTCTGATGTAACCGGTTCGGCACCGGTTGCTCCCGTGATGATGGCGCCACCGTCCTGAACGTCGCCGAGTTTCGACCACAGGCTTTGCAGCGTCGATGTAACTTCACCGGCATGCTTGCGGCGGGCCTGGTCGGCAACGACGTTGGTCAGCCGCGCATAGGGCTTTGCCCCGCGCGCCTGTGCGTGCGCCTTCGATTCAATGACAAGAAACGCGCCTCCCGAGCCCAGCGCGAAGCCAGCATTCTGTTCGCGCGCCCAGATCGGCGCGAACTCATTCTTGAGATTGTAGTCGCCGAATTCGTACAGCACGAGCAAGTCCTTGCGCTCGCCATTGTGTGCGGCTCCGATCAGCGCGATGTCGCTTTGGCCGGCCGCGATGCGGGCCAGCGCAATCCGCGCGGCGTCGACGCCGGCAGGCTCTTCACCCATGAAGGTGCGGGACGATCCCGTTACGCCGTGGACGATGGCAATGTTGCCCGCCAGCAAATTCGAAAGTTGTGCCAAAAAGAGCGTTGGCCGCAGATCGTTCATCAATCGTTCGTTGAGAAAGCCGGGAGATGAATTGCCGTGCGCCTCGGAATTCAGAATGCCCGAATCCACGGCGAGGTCGCGTTCTCCCCCGCCAGCCGCGACGATCATGTCCATCCGCGCCAGGATTTCCTTATTGCCTTTGATGCCAGCGGAATCCAGCGCCAGTCCGGCGGCATAAGTGCCGATCCGTTGCCACGCTTCCATCTGGCGCTGATCGCCTTTCTTCGGAATTTGCGCATCGAAGCTTATCGAAGGCCAGGGATGAACGATGTACGGCGCAAAACTCTTTTCATCGACGTTTATTCGACGTGCATTGAGGGCGTCCCAATGGGCGTCCAATCCCTCACCAAGCGAAGTAGCGAGGCCGATGCCGGTGATCCAGACTTCCGCCCGCTCCGAGGTCGATGGTTTAGTCTCAGCCATGAGCCATTGCTTGCTGCGGGAAGCCGATGCGCTTGGCCACGACTTCCATGAATCCGCGCAAATCCTCGTTCGGAAACGGAACGTCGCGGAACGTCAGCGTGGCGTTGCAACGCAACTTGCCGGCGACGCTGACCCGGGCTTCGGTGATCTTGAAGCCCGAACCGTCGTGGACGACGCTAGCGTTTATTTCGAGTTTCTCGCCCGGTTCGACGAAGGTCCGCATCTTGGCCTCCTTCACGGCGGCCAGAAACGGCATGCGTTCGAATTTCATCAGGGCAATGAGAAGCCAGCCCGACGTCTGCGCCATGGATTCGATCAGCAGCACGCCGGGCATCAGTGGATAGCCGGGGAAGTGCCCCTCGAAGATGGTGCTCTGCGTGGGGACTTCTGCCTCGACCGTGATGGTGCCCGCGCCGATATCAAGGCTGGCGATGCGGTCGATCAGATGAAAATATTCAAGCTGCATGGGGGGCGATTACGCGCCCGCCGTCTTCGCTGCGACCAATTCGTCGATGCGCGCGCTGAGGTTTTTCAGGACGAAGTACTGCTCGGTGGTAGCTTTGCCGTCATTGACCTCCTGCGTCCACTTTTCAAGTGGAAGCTTGATCCCGAACGCCTTGTCGATCGCAAACGCAATATCGAGGAAGTCGAGGCTGTCGATGCCCAAATCGTCGATCGCGTGACTTTCGGGCGTGATCGTGTCGCGTGGAATGTCGCAGGTTTCGGCGATAATGGTGGCGACCTGATCGAAAGTAGAGGACATCGCTAAGCCTTTGATTATTGGAGATAAATTTGGAACGGCACGTAACAAAAGGGCAGCGCCCCGGAAATCCTTGTCAATCGTGCGGAGTTGAGTGCCCGTATAACGGAGCACCGCCCCGAGTTCAATGGCATCAAATGGCAGCTGGGTACCGGGAAAAAGTGGTCGGCGACCTTAGCGTGAAATCCTAGGTATGCGGCGAGGCGATGTGCGCACAGTCCCGCCGCCCCATCAACACGCAATCCTGAGTGTTTCGCAGGTCTGCGATGCTCATGGCAAGCCAGATGCCTGCGGCCGTCAGCGCCACCGTAAAGGCGAGCGCGGCTAGATTTGCCAGCATGCGATGGCGGAAATCGTCGGGCTCGTCATGCCTTTGTTCGTAGCGCGAAAGGTCATCCGAATCAGCTGATCTGTCACCGGTTGGATCGACAGTGTCAGCTCGATCGCGCAACTGCACTGAGGTGCGCGGACGAAATTTGAGCACGCGACGCTCGTCGTCCGCAAAGGCTGGCTGCTGGCTTTTCATGGATATCTTATCCGCAACTTATCGCTGAGTTTAGCATGTTCGCCGCGAACCTCACAAACGGTGCTCGCATTGCAATCGGTAACAATTACGTCTCAAGGGTCTCATGGAACTTGCCATAGTCAATTTTGACCCGCCCGTCGTCGGTTAATCCAATGATGTCGGCATAGCGATGTCCGTGGCGGATGTCCCGGTTCTCATACCCTCTCCGCGCATGGATGGTTTGAGCAGCAACAACGTCGTAGCCGGAAACGACGACAACGAGGGAGACGTTGGACGTGTCGAGGCTTTCGGCGTCGAGTCTGTGAAGCGGACTTTCCTCATCGAGGACGTGAAAGAGCGTCCAGCTCAACGCCAGTGCAGGACTTTCATTCCGCGCCAGGGGAAGCTCATAAAATCTTCGAAGCGAATGGCCTTCAAGACTCTTTATATCCTTGAACGCCCATAGCCTGGCGCTGGCATTGCTTATGATGTTGTGCCGCTCGTTCGCAAAGCGAACCATCAAGGTAGGTTTACCCTCATGGATGGAAATGACCGGATGGTCGGCAAAGAGCAGTCTGGCGTTTGGCCGCGAGAAACGCGCAAAGATCAATCCTGTCATCAGCGACATTGAGAAGATTCCCGTAAACAGCTCTACGGTCGCGATGAAATGTCCGTAATGTGTTTGCGGGTGCATGTCGCCGTAACCGGCGGTCGAAAGCGTCTCGATGCTGAAATAAAAATAGTCGATATAAGCCGCGTTCGGGACGTTCGCGATCGGCTGATTTCCGATCCAGTACAAGATTGCAAAGACAGCATTGAAGGCGAGAAAAACGACGGCCGCTCCGCCAATGAAAGCCGGCCAGGACGCCGTCATGCAGCGGTGGCCGATATCGGCCCAGAAGTTGAGATGAAGTCCCTCGGTGACGAACTCGCGATCTCCCAACCGGATCACTCGCGCTTTTGTTATTCGTTCATTTTGTTCTTTGGACATGTCGTCGGACATTCTTCGGGATTTGATCGTTCAAGCTGCCGTGCCATAATTAGATAAGGCTGATAGCGATTTTTGCCAGCCAGGAAACAGCAGGCCATGGCCAATACGCGCGAACCCGTTCTTCAACCAGTTCCTATCCTGTCGTTGCGTCCGACGCAGATGACGGTCGGCATGAGAGAGGTCAAGGAGAAGCGCAAGCGGTGGCGGGAACATAAATCGGAGAAAAAACAGGCGAAGCTTCTCGGCAAACACATGATCCCGGTGGTGCTCGGACCAGGCCAACGTCACTACGTCGTCGATCATCACCATCTCGCCCGTGCCCTTCACGACGAGGGCGTGAAAGACATTCTCGTCACGGTCATTGCCGACCTCACGATGGTCGAGCAGGATGCATTCTGGGTTGTTCTCGACAATCACAGATGGGTCTACCCTTACGACTCCAAAGGCGAACGTCATCACTTCAAGGATCTGCCTAAAACCGTGGCCGATCTGAAGGACGATCCGTTTCGGAGTCTCGCCGGTGAATTGCGCCGATCGGGGGGCTACGCCAAGGACACGACGCCGTTCAGCGAATTCCTGTGGGCGGATTTCCTGCGTCGGCGACTATCCCGCAAGAGCGTCGAATCCGATTTCGAAAAGGCGATAGAAAAGGCGCTGGAGCTGGCAAAAAGCAAGGACGCTATTTATTTGCCGGGATGGTGCGGGCCGGCATCGGACGGCTAAGCCTTCACGCCGGCGGCTTCGCCGGTGTTGAGGCCTGAGGTTCGTCTGTAGAGTCGTCCTTGCCGCCAAGTGCGCGGTGCAGCCAATGCTCGATGTGGCCGCCTGCAATCAGAATCGCGAATACGATCACCAGAGCAACAGCCATGATCCGCCAATGTCCCGCGCCGCAGATGATGCCGATGCAGGCCGTGAGCCAGGTACATGCAGCACTGGTCAATCCGTGAACCCGCAAATTGTGCTCTGCGTGAACGATCACACCGGCCCCGAGAAAACCGATGCCCGTGAGAATACCCTGAATGACCCGGCTGGTGGCATCGGAGATCTTGGAAGCGTCGCCACCGGCGCTGACAAGCAGGAAGACCGCCGCCGTGGCGAGGCTGACCAAGCCGAGCGTTCGTAATCCAATCGGCTTGCCGAGGAGATCGCGATTAAGACCGATCAGGCTTCCCCGCGATCGTCGCGATGCCAAGACGCAGGATGATTTCACACCAATCGAGCAAGATTAGTCCCTCCGCGTCTCTCGCTTACTTAGGCATCCGACCCATCATATAGAACTCGTCATTCGGACGCATACCGGTCACGTTAGCCATCCGGTTCGACAATGAAAAGAATGCCGAGATCGCCGCGATGTCCCACGCATCGTCATTGCTGAAGCCGTGGCCGGCCAGATCGGCAAAATCCTGCTCTGAAATCGTTTGCGCCTGCGCGCTCACTCGCATGGCAAAGTCGAGCATCGCCTTCTGCCGGGGCGTGATATCCGCCTTGCGATAATTGATCGCGATCTGGTCGGCGATCTGCGGATTTTTGCGCGGATGCGCAGGATTGCCCCATGCGCGATCACGCAGTAATGGCACTGATTGGCGCTGCTGGTGGCAACGACGATCATCTCGCGCTCGGCTTTGGTCAGACCGCCGTCCTTGTCCATCAGGGCGTCGTGATAGGCGAAAAACGCGCGAAACTCGTCAGGCCGGTAGGCGAGCGACAAGAAGACGTTCGGGACGAAGCCGGATTTCTCCTGCACGGCCAGAATGCGGGTGCGGATATCCTCCGGCAGATCATTGAGCGCAGGCGTTGGAAAACGATTGATAGGTTGCGCCATGAGTGATCCGGTTCCGAGTAGCCGTGCGGAAAACGCCAAGCATACTCGAAGCCGTTATGCGCGCAAACCGTGGCCCTAAAATTGCGCGACCTTAACGCAGCGGCTTTTTCAGCAGCGAAAAACGATCCGGATCGAGCCCCAGCGATGGCTGCAGCATCGGGGCTTCCACCGTGCGTGCCATCGGGCGTTCTGAACCCGGATCGTTCGGCACGTCGCGATGGGATGTTGCTCCGCGCCAGCGTTCGAGTACGGCGCCGACGAAGTGCATGTCGTGACCGCTTGCGACGGATGGCGCGGTTGAAATAGTAGCTTCGCTGCGCGGCAGTTGATGCGCGGGCACTTCCTTGAAACGCAGGCGGGTGGGCAGCGCGACGCCTTCGCCGAATGCCAGCACCTCGCGCGTTCCGAGCGACGGGACGAACGACAGCAGGTTGGCCGCGGCGTCCGAAACGGCTGAACGCAGCAATGCTTGGTCGCGCTCGTTTGCGAGGCGCATTGCAAACAGCGTATTGCACTGCGAAATGATGGTAGCGTCGAGCTCGGCGGGGCGCTGGGTGACGAGGCCGAGATAGACGCCGTACTTGCGGCCTTCCTTGGCGATGCGGGATACCGCCTTGCGTGTCGGCCCGAAACCGATATTGCGATCCGCCGACGCGTAGCGATGCGCTTCTTCGCAGACGAACAGTAGCGGCGATACACCGTCGCTCCACAGACCGAAATCGAAGGCCATCCTGCATAGCACCGACACGACGGAATCGACGACTTCGGCCGGAAAGCCCGCGAGCTGCATGATCGTCATCGGCTTGCCGTTGGCCGGCAACCGGAACAGATGGCTGATGACCTCAGCCATGGTGTCGCCACCGACGTTGGCGTTGTCGAACATGAAGGCATAGCGGGGGTCGTTTCGCACCGTCTCGATGCGCGAAATCAGCTTGTGATAGATGATCCGGGACGAGCGGTTCTCAAGCTTGCCCATCCGCTCATCGATCAGCGAGATCAAATCGACGAGACGATAGGGGACCGGAGTGTCGACGGTGTAGCCGATGGTCTTGGGATCGATCCGCTTCAGTCCAATCCGATCGGAATTTTGATATTGCGTGTAGATGCCCTTGGCCATCGGAATGACCTCGGCAAGGATATCCAGTTCCTCAGGCACGCCGGGCCGCCCGGCGAACAACACGTCGACGATTTCCTCGAAATTGAAAAGCCAGAATGGCAGCTTCAGATTGCGCGGATTGAGAACCAGCGCGCGGTCGCCGAAGCAGCGGCCATATTCGTTGTGAACGTCGAGCAGGAAGATGCGCAGGTTCGGCCGCGCTTTCAGAATCTCGTTGAGCAGCAGTGAAACGCCGCTCGATTTGCCGACGCCGGTCGAGCCGAGCACGGCAAAATGCTTGCTGAGCATTTCCTCGACATCGACATAAGCGACGACCGATGGATCCTGCTGCAGCGTGCCGACGTTGATCTGGTCCGATCCCGTGGGGGCATAGACTGTCCGAAGCTCCTGATTGGTGATCAGGTCGACGGTATCGCCGATGGTCGGATAGTTGGTGACGCCGCGCTGGAAACGTGGAACCGGACCGCCGAGAATTTCTCCAAGCAAATCGACGGAGGCGTTGGCGATATAGACGTCGGTTGTCGGCATGTTTTCGCAGGAAACTTCGGTGATCATCGCCACGATTGTCGAGTTCGCGCATCGAATGCTGATGAAACGGCCGACAGTCGCCCGCACCTCCGACTGCGTCATCTGGTTTGTCGGCAGAAGGCCAACCCGCGCGAGCGAACCGCGCACCAAAATCACACGGCCGAATGAAGGTTCTGAAGGTGTACTCTGCATCTCACCAATTCGCGTTGCGGCGCCCTATTTCCGAAGACTATGCAGGGGCTTATTGGATAAACTGTTAAGGCGCGGGGATTGGACTAAGCAAAAACTGCGGTATCGGTGGTTCCAATCGTCGCGAGATCGGTGGCTTAGGTCTTTATTTACCAACGCCGGGCGGCATCTGGACGTTTTGCAGCGCCTCGGCGGGCTGGTCTGACGCAGCGAGAAGCTGTAAATCAAGGTTTAATAAAAAACAGGGCGGAAGCGAACGCGATGAATCGCGCGGCGGAACTTTGATGAAACTCGCGCAGTTCTCCGCGCTGGCGCCCTTTCGCATCAGAAACTATCGGTTTCAGTGGCCCGCCGATTTGCTGACATCGTGGGCTTTCGAGATGGAGACGCTGATTCTCGGCTGGTACGTGCTGGTAGAAACCGGCTCCGTGCTGCTGCTGACGCTGTTCGCCGCGATGACTTATATCGGGACGCTTATTGCGCCGATGTTCGGCGTGGTTGGCGATCGGATCGGACACCGAGATCTGCTTGCCGCTATGCGGGCGACCTACGCGGCGCTTGCGACTGCGCTGATGATCCTGGCGCTCAGCGGTAATTTGAATCCCGCATACGTGTTCATCATTGCTGCCATCATGGGTGTTGTGCGGCCATCTGATCTAGGCGTGCGCGGTGCGCTGGTCGCGACAATCATGCCGCACGATCAGTTGATCGGCGCCATCAGTATTTCACGGACCACAATGGATACCGCGCGCATCGCCGGAGCTTTGAGCGGTGCCGGCTTGTTTGCCGCGCTCGGCATGGGCCGGGCTTACGTCGCGATTCTCGGCCTTTATGTTGTCAGCACGGTACTCACGCTGTGCGTTATCGCGCCGTCGAAACCACATCCCGCCGATGAGGCGGCGATCGGCGTATTGCAGCGATCGACGATGCGCGATCTGAAAGAGGGGATTGCCTATGTCTGGACGACGCCACGCATGCGCGCGGCGATCTGGATCGCATTTCTCGCCAACTTAACCGCGTATCCGTTATCGAACGGACTACTTCCGTATATCGCACGGGATATCTATGGCACGGACCAGACCGGGCTTGGGTATCTGTCCGCAAGCTTTGCGATCGGCTCGCTGGCGGGATCGATCACGCTCAGTCTCGTGAGCGGCGTTCGAGTAGCGCGTCTCATGATCGGCGCGACCGTGACGTGGTACATGATGCTGCTGGTTTTTGCGCAGCTGCAGACTATGTCGGCGGCGATTGCAGTTTTGATGCTGGCCGGTTTCGCCCAGAGCCTCACCATGATCTCCATCGCGGTGATTCTGATGCGGACCGCAAGCGAGCATTTCCGCGGCCGAGTGATGGGCGTGCGTATGCTGGCGATCTACAGTCTGCCGCTGGGTCTGCTCGCTGCAGGTAACCTGATCGGAGAGATCGGCTTCGTGGCAACGGGAACGCTTTATGCTGCGACGGGATTGACGCTGATAATGGCAATCGTTCTGCATTGGCGAGCCGAGCTGTGGCATGCGCATGCGCCGGCAAATGCAAGGTGAGGATCCGTTGAGAAAGGAAGGCTATGGCAAAAACGGCGTTGGTGGTTTCGGCGCATCCCGGTGATTTCGTCTGGCGCGCCGGCGGTGCAATCGCGCTTCACGTCAAGAGGGGCTACCGCGTGAAGATCGCCTGTCTTGCGTTCGGCGAGCGTGGCGAATCCCAGTTCGCCTGGAAGCAGCCGGGAATGACTTTGGACAACGTGAAGGCCGGGCGCCGCGACGAGGCGGAGCGCGCGGCTGCTACGCTCGGAGCCGAAATCGAGTTTTTCGATGCCGGCGACTATCCACTGCGCCTCACCGACGCGCACATGGATCGATTAATCGACATTTATCGCGAACTCAACCCGAGCTTTGTGCTCACGCACTCGCTCGAGGATCCCTATAACGTCGATCATCCGGCAGCCGCGGCTTACGCCCAGGAAGCTCGCATTGTCGCGCAGGCGATGGGCCATAAGCCGCAGGCGGACTATAACTACAGCGCGCCGCCGGTATTCCTGTTCGAGCCGCATCAGCCGGAGATGTGCAACTTCAAACCGCAGGTTATTCTCAATATCGACGAGGTCTGGGACGTAAAGCGCAGCACGTTCGAGATTCTCGCCGCGCAGAAGCACCTGTGGGCCTATTACGAACGGGTGGCGTTGCAGCGGGGAATGCAGGGCGGTCGCAATTCCGGCAAGGCCATGACCTATGGCGAGGCCTATCAGCGGCTATTTCCGATGGCGGTGGAGGAATTAGCGTGAAAAACGTTGTTGTTCGCAACATCAAGCGGACCGATGCTGATGTAGTCAAACGGCTCGGCGCGCTCGGCGCATCGACGGTGCACGAAGCGTATGGCCGCATCGGATTGATGAAACCGTATTTGCGCCCGGCGTGGGCGGGCGGCGAGGCAGCGGGAACAGCGGTCACGGTGTTGGCACACCCCGGCGACAACTGGATGATTCACGTCGCCGTTGAGCAATGCAAGCCGGGCGACATTTTGGTGGTCGGCTGCACGTCCGACAATACCGACGGCATGTTTGGCGATCTACTGGCAACCTCGCTGATGGCGCGTGGTGTCACCGGTCTCGTCATCGATGCCGGTTGCCGCGATGTGAAGTCGCTGCGCGAGATGGGGTTTCCGGTATGGTCGAAGGCGATTTCAGCCAAGGGTACGGTCAAGGCGACGCTCGGCGCGGTCAACATCCCGGTCGTCTGTGCCGGGATTAACGTTGTGCCAGGCGATGCCGTGATCGCCGATGACGATGGCGTCGTGGTTGTCAGGCGGAAGGATGCGGTTGAAGTCGCGGCGAAAGCCGAAAAACGCCACGCCGATGAAGAAGGCAAGCGCAAGCAACTCGCCTCCGGGGTGCTGGGTCTGGACATGTACGGCATGCGCGAACCCCTGGCTAAAGCCGGCCTCATCTATGTCGATGAACCGGAGTCCGACTGAGGTGACAATGCGATTGCGGACGTTGCTCGGCGATCATCCCTGCACCGCCGCGGTAAAAAATGGGTCGATCAAATCCGATTTGGTCACGCTTGATTTTGTGGACTACTCGCCGACGCACAAGGGTTTCAAGCCGATGGTGCGCGAGCAGGCCTTCGATGTGTCGGAGATGGCAATCGTCACCTATCTGATGGCGAAGAGTTTCGGCAAGCCTATGGTGCTGTTGCCGAGCGTGGTGATGGCGCGGTTTCAGCACGCTTTTGCGCTCTACAATGCCAAGCTTGAAACGCTGACGCCTGCCGATTTGAATGGCAAGCGGGTCGGTATCCGTTCCTTTACGACCACGACGGGTGCGTGGCTGCGTGGAATTCTCGCCAACGATTACGGCGTCGACCTGAATTCGATCGATTGGGTTACGTTCGAAGATGCGCATGTCGCGGAATTCCGCGACACCACAAAGCGGGCGCCGCCGGCTAAGCAGATCGTCCAGATGCTAATCGATGGCGAGCTTGATGCCGTGCTTGGCGAGAAGTCGGATCGTCCGGGGCTGAAGCCACTATTTCCGGATGCAGGTGCCGAAGAAAAATCCTGGTTTGCAAAACACGGCGTCCTGCCCATCAACCACATGATTGTGGTCAGTGAAGCCCTTTCCGAAAAGCATCCTGAGGTCGTGCGCGAAGTTTTCCGGTTGCTGCAGGAGAGCGCGGCCGCTGCGCCTGCCGGTTCGCCGCAGTTCACCAGCGAGGAAATGCGCCGCTCGCTCGAAATGATTATTCGATATACCGCGCAGCAGGGGCTTATTCCACGTGCCTTCGCAGTGGATGAATTGTTTGACGATACGACACGCGCGTTGCGCTAGTTCGGAAAGGAAGAGCCATGAAGCCGGAGCCGATATTCGATCTTGCGCACCTCGGCCACATGGAATTGCTCACGCCGAAACCGGACGAGAGCCTGAAATTCTTTGTCGATGTGATGGGCATGACGATCAGCGGCCGCCGGGGCGAGTCGGTCTATCTGCGCGGCTGGGACGACTACGAGCGCTATTCGCTGAAGCTGACCGCGTCGAAGACTTCAGGGATGGAGCACATGGCCTTGCGGGCGCGGAGCCAGCAGGCGCTCGAGCGCCGCGTAGCCGCGCTGAAAGGATCGGAATTTGAAATCGGCTGGACCGACGGCGATCTCGGTCACGGCCCAGCGTTCCGCTGCCGCGATCCCGATGGCCATATCGTCGAACTGTATTACGAGACCGAATGGTACGATGCTCCGCCCGAACTTAAACCCGCTCTCAAAAATCAGGCGCAGCGTTTCCCGGCGCGAGGAATCAACGTCCGGCGTCTCGATCATCTCAATTGCCTCGCGGTGGATATCAAAGCCAATCGGATTTTCTTCGAGGACTATCTCGGCTTGCGGCTCACCGAGCAGATCGTTCTCAACGACGGCACCGAAGCCGCAATGTGGATGACGATGTCGAACAAGAGCTACGATTTTGCCTATTCCCGCGATCATTCGGGTACGCCAGGTCGTTTTCACCACGTCACCTACGCGCTCGACAGCCGCGAGGACATTCTGCGCGCCGCCGATATCTTTCTGGAGAACGGCGTCTACATCGAGACCGGCCCCCACAAGCATGCCATTCAGCAGACTTTCTTCCTCTACGTCTATGAGCCCGGCGGCAACCGCGTCGAAGTCGCCAATGCCGGCGCGCGTCTCATTCTAGCGCCGGACTGGAAGCCGATCGTATGGACCGAGGAGGAGCGCAAGAAGGGTCAGGCTTGGGGGCTGAAGACGATCGCGTCGTTTCACACCCACGGTACGCCGCCGATTAAGGGTGATGCCGAATAGCGAGATTGGCGAATATCCAGAAACGCAGCTAAGCTTTTGGTTCGGCAACGGTTGACGCGGCGGTACATCATCCCGCCGCACTTCGGACAAAGCCCGATGAGGTTGCCGCCCATAGCAGTCAGCGGTTCGTAGTCCCGCATGCCCAACGCCGGCGACTGCGCAGCACGGCAGCGGACGCAATAGATTTCGCCAGGCTTGCAGGGCCGCTTGTTCTGGACGCGCTTGCGCACTTGGAAGGTGGCGAGTTCGCTGCCCAAGATCAATACCGGACGACGGTCGTCACAGGTTGGCAGACCCTGCTTGATCCATTGTCGCACCGTATTCCGGTGGACAGCGAAAAGCTGCGCCGCTTCTTCAACGGTGTAGCTGCGATGGATTTTTACCCGGCGTGGATTGGGCAGCCGCTGCGCCAACGTTCCCGTCAACCCTGCTTGCGGCTGGCTTCGATGCGACCGCCCGAGACCGCCGCGATGGAGCAGGCCTGGCGAAAATTGCGGATGACCGTCAACATCGCGACCAAGCTCAACCGCGGCCATGTCATTCATGGCGAGATCGCCTATCTGCTGCCGTGCCTGGGGCGCATCGAGATCGCATGAGCAGATCAGCGGCCCGCAAGCGGTTTCGATCGAAAGTTCGGTGGCGCAGTTTCACGGTTCACGCGGAAGAGCCAAGCCCGCGAGTCCAGAGCTATTGTCCGAACCCGCGATCGTAGCGGGAATCGCGCAAAGGCGACGCTGCAGAACCAAAAGGCGCCGTGGGATAAGTGGGTCGGCGATTACTCGCTCGTCCGCGACGCCATCGAGGCGACCTATCCCGAAACTTTCAAGGACCTCAACAAGAAGCTGTTTCAGCCCGGCGGGATTACACGGCCTCTTCCAGCGCGCGAGCGCAAATGGGTCACTCATAATAAGAAAGCAAACTTCATCACGCCGGAACGTTTATTTCCTGAATTCGCCACCACTGGATCGCAGGACGATGTGCTTCATCTTGCGACGTTGCGCTCCAACGATCAATTCAACACGACAATTTATGGCTACAGCGATCGCTTCCGCGGCGTCGACGGTACGAGGCGGGTTGTATTCATGAACAAGACCGATATCGCGCGTATTGGTTGTGAGGATGGGGACAGCGTCGACCTGACAACCGCGATCGGTGAGGGCAGCCGCTGCGTTGCGGCGCTGCGGATCGTCGCCTATGACATCCCTAAAGGATGCTGCGCGTCCTAATACCCCGAATGCAATCCGCTTTTCCCCTTGGAGCATCACGATCCGCACGCCGAAACGCCCGGATACAAATTGCTACCCGTACATGTAACGCGCTCAGACAAGACCGTCGCCGACTAAAGAACGCGGGAGGGAGGTGGGCCTTTTTGTCACTCCCGGTGCGCAAATTTCATTTGGCCGGACTGCCTGGCGACGCAGTGCGGTCCAGCGGTAGCATCCATCGTACTTGCTCAACTACGTTGCATACAATTACGCGATTTTGCCGCTATTTTAGCCGCTCAGGCGCTCGCCGCTTTCTGCGGCAGTCAGGTTTCCATCAAAACCCAACTATCAGACGGGTTTGATCCTTCTCCTAGCCTATCGCCGTTGGCACGAAGATTGCGAATCCCGAACGGCTGCGCCGTTTTCAGGGGCAGCCGCGAGTTCAGCGGCGGTCAGGCCGCGCAAGGGGAGTCACATGGATTTTGGCAACATTTCACGCCGGCGCCTGCTTCAGGGAAGCGCCGCACTGACGTTCGGCACGGCTGTTGGCGCGAGAACGGCTGCCGCTGCCGATACCACCGTCGGCTTCATCTACGTCGGATCGCGCGAAGACTACGGCTACAACCAGGCGCATGCGCAAGGCGCCGCCGCGCTCAAGAAGATGCCGGGCCTGAAGGTCGTCGAGGAAGAAAAAGTCCCGGAGACCGACGCCTGCGAAAAAACCATGGAGTCCATGATCAGCCTCGACGGCGCGACGCTGCTGTTTCCGACCTCGTTCGGTTACTATAACCCGCACGTGATCAAGATGGCCAACAAGTTTCCGAAGCTGCGCTTCGAGCATTGTGGCGGACTGTGGAGTGAGAAAGACCCCAAGAACGCCGGCAGCTATTTCGGCTACATCGACGAGGCGCAATATATCTCCGGAATCGTCGCCGGCCACACTAGTAAAACAGGCAAGCTCGGGTTCGTCGCGGCAAAGCCGATCCCGCAGGTGCTGCGCAACATCAACGCGTTTATGCTGGGCGCGAGGCTGGCGAACCCGAAGGCAACCACGCAGGTGATCTTCACCGGCGACTGGTCGATGCCGGTCAAGGAAGCTGAAGCCACCAACAGCCTGATCGACCAGGGCGTCGATGTCCTGACCTGTCACGTCGACGGGCCGAAGACCATGGTCGAGAACGCCGCGCGGCGCGGAGCGATGGTTTGCGGCTACCACGTCAACCAGTCGCCGCTGGCGCCCAAGGCGTATCTCACCGGCGCGGAGTGGAACTGGGAAGCCCTGTATCCGAAATTCGTGAAGATGATGGCGGCCGGCGAAACCATCCCGAACTTCTATCGTGGCGGACTGAAGGAAGAGATCGTGAAGTGCTCGCCCTACGGCGAAGCCGTTTCGGAAGAAGCGCGCAAGCATGCCGACGACATCAAGTCGAAACTGATGGCTGGCGATTACGTGATCTTCAAGGGTCCTATCATGGACAACAAGGGCAAGACGGTCATCACCGCCGGCACCGACCGCGGCCAGAAGGATGCTGAACTAGAAAAGATGGACTATCTGGTCGAGGGCGTGATCGGAGCGACTTCGTGACATCAGGCGTTGCCGATCCCGTCGAAGCCGTAGCGATCTCTCCCGCGGCTGATCCGGGATTTCTGCAACGCTACGGCGTGACCATCGAATACATCCTGATTCCCGGCGCGGCGCTCGCCGCCGCGTTGGGCGTGTTCGGGATATTCGTCGCCTTGTTCGGCAAGAACCCGCTCGACCTTTATTTCTATATGTACCAGGGCGCGTTCGGCACCTGGTTCTCCTGGCAGAACACGCTTACCAAAGCCGCGCCGCTGATCCTGACGGCGCTGTGTACGGCGCTGCCGGCACAGCTCGGGATGGTGATCATCGGCGGCGAAGGCGCGTTGCTGATTGGCGCGCTGTCGGCGACCGGCGCGGCGCTGATGATGCAGTCGGCGCCGCCACTGGTAGTCCAGCTCGCGATGGTTTGCGCCGGCATGATCGGCGGCGGACTTGGATCATGCTGGCGGGAGGGCTCCGCCAGTATCGTGGCGTGAACGAGACCATTTCGAGCCTGCTGCTGGTCTACATCGCGCTGGCCATCCTCAATCACCTCGTTGAAGGCCTGATGCGGGACCCGGCCAGTCTCAACAAGCCATCGACACGCGAAATCGGCGCGGTCAACATGATCGGAAACATTCCCGGCATGGACGTGCACTGGGGATTGGTGTTCGGCGTGGTCGCCGCCATCGCATCCTACGTCCTGATTTATCACACGGTGTTCGGCTTCGCCGCGCGCGTGGCCGGCGGTAACGTCCGCGCGGCCAAGATCGTGGGCCTCAGTGTCGGCAAGCTCATTCTGACGATCTGCTTTCTGGCCGGCGCATCGGCAGGTCTGGCCGGAATGGTCGAGGTCGCCGCGGTGCAGGGCCGCACCAATGCCAACCTCGCCGCTGGATATGGTTTCACCGGCATCCTCGTTGCGTTCCTGGCGCGGCAAAATCCGCTGGCGATCATTCCCGTCGCCATACTGCTCGGCGGCATCAGCGCCAGCGGCGGCCTGTTGCAGCGGCGGCTCGGCCTGCCCGATGCGTCCGTGCTGGTACTGCAGGGAATCATTTTTGTCGCCGTGCTGGCGAGCGATGCGATGTACGGCCGCATCGGGTTTCTGAAGGGCAAGTCCTGACCATGGCGCGAGTGTAATGGCAGACGGAACGATCGGACTTTGGACGGTCCCGCTTGCCGTGTTCGGCGGCGCGATCCGCGTCAGCACGCCGTTTCTGTTCGTCAGCCTCGGCGAATGCATCACCGAGCGCTCTGGGCGCATCAACCTCGGTCTCGAAGGCACGCTGGTGATGGGTGCGATGAGCGCGTACGGCATCTCCTATCTCACGGGCTCGCCGTGGCTCGGCGTGCTCGCCGCCGGAATCGCCGGGGCGCTGCTTGGCGCGCTGCACGCCGGAATTTGCTCATTGCCGCGGGTCAACGATGTCGCCGTCGGCATCGCGCTGATGCTGTTCGGCACCGGCCTCGCCTTCTATCTCGGCAAGCCGTTGATCGAACCCACCGCGCCGCGTCTGCCCGCGATCGATTTCGGCTGGTGGAGCGACGTCTCGCAGGTTCGCGCGGCGCTGCGGATCAACGTGCTGTTTCTGATCGGCGTGGCGCTTGCGCCAATTCTTTATTGGGCGTTTCGAACTACGCGATGGGGATTGCTGATCCGCACCGCCGGCGAGAGCTCGGATGCGGCGCGCGCCATGGGCTATTCGGTGCTGGCGATCCGGCTGCGCGCGACCATGGTCGGCGGCTTCCTCGCCGGCATCGGCGGCTCGTTCCTGTCGCTGTTCTATCCCGGCAGCTGGAATGAGGGTTTGTCGAGCGGGCAGGGCATCACCGCCGTCGCGCTGGTGATCTTCGCGCGCTGGGATCCGATGCTGTGCCTGTGGGCGTCGCTGGCGTTCGGCGGCGCGGCGGCGCTGGGGCCGGCGCTGCAGTCCGTCGGCGTCACCTCCGGCTATCACCTGTTCAACGCCGCACCCTACATCCTGACGCTCGCGATCATGATCATCACCTGTTCGCCGAAGCGAAACCTGACCGGCGCGCCGGCCGAACTTTCCATTACGAGATAAATCCATGGGCGAGCGCTATCTGAAATCCGAACCGTATGCCTGGCCCTATAATGGCGATCTTCGCCCGGAAAATACCGCGCTCATCATCATCGACATGCAGACCGATTTCTGCGGCGTCGGCGGTTACGTCGACAAGATGGGTTATGACCTGTCGCTGACGCGCGCGCCGATCGAACCGATCAAGCGCTTGCTCGGCGTGATGCGCGAGCAGGGCTTTCACATCATCCACACCCGCGAGGGACACCGCCCCGACTTGACCGACCTGCCGGCCAACAAGCGCTGGCGCTCGCGCCAGATCGGCGCCGGCATCGGCGATCCCGGCCCCTGCGGGCGGGTGCTGGTGCGCGGCGAAAAAGGTTGGGAGATCATTGAAGAACTGGCTCCGCTGCCGAACGAACCCGTCATCGACAAGCCCGGCAAGGGATCGTTCTGCGCGACCGATCTCGAACTGATGCTGCGGCTGCGCGGCATCGAAAACATCGTACTGACCGGCATCACCACCGATGTCTGCGTTCACACGACCATGCGTGAGGCCAATGACCGCGGCTTCGAATGCGTGCTGATCGAGGACTGCTGCGCGGCGACCGACAAGAGCAACCACGAGCATGCGCTGAAGATGATCAAGATGCAGGGCGGCGTGTTCGGCGCGGTAGCGACCTCGGCGGCGATGATCGGGGCGTTGTCGTGATCATCGGCGAACCCGCAACGCCCGATGGCCCGCTCGGCGTCGATGCACTGGCCGTGACGATGCGTTTCGGCGATTTCGCTGCCCTCGACAACGTCGAACTGAAAGTGCGACCTGGGTCCTTTCACGCGTTGCTTGGCGAGAACGGCGCGGGCAAGAGCACACTGGTGAAATGCATCATGGGCTATTACCACGCGACTTCCGGCGACATTCTGGTCGGCGGACGCGAGCAGGCGATCGCCAACCCCAAAGACGCGCACGCGCTCGGTCTCGGTATGGTGTACCAGCATTTCACGCTGGTGCCGGCGATGACGGTGGCCGAAAACCTAGTGCTGGCGCGCGACGATGTACCGGCTATCGTAAACTGGCCAAAAGAAAAGAAAGAGCTGGAAGCGTTTCTGGCGCGCATGCCGTTCAAGGTGCCGCTCAATTCTAAGATTTCCGACATCTCCGCAGGCGAGCGGCAGAAATGCGAAATCCTCAAACAACTTTATCTCAAGCGGCGATTTCTGATCCTCGACGAGCCGACATCGGTGCTGACTCCCGGCGAAGCCGACGAGGTATTGGGCATGCTTCGCGGGCTGGTGGTCGATGCCGGCCTGACCATCCTGATGATCACGCACAAATTCCGCGAGGTGATGGCGTTCGCGGACGAAGTGACGATCCTGCGGCGCGGCAAGCTGGCGGGCTCGGGCAAGGTCGCCGATCTGACGCCGGACAGCATGGCGCGGATGATGATCGGCGCGGAAGAACTGACGGTGCAGCCGGCGCGGACCGGCGACGCCGGCACCACGCGGCTTGAGCTGAGCAAGCTCACGGCGCTTGACGATGCCGGCGCGGTGGCAGTGCATGAGGTTTCGCTCAGCGTTCGCGGCGGAGAAATCGTCGGCATTGCCGGCGTGTCGGGTAACGGCCAACGGCAGCTTGTGGAAGTACTCGCTGGGCAGCGCGCGGCCGAAAGCGGCGAGATCCGCGTCGCCGGCGATAATTATCATGCACATCGCGAGGAAATGCGCCGGCACAAGATGTCGCTATTGCCGGAAGAGCCGCTAAAGAATGCCTGCGTCGGCGGCATGAGTGTCGCCGACAATATCGCCTTTCGCGAATTTGACCGCGCGCCGTTCGCCACCGGCGGCTGGTGGCTCAACCGGGCGGCGTTTCGCGAAGATGCCGAAAAGAAAATCGGACTCTACAAGATCAAGACGCGCACGCCGGACACGCCGATCTCGGCACTGTCCGGCGGCAACGTGCAGCGTGCGGTGCTGGCGCGCGAACTTGGCGGCGACGTGGAGGTGCTAATCGCGGCCAATCCCTGCTTTGGGCTCGACTTCGCGGCGGTGGCGCAAATTCACGCCGAGATCATGGCGGCGAGAAATCGCGGAGCCGCGGTGCTGCTGGTCAGCGAAGACCTCGACGAACTGCTTGAACTCTCGGACCGTCTCGTCGTGATGTTCCACGGCGAATTCGTCTACGAGGCGCGCGGCAGCGAGGCCGACCTGACGGAAATCGGCCGCCACATGGCAGGGCACTGACGCCGCCTTGCTAGGCCGGGTAGGAACGCAATGATGTCACCGAAGAAAAGTCTGTTGAGTGCCGAGCCTGCGCCGATCGAGATCGAATGGTCGAAGACGGCGCTGCTGATCATCGATATGCAGCGCGATTTTCTTCAAGCCGGTGGGTTTGGCGAGAGCCTCGGCAACGACGTCTCGCAACTCGCACATGCCGTGGGTCCGTGCATGGCGGTGCTGAAGGCCGCGCGCGACGCCGACATTCTGGTTGTGCACACCCGCGAAGGTCATCTGCCGGACCTTTCCGACGCACCGGCCGCCAAGGTTGAACGGGGGCCGCCAAATCTGCGGATCGGCGATACCGGGCCGATGGGAAGAATCCTGAATTCGCGGGGAGCCGGGTCATGACATCATCGATGAGCTTTATCCGCGGGATAGCGAGATCATCATCGACAAGCCTGGCAAAGGCGCGTTTCTACGCTACCGAACTTGATGAAATGCTGCAGAAATACGGCGTGAATAACCTGCTGGTATGCGGGGTTACGACCGAGGTCTGCGTGAACACCACGGTGCGTGAAGCCAACGATCGCGGCTATCGTTGTATCGTACTCGCCGATTGCTGCGCTTCGTATTTTCCCGAATTTCACGAGATGGGTCTTCGGATGATAAAAGCGCAAGGGGGCATTTTTGGGTGGGTCAGCAACTCAAGGGCGGTTCTCGGGTCGATCGCGCCGTCATAGGCGGACGGTAGGAGTCCGGCACCGCAACCCATTGCGCGGTGCATGGTATCTTGCTCCATTTTGCAGGCGGTCATTCGACGTAACTGCTTTTGACGACATGCATAACCGTTGAGCAGAATATTCGAATTGTATGCAATGCACGGATAGTGGGGGCCGGCGAATAGGCCGTTTTGATCGTAAACGACTGCACATTTCGGTAGTTTTCAACGGATCAAGTCTTCTTACATCTGGCACGAACCTTGCAACTCCGATTCTCCAAAGTCCGAATCCTCGTGCGTTGGAGCATCCCATGAAGCGTCGCGATTTTCTGAAAACAGTCTCTGGAGTAGCTGCGGGCGCCATGGTGCCGGCGCCGGCGATCTGGTCCGCTGCCAAAGCCGATGCCCGCTCCGAGACGTTGCTGATCGTTTCCGAAAGCGGCCCGAACAATCTCGATATCATGGGGGTCGGCACCAACGTCCCCGGCTATGAAGTGTCATGGAATTGCTACGACCGCCTGCTGACGCACGAGATGAAAAGCGGCCCGGGCGGCGTGCCGTATTACGACCGCGACAAGATCAAGGGCGAACTCGCCGAAGATTTCAGCGTCTCAGACATGTCGGCGACGTTCAAGCTGCGGAAGAACGCGAAATTCCACGACGGCACGCCGGTCACCGCCAAGGACGCGAAATGGTCCCTCGACCGCGCCGTCAGCGTCGGCGGCTTCCCGACCTTCCAGATGAGCGCCGGCTCGCTCAAAAAACCGGAACAGTTCGTCGTCGTCGACGACAATACGTTGCGCGTGGATTTCGCAACCAAGGATCGCCTCACGATCCCCGATCTCGCGGTCATCGTGCCGTCGATCATGAATTCCGAGCTGATCAAGAAGAACGCCAGCGAAAAGGACCCGTGGGGGCTCGAATATACCAAGCAGCAGACCGCGGGCGGCGGCGCCTACAAGGTCAGCAAGTGGACCGCCGGTACCGAAGTGATCCTGGAGCGAAATGACACCTGGGCCTCGGGGCCTATGCCGAAGATCAAGCGCGTGATCTGGCGCATGGTGCCGCAGGCCGGCAACCGGCGCGCGCTGCTTGAGCGTGGCGACGCCGACATCTCGTACGAGTTGCCCTACAAGGATTTCCAGGAGCTCAAGGCCGGCAGCAAGCTCGACGTGGTGTCGCTGCCGTTCTCGAACGGCATCCAGTACATCGGCATGAACGTCACCAAGCCGCCGTTCGACAATCCGAAGGTGCGCCAGGCGATGGCGTACGCCATGCCGTATCAGAAGATCGTCGATGCCGTGCTGTTCGGCCTGGCCAATCCGATGTTCGGCGCACCGGCCGACAAGCCGACCGAAGTGAAGTGGCCGCAGCCGACCAAATACAACACCGACATGGCGAAGGCGAAGGCGCTGCTCACCGAGGCCGGCTATCCCGACGGCTTCGAGACGACGCTGTCGTTCGACCTTGGCTTCGCCGTGGTCAACGAGCCGCTTTGCGTGCTGGTGCAGGAAAGCCTCGCGCAGATCGGCATCAAGACCACGATCAACAAGATTCCGGGCGCCAACTGGCGCACCGAGCTGAACAAGAAGGAAATGCCGCTCTACACCAACGTATTCTCGGGTTGGCTCGACTACCCCGAGTACTTCTTCTTCTGGTGCTATCACGGCAACAATTCGGTCTTCAACACCATGAGCTACAAGTCGCCGGCGATGGATGCGCTGATCGACGACGCGCGCAAGACCGCCGCGATCGGCGATACCGCCGACTACGACAAGGACGTGAAGGGTTTTGTCGATCTCGCCTTCACCGACATGCCGCGCATCCCGCTGTACCAGCCCTATGTCAACGTCGCGATGCAGAAGAACATCAGCGGTTATCAGTACTGGTTCCACCGCCGGCTCGACTACCGCGCGCTGGTGAAGGCTTAAGCTGTGATGCGCGCGCGCGCTGCTTCCTTTCCCCTCTCCCCTTGTGGGAGAGGGTGGCGAGTATCGTCAGATGCGAGCCGGGTGAGGGGGCTTGCTCGAGAGTTCAAGAAAGCCCCGCACCCCCGACCCCTCCCCACCACTCGCTTCGCTCGCGGGAGGAGGGGAGTAGGTCTCGCGAGACGTTTTGGCGCTGTCGTCCCCGCGAAGGCGGGTACCCATATGCCGTGTCGGTTCGGTTCGGCACTGGGGCCGATGCCGTCTTCAATTTTGAAAGCCAGGGGTTATGGGTCCCCGCCTTCGCGGGGACGACACGGAATGCGCGGCGAGGGCCTTCCACCATGCTGACCATGATCGGCAAGCGGCTGATGTTCGCGATCCCGAGCCTGATCGGAGTGGTGATCGTGACGTTCCTGCTGACGCGTGCGCTGCCAGGCGATCCCGCCGCGTATTTCGCCGGTCCCGCGGCCGACAAGGTCGCCGTCGAGCAAATTCGCAAGAAGCTCGGCCTCGACAAGCCGCTGATCGAGCAATTCTTCCGCTACACCGCCGATCTCGCGCATGGCGATTTCGGCAATTCGCTCACGACCGGCCAGCCGGTCGCGACCGAAATCCGCAACCGCCTGCCGGCGTCGGCGGAGCTGACGCTGCTCGGCCTCGTGGTGTCGATCGTGATTGCGATTCCGCTCGGCATTCTCGCCGCCACCAGACCGGGCTCGTGGATCGATCATCTGTGCCGGGTGACGACCACCGCCGGTGTATCGCTGCCGGTGTTCTTCACCGGGTTGGTGCTCGTCTATATTTTTTACTTCAAGCTCGGATGGTCGCCGGCGCCGCTGGGGCGGCTCGACGTGTTTTATTCAGCACCTCCGGCGGTGACCGGCTTCTATCTGATCGACGCACTGATCGCGCGCGACTTCGAGACTTTTCGCTCCGCGCTGAGCCAGCTCATCCTGCCGGCCATGACGCTGGCGATTTTTTCGTTGGCGCCGATCGCGCGCATGACCCGCGCCTCGATGCTCGCGGTGCTGTCGTCGGATTTCGTGCGAACCGCGCGCGCCAGCGGTCTTTCTCCGGCGACGGTGATTGTTACCTACGCCTTTCGCAATGCGATGCTGCCGGTCATCACCACGCTCTCGATGGTGTTCTCGTTCCTGCTCGGCGCCAATGTGCTGGTAGAGAAGGTGTTCGCTTGGCCCGGCATCGGCTCCTACGCGGTGGAAGCGCTGATTTCGTCGGATTTCGCGCCGGTGCAGGGCTTCGTGCTGACGATGGCAGTCATGTACGTGCTGCTCAATCTGACGATCGACATTCTCTATGGCGTGATCGATCCCCGCGTGCGGCTGGAAGGCTGAGCCTGGAAGCATGAGGTTGCAAGCATGAGCATCGTCGCACCGCCATTGGTCGAAACCGCACGCACCTCCGGCCTCGCCGCCATCTTCGAGCACACGCGTTATGTGCTCGGCGAAAACCGCGTCACCGCGTTCGCGTTCGGATTGTTGGTCGTGATCGTATTCGCCGCGCTGTTCGGTCCCTATATTGTGCCTTACGATCCCCTGGCGTAGCGACACCGCCGCGGCGCTGAAGCCGCCGTCGGCCGCGCATTGGTTTGGCACCGACCAGCTCGGCCGCGATATTTTCAGCCGCGTCATCGTCGCGACGCGGCTCGACACCTTCATCGCCGTCGCCTCCGTTGTCCTCGTCTTCCTGATGGGCGGACTCGCCGGCATCGCGGCGGGTTATTTCGGCGGCTGGACTGACCGCATCGTCGGCCGCGTCGCCGATACCATCATGGCGTTTCCGCTGTTCGTGCTGGCGATGGGCATCGTCGCTGCGCTCGGCAATACCGTGCAGAACATCATCATCGCCACCGCGATCGTGAACTTTCCGCTTTATGCGCGCGTCGCCCGCGCCGAAGCCAATGTGCGGCGCGATGCCGGTTTCGTTCAAGCCGCGCGGCTTTCGGGCAATGGCGAATATCGCATCCTCTTGGTGCATATCCTGCCGAACATCATGCCGATCATGATCGTGCAGATGTCGCTGACCATGGGTTACGCGATCCTCAACGCTGCCGGGCTTTCCTTCATCGGCCTCGGGGTGCGGCCGCCAACCGCCGAATGGGGCATCATGGTCGCGGAGGGCGCGGGCTTCATGGTGTCGGGCGAGTGGTGGATCGCACTGTTTCCCGGCCTCGCGCTGATGGTCGCGGTGTTTTGTTTCAACCTGCTCGGCGACGGCCTGCGCGACATTTTCGATCCGAGCCGAAGGACGTGACCTCATGACCGTGCAGCCGCTGCTCGACGTCAACGATCTTACCGTTGAATTCGCCACCCGGCGCGGCATCGTCAAGGCCGTGCAGCACGTCAACATATCCGTTGCCAAGGGCGAGACGCTCGGCATCGTCGGCGAATCCGGCTCGGGCAAATCGGTAACTTCCTACGCGGTGATGCGGATTCTCGACCGCGCCGGCAAGATCGCCGAGGGTTCGGTGATGTTCTCCGGCGTCGACGTCAAGGCCGCGACCGAAGACCAGATGCGCGACCTGCGCGGCCGCGAAATCTCGATGATCTTCCAGAACCCGCGCGCGGCGCTCAATCCGATCCGCAAGGTGGGCGACCAGATCGAGGACGTGCTGCGCCAGCACGTGCAATCCACCAGCACTGATCGCGGCGAAAAAGCGATCGAGGCGCTGGAAGCGGTGAAGATCGCGCGACCGCGCGAGCGCTATCACTCGTATCCGTTCGAATTGTCCGGCGGCATGTGCCAGCGCGTCGTGATCGCGTTGGCGCTGGCCTGTAATCCGCAGCTTCTGATCGCCGATGAGCCGACGACGGGTCTCGACGTCACCACGCAAAAAGCCGTGATGGACCTGATCGTCGAACTGACGAAAAGCCGCGGCATGTCGACGATCCTGATCACGCACGATCTCGGATTGGCGGCGGCGTATTGCGACCGCGTCGTGGTGATGGAAAAGGGCCGCGTGGTCGAGACCGCGTCGTCGGCTGACATCTTCGCCAATCCCGGGCACGCCTACACCAAGAAGCTGATGCGCGCGACGCCAAGACTTGGTGTGTCGCTTCGCGATTTGTTGCCGATAGAGGAAGCGGCGGCGTTGCCATCGCCTCAGGCCGTTACGCCGGCGTTTGGCGGTGAACCCAAGCCCCTTCTCGTCGTCGAAAAACTCGTGAAAGAATACCCGCGTCAGGGCGCAACCGCCGTGATGGGAAAACTGTTCTCGCGCAAGCCGCCCACCGAGCCGGAAAAATTCATCGCCGTCGATGGCATCAGTTTTAGTGTAGGGCACGGCGAGAGCGTCGGCTTGGTCGGCGAATCCGGCTGCGGCAAATCCACGACATCGATGATGGTGATGCGGCTTTTGGACCAGACCTCCGGCCGTATCGTGTTCGACGGAGACGACATCGGCGCCATGCCGCCCAATACCTTCGCGCGGCTCCCGCTGCGCAAGAGCATCCAGATGGTGTTTCAGGATCCGACCGACAGTCTCAATCCGCGTTTCACCGCCGTGCGCGCGATCGCCGATCCGATCATGCAGCTCGGCAGTGTCAAGAGGCGCGACGCGCTGCGCGCCCGCTGCGAAGAACTTGCCGGACTGGTCGGTCTGCCGGTCAACCTGCTGGATCGTTTTCCGCATCAATTGTCGGGCGGTCAGAAGGCCCGCGTCGGCATCGCGCGTGCCATCGCGCTGCATCCGAAGCTGGTGATCCTGGACGAGCCGACGGCGGCGCTGGACGTTTCGGTGCAGGCGGTGGTGCTCAACCTGCTGCAGGACTTGAAAGCGTCGATGGGCATGAGCTATCTGTTCGTGTCGCATGATCTGAACGTGGTGCGGCTGCTGTGCGATCGGGTCATCGTGATGCGGTCGGGCCGCATCGTCGAAGAGGGGACGGCGGAACGCGTGTTGGGCGATCCGCAGGATGCGTATACAAAAGAACTGCTGACGGCGATCCCGCATCCGCCGCTGCCGGTCCATTGAACGACAAGAAATAATGAGGGAGTGAATGTCCGATCCGCTCGACGACTATATCGACGCCGTCGGCAAGGCGCTTGCGCTGCCGATCGAAGACGCGTGGAAGCCGGCGGTGCGCGCCAATCTCGAGGTCTCGTTCCGGCTCGCGAAGCTGGTCGACGAATTTCCGCTGCCCGATGAAACCGAGCCGGCCAGTGTCTTTGCAGCCTGATCGCGCCATGGCCGCTGTCGCCACTGCCAACGGCGAATGGCTGCCGGCGTCGGAAATTGCGCGTGCGGTCGCCGGGCGCAAGATGTCCGCTCTCGCCGTGACCGAAGCCGCGCTTGCGCGCATCGCCCGGCATAATCCAGTTCTGAACGCATTCACCGATGTCACCGCGGAGCGCGCACGCGCCAAAGCCCGCGCCGTCGATGCCGCGATCGCCGCCGGAAAAAATGCTGGCCCGCTGGCGGGCGTGCCGTTCGCGGTGAAGAACCTGTTCGATGTGCAGGGCCTTGCCACCCGCGCGGGTTCGAAGATCAACCGCGACCTCAAGCCTTCGCCGCGGGACGCCACATTGGTCGAACGCATGGAAGCCGCGGGCGCGGTACTCGTTGGGCGCGCTCAACATGGGCGAATACGCCTACGATTTCACCGGCGAAAATGTTCATGACGGGCCGTCGCGCAATCCGCATGACACCACGCGCATGACCGGCGGCTCGTCCGGTGGCTCCGGCGGCGCGGTCGGCGGCGGACTTGTTCCAATAGCACTGGGTTCGGACACCAACGGTTCGATCCGGGTGCCCTCATCGTTCTGCGGCATCTTCGGCCTGAAGCCAACCTACGGCCGGCTGTCGCGCGCGCGCTCGTTTCCGTTCGTCGCGAGCTTCGATCATCTCGGCCCGTTCGCGCGAAGCGTCGACGATCTCGCACTGGCCTATGATGCGATGCAGGGACCTGATGCCGACGACGCAGCCTGCACGACGCGCCCGGCGGAGTCGGTGAGCGCGCTGCTGGCGCAGGATATCGGCGGCCTTCGCATCGCGATTGCCAACGGCTATTTCCAAAAGAACGTTTTTCCCGAAGCAATGGAAGCGGTGACGCATGTCAGCAAAGCGCTGGGCACGACACATGAGATCGAAATCCCGGAAGCCGCGCGCGCTCGCGCCGCGGCCTATGTGATATCCACCACCGAAGGCGCTTCACTACATCTCGATCGTCTGCGCGAGCGCCCGAACGATTTTGATCCCGCGGTGCGCGATCGCCTGCTGGCAGGCGCGATGATCCCCGCGCCGCTGGCTGACCGCGCGCAGAAATTCCGCCGCTGGTATCGCGCTCGCGTGTTGGAGCTGTTCAAAGAGGTCGATGTCATCATCGCGCCGGCGACGCCGTGCGTCGCGCCGAAACTCGGCCAGCAAACCTTCGTGCTGGATGGCGTCGAGTTGCCGGTACGCGCCAATATCGGCATTCACACCCAGCCAATTTCGTTCATCGGACTGCCCGTGGTTGCGGTGCCGGTGCCGCTCCATCCGATGCCGATCGGCGTGCAGATCATCGCCGCGCCGTGGCGCGAGGATGTCGCGCTGCGCGTGGCCTATGCGCTGGAGCGCAGGGGTGTAGCAGCTGCCCCACGCCCGAAGGAATTCTGATGGAAATCGATCTGCCAGACGTGCTTGCCGAAGTGAGCGCGCAGTTCGCGCGCTACGAAGCGGCGCTGGTGTCGAACGATGTTGCGGTGCTTGATGAGTTGTTTCATCCCGACAAGCGCACGCTCCGCTATGGCATCGGCGAAAATCTCTATGGCTATGATGCGATCATGGCGTTTCGCGCCGGACGCTCGCCGGTGGGATTGATGCGCAAGACCGCGCAAACGGTGATCACCTCGTATGGCCGCGACACCGCCGTGGCGTCAACGTTGTTTTACCGCGATGCGTTGCCCGGCAAGGTCGGGCGGCAGATGCAGACCTGGGTGCGCTTTCCGCAAGGCTGGCGGATCGTCGCCGCGCATGTCAGCATCATCGACGAACCGCGGAATCTCTAATCATGAGCCTCGACAATTTTCCAGCGGACGCCGCGCAGCGTCCGGCAAAAGCGCGGGACAGCGAACCCGTTCGCCGCGTCGACCGCGCGCAGCTTTCTTTCGGCAAAATCACCCGCGCCGAAGAATTGCGTCTGCAACTGGCCGACGAGATCGTGCGCGGCGCCTTGGCGCCGGGCGCGAGCTCTCGACGAGACCGACATAGCACGGCGATTCAGTGTATCGCGCACGCCGGTGCGCGAAGCGCTACGGCAGTTGGCGGCGAGCGGCCTGGTGGATTCGCGCGCGCATCGCGGTGCGGTGGTGGCGCGCCCCTCGCTCGCACGGCTCACCGGCATGTTCGAAGCGATGGCCGAGCTTGAGGCGCTATGTGCGGGTCTTGCGGCGGAGCGCATGCCGGCTGCGGAGCGTCATGCGCTCGAAGCCGTGCATGAGGAGCTGCGGCTGTTGAGCTATGCCGGCAATCCCGAGCGATTTCACGAGGTCAACGAGCGGTTTCATAACGCGATCTATGCCGGCTCGCAGAACGGTTACATTGCAGAGATGACGCTGGCAACGCGGGTGCGGGTCCAGCCGTTTCGCCGCGCGCAATTTCGTAATCTCGGACGGCTGGCGAAATCGCACGTCGAGCACGACCGCGTGGTGATGGCGATCATGCGCGGCGACCGCACTGGCGCCGCGGCGGCGATGCGCGCGCATATCGAGCTCGTGCGCGGCGAGTACGAACTCTACGCGGTGTCGGTTTAGCTCATTTCGCAGGTATCGCAGCTTCCGCCATGAACGCGCGCCAGCCGCCGAACGCGGAGATGTCGCGCGCGCCGGTGATGGCTGCGGGTTCGACCAGAAATCCCTTCACGCCGGAGCCGTCGGCAAGTTTGACCGTGCCGATCGACAACGGCGACGGAATCGCAGCGACGAACTTTCCGAACGCCGCGGCCGATAAAGCCCACACCTCCACCGCGATCGAACGTCCCGCGCCGGATTCGACGCGCACCATCCCGGGCTTGGGCGGCATGGTGCCCTTGAGAGCATAGAGTTTGTAATCCGGCGCCGTTTCCGTTGCCGTCAGCAACCGCCCGCCCAGCACTTTCAACTCGCCATTGAGCGCCATGCCCGACAGATGAGCGCCGACCACCGCAATCGCGATCTCGTCCTTATTTGCCTCGGCCGGCAATGCAGGGAGCGAGGGCTGGACAAGATCCTTGCTCCCCATAGTCAATTTCGTGTCGGCATGAAACACGCGTCCGATGCTGGCGAGCTTGGCGTCGCGTCCCGCGGGCGCCAGCAGCGTGATACCGAACGGAATGCCGTCGTCGCGCATCGCCGCGGGCAGCGCGAGGCCGCACAAATCCAGCAGGTTGACGAAATTGGTGTAGGTGCCAAGACGGCTGTTGAGCTCGATCGGATTGGCCAGCACCTGCGCGGTCGTGTACGCCGTAGGCGCCGTCGGCAGCACCAGCGCGTCGATGTTGGCGAAGGCGCGCTCGCTGGTCTTGCGCAACGCTTGCAGCCGATAGAGCGCGGCGAATGTATCGGCGGCGCTGAGCCGCGCCCCGGCGATGGTGATTTCGCGCGTCACCGGGTGAATGGCATCCGGCGACGACGCCAGGAGATCGCGGATCACCAGATAACGCTCGGCGACCCAAGGTCCTTCGTAGAGCAGCCGGGCGGTCTCATAGAGCGGCTCGAGATCGAATTCCACCAGCGTCGCGCCGAGCGCCGTCCATCGCGCCTGCGCCTCGTCGTAGGATTTCTCCGAAGCTTTGTCGCCGAAGAAAATCAGTTGCCCGTTGCGCGGCACACCGAGTCTCAGATGACGGGGAAAATCGTCCATGCGCGCCAGCGGCCGGTCGCACGAAAATGGATCGGCGCCATCCGGTCCCGCCATCGCCGTCAGCGCGGTCATGGCGTCGTCGACGGTAAGCGAAAAGACCGACACGCAATCCAGCGTACGGCAGGCCGGCACGACGCCGGCGGTCGAGATCAATCCGAGGCTGGGCTTCAGCCCGACGATGTTGTTCAGCATCGCCGGAACGCGGCCGGAGCCGGCGGTGTCGGTGCCGAGCGCAAGCGGCACCAGTCCCGCCGGATACCGCCACCGCCGAGCCCGAACTGGAGCCTCCGGGAATAAGATCGGCGCGCAGCGGATTTTTCGGGATGCCGTAAGGCGAGCGCACGCCGACCAGGCCGGTGGCGAACTGGTCGAGATTAGTTTTGCCGATGACGATGGCGCCGGCGGCGCGCAGTTTTGCGACCGAGGTGGCATCGAGCGACGGGTTGTAGGCGAAGGCTGGGCAGGCGGCCGTGGTCGGCAACCCCGCGACGTCGATATTGTCCTTTACGGCGACAGGAATGCCATACAGCGGAAGCTGCGCGGCATCTCTGGCAGACAGCGTCCGCGCTTCCGCGACCGCCTCGGCCTCGTCGCGCAGCGCGATGAAGATGGCGGGATCGCCATGCTCGCGGATGCGCGCAAAGCTGCGCGCGACGGTCTGCGCGGGGGATGTAGCGCCGGCGCGATGCGCAGCGACGATCGCGGCGATGGTTTCCGTCATGGCTGTGTCCGTGCGGCAATGCTGGCTTTCGCCTGAACGTGCGTCATGCACAACATTGAGGCAAGGGGTGTGCCAGCTTTCACGTAGCTGGCGAAGCTAATTTATCCCTATGCTCGAGTGGGAGCCCGGAAAAACGAAAGTTTTCCGCAAGACCACGACCGTTTGCGCTCGTGCCTAAGACCTCAGTGGCTGATCATCCAGGGCCGCGCCGTCGGAAAGCTCTTGGCGCCGCTGCGGGTTTGCTTCGTCAGGCGCGAGGGCTTGGTCGAACAGCATCCGCATCCGGGGCCATGCGACGCCTTGTATTCGCCGACCGTCTTCGGTGCGTTGGCGCTGCGCTCGTTGGTGGCGTGCGCCATAGATTTCGCCAGGCTTGCAGGGCCGCTTGTTCTGGACGCGCTTGAGCACTTGGAAGGCGGCGAGTTCGCTGCCCAAGATCAATACCGGACGACGGTCGTCACAGGTTTCTGCGCACCATACTACACATTTTGCTACACAGGGAGCGTCGGCTTCCACTGGAACCCGTTGGCAGGGCGAGGAGCACAAAATCCTGAAATTTCTGGATTATTGGCGAACAGCTGGACTATTTCGGAAGTCACCGGATACTAATTTGGCTGGGGAACTAGGATTCGAACCTAGACAAACAGAGTCAGAGTCTGTTGTGCTACCGTTACACCATTCCCCAATAACTTCCGTAATATCAGCTGCATAAAGCGAACTGCGACAAGGAATTCGCAATACCGACAGGCGCCCGTTCTACGCGCTGGATGCCGGACTTGGCAAGCGCGGGAGCCCTTGTAATTTCCTTGCGGCGAACCCGTGACCGTTTTCGGGCAGGCTTTTCACGACCGGACGGGCAGGGTGACGCATGAGTGCGTATTTCGAAGAGCTGGATTTCCGTCCGACAGCGATGGGCACGCTCAGCCTGCGGCGGCGAAAGCAGCTCTCCACCGGCGAAGACGTCTACGAGATCAAGCTCGGTGACGAATTCCTGATGTCCAGTTTGTTTACCGTCGCCGAAATTGCGCTGGCGCGAATGGGACTGGAGGCACTGGATGGATCGAACCTCGACATTGTCGTCGGTGGCCTCGGCTTAGGTTACACCGCGCACGCGGTGCTTGAGAATTCGCACGTCGGGTCGCTGATCGTAGTCGATGCACTCGCCGAAGTGATCGAATGGCACGAGCGCGGTCTGCTTCCGCTCGGCAAAATGCTCAAGGCCGATCCGCGCTGCCGATTGGTCAATGGCGACTTCTTCGCGATGACGAATTCCGCTGAAGGCTACGATCCGCAAACGCCCGGCCGCCGCTTCGACGCGGTGCTGGTCGACATCGATCATTCGCCGCGCAACCTGCTGCATCCGCGCCATGCGGCACTGTACGAACCCGAGGGGCTGCGAAGGCTCGCTGAGCACCTGCGTCCTCGCGGCGTATTTGCGCTGTGGTCGAACGATCCGCCGGACGAGGCTTTCCAGTCCGCGATGGCAGCCGTGCTCGCAACGGCGGACACGCACATGGTGACGTTCGACAATTCGCTTCAGGACCGCACTTCGAGTAACACCATCTACATCGGCATCAAGGCCGATCTGCCCAGCGAAAGGGCATCGGCGCCCGGGTAGAGCGTTCCCTGAATGAAGCGCGGCGCTATATGCCCGGCGGCGGTAAACTTGCCCCTGTGAAGGCGGCATGCAATGCTGGCGCGCCAACAAATACAATGGACGCGGTGGGCCTTGTCCTCGGACGTTGCGGCGTCATGGCGTGGTTTGGGTGAAGCGTTTTCGGAGAGGGTCAACATGAGACTTAAGCATATCGTCGGGCTGCTTTGCGCCGCCTCGGTTTCCGTGATGCTGTCGGGCGCGGCTTCCGCCCAGGACAAGACGGTCAAGATCGGCGCGGTGTTTCCGTTGAGCGGCGGTGCTGCGAGCGCCGGCGTCCATGCCAAGGCCGCGATTGAAGTCGCGATGGACATCATCAACAACGCGCATCCCGAGCTTAAGGATTTTCCGCTCGCCAAGAATGCCGGGCTCGCCGGCCTCGGCGGCGCCAAGGTCGATGTGGTGTTCGCCGACAACCAGGGCAGCCCCGCTACCGGGCAAAATCAGACGCTGCGCCTGATCACCGAAGAGAAGGTCGTCGCGCTGACAGGATCCTATCAGTCGGGCATCACGCTTACCGCTAGCGCGATCGCCGAAAAATACGGAATTCCCTTCGTCAACGGCGAGTCCGTTGCAGCCAACCTCACCGAGCGCGGCTTCAAGTTTTTCTTCCGCGTCACGCCAGTGGCCGCCGACTTCGCCAAACTCTATTACGATTTCCTCAAGGACATGAAGGCGAGCGGCGCCAAGACTGACAACGTCGCGCTCGTGCATGACAACACCGAATACGGCACTTCGGTCGCCAGCGTCGTAACCAGCGTGTTCAAGGAAAACGGCATGAGCGTGTCGCAGGACATCGCCTATGCCGTCAACGCCACCGACGTGCAGAGCCAGGTGCTGCAGCTCAAGGAGAAGAAGCCCGACGTCGTCATCATGATCGCCTATGCCTCGGATGCTATCCTGTATCAGAAGACCATGCAGGCGCTCGACTACAAGCCGGCGATGATGATCGCCGATGACGCCGGATATTCCGATGCGTCTTTCATCAAGGCGGTCGGTAAAATATCGCAGGGCGTGTTCAACCGCTCGTCGTGGAGCGTCGGCGCGCCGGGATCGGCGACCGCTATTATCGCCGACATGTACAAAAAGAAGAGCGGCGACGAGATGGACGACACCGCCGCACGGCAAATGCAGGGTTTCCTCGTGCTGATGGAAGCCATCGACCGCGCGGGCTCGACCGAGCCGGCCAAAATCCAGGCGGCGCTGAAGGCCACCGATCTGAAACCCAATCAGCTCATGATCGGATACAAGGGCGTCAAGTTCGACGAAAAGGGCCAGAACACCTTGGCATCCGGCCTGATGATCCAGTTGCAGGACGGCGAGAACTACGTGCCCGTGTTCCCGAAAGGCGGCGACACCAAGCCGCCTGTGATGCCTTACAAGGGCTGGTAAAACCAATCGAGGGCGGGCGCAAAGCCCGCCTTCTTTTTGCGCTTGCCGGGCTCCTCGTTGGCGGGGACGATAGGCCGGCCTCATCCCCCGATAGCTCGTAATCGCTGCATCGGCTTATTCGAAAACGCGCGCGCCTCATGTCCTTGGTCCTCGTTCAGGTGATCGTCGGCGGCTTGTTGTTGGGCGCGGTGTATGCCTTGTTCTCGTCGGGCCTCACGCTGATCTGGGGCATGATGAACATCGTCAATTTCGCGCATGGCGATTTCGTCATGCTCGGAATGTACGTGGCCTTCATGGTCTTCACTCTGCTGGGGGCGGGGCCACTGCTGGGCGCGCCAATTGCCGCGCTGGTGCTGGCGACACTCGGCGTCATCGTCTATTTCGGGCTGATCCGTAGCGTCATGAAGGGGCCGATGCTGGCGCAGATTCTCGGCACCTTCGGGCTCGCACTGCTGTTGCGCTATTCGGTGTTCTGGTGGTTCGGCGCCAACTTTCTGTCGTTGCCCGAGAACATCGTCGGCGGCACCTACGACGTTCTCGGCATTCGAATTCAGGCGTCGCGGTTGCTGGCGGGCATCGTCGCGCTGGCGGTGACGCTCGGCTTGCACCTGCTGCTGACGCGCACCACGCTGGGCTCGAAGATGCTTGCGGTGTCTGAAGACTCCACCGCTGCGCAGCTGATGGGAATTCGTCCTGACACCATGCAGGCCATTGCTTGGGCAATCGCAGCCGCGGTGACCGGCATCGCCGGTGCGCTGATCGCGACGTTTTTCTACATCGTGCCGACGGTCGGCGAGACGCTCGGCATCGTCGCCTTTGTCACGGTGTCACTCGGCGGATTCGGCAGCGTACCAGGCGCGCTGGTGGCGGGGCTTCTGATCGGCGTGCTGGAATCCCTGTCGGCGTACTGGATCGGCGCCGTCTACAAAGACATGGTGGTGTATTCGGTGTTTCTCGGCTTCCTCTGGTTCCGGCCGCAGGGCTTGATGGGCAAGATGTGATGCGGCGCGCGGTCTGGCTCTCGGTGGTGCTCGCGCTCGTCATTGCGTACCCGCTGCTGTTCTCCTCGCCATTCCAGCAACGACTCGGCGCGCTGATCCTGCTCTACGCCATCGCGGCGTCGGCATGGAATATCGTCGGCGGCTATGCGGGCCAGGTATCGGTCGGACACGTGGTGTTCTTTGGCTGCGGCGCGTACGCGGCGATGGCCGCCTATTCACACTTCGCGCTGTCGCCACTGGTCGGGATTCCCGTCGGCATTGTCGTCAGCGTCGCGATTGCCGCCGTCATCGGCGTGCCGACGCTGCGGCTGTCCGGACACTATTTCAGCATGGCGACCATCGCCGTGGCCGAGCTCGTCCGATTGATCGTCACCAACACCGAATATCTCGGCGCTGCCGTGGGCCTGAGCGGCCCGACGGTGCCGCGCAACGTGTTCGACCTCTCGTTCATTTCGGCGCTGCCTTACTACTATCTGTTCCTCGCGCTGCTGCTGGTGACGCTCGGGATAACCTGGTGGATGAACAACAGCCGCATGGGCTTTTATCTCCGCGCCATCAAGGACTCCGAACGCGCGGCGCGCTCGCTGGGCGCGCCTGCCAGCCGCGTCAAGCTCTACGCCTTCATGTTGAGCGCGGGGCTGACCAGCGTGGCCGGCGCGCTCTATGCGATGATGTTCGGCTTCGTCGACCCCGAGTTGGGGCTCGGCATCCTGATCTCGGTGAAGATACTGATCATGGCCGCGCTCGGCGGCGCCGGACTTTTGTTCGGTCCGCTCGTCGGTGCGGCGATCCTGGTGCCGCTGGAGGAAATCTCCAACAATCTGCTTGGCGGCAAGGGCGCTGGACTTACGTTCGTCGTCTATGGCGCGATCATCGTGCTGATCGCGCGCTTTCAGCCCGGCGGCGTTCTGACCTTGATCAACCGTCTTTGGGCTAACCGCCGCAAAACGCCTGACGCGCCCAGTGGTATTGTTGTCGCGGAAGGAGCCACCCATGCTCCTTGAAGCACGCGACGTCACCAAGGCCTTTGGCAGCTTCAAGGCCGTCGACAGGGCATCGGTCACCCTGGAGCAGGGCGATATCCTCGGACTGATCGGACCCAACGGCGCGGGGAAATCGACGCTTTTCAACTGTCTGACCGGCGATCTCCTTTCGACCTCGGGCAAGGTCTTGTTCGAAGGCCACGACATCACCGATCTGACGCCTGAAGCCCGCGCGCGTCTTGGCCTGGCCCGCACCTTTCAGGTGCCGCAGACTTTTGAAGGCATGTCGGTGCTGGAGAACGTAATGATCGGCGCGTTCTTGCGCACGCCGCACCGCGCCGAGGCCGAAATCAAAGCGCGCGCGGTGCTGGAGCGCGTCGGCATGAGCAAGCTGGCGAACGCGCCGGCGCGCTCGCTTGGTACGCCCGGTCGCAAGCGGCTTGAGATCGCGCGTGCGCTCGCGACCGAGCCGAAAATCCTGCTGCTCGATGAAGCGATGGCGGGGCTGACGCTGCGCGAAGTGCAGCTTGCGATCGACCTGGTGCGCGATATCCATCGCTCCGGGATCACGCTTGTCATCGTCGAGCACATCATGGAAGTCATCATGTCGCTGGCGACGCGTGTGGTGGTGTTTCACCAAGGCCGCGAAATCGCGCGCGGCAATCCGCGCGAAGTGACCAGCAACCCCGCGGTGATCGCAGCCTATCTCGGGACGCGCGCCGCCAAGGCCGCGGCGGGCCATACACCGGTGGAGTTGATGGGCGGGCCCATCGCATGACCACGCCGCTGCTGCGGATCGAGCATCTGGAGGTGCGCTACGGCGACCTGATCGGCGTGTCGGACGTGTCGCTTGAGGTGCCGCAGGGCAGTGTGGTCGCGTTGCTCGGCTCCAATGGCGGCGGCAAAACCACGACGCTGAATGCCATCGCCGGGCTCATCCCCGTTCACTCCGGATCGATCCTGTTCAACGGCGAGGAGATCGGCGGCAAGACCGCGTTCGCTATCGTTCGAAAGGGTCTCGCGCTGTCGCCGGAGGGCTGGCGGCTGTTTGTGCAGCAGAGCGTCGAGAATAACTTGCTGCTCGGTGCGACGCCGCTGAATGAAAAGGCGCGCATCGCGGCGCTGCTGCAGCGTGTCTACCAGATCTTTCCGAAACTTGCCGAACGCCGCACGCAGCGCGCCGGCACCATGTCCGGCGGCGAACGGCAGATGCTCGCGGTCGGCCGCGCACTGATGAGCGATCCCAAATTGCTGATGCTCGATGAGCCATCGCTGGGCCTGGCGCCGGCGATCGTGGAGTTGATGTACGAGACTTTCACGACGCTGCACAAGGAAGGGCTGACGATCCTGCTGGCCGAGCAGTCGATTGAGCTTGCGCTGGAGGTCTCGGACTTCGCCACGGTGCTGCAGGTCGGTAAGAGCGTGCTGTCCGGCACCGCCGCCGACCTCGCCAACGATCCGCAGGTGCAGAAAGTTTATCTCGGCACGGGGTGAATGTAGACGTCGCGCGCGGCTTCTTTCCCTCTCCCCTTGCGGGAGAGGGTGCCCGAACGAAGTGAGGGCGGGTGAGGGGTGAAGCGTACCATTTCAAGGCAACCCCTCACCCGGCGCGAATTCGCTAACGTTCATTTCTCGCCACCCTCTCCCGCAAGGGGAGAGGGAAGAAAGCATCGCGCCCCGGAATGAGGAAATTGTGCTAAGTTCTTCTCTAAGAAATAAAAAATCCGGGGAGCGAACATGTCCACTCAACACGACGCGGAGCCATCAGTCGCTGCTGCCAATGCCGCGGTGCTCGGCGAATTGCCGTTCGGCAATCGCCAGGATTTTGTTGACGCCGAACGCGGCTTCATCGCGAGCCTGCCTGACGCCACCGTCAAGCACGACACCGGCCGCACCGTCTGGAGCATGGCCGACTATGCTTTCCTGAAGGACGATCACGCGCCCGACACCGTCAATCCCAGCCTGTGGCGGCAATCGCAGCTCAACTTCCGGCACGGCCTGTTCGAGGTCGTGCCTGGCATCTATCAAATCCGCGGCTTCGATATTTCCAACATGACCCTTATCGAAGGCGACACTGGCGTGATCGCGATCGATCCCCTGGTGTCGATGGAAACGGCGCGCGCGGGGCTGGAGCTTTACTATCAGCATCGCGGCAAGCGGCCGGTGACGGCTGTCATCTACACCCATTCGCACACCGACCATTGGGGTGGCGTAAAGGGTGTCATCTCGCAGGCCGATGTCGACGCCGGCAAAGTGACGGTGCTTGCGCCCGAAGGATTTGTCGAGGCGATCGCGCAGGAGAACGTGCTTGCGGGAACTGCGATGGTGCGGCGCGCGCAATATCAATTCGGCGCGCTGCTGCCGAAAGGCGTCAAAGGGCAGGTCGATGCCGGTCTGGGCAAGACGCTATCAAGCGGCACGGTGACGCTGATCGCGCCGACCGACCTGATCACCCACGACCTCGAGGAGCGCGTGGTTGATGGCGTGAAGATCGTTTTCCTGATGGCGCCGGACTGAGAAGCGCCCGCCGAAATGCACATGTTCTATCCGGCTTTCAAATGTCTCAACATGGCGGAGAACTGCGTTCACAATTTTCACAACCTGCTGCCGTTTCGCGGCGCCGAGGTGCGCGATTCACGCGCGTGGTCGCGCTACATCGACATCGCGCTGGAAACGTTCGGCGATCAGGCCGATGTGCTGATCGGGCAGCATCACTGGCCGGTCTGGGGAGGCACGGAAATCAAGAGCTATCTCGCCAAGCAGCGCGATCTCTACAAATACGTCCACGACCAGACGCTGCGGCTGTGCAATCACGGCCACACGCCGAATGAAATCGCGGAGCTGCTGGAATTGCCGGACAGCCTTGCGCACGAATGGTATGCGCGCGGCTATTACGGCACCGTTCGTCACAACGCCAAGGCGATCTATCAGAAATATCTCGGCTGGTACGACGGCAATCCGGCGCATCTCGATCCCTTGCCGCCGGTCGAGGCTGCAAAGAAATTCGTCGAGTACATGGGCGGTTTCGATGCCGCGCTGAAAAAGGCGCGCGCGGATTTCGCCAAAGGCGAATTTCGTTTCGTAGCCGAGATCGCCAATCATCTGGTGTTCGCCGATCCGGCCAACGAAGCGGCGAGGGCGCTCGCCGCCGACACCTATGAGCAGCTAGGCTATCTCGCGGAAGCCGCGACTTGGCGAAACTCGTATTTGTTCGCGGCGCACGAGCTACGCAACGGCCTGCCGAAGATGAATGCGCGCGGCGTAGCGCCGGACGCGCTGGCGGCGCTGCCGCTCGATACGTTCTTCGATCTGCTCGCGGTGCGTCTTAACGGCGCCAAGGCCGATGGCAAACACGCAGTGCTGAACTGGGTGTTCACCGATACCGGACAGACCTACGTACTCAACCTCGAACATTCCGCGCTGACGCACCGCTCGGGCGCCCGCGCGGAACATGCCGACGCGACGTTGACGCTGACGCGCAAGACGCTGAACGCGATCATGATGCAGCAGACGACGTTTCCGGAAGCGGTGGGCGCGGGCCATATCAAGATCGAAGGCAATGGCGCAAAGCTGCTCGAACTGCTGTCACTTTTCGATACGTTCACGCCGATGTTCGAAATCGTCGAACCAAAAAAGCCGAGGGGGTAAGTCTCCGCCGCGGTAACGTCAGTTCACTCCGCGGCTTCCTTGACCGCGCCATGCTCCGGCATCGTCCGTTCGCTGTCAGGCTTGTTCGAGCGGCCCCAGCCGGAAAGCGCATTCGAAAGCTTGTCGAGATAGAGGTACACCACCGGCGTCGTGAAGAGTGTCAGTGCCTGGCTGACGAGCAGGCCGCCGACCATCGCATAGCCGAGCGGCTGGCGGATTTCCGATCCGGTACCGCTTCCCAGCATCAGCGGCACGCCGCCCAGCATCGCCGCCATCGTCGTCATCATGATCGGGCGAAACCGCAGGATGGCCGCCTTGCGGATAGCCTGCTCGGACGGCAGATTTTCCTCGCGCTCGGCGGAGATGGCGAAGTCCACCATCATGATGCCGTTCTTCTTGACGATGCCGATCAGCAGAATGATGCCGATCAGCGCGATCAGGCTGAAGTCGTATCCAAACAGCATCAGGATCGCGAGGGCGCCGACGCCGGCCGATGGCAGCGTCGACAGAATCGTTAGCGGGTGGATGTAGCTCTCATAGAGAATGCCGAGGATCAGATAGACCACCACGAGCGCCGCCATGATCAACAATGGAACGGTTCCCAGCGATTGCTGGAACGCCTGCGCGGTACCCTGAAAGCTTGAATTGAGGGTGGGCGGCGCGCCTAGCTCCGCCATCGCGTTCTGCACGGCGTCGGTCGCCTGGCCGAGCGCCACGCCCTGCGCGAGATTGAAGCTGATCGTGATCGCGGGAAACTGGCCCTGGTGGCTGATCGAAAGCGGCCGCACCGGCACGCTGCTCCATTTCGCAAATGCCGACAGCGGCACCTGATCGCCGGTGGTCGGCGACTTGATGTAAAGCTTGCTGAGCGTGTCGAGATTGCCCTGCAGCTCGGGAAGAATTTCCAGAATCACGTGGTAGCTGTTGAGCTGGGTGAAATACTGCGTCACCTGACGCTGACCGAACGCGTCGTAGAGCGTGTCGTCGATCAATTGCGGCTGGATGCCGAACCGCGAGGCGTTGTCGCGGTCGATCGTCAGCGTCAGCGTCGTGCCGTTGGTCTGCTGGTCGGTCGCCACGTCGCGCAACTCGGGCAGCGTCTTCATCTTGTTGAGGATCTTCGGCGCGAGGTCGTTCAACTCGTCCAAATTTGCGTCCTGCAGGGTGAATTCGAACTGCGTGCGCGTGGAGCGGCCGCCGAGGCGAACGTCCTGCGCCGCCTGCATGAACAGCCGCGCACCCTGCACCTTGTCCAGTTTCGGACGCAGCCGCGCGATGATTTGCTGCGCTGACGATTTGCGCTCGCTGCGCGGCTTCAGCGTAATGAACATACGGCCGGTGTTGAGTGCGCCGCCGCTGCCGCCGATAGCCATCGCCACGGTCGCGACGTCAGGATCGGCGCGTACGATGTCGCCCAACTGTTCCTGATGCCGCTTCATGTCGGCGAAGGAAATATCCTGTCCCGCTTCTGATGCGGCCGTAATCAGCCCGGTATCCTGCTGCGGAAAGAAGCCCTTGGGGATGATGACGAACAGATAGACCGAAAGGCCTAACGTCGCAAAGAAGATCGCAAGCGTGGTCAGGCGCCAGCTCAGCGCAAGATCGAGCCCGCGTTCATAGGCGTGGAGCAGCGCATCGAAAGCGCGCTCGCTCCATTTGTAAAATCTTCCGTGCCGCGTTTCCTTCTCGGCGCGCAGGAAGCGCGAAGCCATCATCGGCGTCAGCGTCAGCGATACGATCAGCGATACGAAGATTGCCATCGTGAGCGTGACCGCGAACTCGCGGAACAGCCGCCCGATGATGCCGCCCATCAGCAGCAGCGGGATCAGCACCGCCACCAGCGAGACGCTGATCGAAACGATGGTGAACCCGATCTCGGCTGCTCCTTTGAAGGCGGCGGCCATCGGTTTCTCACCTTCCTCGATATAGCGCGTGATGTTCTCCAGCATGACGATGGCGTCGTCGACGACGAAGCCGACCGAAATCGTCAGCGCCATCAGCGAGAGATTGTCGAGGGTATAGCCGAATATCCACATCAGCGAACACGCGCCGAGCAGGGCGAGCGGCACGGTGATGCTCGGAATAATCGTCGCCCATATGCTGCGCAGGAAAATGAAGATCACCATCACCACGAGCGCGATGGTGAGCAGCAGCGTGAACTGCACGTCTTCCACCGCGGCGCGGATCGTTTGCGTCCGGTCGCTGAGAATGTTGATCTTGATGGCCGGCGGTATAGCGGCGACCAGTCCCGGCAGCCGGCCCTTGATCTTGTCGACGGTGTCGATGACGTTGGCGCCGGGCTGCTTGAACACGACGAGAAAGACGCCGCGCTTGCCGTCGGCCCACGCTGCTTGTTTTGCATCTTCTGGGCCGGTGACCGCCTGACCGATGTCGCGTATGCGCAGCGGGCCGCCGTTGCGGTAGGCGACGATGACGTCGTTCCAGTCCTTTGAGGCCGGAAGCTGGTCGTTGGCGTAGATCGTGTAGCTGCGGGTCTCGCCGTCGATATTGCCCTTGGGACTATCGACGGTCGTGATCGCGATCTGGGCGCGCACGTCTTCCAGCGACAGTCCCTTGGCCACCAGCTTTGCGGGATCGATCTGGATACGAACAGCCGGTTTCTGCTGGCCGCCGATCGAGACCTGGCCGACGCCGCCGATCTGGCTGATCTGCTGCGCAAGCTGGGCGTCGACGGCGTCGCTGACCGTAGTCAGCGGCAACGTGTCCGATGTCGCGGAAAGCAGAAGGATCGGCGAATCCGCGGGATTGATCTTCCGGTACGTCGGCGGCGAGGGCAGATTTTTAGGCAGCTGACCGCTGGCGGCGTTGATCGCGGCCTGCACGTCATTCGCCGCACCATCGATCGACCGGTTGAGGTCGAACTGGATGGTCACCGCGGCGGTGCCCAGCGAACTCGTTGACGTCATCTGTGCGACGCCGGGGATCTGCGCCAACTGCCGCTCCAGCGGCTGCGCCACTGACGACGCCATGGTTTCCGGGCTGCCGCCCGGCAACGATGCAGCGACCTGGATGGTGGGAAAATCGACCTGGGGCAGGGGCGCCACCGGCAGCAGGGGATAGGCCACAAGTCCGACGAACAGAATGCCCGCCATCAGCAGCGAGGTAGCGATAGGATACCGGATGAACGGCGCCGAGATGCTTTCGTGCGTGCTTTCGCTCTCGTGCGAGATGTGCGCCATGACTAGTCGGCCTTGGCTTTCGCAGGCGGCTGTTCGGACGCAGCGACTGCGATCGATACGGTCGAGCCCTGCTGCACCTTGAACTGTCCGGCGACGATGACCCGCTCGCCGGGCTTAAGACCATCTTCGATCACGGAGCGTCCGTCGATTGAAGCCGAGACTTTGATCTTGCGCATCTCGGCCTTGTTGTCCGCATTGACGGCGAAAGCATAAAGCCCATCGGTTCCGCGTTGGACGCCGTCATCGGGAATCACCGTTGCGTCCCTTAACGTGGTGACCAGGAGCCGTGTCGATACCGACTGCCCCGGCCACAGCGCATGCTCTTTGTTATCGAAGGTGGCCTTGAGACGAATGGTGCCGCTGGTGGTATCGACCTGATTGTTGACAACCGACAACAGCCCCTCCGAGAGCTTCTTCTTGCCGTCGGTCGTGAGCGCTATCACCTTCAGCGGGCTGGTCGCTTGCGAACGATTGATCTCCGTCAATTGCGTTTCCGGCGCCGTGAACACAACGGCGATCGGCTCGATCTGCGCGATCGTCACGATCCCGGTCTGCGTCGAAGCATTGACGATGTTGCCCTGATCGACCTGACGAAAGCCGGTCACGCCGGCGATCGGAGCCCTGACGGTGGCGTAGTCGAGCTGAGTCTGTGCGTTCGAGATCGCCGCATCGTCGGCGGCAATCTGCGCGGTGACCTGCTGCACCGTGGAGCGCTGGGTGTCGGTCTGCTGGCGAGTTGCGAACTCGCCAAGCTTGGTGTAGCGCTGCAGGTCAAGATTGGCGTTGGCTAGATTGGCCTGATCCTGCGCCTTCTTGGCATTGGCTTGGTCGAGCGCGGCCTGGAACGGCCGGGGGTCGATCTGGGCGAGCACATCGCCTTGCTTGACCAGTTGGCCTTCGGTGAAAGCGATCTTGTCGATCTGGCCGTCAACGCGCGTGCGGACGACGACGGTATTAAAGCCCTGAACCGTTCCGAGCCCATTCAGATAGACCGGAAAGTCAGTCTTCTCGACTGTTGCAAGGGTGACCGGCACGGCTGCCGTTTGCGCGGCGGCAGGCCGATTTTGAGTATTGCCGGCTTGCGTATCTTTGCCTGCGGAGAAATGCTTCCAAGCCGCATAGCCTCCGATTAGAAGAAGCACGGCGAGCAAAATCGTAGTCCAGCGGGTAAGTCTCGGTTTGGCCATGTGATCCAAAAACGGTCTACGTGATTCGAAAGCTTAACGATTCAACAGAGCTTTTCTCAACGCTCAGCGCTATTCGGGCGCACACCACAAATCGCTGTTAAATGCCCGCAATTGCTATGTAAACACACTAATGCTTGAAACCGTCCTAAGTTGCCAAATGTTCATGTTCTGCAAACGCCCGAGCGTGGGTTATTGCCATTCGGAGCGCACAAAATGCTCGACGACGACAAGCTAGCGGCCGCGGCGAAGATACTCAGCGATCACTGGGAGACGGGGAGCAAGACCGGCGATCTCCAACCGTCGGTGCGGCCTTCCAGCCGCGCCGAAGGATACGCCATCCAACGAGCAATGGAGAAAGCATCCGCGACAGGCCTGTTCGGCTGGAAAATCGCGGCCACCAGCGAAGCCGGCCAGAAACACATCAACGTCGCCGGGCCGATGGCGGGATGCATCTTCGCTGGACGCGTGATTCCCGATGGCGGCACGGCGCCGATGCAGGGCAACGAGATGCAGGTCGGCGAACCCGAATTTGCCTTTCGCATGGGACGAAGCCTGCCGCCCCGGCCAACGCCTTACGATATCGATGAAGTCCTGGATGCCGTGGCCAGTCTTCACCCGGCAATCGAGTTGCCGGACTCGCGCTTTGCAGATTTCGCCGCCGCCGGAGAAGCGCAGCTCATCGCCGACAATGCCTGTGCCCATCTGTTTGTGCTGGGACCTGCAACCACGGCGGATTGGCGCGCGGTCAATCTCATCGAAGAGAAGCCGGTGGTCACGTTACGCGGCCAACGTTTTGTCGGTCACGGCAAGAACGTGCTAGGCGATCCCCGCGTTGCGTTGACCTGGCTTGCCAACGAGCTTCGATCGCTGGGAATTACGCTGCGCGAGGGCGACGTGGTGACAACCGGGACCTGCCACCCGCCGCTGCCGATACAGGCGGGCGATTTTTTCGAAGCCGATTTCGGCGCGTTCGGAAAGGTTTCCGTCAAGCTCGCCTGATCGCGCCCCTCATCGCCTGCGTGCGTGCGACGCCGCGCGCCGTGGCAATGTTGTAACCGCGGCGCTCGTCGTCCATATCACATCGCCAGACAACCACCGGGAGCCGACGATGGATGAGTTGAACGGGCGCATGCTCGCTTGTCAGATTTTGATCACGGGTCTCGTCGCCCGCGTTGCGAACAATTCTCCGGATCCTCTGCGGTTTCTCACCGACTTCCGCGACGAAATCAAAGCGGTGGTAGGGGGGATTCATATCGCCGGCATGGACCAGACGGATAGCGTACGCCAATCCGCGCAGCGAACGATCGATGAGTTGTTTTCGCTGATGAAGCCGCCGAGCACGGACTGATATCGGCGCCGTGTTTTATTCGGCGGGGCGATTTAGAACCGTTTCAATATGTGGCTATAAAATCACGTCAAAGCGCAATCGTTCGTGCCATGCGCGGCGCAGATTAAAATCATATTTAGAACCGTTTCGATCTGGATAAATTCAAACATTTCAGGGGCTTAATTAGAGCCATTCGCGTTGACCCAAATTTTTTCGCTCGATACCAACTCGCTCACGTTCACGCGCGTTTTTGCGTGTTCCGGTTTGGGGTTGGGGACGAACGATGGGTGGGGCAAAGATGCCGAGATCGTTGCGCGGGAACGCGACGATCCATGCGGTAAACGACACGGTCGATTATTCCGGCAGGAAAGTTTCAGCGGTCGCGGGCCTCATCGCGGTGGCGTCGTTCTCGGGTGCGGAAGCGCAGCAGTCAAACCTGCCGCCGGTGACGGTCGATGCCCCTGTAGCCCGGCCACGTCCTGCCGTGTCGAAGCCATCACCGGATCAGCTCCGGGCGCGCACCGCGCTTCGGCGTGCGGCGCGGCGCTCTCAGCCTGCGCGGGTCGCCGCGGTGCCGTTTCCCAATGCCGGCGGCCTGCGCACTGACCGCGATCCCTATGCCGATCCGGCCGCGCCGTACAAGGGCGACCGGCTGCAGCAGTCGAGCAAATTTCCCGAGAAGCTGGTCAACACGCCGAAGTCGGTGACGGTTCTCACCAAGGAAATTCTCGAAGACAAGAACGCCAATACACTGAAGGAGGCCGTGCGAACCACCGCGGGCGTCACGCTCGGCACCGGAGAAGGCGGCAACGCATTCGGCGACCGCTTCTTCATCCGCGGCTTCGACGCGCGCAACGACATCTTCATCGACGGCGTGCGCGATCCCGGCGTCAGCGTCCGCGAGAACTTCTTCACCGAGCAGGTCGAGATCCTGCGCGGGCCGGGATCGTCATTCGCCGGCCGCGGCACCACCGGCGGCGCGATCAACATCGTCACCAAGCAGGCGAATACCGACCGCAGCTTCTACAACGCCGACACCCAGTTCGGCACCGACCAGACCAAGCGCATCGTGCTCGACGTCAATCAGGTGATCAGCCCGACATTTGCAATCCGGGCCGGCGGCATGTTCCAGGATGCCAATGTCGCGGGTCGAAACTACATCACCGACGACCGCAGCGGGGCATTCGTCGCCACCACCTGGAAACCGCTCGATGCGGTCAAGATTACGGCGGGATACATTCACACCGACATACACGGCATACCTGACTTCGGCGTGCCCTACTATCGCCCGAGCACGTCAACGACAGCCGGCGGGCCATTCACGGAATACGGCGTCAATCGCAGCACGTTTTACGGTTTCGTCAATCGCGATTTCCAGAAGATCAACCAGGACATCGGAACGATCAACGGTGAGGTCGCGATCACGCCGGACCTTGTGCTCAGCAACAAGGTCAGGGTTGGAGAATCCATCCTGAACTATATTGGCACGCTGCCCGAATCTCCGGTGCTCAAGACGCCACTTTCGGCGTCCACCCTCAGCTTGAACCCACAAAGCCGCTACCAGGTCACCGACATCGTCGTTAACCAGACCGAGGCGGCCTACAAGTTCAACCTTTTCGGCTGGCGCAACGCCGCGGTCGCCGGCGTCGAGATCTCGCAGGAGCGTGCGAGCATTGATAAATATTCCGGCCTGACGTCGGAAGCGCTGCCCGGGGGGTTCACCGGCAACTCGCTGCAGGGCGTTAGTGTTTTCAATCCGCAATACACGTTTCTGCCATTTCCCACGCCGCCGACGCTGGTGGGGCTTCCGACCAAGATCGGCATCGATACCAAGAGCGCCTACGTCATCGACACCGCCAACTGGAACGATCTCGTCATCCTGAATGGCGGCGTCCGCTACGACGACTACCAGATCAACACCAGCGGCTACGCCACGGTGAACAACGTACCGAACACCTTTGGCCAGCAGTCGGCGCATTTCGGCATGCCGAACTTCAACGTCGGCATTGTGGTCAAGCCGGTGCCGATTGGCAGCATCTATGCGGCCTATGCCACTTCATCGAACCCGGTGGGCGCGGAGTTTGACGGGACGGCGACGCAATATGGTGGCCTTGCTCCCGTCCTGAACGGCAACCCCAACCAGATCTTCGGGCCCGAACTGAACAGGGCGGTGGAAGTCGGTACCAAATGGGAATTGTTCGATCGCCATCTGCTGGTGACGGCTGCGCTATTTCAGACCGAAAAGGACAACGCGAGGGAATCGCGCAACATCACGCCGGCGACGCAGTCGGCGATCTGCCCCTATCCGAATCCGCCCCCGCCGCCCAATTCCAACGGCACGCCCGCGAACGTTTCCTGCATCTCCGCAGGCGCGGCCTATCGTATTCAGGGCATCGATCTCGGCGTCGGCGGCAAGATCACCGACAAATGGAGCCTGTTCGCCGGTCTCGTCTTGATGCGTTCGGAGGTGACAAAATCCCTCGTCCCGCCCGCGAACACGATCCTGTATACGAGCAATGTCGGCCTGCAGCTTGCCAACGTCGCGCATCAATCGTTCAACGTTCTGACCAAATATCAGCTTACGGACATCTGGGAGATCGGCGGGCAGGCGACCTATCGCTCCAAAATTTACGGCGGCACGTTCCTCGCCGCGAATCAGGGCACCTCGCTGCCGGACTACTGGCGTTTCGACGCATTCGTCGAGGCCAAGGTTTCTCCGAACTGGACGGCGAAACTGTTCGTCAACAACATCACCAACAAATTGTACTACGATGCTCTCTATCAAAGTGCTGCGCCGTTCGTGCTGGTGGCGCCGGGCCGCAACGCGCAGATGGTGCTTTCGGCGCGGTTCTGAGGGTGCGTGCTGCCGTCATCCCGAGGTGCGAGCCCGATCGCGCTTGCGCGATCGCCTGGCGAGCCTCGAAGGATGTCGACAAAGTGCTCGCCACCATCCTTCGAGGCGCGCTAAGTGGCGCGCACCTCAGGATGACGTTGCAACCAGGAGGTACCGATGCTGATTTGCGTCCCCGAGGTGCTCAGCAAGGCAGATGTGGCGGATTTCCGTCGCGTCATGGACGCATGCGACTGGGAGGACGGCCGCTCGACGGCCGGCGCGCAGTCCGCGCTGGTCAAGAGCAACGAGCAGCTGCCGCCGGACAGCGAGCTTTCGCGTAAACTCGGCAACCGCATTCTTTCCGCGTTGACCTCGAATCCGCGTTTCGTGTCGGCGGCGATCCCGCTGCGGATTTTTCCGCCGCTGTTCAACCGCTACACCGCAGCGCAGGGCCATCACTTCGGCGTGCATGTCGACAATGCCGTGCGCGGAGATCACCTGACCGGGCTGCGTATCCGCACCGATCTGTCGGTAACGTTGTTTTTATCGGAACCCGATGAATATGACGGCGGCGAACTGGTGGTCGAAGACAACTTCGGATCCCACGAAATCAAGCTGCCGGCGGGCGATCTCGTACTTTATCCTGCGTCCAGTTTGCATCTGGTGACGCCGGTGACGCGCGGCACACGCGTGGCGTCTTTTTTCTGGCTGCAGAGCATGATACGGGATGCCCACGCCCGCAGCCTCATTTTCGATCTCGACACCGCAATTCAAAATCTTGTCGAGCGGCTTGGGCGAGATGACCGTGAAACGGTCAAATTGACGGGTATCTATCACAACCTCATCCGCACCTGGGCCGAAGTATGAAGACGTTGTTTTTTCGAGCGGGATATGGCGCGATCGCAGCGATAGCGATGCTGGCGTTCGTCTCGCCGTCGTCTGCGCAAAACATCGCGCCCCCCGCGCAGAACGCCGCGCCCGCGCAAGCGCAGCAGTCAGCGCCGCCGCGAGCCGTTGTATCAACACCCGTCACGGCGCCGTCAGTTCAATCTCCCGCGCTGCCGCAACCGCCCGCGATATCTCAACCGTCGTCTTCAATTCAGTCCGTCCCGGTTCCGACCAGCACCGAACTGACGCCGGTGCCTACCGACGGCTCTGGTAGACTTCTGAAAAACCTGGCGCCGGCACTGCGCGAATTGTCGCCGTGGTCGATGTTTTTATCGGCGGATGTGCTGGTCAAGGCCGTTATGATCGGGCTCGCGTTCGCTTCGCTGGTGACTTGGACCATCTTCATCGCCAAGATGATCGAACTTTCTTTCGCGCAGCGCCGGTTGCGCGGGGCGCTCAGTCAGATCGGCGATGCGAGATCGCTGGCGGAAGCGCAGTTCGCGCTTGGCCCGAAAAAGAGCGTGCTGGCATCGCTGCTGGCGGCGGCGATGCGTGAGGCGCGGATGTCGGCCGGGATTTCCAGCGACAGCGGCATCAAAGAGCGCGCGGCATCGAGCTTTGGCGAAATCGTACGCGCCGAGGCGCGGCGGGTGCGGCTCGGCATGGGGCTGCTCGCGACCATCGGCGCGACATCGCCCTTTGTCGGCCTGTTCGGCACGGTGTGGGGCATCATGAACAGCTTCATCGGGATTTCGAAGGCGCAGACCACCAATCTTGCCGTCGTCGCGCCCGGCATCGCCGAAGCGCTGCTGGCGACCGCCATCGGGCTTGTCGCCGCCATTCCAGCGGTCATCATCTACAATCACTTCGCGCGGGTGACGAAAGGCTATCTCGAGCTGGTCGGCCGCGCGTCCGGCGCGGCGGGGCGGCTGTTGTCGCGCGATCTCGATCGCACCCATGTCAGCGCCCCGCATTCCCGCGCGGCGGAGTAACGAGCGGTGGGCGCGTCGATCTCCGAGGGAAATTTCGATGACGATGATGATTTTGCGGAAACGCATGAGATCAACGTCACGCCCTTCATCGACGTCATTCTGGTTCTGCTGATCATCTTCATGGTGGCGGCGCCGCTGTCGACGGTGGATCTGCCCGTCGACCTGCCATCGTCGACCGCGACCCCCCAGAAGAAGCCGGACAAGCCAACTTACGTGAGTATCAAAGCCGACCTTGCGGTCGCGATCGGCGAGAATATGGTGAAGCGCGTCGATCTCGTGCGTACTCTGGATGCCGCGCCCGACGCCAACAAGGATCGTTTTATTTTTCTGCGCGCTGACCGCGCCGTGCCCTACGGCGAACTGATGGACGTGCTGGAGATATTGCGCGCCGGCGGTTACTCGAAGCTCAAGCTGGTGGCGCTCGAAGGCGTGCCCGAGGGCGCGCTGCCGCCACCTGCCGCATCAGAAATTCCGAAGCCGTAATTTCATGTCTTCGATTGCGCACATCCCGATGTCCGATCTGGAAGCTTCAAAGCCATCGCGAAGCCTCTGGATTATCGCAGGCACTATCGCGCTGGCGCTTCACATCGGCTGCGCGGCGCTGGCGGTCGCGCATCTGCAGCCCGATGAACTAGACGATTCCTTGGGCGCACCGGCCATCGAGATCGGTCTCGAGATGATGTCGCCGCATATTGAAGCGACCGATTTGCCGCCGGGTCCCGATACCGATGCCTCCGTTGCATCTCCCGCGCTCGCCGAGCAGAAGGCGGTAGTAAAGGAAACTGAACTTCCCAAGGACACGCCAACCGAGACCGAAGATCCGGATCGGATGGTGACGACAAACGATTCGAAAAAGCCCAAAGAAGACGAGCCGGAAAAATCCGCGGTGCAGACCTCCGCCTCGACCGAGTCTGTCGCGGCTGAAGCTACGGCAACGCCAAGTTCCGAAACCATCAAGGAGGGACCGCGCTCGGTTGCTCCCGCACAAGGCACCGGCGAGAGCGCGCAACGCATGCGCGTGACGTGGCAGAAGGAACTGGTCGCGCATCTCGACAGGCACAAGCGCTATCCGGCGGAACGCCAGCAAAAGACCGCCGAGATCGTTGTGAGTTTCGCAATCGACCGCATGGGCCATGTACTGTCCACCAGCATCGTCAAGGGATCGGGCGACGCAGCTTTCGATGAAGCCGCGCTGGCGATGGTGCGCCGATCCGATCCCATGCCGCCGCCGCCGCCGCTGGTCGCGGACGAGGGACTAAGTTTCACCTTGCCGGTGATTTTCCGGGTTAAGGGGCGGGGCTGACGCATCACTATCAAGGCCAGCTGTTCAGCCACATCAGGCGCTCATAGGTTGCGATCGAAATCCCTACGGATGCGGACGTGATCGGCAGAAACAGCACAAAGCAGGCGAAAGCCGCCGCCAGGAATATCCATCGGCTCCAAACGAACAGTTTCGAGCCGCCGCGGAACAGGCAATAGGTCAACGCCAGACTGGCAACCGTAATCGCGGGCAAATAGTAATACGAAAATCCGACGGCGCGTGGCACCGCGATCCACGAGAAATAGAGCGCGGAATAGCTTGCGACGATCAGAAAGGCGTCACGCCGACGCGACACAATCCAGTCGTGCAGACATACAAGAAGTGCGGGAATTGCGCTCCAGCAAATAACGGGATTGCCGAGCGACGCGACGCCCAAATAGCTGTCCGGCGCTATCTTTTCAAACAGGAACCACATCGGCCGCAGCAGCAGCGGCCAGCTCGGCCAGCTACTCATGTAGGGATGCGGCGTGGACAAGTGCGCGTTGTCCTGGAAAATTCGCCGTTGCGCTTCCACGAGCGCGCCGGGGGCTATCCCATAGATCGGCAGAAACGTGGCGAAGTAACTCGCCAGCGGAATCAATCCGAGCGCCAGGACCCAATCGATCGAGCGGACATCGGTCCAGAGGTCCGGACGGTACCAATCGGTATTGCGGCTTTCGACGAATACGGTTTGCCATTGTCGCATCGTCAGCACGACCATGAAGGTCGCCATGCACAGTCCCCACGCCAATATGCCGTTCCACTTGCATGCCGTCGCGAGCCCAAGGCAAAGTCCGGTGGCATAGAGCAGGCGTCGTGTTCGAACGTTCTCGCGAAAACTCATGAAGAAGAACGCTAGACCCCAAACAACAAAGGCGAGCGAAAAAATGTCCAGCATTGCCACGCGCGCTTGCACGAACAGCATTTGATTGAGGGCAGCAATCGATGCGGTCCAAACCGCGGCGCGACGGCTATCAAACACTGCGAGTCCGCACAGATAGATGCCCGTCACCGCCAGTCCGCCAAACAGCGCGCTGAACGTCCGCCAGCCGAACGGGTTGTCGCCAAACAACCAGATCGACAGTGCAATCAATTCTTTGGCCAGCGGCGGATGTTCAAGATTGCGCGTTGGAATGCTGAAGCCGGTTTCGAGAAGTTGCCGCGCGGCCGGAACATAGTGCGTTTCATCGAAATATGGCTGACCCGGAACGTCTATTCCGATCAGCAATCCTAAATAGCACAGCAGAAAGACGGCCAAACCTATTGCGGTAGTACCTCGCGCGAATCCGGCAACGGGGTGCACGAGAGTCAAACGAGCCGCCTATCGGCGCAACAGCCGATCTGCCACGTTCTTGACGCTTTTTGTTTGATGCAAACTAGAATCATCGATTTTAATTTAGAGCCTTGTGTCTTCTGCGCAACAGCCCGGCATCGACGCATCAGATACATTGGTTACGAAATTTGGATCGGTCCGCGAACATGCAATCTCAATATTCGACGTGGGCGCTGGGAGCATTTCTGCTTGCAGCGGGTTGGGGGGTCAATCCTTCCTTTGCGCAACAAGTTGGTCAGGCTGCGGTCATCAAGAACGAAGTTGTTCGCGTGGGTGCCGGGTCTCAAAGAATCAGCGTCGGCGAGCCTGTGGTGCGTGATGAGACCGTTCGCACCGGTGGCGATAGCGCAGCGCGGTTTGTCATGGCCGACAGCACCAATCTGTCGCTTGGACCAGGCTCTACTCTCAAACTCGATAGAACTGTCTTCTCCGGCGGGCAAACATTTAGCGATATTGCCATCAGGGCGGCATCCGGATCGGTCCGGTTCGTAACCGGAAATTCCGACAAGACGGCATATACGATCACGACCCCGCTGGCGGCGATCGGCGTCCGCGGAACGACGCTCGATATATTGTCGGAAAGGTTTCGCTCGGTCGTCGTACTTCAGGATGGGAAAAGCCGCGTTTGCACCCGTCCCACCGCCGCCAACAAGAAAATTGAGTGCGTGGAATTATTGCAGCCCGGCGATACCGCGATCATAAGAGCGTCGGGCGGCCAGACCGGAATTCAAAAAACCAACAACCCGCCCTGGACCTTCGCCTCGACCTGCGCGGCCGCCGCCGGACTTTGCTCGGCGACGCAATACGCCAGCGCGGCTCCATTGGGATCTGGCGACCCGGGAGGTGCCCTATGCGGGCAATGATCCGAACAAAGTTTCCGTCGCTCCTGCTCACCGCGGCGCTGTCATTTGGTATCCAGGTTGCAATGCCGCCGGCCCCTGCGGGTGCGGCTGTCTTACCGACACCAACTCCGACACCCACTCCGCCTCCGACAACCGGAGCGGATTCCAGCGCGGGTTCGATCATGGACGTGGCCAATGCGCGCTATAACCAGATGATCACGAACCGGGTCCTCGGAACGGTGCTTCTGGGTGTGAACGAGCAGGTCAACTGCAACGATTGTGTCAGCGGCTTCGGCTCCGCCGGTTCATTCTCGGCGGGGGTGCATGGCCGGAAAAACATCACGCCGAGCCTGTCGATTCTGGCCGGCGTCGCCTACACGCAATACGGCGAAGGCGGTTACAATGTCACCAGCGCTCCGATTGGCGCGTTGGCGCTCCGATACGATTTCGTCGAGTGGGGGGCATCGCGGCCGTTCTTTGACATCGGCGCGATCCTGTCGCCATTCCAGGATGTTCGGTACCGCCGGAGCTACGTGACGGATGGTACCGTCGTGTCGCTGGAAAGCCGTACGCACAGCGAAGACTATGGCGTTTATGGCCGGGCCGGATGGATCAGCCGAGTATCGGCGCGCGACGAATTCGCCATATCCGGAGAAATCTGGCAGCTTTGGCAGCGCGTGGACGGTTACGTCGATCCGGCCGCCACCTTAAATCCGTTTGCCGCGTCCGTCGGGACAAGCTCCGACCGCACCAATCTGTTCAAGATCGGCGCTCAGTGGACGCATCTGTTCGGCACGAGCGTGGAAGCCAATCTCAACGGCGGCTATGTTCAGTCATTTTCGACACACTCCGGCATCGTCGCTACCATCACCGACGTCGGCACGGTGACGCCTACCGTCGGAAATCAGGGCTGGTTCGAAATGGGTGCGCGCCTGGGATTCAGGATCACCACCGGAATGGTCGCCGACGTCTTCGTCAACGGAACAGCTGGCCCCAAACCGGTCGGAAATACCGTTCATGGCGGCGTCGGGCTCCGCATCAGTTACTAGCTCGTCGGAGAGACCGGATGATTAAGTGAAAAGGCCCGGCTAAATGCCGAGCCTTTTCGCTCGTATTGTGCCCGCACATGCAGGGCGTAAGTTGTCGATCAACTCTTCTTCACCAGCGAACAGACGCTTTTCTCCAGCGGCAGCCAGGCTTCGTCCGCGGGGATGGTGGCGACGAGCTTGTAGTAATCCCACGGATATTTTGATTCCGCCGGCTTCTTCACCTCGAACAGATAGGCCGGGTGAATCTTGCGGCCGTCGGCGCGGATCGAGCCCTTGCCGAACAGCGGGTCGTCGGTCGGCATTTCCTTCATCTTGGCGACCACCGCCCGGCCGTCATGCGGATTGCCGCCGAGCGCTTCGAGCGCCTTGAAATAATGGATCAGCGATGAATACACCCCAGCCTGAACCATGGTCGGCGGGTTTTTCTTGAACTTCTCGTTGAAGCGCTTGGTGAAGGCGCGGGTCTGATCGTTCATGTCCCAGTAGAACGTCTCGGTGAAGTTCAAGCCCTGCGCGGTTTTCAACCCGAGCGCATTGACGTCGGTGATGAACAGCAGCATTCCCGCGAGCTTTTGGCCGCCAGCGACAATGCCGAACTCCGCCGCCTGCTTGATCGCATTGGTGGTGTCGCCGCCGGCATTGGCAAGACCGATGATCTTTGCTTTCGAGCTTTGCGCCTGCAGCAGGAATGAGGAGAAATCGGCGGTGTTGAGTGGGTGTTTGACTTCGCCCAATACCTTGCCGCCATTGGCCGTGACTACCGCGGCGGTGTCGCGCTCGAGCGCCTGACCGAACGCATAATCGGCGGTGAGGAAGAACCATGTGTCGCCGCCGGATTTGACCAGCGCCTTGCCGGTACCATTGGCGAGCATGAAGGTGTCGTACACCCAATGCACCGTGTTGGGCGAGCACTGCGAGCCCGTCAGGTCCGATGAGGCCGAACCGGAGTTCAGATTGACGACGTTTCTTTCCTTGGCGAGATTAGCGATGGCGAGACCGACGCCGGAGCTTGCAAGGTCAACGAAAACATCGACCTTTTCGACGTCGATCCATTGCTTGCCGATGTTGACGCCGACGTCCGGCTTGTTCTGGTGGTCCGCCGAGATCAGATCGATCTTCCAGCCTTTTGCCAGCAATCCAGAATCGTCGATCGCCATCTGCGCGGCGACCGTCGAGCCGGGCCCGCCGATGTCCTGATAAAGGCCGGACTGGTCGCCGAGGCTTCCAACTTTCACGACTTTGTCGAGCTTAGCTTGTGCGAAGGCGTTACCCGCGAATGCAAGACTTGTAGCCAGCACCAGCGCCGCGATGGATCGTTTCATGTTCCCTCCGATTTTGATTTTGATTTGGTTTTAGAGATGACTGCGCGACCGCGATCATGCCCAAGATCGGGCCCTGCGTATAGCCGTGGCAGTAAATGGCCTTCCTCATGGTGAAGAGGCGCCGCGTCACGGCCAGAAATATCGAACTCCGACATAGACGACGACAAGGCCCGCGAAGATCAGCGCCACGGGCAGCCGGGGTTTAGCATCATGGCCGGAGGGGACGGGCTTCGCCGGCCGAGGCGCCGGGCGTTTGAAGGCCGTGACGTTGTCAGCAACGGGATCGCTGGGGCGAAGGCTGATATCAGGCGGCGTTCCGGCGCCGCCCATTTCCGCATAATAATTCCTGTAGAGTAGATGGATCGTGGCCTCGGTGGCGTCGGTCTCCGTCATCTTTTCCAGCAGCGCCTTGTAGCTGGCCAGAGAGCTTTGCGCTTCGGCTGGCAACGACGAGGTGCCGTTGAGTTTCGCCATCATCTTCCAGGTGGCGAAATCCGCGCGCGCCTTGGTGTCGGCGCGCCGCGCGATCAGCTTGTCCGGTGCCTTGATCAATTTCGCCTCAGGTTTCTTCGCAGCCATGCCGCACCCTACACGTTCCCGGTGACGACGAGCACCAGCCGGATCACATAGCTGGTTGCCGTGCGCATGACCGCCGAGACAACATCGAGGTTGAACCCGAGTTGCGTCCCCGCGATCGGCAGCACGATCAAAATTCCGATCAGTATCATCATGCCATAGGGCTCCAGCCGCGAAAGCGGCACCGCCAGAAAATTAGGCAGCAATCCCACCGCGACGCGTCCGCCGTCCAGCGGCGGGATCGGCAGCATGTTGAACACGGCGAGCACGACGTTGATGACCAGCGCGTTCTTGAGATTGTCCGCGATCCATTGCACGGCGTTGGCCGGCGCGTAATTCAGCAGATGGAACGTCGCCGCTGCGAATAGCGCCAGCAGGATGTTCGTGGCCGGTCCGGCCAGCGCCACCCAGACCATGTCGATCCGCGGATGGCGCAGCCCGCGAAAGTTCACCGGCACCGGCTTGGCATAGCCGAACAGAAATGGCGAGTGCGACAACAGCAGGATCGCCGGCAGGATCAGCGTGCCCATGGGATCAATGTGCTTGAGCGGATTGAAACTGACGCGGCCGAGATCCCAAGCGGTGTTGTCGCCAAAATGATGCGCGACGAAACCATGCGCGGCCTCGTGAAAGGTAATAGCAATGACGAGCGGCAGCACCCAAACCGATACGTCGTAGAGGTTCAGGCTCAACCGATGTTCCGTCTCGTTCGAACCGCTGAGCTCATTGCAGGAAATCCGAAACCAGTTTGACGGTATAGTCGGGGTTTTCTTCCATGATCCAATGTCCCGAATGCGGGACGATCGCTTCCTGCACGTTGCTGGCCGCAGCGCGCATCACGGTGGCCATCATCGGGCCGAACGATTTCTCGCCCCCGACCGCCAGCACCGGCATCGTCAGCGGTCCCTTCGCAAGAAATGCCTTGTTGTCGATGGCGTCCTGGTCGAAGGCCTTGAACTGCTCGAAACCGGAATGCATCGCGCCGGGCTTTGCATAGAGTTTTGCGTAGTGCACGCGCGACGCTTCATCAAAATTTTTGGGATCGGCGGAAAATTCGTTCCAGAAGCGGTCGAGGTAGATGCGCTCGCGTCCCTTGACGAGGCGCTCCATGTCCGGCCCGCCAAAACGGAAATGCCACAGCAGCGGATTTTTGAGCACTTCTTCCCATGGCCCCACGCCCGGCACCGGCGCATCGATCAGCACCAGTTTCGTGACGCGGTCCGGATGCTCCGCCGTGAAAGCATAAGCGACCATGTTGCCGATATCGTGCGCGACGACATCGGCCTTGTCGACTTTCAGCGCGTCGAGCACGCCAGTGACATCGCCGCCTTGCGTCTTCTTGTCGTAACCGCCGGCTGGATGCGATGACAGCCCCATGCCGCGCAAATCCGGCACGACAACGGTGTGATTGGCCGCGAGTTTGGCGGCGAGCGGTTGCCACATGTCACCGGTCTCGCCGTAGCCATGCAGCAGCACGACCGCGGGGCCTTTGCCGCCGACCCGCACGAAAATCTGCGCGCCTGAGGTTGTGACCATCTGCGTCTTGAAACTCGCGGGAAACGGCTTGACCTCCGCCAGCGCGGAGGTGGCAGCCAGCAACGTCACCACGGCGGCGAGAGTGATCTTCCGCATCAGTCTAAACTCCGGTTTGATCGTATTTAGTATGTCGCGCGGCCGCCGGAGATGTCGAACACCGCGCCGGTGGTGTAGAGACAGTCTTCCGATGACATCCAAGCCACCAGCGACGCCAACTCCTCCACTTTGAGGAAACGCCCGCGCGGGATCTTCGACAGCATGAAGTCGATGTGCTGTTGTGTCATCTGATCGAAGATCGCGGTTTTGGCGGCGGCCGGCGTCACGCAGTTGACCGCGATATCGGTGCCTGCAAGTTCCTTGCCGAGCGATTTCGTCAGGGCGATCACACCGGCTTTCGAAGCCGAATAATGCGAGGCGTTGGGATTGCCTTCCTTGCCGGCGATGGAAGCGATGTTCACGATGCGCCCGTAGTTCTGTTGCTTCATCGTCGGCACCACGGCCTTGCAGCAGATGAAGGGGCCATCGAGATTGATGCGCATGACCTGGCGCCATTCCTCGAACGACAGGTCGGTGACGGGCTTGTTGACGCCCGCGATGCCCGCATTGTTGACCAGGATATCGATCTTCCCCAGCGCTTTCAGCGTCGCGTCCCGCGCCGCATCCACCGAAGCGGGATCGGCGGCATCGACCTTGAGCGCGATCACCGCATCGCCGATGGTCTTGGCGGTCTTTTGCGCCAGCGCGTCATCGAAATCCCAGATCGCGACTTTGGCGCCGGAGGCCACAAAACGCTCGGTGATCGCGCGCCCAAAACCCTGCGCGCCGCCGGTGACGACAGCGCAGCGGCCGTTCAGATCTATTTTGTTCATCGTGAAGTCCTCTTTCTATATTTGTGGCCATCCTTCGGCTCGCACGCTTCGCGTGTCTCGCACCTCAGGATGACGCTGCGTTTACTGAACCGTCACCCTGAGGTGCGCCCGCTCTTGCAGCGCGCCTCGAAGGGCGAGGGAGAAATTACAGCGTCCAGCCGCCATCGATGATATGCGCGACGCCTGTCGTGAACGCGCTCTCGTCGCTGGCGAGATAGACCGCGAGCGATCCGATCTCGTCCGCGGTGCCGAGGCGTCCCATCGGCTGCCGGGAGACGAACATCTCGCGCCCCTGCGGTCCCGCGGCGGCGGCGCGGTTCAGCATTGAAGGAGTCTCGATGGTGCCAGGGCAGATGCAGTTGCACCTGACGCCCTTGGTGATGAAATCGGTGGCGACCGCTCGGGTCAGCGCCGCGACCGCGGCCTTCGTCGCGCCGTAGACGTAGCGGTTTGGTGCTGCCTTGAACACGCCTGCGGCCGACGAGATGTTGACGATCGAGCCGTGACCGGCATCCAGCATGCTCGGCAGAAAAGCGCGGATAGTCCGGTGCATCGACTTGACGTTAAGGTCGAACGAAAAATCCCACTCATCGTCGGAGCACTCCAGCACGGTGCCGTGATGCACGAAGCCGGCGGCGTTGAGCAGGATGTCGATATTGCCAGCGCGTTTGGCGATGTCAGCGACGGCGGCGCTGTCGCGCACGTCGAGTTTTGCCACTTCAGTCACGCCGTCCTTGGCGAGCAATGCCAGCCCCGCCTCGTCGATGTCGGTGGCGAATACGCTGGCGCCTTCGCGCGCAAAGGCAATGGCGCAGGCGCGGCCGATCCCTACAGCGGCTGCGGTGACGAATGCGCGCTTGCCTTTCAGGCGGTCGGACATGGTGTTCTCCTTGGATGTTATGACTTGAAGTTCGTCATTCCGGGACGCGCCTTTTGCGCGGGCCCGGAATCCATACTCCCGGCGGTGGTTATGGATTCCGGGCTCGTGCTACGCGCGCTCCGGATTGACAGTTAATGATTATCTCTTGCCACGCCGACGGTGCCGGCGATGTCGTGATAGCGCGTGGCGAGTTCGAGGCAGGCCCCGGTGGCGTGCTGGCCGACCGTGGAGCGATACAACTCCTGCCACGGCGTCTGATTTACGGGATACTTGAAGCCGCCGCCGGCTTTGAGTTCAGCGTGGCGCTTTTTCAACTCCTCGTCTGAGATCAGAATGTTGGCGCTGCCCTTGTTGAGGTCGATGCGGACCTTGTCGCCGGTCTTGAGGATTGCGAGGCCGCCATCGGCGGCGGCTTCCGGCGTCGCATTCAGGATCGACGGCGAGCCTGAAGTACCGGACTGCCGCCCGTCGCCGATGCAGGGCAGGGAGTGGATGCCGCGCTTGATCAGCGCTGCCGGCGGCTGCATGTTCACGACCTCGGCGCCGCCGGGATAGCCTATCGGGCCGGTGCCGCGCACGAACAGGATGCAGTGCTCGTCGATATCCAGCGAGGCGTCGTCGATGCGGTGGTGATAATCCTCCGGGCCTTCGAATACGATGGCGCGGCCTTCGAAGGCGTCGAGATCGCCCGGCGTTGAAAGATAGCGCTCACGGAATTCCACCGAGATCACGCTGGTCTTCATGATAGCGGAATCAAACAGATTGCCGCGCAGTACGATGAAGCCGGCTTCCTGCACCAGCGGTCCGTCGTAGGTCTTGATGACGTCGCCGTCCGGCTTCGGCGCATCGGCGCAGTTCTCGCCCATGCTATGGCCGTTGACGGTCAACGCGTCCTCATGGATTTTGCCGTGCGCCATCAACTCGTGCACCACCGAAGGCACCCCGCCGGCGCGATGGAATTCTTCGCCGAGGTAGAAGCCGGCGGGCTGCATGTTCACCAGCAACGGAATGGCGTGGCCGTGCTTCTGCCAGTCGTCGATCGACAATTCCACGCCCATATGGCGCGCCAGCGCGTTGATATGGATCGGCGCGTTAGTCGAGCCGCCGATCGCCGAATTGACGACGATGCAATTCTCGAACGCCTCGCGGGTGAGAAAATCCGATGGCTTCAGATCCTCCCACACCATCTGCACGGCACGTTTGCCCGTCTCGTAGGCGATCTGACCGCGCTCGCGATAGGGCGCAGGAATGGCCGCGCATCCCGGCAGCGAAAATCCGAGCGCCTCGGCCAGAGCATTCATGGTCGAAGCCGTCCCCATGGTGTTGCAGTGGCCGACCGATGGTGCCGACGACGCCACGATGTCCATGAATTCTTCATAGTCGATCTTGCCGGCGGCCATTTCCTCGCGGGATTTCCAGACCACGGTGCCCGAGCCAGTTCGCTCGCCGTTGTGCCATCCATTCAGCATCGGGCCGCCGGACAATACGATAGCGGGAATGTTCACTGTCGCCGCCGCCATCATGCAGGCGGGGGTGGTCTTGTCGCAGCCGGTGGTCAGCACCACGCCATCGAGCGGATAGCCGAACAGGATTTCCACCAGGCCGAGATAGGCGAGGTTGCGATCGAGCGCTGCGGTCGGGCGCTTACCTGTTTCTTGGATCGGGTGCACCGGGAATTCCATCGCGATGCCACCGGCCTCGCGAATACCCTCGCGCACGCGGTGCGCCAGTTCGAGATGGTGGCGGTTGCACGGCGACAAATCGTTGCCAGTCTGTGCGATGCCGATGATCGGCTTGCCGGACTGCAGCTCGTGGCGGGTGAGGCCGTAATTGAGGTAGCGCTCAAGATAGAGGGCGGTCATTCCCGGGTTGTGGGGATTATTGAACCACTCACTCGAGCGAAGTTTGCGTCTGGTGACGCCGGTTAGCGGCTTGTTCATTGTTTCTCCCGCAGCTCAAACGCCTTGTTTTTGGGCGCGATCCTGTGCCTGCGGCAGATGTTTACATGCCAACGCGACGTTCGCAACGTTTGCTGCGTCGGCTCCCATTGTCGTGACCTCTTGTCTAGATTTCCGAAATGAGAAGGCCTTCCGACAACGGTTCTCCGGTTTGAACGACTGTTCCACGAGCATCCACGATGGCAGAGGAACCGAAAGAGATCAGGTTTGCCGTGCAACCGGCGACATCTGCTCGAACGATCATCACTTCGTTGTCCCGTGCCCGTGCGATGTCGACGGCTCGGCTTAAAGCAACTACATCGGCTTTTTCCGGTGAAAGGCTATTGTTGCTTGGCACGAAGATGGCTCTGGCGCCGTGCGCAACCAATTCGGCAGCGAGCTCGGGGCAATTGGAATCGCGGCAAATCATGATCCCGAACGAAAGATCGCCCACGGCAAACACCGGGCTTTGATCTCCCGCGCTATACACGGACCTTCGAATCGCCGGGTGACGCTTGCGATAGATGCCGACGACCCTTCCGTCGTGAAACACCGCGGCGGCATTGTAGAGTTTTCCTGCGCCGACAGATTCGGTAAATCCGACGATTGCGGCCACCGATTTGCTTGCGATAGGGGCGAGTAGCGCTTCCAGCCGACCGCTTTTGACGTTGATCGCAAACTCGTCAGGATATTGCGCATCGTCTGCGAGTCCTCCGAGCACGGCCTCAGGACAACACAGGATTCCCACGCCCTCGGTCTCACACCATTTGATGCGATCGCGAATGAGTTCAAGAGCATCCATGGAGCCAGCAGGCAGAAGGGGAGCTTGGTAGGCCGCGACCTTCATCGAAACCTCCGAGTTATCAGGCCAAATCGATATCGTCGCAACGTGCGCGATGGCTGCTCCGTCTTGGTGTCATCAAGCGACTTGAGGTCGCCACGCGATGACACCCTCCGTCCGTGCACGTACTTCGGGCGATGCGAGACAGGTCACGACGGCCTCGAAGCCGGGGAATCCGGGGAACGGATGCACATTCGTCGGGGCACTGTGATTGGCGGGACAAAGGATGATTGTTTCGTCGTTCCCCACGGCGTCCAAATCCAGAATTGAACTGGATCGCGTGAGAAAGAAGAGCGGTCTGGACCCGGAAGCACGGCGGCGCAGATGTGCGATCAGAGCTTCTTGGCTGACTTTGTCGAGCCCCTGTTCCAGCATATCAATGACCAGAACCGTTGCGCCTTCTGTTTCCAGCCCTGAGAGCAGGCAGACTAAGGCTTCAGAAATTGTGGCGCCATCCTCGGCAAGCCGAGTTAGCGACTGATCGACGCGCGCCTTGAGCGTCGGATCGCGCTCCAGCTGTATCTTGGCCGCCGCGCTTCCATGCGCCAGCCGATCCAGACCCAGGAACGCCGCTCCCGGCAGCGTTTCCGCTATGAGCTTGGCCAATCGCGTCTTGCCGCTACCCAGCGGACCAATGATGTAGTTTAGCGAGCGGATGTCTTGTAATTCAAACCGTTCGCCGCCCCAGGGCCACGGGAGTTTGAAGGTGACGCTGAAGTTGGAAGCATGTCGCAACGCGCGTGTGGGTTCGCTGGGAGTGCGCTCCCGCCCGCTAGCAAGGTCCGTCCGCAAGTGGCGAACTTTATTGATGGCATCGACGAGTTTTTGAACACGACCTTCAAGCGCTGCCTGGTGTGCGACAAGTGCCGGTTCAAGACTCTCAGCGTCGCCTTCCAGAACGCGCACCGCTTGCCCGAGACTAAGGCCGAGTTCGCGCAATGCAGTGATCTCGGTAACGCGGGCCATCTCATCGGGACCATATGCGCGCCAGCCGGCCGCTGTGCGGGCTGGTGCGATCAGGCCACGCTGCTCGTATAGCCGCAAAGCCTTGACGGAAACGCCTAGTCGTTTGGCGGCCTCGGAAGCGTTGAGGAATTGTGCGGAAGAGCTCACGAATCACCTTAGGGCTGGGGCTGGCCGCAATCCTTATCGAGGCGGCCCCATGGGTCGGGTCAAGTTGAATCCGCCGATTTTGATAAATTCCGTGATCAAGCGCTCCTGGTGCCGAAGACGGCATTTGCACATGGCGTTTTCGGTTGCGTTGCGGAATGTCGGTACCGGCGCACGGACACTTGGCCAATCGACACCCGGCAGCTTTAATAGTTCAAGGCCTAATTGAACGCCGGAGCGCAATCCTTACGACTTTGATCCAACGACTTTTCCAAAAAAGTCTGTTATGAGACGCCTCAAACAAGAACAGGGCCGCGCCTTCGGGCAAACGGTGCGGCTGTCGGGGAGTGATTTGCATGGCTTCGGTACAGATTCACGACGTGCGAAAGTCGTTCGGCGGCTTTGAGGTGCTGCATGGCGTGAGCGTTCCGATCGAGGACGGCGCGTTCGTCGTGCTGGTGGGGCCTTCGGGTTGCGGCAAATCGACCCTGTTGCGCATGCTGGCGGGACTGGAAAACATCACCTCCGGCACGATCTCGATCGGCGACCGCGTGGTCAACAACGTGCAGCCGAAAGAGCGCGACATCGCGATGGTGTTCCAGAATTATGCGCTCTATCCGCATATGACGGTCGCCGACAACATGGGATTTTCGCTGAAGCTGCGCGGCGCGGGCAAGGACGAGATCGACAAAGGCGTGAGGCGCGCCGCCGAAATTTTGGCCCTGACGCCACTGTTGGATCGCTATCCGCGCCAGCTCTCGGGCGGCCAGCGCCAGCGCGTCGCGATGGGACGCGCCATCGTCAGGGATCCGCAGGTGTTTCTGTTCGACGAGCCGCTATCCAACCTCGACGCAAAGTTGCGCGTCGCGATGCGCACCGAAATCAAGGAACTGCACCAGCGGCTGAAAACCACCACGGTCTATGTCACCCACGACCAGATCGAAGCCATGACCATGGCTGACAAGATCGTGGTGATGCATGACGGCATCGTCGAACAGATCGGGACGCCGCTTGATCTCTACGACCGGCCGGACAATCAGTTCGTGGCGAGCTTTATCGGCTCGCCGGCGATGAATTTCCTTAAAGGCCGGGTGAAGGTCAACGGCGTCGCCACCTTCGAAGGCCCGAACGGCGTGTCACTTCCGCTTGCGAAGCCCCCCGCGAATTCCGACGGCATGCCCATCGTGTACGGCGTGCGACCCGAGCATTTTACGCTCGCGGATGACGGCGCGGAGGCGGAAATCGTGGTGGTCGAGCCGACCGGGTCGGAAACCCAGGTATTCGCCAAGCTGGGCGGCGAGCAGGTGGTCGCGGTGTTCCGCGAACGTCATCAATTCAATCCGGGCGATAAGGTCCGGCTTAAACCAGATCCCGCGCTCGTGCATTTATTCGACGAGACGACGGGCAAGCGACTGTGATTTTACTGAAGAAGCAATTGGTCGATTGAAGAGCCAATAACCCAAGGAGACTACGTAAAATGACTGACTTTACACCGGATCGGCGTTCGCTGCTCAAAGGCAGCGCGTTGACACTCGCGGCAGCCGCAACGATGTCCGCCGATCAACTGCTGAACGTGGCGAAGGCCTGGGCCCAAGAGTCCAAATGGAAGCCGGAGCCGGGCGCGAAGATCAATTTGTTGCGCTGGAAGCGTTTCGTGGAAGCCGAAGACCAAGCCTTCATGAAGATCGTCGACGCGTTCCAGAAAGCGACGGGATGCACCATTAACGTGACCAACGAAGCCTATGACGACATTCAGCCGAAGGCGTCGGTCGCCGCCAACACCGGGCAGGGCCTCGACATGGTCTGGGGCCTTTACACGCTGCCGCATCTGCTCGGCACTAAGGTGCTGGATATGGCCGACGTCGCTAACTATCTCGGCGGCAAATATGGCGGCTGGACGCAGTCCGCGAAGGATTATTGCCAAACCGGCGACAAGTGGGTCGGCATTCCCATCGCTGCAACTGGCGGCTTGATGAACTATCGCATCTCCTCGTGCGAGAAGGCGGGCTTCAAGGAATTCCCCAAGGACACCGGCGGCTTCCTTGAAATGTTCAAGGGCTTGCAGAAGAACAACACGCCGGGCGGCATGGCGCTAGGGCACGCCTCGGGCGACGCCAATGGCTGGCTGTACTGGGCGTTGTGGACCTTCGGCGGCAATATCGTTGACGCCAAGGACAAGGTCGTCATCAACTCGCCGGAAACCGCGGCATCGCTTGAATATATCAAGCAGTTGTATGGGACTTTCATTCCCGGAACGGTGTCCTGGAACGACTCATCCAACAACAAGGCGTTCCTGGCCGGCCAGCTCCATGCCACCAACAACGGCATCTCGATCTACGTCGCGGCGAAGAAAGAGAATCCGGCAATCGCGCAAGACATGAACCACGCCTACCTCCCGGTCGGGCCGTACGGGAAGCCGACCGAACTGCATCTCGCGTTTCCGATGCTGGTGTTCAATTTCACCAAGTACCCGCAAGCGTGCAAGGCATTCACCGCCTTCATGCTGGAAGCCCCGCAGTTCAATCCATGGATCGAGGCAGCCCAGGGCTACCTGTCGCATTTCCTGCTGGCTTACGACGCCAATCCGGTGTGGACAGCGGATCCCAAGACGACGCCATACCGCGACGTCGCCAAGCGTGCGCGCACGCCGGCGGGGCTGGGTACCCTCGGCGAGAATGCGGCGGCTGTGATCGCCGACTTCATCCTGGTCGACATGTACGCGAACTATTGCACCGGCCGCGAGGACCTCAAGGGTTCGATAGCCTCGGCGGAGCGCCAGCTTAAGCGGATCTACCGCACCTAAAGACGACTGCCGGCGCGGAAACCTCTCCGCGCCGGCATATTTTTCAATTCGGCCCCGGAGCCAAAGCAAATATGAGTTCGATTCCCGTAAGCGTTGGCACGCCGCCAAAACAAGCTCAGGAATACTCTGCTTGGCAGCGCCTGCGCCTGAACAAGGACTGGGCCGCGTTCTGGTTTATGGTGCCTGCGGCCGCATTCCTGCTTTTGTTCCTTGCCTATCCCCTAGGCCTCGGCGTCTGGATGAGCTTCACCGACGCGCGTATCGGCCGTGGCGGCGTATTCATCGGGCTCGAAAACTATCAGTGGCTCTGGGACGATTCCGTCTTCTGGCTGTCGGTATTCAACACGCTGCTTTACACGCTTGTCGCCAGCGCAATCAAATTCGCCATCGGTCTTTATCTCGCGCTGCTTTTGAACCGTAGCATGCCGTTCAAGGCGCTGATCCGCGCGGCGATCCTGGTGCCGTTCATCGTGCCGACAGTGCTGTCCGCGATCGCGTTCTGGTGGATCTACGACGCGCAGTTCTCGATCATCTCGTGGTCGCTGATGAAGCTCGGCCTGATCAGCCAGTACATCAACTTTCTCGGTGACGCCAACATGGCCCGCGCCAGCGTGATCTTTGCTAACATCTGGCGCGGCATTCCCTTTGTCGCCATCACGCTGCTTGCAGGTTTGCAAACCGTGTCGCCGTCACTCTACGAAGCAGCGACGCTGGACGGCGCCACCAACTGGCAGCGCTTCCGGTTCATTACCTATCCGCTGCTGACGCCTATTATCGCGGTGGTGATGACATTCTCGGTGCTGTTCACGTTCACCGACTTTCAGTTGATCTGGGCGCTGACGCGAGGCGGTCCGGTCAACTCGACGCATCTGATGGCGACACTGAGCTATCAGCGCGGAATCATTAGCGGACGGCTGGGAGAGGGCGCGGCCATCGCGACGGCGATGATCCCATTCCTGTTGGCGGCCATAATGATTTCCTGGTTCGGAATGCAGCGCCGCAAGTGGCAGCAAGGCTCAGACAAATGACCGACTCCGCAGCAGACGGAAGACTGGCGGCCGCGGCAATCGCGTCCAACAGCGACGAGAGCGATGGCATGAGCTATCTGGAGTCGCTGCCTAGGCGGCTCGTCACGCTTTATCTGCCGCTGTTCATCATCGTGGTCGTTTTGCTGTTTCCGTTTTATTGGATGGCGCTGACGTCGATCAAGCCGGACGAGCAACTCATCGACATGGACAAGTTCAACCCGTTTTGGGTTGTGAAGCCGACCTTCAAGCACATCTACAAACTGCTGTTCGAGACCGAGTATCCGCGCTGGCTCTGGAATACGATGTACGTCGCCGCGGCTTCGACCGCGCTGTCGATCACCGCCAGCGTTCTTGCGGCCTACGCCATCGTGCGTCTTAAGTTCCGAGGCGCCGAGATAGCAGGCGTCGCGATCTTCATGGCCTATCTGGTGCCGCCCTCGATACTTTTCATCCCGCTAGCCTCCGTCATTCAAGCCTACGGCCTGTTCGACTCGCCGATCGCGCTGATCCTGGTTTATCCGACGCTCCTGATTCCGTTCTCAACCTGGCTCCTGATGGGCTATTTCAAAACCATCCCGTTCGAGCTTGAGGAATGCGCGCTGATCGACGGCGCCACGCGATGGCAGATCCTGACGCGCATCGTGCTGCCGCTGGCGGTACCGGGCTTGATCTCGGCGTTCATCTTTTCGTTCACGATCTGCTGGAACGAATTCATCTACGCGCTGACATTTCTGCAGTCGACCCAGAACAAGACGGTGCCGGTGGCGATCGTCAACGAATTCGTAGATGGCGATATCTACAAGTGGGGCTCGCTGATGGCCGGCGCGCTGGTCGGCTCGCTACCGCTGGTCATCCTCTACGCGTTCTTTGTCGAGCACTACGTGTCGGCGATGACAGGCGCGGTGAAGGAATAAAATAATCACCGTCATTCCCGGGCATCGCGAAGCGATGAGCCCGGAACCCATAACCACCATCGGGAGTATGGATTCCAGGCCTACGCCAAGTGGCGCATCCCGGAATGACGATGAGAAAAGGAGCACACCTTGCACATTCTCGTTCTCGGCGCGGCCGGCATGGTTGGCCGCAAACTGACCGAACGGCTGTTGCACGACGGTCGCCTCGGCAAGCAGGACATCACACGCCTGACGCTGCAGGACGTTGTCGCTCCTAACAAACCGGCCAATCCTGGATTTCCGGTCGATACCGTGACCTGCGATTTCGCGGTACCCGGCGCCGCCGAGCCGCTGGTCGCCGATCGCCCCGATGTGATCTTCCATCTCGCGGCGATCGTTTCGGGTGAGGCAGAGCTCGATTTCGACAAGGGTTATCGCATCAATCTTGACGGCACGCGGATGCTATTAGACGCCATCCGGCTGATCGGCGGCGGCTACAAGCCGCGCGTTGTATTCACGTCGTCCATCGCCGTATTCGGCGCGCCTTTTCCCGACGCCATCGGCGATGAGTTCTTCCATACGCCGCTGCTGAGCTACGGCACCCAGAAGGCGATCGGCGAATTGCTGCTCGCGGACTATTCCCGCCGCGGCTTCATGGACGGCATCGGCATCCGCCTGCCGACTATCTGCATCCGTCCCGGCCTGCCCAACAAGGCGGCCTCGGGGTTCTTCTCAAATATCCTGCGCGAACCGCTCGCGGGCAAGGAAGCGGTGCTGCCGGTGTCCGAGGATGTGCGCCACTGGCATGCCTCGCCGCGCTCGGCGGTCGGCTTCCTGATCCACGCCGCGACCATGGATTTGACGGCCGCAGGCGCGCGCCGCAATCTCAGCATGCCCGGCCTGTCGGCAACGGTCGGCGAGCAGATCGCGGCCCTGAAACGGGTGGCGGGCGACAAGGTGGCGGCCCGGATCAAACGCGAGCCGGACGCGTTTATCATGGGCATTGTCGCCGGATGGCCGCGCAACTTCGACGCGAAGCGCGCCCGTGAACTCGGATTTACGACCGCTGAGAAGACTTTCGACGATATCATTCGTATCCATATAGAGGACGAGCTCGGCGGCAAGTTCGTCGCCTGACGCAGTTCATCAGGAGAAAAAAGTCATGACAGCCAGCATCGTCGGATGGGCGCACACGCCGTTCGGAAAATTCGACACCGAAACCGTCGAAAGCCTTGTGGTCAAGGTGGCTACCGAGGCGTTGGCCGATGCCGGCATTTCCGCTGCCGACGTCGACGAGATCGTGCTGGGACATTTCAACGCCGGTTTCTCACCGCAGGATTTTACCGCATCGCTGGTGCTGCAGGCCGATCCGCAATTGCGCTTCAAGCCGGCCACCCGCGTCGAGAACGCCTGCGCCACGGGTTCAGCGGCGGTGCATCAGGGTGTTCGCGCCATTGAGGCGGGGGCTGCGAAGATCGTTCTGGTGGTCGGCGTCGAGCAGATGACGCGCACACCTTCAGCCGAGATCGGCCGCAACTTGCTGCGCGCCTCGTATCTGCCGGAGGACGGCGAAACGCCCGGCGGCTTCGCCGGTGTGTTCGGCAAGATCGCGCAGGCATATTTCCAGAAATACGGCGACCAGTCCGACGCGCTGGCGATGATCGCCGCGAAAAATCACAAGAACGGCGTGTCGAACCCGTACGCGCAGATGCGCAAGGATTTCGGCTATGAATTCTGCCGGTCCGAGAGCGAGAAGAATCCTTTCGTCGCTGGCCCCTTGAAGCGCACCGACTGCTCGCTGGTGTCGGACGGCGCCGCGGCGCTGGTGCTGACGGATTCCGAGACCGCGAAGACAATGAGCAAGGCCGTCAACATCAGGGCGACCGCGCACGCGCAGGATTTCCTGCCGATGTCGAAGCGCGACATCCTGCAGTTCGAAGGATGCACGGTGGCGTGGCAACGCGCGCTGGAGAAGGCGGGCGTCGCGCTCTCCGACTTGTCATTCGTCGAAACCCACGACTGTTTCACTGTTGCCGAACTGATCGAATATGAGGCGATGGGCTTAACGCCGCGCGGGCAGGGCGCCCGCGCGATCAAGGAAGGCTGGACCCAGAAGGACGGCAAGCTGCCGATCAATCCGTCCGGCGGGCTGAAGGCCAAGGGGCATCCGATCGGCGCCACCGGCGTATCCATGCATGTGCTGAGCGCCATGCAGCTCGCGGGGCAGGCACCGGAAGGCATGCAGATCAAGGACGCGAAGCTCGGCGGCATCTTCAACATGGGCGGGGCCGCGGTCGCGAACTACGTCTCGCTGCTGGAGCCAGCGCGTTAACGATGAATGTCGCGAACTGGCTCGCGGCGACGGCACGGCTGCGTCCCAACGCGCCGGCGTTGCTCACCGGCTTCGATATCGACGCCGACTACGCGACCTTCGCGCGCCATGCCGCTGCGATCGGTGCCGCGCTCACGCGGGACTATGGCATTGCGCCCGGCGACCGCGTCGCGCTGTTCGCCACCAACTGCACGCAGTATCTCGAATGCCTCTACGGCATCTGGTGGATCGGCGCAGCTGCGATCCCGATCAACGCGAAACTGCATGGCCGCGAGGCCGCGTGGATTTGCAGCGATGCCGGAGCGAAACTGACGTTCGTCACCGACGACACGATCGAAGCGCTGGCGGAGGCGGCAGACGGCTTGCCGGTATCGATGCAGACGCTATCGATGGACAGCAGCGCTTATCGAGCGATGCGTGACGCCGAGGGCGCGCCGACGCCATTGGCGCAGGAGGTGAACGATCTCGCCTGGCTGTTCTACACCTCCGGCACCACAGGCCGGCCTAAGGGCGTGATGCTGAGCCACGGCAATCTGGTGGCGGCGACGATGTGCTATCTCAGCGACGTCGACCCGGCGACATCTGACGATGTCTCGCTGTATGCCGCGCCGATTTCGCACGGCGCCGGTCTTTATCATCTGCCGCACATGCGCATGGGCGGACGCCACGTCATTCCGCAATCCGGGGGCTTCGATCCTGACGAAGTGCTCAATCTCGGCCGGCAACTCGGCAATGTCGTGATGTTCGCGGCGCCCACCATGGTGCGGCGGCTGGTCGATGCCGCCAAGCGCCGCGGCGAGAACGGCGAGGGGCTGCGCACCATCATCTATGGCGGCGGACCGATGTATCTTGCTGATATCAGAGACGCCATCGCGACGATGGGTCAGCGCTTCGTGCAGATTTACGGCCAGGGTGAATCGCCGATGTGCATCACTTCGCTCGGTCGGCACTGGCATGCCGACACGGAGCATCCGCGCTATCTCGAGCGGCTGGCGTCTGCCGGACCGGCACAGAGCGTGATGGAAGTTCGCATCACCGGCGCCGACGGCCAGCCGCTGCCAGCGGGTGAGACCGGCGAGATCGAAGCCAAGGGTGCGGCCGTCATGCTCGGCTATTGGAACAATCCGAAGGCCAATGCCGAAACGCTGAAGGACGGCTGGCTGCGAACCGGCGATGTCGGGCGGCTCGACGAAGATGGATTTCTCACGCTATCGGACCGCTCCAAGGACGTGATCATTTCCGGTGGCACCAACATCTACCCGCGCGAGGTCGAGGAAGCGCTGCTGACGCATCCCGACGTACGTGAAGTCTCGGCGATCGGCGTGCCCGATCCGGACTGGGGCGAGGTGGTGGTTGCCTGTGTTGTGCTGGAAGATGGCGCCGCTAGGAATGACAGCAAGCTCGACGCGCATTGTCTGGCGTCGATCGCGCGCTTCAAGCGGCCAAAGCGCTATGTGTACCTCGACGCGCTGCCGAAGAATAATTACGGCAAGGTGCTGAAAACCGAATTGCGCACGATGATGGGGAAGTAGCTGCTGGTCGTCCCCGCAAAGGCGGGGATCCATAACCCCTAGCGTCAATTGTTGCTGTAGGAATTGCCCACACTGCTGAAAAGCGACGACACGGCGTATGGGTGCCCGCCTGCGCGACGACGCTAGTTGTGGCGCAATACTTCGGTCCTCACGCATAGCGCATACCTCACCAGCCCTTGATCTTGCCGACGCCCTGACGTTACTTGGTTGCAGAAAATAGCGCGCGAGAGCAACGGCGCGCGCCGGGATCGGACTGCGCCATGGGACCACTGCAGGGCATGAAGGTCGTCGACATGACGACCGTGCTGATGGGGCCGTACACCACGCAGACGCTCGGCGACTATGGCGCCGACGTCATCAAGGTGGAATCACTTGACGGCGACGTTACGCGGCAGATCGGGCCGACCCGCCATCCCGGCATGGGCCCGGTGTTCCTCAACACCAACCGCAGCAAGCGTAGCATCTGCCTCGATCTAAAAAAGCCTGCCGGCCGCGACGCCGTACTGCGCCTGATCGCCGCCTCTGACGTGCTGGTCTACAACGTGCGGCCGCAGGCGATGGCCCGGCTAAACCTCGGCTACGATGTCGTCGCCAAGATCAATCCGCGTTTGATCTATGCCGGCGTGTTCGGCTTTGGCCAGGACGGACCATATGCGGCGAAGCCGGCCTATGACGATTTGATCCAGGGCGGCTCGGCGCTGGCGCATCTGATGGCGGTCGGCGGCGACGACACGCCGCGCTACGTGCCCAACGCGCTGGTCGACCGCATCGTCGGCCTCACCGCCGTCGGCGCGATCTGCGCCAGTCTGCTGCATCGTGATCGCACCGGACGCGGCCAGCGCGTGGATATCCCGATGTTCGAAACCATGGCAGGCTTCGTGATGGGCGATCACATGGGTGGCCTTACCTACGAGCCGCCGCTCGACAAGGGCGGCTACCCCCGCCATTTGTCGCGCGACCGCCGGCCGTACAAAACGTCGGACGGTTATCTCTGTGTGATCGTCTACAACGACAAGCAGTGGGAAAATTTCTTCAAGGCGACGGGGCGCGACGATCTCCGCGCCGATCCGACGTTCGCGACCTTCGCCGGTCGCGCAACCAACATCAACGTTGTGTATGCCGAACTGGCCCGCATCTTCCTGACCCGCACCACTGCGGAATGGATGAAGCTGCTCGAAGACGCCGATGTGCCAGTCATGCCGATGCACGACCTCGAGAGCATCCTGACCGATCCGCATCTGGCTGCGACGAATTACTTTCCTGTCGTGAATCATCCCAGCGAAGGCGCGATCCGCAGCATGAAGGTGTCCGCGACCTGGTCGGAGACTGTAGCGGAGCCGACGCGGCTGGCGCCGAAACTCGGTGAGCAAAGCGCGGAGATTCTCGGCGAGGTAGGTTTCTCAGCCCGCGAGATCGACGCAATGGTGCGCGACGGCGTCACAAAAATTGCAGCACAGGACTGAGAAATGGATTTTGCGCTGACCGCCAACCAGGAATCGATCCGCGACGCGATCGAAAAAATCTGCGCGCGCTTCGACGACGCGTATTGGCTGAAGAAGGACAAGGAAGGCGGCTTCCCCAACGATTTCCACAAAGCATTCGCCGACGCTGGTTGGCTCGGTATCTGCATTCCCGAGCAATATGGCGGTTCTGGGTTAGGCGTCACCGAGGCAGCGATCATGATGCGGACCATCGCCGAATCCGGCGCGGGGATGTCGGGCGCCTCGGCGGTGCATATCAACGTGTTCGGACTCAATCCCGTCGTGGTGTTCGGAACCGACGCGCAGCGCATGCGGATGCTGCCGCCGATGATCGAGGGCAAGGAGAAATCCTGCTTCGCCGTCACCGAGCCGAACACCGGTCTCAACACCACGCAACTGAAGACGCGCGCGGTGCGGACCGGCGACAAATACGTCGTCAATGGACAGAAGGTCTGGATTTCAACGGCGCAGGTGGCGCAGAAAATCCTGCTGCTGGCGCGCACCACGCCGCTCGACGATGTGAAGAAGCCGACACACGGGCTCAGCCTGTTCTACACGGATTTCGACCGCAACCGCATCGCGGTGCACGAGATCGAGAAAATGGGTCGCAAGGCAGTCGACTCCAACGAGCTGTTCATCGAGAATTTTGAAATTCCGATCGAAGACCGCATCGGCGAAGAGGGCAGGGGGTTCGAATACATCCTGCACGGCATGAATCCGGAACGGATTTTGATCGCGGCGGAAGCTGTGGGCCTGGGCCATCTGGCGCTGTCACGCGCCGCTGCCTATGCCAAGAACCGCATCGTATTCAATCGGCCAATCGGAAAAAACCAGGCGATTCAGCATCCGCTGGCGAAGAACTGGATGGAGCTGGAAGCGGCCTGGCTGATGACGCTGTCGGCCGGATGGCAATACGATCAGGGCCTGCCCTGCGGGCCCGCGGCCAACGCCGCAAAATATCTCGCGGGTGAGGCGGGCTTTCAGGCCTGCGAGCAGGCTGTCATGACGCATGGCGGCTTCGGCTACGCCAAGGAATTTCACGTCGAGCGATACTTGCGCGAGGTGATGATTCCGCGCATCGCGCCGATTAGCCCGCAATTGGTCCTGAGTTTTATTGCCGAACGCGTGCTCGGCCTGCCGAAGTCGTATTGAGTGATGATCACGCCTAAACTTCAGTTCGATGCGGCCTCTCGGTTCCCGCCCCCCTTGTGGGGGAGGGTTAGGGAGGGGGGTGAACCGTTGCGGCGGAATTCATCATGACCCCCCTCTCCACCTCTCCCCCACAAGGGGGGAGAGAGCCGGTTGTTTGTGCGGCGGGCGCCGCAGGCACAATCAAATGAGCTACATCACCGGCGTTGGGCTGACGTCGTTCGGCCGCCATGAAGGCTCCTCCACGCTCGATCTGATGAGCAAGGCCGCGGCGCTCGCCATTGCGGACGCTGGATTGAAACGCTGCGAGATCGACGGCGTGCTGTGCGGCTATTCCACCGTGCAGCCGCACATCATGCTGGCCACGGTGTTCGCCGAGCATTTCGGAATCAAACCGTCTTACGCCCACGCCGTGCAGGTCGGCGGCGCGACTGGGCTCGCCATGACGATGTTGGCGCATACGCTCGTTGAAGCAGGCATAGCGCGGCACGTGCTGGTAGTTGGCGGCGAGAACCGCCTGACCGGACAAAGCCGCGATGCTTCGATCCAGGCGCTGGCGCAGGTCGGCCATCCCGTTTACGAGGTATCACTGGGGCCGACTATTCCCGCGTATTACGGGCTCGTCGCGTCGCGGTACATGCACGAATACGGCGTTACGCAGGAAGACCTTGCTGAACTCGCGGTGCTGATGCGCGATCACGCCATCACCCATCCTGGTGCGCAGTTTCATGAGAAAATTTCTGTCGCCGACGTGATGGCGTCGAAGCCGGTCGCACTGCCGCTGAAGTTGCTGGATTGCTGTCCGGTATCGGATGGCGGCGCAGCTTTCGTCATCAGCCGCGAACGCACGGGCGATACCGGCGTGCGCATCACCGGTTGCGCGCAGGCACACACGCATCAGCATGTCACCGCGGCGCCGGCATTGAGCGAATTCGGCGCCGAGATCGCGATTGCGAAAGCAAAGGCCGCGTCCGGCGTGGCGATTTCGGATGTGCGCTACGCCGCGGTCTACGATAGTTTTACCATCACCTTGGCGATGCTGTTGGAAGACCTGGGTCTCGCCGGCCGTGGCGAGGCAGCGGCGCGGGCGCGTGACGGATATTTCAGCCGCGACGGCGCGATGCCGTTGAACACCCACGGCGGTCTCTTGAGCTACGGCCATTGCGGTGTCGGCGGCGCGATGGCGCATGTCGTGGAAACGCATCTGCAGATGACGGGCAGGGCGGAAAACCGTCAGGTTCGGGATGCGTCGATCGCGCTGCTGCATGGCGACGGCGGCGTATTGTCGTCGCACGTCAGCATGTTCCTGGAGCGGACGCGATGAGTGAAGCGCAACGCATGGACGACTGGACCGTTGGTGCGGAAGCCATCGTCTACCAGACCTGCGCGGCGTGCGGCGCCAAACAATATTTTCGCCGCAGTTTTTGCGCTGCCTGCAGTGCACCCGATCCGATCGAACTGCGCGCGAGTGGAGAAGGCATAGTCTATGCTGCGTCGCTGGTGTGCCGGGCCGCGACGCCTGAAACCCGAGCGCATATACCTTATAATATCGTTCTGATCGACACCGCCGAAGGCTTTCGTATGATGGCGCATGGCGACAATGATCTCGTCATTGGTGACAGTGTGACGGCGCGATTCACGCGTTTCGCCGGGCGTCTGGTGCCGTATTTCGAAAGGAGCAAATCATGAGCCGTCTCAAGGCCGCGCTGGACCCGAAATCGGTAGCCATCATCGGCGCTTCGGAAAATCCCAACAAGGTCGGCGGACGGCCGGTGCATTACCTCGACAAGTTCGGCTTCAAGGGCAAGATTTTCCCGATCAACCCGTCGCGGCCGGAAGTGCAGGGCTACAAATGCTACAAGAGCCTCGGCGATCTGCCGGAAGCGCCCGAAATGGTGATCGTCGCGGTGGCCGGCGATAACGCGATCGGCGTTGTGGAGGATTGCGCCGCGCACGGCGTCAAGGTCGCGGTGGTGATGGCGTCGGGCTTTGGCGAGGTCGACGCCGTCGAAGGCAAGGCCAAGGAGCGCCGCATGGTCGCGGCAGCCCAGAAAGCCGGCATGCGGATCGTCGGGCCGAATTCGCAGGGGCTGGCGAATTTCGGCACCGGCGCGATCGCAAGCTTCTCCACCATGTTCATGGACATGGACCACGACGCAAATCGTAGTTCGGGCCACGTCGCGATGCTCAGCCAGAGCGGCGCGCTTTCGACGGTGCCGGTGGGATTTTTGCGTCAGCGCGGCATCGGCGTGCGCCACACCCATGCCACCGGCAACGATTCCGATATCACAGTGGGTGAACTCGCGGTGGCGGTTGCCGAAGACCCACAGGTAAAGCTGCTGCTGCTTTATCTCGAAAGCATCCCCGACAAGACCTACCTAGAAGAACTTGCGGCGCTGGCGCTCGATCGTGATCTGCCGATCATCGCGCTGAAATCGGGACGCTCCGAAGCTGGACGCGCTGCGGCGCAGTCGCACACCGGCGCGCTCGCCAACGAAGACCGCGTGGTCGATACGTTCTTCGAGCATCACGGCATCTGGCGCGCGCCAGATGTGCGCGGTCTGTGCGAGGCGACCGAACTTTATCTCAAGGGCTGGAAGCCGCGGGGCAGGCGGCTCGTCGCCATCAGCAATTCCGGAGCGGTCTGTGTCATGACCGCGGACGCCGCCACCAATGTCGGCATGCCCATGGCGAAGCTGTCCGCGGAGACCGACAAGAAGCTAAAGGGCATTCTGCCGAGCTTTGCCACCACGACCAATCCAATCGATCTCACCGCCGCGCTATTGTCCAACGGACGGCTGTTCGGCGATATCCTCCCGGTGATCGCCGAAGATCCCGCCGCCGACGCGTTCCTGATCGGCGTGCCCGTCGCCGGTCCGGGCTATGATGTCGAGGCGTTCGCGCGCGACACCGCTGCGTTCGGCAAGCAAACCGGCAAGCCGGTGGTGGTGGCGGCGACGCAACACAGCGTCTCCGATCAGTTTGCCGCGGAAGGCTGTACGGTATTCCCCACCGAGACTGAAGCGGTGACGGCGCTGCATCAGTTTCTCGCGCACCGCGAATTGATGGCGCGCACGGTGGAACGCAAGGCGACGCGCGTGAATCAAACGCCGCCGGCCGTTACTTCGGAAGCCACGACGATGCTGAACGAGGCCGACAGTCTCGCGCTGCTAGCGGCGCGCGGCATTCCCGTGATAGCGCATCGTTTGTGCCGCTCGCGGGCGGAAGCGGTGGCGGCTTTTGCAGCACTCGGCGGCCCCGTTGTTGTGAAGGGCTGCTCGGCCGATATCGCGCACAAGTCCGAACTCGGCCTGGTCAAGCTTGGCGTCAAGACGCGCGAAGAGGCCGGCGAGGTCTGGGCGCAGATGGAGCAGATCATCCGTAGCAACGGCGCGCGGTTCGACGGCGTCATCATCGCGGCGATGGCCGGCGGGCGGCGCGAGATCATGATCGGCGCGCACCGCGATCCCGTGTTCGGGCCGGTGGTCGCGGTGGGCGATGGCGGCAAATATGTCGAGGTGTTTCGCGACACGGCGCTGCTGCTGCCGCCGTTCTCGAAGGATGACGTGAAGGAAGCCCTGGGCAAGCTGCGGATCGCGCCATTGTTCGCGGGCGTGCGTGGCGAGCCGCCAATGGATGTCGACGCGCTATGCGCCGCCGTCGTCAAGATCGGCGAGCTGATGCTCGATCCCGGCGTCAACGTGATGAGCCTAGACCTCAACCCGGTGCTTCTCGATAGCGCGGGCAACGGATGCGTCGTGGTGGATGCCGTGGTGTTCAGAGCGTAAAGGTTGCGGCGTTTCAGCGCGCGCGCAACCGGCTTGGCACGAGATTTTGACCGCGCATCAGCAGTAGCGCAACCACCACGGTGGGCGCGAGGATCGCCAAACCGAGGCTAGTGATCTGCCACTGCGACAGCGGCATGATGCCGCCGCCCGGCGTCGCTACCACGAAGCCGCCAACCACTAATGCTACGCGCAGCGGCCATTCGAACATGCCGGCGTTGCGAAGATCGCCGACGAAGGCCTGATAGCCTTGAATGCCGCCGCAGATAAACAGCGTCCCAAAAGCGGCGAGGACCGTGAGGCCGAGCGCTTCGAAATAGGGGTTATTGCCTTGCAGCACCAGCGCTGGGTTCAGCACGAAGAAGAACGGGATGAAGTAGATGATGCTGCCGACCCACATCGATTCCCACCCGGTCTTCATTGCCGGTGAGCCGGCTATTCCCGCTGCGGCGAACGACGCGATGGCGACCGGCGGCGTGATCGACGACAGCATGCCCCAGTAGAAGATGAACATGTGCACGGCCATGCGGTTCAAGCCGAGTTTTTCCAGCGCGGGCGCCACCAGAATCGCGAGGAAAATATAGCAGGCCGTCGTCGTCAGTCCGAGGCCGAGCACGAGGCTGGTAAAGGCGCACATACCGAGCAGCAGAAACGCGTTGTCGCCGGCGATACGCAGCAGATCGTTGGCGAGGCTGGATACCACGCCCGTCATCGAGAACGCCCCGATCAAAAGGCCGCAGCCTGCGAGAATGCCGATCAGCTCGACAAAGGTACGGCCGTTGACCTCCAGGAATTTATTGATCGTGCTGAACGACCATCGGGTTTCCTTGGAGAACAGCTGATTGAGCACCAGCAGCAGCGCCGTGGCGTAGAACGGGGCGTGGCTCTCGCGCTTGAAGTGCAGCAGCATCACGACCAGCAGCACGATCACGAAGATGTAGTACCAGCCGTCGCGGATCGTATCTCCAATCTTCGGCAACTCCGAACGCGGAATGCCCACCAGATTGTGACGCGCCGCATACGAATCCACCTGCATGAACAGGCCGACATAATACAGCACTGCGGGTATGATCGCAGCGAGCGCGACATCTGCGTAGCTGATATTGAGAAACTGCGCGATCACGAAGGCGGTGGCGCCCATCACCGGTGGCGCCAGCACCGCGCCGGTGGAAGCGCAGGCCTCAATCGCCGCGGCATAGGACGCGCGAAAGCCGCTTTTCTTCATCACGGGAATCGTCATGGTGCCCGCGGTCAGCACGTTGGAGATGATCGAGCCGGACATCATCCCTAAGAGGCCGCTGGCGAAGATGCAGACTTTTGCAGCACCGCCGCGAAACGTGCCGCACATCGCAAACGCAAGGTTGATGAAGAACTTTCCGGCACCCGTCATCATCAGCGCGGTGCCAAACACCAGGAAGCCAATCACGGTGTCCGCGAAAGCCTGAATCGGAATGCCGAGCAGGCTCTCGCCCGACAGCACATGATAGGAGGTTGCCTGCTCTAGCGTCGATTGGGTGCCGCGAAACGGACCGAGCCATGTGGCATCGGCAAACAGAGGATAGACCGTGAACGGAAACACGCTGAGCAGCAGGCTCCAGCCGCCGGTGCGCCGCAGCGCCTCCATCAGCACGAACCACATCACGAGGCCCGCGACGATCACGGTGGTCGGAGCCCCGCCGAACTCCCAGCCGGCTTCGGCGGCCTTGCGGACGTGACGCATCAGCACGATGGCGGAGACGAAAGTAGCTACGAAAAACAGGATGTCGTACCAGGGAATGCGGTTCAGCGGCGATTTTTCCGAGTTCGGAAAAATCAGGAACGTGAAAGGCAGCATCAGCGCGATCAGCAGATAAAAATATTCGGTATTGAGCTGCGTGTAGCCGATGAAGAACCGCAACGAGAATTGCTGATTGATGCAGAGCAGGATGGTAATGGCAGTAGCGATGATCAACGCCCAGCGCCACGCGCCCCACAATGTCCGCACGCGCGAGACTTCCGCCTCCTGCAGACCGCCGAGGCCAGCATGCGGATCGTCGAACTCGATGCGTTTCGCCCCTGCGGCAATGGCAACTGCTGGCATTTCCTGATCGGCGCCCGGATGAGGAAGATGACATAAGGCACTCCGTCAGCGATCCGTTGGTTACAGCGATGGCGCGTGGCGGGGCCAAGATCTATTCTTCAAATCCGTTCGGCATGTCGGCCTTTTTCAGCGCGGCTGCCCGGGCAGTCATCCAACCTGCGAGAAAGGCCTTGTCGTCGGATGGCGGACTGATTTGCCGAACTCGGTCCATGCCGCGGTTAGAACCGACTGCCGCTTGAACAGCGCGTTGTTGTGGGCTTCCTGATCGTCGCTCCACGCGCCCGCTTCCTTCAGCGCCTTCACGGCGCCGGGATGCACCGGCACCACCCAGTTTTTGGTTTGACGGTCGGCCGCAAGTCCGCCGGCCCCGGCGGCAGCATCCTTGTAATCGTCGTAGCCAACGATCATCGCTTTGGTAATGGCATAAACCTGATCGGCCGGTTGCGATCCGTAGACCACAAATATCGGATAGGGATAGTTGCCGAGCTCGATCGGCTTTTCCTTTGAAATGCCGGCGCCGCAGGTGGCGACATGCGGGAAGAAAAAGCTGCCGACCTTCTGAACACGCTTCCAGCCGGCGTTGTCGTTGTGCGGCAGCGGCGGCCAGACCAGCCCGCGCGGAGAAGTTTCCGCTTCCTTTGCCGGCCCGGTGATGGTGGTGGCGAAGGCAGCATCGGTATCGTTATTGATCAGCCCCTTCCACATCGCGCCATAGCTGGAGAACTCGACGATCTTGACATCGCTTTGCTTGAGATCGCCGAAAGCCAAAATGGCCAGCGCGTTTTGATTGAGCGCAGGCGACCCGACGACAAAGCCGACGCGTTTGCCGCGAAGCTGCTTGATCTCGTTATCCCCGTGTCCGCGGCGACGCCGAGCGAACCTGCATTGCAGTCGACCGACGAGAGGACGATCTGCAGCGGCTGCGGTCCCCATTCCCTGCGCGCCGAATTCGAACACGCCTTCCTGGGCGAAATAGGTGCCGGAGCCCATGGCGGATGCGACCGCGCGGCCGGTGCGAAGCGGGGCAAGCCGGGCTACATCGTTGCCTGCCGGCAGCACGCGGACGTCCGTGTTGTATTTGTCCTTCATCATCTTGCCGACCGCGACTGCGATGTTGAAACCGGCGGTGCCGGTGTCGTAAGCGGTGAAGGTCAAGGTTGGCGGTAGCTTGATGTCCTGCGCCGACGTCAATGTCGCCGGCAGAGCACCGAGCGCGATGGACGCAAGCATGATGATGCGGCGAAGCATTTGAATCCTCCCTTGGCGCATTCGCTTTGCGAATTGCATTTTGTTGCCCCGATCATGTCATCGCGAAGTTGCGATGGCAACGTTCTGGTATTCTACCGCCTAAGCTATTCGTCTATCGCACCCGGCAGATTGTCGCGGTCATCGGTAGTTGCCGTCGTCAGCGCATGACGCGCTGTTGTGGCGCTGGATTCCCTGAGATACCCTGTTCTGCCCACCTGCTGCGCAGTGCATCAATAAGAAACTCAAGGCGGAGACACGAATGAACTGGAAGCCGGAACTCGATGACCTCGCACGGCGCGAAGCATTCGCCCGCGAAATGGGAGGCGTCGACAAGGTCAAGCGGCAGCGCGACCAGGGCCGGCTCACGGTGCGCGAGCGCATCGACAGCTTGGTTGACCAAAAGACATTTCACGAGGTCGGCGCGGTCTCAGGCGTCGCGGAGTATGAGCGAGCATGGTGAGCTCACCAACCTGACGCCGGCGAATTGTGTATTCGGCCGCGGCAAGATCGACAGCCGCACGGTTGTCGTCGTCGGCGATGATTTTACCGTGCGCGGCGGCTCGGCGGACGCTTCGATTTCCGCCAAGCCGCTGATGGCCGAGGAAATGGCGCATGATTTTCGGCTGCCGATTGTTCGTGTGATCGAAGGCTCCGGCGGCGGCGGTTCGGTCAAGACCATCGAAACCAAGGGCGCCGCCAATCTGCCGGGCGGCATCGGCGGCACGCGCTGGTACTGGTACACGACGGCGAACATGGCGCGCGTGCCGGTAGTCGCGCTCGGCCTCGGCTCGGTCGCCGGTCTCGGCGCAGCGAGATTGGCGGCGAGTCATTACTCGGTGATGACCAAGGCGTCAGCGATGTTCGTTGCCGGCCCTCCGGTGGTAAAGCGGCTCGGCCAGGATCTGACCAAGCAGGAATTAGGCGGCGCCGACATTCAGACCCGTGCCGGCGGTGTCGATGATGCCGTTGATACTGAGGAAGAAGCGTTCGCGTGCGCTAGGCGCTTCCTCTCGTATCTGCCGTCATCGGTCTACGAGTTGCCGCCGACCATTAGCTGCGACGATGATCCGGAACGCGCCGAAGAATCCCTGATGAAGGCCGTGCCGCGCAATCGTCGCCAGGTCTACAAGATGCGCCCGATCATCGATGCCGTCGTCGACAATGGTTCGTTCTTCGAGATGGGCGCCAATTTCGGACGCTCGATCATTGCGGGCTTTGCGCGACTGGAGGGGCGTGCGGTGCTGCTGCTCGCCGGCGATCCCTATCACTATGGCGGCTCATGGACGGCGGACGCCTGTCAGAAGGTGGTGCGATACGCGGATCTGGCGGAGACCTTTCATTTGCCGGTGGTCTATCTGATGGATTGCCCTGGCTTCATGATCGGGCTCGAAGCCGAGAAGGCTGGTACGATTAAACACGGCGTGCGCGCGATGGCGGCGGTAAATCAGACTACCGTGCCGTGGTGCACGATCATCATACGCAATGCGTTTGGCGTCGCCGGCGTCGTGCATCAGCCGGCGGACCGGTTTTCGATGCGTTATGCGTGGCCATCGGCCTACTGGGGATCGCTGCCGCTTGAAGGCGGCATCGAGGCGGCCTATCGCGCCGACATCGACGCGTCGGATGATCCGAAGGCGAAGCTCAGCGAGATCGAGGATCGCCTCAACAAGCTGCGCTCGCCGTTCCGCTCCGCTGAACGGTTCTGGGTCGAGGAAGTGATCGATCCGCGCAAGACGCGCTCGCTGCTGTGCGAATTCGCACGGCTGGCCGAACCGCTGCGGACGCCGGGTCCGGCGACGAATTTCACGATCAGGCCTTAACGGCGGACCTCATGGTGAGGAGCGCGTTTGCGCGCGTCTCGAACCATGGTCACTATTTCATTCATCCTTCGAGACGCGGCTAAGATGACCGCTCCTCAGGATGAGGATGTGAGTGTGTAGTAGGCGCCTAAGCCGTAACCGCCTTGACCGGCCGCGCGATCATGATAGCGACCAGTGCTGCGACGATGCACAGAACGCCGGCGAAGAAAAACGCCGGTAGGTACGTGGCCCACAGCGTTCGCGACAACCCGCCGCCGAGCGACGCGGCGGCGGCTCCCAATTGATGACCGCAGAAAATCCAGCCGAACACCAGATTGGCGCGTTCGGGCCCGAAACGCTGCGCGGTGAGCCGAACCGTCGGTGGCACGGTGGCGACCCAATCCAATCCATAGAACACCGCGAACAGCGATAGCCCGTAGAACGAGAAGTCCGTCATCGGCAGCAGCAGCAACGACAGGCCACGCAGCCCGTAATACCAGAATAGCAGCCAGCGGTTGTCGTAGCGGTCCGATAGCCAGCCAGAGACGATGGTGCCGATGAAATCGAACACGCCCATGGCGGCCAGCAGTCCGGCGGCTTGCACCTGCGGGATGCCGAAATCCGCGCACATCGGAATAAGATGCACCTGGATTAGGCCGATCGTGCTGGCGCCGCAAATGAAGAACGTGGTGAACAGCGCCCAGAACACCCATGACTTCGACGCGTCCCGCAGCGCGTTGAGCGCGGCCGACAGAATAGGCCCGTTGGCGGGCGGCGGCGCGGGCAGCGGATTGGTGCCATTGTCGCCATAGGGGCGCAGGCCGAGATCACCAGGCCGATCGCGCATCACCAGCAGCACGGCGAGCGCCGCTATGGCCAGAAGCACGCACAGCAATCCCAGCGCAGAACGCCATCCCACGCGATCGGTGATGGTCGCGATCAACGGCAGGAAGATCAACTGCCCGGTTGCGAAACTCGCGGTCATGATGCCGACGACGAGCCCGCGCCGCGCGGCGAACCAGCGGGTCGAGACGGTCGCGCCGAGCACCAGCGCCGTCATGCCGGTCCCGATGCCGCCGAGCACGCCCCAAAGCGCGACCATGTGCCAGATTTGCGTCATCCCGAGCGAGACGACCAGGCTCACGCCGACGCAAACCAGCGCGGTGAAAGACACGTTGCGCAGACCGTAGCGGTTCATCAGCGCCGCGGCGAAGGGCGCGGTGAGGCCGAACAGGAAAAAGCGGATCGACAGCGCCGACGAGATTTCGGCGGTGGACCAGCCAAACTCCTTTTGCAGCGGGCCGATGAAGACGCCGGGCGCGCCTGCGACGCCGGCGCTGACCAGCGCCGCCAAAAACGTGACGGCGACCATCGCCCAGCCGTAGTGGATGTTATGCCGGGCGAGGCGCGGGGCCAGCCATGTGGAAATCATCGGTATTCCTTGATGGTTACAAGGGCGTATTCGTGTCGGCTATTTGGATGATGTGCATCATATGATGCACTGCAAAATTTGCAATGGGCGACTTACCGTTTCCTGTCGATAAAACCCCGCATCAACCGGTGCGGCTCATCGCTCAAAAACGACTTCCCGAACACGCCGATGCTCAAGTTGACGGATTCCTTAAGCGGCAATTCTTCCCATTGCTTCAGCAGGGCTTTCTGCGCACGCAGCGCTTCCGGCCCGCATTCGAGCAGCATCGAAACCGTCTCCTCGACCGCGGCGTCGAGGCATCCTGCGGGAGCGACGACATCCACCAGACCCCATGCCAGCGCGGTGGGCGCGTCTATCGTCGCGGCTGTCATGATCAGCCAGCGCGCGCGGCCCCAGCCGATCAGCCTCGGCAGCAGCGCGGCGTGGATGACGCTGGGAATGCCGACGCGCACCTCGGGCATCGCAAATTTGGCGTCGTGCGCTGCGATTCTGAAATCGCAAGCCGCGGCGAATTCGAGACCGCCGCCGAGGCACCAGCCCGGCATCCGCGCGATCACAGGCGCCGGAAACGCCCGCACCGCTTCGATAAGATCGCGCAGGGCGGTGATGAATTTCTCGGCCGACGCCTGATCGAGCGTAGCCATCTCCTTGATGTCGGCGCCGCCAATCATGCTTTTTTCGCTCTGGCCAGCGATCACCAGCACGCGGATATTCCGCTCCGTCGCCAGAACCTGCAATCCGTCGCGAACTCCATGGATTGCCGCCGAACCGAGGATATTGAGTGAACCGGCATTGCAGATCGTCAACCGTACCACGCCGCGCGGATCGCGCTCGACACCGCAATAAGAATTGAGCATGTGCATAGTGAGGCCCGCGTTCCCGTGATGAACGTGCTTATTCCGGTTCAAACGGCGGCCTTGTCAAGCGCGTGCGATGAACACGCAACGAGGAACCACCATGCGTCTTCCGAACACGGACAAATAAATGGAGCTTTTCGCGCCGATTCCCATTATTATATGACCGCAAACATCTTATGGGACGCCGATGCGCTACTCGAAAGAACACAAGCTCGAAACCCATGCCAGAATCGTCAGGAAGGCTTCGGTCCGGCTTCGCGAAAAGGGCGCGCATGGCGTCGGCGTAGCCGATCTGATGAAGGAGGCGGGTCTCACCCATGGCGGCTTCTATGCGCATTTTGATTCAAGGGAAGCGCTTGTCATCGAAGCCTTCGCTTATGCGATGGATCGCTCGACCGAGCGCTGGCGCAAGCTTGCCGAGCATACCCCGCCCGAAAAACGCTTCGTCACGATCGTGAATTCATATTTGACGACGACGCATCGCGATGATCCCGGCCATGGCTGCGCTGTGCCGGCGCTGGGCGCGGAAATCGTCCGCGAGAGTTCCAAAACCCGCAAGGCTTTTGCAGCGAGGTTGGAGCAGATGGTCGAAATGCTCGCGGACCAAATTCCTGAGGTTCCGCGAAAGGCTGCGCGAAAGCACGCGATGGCGTCATTGGCGACCATGATGGGCACGCTGGTGCTGGCCCGGGTCGCCGGCAATGGTGAATTTTCCGACGATATTTTGGGCGCCGGGCGCGCCGCCGTACTCGATGGCGCACAGCGGCAGAAATCGGGTCCGAAGAGCCGGCGTCCAGGAAAGCCGTCACACCCGCAGGCCAGCGAGCCCTCGCGATCCCGATAATATAAGACGTTGGTAGAATGCGCGCTGGAGCGTCGCGATGCCCGCATTTTTTGCGGTATCGTTGCGCGTAGAATCCCTTTCCAAAAGCTGCAAAGCCTGCAAGATGCCGCGAAATCGGCCCTGCAATAAGCTTCTGGAGGAACCCATGCGCTCAATCGGACATTTCATCGGCGGCCGCGCTGTCAAGGGCACATCGGGACGGACAGCCGATGTCTTCCAGCCAATGACCGGCGACGTCCAGGCCAAAGTGGATCTGGCCTCCAAGGCAGAAGTGCGCGCGGCGGTCGAGAATGCAATGGCTGCGCAGCCGGCATGGAGCGCGACCAATCCGCAGCGCCGCGCCCGCGTGCTGATGAAATTCCTCGAACTGCTAGCCAAGGAAAATGACTCGCTGGCCGAACTGCTGGCGCGCGAGCACGGCAAGACCATCCCCGATGCCAAGGGCGATATCTTTCGCGGCGTCGAGGTCGTCGAATACGCGATCGGCATTCCCGGATTGATGCAGGGTGGTTACACTGAAGGCTCGGGGCCCGGCATCGACAGCTATTCGATCCGCCAGCCGCTCGGCGTCGTCGCCGGCATCACCCCGTTCAATTTCCCGGCTATGATTCCGATGTGGAAATTTGCGCCGGCGATCGCGTGCGGCAATGCGTTTATCCTGAAACCGTCGGAGCGCGATCCCGGCGTGCCGATGCGGCTGGCCGAATTGATGCTTGAGGCGGGATTGCCTCCCGGCATCCTGAATGTCGTCAACGGCGACAAGGAAGCCGTGGATGCACTTCTTGATGATCAGGACATCGCGGCGGTCGGTTTCGTCGGCTCCTCGTCGATTGCGCAATATATTTATTCGCGCGCGGCTGCGACCGGCAAGCGCGCGCAATGCTTCGGCGGCGCCAAGAATCATATGATCATCATGCCGGACGCCGACATGGATCAGTCGGTCGATGCGTTGATCGGGGCTGGGTACGGCGCGGCCGGCGAGCGCTGCATGGCGGTTTCGGTGGCCGTGCCCGTCGGCAAAACCACCGCGGACCGCTTGATGGAAAAGCTCATCCCACGTGTGGAGAATCTCAAGATCGGCCCCTCGACCGATAAATCGGCCGATTTCGGCCCGCTCGTGACCAAAGAGGCGCTTGAGCGCGTCAAGAATTACGTCGAAGTCGGCGTCAAGGAAGGTGCGACGCTGGCTGTCGACGGCCGCGGCTTCAAGATGCAGGGCTACGAGAATGGCTTCTACATGGGCGGCTGCCTGTTCGACAACGTCACCAAGGACATGCGGATCTACAAGGAAGAGATTTTCGGGCCGGTACTGTCAGTGGTGCGGGCAAAGGACTTCGACGAAGCGGTCGCGTTGCCGTCCGAGCATGAATACGGCAACGGTGTTGCGATCTTCACCCGTGACGGCGACGCCGCGCGCGAGTTCACCTCGCGGGTTCAGGTCGGCATGGTCGGCATCAACGTGCCGATCCCTGTGCCGGTGGCGTACTACACCTTCGGCGGCTGGAAACGCTCCGGCTTCGGCGACCTCAACCAATACGGCCCGGACTCAATTCGGTTCTACACCAAGACCAAGACTGTCACGTCACGCTGGCCGTCCGGCGTCAAGGAAGGAACGCAATTCGCCTTCCACAGCAAGTGACACCAGGCAAATCCCATGCAGTTCGCGCTTAACGAGGACCAGATGGCGGTTCGCGACATGGCGCGGGATTTTGCTGCGGAAAAAATCGCGCCGCATGCGGTCAGATGGGATGAGGAAAAGCATTTTCCCGTCGATGTGATGCGCGAGGCCGCGCAACTCGGCATCGGCGGTGTGTACATCCGCGATGACGTCGGCGGCTCGGCGCTGACGCGCTTCGACGCCGCGCTGATCTTCGAAGCACTCGCGCAGGGCTGCCCGACCGTGTCGGCATTCATCTCGATTCATAACATGGCGTCGTGGATGATCGACGCTTACGGCAACGACACGCAGCGCCGAAAATGGCTGCCGAAATTGTGCACCATGGAATTGCTGGCGAGCTATTGCCTCACCGAGCCGGGATCGGGATCGGACGCGGCGGCGCTGCGTACCCGCGCGGTCGTCGATGGGGATCATTACGTGCTGAACGGGCAGAAGCAGTTCATTTCTGGCGCGGGTAAGGGTGACCTCTATGTGGTGATGGTCCGCACTGGCGCGGACGGACCGTCGGGAATTTCCACGCTCGTGATCGAGGGCGACACGCCCGGTCTCTCCATCGGTGCAAACGAACGCAAGATGGGCTGGAATGCGCAGCCGACCCGCGCGGTGATTTTCGAGAATGCGCGGGTGCCGGTCGCCAACCGGCTCGGCGATGAGGGCATCGGCTTCAAGATCGCGATGGCCGGGCTCGATGGCGGGCGCATCAACATCGCGGCCTGCTCGCTCGGCGGCGCACAGAGTGCACTCGACAAATCGCTCGCCTATATGAAGGAACGAAAAGCGTTCGGCAAACGGCTCGACGAATTTCAGGCGCTGCAGTTTAGGCTTGCCGACATGGCGACCGAGCTGGAGGCGGCGCGCACCTTCGTTTGGCGCGCGGCGGCGGCGCTGGATCGCAAAGATGCTGACGCCACAATGCTCTGCGCGATGGCGAAACGCTTTGGCACCGATGTCGGCTTCGAGGTCGCCAACCAGGCGCTGCAATTGCACGGCGGTTACGGTTATCTGTCAGAGTACGGCATCGAAAAGATCGTGCGCGATCTGCGCGTGCATCAGATCCTCGAAGGCACCAACGAGATCATGCGGCTGATCGTGTCGCGAAAACTGATCGAGGGCGCGCGATGACTGCGAGAGCCGCCGCGCCGCAAGTAACAGAACCCGATCTGATCGCCCGGCGCGAAGGCGCGGCCGGCATTATCCGATTGAACCGCCCGAAGGCGATCAATGCCGTTACGCTGGAAATGTTTCGCAATATCGACAAGGCGCTCGACGCCTTCGAGGCTGATCCTGCGGTTGGTCTGATCCTGCTGGAAGGCGCAGGCGCGCGGGGGCTTTGCGCGGGCGGCGACATCCGCGCGCTCTACGATAGTTCGCGGGCAGGCGGCGATCTCGGCAAAATCCTGTGGCGCGAAGAGTACATCCTCAATGCGCGCATCGCGAAATTTTCAAAGCCTTACGTCGCCTTCATGGATGGCATCGTGATGGGCGGCGGCGTGGGCCTTGCCGCGCACGGCAGCCATCGCATCGTGACCGAACGGACGAAACTCGCGATGCCTGAAGTTGGGCTCGGTTTCTTTCCGGACGTCGGCGGCACTTGGCTGCTGCCGCAATCGCCGGGCGAGATCGGCACCTATTTCGGACTGACCGGCCAGACCATGAACGGCCCCGATGCGGTTTATGCCGGCTTTGCCGATACGGTAGTGTCCTCGGCGCAGCTTCCGGCCCTGCGCGACGCACTCACCAAGGTGCGGACAGGTGCCAGCTTTGCCGACGTGAAGGCCACGATTGATGGCTTTGCGACCGGCGAGGTCGCTGGACCCGTTGCCGCCACTCAATCGCGCATTGATGGCTGGTTCGCCCGCGACCGAATGGAAGAAATTTTCACGGCGCTGAATTGCGATGGCTCCGAACTGGCGCAATCGACGCTCAAGAAGCTCAATGAGAAATCGCCGCGCGGCATGGTGGTCACGCTAAAACTGCTGCGCTTGGCGCGGACCTCGTCATCGCTGGAAGAATGCCTGGTGCGTGAGTATCGCGCGGCGCTGGAAGTATTTGCCAGCGACGATTTCCGCGAAGGCATCCGAGCGGCCGTGATCGACAAGGACCGTAATCCGAAATGGTCGCCAGCGCGCATCGAGGATGTTACCCCCGAGATGGCGGCGCCTTACTTCGCCGAAATTGGTGCGGACGAATTGAAATTTCCTAATTGACGTTTCGACCCAAAACACGAGAGCACATCCATGACGAACATCGCATTCATCGGTCTCGGCAACATGGGTGGCCCCATGGCGGCCAACCTCGTCAAGGCCGGTCACAAGGTCATCGGCTTCGATCTGGTGCCGTCGTCGCTCGATCAGGCCAAGGCCGACGGTGTATCGATTGCCGGCAGCGCAGCGGCCTCGGTGAAGGACGCTGAGGTCGTCATCACCATGCTGCCCGCGGGCAAGCATGTGGTCTCGGTATGGAACGAGATCATTCCATCGGTCGCCAAGGGCGCGCTGATGATCGACTGCTCGACCATCGATGTCGAAAGCGCTCGGCACGCGCACGCGCTCGCGGGCAAGGCTTCGGTGCTCTCGGTCGATGCGCCGGTGTCCGGTGGCACCGGCGGCGCCAAGGGCGCGACGCTGACCTTTATGGCAGGAGGAGATGACAAAGCGTTTTCCGCGGCCAAGACCGTGCTCGAGGCAATGGGCACGAAGATCGTCCATTGCGGCGAGGGTGGCGCGGGGCAGGCGGCCAAGATTTGCAATAATATGATCCTGGGCATTTCGATGATCGCGGTCGGCGAAGCCTTTGCGCTGGCAGAAAAGCTGGGGCTCTCGCATCAGGCGCTGTTCGACGTTTCGTCCACCTCATCAGGGCAGTGCTGGGCGCTGACGAGCTATTGCCCGGTGCCAGGGCCGGTGCCGGCATCACCCGCGAACAATGGCTATAAGCCCGGATTTGCGTCGGCCTTGATGGTGAAAGACCTCACACTGGCGCAAGACGCTGCCAAAGCATCCGGTGCGGCGACGCCGCTCGGCAAGCACGCGCAGGAAATCTATCAGGCGTTCGACGCCGCGGGAAATGGCGGGGTGGATTTCTCCGGCGTAATCCAGCATGTGCGTGGATTGGCGGGGAAGTGATGGTGTTGCAGAGTCGTCATCCAGAGGTGCGAGCGGAGCGAGCCTCGAAGGATGTGGCTAAGGTGTATTGGCTCTATTCTTCGAGGCTCGCCGAAGCACGCGATGCTCTGGCATCGCGAGGCGAGCACCTGAGGATGACGGCGGTGAGTAGAACATGACCACCTTTCAGGAAGCCCGTTCGTTCTTGCTGAAGCACCGCACCGATTACGATGCGGCCGTGAAAGGATTCCACTGGCCCGATCCCGTGCCATTCAACTGGGCGCTGGACTGGTTCGACGCGGAACTGGCAAAAAATGTCGAAAGCAAGAACCGCCCAGCGCTGTGGATCGTCGATGCCGGCAGCGACAAGGAGAGCAAACTTTCGTTCGAAGCGCTGTCGCGCCGCTCCAATCAGGTCGCGAATTTCCTGCGCGCGCAAGACCTGAAGCGTGGCGATCATCTGCTGCTGCTGCTCGGCAACGTCATCCCGCTCTGGGAAACTATGCTGGCGTCGATCAAGCTCGGCGTCGTTGTGATACCGGCCACAACACTTCTCACCCCAGATGAATTACAGGATCGGCTTGATCGTGGTCGCGCAAGGGTTGTTGTGGCTTCACAAGAACAGGTCGCGAAGTTTGCGGGTCTGCGAAGCGAGGGTCTCACCCGCGTCGTGGTGGGCGCGAGCGCCGCGCATAAGGGCTGGCTACCGTTCGAACGCTCTGCCGATTTTCCGGATACGTTCACGCCGGATGGACCGACCAACGCCGACGATCCGATGCTTTTGTATTTCACCTCTGGCACTACGGCGAAACCGAAGCTGGTGCGGCACAGCCAGCGAAGCTATCCCGTCGGCGGCCTGTCGACGATGTTCTGGCTCGGGTTGCAGCCCGGTGACGTCCATCTCAATATCTCCTCGCCGGGCTGGGCCAAGCATGCGTGGAGTTGCTTCTTCGCGCCATGGAATGCCGGCGCAACGGTATTCGTGGTCAATCAGCCGCGCTTCGATGCCAAGGGTCTTCTCGCCACCATCGGGCGCTGCGGCGTGACTACGCTGTGCGCGCCGCCGACGGTGTGGCGGCTTTTCATTCAGGAGAAGCTGGCAACGTTCAAGGTGTCGCTGCGCGAAGTCTGCGGTGCAGGCGAGCCGCTTAACCCCGAAGTCATCGATCAGGTGAAGGCCGCATGGGGCCTGACCATCCGCGACGGTTATGGCCAGACCGAGACAACCGCGCTGGCCGGCAATTCACCGGGACAGAAGGTGAAGGTCGGATCGATGGGCCGGCCGCTTCCCGGCTATCACGTGCAAATCACCGACGGCGACGGTCAGCCAACGAAGGAGGGCGAGGTCACGCTGAGGCTGGGAGCTGACCGGCCTGCCGGCCTGATGCAGGGCTATCAAGGTGACGACGGCAAGCTCAGCGGCGCCGATGGCGAACTCTATCGCAGCGGCGACGTGGTGTTCGCCGATAACGACGGTTATCTCACGTTCGTCGGACGCTCCGATGACGTGTTCAAATCGTCGGACTACCGTATCAGCCCGTTCGAACTTGAAAGCATCCTGCTCGAACATGAATCGGTAGCTGAGGCCGCGGTGGTTCCGAGTCCTGATCCGATCCGGCTGGCGATCCCTAAAGCGTACGTATTGCTGGCCGCCGGCACGGAGCGTTCTTCGGAAACCGCGCTGTCGATCTTCCTGCACCTGCACGCCCGGCTGGCGCCGTTCAAGCGCATCCGGCGTATCGAATTGGTCACCGAACTGCCAAAGACGATCTCCGGCAAGATTCGTCGCGTGCAACTCCGCCGTCTTGAGCACAATAATGATCGAGGCGACGCTTTGCGCGGCGAGGAATTCCGCGAGGAAGACTTTCCGGAATTGCAAACGGTGCGATCGGTCGGGTCGGTTGGGAATTGATGAATGAATGAAGTCTGGAAAAAGCCGCCCATTTCGCTTAAGGCTTATCAGAAAATGGTCGGTCATGAAGTCGGCGCGTCCTCATGGCATCTGGTCGATCAAAAGCGGATCGATATCTATGCCGACGTGATCGCGGATCATCAGTTCATTCATATCGATCCCGAGCGGGCCCAACGCGAAACGCCTTTCGGCACTACAGTGGCGCATGGGTTCCTGACGATGTCGCTGATGAGCGTCATGTCGTACGAGGTGATGCCTGTCATTGAAGGGACGACCATGGGCGTCAACTATGGGTTCGACAAACTGCGCTTTATTTCGCCGGTGCGTTCGGGTTCGCGCGTGCGCGGCCGGTTTGTCTTGAAGGAAGCCACGCTGCGCAAGCCGAATGAATTGCTGTCGCGCACCAGCGTCAGCGTGGAAATCGAAGGCGAGACCAAGCCTGCGATCGCAGCCGACTGGATCGGGTTGATCTATTTTGCTTGAACTTAAGGAACGGCACTTCATGACCATCAGATTCGACGGACGCGTTGCTATCGTGACCGGCGCGGGCAACGGGCTTGGGCGCGCCCATGCGCTGGGGCTTGCGAGCCGCGGCGCGAAAGTCGTGGTCAACGATTTCGGCGGCGCGCGGGACGGCAGCGGAGGCTCTTTGACGCCGGCTGAAGCGGTGGTGGAGGAAATTCGTAAAGCCGGCGGCGAGGCGATGGCTGACGGCGCGGACGTCTCGAACTACGAGCAGGTCAAAGCGATGGTGGCCAAAGCCACGGAGAAATGGGGCAGCGTCGATCTGCTGTGCGCCAATGCCGGCATCCTGCGTGACAAATCCTTCGCCAAGATGGAGATCGCCGATTTCGCAAAAGTGCTCGACGTGCATCTGACCGGCACGTTCTATTGCTGCAAGGCGGTGTGGGACGGCATGCGCGAGCGCAACTATGGCCGCATCGTCGTCACCACATCCTCATCGGGCCTGTACGGCAATTTCGGCCAGGCCAACTACGGTGCGGCGAAAACCGGCATGATCGGGTTGATGAACGTGCTCGCGGAGGAGGGGCGCAAGACCAACATCCGCGTCAACATGATTTCGCCGACCGCGGCGACGCGGATGACCGAAGAGTTGCTGCCGCCTCAAGCGCTGGCGCTGATGAAGCCGGAAGCCATCACGCCGGCGGTGCTGTTTATGCTAGGTGAGGATGCGCCGACGCGCACGATCATGGGCGCTGGCGCCGGATCATTCGCGCTCATCAAGATTCTGGAGACCGAAGGCGTCAATCTGGCCGAGGCCGACTGGACTCCCGACGCCATCGCGGCGCGCTTCACTGAGATCAGCGACTTGTCGAAGGCGAAGGCGCTGGAGAACGCGTTTCAGCAAACGCAGAAATATGTCGAGCAAGCTGCGGCTAAAGTCGGCGTGAAGCTATGACATGATGAAGGACGTCGCCATCATCGGCGCCGGTCCGGCCGGGCTGATGGCGGCGGAAGTGCTGGCGAACGGCGGCGCCAGCGTGACCGTGTACGACGCCATGCCGTCGGCCGGCCGCAAGTTTCTGATGGCCGGGCGTGGGGACTAATCTCACGCATAGCGAACCGCTGCCTGATTTTCTGGAACGCTACGGCGCGGCAAAATCGCATCTTTCGCCCGCCGTCGCGGCTTTTCCGCCGGACGCGCTGCGCGCCTGGAGCGAGGCCCTGGGACAGCCGACGTTTGTCGGCTCCAGTGGGCGGGTATTTCCAGAAAGCTTCAAGGCGTCGCCGTTGTTGCGCGCATGGTTGCGAAGGCTGGATGCGATGGGAGTGCGGCTGGCGCTGCGCCATCGCTGGGCCGGCTGGGACGACGACGGAAGATTGCTGTTTCAGGCGCCGACCGGGCCGCTCACGATCGATGCGCGCGCAACCGTGTTGGCGCTCGGTGGCGCGAGCTGGCCCCGGCTCGGCTCAGACGGCACGTGGGCGAAAACATTGGCGGCGAAAGGCGTTGAGATTGTGCCCCTGCGAGCGGCCAATTGCGGCTTCACGGCCGACTGGTCTGACATCTTCAAGTCTCGTTTCGAAGGACAACCGCTGAAGAATATCGCGCTGTCGTTTGGCCCGCACTCGGTGCGCGGCGAAGCGATGATTACCCGTGGCGGTATCGAGGGCGGAGCCGTCTACGCACTGTCGGCGCAGTTGCGCGAGGCCATCATCAGGAGCGGCGAGGCGACGCTCCATGTCGCACTGCTGCCTGACCTTGAACCCGCGCAGCTGATAGCACGGTTATCGGCGCCGCGCGGAAAACAATCGCTCACGAATTTTCTGCGCAAGGCGGCGCATCTGTCGCCGGTTGCGATCGGATTGTTGCAGGAAGGGACGATCGCCTCGGGCCTCGCGCTGTCGTCCGTGCCTGCTATGGAGCTTGCAAGTCTCATCAATGCCGTGCCGATCGAGCTCAACGGTATTGCGCCCATCGCGCGCGCAATCTCGACTGCCGGCGGCATCTCCTTCGATGAACTCGACGATGATTTCATGATCCGCCGTTTGCCCGGCGTCTTCGCCGCCGGCGAAATGCTGGACTGGGAAGCGCCGACCGGCGGTTATCTGCTGCAGGCATCGTTCGCAACAGGCGCCGTGGCGGGTAAGGGCGCGTTGAAGTGGCTTGCGCGCTAGCGCAACTTGCCCCGCGCCGCGACCGGCAGCGTTCCCAAAATCTCGTCGCCGCGCACCATCACCACCTCGTCGACCATGTTCACGACCACGCAGACATGATTCGGCACGATCCGGACGACATCGCCGACATGGGGCCGCGTGTTGCTGCGGGTGAGATCGAGAAATCCGTGTTCTTCGGCGAAGCGCGCGATCTTGGCCTCGGGATGCTCGAGGATCAGGCCGTGACCCTCAAGTCCGCCGCCGGTGTCCGAGGTCAGAGTCTTCGAACCGGCATCGAGAATGCCGCGATCGGGACCGGCGCGGCTTACCACCGTCGAGTAAATGTTCAGCGCGCAATCATCCCAGGTTGCGACGCCGGCCGCGACCTGCATGCGGTCGTTGTAGATGTAGGTGCCGAAGCGATGCTCGGTGGCGCCCTTGAGCTTGCCAAGATTTTTCAGGTTCGGAGTGCCGCCGGTCGAGACCATCGCCGCATCGAGGCCATGCGTGCGCACGCCGGCGAGCGCTTCGTCATAGAAGCGCTGCGCGTCGGACCAGCCGCTCTCCGTCGGATAAAGCATGAAGCCCGCGAAGCTCAGACCCTCCGACGCCGCTATTTCGCGTGCCAGCGCAATGGCCTCCGCAGGCGTTTCGACGCCCGCGCGCTTGCGGCCGGTGTCACACTCAACAACAACGGAAAGTGGACGGCCGGAAAGCGCCGCCGCCCGCGGCAGGGCGGCGACAACAACCGAGTTATCGGCAGCGACCGTCATATTAGCTTTTGCCTGCAGCGCGCCCAGCCGCGCCATTTTCTCGTCGCCGACCAGGTTGTAGCTGATCAAGATGTTGTCGATTTCGGCGTCCGCCATCACTTCGGCTTCACCGAGTTTCTGGCAAGTGATGCCCTTCGCACCCGCCGCAATCTGCAGTTTCGCCAGCGTCGGATCCTTGTGCGTCTTGATATGCGGCCGGTTGGCAACTCCTGCCGCGTCGCAGGCCGCTTGAATACGCGCGATATTGCGCTCGACGCGGTCCATGTCGATCACCACGGCGGGCGTGCCGTATTCCCTGGCGATCTTTGCGGCGAGGGGAGTGGTCATGTCACGCGCTTTCAATCTCGTCACGGAGCATTTCAAGCTCCAGCCATTTGTCTTCAGCGGCTAGCAGTTCTTTTTGCGCGTCTGAAAGCGCGGCGGAAGCCGCATCGAATTTCTTGCGATCCTTCTTATACAGATTGGGATCGCTGAGATGCCGCTGCTGCTTGGCGATTTCGGCTTGCAGATGAGTTATCCGCTTGGGCAGCGTATCCAACGCATGTTTTTCGTTGAAATTGAGCCGGCGCTTCGGCGTGCCCGATGGTGCGCTGCCCTTCGAAACCTTGGCGGTTTCGCTGACAGCAGCTTTCACTGCCGCGCGTTTCAAATCCGCGCCGCGCTGTTTGAGCATGTCGGTATAGCCCCCGGCATATTCGATCCACTGGCCATCGCCCTCCGGCGCGATGACAGATGTCACGACGCGGTCGAGAAAATCGCGGTCATGGCTGATCAGGATCACCGTGCCTTCGTAATCGCCCAGCATTTCTTCCAATACATCAAGCGTCTCGAGATCGAGATCGTTGGTCGGCTCGTCCAGCACCAGCAGATTGGACGGCTTCGCCAGCGCGCGCGCCAGCATCAGCCGGCCGCGCTCGCCTCCGGATAGCTTCTCCAGTGGAGTACGCATCTGCTCCTGCTTGAACAGAAAGTCCTTCATGTAGCTGACCACGTGCTTCGGCTTGCCGCCAACCATGACGTTGTCGGTGCCGCCGCCAGTCAGCGCGTCCGCCAGCGTCGATTTCGGGTCGAGGCTTTCGCGATGCTGATCCAGCGTCGCCATCTCTATATTGGCGCCGAAGCGGATGCTGCCGTTGTCGGGCGCATTGACCCCGGTAAGCATTTCGATCAGCGTGGTCTTGCCGGCGCCGTTCGGCCCCACGATGCCGATGCGGTCGCCGCGCTGAATGCGGATCGAAAAATCGTCGACAATTTTGCGATCGCCATAGGTTCGTCCGATGCCCTTGGCTTCTATGATGAGCTTGCCGGATTTTTCCGCTTCGTTGGCGGCGAGGTTGGCGTTGCCTTCGGTACCGCGATAATCGCGTCGCTGCTCGCGCAGTGCATAGAGATTGCCGAGGCGTTTGACGTTGCGCTTGCGGCGGCCGGAAACGCCGTAGCGCAGCCAGTGCTCCTCCATGACGATCTTGCGGTCGAGTTTATGCTGGTCGCGCTCTTCTTCGGCGAGCACTTCATCGCGCCAGGTTTCGAACGCGCTGAAGCCGCGGTCAATCTGCTTGATTTGGCCGCGATCGAGCCAGGCGGTGCTGCGCGACAGGTTCGACAGGAAACGGCGGTCATGGCTGATGATGACCAGCGCGCTGCGCCGGCTGGCGAGATCGCCCTCCAGCCATTCGATGGTGGTGAGATCGAGATGGTTGGTCGGCTCATCCAGCAGCAATATATCGGGCGAGGGCGCCAGCACTCGGGCGAGCGCGGCACGCCGCGCTTCGCCGCCCGAAATATGTTCCGGGTCCTCGTCGCCATGCAGGCCGAGTTGCTCCAGCACGTAGCGGGCCTGATAGATGTCGTCCCCCGGTCCGAGGCCGGCTTCGACATAGGCCAGCGTCGTCGCGAAGCCGGCAAATTCCGGCTCCTGCGGCAGATAACGGATGGTCGCCCCGGGCTGCACGAAGCGGCTGCCGCTGTCGGATTCGACGAGGCCTGCGACGATCTTCAGCAGCGTCGATTTGCCGGAGCCATTACGGCCGATCAGACAGACTCGTTCAGACTGCGACACCGACAATTCGACGCCCGACAACAGCGGCGTGCCGCCGAAGGTTAGCGCGATGTCTTTCAACTGGATCAGCGGAGGCGCCATATCTTCTCAGTTCAATCTTGTTTTTGTGCGGGCTGTTTAGCCTGCTCGCGCTGAATGCGGCGGATAGTCTGGTCGAGCGCGGACAAAAACGCCGAGCGGTCGCGCGGTGCGAATGATCGCGGTCCGCCGGTGACTTCACCTGACGAGCGCAAATCAGTCATCAGGTTGCGAACCGCGAGCGTCATGCCGATCGATTGTTCGGTGAACGGCTTGCCGTTCGGCGCGATCACCTCGGTGCCGGCTTTGACGCAGCGGCTGGCGAGCGGAATGTCCGATGTGACGACGATATCGCCTTTCCCCGCGCGCGCTGCTATCCAGTCGTCGGCGGCGTCCATCCCCGCGCCGGCCGAGATACGCTCGATCAAGGGATCGTTCGGCACGCGTATGAAATTTCCGGCGACCACGCTGACGGGGAGGCCGTGCCGGCCAGCGACGCGGTAGATTTCTTCTTTGACCGGGCAGGCGTCGGCGTCGACATAGATGCGAATGGTGCTCAAGGGTGGTGTCTTCGATTTGGGATTGATCGCACTAAGGCGCGCGTTGCTTGATACCCCATAGGGCACGCAATTGCGAGGAAAACGCGGCGCAAACCTGCTTGCCACGGCGTTTTCTTCGCGTACCATTATTGAGAAGCGATTGCCGGGGAATATCATGACAAGCATCGAGCCTTATAACGTTTCCGCCTACAACACCGCGAAAGAATCCGAAAACAAGATGCACGACGACACCGTGGCCAAACGCTTCGGTTTTAACGGCGGCTTGGTGCCTGGCGTCGATGTGATGGCCTACATGATGCATCTGCCCGTGAAGAAATGGGGCCGCGCGTTTCTTGAGCGCGGGCTGATCGAAGCGCGTTTCGTCAAGCCGGTCTATGACGGAGAGAACGCGGTCGTGAGCGGCGAGGAAAACGACGGTGTGCTGACGATCGCGGTTGAAAGCCGTGGACAAGTCTGCGCCACAGGCAGCGCGTCGCTTCCCGCGTCAGCGCCGCCGGTTGCAGCCGCGGATTTCACCGAGACCGCACCCGTCGCCGAACGCAAGCCGGTCGATGTGACCTCCTATGTCGCGGGCCAATGGCTCGGCACGGCGCCGCGTGCGTGGGCCGGAGATGCGGCAAGCGGATATTTGACCGATGTGCGCGAGTCGGATCCGATCTACGCGCGGGAACGGCTCGGGCATCCCGGACTGTTGCAGCGGGTCATGAACAGGGTGCTGGTCGATAACGCTGTGCTGGGTCCCTGGATTCACGTTGGCAGTCGTATGCAGTTGCTGGCCGCGGCGCGCAGCGGCGACGAACTAACTGCGCGGGCGAAGGTGACCGGCAATTACGAGAAGAAGGGCCACCGCTTCGTTGAACTCGATGCGATGATCGTCGCCAACGGCACCATCCCGGTGGCGCATTGCCAGCACACCGCGATCTATCAGCCGCGTGAGCAAGCTGCGGCGTAGACCGTAGGAAATGGCGCCTTCTTATCCCTCCCCACAGCAAGCGGGGAGGGATAACTCTACTTACGCCGCCTTCTTCGCTTTCGCATTCTGAATGGCACGCCAGACCCGCTCCGAGGTCAGCGGCATGTCGATATGCGTGATGCCGAGTTCGGACAGCGCATCGACCACGGCGTTGACAATGGTGCAAAGGCTGCCGGCGCAGCCGGCTTCGCCGCAGCCCTTGGTGCCCAGGGGATTGGACTTTGCTAGCACGGGATGATCGCCAACCGCCATCATCGGAATATCCTCCGCGCGTGGCATCGCGTAGTCCATGAACGAGCCGGTAATCGGTTGCCCACTTTCGTCGTAGCTGACGTGTTCCATTAGCGCCTGTCCGATGCCCTGCGCGACGCCTCCGTGCATCTGACCGGCGACGATCATCGGATTGACGATGGTGCCGAAGTCGTTGACGCCGGTATAACGGACGATATGCACGACGCCGGTATCCGGGTCGATCTCGACTTCCGCGACGTGGCAGCCATTGGGGAACGTCGAGGGTACAGGCTCGGTGGTGTGGTCGACGTCGAGCGATGACGGCACGCCATCAGGCATCTTGCCGTCGCGCAATCGCCGCGACAGCTCCATGATGTCGATGCTGCGATCGGTGCCGGCGATTGTGAAATGACCGTTGGCGAATTCGATGTCGCCCTCCGCCGCTTCCATCAGATGCGCGGCAGCCTTCTTGCCTTTCTCGATCACGAGCTTCGAGGCTTCGACTATGGCCATGCCCGACGCGGTGATGGAGCGCGAGCCGCCGGTACCATTGCCGGTATGAACGATGTCGCTGTCGCCCTGTTCGAGCTTGATTGCCTCAAAGGGCACGCCGAGCTGCTCGGACATCACCTGCGCGAACGGTGTCGCGTGGCCCTGGCCGTAGTCGAGTGTGCCCGTGATCAGTTTTACCGCGCCATCATCCTCAAAAACGATCTTGCCAAGTTCGACGCCGGGAGGTGCAGTGACTTCGAGATAGGAGCCGACCGCGATGCCGCGCAGCTTGCCCTGCTTGCGGCTGTCTTTCTTGCGTTTAGCGAAGCCGGCGTGATCGGAAATCTCCAGCGCCTTGCTGAATACCCCCAGAAAATCCCCGCTGTCGTAGGTGACGCCGGAGGACGCCGCGAACGGCATCTGCGCCGGCTTGATGAAATTGCGCTTGCGCAACGTCAACCGGTTGATGCCCATCTCGTCGGCGGCGCGATCGATCAGCCGCTCCATGAAATAATTGGCTTCGGGACGGCCGGCGCCGCGATAGGCGCCCATCAGCGTAGTGTTGGTCAGTACGGTCTTGATGTCGACGGTCATTGCCGGCGTGCGATAGACGCTCGACAGATTTTTGCCGACGTTCAGCGAAAGCGGACTTGGCGCGACGCCGGTGATGTAGGCGCCGAGATTGCCGTAGCCTTTGACCTTGACCGCGAGAAACTTGCCTTCGGCGTCGAGCGCCAGTTCGCAGTGAATCTGCTGCGCGCGACCGTGGCTGTCTGACAGGAAGCTGGTGGAGCGTTCGTCGGTCCACTTCACCGGGCGGCCGAGCGCCTTCGCAGCATGCAGAATGCAGATGTATTCGGGATAATTGATGTTCTTCATGCCGAAGGAACCGCCGACATTGGCCGTCAGCAGGTGAACTTTCTCGTTCGGCACCTTCAGAAGGTTCTTGGCGAGGTTGGTGCGATTGCCGGCGACACCCTGCGTCGGCACCTGTATCGTGTAGCGCTCGCTTGCCTTGTCGTAGGAAGCAAGCGCGCAGCGCGGCTCCATCGCCACCACCGCCACGCGCGTATTGAGGATATCGAGCTTGGTGACATGGGCGGCGGCAGCAAAGGCCGCATCGACCTTGGCAGCATCGCCGTAGTGATAATCCAGCGCCACGTTGTTGGGGATGTGATCGTAGAGTTGCGGAGCGCCGGGTTTGGCGGCCTCCTCGGCGCTGGTCACCGCCGGCAGCGGATCGATGTCGAGTTCAACGGCTTCGGCGGCGTCGCGCGCGTGCGCCAGCGTTTGCGCCACCACAAACGCGACGGGATCGCCGACATAGCGCACCTTGTCGGTCATCAGCGCGGTACGATTGGTCTGCAGCAGCGGCGAGCCGTCGCGGCTCTTCAGCGGCAGGCCGCACGTATAGGGCCCATACCCCGCGGAAGCGAGATCGGTGCCGGTCCAGACGCCAAGCACACCCGGCATGGCCTTGGCGGCGGCAGTGTTGATGCCTCGGATGATCCCGTGGGCATGGGAACTCCTGACGATCCAGGCGTAGGCCTGTCCAGGCAGATCGAAATCGTCGGTGTATTTGCCCCTGCCGCGAACAAGCGTGTCGTCTTCCTTGCGCCGGACGGGCTGGCCCACGCCGAATTTTTGCATTGCGATAGCGTTGTCCAGCGATCCGGAAGAAGGTTGGTCTTGCATATGCTTAAGTCCTAAAAACACTGGCGATTTGCGCGATTGTGCCGCTTGCAGCTTCAAATAAACCACGCGCACCCATCCGACAACGCCTGATTGAGCATGATCCGTGTGCGCGGCTGTTGCGCCGGCCATTCGCGCTGCTAGTGTTTCCTTGAAATGAAATTGTTCGCCGGCCGGAAAGCGGCTGCGGAAAGACATTTTTGATGAATGATGACACGCGGCTTCGCGATGGCGTTCCACGTGAAGGCCTTCCCCGCGAGGGTATCGAATCGCGCGTCGGGTCCAGCGTTTACGCGGCGCTTGACCTTGGCACCAACAATTGCCGCCTGCTGATCGCTTGTCCGACCGGCAACAGCTTTCACGTGATCGATTCTTTTTCGCGGATCATTCGGCTCGGCGAAGGGGTCTCTACGACAGGCCGGATCAGCGACGCCGCGATTTCGCGCGCCCTTGGCGCTCTGAGCATTTGCCGTGACAAGATGCGCTCAAAGAACGCGACACGGTTGCGCCTGATCGCCACCGAAGCGTGCCGGGCAGCGGACAATGCCGAGGATTTCCGCAAGCAAGTTGCCGATGAGACCGGCATCGAACTGGAAGTGATTGACCGCGAAACCGAGGCGACGCTCGCAGTGGTCGGGTGTTCGCCGCTGCTCGATCCGCGCGGGCGCGGCGCCATCTTGTTCGACATCGGCGGCGGATCGACCGAACTGGTCCGGATCGAGCGCGATCCGCAACAACCTAATGCGACGCCGCGTATCAAAGCCTGGATGTCGATCCCGCTTGGCGTCGTTACCCTGGCCGAGCGTTTCGGGGGGAGGGACGTGACGCCGCAATCCTACGGGTTGATGGTTGCGGAGGTTGCGAAACACGTCGCGCCGTTCGCAAGCGAACATGGCAGCGATCTCGCCGGCATGCATCTGCTCGGCACGTCGGGCACCGTGACAACGCTGGCCGGCGTGCATCTCAATCTGGTGCGTTACGACCGCCGCCGTATCGATGGCGTCTGGATGGACGATGCGGACCTTACGCGTGCTATCGCTCGGCTGCTCGGCATGAGCTACCAAGAGCGGGCTGCCAACAATTGCATAGGCGTCGAGCGCGCCGATCTCGTGCTGGCGGGATGCGCCATTCTCGATGCGATCCGCAATGCATTTGCGCTGCCGCGCTTGCGCGTGGCCGATCGTGGCCTGCGTGAGGGCATGCTGGTGGAGATGATGCGCGCGGACGGCGCTCTTGGTGCGCCTTGATGCAGACGGCGTGTGCTAAGACGATGCGATCTCTCGCGGGCAAATAAAAGTATGGCCAAGGATACCACCGGGCGCCTTCGCGTTACCGTCAAGAGCGCCGGCAGGCTGAAACTGTCCTCAAAACTCTGGCTCGAGCGCCAGCTCAACGATCCCTACGTCGCGCAGGCGAAGCGCGATGGATTGCGGTCGCGCGCGGCCTACAAGTTGATCGAAATCGACGACAAACATCACTTTCTCAAGCGCGGCACGTCTGTGGTCGATCTCGGCGCCGCACCGGGCGGCTGGAGCCAGATTGCGGCGAAGCGGGTCGGCGCGGCCGATGGCAAGGGCAAGGTCGTTGCCATCGATCTCTTGGAGATGCCTGAGATTGCCGGCGTTACTTTCGCGCAGCTAGACTTTCTCGCCGACGATGCACCGCAAAAATTGCTGGCGATGATAGGCGGCCGGGCCGATGTGGTGCTCTCCGACATGGCCGCCAACACCACGGGTCATCGCAAGACCGATCAGTTGCGTATCCTCGGTCTCGTGGAAGGCGCGGCTGCCTTCGCGGCCGACGTGCTCAATCCCGGCGGCACGTTCGTCGCAAAAGTGTTTCAGAGCGGCGCCGACGCAGTCTTGCTCGCGCAGCTCAAGCGCGATTTCACCAGCGTCAAGCATGTGAAGCCAGCCTCAAGCCGGGCGGATTCCTCGGAACGCTACGTTCTGGCGATGGGATTTCGGGGTCAGCCTAACCTTTGATCCCGCGCCGTCGCTGTTTCGCTCGCCGCTTCTTCTTCCGCTTCAGGCTCACGGGTTGGATCTGAGATTACCACCATGCGCCGACCCGAGACCTGATGACCGGCATCGACCGGCATTCGGAAAAAGAAGTAGGCTGAGATCGCCGAGATGATTGCGACCACAAGGAAGCCCGGCGCGAAATCCGCCGCGCTTAGCTCGTTGACGTGACGTAACAGCATCGTCGATTCCACCGAGAACGCACCGACCGCGACGCCGGCCGATATCGCGAGCTGCTGGTTAACGCTGACCAGCGTGGTGGCGCGGCTCATCTGCGCCGGCTCGACCTCCGCGTAGGCGACGGTGTTGATGGCCGTGAATTGCAGCGAACGGAAGAAGCCGCCGACCACCAGAATGATCATGATCAGCAGCAGCGGTGTGGTAACCGTGAAAAGCGCGCAGGCCGCGAGAAATACCGAACTTACAATCGCGTTGATGGTCATGATGTTACGAAAGCCGAAGGTCCGGATGATGCGGGCGGCGAGCGTCTTCATGCCCATGGCGCCCACCGCGGATGCGAAAGTCACAAGGCCAGATCGAAACGGCGACAGCCCAAAGCCCACCTGCATCAACAGCGGCAGCAGGAACGGCAGCGCGCCGATGCCCAGCCGAAACAGAAAACCGCCGATGATGCTGGCGCGCAGCGTCGGATACTGCAACAGCGTGAAATCCAGCACCGGCGATGCCGTGCGTTTGGCGTGGATCACATACAGCGTCATGGAGATGGTGCCGATCGCGATCAGCGCGACGACAATGGTCCACGGCAGCAGGTTGAGGCCAGCGACCGACAGGCCGAATGCGATGCCGCCGAGCCCGATCCCGGCCAGGATCAATCCGTAGAGATCGAAGCGCTCGGGATCCTCGCTGCGAATCGGATCGATGTAGCGCAGCGCCATGAAGATGCCGAGCAGTCCGATCGGGATGTTGATCAGAAAAATCCAGTGCCACGAAAAGTAGGTGGTGATGAAGCCGCCGAGCGGCGGACCGATCACCGGGCCTACCAGCGCGGGTACGGTGACCCACGCCATCGCATTGACCAATGCGCTCTTGTCGATGGAACGCAGCAAGACCAGCCGGCCCACCGGCGTCATCATTGCGCCGCCCAATCCCTGTACGATGCGGGCGATCACGAAATCCGTGACGGAACTGGACAGCGCACAGCCGATCGAGCCGATCATGAAAACCGAGATCGCTATCGAAAACACTGCGCGCGCGCCGAATCGGTCGGCGGTCCAACCGCTCGCCGGAATGAAGACCGCGAGCGACAGCAGATACGACGTGATGGCGAGCTTGAGCGTCAGGGGGCTGGTGCCGATGTCGGCGGCGATCGCGGGAAGCGAGGTCGCGATGACCGTCGAGTCCATATTCTCCATGAACAGCGCGGTGGCCACGATGAGCGGGATCAGGCGTTCTTTGTTCATGGAGGCTCTGGCACTGCCGCTCGAAAGGATAAGCGGCGCTGTAGCATCCCGCTGTGGGTCCCGCTATTGCGGAACCGCGCAAACCACCTAAATCCAACGTGACCGATCCTTGAGGATCTGCGACGGGGTTCCGACGATGATCTATCTACTTGCCGTCTTGTTGCCGCCGCTGGGCCTGCTGCTGAACGGTCAGCCGTTTGCCGCGATTTTCAATGTGATCCTGATCGTGTTTTGCGCGATTTTCGGGCTGGTCTTTCATATTTTGCTGCTGGTGCCGTCGGCGCACGCGATTATTGCTGTGCATACGAAGCGAGAACAGCGCAGGCACCGTGAGGTGGTGGAGGCAATTCGCCAACATGGGCCGCCTTCTGGATATCCACGCTGATCCCAGCTCTCCGCGAAAAGCCGGGACTAGTCGTCCGTTTCTAACATTCGCATCCCGCTTCGGCAGGTATTTTCTGCGAATGTTAGAATCGAAGGACCACCGGCAAATATAGATTTCCAGTGGAGTTTTGGATTTGACATTCGCTCTGCGAGCTCGAAGCCAAGTGGGTAGCGAATGTCAAATCCACTCCACTGGCTGCCAAACCCTTTGATTCCACAGGCTGCCATGCTATCGACCACCGCCAACCCCATCGATGGGCTTCGATTCGACGGCGATGCCATTAGCGTCGCCGAACGGTCAGTTCATCCCTGAGGTCATAGCGCGGCGGTAGCCGCTGAATGGAGTTGGCGATGGCAGCGGTGCAGAGACTGAACGGAATACGCGAAGCTTACACGTTCGACGACGTGCTGCTGAAGCCGGGCCTCTCCGATATCCTTCCCTCCGGTGCCGATATCCGCTCCCGCGTTACGCGCTCGATCCCGCTCAACATTCCGATCATCGCTTCGGCGATGGACACCGTGACGGAGGCGCGAATGGCGATTGCCATGGCGCAGGCCGGCGGCATCGGCGTGATCCACCGCAACTTCGACGTCGATGGCCAGGCCGCGCAGGTGCGGCAGGTCAAGAAGTATGAGTCAGGGATGGTGGTCAATCCACTCACCATTGGTCCCGACGCGATGCTTTCCGATGCCATGACCCTGATGACTGATCACGGTTTCTCCGGCATTCCAGTAGTCACGGGGGCGAGCAAGGGCATTCCGGGCAAACTGGTCGGCATTCTCACCAACCGCGACGTGCGTTTTGCTACCGACCCGCGGCAGAAGATTTCCGAACTGATGACACACGAGAACCTCGTGACGGTGCGCGAGGGTGTCAGCCAGGAAGAGGCCAAGCGGATGCTGCACAAGCACCGCATCGAAAAATTGCTGGTGGTCGACGACCAGTATCGCTGCGTTGGCCTCATCACCGTCAAGGACATGGAAAAAGCCGTCGCGCATCCGCTGGCCTGCAAGGACGCGCAGGGGCGGCTGCGAGTTGCCGCGGCGACGACGGTCGGCGCGGATGGTCACGAGCGTACCGAGCGATTGATCGACGCCGGTGTTGATCTGATCGTAGTGGACACTGCGCATGGCCATTCCTCGCGCGTGCTCGAAGCAGTGAACCGCATCAAACGACTCTCCAACGCCGTACAGGTTATTGCGGGCAACATCGCGACCATCGAGGGCGCGCAGGCGCTAATCGATGCCGGCGCCGATGCGATCAAGGTCGGCATCGGCCCCGGTTCGATCTGCACCACCCGCATCGTCGCGGGCGTCGGCGTGCCGCAGCTCACCGCCATCATGGATGCCGTCGAGGCTGCGAAGAAAGCCGATGTGCCTGTAATTGCCGACGGCGGCATCAAATATTCCGGCGATCTCGCCAAGGCATTGGCGGCCGGCGCTGATATCGCCATGGTCGGATCATTGCTCGCGGGCACCGATGAGACGCCCGGTGAAGTGTTTTTGTGGCAGGGCCGCTCCTACAAGGCCTATCGCGGCATGGGCTCGGTCGGCGCGATGGCGCGGGGCTCTGCGGATCGCTATTTTCAGCAGGACATCAAGGATACGCTGAAGCTGGTACCCGAAGGCATCGAGGGTCAGGTGCCCTACAAGGGGCCGGTCGGCAACGTGATGCATCAGCTCGCCGGGGGCTTGCGCGCGGCAATGGGCTATGTCGGAGCCAGAAACCTCGCCGAATTCCACGAGAAGGCGCAGTTCATCCGCATTACCGGTGCGGGATTGCGGGAAAGTCACGTCCATGACGTGACCATCACGCGCGAAAGCCCGAACTATCCCGGCGGGGCGTGATAGAACGATCCCCAAACGCAACGAGAAGCAGTGGACACGATGGTTGATTGGACAGAAGACAGAATTGCCGCGCTTTCGGATCAGGATCTGAAAAATCTGTTGGCGAATGCCGAGCGTAAATCCGCCGCTGAAGTTATCGCTTCATGCAATGCGGAGCTTGAAAAACGCGACGCCGCCAAACCCCGCAAGGGCCCGAAGCCGCGCACCGAAGTCAAGGAATTCGAGCACGAGATGTCAGGCCAGCTCGCCGCGGTCGGCAAGGAGATGGCCGCGAAATACGATCTCTCCGAAGACACGGCGAAAGCGAAGTCTGCCGGCGTGAAGGGCTTTAAGGCGCACCGGCTGCTCGACGCCAAGGGTTTTGCCAAGCTTGGCGGAATGCAGCGCGATGGCTCGGTCGCGATCGAGCGCTACATCTCCTATCGGCGGGGTACTGATATCGTCAGCCTCGGCGTGTTTTTGCTGAAGGACCAGCCGCTCGAGGCGCACGAGTTTCATGTGATCGCGCCGCAGGCCATGCTCGATGGCGCCAAGCCTATCGCAGAGATTCGTCCGACTGCGACGGCAGCGCAAAAGCAATCGGCCGACAGCGGGCTCACCTTCAAGGATTTGCCGAGCGCCGCCGCCGCATTCGACAAGGCGCTGGCGAAGATTACGGCCTGAGAAATCGAGATCGTCATTGCGATGACGAACGTAATGGCCGTCATTCCGGGATGCGCGCTCTTGAAGCGCAGGCCCGGAATCCATACTCCCTGCAGGGGTTATGGATTCCGGGCTCGCTCGCTTCGCTCGCGCCCCGGAATGACTGTCTTTGATTAAAGAAAAAACTGTATCGGAGGAATATCAATGTCCCAGGCCAAACGCGTCGTTCTCGTTTCTCGTCCCGTCGGCGAGCCCAAGTCTTCGGATTTTCGGGTCGAAGATTATCCTATGCCAGCGGCGGGCGAGGGCCAGGTTTTGCTTCGAACCATATGGCTATCGCTTGACCCCTATATGCGCGGCCGCATGAGCGATGGCCCGTCCTATGCGCAGCCTGTGCCGATCGGGGGCGTGATGGAGGGCGGCACGGTGTGTGAGGTGATCGCCTCTAACAATCCGGGATTTAAGAAGGGTGATGTCGTGCTGGCACGAGCCGGCTGGCAGTCGCATGCGCTTTCGGATGGCAAGGACCTGCGTAATGTCGATCCAAAGCTCGGGCCGGTCTCGACCGCGGTCGGCGTGCTCGGGATGCCCGGCATGACCGCCTATACCGGCTTGCTCGACATCGGCAAGCCGCAGGCAGGCGAAACCGTCGTCGTCGCCGCAGCATCGGGCGCTGTAGGCTCGGCGGTCGGCCAGATCGCGAAAATCAAGGGCGCGCGTGCCGTGGGCATCGCCGGTGGCAAGGACAAATGCGACTACGTGAAGAACGAACTCGGATTCGATGACTGCGTCGATCACCGCGATCCCAACCTTGCCGCGAAGCTGAAGGAGGCCTGCCCCAAGGGCATCGACGTCTACTTCGAAAACGTCGGCGGTGCGGTGTTCGAGGCGGTGTTCCCGCTACTCAACGCGTTCGCGCGCATTCCGGTGTGTGGGCTGATCGCGCAATACAACGACACGCAAGCCTCCGTGCCGAAGTGGGCCGGCGCGATGATGCGCAACGTTCTGACCAAGCGGCTGAATATCCGCGGCTTCATCGTCAGCGACTTCGCCGCGCGGCATGGCGACTTCCTGCGCGACATGTCGCAATGGGTGCGCGAGGGCAAGGTCAAGCACCGCGAGTTCGTTACCGAGGGACTCGATAGCGCGCCCGGAGCGTTCATGGGGCTGCTGAAAGGCGAGAACTTCGGCAAGCAGCTGGTGCGCGTCGGGCCTGACAAGGCGTAAAGGAGAAATCGCATGACCATTCAAATGGTGTTGCTGCCGGTCTTTGTGATGGTTGGCCTGACCTTCGCGCTGTTCTTGGGGATGGCAACTACTCGCACAACGGCGCTCAAGGGAAGGCAAACCCGTTTGCAGGATATCGCGCTCGGACAACCGAACTGGCCGCAACGGGCGACGCAGTTCGGCAATTGTTTCAGCAACCAGTTCGAGATGCCGGTGCTGTTCTATTTACTGATCGCGCTGGCGCTGCCGCTGCGCCACGCCGATCTCGTCATTGTGCTGCTGTCATGGGTGTTCGTGGTGACACGCTTCGCGCACGCCGGGATTTTCGTGACCGGCAACGATGTGCGGCAGCGCGGCATGGCGTGGTTCGCCGGCGTCCTGGTGCTGTTTGCGATGTGGCTTTATTTCGCGCTGAAGATCCTCCTTCTGATCTGATCGCGCGCCTTCCGAAATCGAAAGCTTCTGAATGACTCCTGCTGCGCGGCTGTCCGCGGCCATCGAATTGATCGACGCCATCGATACGCAACGCGTGCCTGCCGCCAAAGCGCTGAAGGAATGGGGCACCGCGCATCGCTTTGCCGGCTCCGGCGACCGCGCCGCGATTTCGGGGCTGGTCTGGGATGTGCTGCGCCGGCGCGCCTCGAGCGCCTGGATCATGGACGAAGACACGCCGCGCGCGCGCGTGCTCGGGATGCTCAAGCTGAGCGCGGGATGGACGCCGATGCCATTGCGGCGTTGTGCGACGGCGGCCGTTTTGCGCCGCAGCCGCTGACGGACGGCGAACGCGCGGCGCTGACGTCGCGCACGCTCGCGGATGCGCCAGCCCCATATCGCCGGCGATTATCCGGAATGGCTCGACGATTATCTCGCGCAAGTGTTCGGCGATGAGCGCGTCGCGGAGGCGACCGCGATGGCGAGCCGCGCGCCGCTCGACTTGCGCGTCAATACCCTGAAGTCGAAGCGCGAGAAAGTGCTGGGCTCGACCGCGCATCTCGGCGCGAAGCCGACGCCGTGGTCGCCGCTCGGCCTGCGCATCGAGCTCGGCGCCGACGCGCGCAATCCCGGCATCCACGCGGAAGAGGATTTCATCAAGGGCGCCATCGAAGTTCAGGACGAAGGCTCGCAGCTCGCGGCGCTGCTGACGGCGCCAAACCCGGCGAGCAGGTGATCGATCTCTGCGCGGGCGCCGGCGGCAAGACGCTGGCGCTGGCGGCGATGATGCAGGGCAAGGGCAGGCTGATCGCGACGGATCGCGACAAGCGCCAGCTTGCGCCGATCTATGAGCGGCTGTCGCGCGCGGGCGTGCACAACTGCGATGTGCGCACGCCGAAAGGTCCGGACGATACGCTGAGCGATATCCATGCCTCGGCCGATCTGGTGCTGATCGATGCGCCGTGCACCGGCACCGGCACATGGCGGCGCAATCCCGACGCGAAATGGCGGATGCGGCCCGGCGCGCTGGAGGTTCGGCTGAAGGATCAGATCGCGGTGCTGGATCGCGGCGCGGCGCTGGTGAAACCGGGCGGGCGCATCGCCTACATCACCTGCTCGGTGCTGCCGCAGGAGAACGGCGAGCAGATCAGCGGCTTTCGTGCGCGCCATCCGGAGTTTGCGGTGGTGCCGCCATCGCAGGTCGCTTCGGTGCTCGTGGGACAAGGCAGAGGATTTCGCCGCGGCCACGCTTAGTCCGCGCAGGGTCTGCTGATGACTCCGCGCCGCACCGGCACGGACGGATTTTTCGTAAGCGTGATGCGGAGAAAGCCGTCATCCTGAGGCGCTCGCCCGACGCTCTTAGCGTCGGTCTGAGGTTGCCTCGAAGGACGGATGTTCATTTCCGTCGCCCTTCGAGGCGCGCAAGAAAGAGCGCGCTCCAGGGTCACGGCATTTTCCGCCCTTGCGACTCCGCCCCCGTCGCGTAATTCCTTGCCATGACAGCATCCCCCAAGGCTTCCGTTAAGCCAGCCGATCCATCGCCGGATGTGGCCGCGGCGCACGACAAGATTCTCATCGTCGATTTCGGCAGCCAGGTGACGCAACTGATCGCGCGCCGGGTGCGCGAGGAGGGCGTCTATTCCGAAATCGTCCCGTTCCAGAAAGCGGAAGCCGCGTTCGCGCACATGAAGCCGAAGGCGGTGATCCTGTCTGGCGGGCCGGCATCGGTGCATGAGGAAGGCTCGCCGCGCGCGCCGCAGGCGATCTTGAATTCCGGCGTGCCGGTGCTCGGCATCTGCTACGGCCAGATGACGATGGCGGCGCAGCTCGGCGGCACCGTCGAGGGCGGCCATCACCGCGAATTCGGCCGCGCCGATGTCGAGGTGACGGGCGACGAGCCGCTTGTTCGATGCGACCTGGAAGACGGGCGAAAGCCATCCGGTGTGGATGAGCCATGGCGACCGCATCACGCAGATGCCGCCAGGGTTTAAGTCGCCGGCGTCGCAACGAACGCGCCGTTCGCCGTGATCCAGGACGAGAAGCGCAGATACTACGGGATGATGTTTCACCCCGAAGTGGTGCATACGCCCGATGGCGCGAAACTGATCCGCAATTTCGTCCGCAAGGTCGCGGGGCTAACCGGCGACTGGACCATGCGCGCGTTTCGCGAGGAAGCGATCGAGAAAATCCGCGCACAGGTGGGCAAAGGCAAGGTGATCTGCGGCTTGTCGGGCGGCGTCGATTCCGCTGTGGCCGCGGTGCTGATCCACGAGGCGATTGGCGATCAGCTCACCTGCGTGTTCGTCGATCATGGACTGCTGCGCAAGGACGAAGGCCAAGACCGTCGTCGATCTGTTCCGGCACCACTACAACATCCCGCTGGTCCATGTGGACGCATCGAAGCTTTTCCTCGGCGAGCTCGCCGGCGTCAGCGATCCCGAACAGAAACGCAAGACCATCGGCCGGCTGTTTATCGATGTGTTCGACGCCGAGGCAAAGAAAATAGGCGGCGCGGATTTTCTCGCGCAGGGCACGCTCTATCCCGACGTGATCGAGAGCGTGTCGTTCACCGGCGGCCCTTCGGTGACGATCAAGTCGCACCACAATGTCGGCGGACTTCCCGCGCGCATGAACATGAAGCTGGTCGAACCGTTGCGCGAACTGTTCAAGGACGAGGTGCGCGTACTCGGCCGCGAACTGGGCCTGCCGGAAATTTTCGTCGGCCGGCATCCGTTTCCCGGACCGGGCCTCGCGATCCGCTGCCCCGGCGAGATCACGCCGGAGAAGCTCGACATCCTGCGCAACGCCGATGCAGTTTATATCGATCAGATTCGCAAGGCCGGGCTTTACGACAAGATATGGCAGGCGTTTGCGGTGCTGCTGCCGGTGAAGACCGTCGGCGTGATGGGCGACGGCCGGACCTACGAATATGTGGTGGGCCTGCGCGCGGTGACGTCGACCGACGGCATGACCGCGGATTTCTATCCGTTCGACATGGCGTTCTTGGGCGCGACGGCAACTCGCATCATCAACGAGGTCAAGGGCGTCAACCGCGTGGTCTATGACATCACCTCGAAGCCGCCGGGCACGATCGAGTGGGAGTGAGTAATCTGCTTCCGCCTGGACGCCAGCTACGGCTGTTTCCGCGCCAGCGCGCGCTTGCCGTCTAGATAATCCCAAACCTTCGACACCACCACCGAGCCTTCGCCGACGGCGGAGGCGACGCGCTTGACCGAGCCGGCGCGGATGTCGCCGACGGCGAAGATACCGGGTTGAGACGTGGCGAAGGGCGAGTCCGCGCCGACGGCGGCGCCGGTGCGCACGAAGCCTTTGGCGTCGAGTTCAACCAGGCCAGACAGCCAGCCGGTATTCGGCGCGGCCCCGACCATGACGAACAAGGCGCGCGTTTCGATCTCTTGCGTTTCGCCGGTGTCGGCGTTGCGCACTGTGACACGCTTCGAGATGCTTATCGCCGTGCAGCGCGATCACCTCGGCGCCATAGCCGATCGCGATCGCGCGGTCGGCCTCGAGCCGGCTCGACAGATAGCTCGACATCGAGGCCGCGAGCGACGATCCGCGCACGATCAGGTGCACGCAATTTGCCGAGCGGCTGAGATACATCGCCGCCTGCCCTGCCGAATTGCCGCCGCCGATGATCATGGCCTGCGTGCCCTTGCAGGAGCGCGCCTCGATCTCGGTCGCCGCGTAATACACGCCGTTACCCTCGAACTCGGCGAGCCGATCGATCGGCAGGCGGCGATATTGCACGCCTGACGCGACGATAACGGCGCCGCCGCTAACGCGCTCGCCGCTATCGAAGGTCGCGCAATAGGTTCCGTCGTCAAGCTTGTCGAGCCGCGCGACGCGACGCGGCATCGCAAAGCGCGTGCCGAACTTCATAGCCTGCACCTCGCCGCGCCAAACGAGGTCTCCGCCGGAAATGCCGGTCGGAAAGCCCATGTAATTTTCGATGCGGCTCGATGTGCCCGCTTGCCCGCCGATTGCGATGTCCTCGATAACCAGAGCACGCAATCCCTCGGAACCGGCATAAACGCCGGCTGCGACGCCCGCCGGTCCGCCGCCGACGATCAGCACGTCGAACGCCTCGTCGTGGCGCAGATCGCGGTTGAGGCCGAGAAGGCGTGCGATCTTCTCCGGCGTCGGATCGGTTACCACCACGTCGCGCCCGAATATTACCGCCGGCTCCGAAAGCGCGATCGAGCAGCTTTGCGCGGTGGCCGCGGCTTCAGGACTGCCGAGCGCGAACGACGAGTAGGGGATGCGGTTGCGGCTCGCGAATTCGGCGATGTGCCGCACATTGCGGTCAGCTTCCTCGCCGATAAGCCTGAGCGCGCTATCGCGGTCGTCGAGCTGACGTCGGCGGCGCGCGGCGAACACGGTGATGACGATGTCCGACATTTCCGGGATCTGCGCCATCAGCGTCAGCATCGCCTCGCGCGGCACCTCGATCACGCGCGTCTCGCGCACCGCACGCATCGCCAACGACGCGCCGCCGCCATTGAGAAAACGCGATCTCACCCATGAATTGCGTGGGCCCGAGGGTTGAGTCGCGTTGGCGTTTATTGGTATAGGGATCGACCACCTCGATCTCACCGTCTTCGACGTAGCGGAAGCAGTCAGCGGGTTCGCCTGGCCGCGCGAGAAATTCGCCCGCCGGGTAGGTCGACGATCTTGCCCGCCGCGCGCAGTGCTGCGACGTGCGACGTCCGCCAGCGGCGTACGCTGCATCTGCCGCAGATCGGCTCCGATGGTCTCCATGCCATTCTATCCTTTTCCACCGAACTCGATCAGAACGTCTCGAAATTAAATGAACTTGCAAGACGTAGTGGGAGAGGTGCAAAATTCAAACCAGATAAACTGTCGAGTAATCCGCTATGACCCGCATACGCTGTATCACTGAAATGGGGATGGGCGTCGATGTCCACGGCCGCGATGCCACCAAGGCTGCCCGGCGGGCGGTGTCCGACGCAATCCGCCACTCCAGCATCGGGTTCTTCCGGATGGTTGGAAAGACATCCAAGGACATGTTCGTCGACGTCACCATCGGCGTACCGTATCCCGACGCCGTGGATACCGCTGCGGTCGCAAAGGAGCTTCCCTACGGAACGGTGACGGTCACCGCGGTCAAAGGCGGATTGGAAATTCCTGCCGAAAGCGGCGGCGACGCCATCATCATCGCCAATGCTGCAGTGATCGTCAGTCTCGATGACGGCACTTGACGGGCATGGGACCGGCCATCACCCTCTACGGCATCAAGAATTGCGATACCATGAAGAAGGCTCGGGCGTGGCTTGATGGCCGCGGCGTGGCGTATCGTTTTCATGACTACAAAGCCGAGGGCATCTCGAAAGAGAAACTCAAACATTGGTGCGATGAACTCGGCTGGGAGACGTTGCTTAATCGCTCGGGCACCACGTTCCGCAAATTGCCGAATGCGGACAAGGAAGGTTTGAACGCGCGCAAGGCCCTTGCGCTAATGCTCGCGCAGCCCTCCATGATCAAGCGGCCGGTGCTTGAACTCGGCGGGAGCAAATCGCTGGCCGGGTTCAAGCCGGAAATCTACGCCAAAGCGTTCGCCGCAGCTTGACGCGACGCTGCAATGCCGAGCCTCGTCGGAAACTTTGCCCATCCGACTAATGGCGAATTCGGCCGGTCACCAAGCCGTTCCATGCGCTGCTTTGCACCTTGCGTAAATCCATCTATTGACGGCATATTCCGCCTCGGAGGCGACCGGTCCGGGCTGATTTCCAAGGCATTGCGGACCGATACTACCAAATCCGGCCACGCGCGAGTGACACGCCGCTGCGAAGGCTGACAGGGGGAATTTGTTTGGCTGATGAGTTCATTCTCGAAACTCACGGGTTGACCAAGGAATTCGCGGGGTTCTTTGCCGTCCGCGACGTCAATCTGCGGGTTCGCCGTGGCAGCATTCACGCTCTTATCGGCCCGAACGGGGCCGGCAAGACCACTTGCTTCAATCTGCTGACCAAATTCCTGAGCCCTTCGGCCGGTCAAATTCTGTACAAAGGAAACGATATCACCGCCATGGCGCCGGCCGACGTGGCGCGGCTTGGGCTTGTGCGCTCGTTCCAGATTTCGGCGGTATTCCCGCATCTCACCGCGCTGGAAAATGTGCGCGTGGCACTGCAGCGCCAGCACGGCCAGTCGTTCGATTTCTGGCGGTCGAAATCGGTGCTGGACCAGTACAATGGCCGCGCCCGCGAACTCCTCAATGACGTGGGCTTGAGTGAATTCGAGAAGACGCCGGCGGTCGAAATGCCTTATGGGCGCAAGCGCGCGCTGGAAATCGCAACGACGTTGGCGCTCGATCCGGAGATGATGCTGCTTGATGAACCGATGGCGGGCATGGGGCATGAGGACATCGACAAGATCGCCGCACTGATCAAGCGCATCTCCGCCAAATACACCATCCTGATGGTCGAGCATAATCTCAGCGTGGTGGCGAACCTGTCGGATATCATCACGGTGCTGACGCGCGGTCACGTGCTGGCGGAAGGCCACTACGCCGATCTCTCCAAGGATGAGCGCGTCAAGGAAGCCTATCTGGGGGCTGGTCATGGTTGATATGAGCATGACCGATGCCAAGATCAGCAAAGACGCGGGGCTCGCAGCAAGCCCGGTACTGGCGGTCGAAAACCTCGAGGCCTGGTACGGCGAGTCGCATATTCTTCACGGCATCAACTTCAATGTGAACGCCGGCGAAGTGGTGACACTGCTCGGCCGCAACGGCGCCGGAAAGACCACGACGCTGAAATCGGTGATGGGCATCATCGACAAGCGCACCGGCTCCATTCGTTTCAACGGCCAGGACATCACGCGGACGTCTTCGGACAAGATCGCGCGGCTAGGCGTTGCGTTTTGTCCCGAAGAGCGCGGCATTTTCGCCAGCCTCGACGTTCGTGAAAACTTGATGCTGCCACCTATAATCCGCAGCGGAGGGTTGTCGCTGGATCAGATTTTCGAACTGTTCCCTAACCTCAAGGAGCGGCTCAACAGCCAGGGCACCAAGCTATCCGGCGGCGAGCAGCAGATGCTGGCGATCGCGAGGATTCTGCGCACCGGCGCCCGCTTTCTGATGCTCGACGAGCCTACCGAGGGCCTCGCTCCGGTGATCATTCAGCAGATCGGCCACACCATCGCGCGGCTCAAGTCGGAAGGTTTCACCATCCTGCTGGTGGAGCAGAATTTCCGGTTCGCCTCCACGGTGGCAGACCGCTTCTACATCGTGGAGCACGGCAAAATCATCGACGGCTTTGCCAACTCAGAACTGCAAGCCAACATGGACAAGCTTCACACCTATCTCGGCGTTTGAGACAACGAGAAAAAACGAAACAGGAGAAGTCAAAATGAAAACTAAAATATCAGCGCTGTTGCTCGGAACTGCGCTTGTGCTTGCGGCCGGCAGCGCTTTCGCCCAGGACAAGAATGCCAAGATCGGCGTTCTCACCGATCTTTCCGGTCTCTATGCAGACCTCGGCGGCGAGGGCGCGATCCTGGCAGCGCAGATGGCTGTTGAAGATTCCGGCATGAAGGCCAAGGGCTGGAACATCGACGTGATCTCCGCGGATCATCAGAACAAACCCGACATCGCCACGGGTATCGCGCGCCGATGGATCGATACCGACAAGGTAGACATTCTCGCCGACGTGCTGAACTCGGGCGTCGCGCTTGCGGTCAACAATGTCGTGAAAGAGAAGAACAGCATCATGCTCAACTCCGGGGCCGGTTCCTCGGAACTCACCAACTCGCAATGCACGCCGAATACCGTCCACTTCACCTACGACACCTACATGCTGGCGAAGAGCACCGGCAATGCGCTGGTGAAGGCTGGAGGGGACAGCTGGTTCTTTCTCACGGCGGACTACGCGTTTGGCCATGCGCTCGAGAACGACACCACTGCGGTCGTCAAAGCCGCCGGCGGCAAGGTGCTGGGAAGCGTAAATGCGCCACTGAACACGGCGGATTTCTCGTCATATCTGCTTCAGGCCCAGGCATCGAAGGCCAAGATCATCGGCCTTGCCAACGCGGGCGGCGACACGACGAACTCGATCAAGCAGGCGGCGGAATTCGGTATCGTCAAGGGCGGCCAGAAGCTTGCCGGTCTGCTGATGTTCCTGTCTGACGTTCATTCCCTCGGCCTCAACGTGGCGCAAGGGCTAAACCTGAGCGCGACATTCTATTGGGATATGAATGACCAGACCCGGGCGTTCTCGAAGCGCTTTGGCGAGCGGATGAAGGCGCACGCGATGCCGACGATGGTTCACGCCGGCGTCTACGCGGGCCTGCTGCACTATTTCAAGGCGCTTGAATCGCTCGGCGGCAATCCGCATGACGGCGCCAAAGTTGTAGCCAAAATGAAGGAAATGCCGACCGATGATCCCTTGTTCGGCAAGGGCACGATCCGGGTCGATGGCCGTGCCATTCATCCGGCCTATCTGTTCGAGGTCAAGAAGCCTTCGGAGTCGAAGGGCGAGTATGACCTGTACAAGATGATCGGTACGACGCCTGGCGACGAGGCCTTCCGGCCGCTGTCGGAAAGCAAGTGCTCTCTGGTGAAGAACTAACGCTTCAACTGCCCCGACGGCACGCAGCCGTCGGGGTTTCAAAATAGACTGATTGAAACCGGGACTACGATGTCGATCAACCTTCAGGCCCTGTTTGCGCAACTTCTGGTCGGGCTGATCAACGGCTCGTTCTATGCGCTGTTGAGCCTGGGACTGGCCGTGATCTTCGGCATGCTCAACATCATCAACTTCGCTCACGGCGCGCTCTATATGATGGGCGCGTTCTGCGCGTATTTTCTGCTCAGCCTGACGGGGTTGGGTTACTGGCCGGCGCTGATCGTGGCCCCGATTTTAGTTGGCATGTTCGGCATGGTGCTCGAGCGGACGATGCTGAAATGGTTGACCGGCCTCGATCATCTCTATGGACTGTTGCTCACGTTCGGCATGGCGCTGATCATTCAGGGCGTGTTCCAGAATTATTTCGGATCGTCCGGTTTGCCTTACGCCATTCCCGACGAATTGAAGGGCGGCATGAATCTTGGCTTCATGTTCCTGCCGATCTATCGCGGCTGGGTCGTGATCTTCTCGCTCGTGGTCTGCCTTGCCACCTGGTATCTGATTGAACGGACACGGCTTGGCGCGAACCTGCGCGCTGCCACCGAAAATCCGACCCTGGTTCGCGCGTTCGGCATCAACGTGCCGCGGATGATCACGTTGACCTATGGCTTAGGCGTCGGTCTTGCCGCGCTCGCCGGCGTGCTGTCGGCGCCGATCAATCAGGTGCGACCATTGATGGGGGCTGACCTCATCATCGTGGTATTCGCGGTCGTGGTAATCGGCGGCATGGGCTCGATCCTGGGGTCGATCATCACCGGTTTTGCGCTGGGGATCATCGAGGGGCTAACCAAGTATTTCTATCCGGAGGCTTCGAACACCGTGGTCTTCGTGCTGATGGTGCTGGTATTGCTGGTAAAACCTTCTGGACTGACGGGACGGGCGGCCTGACATGACAGCGATAACCGACGATACCATCCGTACCGAAACGGGTCGCGGGATCGGCGACGAGATGATCGCGTTCGTGATCATGACGGTGTTATTGGCCATCGTGCCGTTGACGGGAATCTATCCGTTCTTCGTGATGCAGGCGCTGTGTTTTGCGCTGCTCGCCTGCGCATTCAACCTGCTGATCGGCTATGGCGGATTGTTGTCGTTCGGTCACGCGATGTTTCTCGGCACGGCGGGCTACATCACCGCGCACGCGCTGAAGGTCTGGGGTTTCACGCCTGAGCTTGGCATTATCGCAGGCGTCGTCGGTGCCGCGCTGCTCGGCGTCATTACCGGCCTCATCGCCATCCGGCGTCAGGGCATCTATTTTTCGATGATCACGCTGGCGTTGTCGCAGCTGCTTTACTTCATCTATCTTCAAACGCCGTTTACCCACGGCGAGGACGGCATTCAGGGAATTCCGCAGGGGTATCTGTTCGGCATCTTCAATCTCGCCAAGCCGATCACGCTCTATTACGTCATCCTCGCAGGCTTTCTGTTCGGGTTCTTGCTGATCTACCGCACCATTAACTCGCCGTTCGGCGAAGTATTGAAGTCGATCCGCGAGAACGAGCAGCGCGCGATTTCGCTGGGATACAAGACCGACCACTACAAGCTGCTGGCCTTTATTCTGTCGGGTACGCTCGCTGGTCTCGCCGGCTCGCTGAAAGTCTTTGTGGCGCAGAATGCTTCGCTGACCGATGTGCACTGGACGATGTCGGGAGAAATCGTGCTGATGACGCTGGTCGGCGGTCTGGGAACGGTGTTCGGCCCTGTGGTTGGCGCGTTCGTCATCATCGCCATGCAGCAATACCTGGCCGGGTTCGGCCAATGGGTGACGGTGATCCAGGGCGCGATCTTCGTGATCTGCGTTCTGACGTTTCGGCGCGGCGTGGTCGGCGAAATCGCGCATTTTTTCCGACGCTCGCTGTAGTTGCCTCGTTTTGGAACTTTTCGGCCTTCACAAAGCAGTGGATGACCTTCGCTGGCCCGCGCCAATCGCGCCGTTTTTCGCCGGAATTGATCTATGACAGCGGCGTGACAGAACGCTGCCGCTGCCTTTGTTTCCTTCAAATGGACTGATCGATGCTGCGATGGTTTAAAGCCTTCTTACCGCGAGAAGAAAGGTTCTTCGACCTTTTCGCGCGACATTCCCAGGTCGTGGTGCAGGGCGCGCTGGCGCTGCAAGGCATGCTGCTCGGCGGCGACGAAACCCCGGTATTTTGTCAGCGCGTCAATCAGTTCGAAAATGATGCCGACAGCATCACGCGAGAGGTCCTCACCGCGGTGCGCCGCACCTTTATCACCCCGTTCGACCGTGTCGACATCAAGAACCTCATCACCTCGATGGACGACGCCATCGACCAGATGCAGCAGACGGCCAAAGCGGTCATTCTGTTTGAGGTTCGCAACTTTGAACCGCCGATGCGTGAAATTGGCACGCTGCTGGTCGAGTGCGCAAATCTCGTCGGCCGTGCGCTGCCGCTGATGCAATCGATCGGCGACAACGTCGGAATGTTGACCGCCATCACAGAGGAACTTGGCAAGCTCGAAGGGCGCGTTGACGATCTGCACGACATCGGGCTGAAGGAGCTGTTCCTCAAGCATCGCGAAGCAAACACGATGGATTTCGTGGTTGGCGCCGAAATCTACAAGCATCTTGAAAAAGTTGCCGACCGCTTCGACGACGTCGCCAACGAGATCAACAGCATCGTCATCGAACAGGTATAGGGCAGGGCCGCGCAGTGGATGCCACGCTTGGTCTTCCGATCCTGATCGGATTAATCGCAATCGCGCTGCTGTTCGACTTTCTTAACGGGTTGCACGACGCCGCCAATTCCATCGCAACCATTGTCTCGACCCGGGTGCTGCGGCCGCAATACGCGGTGCTGTGGGCGGCGTTCTTCAATTTTGTTGCGTTCATGGTCTTCGGCCTTCATGTCGCCAATACCATTGGGACAGGGATCATCGAGCCCAGCGTGATCGACGAGCAGGTGATTTTCGGCGCATTGATGGGCGCCATTGTCTGGAACCTTATCACTTGGGCGCTGGGCATACCGTCCAGCAGCTCTCATGCCCTCATCGGAGGACTGGTCGGCGCCGGAATGGCGAAGGCGGGGCTTTCGGCGGCGGTGTGGAGCGGGCTTATCCAAGGCACTCCTCGCGATCGTGTTGTCGCCGGTGGTGGGATTTCTGCTGGCGCTGGTCCTGGTCGCGATCGTCCAGTGGCTGTCGGTGCGCTCCACGCCGTTCGCTGTCGACCGCGCGTTTCGCATTCTGCAATTTGTCTCAGCGTCGCTATATTCGTTGGGGCACGGCGGCAACGATGCGCAGAAGACCATGGGCATCATCGCGGTGCTGCTCTATTCGCAGGGGCACCTCGGCGAGCATTTTTCGGTGCCGTTTTGGGTGGTGCTGGCGTGCCAGACTGCGATGGCGATGGGAACCTTGATGGGCGGCTGGCGTATCGTTCGCACCATGGGCCTGCGGATCACGAAGCTGACGCCGATGCAGGGATTTTGCGCGGAAACCGGTGGCGCCGCGACCCTGTTCATCGCAACCTGGCTCGGCGTTCCCGTGTCGACCACGCATACCATCACTGGCGCCATCGTCGGCGTTGGTGCTGCGCGGCGTGTCTCGGCGGTGCGCTGGAACGTGGCCAGTTCGATCGTCTACGCTTGGGTGATCACGATTCCGGCCTCGGCCCTCGTCGCGGCGCTGGCTTATTGGGCGGTGGCGCTGCTGCGCTAGTTGCCGGCCCTTCCGCAATCCTTATATGAGACGTGAGCGCCCTTGATCGGGCCCGTTTTCCCTGTCACAGGCCCGCTATGTCCGACGTCGCCACCGCCACCGAATCTCCGCCGCGCTCCCCGCTTGCCAATGAGGTCGCGCGCCGGCGCACCTTTGCGATCATCTCGCATCCCGATGCCGGCAAGACCACGCTGACCGAAAAGCTGCTGCTGTTTGGCGGCGCCATCAATCTCGCCGGACAGGTCAAGGCCAAGGGCGAGCGCCGCAACACCCGTTCCGACTGGATGAAGATCGAGCGCGACCGCGGCATCTCTGTCGTCACCTCGGTGATGACATTTGAGTTTGAAGATCTCGTTTTCAATCTGCTGGATACGCCGGGCCACGAGGATTTCTCCGAAGACACCTACCGCACGCTGACCGCGGTCGACTCCGCTGTCATGGTGATCGACGCCGCCAAGGGCATCGAGGCGCGGACGCGCAAGCTGTTCGAGGTCTGCCGGCTGCGAGATATTCCCATCATCACCTTCATCAACAAGATGGACCGTGAGAGCCGCGACACCTTCGATTTGCTGGATGAGATCGAAAAAACGCTGGCGCTCGACACCACGCCGATGACGTGGCCGGTCGGCCGGGGCCGCGATTTTCTCGGCACCTACGATATCGCCACCGGCGGCGTACGGCTGCTCGAAGGCGGCGGCGCCAAGACCGGCGCTGCGCAACAGATCGACATCGCCGATCTCGCGGGCCGCAACGCCAACCTCGACGTAGCCGCGATCAAGGACGAACTGGCGTTGGTGTCGGAAGCCTGCAAACCGTTCGAGCTTGAGGCCTTTCGTGAGGGTCATCTCACACCGGTCTATTTCGGCAGCGCGCTGCGAAATTTCGGCGTTGGCGATCTGCTCGAAGGTCTCGGTAAATTCGCGCCACCGCCGCGCGCGCAGGACAGCAATTTACGCAAGGTCGAGGCGGCCGAGCCTCGGATGAGCGCGTTCGTTTTCAAGATTCAGGCTAACATGGATCCGAACCACCGCGACCGCATCGCGTTCGCGCGGCTGTGCTCGGGCAAGCTCACCCGTGGCATGAAGGCGAAACTGGTGCGAACCGGCAAAAACATGAGCCTGTCGAGCCCGCAATTCTTCTTCGCGCAGGACCGCGCGCTGGCGGACGAAGCTTTCGCCGGCGACGTGGTCGGCATTCCCAATCACGGTACGCTTCGAATTGGCGATACGCTGACCGAAGGCGAGGAAATTACCTTCGTCGGCGTGCCCATCATTTGCACCGGAAATCGTGCGGCGGGTCCGCCTGACCGATGCGATGAAGGCGAAGAAGCTGAAAGAAGCGCTGCAGCAGATGTCGGAGGAGGGCGTGGTACAGGTATTTCGGCCGCGCGACGGGGCGCCTGCGCTGGTGGGCGTGGTCGGTCCGTTGCAGCTCGACGTGTTGAAAGCGCGGCTCGATGCCGAATATGCACTTCCAGTAGAATTCGAGGTCAGCGAGTTTTCGCTGGCGCGATGGATCTCGTCCGACGATGGCAAGAAGCTCGCTGCCTTCATTGCGGCCAACGGTTCGGGCGTCGCCGATGATGTCGACGGCGATCCGGTATTCCTTGCGAAAAACGAATTTTATCTCGGCTACACGCGGGAGCGCGCCGAGGGCATCGCATTCTCCAATGTGAAGGATGTGAAGAAGAAGGGATGAGGCCCCAATGCTGGCCCGCACCGCAATCTTTCTTATTGTCGCCGTGACGGCTGCAACCCTCGCTACCTCGGCCGACGCGCGGCGGCGGCGCCCGATCGATGCGACGCCGTTTTCGCATGCGCCCTGCAGCGTTTTGGATGACCGGCCGTGCACGCCCTATTATTGCAGCGTGTTCAATCGTGGACCCTGCATTTCCGAGATCGATTATCCGACGGGAGAAAATCTGCAGCTCACCATCGAAAGCCGGCCCGCGCAGAACGACGCCGCGAAATATGTAAAGCCCGACCATGACCTCGACACGATAGGCGATCTTTTCGCGGCGCTGCGCTCCTGCTGGTCGCCGCCACCGGCAGACGATTCGCGCGAGGGCATGCAGATGTCGGTGCGTTTCAGTTTCAAACGATCCGGCGCAATCATTGGAACGCCGCACGTGACCTATGCCACGTTGGGGGTGGCGCAGAATACGCGCGAGACCTACCGCAAGGCGATCGATTTATCGCTGGAGACGTGCTTGCCAATGAAATTCACTGGCGGGCTCGGCGGCGCGATTGCCGGGCGTCCCATCGCGATCCGCTATGTCGACAATCGGACATCGAGAAAGCAGACCCCGACGCCATGATCGCGCCGCTCACTCGATCCGTATCTTCGCCGCGCCGATCACGTCGACCCACAGTTCTTTCTCGGCGTTCATCTTCTGACGCAGCTCTTCCGGCGAGGAAGGTGCTGGCGCGATCATCTGCGTCTTCAGTTTCTCGATCACCGCGGGCTCGCCGAGTGAGCGTATCACCTCCGCATTGATCTGCATCACGAGAGCGTGGGGCGTGCCGCCCGGCGCGACCAGCGCGTTCCACGCGTCGGACTGCACGTCGATGCCGCTCTCCTTCAGGGTAGGAATCTCAAGCAGGAACGGCGAGCGCTGCGCCGTTGATACCGCAAGGATAGTTACCGCGCCGGTTGAAAGCTGAGGTGCCACCGCGATAGCAGGAAGACATGCCGCCTGAACGTCGCCGCGGATCAGCGCGGTGACAGCGTTGGGCGATCCGGCGTAGGGGATATGCACCATACCGACGCCGGCTTTCTGCGCGATCGCCTCCATGCAGAGCTGCGACAGCGAACCGGCGCCGATGGAGCCGTAGGCCAGACCGCGTCTGTCGCTCCTCAACCTCGCAACGAACTCGGCGACGTTGTGCACGCCGAGACTGCTGGGAACCGCGAGCACGCTTGGCAATTGCGTCAGCAGCGCCACCGGCGCGATGTCGGTGTCGGGATCGTAGGGCAGCTTTGCGAACAACAGCGCGTTGATAGAGAGCGGCCCGCCGAGAGATATTCCGAGCGTGGCGCCGTCGGGAACAGCCTTGGCCACGGCATCGGTTCCGATATTGCCGGAAGCACCGGGCTTGTTCTCGACGATGAAGCTCGTGCCGGAATGCCGCGCCTGCAGACTGTCGGCGAGTACGCGGCCTACCATATCCGGCGTCGAGCCCGGCGCGAACGGCACCACGATTCGCACCGTTCTGGGAGGCCAATGGCCGGTCTCGGCCTGCGCCTGCGTTGGGCAGGGAAGGGATAGCAGCGCCATGAGCGCCAGCGTGCCGCGGTAGCACCTCCTGGCATCGTCTCGCAGCATTGCGCTGTTCCCCTGATCAATCTCACGCGCGACACGTTTCGCGACTTGCCGCGGTTGTATAGGGTGCAACGGCCACTTTCGGAAATCGCGACAAAACCACACAGGAAGCGTCATGGGACTGCTGGTGATGATCCTCGGATTGATGCTGTTTCTCGGCGTTCATACGCTGACCACGCAGCGCGAATTGCGCGCGGGGATCATCGCATCGTCGGGCGAGAGCGCCTACAAGATCGGATATGCAGTGATCTCCCTCGCGGGTCTCGCGCTACTCGTCTGGGGCTTCGCGCACTATCGCGCGACCGGATGGGTCGATGTCTGGTACCCCCCTGTTGCTTTCAAGCACGTTACACTGGCGCTGATGCTGCCTGCGGTGATTCTGGTGGTAGCGTCTTATATCCGAGGCCGCATTTACACCACGCTCAAGCATCCGATGCTGGCGGGGGTGAAGCTTTGGGCTGCCGCGCATTTGCTGGCCAACGGTGATCTTGGCTCGATCGTTCTGTTCGGCTCGTTTCTGGGATGGGCAGTGTTCGACCGGCATCTCGCTAAAACGCCGCGCGGACTTAGGCGCACCGCCAATCCCGGTTGGCGGCCCCGGCAATGACCTGATTGCAATCGCCGTGGGCATTGTCATCTATGTCGCGCTGGCTTTCGTGTTCCATCCGGTGGTGATCGGCGTACCAGTCGTCGGGGTATGAGCACCGTCCGCTTGAGCTTGTTTTGCCTTGCGGTCGCCATATCGCTAGGGTATCGCCGCCACATACCAAGATCAGTAGGGCAGATCGGTCGCGTCGAGCGCGGATCGTTCGATACGGGAATCGTCTAAGTGTCTGAATTATTTGATGAAGTCGACGAGGATGTTCGTCGCGACCAGCTCAAGAAGCTGTGGGACCAGTATTCGATTTTCATCATTGCCGGTGCGATCCTGATTATCGCCGCGGTGGGCGGCTGGCGCGGCTATCAATACCTCGAAGCCAAGAAAGCAGCCGAAGCCGGCGCAGCCTTCGACGCTGCGACGGATCTGTCCGACCAGAACAAACATGCTGAGGCCGAGGCAGCATTTACGAAGCTCGCCGCCACCGCGCCGTCAGGCTATCGCATTCTGGCGCGGCATGCGCGCCGCCGCGGAAACGGCGTCGCGCGATCCTCAAGCCGCTGCTAAAATGTACGACGACATCGCCGCTGACCGCAGCTTCAGTTCCTCCGAGCAGATCTTGCCAAGGTGCGAGCCGCGAGCTTGCTCGTCGATACCGCTGCCTATCCCGACATGCTGCAGCGCCTTCAGGCCGCGGCGGCGCCGGGTGAAACCTATCGCCATACCGCGCGCGAATTGCTGGCGCTCTCGGCATGGCGTGCCGGCGATTCCGCAGCGACGCGGCAGTGGCTCGATATGATTGCCAACGACGGTGAGACCCCCGCCAGCCTGCGGTCGCGCGCTGAATCGCTGCAGTCGCTACTTCCGCCGGTTGCCAAAAGTTGACGTTGGGAAATACCTGAGTTGAACCAGACATCCACCATGCGCCGTTCGCAACGTTTGATCGCTGCTGCCGTCTTAATCGCGCTGTGCGGCGCGCTGGCCGGCTGCGGCTGCAGACGAGCGGATTCGATCCGACCGATCTGCTCGACTTCCTCGACACCAAGAAGCGGCTGCCGGGCGAACGCAAGCCGGTCTTCCCTGAAGGCGTACCCGGGCTTGAGCAGGGCGTGCCGAAGGATTTGTACAGAGGCGCGCGAGAGCAGCAATCGCAGGATGCCGAGCAACGCTCCGCCGCCGCCTGCCGAGGAGCCAAAGCCGAAGCGCGCGGCGAAATCCAAGGGAAAGAGCAAGGGCCTGCCACGGCCATCGGCGCCCCTCGCAGGAGGCCGAGCCACAGCCGGCTACGGCGCCCGATGCGGAAGCTGCGCCTGAAGAGGATGGCAGCACCGCCGGCGGCACCGCCGGCTCCAAAGCCCAAGAAGATCGTGCGCCGGCGAACCACCGCGCCGCCGCCCGATCAGCCGCGCAAGCGCCGCCGCAACCAGCGCAGACCACTTCTCAGACACAGCAACAATCGGCTTCGCCATTCCCGGCGCCGCTGCCGAGCGGCAGTTTCTCGCGCTGATATTTGTCTATCGCTTCATTGCATGCGCTTGGTAATTGGGCGCCGGAAATCGTTCATGTCCTTCACGATCGCCATTATCGGCCGGCCCAACGTCGGCAAATCGACGCTGTTCAATCGGCTGGTCGGGCAGAAGCTCGCGCTGGTCGATGACACGCCCGGCGTCACCCGCGACCGCCGCGAGGGCCAGGGCCAGCCTCGGCGATCTCGAATTCACCATCATCGACACCGCAGGTCTCGACGAGGGCGCCAAGGGCTCGCTGACCGCGCGGATGCAGGAGCAGACCGAAACCGCGATCGGCCTGCGCCGATGCGCTGATGTTCGTGTTCGACGCGCGCGCGGGGCCTGACGCCGAACGATCGCGCGTTCGCGGATTTCGCGCGCCGCGCCGACAAGCCGGTCGTGCTCGTCGCCAACAAGAGCGAAGGCAAGCACGGCGAAGCCGGCGCGATGGAATCCTATGCGCTGGGCCTGGGCGAGCCGATCCAGATTTCCGCCGAACATGGCGAAGGTCTCAGCGATCTGTACGACGCGCTGCGCGTGCTGATGCCCGAGCCGGTCGAAGAGGCGGAAGAATTCGACGACGACGACGTCATTCGTTCCGACGAGGATCTGGCGAAGCGGCCGATCCGCGTCGCCATCGTCGGCCGTCCCAATGCCGGCAAATCCACGCTGATCAATCATCTGCTCGGCGAGGAGCGGCTGCTGACTTCAGCCGAGGCCGGCACCACGCGCGATTCCATTTCCGTCGAGATCAATTGGCAAGGCCGCGATTTTCGCGTGTTCGATACCGCTGGCTTGCGGCGGCGTTCGCGGATCGAGGAAAAGCTGGAGAAGCTTTCGGTCGCCGACGCGCTGCGCGCCGTTCGTTTCGCCGAAGTGGTGGTGCTGATGATGGATGCGCAGAACAAATTCGAGGAACAGGATCTGCGGATCGCAGATCTGATCGAGCGCGAAGGCCGCGCTTTGGTGATCGCGGTCAACAAATGGGATTTGATGGGCAAGCAGGGAAGCCTGTCGTCGGCGCTGCGCGACCGATGCCGATCATCTGCTGCCGCAGGTGAGGGGTATGCCGATCGTCGCGGTGTCCGGCCTGATGGGCGAGGGCATCGACCGGCTGATGAAAGCGATCGAGGACGCCTATGCGGTATGGAATCGGCGCGTGCCGACTGCGTCGCTCAACCGCTGGTTCGAACAGGCGGTGGACGCCAATCCGCCGCCGGCGGTATCGGGCCGGCGGCTGAAGCTGAACTACATCACGCAGGCCAAGGCGCGGCCGCCGAGTTTCGTGCTGTTCTGCTCGCGCGCCGACGCCGTTCCGCAATCCTACCTGCGCTATCTCGTCAACAGCATGCGCGAATTCTTCGAGCTGCCTGGCACGCCGGTGCGCATCACGCTGCGCGAAAAAGCCAATCCCTTCGCGCACAAGCGCAAGCGGCCGAGACTAAGCCGTGCGCCGCTTACTTCAACGCGTCGATGTCAGCTTGAATTTCTGCACGCGCTTGGCGGTATCGACTTCGGCGGTATAGACGTTGCCCTGTGGATCGACGGCCATCGCGTGGATCCAGTGAAACTGGCCGGCGTTGCGGCCGTTACGGCCGAACGTGCCCACCACGCTGCCGTCGTCGCGCTTGAGAACGCGGATTTCGTTGTTCTCGCCGTCGGCGCTCAGCAGATAGGTCTGCTTCGGATCGGGCCAGATCGCGATATCCCAAACCGCGCCGTTGCCGAGCGTGTTCTTTTCGTAGAACCACTCTTTCACGAACGTGCCGTCCTTCTTGAACACCTGGATGCGGTTGTTGATGCGGTCGCAGACATAGACCAGCCCGTCATTGGTCACCTTGACGCAATGCACGGGATTGCCGAACTGCTGCGACACCGCCGCTGTCGGATCGTAGGCGGGCTGCTTGTCGTCGTTCGGCGTGTTGCCGTAGGCGCCCCAGTGCCGCTTGTAGGCGCCGGTCGTGGCGTCGAACACGATGACGCGGCGGTTGCCGTAGCCGTCGGCGACATAGAGTTCGTTGCGTCCTTGTCGATCGGTGGTCTCGGCCGGCTTGCCGAGTTGCGTGGTGTCGTTGCTGCCCTTGGTCGGCGCGATCTTGCCGATCTGCATCACGAACTTGCCGTCGCCGGTGAATTTCAAGATGCGCGTTGTCGTTGTCGGCATTGCCGGTGAGCCAGACAAAGCCCTTGTTGTCGACTTCGATGCCGTGCTCGCGGCCGACCCATTCATAGCCCTCGCCGGGCCCGCCCCACGACCGCAGCAGATTGCCGTCGGAGTCGAATTCCAGCACCGGCGGCGCCGACACGCAGCACTTGGAACGCGGCGGCGTCAGCGCGGCGCCCTTCTCGTCGTCGGTCAGCGAACGCGGGCGATGAAACACCCAGATGTGGCCTTTCGAGTCCGCGGTGATGCCGCCGACCTGCCCGAGGATCCAGTTGTTCGGCAACGGCTTCGGCCAGGAGGCGTCGACCGCGAACGTGGGAACGTCGCCGGCGCGCGCGGCTTGCGGCAGCGCCACGGCGCCAAGCAAGGCGGCTGCTGCAACGGGCGGAAATGATTCTGGTCATGGTTTCCTCCCGAAATCTTCACTGCGGATTTTTCCGCTTGCCGCGCAAGTGAATAGCGCGGGAGAGAGGGAGTCAATCATGCGACGGCCAGCGGCGCTGCCGCCTACGCCGGTGCGCGAAAACTCATCAAGGTGCGGCTCTTGTAGTCATACAACTTGCCGCTCTCTTTCCAATCGGGCGCGCACATCGGCACGATGAACTCAGCGGTCTGCTCCGGCGTGTCCAGTGTCAAGGGGTCTTCGCCGGGCATCACGATAGCACGCATTTTCGTTCGGATCGGTCCCGGATTGAAAAGGTTGACGCGGATCGGCGTCGAAGCGGTCTCGTTGGCCCAGGTGCGCACCAGCGTTTCCAGCGCGGCTTTCGACGCCGCGTAGGGCCCGAGATAGGCGCTGGCCTTGTTGGCCGCGCCCGACGTGATGAAAACCGCGCGGCCCGCGTCGGATTGCCTGAGCAAAGGCTCCATGCAGCGGATCAGCTGAAAATTCGCTGTGACGTTGACGGCCATCACGTCATTCCAGGGCTTCAGTTCGATGTGTCCGAGCGGCGATGATGGCCCGGCAATGCCGGCGTTGCCGACGAGGATGTCGAGCTTGCCGTGGCGCTCATGCATCGCCGCGCCGAGCCGCGCGATTCCGTCGAAGTCCGTCAGATTGAGCGGCACCAACGTGGCGCTGCCGCCATCCCTGCGGATTTCGTCGTCTAGTTCTTCGAGACCACCCTGTGTTCGCGCCACAGCGATAACATGAGCGCCGGCTTTCGCCAGCCCCCGCGCGGTGGCGTAGCCGATGCCGCGCGATGCTCCGGTGACAAGGGCGATGCGGGAGGTCAGGGAAGGGGACATACGGATTGTCAATGTGTCGTGGCGTCGATGTTTGCGGCCATATCGCTTAACTCCTCTTGCTAGGCAAGACCACCGCAAAGGGAACTCCGCTTGCCGAGCAGGGGTGCAACCCAAGGCGTCTTGCCCAATTCAGCGGCAAAGTTTATCCCGTGCCGATGGGAAAACGATTGATTCCGCCGGAACCGGCTGAAATTCACGAGGTGATGCTGCGCGACGCGCTGGAGGAGCGCTATCTCGCTTACGCGCTCTCGACCATCATGCACCGGGCATTGCCCGACGCGCGCGACGGCCTTAAGCCTGTGCATCGGCGCATCCTCTACGGCATGCGGCTGCTGAGGCTCGATCCGGGTACGCCGTTCAAGAAGTCGGCCAAGATCGTCGGCGACGTGATGGGCTCCTTCCATCCGCACGGCGACCAGTCGATCTATGACGCGCTGGTGCGGCTCGCGCAGGATTTCTCCTCGCGCTATCCGCTGGTGGACGGGCAGGGCAATTTCGGCAACATCGACGGCGATAATCCGGCGGCCTATCGCTACACCGAAGCGCGCATGACTGAGGTCGCGCGGCTGCTGCTCGAGGGCATCGACGAGGACGGCGTCGAATTTCGCGCCAACTACGACGGGCAGTCAAAAGAGCCGATCGTGCTGCCCGGCGGATTTCCCCAACCTGCTTGCTAATGGCGCACAGGGCATCGCTGTTGGCATGGCGACGTCGATCCCGCCGCACAACGCCGCCGAGCTTTGCGACGCTGCGCTGCATCTGATCGACAAGCCGGACGCCAAATCGAAATCGCTGTTGAAATGGGTCAAAGGTCCGGATTTTCCGACCGGCGGCATCATCGTCGATTCCAAGGAGAGCATCACTGAGGCTTACATGACCGGGCGCGGCTCGTTCCGCACCCGCGCGAAATGGAGCCAGGAAGAAGGCGCGCGTGGCACCTGGGTCGTCATCATCACCGAAATTCCGTGGCTGGTGCAGAAGTCGCGGCTGATTGAAAAGATCGCCGAGCTGCTCAACGAGAAGAAGCTGCCGCTGGTCGGCGATGTCCGCGATGATCCGCCGAGGACATCCGCGTCGTCATCGAGCCGAAATCGCGCGCGGTCGATCCCGAACTGCTGATGGAGTCGCTGTTTCGGCTGACCGAGCTGGAAAGCAAAATTCCGCTGAACCTCAACGTGCTGGTGAAGGGGCGCATTCCGAAGGTGCTTGAACTCGCCGAGTGTCTGCGCGAATGGCTCGACCATCTGCGCGACGTGCTGCTGCGGCGCTCCAACTACCGCAAAGAACAAATCGAGCATCGGCTTGAAGTGCTCGGCGGATATCTGATCGCCTACCTCAACATCGACAAGGTGATAAAAATCATCCGCGCCGAGGACGAGCCGAAACCGGCGCTGGTCAAGGCTTTCAAACTAACGGATGTTCAGGCCGACGCCATCCTCAATATGCGGCTGCGCTCACTGCGCAAGCTCGAGGAATTCGAAATTCGTACCGAGGACAAGAACCTTCGCGCGGAGCTCAAAGGCGTCAAAGGCATTCTCGGCTCCGAGGCCGAGCAATGGGCGAAGGTCGGCGAGCAGGTCCGGCGGGTGCGTGATCTCTTTGGACATAAGACGCCGCTCGGCAAGCGCCGCACCCTGTTCGCGGATGCGCCGGAGCACGATCTTGCTGCGATCGAGGAAGCCTTTGTTGAACGCGAGCCGGTCACCGTCGTCGTGTCCGACAAGGGCTGGGTTCGGACGCTGAAAGGACACGTTGCCGATTTGTCGGGCTTGACCTTCAAGACCGACGATAAGCTCGACAAAGCGTTCTTCGCTGAGACCACCTCGAAGCTCTTGCTGTTTGCGACCAATGGAAAATTCTATTCGCTTGATGTTGCAAAACTGCCGGGCGGGCGCGGCCACGGCGAGCCGATCCGCATGTTCATCGACATGGAGCAGGATGCGGCGATTGTTTCGCTGTTCGTCAACACCGGCGGTCGCAAGTTCCTGGTGGCGAGCCACGAAGGGCAGGGGTTTGTCGTGGGCGAAGACGATTGCGTCGGCAACACCCGCAAGGGCAAGCAGGTTCTCAATGTCGAAATGCCCAACGAGGCCTGCGCCATCGCGACCGTCAGGGGCGATACCGTTGCGGTGATCGGCACCAACCACAAAATGGTGGTGTTTCCGATCGACCAGATTCCGGAAATGGCGCGGGGCCGCGGCGTGCGGCTGCAGAAATACACCAGCGCCGCATTGTCGGACGTCACGACGTTCGATTCAAAGGCCGGTCTGAGCTGGAAGGATTCGGCGGGCCGCGACCAGGGTCTTTCATTGAAGGAGCTGTCGGACTGGCGCGGCAACCGCGCCGACGCCGGCCGTCTCGCGCACGGTTTGCCGAAGTCGAACAAGTTCGGAAGAGGTATGGAGTAAGCGCCTGCCGGGTTCAGTTGCGCGGCACGGACACCGCCGGAGGCCCGATGCCCATCGGCATCTTCGGCTTCAGCGTGCCGGCATAAAAAGACAATCCGGCGACCAGGAACAGGCAGACAAGGTATACTGCATAAGATTGCGGCGGCGTGATCGCCCATTGCACGAAGCTCGCTGGCGCGGCGGGCGGATCGGTGTTTTTTTTCTTTTGCTCTTGCATGGTGCGATGCTGGAGCTTTGGCGCGAACAGGTCAAGGCGCGAGCGCCCGTGTTGTAATAGTATTGCGCTGCCGCTGTTCGCTATAATATGCCATGGCCCATCATCACGATCATTCACACGCGCACGAGTCATTCGTCACGCTCACGATCATTCCGCGCACAGCCATGCGCCGGATGATTTCGGTTTCGCTTTTGCCGTCGGCGTCTCTCTCAATACGCTGATCGTCGCCGCCGAACTGGTGTTTGGCTACGCCGCTAATTCGCTCGCGTTGATCGCCGACGCCGCGCATAATTTCTCCGACGTGATCGCCTTGTTGCTGGCATGGGGTGCGGCTTGGCTCGCGCGCAAGCGGCCGACGCAGCAACACACCTACGGTTACCGGCGGGCGTCCATCCTCGCGGCCCTCATCAACGCCGGTTTGCTGCTGATCGCGGTCGGCGGCATCACCGCCGAAGGCATCAGGCGCATCTTCGAGCCGGCAGCCGTCGCCGGCTGGACCGTAATCTTGGTCGCGACGCTAGGCATCGTCGTGAATGGCGCGACCGCGCTGCTGTTCATGCGCGGGCGCCACGGCGATCTCAACATCCGCGGCGCGTATCTGCACATGGCCGCGGACGCCGGCGTTTCCTTTGGCGTGGTCGTCGCCGCTTTCGTCATCATGCTGACGGGATGGTTTTGGGTCGATCCGGCCATCAGCCTGTGCATCGCCGCCGCCGTGCTGGCGAGCGGTTGGGGCCTTGCGAAGGACAGCGTCAATCTTGCGCTCGACGGCGTGCCTAAGAGCATTGATTTACCGAAAGTGGAAGCGTTTCTTGGCCAACTCGACGGCGTCACCGAAATTCACGATCTGCATATCTGGGCGATGAGCACCAATGAAACGGCGCTGACGGCGCATCTGGTGCGGCCGGGCGGATACGACGATGCATTTCTGCATGGCGTATGCGACGAGCTTTCGCATCGCTTCAACATCCATCACGCAACGCTGCAAGTCGAAGCCGGTAGTGATGTGTGCAAGCTCGCGCCCGCCGAGCTGGTTTAATTCGTCGTGGCCTCTTGCGAAGCCTTGCTCGGAAGCAGCGACAGCGCGCCCAGCGCCAGCAGGCTGAGTACCGAGGATACGATCAGCACGCGGCCGCCGAGATAATCAATCAGAAAACTGAAAGCGAGTGGCGAGATCGCCTGCGTCACGCGCGCCGGCGCGCCGATCAGCCCGAGCCGATACGCGTAATTTTCCGGCCCGAAGATCGCAAGCGGCAAGGTTCCGCGTGCGATCGTCAGGATGCCGTTACCCGCGCCATGAAACAGCGCGAACGCGATCGAGACGCCGCCGCCGGCCGCAGCGATGACCAAGGCGCCGAGAGGATGCATCATGCACGCAAGCCGCGTCGAGACCAGCGGATGGAAACGGCTCAGCAGGCTGGCTTCCACGATGCGGGCAAACACCTGCGCCGGGCCGATGAATGCGCCGGCCGTGACGGCCTGCACGCTGGTGGCACCCATCGACTTCGAGTATTCGCGGCAGGTGCGCGGCCATCGCGCCGGTTACCGCCCACGCCGATGCAAAGGCGATGGCGAGCAGCACCATGGTGCGGTCGATGGGGATGTGCGGCTTGACCCTCGGCCCTTCGGCGATTTTCTGCCCTTGGACCTTCGGCAAGAAATACAGATTGAGCGGCAGGCCGATCACCATGTGCGCGGCGGCCCATGCAAAGCAGGTGTTGCGCCAGCCGATGGTTTCGAGGCCCCAGGCCGTCAGCGGCCATCCGACGGTGCTGGCGAAGCCCGCCAGCAGCGTGATGCCGGTGATTGCGCGCCGCGCCTTGTCGCCATAGATGCGGCCGAGCGCGCCGAATGCCGCGTCGTACAGCCCCATCCCCATGCCAATGCCAAGAATGAGCCAGGCCGCGACCATTACAGGAAGCGAATGGGCGACGCCCAGCGCGACCAGTCCGACGGCCAGCGTGACGTTGGAGATCGACAATACCTGCCGGCCGCCGACGATATCGATCTGACGGCCGATGCGAGGCCCAAGCAGCCCGGAGATAACCAGCGATGCGGAAAATGCGGCGAAGATCCAGTTGTTGGAGACGCCAAGCTCGCGCGCGATCGGATCGGCGAGAATGGCGGGCAGGTAGTAGCTCGATGCCCACGCCAGCGTTTGCGTGGTCCCGAGCGCCAGAATGATCGGCAGCTGGCGCTCGCTCACGAATGTTCTCCACGCGAGCAAGCATCATCGGGGCTCGCCGTTCATCATGCTGCTCTTGTGGGAATCGGTAAATGCAGCGTCAACTGCCGCTGATATCTGATCAGACCGCGCTGTTACAGTCTTGATCTTACGTTTTTGCCCGCATTGTATAGAGCACTAGCGCCAGCAGCGATGCCATCGTCAGAACCAGGCCGAGCCCGAACATCGCCTCGTGCGAAATCGTCGCCACCAGCCAGACGCCGAACGCCGCGCTCATCATCTGCCAGAAGCCGACCAGCGCTGACGCAGCACCGGCCTTCTCGCCAAATGGCGAGAGCGCCTGCGCGGTGCCGAGCGGATTGACGATACCCATGCCGAGCAGAAACACGCAGCAGGCGCCGAGAAACGGCAGGAAGGTCGCATTGAAAAGCGACACCAGCAGAATCGCGATGCTCCCGGCAGCTGCCAGCAGCAGTCCGGCCTGGATGGATCGGTCCAGCCCGAAGCGCGGACCCAGTTTCGTCGCCAGCATGCCCGCGCTGAATACGACAAGCACCGTGCCGGCGAAAAACAAGCCGAGCTGGATAGGCGTGAAGTTCAATCCTTCGATCAGGACGCGCGGAGCCGCTGAGAACAGCGAGAACAGACCGCCCATGATCAGGCTCACCGTTGCAGCCGGAATCAGGAAGCGGCGATCGCCGATCAGGCTGAAATAGGTTCGCGTAATGGCGACGGGGTTGAGCGGCGTTCGCGTCGAACGGTGGGTTTCGCCGAGCACGATCGAGTAGGCGAGCGCTCCAACGGCGGCGAAGACGCCCACGAAAGCAAATTCGGAACGCCAGCCGAAATAATGGTCGAGCGCGCCGCCCAATAGCGGCGAGAATCCCGGCGCCGCCGCCATCGCGATCATGATGAGCGCCATCGCGCGCCCGAGCGCCGCGCCATTGAACATATCGCGGGCAATGGCGCGCGACAGCACCGAAGTGGAACAGGCGCCTGCGGCCTGCACAACGCGTCCCATCAAAAGAGTTGGCAGGTCATTCGCCAAGCCGCACCAGATGCTGCCCGCGCAGAACACGGCGAATCCGATGAGTACCGGCATGCGACGGCCGTAGCGGTCGGAAATGGGCCCGACGGCAAGTTGGCCGATCGCAAACACCGCGAGGAACACGGTAATCGATTGGGTTACTGCCGGGGTTGTGACCTGAAGCGATGCCGCCATCTGCGGCAGCGAAGGCAGCAGAATGTTGGTCGCGAGCGTTCCCGTCGCCGCCAGCGCGGCGAGGACGGCGATCTGCGCGATGGTGGAGTTCGCTTCCGTGCGTGGCGCGGCGGTGACACTGGAGACAGTCTGTTCGGTCATGGCGGCCCGCGCTTCATATGAAATGATATACGTCATATTAAAGCTGCGGCGGGAACTGTACAATGGCTTTAGGCCGGTTTATTTCGCCTCAACAGGATCGCAACGCGTGCACGGTGTCGGTCATCATTTCCGGTTGCCGCTTCAGCGACACCGCCGGCGACATCAGGATAACCAGCGCCTGCGCGCCGAAGATAACGACGGCCAGGTACAAACACCATTCAGCCCCGTAAAGGCCGCCTACTACCGCTCCAAACGCTGCGCCGACCGGACGCGCGCCGTAGCTCATAATGTTGATCGCCGAAACACGACCCAGGAGCCGCGGCGGCGTTACCGATTGCCGCAGCGTGGTGGTCGAGATCACCCACAGGATAGGTCCGGCGCCGAGCAGGAAAAATCCGAAACCCGCGAGCGGCGCGCTTGGAATGAATGTCGTCAGCGCCAGCACCATGGCGGCCACGAAACCCGTCACGGGCCCAAGCGCAATTACCGTCCCGAACTGCAGCCGCCGCATCACGCGGGTCGCGGCCAGCGCGCCGACCACCATGCCGACGCCATACATAGCCAGCGTCGTGCCCACGCCGGACGCCGCCAGGCCGAGATGCCTGATCGCATACGGCACGAACACCGCGAGGATGAGAAACGATGCGGTATTGAAGATGAACTGTGTGATGAACACTGGCCGTAGCAACGGATGCCGCGAGACGAAGAACGCGCCCTCTCTGATGTCTTGCAGCGGATGCCGCTGAGGCGGCAACTCCCGTGCGGGCTCATAAATTCCCGCGAGCAGTACCACCGCGACAAGCGAGAGGGAGGCCGCGAAACCAAATGCCGGCGCGGCGCCGACCCATCCCACCAGCACGCCGCCGATTGCGGGTCCGCCTGCAAAGGCGACCGTGCGCGCCAGTTCGATCCGCGCGTTGGCTTGAGGTAACGACTGCGGCGATACCAGCGAAGGCACCAGCGCAGGCGCCGCTACGCTGTAAGCCACCGTGCCGCATACGGCGGCGAACCCGAGCAGGGCGAGCAGCGGCAGCGTCAGCAGATCGAGCCAAATTAGCGTCAGGATCCCGAGTAGCGCCGCGACGCGTAGCGCTTCCGCGGCCGCCATTAACAACCGCCGGGAGATGCGATCGGCAAGCAGCCCGGCCGGAATTGCGAACAGGATAAATGGCAGCGTCAGCGCCGTCTGCAGCAGTCCGGTCTGACCTTCGCCGACGCCGAGCATCAGCACGGCGACCATTGGCGCCGCGGCAAGCGCAATCTGTTCAGCCGACTGCGCGGCAAGATTGGACCACGCCAGGCGGTTGAAGCTCGAAGGCAGGCGCGGCCTATCTATAGCGGACAATGGTCGAGTTTCCTGGGTTGTCGTTTCTGACCGGCAATATCGGCGGCCGAGATCGGCTAAACCACCCGCTTCCCGACAAGAGACACTTGTGTCATTCCGGCGCAGGTGCGCCGCGAACTTTAACCGGCGCAAATGTGCAGCGATGCTCTGTGTTGAAAAGAGGGCACTGCAGCCGCGCAGAAGATCCCGCTAAACCGCCCAAGCCGATCGCCGTTAACCGCGTTGCGCGGGTTTTCCGCCGCGCGCTTGCCGATCATCCCGCGGCGGCATGATCGCTGCACTTCAAGCTCATCGTCGCTGCCATCAGACCCGATGCGGCACACCAACGGTAAGGTTGCTAAGTTATCTTAATCGCCGGTTCGCTTTGACCAGTAGCAACCTTTAGTTGATCGTCCGCTGAGGATGAACAGTTCTGTTTAGGAAAGTTGAGTTGGAGTGGCACGTTGGTTCAGCAGGCAGAGAACATGAAGGCGGTTAAAGACGACCTTCCTGAAGCAGACGACAGAGCGACGGACGGAGTTGATCTCAATGACGTTGTATCGATCCTCTCCCGGCGGAAACTTTTCATTTTCTGGGTCACCGCATTCTTTGTCGCGCTGGCGGCCGCCTATGTATTTACCGCTCGACCTCTATACACGGCGACCGCTCAAGTTTATGTCGATCCGCGCGATCGCCCGATGCCAAAAGAAGAGCAGGCGATCCAAAACTCCGTGCCGGGCGACGGGTTGCTGCTCGTTGAGAGTCAAGCTGAAGATTATCACTTCCAATCAAGTGCTGACGCGCGTTGTCGACGAAATGGGCTTGCGCGACGATCCGGAGTTCAATGTCGAAAGCGGCATTATTCCGAATATCAAGGGGCTGTTTGGAGTGAAGCCATCCGATCCCGCCGCGCTAACAGCCTTACGGAATTTGCACCTGAAGACGGCAGCGAAGCGGAACGACCGTTCTTTTGTCATCGACATCATGGCTTCGGCCGACACACCAGAACGCGCCACCAGGCTAGCCGACGCCTTGGCCAATGCGTACGTGGAGGAACAGGCCGGCGCGAATGCGAATTTCAACCGGCGCATTTCGGAGGCCATGACCTCACAGCTGGAAAGACTGCGTAATGCTGTCAATCAGTCAGAGCAAGCTGTCGCCGCTTACAAGGCCGCTAACAATTTGGTCGGCGCACGCAACAGGCTGGTGACGGAACAGGAACTTGATGAGGCCAACACCCAATTGACCAGCGCCAAGACCAGGTTGAACGAAGCGCAGTCGCGCGTCAAATTGATCGATACGATTGTAGGCGGCGGCGCGCCACTCGATGCCCTGCCTCAAGCCATACAGTCCGGCACGATCGTGCAACTGCGTGCGCGGGCCGCCGATATCTCCCGCGAAGAGGCCCAGTTGGCGCAGATCAACGGTCCAAAACATCCCGCCCTGCAGGCGGCGCGGGCGCAAGGTCGGGACGTTCAGGCGCTGATCGATAAGGAAGTGAACCTGATCGCCCAGGCAGTCCGTAACGCAGCGATCAGCGAGCAGACAAATGTGCAAAATCTTCAGGCGCGTTTCGACTCATTGAAGACGCTTTCGCAAACCAACGAAAAGGCCATCGTGCCATTGCGGGAACTGGAGCGCAAAGCAGACGCCAATCGGACGATTTATGAGACGTTTCTCTCGAAAGCCAAAACCGCGAGCGAGCAGCAAGTCATCGACACCACCAATATCCGCATGGTTTCGCGCGCCTCGCCGCCGGAGCATAAGAGCTGGCCACCAACGAAGATCATGATGGCTGCGGCGCTGTTCGGCGGCCTGATCTTCGGCATCGCGATGGCTCTAGCGCGCGATAGTCTCGGTGCGCGCCAACGGGTTGGGAAACCCGCCGGGATGCCGCCCAATCCCGGCCGCAAGCGCGCAGACGCCGCAAAGCCGGCGCCGCAGCTCGCTTACCCTCCCACAATTGAACGTAACGAGCAGTTATCTCGTCTCTCGGCGGAGTTACTCGCGGCACCAGCGGGCCACACGACGCTTCTGGTGCGGGCTTCGGCAGACGACTCTCTTAGTCTGATAGGTTTGGAGTTGGCTCGGGCCGCTGAAGCGGCTGGGAAGAAGGTGATTGTCATTGACGCCGATTTAAATCGTCACCGGATGACGTCGCGTCTGCTTTTCGACCAACGCCTAGGTATCCGCGACGTCTTGGCCGGCACGTCCATGATCTCCGATGTAGCTCAGGTGTTAGATAGCACCAATATCCGGATTGTTCCCGTCGGACTCGCTGGATTGCCGGGCTCGGACAACCGCATCCGCAGTGCGTTTTCGGCAGCCCTCAAAAAGGCGCGCGATTTCGAATGTGTCATTGTCGACGGCGGCGAACTTGGCGCCATGCCATCCGGATACGGCCTTTACTCCATGGCCGACGAGGTGATCTTTCTCACCTCGACGCGGGATAAGATGACCGATGACGTCCTGGTTCTAGTTGACGTGCTGCAGCATCGCCGGATTAAGGCGAAGGCGGTCTTTATCGAACAGGGCCCGGAAACAATGGCAGCATGAGTACCATTGGGGGTGTGGGTGGTGGAGCCATCTCGACTTCACGCCTGGCACCAGCCGCCGGCAAGATCAGGCTCCGGCTGCCCTTTGCCGGCGCCCGCATTCAAAAAATGCTGGCGGTTTATGTTGTCCTGGTCTGTTTCGTACCTGGAAATGTTCTCGATCTGGTCGGTTATGACTATTCGTCGATCGGCGGATCGCCAATCACAAAGATACATATCGCGACTTATTTCCTAGCCTTCGTATTTGCTGTTTTTATTTTTTCGTATCCGCGGAAACAAGATCTTGTCCGATATTATCTCGCGACAAAGCTTGGGACCATCTATTTCATCAGCGCCGCTACTTTCGCGCTGATCAACATCATATTCGATGGCCGCAACGGCTTCGGGATGTTCTTCGACACGGACTTGCACATATTTTTGTGCTGCATGCTGCTGCCGTTTGTGCCTCCGATAGGCATGGAACGGCTTGAGCGCTTCCTGCACTGGTTCTTCGCAATCAACGCCGTTCTCGGCGTTTTCGAGCTTGCGATAGGCGCCAACATTTTTCCACTCACAACCTATTCGCCCGATGGCCTGACAACGCTGGAGTCGCGCGCAACTGCTTTTCTCGGCCACCCTCTTCAAGCTGCGACGCTAACGTGCGTGTACGTCGTGAGCCTGTTGATCGGAGGCGGCAGATTGCTCCGGCCAAGCTTGCGGCCTCCGGCGATTGGGCTGCAAGTCGCGGCTCTGGTGGCCTTCGGTGGGCGGGCCGCCTTGCTGCTGACGCTGTTGATCATCGCATCGATCACGCTGTGGCAGGCAGTGCTGTTCCTGGCCGGGAAAAAGAGCTCTCGCACCGGTGTGATTACCGCCATTGCGATTATTCCCGCTGGAATAGCTGTTGTCTCCGGCTTGGCTTACCTCGGGGTATTCGATCAGTTTCTCGATCGCTTTGTCGAAGATGGCGGCAGCGCCCGCAGCCGTGTTCTAATGCTCCCCCTTCTGTTCTCGTTTGACTGGACGGACTTTCTGTGGGGCGCGAGCACCGAATATGTCAGAGCGCAGATCTATTCCTTTGGGCTTGAGTGGGGTGTCGAGAATCCCTTCATTCAGATAAGCGTCTATCAAGGCGTGGTGATCGCTTCACTCGTCATGTCCGGTATTTTTCTCCTCCTGTATGAGGTTTTCAAGCGTCTCGAGTTCGCGCGCCATCGTTCCGATCGGCATCGTTCTTTTGCTCAGCAATACTTTCGGGTCGCTTGCGGGGCGCTACATCAGTTTCGCTATTTTCATATTCGCCATCTCAACACTGTTCCGGCGGAAGGACGCGCCAACAGGGTATGTGATCTGAGGAGGATGGCATGCCCGCCATTGCGGTGGATTCTCAAAACCCTCCACCCGCTATAATAATCTCTGTCGCAGACAGGTTACGATCCCCAGCGCTGGGCGCCCTTCGCCTGCCGAAAGGATTTTTGAGCACCTCCGGAAGCCAGATCGTCGATGAAAGCGGTCGCAATGTTCGCATTGCTTCCATCGGCTGGAACGGCACGGAGGGACGCGCCGGTGCAGCGCTCTCGGGTTTGTGGCGCGTCAGCTACAAGACCGTTCTAGACTTAATCGTTCACGGCGGATTTAACACCGTCCGAATCCCCTGGACCGACGTCGCACTGAACGCGCCTCTCAACGGTTACGACGACAAGCTCGGTTCGATTCACTCGACGCTGAATTGGGATTTGGTCGCCGATCCCGTGCCGGATGCGAACGGCCGCTATAGATACGTCACGACTCTTCAGCTGTTCGAAAAGGTCGTCGCCCACGCCGGTGAGATCGGTTTGAAAGTAATTTTCGACCATCACAGCAACGAAGGAACGGCTGGGCAGCAGAAGAATGGACTCTGGTTTGACCTTGGCCCAGGTACCGATGGAACGGACGGGGTCATCACCGGCCAGGTTACCGCGGAGATATTCAAGCAGAATTGGCTTCAGATGGCCCGAACGTTTGCCGGAAATTCGACGGTTATCGGCTTCGACCTGCATAACGAACCGAATGGCGACAAGGGACACATCACGTGGGGAGGTGGCGGACCGACCGACATCAAGGCGATGTGCGAAAACATCGGGTCGGCGATTTAGTCAGTCAACAGCGGCGTTCTGATCATCTGTGAAGGGCCGGAATTCTACACGCCGCCACCGCGGACATCCGGCATGGACCCTGGATATGCCGCCCCCGCGGGAAATTTGACCGCGGCCGGCGCCAACCCTGTGAAATTACCGATCGCCAACAAGGTGGTCTATTCCATCCACGAATATCCGGATGAAATTTCCGACACTGCCCGATGGGGACTGGCCGAAATCGGAACGGCCTACATCGATCGAATGAATCGCACCTGGGGATATCTGGTACGGGACAACATAGCGCCGGTCTGGATCGGCGAGATGGGCTCATCGATGAGGACGCCCCTCAGTCGGGATTGGGCCTGGACGCTGATCCGGTACATGAACGGCGAATATGGCGAGCAAGGGGGCCCGAGCTTCGTCGGCGACCAACAACCTGTCAGCGGCAGTTGGTGGCTAATTGGCCCATCGAACGATCCTCCCTACGGCCTGCAGACCGAATGGGGAATTGGAAACTATCGCCCCGAGCAGCAGGAAATAACCGACCGCATGTTGATGCGGTAGACCGCTCTCGGTCTGGAAGTCCATTTGCCGCTGCGCGCTTTGAACCCAATACAGCCCGCTCCTCTGACGGCCCCAGATGCAGTTGCAAATTAGTTGCAACAAACTAGCAAATAAGCCATTCTGCCGGGAATGGATGCGATTTCCCCCAAGCAGCCTGTTGATCCCATTGCCAGCGCCCCCAAGCGGCGCGTCTTGAGCCTCTCCGGATGGCGCTCAGGCGATGGCGTGGCCAGCGAGCGTAGCTTGGCCGAAGTCAATGCCAGCGTTCCCGTGCCCATTGGCGGCCATTGGCTGCGCCGGCTGCTAGCCTTTGCCGGGCCCGGCTATATGGTTTCGGTCGGCTACATGGACCCGGGCAACTGGGCCACCGATCTCGCGGGCGGGGCGCAGTTCGGCTACACGCTGCTCTCGGTGATCCTGCTATCGAATGTGATGGCCATCTTGCTGCAGGCGCTCGCCGCGCGGCTTGGCATCGTCACCGATCGCGACCTCGCCCAGGCTTGCCGCGACAGCTACTCCAAACCCGTCAACGTCATGCTTTGGCTGGCTTGCGAGGCCGCGATCATCGCCTGCGATCTGGCGGAAGTCATCGGTACGGCGATCGCGCTGCAATTGCTGTTCGGAATTCCGCTGATAGGCGGCGCGTTGATCGCCGCGCTGGACGCGTTCCTGTTGCTGCTTCTGATGAACAAGGGCTTTCGTTTCCTCGAAGCCTTCGTGATTGCGCTTCTCATCGTCATCGCGGTCTGTTTCGCCGTACAGGTCGTCGCCGCGGCGCCGCCTGTTGCGGCCGTGTTGCACGGCTTCGTGCCATCCACAGCGATCGTGACTAATCCCGCGATGCTGTACATCGCCATCGGCATCATCGGCGCGACTGTCATGCCGCATAATCTGTATTTGCATTCGTCGATCGTGCAGACGAGGGCTTATCCGCGCACCGATGCGGGTCGTCGCGACGCCATCAAATGGGCGACGGCTGACTCAACCATCGCCTTGATGCTTGCGCTTTTTGTGAACGCGGCAATCCTGACCGTCGCCGCCGCGACATTCCATGACAGCGGTCACGCCGATGTTGCCGAGATCGGCCGGGCATTCGAACTGCTGTCGCCGCTTCTGGGACTTGGCATCGCATCGACGCTGTTCGCAATTGCGCTGCTGGCATCGGGCCTAAACTCGACGGTGACGGCGACGCTCGCCGGCCAGATCGTGATGGAAGGATTTCTGCGCTTGCGGATGCCGAGTTGGGCGCGCCGGCTCATGACGCGCGGCGTCGCCATCGTGCCGGTCATCGTCGTCACTGCACTCTATGGCGAACGCGGCACCGGACAATTGCTCGTGCTCAGTCAAGTCATCCTGTCGATGCAGCTTCCATTCGCCGTGATTCCGCTGGTGCGGTTTGTTTCGGATCGAAGGAAGATGGGCGATTTCGTCGTGCCGCGATCAGCGGCGGTCGCGGCGTGGATTGTCGCTGGCGCCATTGTGACGCTGAATGTAAAGCTGTTGTACGATACGCTGATGGCCGCGAGCTAGTCCTGCGGTTCGGTCGTCGTTTCGCCGGACGCGTCGACGCGCAGCCAGCCCGAGGGGGCGAGGCGCTGCTGCGGCAGGAAGCGGCCTTTGTAATCCATCTTCCTCGAGCCTTCGATCCAGTAGCCCAGATAGACGTAAGGCAGTCCCAGCCGCCGGGCGCGGGTGATGTGATCCAGAATCATGAAGGTTCCGAGCGAGCGGTTTTCCTCGGCCGGCTCGAAGAACGAGTACACCATCGACAGCCCGTCGCTGAGGACGTCAGTCAGCGCGACGCCGATCAAATCCTCGCCGCGGCCGGTGACGCCGCTATCGACGCTGCGGCGGCGATATTCGACGATGCGGGTCTCGACATGGCTGTCCTCAACCATCATCGCGTAGTCGAGCACAGTCATGTCGGCCATTCCGCCGTGACGATGCCTGTTGTCGAGATAGGCGCGGAATACCGAGTACTGCTCCGAGGTCGGCACGGCGCTGCGCTGTTCGCCGACGATGTCGTCGTTGCGCGCAAGAATCTTGCGGAAATTGCGCGACGGCCGAAATTCGTTGGCGATCACGCGAACCGAGACGCAAGCTTGGCACTGATCACAGGCGGGCCGATAGGCGATCGACTGGCTGCGCCGGAATCCGCCGTGGGTCAGAAGGTCGTTGAGGTCTCCCGCCTTATCACCGACCAGATGCGTGAACACCTTTCGCTCGTGCCGGTCCGGCAGATACGGGCAGGGGGAGGGGGCAGTCAGGTAGAATTGCGGGGTGTCGCGGGAGTGCTGGGTCACGGTCCCTGTAAATCTCCGAAGCAGTTGTGCCGAGCATCGTCCCGCGAAGGCTCACCGTCAATCGCTTTGCCGGTAGCTAGTAGGTCCGAGCCTGCGCCATCTGATTACGGACCGAGGCGTTGATCACGACTGTGCCGAGAACCATGTCGTGCAGCAATTGGCGGCGCGAGTTGAACAGACCCACCAGCACCACGAACGGCGTCAGGAATGACACCGATGCCCAGAACAGCACGGCATGCATGGCGCCGAGCAGAAAATAACCGGGCGTTCCGTTGTGGGTGCGCATCTGCAGATCCATCATCCGCATGCCCACCGTGGCCGAATGCGGCCCACCGAGCGACATGCCGTAATAGACCACCGGCCATATTACGGTCGCGGGCGAAATCAGCCAGAACAGCGACCAGCCAAGCCCCAGCGTGACAATCCCGAACAGGGTGATGAAGATCACCGCTGCGATCACGGGGATCGACAGCACCACCAGATCGATCAGGAATGCAAACAGCCGGCGCGTCAGCACGCCCCGGTACAATTCCGGCTGCAGCCAGGGATCGAGCGCGTGCGGCATGGCGCTGGCCGGCTCGCCATTGCGCCAGGTCGTGCCGCCTGTGTTTCGCGTATCAGACATAATCGCCTCCTGGGGCTGGTCACGCGCAGCAGATGGGAATGATCTCAGCGAGTGCAAGGACACCCTACGAATTCCGCCTTCAATTTCTCCGCGGCCTGCGGCGCGAAATAGGTCAGCACGCCGTCGGCGCCGGCGCGCTTGAAGGCGAGCAGGCTTTCCATCATCGCGCGGTCGCCGTCGATCCAGCCGTTTTGCGCCGCTGCCGCGATCATCGCGTATTCGCCGGACACCTGATAAACGAAGGTCGGCATCGCAAAGGTGTCCTTCACCCGCCGCACGATGTCGAGATACGGCATGCCCGGTTTCACCATCACCATGTCTGCTCCCTGCGCGATATCGAGTTCGACCTCGCGCAGCGCCTCGTCGGAATTGGCCGAGTCCATCTGGTAGGTGCGTTTGTCGCCGGTCAGCGTTTTCGCCGAGCCGATGGCGTCGCGGAATGGCCCGTAAAACGCCGAGGCGTATTTCGCCGCATAGGCCATGATCTGCACGTCGAGGAAGCCGGCAGCATCGAGGCCTTCGCGGATCGCGCCGACGCGGCCATCCATCATGTCCGATGGTGCGATGACGTCGCAGCCGGCTTCCGCCTGCACCAGCGCCTGGCGCACCAGCACCGCCACGGTTTCGTCGTTGAGGATTTTTCCGTCGCGAATAAGCCCATCGTGCCCATGGCTGGTGAAGGGATCCAGCGCCACGTCGCAGAGAATGCCGAGGTCAGGAAATTCCTTCTTGATGGAACGAACCGATCGGCACACCAGATTGTCCGCGTTCAGCGCTTCGGAGCCGTGCTCGTCGCGCAGCGACGGCTCGGTGTAGGGAAACAGCGCGATGCAGGGGATGTTGAGTTTCACCGCGCGTTCGGCGTCACGCACCGCCTGATCGACGCTGAGGCGCTCGACGCCGGGCATAGAGGCAACGGGTTTACGTTGATCGTGACCGTCGACGACAAATAGCGGCCAGATCAGATCGTCCGTGGTGAGGACGTTTTCGCGCACCAGACGGCGCGCCCATTCCGCCTTGCGGTTGCGGCGCGGACGAACGGCCAGATCAAGAGGGGGAGCGGCGAGGGTAGGGTCCCGCCGGGGACCATCGCGCATCTCGATGGGACGCCCGAACTTTATCGCCATGGAATTGGTCTCCGCACGCAACCGGATATGCGCCTTCGTATAGTCTAGCATCTTGCCTTTATTGCGTCACCGCGACGATACCATCGCAACGCGATTGATTTTGCCGCGCCAAGGGGCCATGACTCCCGCTTCAACCCGCACCGTTCCGACCGCGAGCACCGCCCGGCATGTCTGAAATTCCATCGCGCGAACAGTCGCCGCGAGACAACGCCATGTCGGTAGCGGCGATTTCATCCGGACGGCAAGAAACCGACGACAACGGATGGACCAGGCGGCTGGTGCTGTTCCTGCGCATCATGGCCGTCATCTCCGTGGCCAAAGGTCTCTATCACTGGGCGGAAGTCACCGGCTTCGTCGGTGGCGAGGATGAGGCGTTCGAAAACCAGAGCATGGCCTGGCAAACCGCGACCGTCTATTTCGCGGTGATCGAACTCGTCGCCGCGGTGGGCTTGTGGCTCGCAACGCCGTGGGGTGCTGTGGTTTGGCTCACCACCGTGGTTTCGATGGCGGTGATCGAACTGATGTTTCCCGCCATCTACGGCGGTAGCCTGACCATCGTCGCACTGGAAATGCTGATGCTGGGCGCTTACCTCGCACTGGCGTGGATGGCGGCGAGCGAACGGCCGCCATAGGCTGCGATTTTAGTTAGAAGACATTCTTTGTCGTCCCCGCGAACGCCGGGACGACAAGTTGAGACGCTTCCCATAAAATTTTTCGCTTATTTTCGCGGTAAGATTTCAGTCACCCTAACGGCCCGGTCATCTGTATTACGCGAATGTTTCTAATTCGATCGGTCCTGTTCTCGAATGCGACACCTGCGCCAGCCAAAGCGTGAACAGCGCCGCTACGTCGTCAACGAAACGTTGCAAAAAGCCTTTATTGGCGGGCTTAATCGGCGATTTACTGTCTTAAATTCATGATCTCTTTATTGTCTTATTTAAGCCGATCTTCAAACGGCTTCCCTATGGTCATGGCTATCAGACGGGACAAAAGTTTCGTCGAATAAGTCGATAAAAACGACAACAGGGGATGTGTCATGATTAAAGCCGTTGCAACGGCGGTGGATACCGCTGAACGTAACGCCGGCCAGGCGCCGGTGCAGCCGCTCTATCTCGAAGCACTGACTTTGGTGGAGCGGTTGCATCGCCGCCTGCTCGATGTCATCAAGGACGAATTCGATCGCCGCGGCCGCGCCGACATCAACTCGGTGCAGGCGCTGCTACTCTACAACATCGGGGACAAGGAATTGACCGCGGGCGAGCTGCGCACGCGCGGTTATTATCTCGGCTCCAACGTCTCCTACAATCTGAAGAAACTGGTCGAACTCGGCTTCCTCGATCACCAGCGCTCCAGAGTTGATCGCCGTTCGGTGCGCATCCGCCTCACCGCGCAGGGCCAGGAAATCCGCAAGATCGTCGACGCGCTGTACCAGAAGCACGTCAAGACGGTTGAGCAGGTCGGCGGCATCTCCAACGATGAGTTCGCCACCCTGAACAAGTCGCTGCACCGGCTGGAGCGGTTCTGGACCGACCAGATCCTGTATCGCCTTTGAGATAGCGGCATGATCCCGAAAAGTGGATACCGGTTTTCGGATAAGATCATGCCCAGATAGAGCCCCTTTGGCCAAGCCGGCCCTCTTAAAAGACCGGCAGCCTCTTTATCGACAGCGCACCGGCCCCCGAGGCTGGTGCGTTTTTGATTCGTTCAGCATAATGGCGGCAGCTTGCGGAACTTGTTCCCGCAATACGGCTTATCAGTCCAATCGGAGGACTGGTGTCATGTTGGTCGAACGGGGCTTGCGGGTGTTGAATGTCGAGGTCGTTGGTGACGCCTACGCCATCGCATCGAATTTCCTGCGCAAGACCGGCGTCATTACAGACAGCCTGAACACCAACGACCGGTTGCTCGAGATCATCGTGCAGATGTTTCATCGCGGCGAATACAACAAGATCCGCCTGGCTAACAAGGCGATCTCGCAGTTCGAAGCCGCACAGATCGTCGCCTGACGTTCAAATCCAACATTCAATTTCCACTGAGGTGTCATGGAAACCGCCATCGATCGCATCATGCATACCTACGGCCTGCTGGTGAACCGCACCGCCACGGCGAGCGCGGAAGCGCGCGCCAAGGTGACGGATTACGTGACCACGCTGTTCGAAGCCGGTGAAAAGGACACGCATCGCCTGACCGTGTGCGGGCTAACGTATCTGCGCCAGCTAGATGGCAGCACCGATCCGGTCAAGGCCGGATTTACGGGGCTTTAGCTTTCTTTTCCCTCCCTCCGCTCTTGCGGTGGGGAGGGTGGCGCATCGTGAGCGCAAGCGAACGATGCGTCGGGTGGGGGGCTAATTTCGAAGCCAGGTTCAACAGTCCCCCCACCCCGGCCTCCGCCCTCCGGACGATGCTGCGCATCGTCGGGCTGGGCCGACCCTCCCCACAGGGAGGAGGGATATCTCGACCCCTTCGCGAACTCTCGATTCAAATTTCAAACAGCCACGTCATGGCAATCTCGCAACTCCATCGAGCCCGAGTTTTGCGATAATCCCGACCCCTCAAATAATGAGGGGCGGCGGCGCGCCTGATAGGCGCAAGGGTGGTTTGGTCGCGATCCGCTTCGCCGTCGGCGAAACCGACAGCGCAATCGCGCAACGCCGTCAGGCGCGCCACCGCGGCGATTTCTGGGCTCCGGGGCCGTGCTTCCGGGAACGGCTGAAGCCTTTCGGCTTCGGCCCGGCCGGGCTTTCGCCCAGCCTTTGTCCGTTCCGCGTCCAGCCATTGAAGGCAGAGCCCCGTAGTAGGCCCGGACGGCTACCCAAAACCTCCCGAGTGCGCGGGATACGTCCTCCCCACGCCCGCAGGCGCCGCATCCTGTCCCACTCCAAGACGCCTCATGAAGCGCCCCTCGTGAACAGGAATGATAGGAATATAATCAAAGGAATAAAATCCGTCAAGAGATTTTTAGACGCCGCGCCGCATTCCGGCGTAAAAGCCCTCCGACGTATCACGCGCGTTGCGGAGCAGGCGGCATGGTGGACAAGCAGGCGATGCGCGAGGAAGCCGAGCGGCTGATGCGCGAGGCGATGGAGCGCAAGGCTGTCGTGGTTAAGCAGGGCGATACCCGCATTATGGCGAAGTGCGGAAAGTGCGGCGCGGAGAACAAGATCAAGGCCCCCAAGGACGCCACGCGCGTCGCGTTCACCTGCAAGGAGTGCGGGCAGAAGCAGAAGACGATTTAGAGGAGGGGAACGGCTGAGCCCGCTTGAGAGTAGAATAAGAGTTTGTTCCATTTGGCTGCGTCGTTGCCGGGCTTGACCCGGCAATCTATCCATCTTCGAAAAAACTCAGTCTGACAAAGATTCTTGCGAGAATGATGGATACGCGGGTCCAGCCCGCGTACGACGTCGAAGTGTTTTGAAACGCTCTACGAGTTACAAGGACACCGCCCCATGCTCACGCTCCATCATCTCAACGACTCCCGATCGCAGCGCATTCTGTGGCTGCTGGAAGAACTCGGGACACCCTATGAGTTGAAGCTCTATCAGCGCGACGCCACGACGCGGCTCGCACCGCCGGAATTGAAGGCGGTGCATCCGCTCGGCAAGTCGCCTGTCATTACCGACGGCGATCTGACAATCGCGGAGTTGGGGCAACAGTCGACTATCTTATCCGCCGCTATGGAGGCGGCAAGATGATGCCGGCGCTGCACAGCGCAGAATTCGAGGCTTACAACGAGTGGCTGCATTACGCGGAGGGTTCGGCGATGCTGCCGCTGATGCTGCACCTGTATGTCGGCCGGCTGAAGGAAGGCGGTGCGCCGCTGCAGCCGCGCATCGACAGCGAGATGGCCAATCATCTCGGCTATGCCGACGCCGCGCTTGATGGCCGCGAGTTTTTCATCGGCGATGCGCTGACGGGCGCGGATATCCAGATGAGTTTCGTCGGCGAGATGGCAAAGGTGTTCGACCGGCTCGGGCCGTATGCGAATCTCGCCGCGTGGCTGAAGCGCATGCACGCGCGGCCGGCGTTCCAGCGCAGCGTTGAGAAGGGCGGCGCGTATCGATTTGCGAAGTAGCCGTCGTCTCCGCGAAGGCGGGGACCCATACGCCGTGCCGTATCGAGAGAGCACTGGGCTAGCGCTGGTTCTTTCTAGCGATGCCAGGGTTATGGGTCCCCGCCTTCGCGGGGGACGACAAAAACCCTTCGTCCACCACATCTTGCATAAATTGCGGGCACAACCCGCAACAGCTTGGCCCCAGCGACCCGATATGCTATCTCGCTGACGCCGCTTTCGACCGACAAACATGGCCGTCCGCCCCCGTCTTAAGGGATTGCGGCGGTGGAGATATTTCGACCATGAGCCCTTCTACCAGCAGCGCCAAAACCGCTAACGCGCCCGACTCGTTCTTCACCGCGTCACTCGCCGAGGCCGATCCGGACATCGCCGCGGCGATCAGCGGCGAGCTCGGCCGCCAGCGCCATGAGATCGAACTGATCGCGTCGGAAAACATCGTCAGCCGCGCGGTGCTGGAAGCGCAGGGTTCGGTGTTGACCAACAAATATGCCGAGGGCTATCCGGGCGCGCGCTACTATGGCGGCTGCGAGTGGGTCGACGTCGTAGAGACGCTGGCGATCGACCGCGCCAAGAAACTGTTCAGCGCGGGCTTTGCCAACGTGCAAGCGAATTCCGGCAGCCAGATGAACCAGGCGGTGTTTCTGGCGCTGCTACAGCCCGGCGATACCTTCATGGGGCTCGATCTCGCCGCCGGCGGCCATCTCACGCACGGCTCGCCGGTCAACATGTCCGGCAAATGGTTCAAGGCGTCGCATTACACGGTTCGTCGCGATGACCATCTGATCGACATGGATGCGGTGGCGAAGCAGGCCGAGAAAGTGAAACCGAAGCTGATCATCGCCGGCGGCTCGGCCTATTCGCGTCCCTGGGATTTCAAGCGCTTCCGCGATATCGCTGACTCAGTCGGCGCGTATCTGATGGTGGACATGGCGCATTTCGCAGGCCTGGTCGCTGGCGGCGCGCACGCCTCCCCGGTGCCGCACGCGCATGTCACCACGACGACGACGCACAAATCGCTGCGCGGCCCGCGCGGCGGCTTGATTCTCAGCAACGATGAGGCGCTGGCGAAGAAGCTGAACTCCGCGATTTTCCCGGGCCTGCAGGGCGGTCCGCTGATGCATGTCATCGCCGCCAAGGCCGTCGCTTTCAAGGAAGCGATGCAGCCGGACTTCAAAGTCTATGCGCGCCAAGTGGTGGAGAACGCCAAGGCGCTGGCGGAAACCTTACGTGCGCAGGGCTTCGACATCGTCTCCGGCGGCACCGACAATCATTTGATGCTGGTGGATCTGCGGCCCAAGGGCCTCAAGGGCAACGTCTCGGAGAAGGCGCTGGTGCGCGCCGCATTGACCTGCAACAAGAACGGCATTCCGTTCGATCCCGAGAAGCCGTTCGTTACGTCCGGGTTGCGGCTCGGCACGCCGGCGGCGACCACGCGCGGCTTTGGCGTTGCCGAGTTCAAGCAGGTCGGCGCGTTGATTTCGGAAGTGCTGAACGGCATCGCGCAGTCGCAGGACGGCAACGCGCCACTGGTCGAGGCCTCGGTGAAAGAGCGCGTCAAGGCGCTCACCGATAGATTTCCGATTTACCAGTAATGCGCTGCCCGAGCTGCAACAGCCTCGATACGCAGGTAAAGGACTCGCGTCCGACGGAAGATTCCGCCGTAATCCGCCGGCGGCGCGTCTGCGTGACGTGCAATTTCCGCTTCACCACCTTTGAGCGCGTGCAACTGCGCGAACTCACGGTGATCAAGCGCAACGGCCGACGTGTGCCGTTCGACCGCGACAAGCTGGTGCGCTCGCTGCAGATCAGTCTGCGCAAACGCCCGGTCGAGCCGGAGCGTGTCGAGCAGATGGTGTCCGCGATCGTGCGCGAGCTGGAAAGCGGCGGCGAGGCGGAGATTTCATCGGAGGCGATCGGTGAGATCGTGATGGAGCATCTGCGCCAGCTCGACGACGTCGCTTATGTGCGCTTCGCCTCGGTGTATCGCAACTTTCGCGAGGCCAAGGATTTCGAGGCCGTGCTGGGTGAACTTTCCGGCGAGGACGACACGCGGCCGGCGACGCTACGCAAATGATCTTCCGGATTCTGGAGGATCAATACGCGGAAAAATCCAGAGCCTCGAAAGCTGCCGATATCAGGTTCATGCAGCTCGCGCTGACGCTGGGACGGCGCGGGCAGGGGCAGACCTGGCCCAATCCCGCGGTCGGCGCTGTCATTGTCAAAGACGGCGTGATCGTCGGACGCGGCTGGACGCAACCCGGCGGACGGCCGCATGCCGAGGTCGAAGCGCTCCGGCGCGCCGGAGAGGCCGCGCGGGGCGCGACGCTCTATGCGACGCTGGAGCCGTGCTCGCATTTCGGCAAATCACCCCCCTGCGCCGATGCGATCATTGCCGCCGGTGTGGCGCGCGGGGTGTCGGCGATCGAGGATCCCAATCCGGAGGTCGCGGGGCAGGGCCATGCCCGGCTGCGCGCAGCGGGCATCTCCATCGATGTCGGATTGTGCGCGCTGGAGGCCACTTACGACCACGCCGGGCATATCAGGCGCATCCGCGACCGGCGCCCGCACGTGATCCTGAAACTGGCGGTGTCGTCGGACGACAAAATCGGTGGCGTGGGTCGCAAGCCCGTGACGATATCCGGTGAGGCCGCGAAGGCACGCGTGCATTTGCTGCGCGCGCAGTGCGATGCCATTCTGGTCGGCATCGGCACCGTGCTGTCGGACGACCCGCTGCTGACCTGCCGGCTGCCGGGCATGACGGCGCGCTCGCCGGTGCGCGTGGTGCTGGATCGCGCCTTGCGTATTTCCGGCGACAGCCGGCTGGTGCATTCCGCGCGGGAAACGCCCCTGTGGGTGATGACGTCGGATATTTCCGAAGCGTCGGCGGCGATGAAGCTGGGTGCCGCCGGCGCGCAGGTGATGCGCGTGGGGACTGCGATGGAAGGCGGGCTCGATCTGCGCGCGGTGTTGCGCGCGCTGGCGGACAAGGGCATCACGCGCCTGCTGGTGGAAGGCGGATCGCGCGTGGCGGCTTCGTTTGTGGCGGGTCTGGCCGATGAAATCTGGCTGCTGCGCGGGCCGGATGCGATCGGCGCTGATGGCATCGCGGCGCTGGATGGTCTGCCGCTGGGCGCGATCACCCAGTCGCCGGATTGGCATGTTCGTGCTAGCGAGAGCCTGGGCAACGACACACTCACCATCTACGAGCGCGCTTAAATGTTCACCGGCATTGTCAGCGACATCGGCGAGATCGTGAGCCTGACGCCGACGGCGCAAGGGCAGTTGCACCGGCTGCGTATCGCCTGCCGCTATGACCGCGCCACCATCGCCGACGGTGCGTCGATCGCCTGCAGCGGGGTCTGCCTCACTGTCGTGGCCTCCGGCGTTGACGGCAGCAAAACCTGGTTCGATGTCGACGCCGCCGCCGAAACACTGGCCATGACCACGGCGAAGAACTGGCGCGCGGAAACGCGGCTCAATCTCGAACGCGCGCTCAAGATCGGCGACGAACTCGGCGGCCATATCGTCGCGGGCCATGCCGATGGCATCGCCACCATCGCTAAGCGGGACGACCTGCCGGACATGGCGCGCTTTGAGCTTCGCACCACGCGCGAGTTGGCGCGTTTCATCGCCGCCAAGGGCTCGGTGACGCTCGACGGCGTGTCGCTCACGGTCAACACGGTCGATGACGCGACGTTTTCGGTGCTGATCATCCCGCATACGCTTGATGTCACCACGCTCGGCGATTGGCGCGACGGCTCGGAGGTCAACCTCGAAGTCGATCTGATGGCGCGCTACGCCGCGCGGCTGAGCGAGATGAAGTAGGGCTCGGCGTCAAATGTGTCATGCGCGGGCTTGACCCGCGTATCCATCCACTTAACAAGATGGCTTCTCTTTAGAAGATGGATTGCCGGGTCAAGCCCGGCAACGACGACAGAGCACAAATGGCCGACCCACGCCGCGCACAACTCAAAGATCAGACCGACATATCAGGCGCGCGGGTGCTGATCGTCGAGGCGCGGTTCTACGACGATATTCAGGACGCGCTGCTTGAGGGCGCTCTCGCTGAACTCAAAGCGGCCGGCGCGACGCATGAGGTCATTACCGTGCCCGGCGCGCTGGAAATTCCCGCGGCGATCGCGATCGCGTTCGATGCTGCCGAAAAGACCGGCAATCCCTATGACGCGGCGATCGCGCTGGGCTGCGTGGTGCGCGGTGATACCATCCACTTTGAAATCGTCTCCATGGAATCCTCGCGCGCGCTGATGGACCTCGCGGTCAACAGGCGCATCCCGCTCGGCAACGGCATTATCACCGTCAACAATGAAGATCAGGCTTGGGCGCGGGCACGGGCCGCTGAGCTCAATAAGGGCGGCGATGCCGCACGCGCCGCGCTGGCGATGCTGCGGATAAAACGCCGATTGGCGAAAAGCTGATCATGGCGGAGCCCAAAAAAACGCCCGACAAAAAAGCCAACCGGCGCGGCGCGGCCCGGCTCGCCGCCGTGCAGGCGCTGTATCAGATGGATATAGCCGGCGCCGGGTTGAACGAGATTTTCGCCGAGTTTGAAAGTCATTGGCTCGGCGGCGAGGTCGAAGGCGACAAGTATCTTCCGGCAGAGGTCGCCTTTTTCCGCGATGTCGTGTCGGGCGTGGTGCGCGATCAGGTGAAACTCGATCCGCTGATCGACGATGCATTGTCAAAGGGCTGGCCGCTGAAGCGGATCGATGCGATCTTGCGCGCGGTGCTGCGCGCCGGGTCCTACGAGCTCGAGCACCGCAAGGACGTCCCCGCGCGCGTGGTGGTTTCGGAATATGTCGATGTCGCGCATGCGTTTGTGGAAAGCGACGAAACGGGAATGGTGAACGCGGTGCTGGACCAGATCGCGCGGCAGTTTCGCGGTGATGAGTTTTTGCGTGGATAGCGGCGTGCATCAGCGCGTGTCACTCCGGGCTCGTTTTGCTTTGCTCGCGCCCCGGAATGACGGTTTTCAGAAACGACGCACGCTGTAACAGATCGCGACCGATGCCCTCTCTCGAAGACTTCCTTATCTCCCGCTATTTCAAGCCGTTGGCGAGCGACCCCGGCGCGTTCGATCTCGGCGATGACGCGGCGATTCTGAAGTCGTCCGCCGACGATATCGTGGTGACGACCGACGCCATCGTCGAGGGCGTGCATTTTCTTCCCGGCGACCCGCCCGACACCATCGCGCGCAAGGCGCTGCGGGTAAATCTCTCCGACCTCGCCGCCAAGGGCGCCACTCCCGCGGGATTCGTGCTGACGCTGGCGTTGCGGGGTGCCGACGATGCGTGGCTCGCGCCGTTCGCGCGCGCTTTGGGCGAGGACGCGACGACGTTTGCGTGTCCGCTGCTGGGCGGCGACACGGTGTCGACGCCGGGTCCGCTGATGATCTCGATCACAGCGTTTGGGCGCGTCTTGCCCGGCCGAATGGTCCAGCGCGCCGGCGCGGAGGCCGGCGATCGCGTCGTCGTCACCGGCACTATTGGCGATGCGGCGCTGGGACTGGACATCCTCAGACGCGGCGCAGTGGCCGCAGCACTCGCCGGCGATGAAACGGCGCTGGTATCGTTGATCGGGCGCTATCGTATTCCGCAGCCGCGTATCGCGCTGGCGCAGGCGGTGCGCGATCACGCCACCGCGGCGATGGATGTCTCCGATGGTCTGGCGGGCGACCTGGCGAAACTTTGCGCGGCGTCCGGGGTATCCGCCGTCATCGATACGCCGAGCATTCCCCTGTCAGCCGGCGTCAAAACATTGCTGACGCGCGGCATCGCAACCATCGAGGCGATCCTGTCCGGCGGCGACGACTACGAGATCCTGTGCACGATTCCGGAGAATCGCTTCGAAGCTTTCGCGCAGGCCGTACAGCCCGTCGGCATTCCCATCACTTCGATCGGGACGGTGATGGCCGGGCCGTCGAACCCGAAGTTTATCGACGCCAACGGCGCTGAAATCGCCCTTGCGCGCCTGTCCTACAGTCATTTCTGAGTTCTCGCGGATAGATTTTTCGGCTCGCGATGTAGGCCAAAAGACGCGAAAAATCGTCGCTTTAAGCCCACGGCGGCGTTGCGCCGAGCATGCGATTTTGGCATGGTCCCGCCGATTTGAGGCCGTCCTTTTGGGCAGGGCAGGCCTCCTTTTTGTGCGCTGGCTGCTTTCGCGGCTACGGCGGTCGTACCATCAGGACTAAAGGCAAATTCAATGACAGCATTATGGGTGATCGTGCTCTGCGGAGCGCTTTCGATCGTTTACGCCATCTGGGCGACGGCATCGGTTTTGAAGGCGGACGCGGGCAATCCGCGCATGCAGGAGATTGCGGCCGCGGTGCGCGAAGGCGCGCAGGCTTATCTCAAGCGGCAGTACATGACGATCGGCATCGTCGGCATCGTGATTTTCGCGCTGCTTTATTATTTCCTCGGCGGGCTGGTGGCTTGCGGCTTCTTGATCGGAGCAATCTTGTCCGGCGCCGCTGGCTTCATCGGCATGAATGTTTCGGTTCGCGCCAACGTGCGCACCGCGCAGGCCGCGACCACGTCGCTGGCCGGCGGACTTGAGCTGGCGTTCAAGGCCGGTGCCATCACCGGCATGCTGGTGGCGGGTTTGGCGCTGCTTGGCGTCACCATCTACTTCGCCTACCTCACGCATTACCTCGGCCTCGCCGCCAATAGCCGCGTTGTCGTCGATGCGCTGGTCGCGCTCGGTTTCGGCGCATCGCTGATCTCGATCTTCGCGAGGCTCGGCGGCGGCATCTTCACCAAAGGCGCCGACGTCGGCGGCGATCTCGTCGGCAAGGTCGAAGCCGGCATTCCCGAAGACGATCCGCGCAACCCGGCCACCATTGCCGACAACGTCGGCGACAATGTCGGCGATTGCGCCGGCATGGCCGCCGATTTGTTCGAAACCTATGCCGTCACCGCGGTCGCCACCATGGTGCTCGCCGCGATCTTCTTTGCGAACTCACCGCTGTTGGTGAATATGATGACGCTGCCGCTCGCGATCGGCGGCATCTGCATTCTGACGTCGATTGCGGGCACGTTCTTCGTTAAGCTCGGCGCCAGCCAGTCCATCATGGGCGCGCTGTACAAGGGCCTGATCGCGACCGGCGTGCTTTCGCTCGTCGGCGTTGCCGGCGTAATCTACTGGCTGGTCGGTTTCGGTCCGCTGGGCGTCAAAGCCGCCTCGGGGGTTGAATACACCGGCATGGCGCTGTTCGAATGCGGTATCGTCGGCCTCGTCGTCACCGGGTTGATTATCGTCATCACCGAATACTATACCGGCACCGACTATCGTCCGGTGAAGTCGATCGCGGCATCTTCGGTCACCGGCCACGGCACCAATGTGATCCAGGGTCTGGCGATCTCGATGGAATCCACCGCCGGTCCGGCGCTGGTGATCATCGCGGGCATCCTCGTCACCTACAGCCTTGCAGGGCTGTTCGGCATCGCCATTGCGACCACGACGATGCTGGCGCTGGCCGGCATGATCGTGGCGCTCGACGCCTTCGGCCCGGTCACCGACAATGCCGGCGGCATTGCCGAAATGGCCGGTCTGCCGAAGGAGGTCCGCAAGGCTACCGACGCGCTCGACGCGGTCGGCAACACCACCAAGGCGGTCACCAAGGGCTACGCGATCGGCTCGGCTGGCTTGGGCGCGCTGGTGCTGTTCGCGGCTTACAATGAAGACTTAAAGTTCTTCATCGCCAACGCCGCGAAGTATCCGTACTTCCAGGGTGTGCTGCCGGACTTCTCGCTGAATAACCCCTACGTCGTGGTCGGCCTGCTGTTCGGCGGCCTCCTGCCGTATCTGTTCGGCGCCATGGGCATGACCGCGGTGGGACGCGCGGCTTCGGCGATCGTCGAGGAAGTGCGCCGTCAGTTCCGCGAGAAGCCGGGCATCATGCAGGGCACCGACAAGCCGGACTATGGCAAGGCGGTCGACCTTCTGACTAAGGCCGCGATCAAGGAAATGATCATTCCGTCGCTGCTGCCGGTGCTGTCGCCGATCTTCGTCTACTTCGTGATCTTCGGGATCGCAGGCGGTGGCGCGGCTGGCAAGTCGGCGGCATTCTCCGCCGTCGGCGCGATGCTGCTCGGCGTGATCGTGACCGGATTGTTCGTCGCGATCTCGATGACATCAGGCGGCGGCGCATGGGACAACGCCAAGAAGTACATCGAAGACGGCCATTACGGCGGCAAGGGATCTGACGCCCACAAGGCCGCGGTGACCGGCGACACCGTCGGCGATCCCTACAAGGATACGGCGGGCCCCGCGGTCAATCCGATGATCAAGATCACCAACATCGTGGCGCTGTTGTTGCTGGCGATCCTGGCGCACTGAGCGCGCGAGAGATAAAAACGCGTGATGCAAAAACCCCGCGGTGCAAGCCGCGGGGTTTTTCTTTTCCGCAAATACAGCCGTCGTCCTGAGGCGCGAGCCGCTCTTCGCGGCAAGCCTCGAAGGATGACGGCGGTATATGCAGATAGCGCGGAAAAGGCCGCATGCCTCTCAATTCGCGTCCGTTTGCAGGCCTTACTGCTTAAGACAACGCCCTAATTGAAGCTGAGCAGCTTGAACAACGGCGTCAGGTAGCTCAACTCCTGGCCCGATGTCGGCGTGGTGCGGCTGATGAAGTCGAAGATGCGACCGTCCTGAAGCCCGTAATTGGCGAGGCGCTGCACTTGGCGTTTCTTGTCGAAGTAGATTGCGATCACGCGCTGGTCGATGAGTTTTTGATTCATAAAGGCAACGGGACGATCCGAACGTTGCGAAATATAATAGAACACTTCGCCGCTGAGCGTGGCAACCGTAGAGGGCGTGCCCATCACGATCAGCACCTGATCCTGACTGGCGCCGATCGGAATTTGCTCGAGCGCGCCTTCGGGCAGAATGTAGCCCTTCTGGAATTGCTCCCCGGTGCATCCAGCCAATACCACGCATCCCAGCGCGAGCGCGGCAGCCAGCCGCATGCCGCGCCAGCCCGCAGCAAAACCGCGCGGTGCTCGCACGGGCGAGCATAGGTGACGCGAAAGTGTCATTCGGAAGCTGGCCTCATGCCCTTGCGTCGCGTGAGCGGTTGACGTACCCGGCAGCAACATGGATTGCAACATGCGCGGGCCAACGAGGTATTCCTTGCGGCTCGCGCGCGGAACCCGCGATGTTTTGGCCGTTCAATCACTTCGGAAAACCCCGGACGCCCCTGCGCGGCACCATTGAGGGCATCTATGGCATGATCGTGGCGCAGGCGCGAGAACCCTTGTTTTACCGGGACTTGGCAGTGCCGGATACGGTTAACGGCCGATTCGATCTCCTGGTGCTGCATATGTGGATGGTGCTGCGCCGCCTGAGATCGACACCGGACGGCGTGAAACAAAGCCAGACGCTATTCGACCACTTCTGCAACGACATGGACGCGAATCTGCGCGAGCTAGGCGTCGGCGATCTGACCGTGCCGAAACGCATGCAGGCCTTTGGGGAAGCGTTTTACGGGCGCAGCGCAGCCTACGATAAGGCGCTGGCGGAGGGGCCCGAGCCGCTGACGGAGGCGCTGTGCAAAAACATTCTCAACGGCGAAGGGATCGAGGGGGCTCGCCGGCTCGCGGACTACGCCGCGGAAACCATCGCGGTGCTTGACCGGCTCGATGAAGCGGCGCTGCGCAACGGATCGTGGCAATTCCCCTTGCCCGTGCAATTGGCGACGCAGGCATGAGCAGCTTTAGCGGCATGATCGACAAGGAAAGCCCGTGGAGCGTACCGATTGTCGTCGCGCAGATTCCAGACACCGGATTGCATCGCGATATCGAGGCCGGCATGGCCGAGCGCGAGGCGATGGCGGTTGTCGGCGGTCTCCGAGAGATTCTGTCGGTAAGCGCTTCGCTGGACGTGACGCCGATCGGCCAAGGCCGCGTCAGCGTCGTGGGTTCGGTCAAGGCGCGCATCGGCCAAACCTGCGTGGTGACGCTCGATCCAATCGAGAACGATCTCGACGAGACCATCGATCTGATCTTCGCGCCGGAGTCGGAGGTTCCGCTATTATCCACCCTAATCGATGATGCGGCGGACGGCGAAACCGATATTCCAGATCCGCCAGAGCCGATTCTGAACGGCATCATCGATCTCGGCCGATTGGCGGCGGACGCTTTGTTTCTCGGCGTCGATCCGTATCCGCGCAAGCCCGACGCGGTATTCGAATTGCCGACGATTCCGGAAGATCCCGAGGATCATCCGTTCGCGGCGCTCAAGGCGCTGCAGAGCGACAGCAAGCCGGCTGATCCGAACAAGCCGAAGCGGAGCCGGTAGTAATTTTCGATTTTGATGGAGACGATAGCAACAAGAGTTGCGCGCCCCCTCCCCTGCAAGCGGGAGAGGTGAAGGCCGCCGCCTGGCGATTCAGTGGAAAGCAGAGCAGCTCCAGCCGGGTTGGTAGTTCGCCCCTACGCTCCGATGGAAACGCCCGTCAAGATGTTGTATCGGGGGCTGGAACCGTTATTGTCGCGGCGGCTTCGCCGATCATAAAGCTGCGGCACATGTACCCGCGGTCGAGCTCCAAGATCAAAGAGATCAGGTTTCCGGGACGTTCATGCCTCAAAAGGTTCGAATCGCGCTTGACGCCATGGGTGGCGATGTGGGCGCACCGGTCGTCGTTCCCGGCGCCGCGATTTCGCTTCAGCGGCACCCCGATACGGAATTCGTGCTGTTCGGCGACCGCGCGCTGATCGACGCGGAGCTCGCGAAGTATCCCGCCATGAAAGCGGCTTGCCGCGTGGTGCATACCGATGTCGCGGTCGGCATGAACGACAAGCCGAGCCAGGCGCTGCGCCGCGGCCGCAAGACGTCATCGATGTGGCTGGCGATCGACGCGGTCAAGAAAGGCGAGGCCGACGTTGCCGTGTCCGCAGGCAATACCGGCGCGCTTATGGCGATGGGCCGGTTCTGCCTGCGCATGCTGCCGGGAATCGAGCGGCCCGCCATTGCCGCGATCTGGCCGACCGCGCGTGGCGAGTCGGTCATCCTCGATGTCGGAGCAACCATCGGCGGCGACGCCCAGCATCTCAAGACGCTGGCAGTGATGGGTGGTGCGATGGCCAGCGTGCTGTTCGATCTGGAGCGGCCGACCGTCGGGCTTTTGAATATCGGCACGGAAGAAATGAAGGGGCGCGAGGAAATCCGCGAGGCCGCCGAATTGCTGCGCGCCGCTGATCTGCCGCAGTTGAATTTCATCGGTTTCGTCGAAGGCGGCGGTATTGGCCAGGGCGCCGCGGATGTCATCGTGACCGAGGGTTTCAGCGGCAATATCTCCATCAAGGTCGCCGAAGGGACGGCGCGGCAGTTGTCTGAATATCTGCGTGCCGCTATGGGGCGCACCTGGCGCTCACGCATAGGCTATCTGTTTGCCAAGAACGCCTTCAGGGCGTTGCGCGACAAGATGGAGCCGAACAAGTCCAACGGCGGGGTGTTCCTCGGGTTGGACGGAATCGTCGTCAAAAGTCATGGTGGAACCGATGCCGACGGCTTTGCGTATGCGGTCGATGTTGGCTATGAGATGGTCCGCTACGACCTCCTGACCAAGATCAATCAAATGCTCAACCGGGACGGCAACGCACTGGCCTCGTCGCCGAACGCGCAGGAAGCCGTCTCGTGACGGTAACGCGCTCGGTGGTGCTCGGCTGTGGTTCGTATCTCCCGCAGAAGATCCTGACCAATGCCGAGCTTGCGGCGCAGGTGGACACCTCCGACGAGTGGATCGTCCAGCGCACCGGCATTCGTCAACGCCACATCGCCGCGGCTGGCGAATTCACGTCTCACCTGGCGATCAAGGCGGCGCAGGCCGCGCTCGCCGACGCCGGCGTTGATGCGCAGTCCATCGACCTGATCGTGCTGGCGACGTCGACGCCGGACAACACCTTTCCGGCAACGGCGGTCTCGGTTCAGAGCGCGCTCGGCATCACCCGCGGCGCGGCGTTCGATTTGCAGGCGGTGTGCTCGGGATTTATTTTCGCGTTGGCGACCGCCGATAATTTTCTGAAAAACGGCGCGTTCAAACGCGCGCTGGTGATCGGCGCGGAGACGTTCTCGAAATCCTCGACTGGACCGATCGCGGCACCTGCGTGCTGTTCGGCGACGGCGCGGGCGCCATTGTGATCGAAGCGCAGCGGCAACCCGGCGCAACGTCGGATCGCGGCGTACTGACGACGCATCTTCGCTCCGACGGCCGTCACAAATCGAAATTGTACGTCGACGGCGGCCCATCATCGACGCAAACCGTGGGTCATCTCCGAATGGAGGGCCGCGAAGTGTTCAAGCACGCGGTCGGCATGATCACCGATGTGATCGTCGATGCATTCGAGGCCACCGGAACGAGCGCGGAAGACATCGACTGGTTCATTCCGCATCAAGCCAACAAGCGGATCATCGATGCGTCAGCGCACAAATTGCATATTGCGCCGCAGAAGGTGGTGCTGACGGTCGATCTGCACGGCAACACTTCGGCTGCATCGATTCCGCTGGCGCTGGTGGCTGCCGTCGCGGACGGACGCGTGAAAAAGGGCGATCTGCTGCTGCTCGAAGCGATGGGCGGCGGCTTTACTTGGGGCTCCACGTTGGTACGTTGGTGAGCGCGGCATTAAAAAGTTTCGTCGCATTGCAAAGTTCTTCATGCCGGTGCATTGATGTGCGCTGTTGACCGTGGGTCGGTAAGCCCTTATTTTCCGGCACGAAATTGTTCGCCGGAGTTGGGACAGGCGATGAGCGCAGCAGGAAAAACAGTCACACGCGTCGATCTGTGCGAAGCGGTCTACCAGAAGGTGGGCCTTTCGCGCACGGAGTCGTCCGCCTTCGTTGAATTGGTGCTCAAGGAAATCACCGATTGTCTGGAGAAGGGCGAAACCGTCAAGCTGTCATCGTTCGGCTCGTTCATGGTGCGTAAAAAAGGCCAGCGCATCGGCCGCAATCCAAAGACCGGCACCGAGGTGCCGATTTCGCCGCGTCGCGTGATGGTGTTCAAGCCCTCTGCCATCCTGAAACAGCGGATCAATGGCCATAGCAGCGGCGATGGCGCCGACGCCAAGGCCGTTTAGGTTTCATTCAACGCAGTTGAAAAAGGAGCGTGCATTTGGATAAGGCGCCGGATGCATTCCGAACCATCAGCGAGGTCGCCGACGATCTCGATATTCCGCAGCATGTCCTGCGATTCTGGGAAACACGCTTTTCGCAAATCAAGCCGATGAAGCGCAGCGGCGGCCGGCGTTACTACCGCCCCGACGACGTCGATCTATTGCGCGGCATCCGCCGTCTGCTTTACGGCGAGGGATACACCATTCGCGGGGTGCAGCGGATTCTCAAGGAGCAGGGCGTCAAGGCGGTCCAAATACTGAACGACGCATCCGCGCCATCGTTCGACGCGATCGAAGCGGGTGCCCGGCGCGATTTCCGTGCCAACGTCGAGAATGAAATCGCCGCCGCCGGGGACGGTGATGAGGATGCCGATATCGCGGCTGCGGCGGCACCGGCGCGCGCGCCCGACATTTCGGCGACATCCGTTACGGCGGGGAACAAGGGCAGCCCGCTGAACAGCGCGAAGCTACAATCGGCTCTGCAGGATTTGCTCGCCTGCCGCCAAATTCTGGATAGCGTGCTGAAGTAAAGCTGTCGGAGAACTGGCTGTGCTGGCGGACGTCAGCTTGCCGATATTCAACGTTGAAGTTTTGGTCGGAGCGAGAGGATTTGAACCTCCGACCCCTAGTCTCCCAGTGCTGTATCCTTGCGATCTCATTTGTTCAAGCCTTCAATCACTTAGCTGACCTTACGAGTGAGCTTTCGGGACTTTCTTCGGGACTTCTGCATTGCGTCTACGCCGACGGCGACTTCATCATCCACGACATGCGCATATTTCGTGGTGGTCTTGATGTCGGCGTGATTAAGCGCCTTCTGCACCAGCTTAAGGTTCCGAGTTTCTCTGAGCAGCTTCGTTGCGAAGTCGTGCCGGAAATCGTGGAAGCGGAAATCGGTCAGGCCAGCATCAGCCCTGATGCGTTTCCATGCCGACTTTAGGCCGCTGTAGGTGATCGGATATCGCTCTCCCCGGATCAGATTTTGTTTCTTGCGGGTGCGCTTGGCGATGTAGGTGAACACCATCGTTTCGTGATGTCCCTGCAAGGGCCACAATATGTCGCGGATGGTGTCGGTGATGGGGACGGAAACCCGCTTGCCGCCCTTGCCCAGCTTGTCGATTCTGCGCGCGTTCCAATTCACTTCGGACCAACGCAACAAACATTCCTTCTTTCTCAAGCCTGCTGCGCTGGTGAACTCAAAGATCGGTCTGTAATCGTCGCGTGTGACGTCGTCGAGTCTGTCTGCTTCGCTGCCATGAAGCTCGCGGGCGCGTTCTTGCGGTTCTTTCAGCCAGTGCCTTTTCCACGTTGGTTCTTGATCAAAGTGAATGCCCCATGCCTTGGCGCGAGTGAAAAGTTTTTTAAGAACTTCCGTAGTGCTCCGGTTCACTGTGGCAGGAGCAATCAGGGGGGCTGTCGATGCGTTCTTTTTGCCTTTACCATGGCGCGTCACTCGGTGACCTCGTCGCCACGCGACCAACCGTGCTACGTCGTCGTCAAGAACTTCCGTAAGCAGCTTTGTGGCTCCGAAGTATCCGATCAGCCGTTCGATATCTCGCCACGTCGTGTCCGCACCGACGTGATGCTGGCCGATTTCTGTCCAATAGCGACCAACGACATCATCGAGTTTTGTCGATACCGCAGATGCGGTCAATCTTACCTGTTGTTTTGCCTTGTCGCGTTCGGCTCGCTCAACACCTTCAGCTTCGCGTTTGCTCGTGCATCCCGTTGAGCCGTGAAAGCGAGCACCCTTGAACTGGAAATCGAAGTGATAGAACGGGCTGTCTTTGTGCTTGTAGACCGACATGGCACGTCCCTTTGCGCGCGGCGCTCGATTAAGTCCTCAAGATCAGGATCGGTAAATTTTCGGCGCAGCTTTTTCGTGCCACGACCCACATTTATGTATCGGAGTTGGCCATCCCTGACGTACCCATTCAACGTTTTGACTGACACTCCAAGGCGATCCGCTGCGCTTTTGGGTGAACGGAGAATGGTGCAAGTCACTTTCCCGTCCGATCCAGCTCCATCCTCGCACGAATGCTTCGGATGATCTCACTGTTTTGGCTCGCGCCGTTCCGAGTTGCTTCGCGCAGGACCCAATCCTTGACATCGCGCGGCAATCTCACCATCAGCCGTTCCGCTTCCTCTTTCCTAATCATTGGTGGACCTCGGTGATATCGTCGTGATACCCTTAAGGTTGAGCATAGATACCCCTCAAGTGTCAACCCTTCACGGGTATCGAAACCCACCGGAAGTGTATTATGGACCCAGCCGATTTGACCGCTGAACAAGTACGTGCTGCGCGAGCCATTCTGAGAATGGAGCAAACAGCGTTGGCGGCGAAGGCAGGCGTGTCCGTCGAAACCGTAAAACGTCTTGAAGCGTCTAATGGTAAGCTAAGCGCTCAATACGAAACTCTGCTGAACATCATGCGAGCCTTAAAGTTAGAAGGGATCGAGTTTGTGGGCGCAGGCGATGAGCCGATAAATGCGGGACCCGGCGTCAGAATGGCGATCAACCGAAACGCGGCACTTATTCAAGTGGCGGTCGAAGAGGTGAGTAGAAGTCTAGAAGCGATGCTGAATATGGCGTGCAGAGATGATACGAAATTCTTTGAGCATCCCGTCAAAGACCAAGTGATCACAATCAAGAAGCACCTCAACCCCTTGCTTCAGACCGTGTTGTCTAGGGCATTGGTCAAGCTGGATTCCAAAGAACGAAAGGTCGGTAGATCAGCCCAACCCGCACTTCATTCCAAACTGGAGAGAAAATGAGTAATTCGAGAATTTCGTAGCGCGAAAGAAATCAAATGGTCGGCGCAAATATTGCGCTCTTCGGGTCACATCGCACGTCTGATTGTGGCGAATATGAAATCGGCTATCGTCAGGCCTTCACGGCTGGAGGCGTGCGGACAGCGCGGCCAAAGGAGCGTGGCGCAGATGCCGTGAGGCGGTCGGTGTAGACTTCGGGATGCGGAAGCGGTTCGTATTTCATGCCGCCAAGCTGGCGACCGAACGCAACACGCGCAACGCAACATTTGCAACAAACGCAACACGAGCGGATTTTAGGTCCGAAGCAGAAAAAAGCCCCGGCAGAGCGCCGGGGCTTTCGGGATGTTGAAGATGCAGAGCTTTAGTATCTGGCGACCGCAGGACCGCCGAACTGGTAGGCAAGGCCGACGGTCGCCGTCTGCGTGCTAACCGATGCGTTGTAGCGGACGAAATCCGTACCGGCAGGTTCGCTCGGGGAATTAAACGGCAGAAGCCCGTTGAACCTGCCAAAGTTCGCATACCGATATTCACCTCGCAGAAGCCAATTTCCAGAAATTTTTGCTTCGATACCGCCGCCAACGGTCCATCCCGTAAGAGTTTTGCTGTTCGTCTGCGTATCGAACGAGGTGCTAATATCACTGCTGCAAACCGGGTCGGAGCCGGTATGCTGACACGACCCCGATGTTTGAACGCCTTGCCAGGCAACGCCGCCGGTCCCGTAAAATAATACGCTCGGGGTCACCAAATAGCCAATGCGAACGCGCGCACTTGCGTCCCAGCGCAGCTTGACGGAAGATACATCAACCCCGGGCCCGGGAGTTCCCGCACAAGCAATGGTGCAACCAGGGATGCCAGCGGAGGTCGCGGTAGCGTCCGACCATGCGCCGCTGCCTTCAAGACCGATCACCCAGTTGGTGACCTGCCAGTTATATCCGGCATAACCTCCCACTCGAAACCCTGATGAATTGTAGTTTCGCGGAGTGGAAGCATCCACAATCGTACCGGGAAAGTCCGAAGTGCTTGTGGTATTCCAGTTGGTCCGGCCCCATTGGCCTCCCAGCTCGCCGCCAACGTAAAATCCTGTCCAGTCGTAAACCTGCGCCTGCACAATAGGAGCGCTCCTCGCATAAGTTCGCGGTGCCATATCGGCTGCCGGCGCAGCGCCGCTGACTAAGATTGCGCTGATCGCGATGACCGCTGAAAAGATCAGTTTTGGATTTTGCATTTGAGCCCTCGAGTAATTTGGACAGAGGTTCAGTCTACAGCCGAGAAGGACCATCCAATATGGGCAAGTCGCAAGTTGCGTCGCGATTTGCTATGACTGTTGCTAAAGCGCCACGACGTAACTCTGCGTTTTAGGCGCTCAAGAGCGCGCGGAGACGGTGGCTGGAAATCTGCCAGCGCCCGGCGACCAAGACGCCGATTTGCCGGTGTACGCACCACCGCCTTTCATCGTGTTTAGACTGATTGCTCAGCTTCTCAGCTCTGCGGTGGACCAATTCGGTCTATTTGGGATGGTCAGACGACCAATAGATATCAGCCGGCTAATTGGCCTGGTGGTTATTGTGGCTGGGATTGCGATTATGGTAATCGGAAATTTAGCCAAAGCGCGTCGTTAAGAACGGCATCGAATTTGATAGAGGCCAAGCAAAAAGCCCCGGACGATGCCGGAGCTTCAGAATGAGTGAGTTTTCGGAAGATCAGTACCTCACGGCGCCGGGGCTGCCAAAACGGTAGTTGAGGCGAGCCGTGATCGTGGAAATTCTAAGACCATCGGCGAATGTCTCCGGTCCAGCACCGGGCCCGGTAGCGATTCCATTCAAAGTACGACTTCCGAAGTCCATATAAGAGTACTCGACGCCAGCGGTCCAGTTTGGACTAATGCCATATTCGACACCCCCGCCGATGGTATAACCATCACGCCAAGCACTTTGATTAATAGCATTTTGATTAAGGATGTTGCCAATGAAGAAAGACGAGAAATTCCTCGTTTCGAGTTCAGTGCCAGCATAACCGCCTTTAATGTACGGCAGCCAATTATTGAACGCATACCCTATGCGGCCTGTAGCCGTGAAGGTTCCATTGATCTGGGATCCGAGAGTGTCAGTTGCCGGGAAGAAAATGCTTCTGTCGGTACGACGAAGGTCAGTTCCATCACCAGCGATTTCAAGGCCGAAAACCCAGTTAGCCGACTGCCAGTTATAGCCAGCTTGGCCACCGAAAACGCCGCCCTGCGGATTTACCCGCTGGCTGCCGCCAAATGGTCCGCCGGGACCGTTCGTAAAGTTACCGCCAAAGGCGGCGAGGTCGGCATGATCATCTCTAGCCCATCCATAACCAGCGTTGGCGCCGATGTAGAAGCCACTCCAATCGTAATACGCCGCCGCAATCATCGGAGCAGCCTTTGCGTATCGCGGGGCCATGTCAGCGGCCGAAGCGCTCACGACGCTGACCGCAAGTGCGGAAAGTACGACAACAAGCTTTTTCATGGATATCCCTGAAATTCCGGACCGAGCTGATCAGCGGACGGTAGCAGACCATCGTAGGAGCGCGTGTCACCAAACAGCCACATGCAGCCGGATTCGTTGGGCCGCCTCAAGCAGCCTCTTTTATGCTCGAAGGCCATCATGATCGGCTTTGCAGATGCGAACTCAGGCGGCGGCGGCTCGACACCTGCCAATGGAGCGCGCAAAGCGCCTCCGCCCTAGCTCGCGCCAACCCGCGCAGCCTTGCGCGGCATTGCCTACGTCCGGGTCCCCATCGCCGATAAGGATCATCTATCGAACAGCGCTGCGGGCCGTCTCATGGCCCGTCCTTAAGGACGGCAGCCCCGAGCGTGTACCGAGAGGTCGGCGACGAGTGGGTAGTGCACGATAGCCGTCCTTTTATGCAATGCCGTCTCCGCGAACCCTACTTCCATACTCTGTTTTTCAAGAGAAACGTGTGCGAGGTGGGATCCTGTGAGCCGCTTCCATTGAGGCGAAGAAGCGGCGCATCAGATAACGAACGCAATCGGACAGCCGCCGACCGATTGCGGAACGACCCTAACCGTCTCCGCGTTAGTGAAGCATGGACACCGAGACCGGATTATCAAAACCGAAAAGCGCCGATATGCGCCATCGTCGGGAGACGATATGGGTCCTGCTGCGTCAATACTTCGCCCGACTGAAACAGCAGCTCTCACCCGGCTCACAGGAGATCGTGGAGAAGGTCGAGCAGCACTATCGCAGCATGCCAAACGATCGGAACTCGAAGTAGCCGGTAGTTGCCCCCCGTACCTGGCGCAATGCCGTATAGTGGAACTTTCCGACTCAGGAGAGGTTGGACACGGGGCTATTCAATTGCACCAAACTTACAACAGACCGCCACTTTGGAGCGAAGCTGACCTACATCGCCATTGAAGCTGCGGGCGTCGCGCTGTGGTCGTGGAACGTCGATAACGACAAGCTGACGATGGATGAAAGCGGTTAGCGGCTATGGGGCGTTCCTATCGCAGGGTCTGTCGCTTTTGAGGACCTTTCTGCCCATATTCATCCAGCGGATCGCGACAGGGTCCGAGCAGCGTTTTCCGCTACACGCGCGATCTCGGGCCCGTATGAGATCGATTTTCGCATCATTCTTGAAACCCAGATCAGATGGATTTCAGGTCGCGGCCAAGGCGCAGACGTTGGAATGGTCGGCCGGGTCATGTTCGGCATCTTCATCGACGTGACCGGGCGCAAGCAGGCGGAAGAAGGTCACGAGCTACTAGCCGGCGAGATGAGCCATAGGGTCAAGAACCTTTTGGCGATCGCGTCCGGCCTCACATCCATAACGTCCCGCTCGGCTAAAACAACCGAGGACATGGCGAGCCAGCTTATCAACCGGCTCACTGCGCTCGGCCGCGCCCACGATCTTGTCCGTCCGCTTCCCGGTCGTCAAGGAAAGGCCGCAGTGCTCGGCGACCTTGTTGACGCTCGGGGCCGATCAAAACTTCACTCTTCAGGTCAATGCTAGTCATAGACACAACACTACTCCTACCTCTTATCGAAGTGGGAGAGCGTGTCCGGTCAATTAGGGGGCTGCTTCACGTTGCAAGTACGACAACACGCCGATGCGCCGTATCTGATGAAGTTCTGGCGATGGCAGAAATGAACGACGTGTTTTCGATACGTGGTATCAAAGATACATTGAGAAAGGATAGTGAGTTCTTTAAGTTCACCCATTCAGGGGCTGGGCTGCCTCGGCTGAGGAGACAAAGAGTTTTGAAGATACGGGGAATGCGATGGATAGGCCGATGACGCGTGTTGCACCAACAGGGGGCAACGCTTCAATTCTCGATAAAACTCTCTCCGCCGCGACACGGGACATCCAAACTGTCACGGCGGAAGGCAAGTCGCTCGCGCTGTTGATTGAAGGAGTAAAAATCCGGGATGCGCGAACCCACTGCGATGAGCGCGGCAGCGTAGTTGAAATTTTCGACAATCGATGGGGCTGGCATTCGGAGCCAGTCACTTCGCTGCATTGCTTTACTGTACGACCCGGATTCGTAAAAGGATGGGGCCTGCATGAGAATCATGAAGATCGCTATATGATCTTGCAGGGCGAGATGGAGCTTGTCCTTTTCGACCCGCGCCCAAACTCGTCAACCTACGGCAAGGTCGGCAAGATTTTAATGTCGGAGCGCCAGCGTAATCTCGTTAACATCCCAGCCTATGTTTGGCACGCCGATCACAACATCGGAGCCACAGACGTGGTTGTCATCGACATGCCGACGGTACCTTACAACTATGAAAACCCAGACAAATGGCGGTTACCGATCGACACGCCCCTGATCCCTTATTCGTTTGGTAACGCTCGCGGTTGGTGATGTCTGACGTCGGCGCTAAACGATCCTCGCAGTCAGGCATCGAGCTTCGCGTCGAACAATCTTTTTGCATAAGCTGTGATTATCTTGCCGGATCGAACAGGCTTTTCGTGCGGCGCAACCGCATCGGGTCGCTATGCCATGAAGATCTCTCTGAATGATGTGACCGTATGCGCCATCGATTCGGTCAATGTCGATCTGGCGGCTCGGGCGCTTAACCATTCGGTGGCACAATGCCAATTTGCAGATGCCATCCTGTTTTCCCATGCGTCTGCCGCCGGCGCATTTCGCACATTAAAGACCGACAGGATTGAATTCGACGACTGCGTACTCGCAATTCGTCTTTAAGCATTTGCCTAAGCTGATTGAAACGCCCTTCCTACTGATCGTGCAATGGGACGGATACGTGATCGATGCAAATTCATGGAACGGGAATTTTCGCGACTACGACTACATCGGCGCGCGATGGCCATGGATCACCGACGGCAAGGCGGTAGGGAACGGTGGCTTTTCACTTCGCTCCCGTAAAATGATGTCGGCAATGATGGAGTCCCGATTTCCGATCGATGACAGCAAAAATTCGGACTGGCTCGTATGCCGCACTTATCGCCCAAGGCTGGAGGGCGATTTCGGTATCCGATTTGCGCCGGAATTGATCGCCGATAAGTTTTCGTACGAAACTGTGGATGCGCGAGAATTCACGAAGCATTGGCCACCGACATTTGGATTTCATGGCATGGGAAACATATGGCGCTATGTCGAAGATGCGACCATGATTGATTTGATCGAACGTCTTGCTCCCTATGTGTTTCGAACGGAGCACTTCGTCAAACTCGTCGTGACGTACTTTCTTCTCGGAAAATTCGAAGTTTTCGCGGCGCTTTATGCCAAAATGAAAGCCCACGTCTGGGGCGAGACCGCGCTGTCGATGATCCAGAATGTTGTCGGCAAAAATCGTGTTGCGCAACGGTGTGCCGTTATCGGCGATCGGCTTACGCAGTACAACGGGGCCGCTCATTGGTCTTCATTCAGGTCAGTGCAAGCTCAACGTCGCACTTCGGTACAAATCGCGCGCCTGCTCGGCCAAAAATCATCTTTCGAACTCTGAACCCGACAGGTTGTACGAGACAAGATTTGGTGTGAGAGAAGCCGGGTTAGTTTACGGCATCTATTGATGTTGTGGACGACCCTTCAACCGAAATGAGAGTGCTATTTCAGCAATTTGGATCTGCAGCGCTGCATGGGTCCGAAAATGGCACGTTTGAGACGTTGCCATTGACGCGAAAATTTCCGCTTCTTGAGCAAGACCGGAAGTGCCCGGCCAATTAGCAAAGGGCAGCGGTTGACCCAAAGCGGACATGCGAGCCAACTAACTGAATTGATGAGCCGGACTGAGCCGATTACTGGCTGCGCAAAGGCAGCACATTAACTAAGATGAAAACCTCACTTTAAGCTTGCGCGAGCAGCACGGTCGCAGGACGCGCAATAGAATGTGTCACCGTACTGCGATGAAATGGCCTTAAAGCCAGCGGGCAGACTGTCGATATTTATTGTTCCGGTGTTCCGCCGAGATAGACTGGCGACGCCGGTCAAAGCACAATCGGGGCATCGCAGAACTTCGGTCCAATGAGCGAGATTGGTCATGCCGGTAAGTCAGCACGGCAACCGTTAATATTTTTAGACTTCACGAAATCACAATTCGGTTTGTCGGCATAGCGACATAACGCAGTGAAGACCGGTAATGCGGTTCTGGCAGAGCGCGATGATTATTCCATGCAAAAAATCGCAGCAGGAAGACCACTACATAATGGCATTGGCTACCGGCTGGCGGAAATCAATCTATCCAACCCCTCATTGATGATTTGGACTTCTCCTCATTTTGTTGGACGAGGTTGCTCCGTCGTAGAGCTCGGATGACCTTGCTTTTATATCGAATAACAACTTTTGGCGATGTGACCTAAGCTCATCCAATCGCGGTCGGTTGGCGAACCTGACGTAAATGTCCACAAGGTCTTGAAACGCTTTAGCCATTGGTCCTTCCGAAAAAAGCCGCCGCCGGTGGTGGACCGACGACGGCTCGTTTGTATGCTTACACCAGCAAGCCAATGGAGCTTGAGAGTTGCCCGTTAAAAATCCCTTACCTCCAAAGGTGCCATGGCGATTTGACAGGGCAGCCCGGTGCGCTTTGATTTAGCGCAGCACCTTCGAGCCGATTGCATTGGGGTTGTCGGATCTCAAAAGGAAGCGCGCTGTGTCCATTTCAGGATGACAGCGGAAGTCCCGGGTAGCGTCACCCGACTTCCGAGTCTGACCCAGG